>NZ_JBHJVY010000003.1:0-1877353 GCF_042266325.1 Nocardia sp. NPDC056100
CCCGAAGGGCCTTACCGCTCGACTTGCATGTGTTAAGCACGCCGCCAGCGTTCGTCCTGAGCCAGGATCAAACTCTCCGTTGAAGACTCTCAATCGCTGCCGAAGCAGTAATTGGAAGAATTAACCAGAGTCCGAAAACCTTGGCAAAATCAAACGCCAGCAAAAGTATTTGCTGACTAAATGTCCGAACCTCCTCACACGGGGGTGTGGAAGGCCGGAACCAATAAATTATTGGCACTGACATTCATCGACACACTATTGAGTTCTCAAAGAACACACGCACACAGAACTTCGCGGGCTCTTTGTCCCGGTCAGTCTCTGAGGCAACTTTTACAGCTTAGCTCTTACATCGCAGCAGAACCAAATCCGCTGGTCAGTGGAGCTAGTGTGACTGTCAGGCGCTCCTCGTACAACCTCGTTTCCCAGGCCCTTGGGGCTCCGGGTCGGTGTCCGTGTCGCTCTGACCTGGAATAAGTTACGTGTCGCTACGAACGAAGTCAAATCGGCTGGTCAGAGGCTTGAACCGGGCAATCCGAACGAATGGTCTTACCGATGCGCGGCCGAAGCGCACCCTTGTTCGTGTGTACGTCTGCGATTGGTCGATAACGAGCGGTGTCATCGGCGAGTTCGCGGAGCGAATACATCGCGAGGGTGAGGCACAGTGGCGAGTCAGCTGGCTGCCCGGGCGACTGCTCACCCGGGAACAGGCGCTCGCCGCGATCGAATTGGTGGAACTGCTCTACGACACCACCCGAGCGGATGACGCTGACGCCCGCACCGGGATCGCGGCGGCCGCCACCCTGCTCGGCATCCGGCCCATCGACGCCGCGGCCGCACTCTCCGAACGACATCCCGGACGATGACTCCCCCGGCAACGCCGAAGGCCGGCTCACCCAGTGGGTGAACCGGCCTTCGTGGAAACGCGAAAATCAGATCCAGCTGAGATCAGTTCGCGTTACCCGTGCACTTGGAGACAACCAGGATGCCCTGGCTGCCCGCGGAACTCATCGTGCCCGGGCGAGTAGCGCCCGCGATCGCCTGACGCTCGGCCTCGAAGCGGGTCGGCGCGGTGCCCCAGAAGTAGCGCGCGTTCGAACCGGAGGTCTTGGCGACGGCGCCGCAACCATCCTTGAAACGCACCGCGATGTGGCAGTACGTGGAATCGCCGCAGTCGCTGAGCGCGTCGCGGTCCGCCTCTTCCCAGTTCGGGTAGTTGTAGGCGGCGTGCCAGTCCTCGGTGTCATCGGTGTACTCGAGGATGGCGATCGAACCGTAGAGGCTGCCGTCCGGGCCAGCCTCGGCGTTGGCGGACCCAGCGCCAACCATGGCTCCGGCCAGCGTCGCGACGGCGGCCAGGCCCAGGGCAACCTTGCCCATTGCAAACATTCAGTACTCCCCATCAGAAACGGCCTCATTTGCAAGACCGGATCTGATCTTGACCGCTCGTATCACGAAAAGTCCAGCGGAATCTCATTCCCAGGGAACTCATCGGGAATTCAGAGAAAGCTCGAGTGCACCGATTAGTTTCGGCAGGGTCGGACGTCAGTACCGATGTTCCCAGTTCGAGCACAGAAAAGAGCAGCCCATGAGCACCGACCTCGCCCTCACCCACGTCTCACTGCTGGTCGACGACCAGGACAAGGCCCTCGAGTTCTACCGCGATGTCATCGGCCTGGAAGTCCGGCAGGACATGGCGTTCCCCGGCGGCCGCTGGCTCACCGTCGGCCCCGCCGCCCAGCCCACCATCGAATTCATCATCGAGAACCCGGCGATGAACCCCACCCCCGAAGCGTCGGCGGCCGCCGCGGCCCGGCTCGCCAGCGGTGCGCAGGGCACCCTGATCTTCCGCGTCGAGGATGTCACCGCACTGTTCAACCAACTCCAGGAAGCGGGCGTTCGGGTCGACCAGCCCCTCATCGACCAGCCGTACGGCATGCGCGACTGCGGCTTCCTCGACCCGTGGGGCAACCACCTGCGCTTCTCCCAGGTGCTCTGAAACCTATCCGAGAACTCAATACTGTTGCCCTGCAACGATTTACAACGGCGCAGGCATCAATCGAGAGCGGTGACCTTGCGTAACAGCAGGTCCCGCTCTCGGTCGTTCGCGCAGAGTTTCGCGGCCCGCTCGAGCTCATCGCGCGCCTCATCGGTCCGATCCAGGCGGATGAGCAGCTCGCCGCGGACGGCCGGGAGCAGATGCGAATTCGGCAGCGCGTCGGCGGCCAGCAGTTCATCGACGATCGGCAGGGCCGCCGCCGGACCCTGCGCCATCGATACCGCCACCGCACGATTGAGATCGACGATCGGGGACGGCATGAGCCTGCCGAGCGCCTCGTAGAGCAGCACTGTGCGCTCCCAATTCGTGGCATCGACGGTCGGTGCGACGGCATGGCATTCGGCGATCGCGGCCTGCAAGCCATACGCACCCAAACCCCGGCCGAGCTGACCGGCGCGCGCCAATGCGGCCCGGCCGCGGCGGATCGCGGCTCGATCCCAGCGGCGGCGATCCTGATCCTCCAGCAGCACCGGCTCACCGTCCGGGCCGGTGCGAGCCGGAAAACGCGCCGCCGTCAATTCCAGCAGCGCCGAAAGACTGTGCGCCTCAGGCTCATTCGGCACCAGATGGGTCAGCACGCGCGCCAGCCGCCGCGCCTCACCAGCCAGATCGAAGCGGATCAGATCGCCGCCCGAACTGGCCGAGGAGCCCTCGGTGAAGATCAGATAGACCACGCTCAGCACCGATCCGAGGCGTGCCGCCCGCTCGGCGGCGGGCGGCACCTCGAACGGAACCCGCGCCGCCCCGAGGGTTTTCTTCGCCCGGGTGATGCGGGCCTGCACGGTGGCGGTTGGAACCAGGAACGCCTTGGCGATCTCATCGCTGGTCAGACCGCCCACCACCCGCAGGGTGAGCGCCACCCGGGCCTCACGGGACAGCACCGGATGACAGGAGATGAAGATCAGCGCCAGCACATCGTCGTCGATCTGGTCCGGATCCCACAGCACATCGGCATCCGCCGCCGGTTCTGTCGCGGCCGCGCCCGATACGGCCTCGCCCTCACCCAGGTCACGGGCCAGCGCGGAGTACCGCTCATCGAGTGCGGACCTCCGGCGGAAGCCGTCGATCGCGCGGCGGCGGCCGACGGTCAGCAACCAGGCCGCCGGATTGCGCGGCACTCCCTCGCGCGGCCAGGTCACCAGCGCTTCGGCCAGCGCCTCCTGCGCGAGATCCTCGGCCAGCGCGAAATCGCCGGTATAGCGCGCGAGCGCACCGACGATTCGCGCCGACTCGATCCGCCAGATGGCGGCGACGGCCTCGCGGCCCGTGGCGGTGGGCTCGCGGCCTGCGGGATCGGTCATCAGCGGTGTCGCTCAGAGCTGACCGGTGGCCTCACGCCACTTGCGTTCCTTCTGAATCCACTCGTTGTCCTGCGGAAACTCATCGATGGTGGTGACCCGGCGAATCTCGGTCTTGAACCCCGGACCTGTCATCGGCGATCGCTTGGCCCATTCGATGGCCTCCTGCTTGGACGCCACATTCAGGATGTAGAAGCCGCCGAACAGTTCCTTGGTCTCGCCGTACGGACCGTCGGTGATCACCGGGGTTTCGGAGGAGAAGTCGATGACCACGCCCTCGGACGGATCGTCCAGGCCCTCGGCGGCGAGCAGCACACCCGCGCGGATCATCTCGTCGTTGTAGGCGCCGACGCTGTTGATGACCTCGGTGAAATCGGCGGTCATCATGCTTCCCAGCGCTTCGTCGGTGGCCCGGAAAATCAGCATGTACTTCATGGCTCTGTACTCCTCAGGTCGACGGGTCCCGTTCGGACCCTTTCACCACAAGGTCGAATAGGGAAGGACGCGGATCGACACAGCCGGTGAAGTTTTTTCCACGAATTTTTTCGCCGGGTCCGTGACCCGGAAACGCCGGAAGCCGGCTCGCCCGCAGGCGAACCGGCTCCCAGTTCGAAAAGTGTTGCCGGAAGGCAGGACTCAGAAGTCCATGCCACCCATGCCACCGGTCGGGTCGCCCGCGGGGGCGGCCTTCTCCGGCTTGTCGGCGACAACGGCCTCGGTGGTGAGGAACAGCGCGGCGATGGACGCGGCGTTCTGCAGCGCCGAGCGGGTGACCTTGACCGGGTCGGCAACGCCGGCGGCCAGCAGGTCCTCGTACTCGTTGGTCGCGGCGTTCAGGCCGTGGCCGTCGGGCAGGTTGGTGACCTTCTCGGCGACGACGCCGGGCTCCAGGCCCGCGTTGAAGGCGATCTGCTTCAGCGGCGCGGACAGCGCGACGCGAACGATGTTCGCGCCGGTGGCCTCGTCACCGGTCAGCGACAGCTCGTCCAGAGCCGGAGCCGACTGCAGCAGGGCCACGCCACCACCGGCGACGATGCCCTCTTCGACGGCGGCCTTGGCGTTGCGCACGGCATCTTCGATGCGGTGCTTGCGCTCCTTGAGCTCGACCTCGGTGGCGGCACCGGCCTTGATGACCGCGACGCCGCCGGCCAGCTTGGCCAGCCGCTCCTGCAGCTTCTCACGGTCGTAATCCGAGTCCGAGTTCTCGATCTCGGTGCGGATCTGCGCCACGCGGCCCTTGATGGCCTCCGGGTCGCCCGCGCCCTCGACGATGGTGGTCTCGTCCTTGGTGATGACGACCTTGCGGGCCTGGCCCAGCAGCTCGATGCCGGCGGTCTCCAGGGAGAGGCCGACCTCTTCGCTGATGACCTCGCCACCGGTGAGGATGGCGATATCGGCCAGCATGGCCTTGCGACGGTCACCGAAGCCCGGCGCCTTGACGGCGATGGACTTGAAGGTGCCACGGATCTTGTTCACGACCAGGGTCGAAAGCGCTTCGCCCTCAACGTCTTCGGCGATGATCAGCAGCGGCTTGCCGGCCTGGATGACCTTCTCCAGCAGCGGCAGCAGGTCCTTGACGGTCGAGATCTTCGAACCGACGAGCAGGATGTAGGGATCCTCCAGGGAGGCTTCCTGACGCTCCGGGTCGGTGACGAAGTAACCCGAGATGTAGCCCTTGTCGAAGCGCATGCCCTCGGTCAGCTCCAGCTGGAGCCCGAAGGTGTTGCTCTCCTCGACGGTGATGACACCTTCCTTGCCGACCTTGTCCATGGCCTCGGCGATGAGCTCACCGATGGACGAGTCGCCGGCCGAGATACCGGCGGTAGCGGCGATCTGCTCCTTGGTCTCGACCTCCTTGGCGGTGGCGAGGAGGCGAACGGTGACGGCCTCGACGGCCTTCTCGATGCCACGCTTCAGACCCAGCGGGTTCGCGCCGGCCGCGACATTGCGCAGGCCTTCGCGTACCAGCGCCTGGGCGAGCACGGTGGCGGTGGTGGTGCCGTCGCCAGCGACGTCGTCCGTCTTCTTGGCAACTTCCTTGACGAGCTCCGCGCCGATCTTCTCGTACGGATCCTCGAGCTCGATTTCCTTGGCGATGGAGACACCATCGTTGGTGATGGTGGGGGCGCCCCACTTCTTCTCCAGCACGACGTTGCGGCCCTTCGGGCCCAGCGTCACCTTGACAGCGTCGGCCAGGGCGTTCAGACCCCGCTCGAGACCGCGGCGAGCCTCTTCGTCGTACGCAATTGTCTTGGCCATTGCGTTGAGATCCTCCAGATCAGGGGATTGACACGATCTGGCCAGGCGCGGTGCCCGCGACGGACGACCTTGTTGGGCCTCACCGTCCCGACCTAGCACTCACAGGTCAGGAGTGCCAAAGCCATTTCTAGCACTCACACCCCTGGAGTGCAAGGTCGGGGAGGGCGCTGACGCCAGGTCCCGGGGGCTACGCCCCCAAACCCCCGGGAGGGGGATGGGAGATTCCGGGAGTGCGCTAGCGCACCAGACGGTCGTCGACCCGTAGGAGAAGGGCGATCAGGGCGTCGGTGCGGCGTTCCTCGGGGGTGCGCGGCTCGCCCTGATCGATGGTGACCAGTTCGGCGTCGTTCAGCAGGAGCTCGGCTTCGATGCGCATGATGGCCCGGACGAAGGCCGGGGCGATGTCCGGTGGGAGGTCGCCGTTGACGATGGTGCCGCCGTCAGGAGCGTCTTCCATGGAGACATAGGAGAGCGCGCGCACCAGATCGCTGCGCTTTTCCCCGGCAACCAGGTCGGAGATTTCCTCGTCCGCCATACCCACATGGTATCGGGCGTGGCCACTGGGACGGGTGAGGCGGGGTTTATTGCGAGTCTTCGGCCGGAACGGGCAGCGAGGCGAGCAGTTGCGCGAGGTCCTCGGACACGCCCTCCTTCTCCAGACCCAGACCGGACAACACACCGCTACCGGCCTCCGTTTCGAGCAGTGCGAGCAGCAGATGCTCGGTGCCGACGTAGTTGTGGCCCAGGCGAAGTGCCTCGCGGAAGGTGAGTTCCAGAACCTTCTTGGCCTGAGAATCGAAGGGAATCAACGCCGGGATGGCGTCCGCGCTCGCGGGCAGGGCCGCGGTGGCCACCCGGCGGACGGCGTCGACGCTCACGCCCTTGCCCTGAATGACATGCACGGCAAGCGATTCCGGCTCGTGCAGCAGACCGAGCACGAGATGTTCGGGGGTGATCTCGGCATTGCTCGCATCGCGAGCTTCCTCCTGCGCACCGACCACGACCTTGCGGGCGCGCGGGGTGAAGCGGGCGAAACCGGCGCTCGGATCCATGGTCGCGGCGGCCGCGTCGCCCGGGTTCTTCGGGACGAAACGCTTCTGCGCGGCCTGCTTGGTGACGCCCATGCTGCCGCCGATATCGGTCCAGGAGGCGCCGGAGCGGCGGGCCTGATCGACGAAATGGCCGATCAGATGATCGGCCAGGTCACCGAGGTGTCCAGCGAGCACGACCGCGTCGGAGAGCTGTTCCAGGGCGTTGTCGGGGCGGGCTTTCTTGATGCCGTCGATCAGATCGTCGAGGCGGAAGGGATTCGTCATGCGTCAACTGTAGGTTGACCACGCGATTGTGGTCAACCTTTGGTTGACGAAATATTCGGCGAATTCAGGGCTTCGCCGCCATGCGGATCGCACCGTTGACGATCTGCTCCTTGACCCAGGCCCCGGTCCGGCCGGTCAGCACCGTGCGAGCTGGGGAATCATCGGCGCGGACGAATTGGACGACCCCGTCGCGGCGACCCAGGCTGATGCACTGGAGGTGGTAGCGGAAACTCCACGGCGCGGGCGTCTTTCCGGCCAGGCGAGCGGTAAGCGCGGTGGCCGCGTACTTCCCGGTGGGCAGCGCGGTGGCGCACGCCATGCGGAGATCACGCTCGGCGGGACCGGCGACCACCGCGGCATCGCCCGCGACGTAGATCTCCGGATGCGACCGGGAACGGAGTTCGGCGTCGACCAGCACCCGGCCGCGGGCGTCCACCGCCAGGCCCGAATCCGCCGCGACCGCGGGGACCGCGAAACCCGTTGTCCAGAGCACTGTTTCGGCGGGCAGCTGGGTGCCGTCGACCAGTTCGAGACCGCGCGCGGTGACCGCCGCGACCTTCGCACCGGAATGCACTCGCACGCCGAGCCGATCCAGCACCGCGCGAATGTGCTTGTGCGCCTTGGGTGAAAGCCAGGCTCCCGGCTCCTCCGCGCTGACCAGGTGCACCTCCAGATCCGGGCGGGCCTCGGCCAGTTCGGTGGCGGTCTCGATACCGGTGGAGCCGCCGCCGACCACCGCGACGCTGCCGGACAAGGCCGGAATCCGCGCCACATCCTCCGGGGTCGCGATCGGATACGCGTATTCAGTGGCTCCGGGAACCGCGCTGGTATCGGCGTGACTGCCCAGGGCGTAGATGAGCGAGTCGTAGGACACCGACCAATCACCCTCGAGGCGCACGACGCGCTCGGCGGTGTCGATGGTGCGCACCCTGGCCTGCACGAACTCGATACCTTTGCGCTCCAGCAGTTCTCCGAGATCCCAGCGGGCGATCTCCTGCCCGGTCAGCGCCTGATGCAGCCGCACCCGCTCCACGAGTTCCGGCCGCGCGTCGATGACGGTGACGCGCACGCCTTTCGCCTTCGCGGCCTGGCGTGCCGCCGACAAACCCGCGTATCCCGCGCCCAGGACGACGACTCGATGTGCTGTGGTCATGGGACCGACTCCTTCCGGCTGGACCGGCTCTCGCACCGGTTCCGACACCCTCTAGACCGGATAGGGGCGCGATCCCTGACAACCCCGGGGTGTGTGCCGCGTCACCGGGTGTGGATCCCGGGCCACAAGCACGCCGGGATGACGGGGTGCGCGGGGGCGATGGCCCGACGCGGCTGTGTAGGTCAGGCGGTGCGGGAGGCGATGTGGTCGGCGCGCTGGAAGTAGGCCAGTTTGTCGGGGTTGACGACCAAGTGGAGGGCGGATACCTGGCCGTCGGCGAAATCGACGCCGACCACGCCGATAACGGCATCGCCGGTGCGGGCGACCAGGGCGGGCGCGCCGTTGACATCCTCGGCGGTGAGGGACAGTCCCGGGAAATCGCGGGAGAGCAGGCCGACCAGGTAGCGGGCCACCCGGCTCGCCCCGACCACCGCGCGGCGGGCCGCGTTGATCTTGTCCCCGCCGTCCGCGACCGAGACGATATCCGCGGTGAACATCGCTTCCAACGCCCCCACATCACCGGATTGCGCTGCGGTCAGGAACTTTTCGATGAGGGCGTAGGCGTGCGCGGGCGCCGGATCGAAGCGGGTGCGGTCCTCGCGCACGTGCCGGGCGGCACGGCGGTACAGCTGCTGGGAGTTGGCCTCGGACAGCTCCAGCATGTCGGCGATCTCGCGGTGTGCGTAGCCGAAGGCCTCACGCAGTACGAAGACCGCGCGCTCGGCGGGCGTGAGGCGTTCGAGCAGCGTGAGGAAGGCCAGCGAGACCAGTTCGCGCTGCTCCACCGATTCCAACGGGCCGAGTTCGCCCGCACCGGTCGCCACCGGTTCCGGAAGCCACGAGCCGACATAGGTTTCGCGGCGGGCGCGGGCCGAATCCAGGGCATTGCGGCAGATATTCACCAGGATGGTGGTCAACCATGCTTCGGGGGAACGGATTTCGGCGTTGGCACTGCCCGCCCAGCGCAGATAGGTCTCCTGGACGGCGTCCTCGGCCTCGCTCGCGGAGCCGAACATGCGGTACGCGAGCGCGAACAGGCGCGGCCGGTGCCGCTCGAACTCCACCACTGCACCGGCGTCCATGGGTTCACCTGTCCTCGCCCAACCTGATTGGACTTGGACATTACGCCCTGTGCTATTTCGCCGCCCCGATGGCGTTGGCGACGGGGGTGTCGGTGTAGGCCGAGGCCAGGCAGGCGAGTTTGGCGGTGCCGAGGGCGACATTGGGGCTGCCGTCGAATTTGGAACCCGGGTTGGCGGCCAGCACCTGCTGGATGACCTGCTTCTCGGTGTCGCCGTCCAGGTTCCGGAATTCGCCGCAGGTGGTCTTCGCACCGTTGGGCGCGGTGGTCTGCTTGACCGCGGCGGTGCTCGCGGGAGCCGCGGTGGGCGGCTCGACCGGGGCGGCGGGGGTCGAGGCTATCGGGGCGGCGGATTTGACCGCGGCGGAGGTGGACGTTTCCTTGCGTAGCTCGCTCGCATCGGTGGACTTGTCCGATCCACACCCGGTGAGGCCCAGTACCAGCGCGCCCGCGGCGAGGGCGACGATCGCAATCTGTTTCATAACCCTTTTCCGAGACCGTTCGCGCACCGGTCCGGCCCGGCGCTCGCAGCAGAGTACCCGGACACGGCGGGGCGGCGCACCGGGGTGCGAGGCAATCCGGCAGTGCCGGCCATAGCCGTCACGTATCGTCATTACGAGGCGAAATGAGACGAATTACCTTCAACCAGAGGAGGTCTCATGCCCGCACCGAAAACCCCCATCATCTTCGTGCACGGTCTGTGGATGCATAGCGACAGCTGGACCCCGTGGCTCGAATACTTCGACCGCGCGGGATTCGCGACCGTCGCACCCGGCTGGCCCGGCGACGGACCCGATCCCGGCAGCACCCGCGCGAATCCGGACGCGATCGCGAATCGCGGCATCGCGGAGATCACCGACCAGTACGCGAAATACATCGCCGACCTGCCCGCACCGCCCATCGTGATCGGCCATTCCTTCGGCGGCCTGATCGCGCAGCGACTACTGGCACAGGGCAGCGCCATCGGCTGCGTCGCCATCGCACCGGCGCAGTTCAAGGGCGTCTACGCGTTGCCGCCCGCCCAATTGCGCAGTGCCGGGCCGATTCTCGCGCAGCCGTGGCTGCGGTCCAAGACCTGGTCGCATACCGCGGACAGTTACCACCGCTTCTTCGCCAATTCGGTGCCGCGCGCGGAATCCGATCAGCTGTTCGCGCAGTACGCGATTCCGGCTCCGGTGAAACCGCTGTTCCAGGCGGCGCTGGCGAATGTGAGCCCGAAATCCGAGGCAACCGTGGACGTGCTCGCCCCGCGCGGGCCACTGCTGCTGATCGCGGGCACCGAGGACCGCACCGTTCCGGCGGCCATCGTGCAGTCGGAATACACACTGCAGCAGAAGAATTCGGGTGTCACCGAGTTCAAGCTGCTGGAGGGGCGGTGTCATTCGATGGCCGCGGATCACGGCTGGCATTCGGTCGCGGATCTGGCGCTGGAGTTCCTATCCGATCAGAAGCTCGCGCCGCAGGAATGAGTCGCACGCTTCAGTAATGAGCAAAGCCCCTGGGAGACAGTATCTCCCAGGGGCTTTCACACGCCATCGATCGGAGCGGATCGCTCAGTTCAGGTGGCTCTGCCAATCCGCGGGCACCCGCTCGCGCGGGCCGGGGACCGTCTGCGTGGCCGGATGATGGTGCGGCGCGGCCAATTCCGGCCCGTCACCGTACATATCCTCGGTCTGATAGTTGTAGAACCAGGTCTCACCGGGCTCATAGCTCTGCGCGAACGGATGTCCGCTGCTCGCGGCGTGCTTGGAGGCGTGCTGCGACGGTGAACTGTCACAGCAGCCCACATGCCCGCACTGCGCGCAGCGGCGCAGGTGCAGCCACCAGCCCGCATTGGCGTCGCATTCCACGCATCCGGCACCGCTCGGGGGCACACCGGGATCGATGCCCTCGATCTCCGCCGACTTGTCCGACATCATTGGCCTCCTGTATCAGCTTGCCGGGCTTGCTGTTTCGATGTTCTCAGGTGCGACCGCATCCGATGAGCCTTCCAGCGGCAGGCGCACGATGAACCGAGTATCGCCAGGTTCGGATTCCACCCGGATATCGCCGTGATGCTTGTTCACCACGATGCGGAAGGAGATGTCCAGGCCCAGGCCGGTGCCCTCGCCGACCGGCTTGGTGGTGAAGAACGGTTCGAAGATGCGGGTGCGGATCTCCAGCGGCACACCCGGCCCGGTGTCGCCGATTTCCACTGCGGCGCAGTCACCTTCACGATAGGTGCGAATGGTGAGCGTGCCCCGCCCGGCCATCGCCGAGATGGCGTTGTCGATCAGATTGGTCCACACCTGATTCAGTTCCGCGGCGTAGCAGGGCACCGCGGGCAGAGCGTGGTCGTACTCCTTGACCACCTGGATATCGTCACCGATCTTGCGGCCCAGCATGACCAGCGTGCTGTCCAGCAGTTCATGGATGTCGACGACCTGGAAGGGCGCGCGATCCATCTGCGAATACTGCTTCGCCGCGTTCACCAGCGTGGAGATGCGGGTGGTGGAATCCGCGATCTCGTTCATGAGCAGTTCGGTCTCGACGGTGTAGTTGAGCCAGCGGATCGCGCCCTCGAAAACCGCGCCCTCACAACCGGTGAGCGTGCCGTGCACCTTCTCCAGCCAGTCGATATCGAATCCGGCCTGTACGAAGGTCGGCGCGATATCCCAGCCGTTGCGGATATCGTGCGCTTCGAGCCAATCGCCGAGTTCGTCCTCGCGGTCGGCCGCCTCCATGGGCGTGAGGGTGGGAGCCTTGGCCACCTGCGCGGCGGCCTCCTCCTGCAATCCGGCCAGCGCGTCCATGGTCGCGGAGTCGAACTTGCCCTGCGACATCATCTTCAGCTTGTGCCGCATTCCGGCCACGCGTTCGCGCAGGGCGGACGTGGCGCGCACAGCGGCGGCGGCCGGATTGTTCAGCTCGTGCGTCAGGCCCGCCGACAGCGAGCCCAGCGCGAGCAGCCGCTCCCGCTGGCCGATGCGCTCATTGGCATTGCGATTGCCGAAGAAGACGCCCTCCAGCAGATGCACCGCCATCGGGAACCATTCCTGCATCATCTTCGAGAAGACGCCCGCGTCCAGCACGAAGAATTTGGACGGCTTGGTGACGTAGAACGATCCGGCGTAGTGCTGGTCGACCTTATCGCCCATATACGCGGTCCACGCGCCCGAATAGGACCCGTGATGATCGGTGCGGACGAGTTCGATCTCCTCGCCGCCCGACATCTTGGTCAGCCGGACCTCGCCCTCCATGAGCACGTAGAAGCAGGTGCCCGGATCACCTTCGCGGTACACCAGACCGGGTTCGAAGCGTTCGACGCGGCCGTCCTTGCAGAGCCAGGCCAGCTGTTCGTCGTTCAGCTTCTCGAACAGGAATAGGTCCCGCAGTTCCTCGGGATCACAGATCAATGACTGTCCCACGGTTCAACTCCTACTGTTTCGCGATCCAGCGGTGCACCAGCATGACGGCCATCGCGCCCTCACCCACGGCCGATGCCACTCGCTTCGCCGATTCCGACCGTACGTCGCCCGCCACGAAAACTCCGGGAACGCTGGTCTCCAGATGTTGCGGCGACCTGGTCAGCTCCCAGCCCGCGGGCTTGTTGCCGTCGATCATGAGATCGGGTCCGGCGAGCACGTAGCCCTTGTCGTCGCGATGCACCACGCCGTCCAGCCATTCGGTTTCCGGCGCGGCGCCGATGAACAGGAACAAACGCTCGGCGTCGACCTTTTCTTCCACGCCCGTGGCGTTATCGCGCAGCACCAGGCGTTCGAGGTGATCGTCACCGTCGGCGGAGACGACCTCGGTGCGCGCGTGCACCTTGATGTTCGGAATCTGCTCGATCTGCTGAATCAGGTAGTGCGACATGGAATCCACCAGGGATTCCGCGCGCACCAGAATGTGCACGGTGCGCGCGTGCCGGGACATGTAGACCGCCGCCTGCCCGGCCGAATTCGCGCCGCCGACGATATAGATATCCCGATCGGTGCAATCGGACGCCTCGGTCATGGCCGAGCCGTAGTAGACGCCGCGCCCGGTGAAATCGTCAACGCCGGGAGCGGGGTGATGCCGGTAGTTGACGCCGGTGGCGATGAGCACGCTGTGCGCGGAGATGCTGCCGCCGTCGGCGAATTTCACCACTCGCGCCGAACCGCACGGTTCCAGCGAGACCACTTCACGCGCGGTGATGAGTTCGGCCCCGAATTTCACCGCCTGCCGCCGGGCGCGATCGGCGAGCTGCGCGCCGGAGAGTCCGTCCGGGAAGCCCAGGTAGTTCTCGATGCGCGAACTCTGGCCCGCCTGGCCGCCGGTGGCGGTGCGTTCCACCAGCACCGTGCGCAGGCCCTCGGACGCGCCGTACACGGCCGCGCCCAGTCCGGCGGGTCCGCCGCCGACCACGATGAGGTCGTAGAACTCGTCGACGGGCGCGATATTCAGTCCGACCGCCTCGGCGAGCTGCGCGTCGGTCGGCGTGCGCAGTACCTCGCCGCCCTGGTTGATGATCACCGGGCAGTCGTCCTCGGTGGCATCGGCCGCGGTGAGCAGGCGTGCGCCCTCGGGCTCGTCGACCTGGTACCAGCGGTAGGGCAACTGGTTGCGCGCCAAGAACTCCCGCACCTCGGAGCAGCGGGCCGACCAGCGGTGCCCGACCACCTTGGTCTCGGTGACGGGCTTGTGGTCATCGCTGCGCCAGGCGTCGAGCAGCGCGTCGATGACCGGGTAGAGCTTCTCCTCCGGCGGATCCCACGGCTTGAGCAGGTAGTGGTCGAGGTCGACCACATTGATGGCCTCGATGGCCGCGTCGGTGTCGGCGTACGCGGTCAGCAGCACCCGCCGCGCGTACGGGTGCAGGTCCATGGCCTGCTCCAGGAATTCGACGCCGTTCATATTCGGCATGCGATAGTCCGCGATCAAGACCGCGACCGGCTGGCCGCGCAGTTTCAATTCCCGAAGTACCTCGAGCGCGTCCGCGCCCGACTCCGCCCGCAGAATCCGGTAATCGGCCCCGTACCGGCGGCGCAGGTCACGGACCACGGCACGTGAGACGCCCGGGTCGTCGTCCACGCTGAGGATGGCCGGCTTGGCGGCAGCTGGTGAAGTCACCTAACGAGTATGAGCCGCGTAGGCAAGTCGGATCGGTCCTGTATGTCCGCCATGCGCGAACGGTGCTGCGGGGCGGGGCTGCGCTCGAGGGTGCTCACCCGGTCAAATCCGGTGGTGCTGAACCAGATCCAGCTCGTTCGGGGTGAGCAGTCGTTCCAGTCGTTCTTCGGACTGACCATTCGGTTTTGATCGCCCGGGTCGCCGGGGAAGCTGGGAAGCATCGCGCTCATCGAAGGGCAGGAGCGGGACCGTCTCGGCATTTCCGCCGGAGACTCTGGTCTTGCGATGCAGGAGCGAACGCAGTTTCACGGCCGATCACCTCACGTTTCGCATCGGAAGCTGGTGGCCTTGTCTGTTATTTCGTCTATCCCACATTGTGCGCTGCCCATTACATTCGCCAGTACGGCAACACCGGAATGTGATCTAGTTGATTTTCAGTGTTCGGATGGTCGCCCGATGTTCGATTGACCCGATATGTCGGTACAGAACTAGGATTCGTAGTACTGACAGTCACATCTTCTCGGAGGCAGCGTTGCCGAACACTCTCGAAGCCACCATCGACATCGCCGCGGCGCCCGAACAGGTCTGGAACGTAGTCTCCGACCTCAAGCGCATGCCGGAATTCAGCCCCGCGACCGTGCGCATGCAGCCGCTCGGCAAGACCAAGACCGGCACCTGGACCCTCAACCTCAATCGTGACGGGGCCAAGTTCTATCCGACCACCTCGCGGATCGTGCGCTTCGAGCCCAATCGCGCGATCGCCTTCCGGATGAACGAGAACCGCACCATCTGGAGCTTCACCCTGGAGCCCACCGCCGACGGCGGCACCCATCTGGTGCAGCGCCGCGATATCCCCAACGGCGTCAATCCGATCGTGCGCAAGATGATCGACGCCGTCCTCGGCGGCGAACAGGTATTCGAGGCGAACCTCGTCAGCGGTATGAACGAAACCCTCGGCAGGATCAAGCAGACCGTCGAGAAGTGATGTGCGTGTTTACCCCTCGACCGCGGGGCTGATGCGTAGGTTCGCGTTATGCGACGACGTATAGGGATCTGCGCCGCGGCCACCGGACTCGCGCTGCTGCTCACCGGATGTGGTTCCGACGGCGACCGTTCGGTGACGGTGGTCGGCAATGGCAAGGTGTCCGGTGTGCCGGACGTGCTCAATGCCGATCTCGGCGCCGAGGTGAGCGCGGCGGATGTGTCCACCGCGGTCGACGGGGTGAACGACAAGGCCAAGGCCATGACCGACGCCATGGTCAACGCCGGGGTCAAACGCGAGGACGTGAAGACCAGCGAACTCTCCGTGCAGCCCACCTATGGGCCGGAGGGACGCACCGTGATCGGTTATAAGGCAAGCAATTCCGTGCATATCGCGGTGCGCGATCTGCCCAAGGCGTCGGCCATCCTGGACGCGGCGGTGAAGGCGGGCGGCAATGACACTCGCATCTCCTCGGTCGCGTTCGGGCTCGAGGACAATACGAAACTGCTCTCGGACGCGCGGGCGCGCGCCTTCGACGATGCCAAGGCGCGGGCGCAGCAGTACGCGGATCTGGCCGGGCTGAAGTTGAA
The DNA here is from genome assembly GCF_042266325.1 of Nocardia sp. NPDC056100. NCBI lineage: Bacteria > Bacillati > Actinomycetota > Actinomycetes > Mycobacteriales > Nocardiaceae > Nocardia > Nocardia sp. NPDC056100. Next base: position 15,827 of record NZ_JBHJVY010000003.1, read on the forward strand.
GAGCGTCAAGACGATCAACGAGGGCAGCAGCGGCGGGCCCACCCCGATGTTGCGCCAGGCCGCCCCGAGCGCCGGTGATTTCGCGCTGGAACCGGGCCAGCAGACGGTGACCTTCGATGTCACCGTCGTCTGGGAACTCGGCTAGCCCTCCCGGGTGCTCAGTTCCGGCTGGCTCCGCCAATTCGGCAGTGTCACAACCTGTGCCGCGTAGGACAGGCCCGCGCCGAAGGCGATGAGCAGGGCGGTGCCGCCGGGTTTGGCATCGCCCTGGCGCAGCAGCGCCTCCATGGCCAGCGGAATCGAGGCGGCCGAGGTGTTGCCGGTCTCCTCGATGTCGTTGGCGAGGGCGCAGTGGTCCGGCAGGTGCAGCACCCGGGCCATGATCTCGATGATCCGCCCGTTGGCCTGATGCGGGATCATGGCGTCCAGCTCATCCGGGGTCAGGCCCGCGCGGTCGATGGCGTCCCGGCAGACCTTCTCCAAAGAGTGTGCGGCCCAGCGGAATACGGCCGTGCCCTCCATGGCGAGATACGGGCGGACGGCGTCGAGGCCCTTCGCGTCGATCTCGCGGAAGAATTCCATCCAGTCCTTGTCCTGGCGGATGGCGTGATGCTGGGTGCCGTCCGAACCCCAGACCGTCGGCCCGATGGCGGGTTCCTCGGACGCGCCGACGATCACCGCGCCCGCACCGTCCGCGAACAGGAACGCGGTGCCGCGATCGGCCGGATTGATGGTGTCGGTGAGCCGTTCCACGCCGATGACCAGGACATTGCGCGCGGTGCCGCCCTTGACCAGGTCCGAGGCCACCGCCACCGCGTGACAGAACCCGGCGCAACCGGCCGAGATGTCGAATGCGGCAATGCCGTTGAGCCCGAGTTCGGTGGCGATCTGCGGTGCCGCGGCCGGGGTGAGTAGCAGCCAGGTCGAGGTGGCGACGATGACGCAGTCGATCGTGCTCGCGTCGATCTCGGCGGCTTCGATGGCGTCACGCGCGGCGGCGGCGCTCATGCTGATGATCGTCTCGTCTTCCGACGCGAAGCGCCGGTTGCGGATGCCGGAGCGGGTCCGGATCCACTCGTCAGTGGAATTGATCGGCCCGGCGACCTCATCGTTGCTGACGATTCGAGCCGGGCGGTACACGCCGAGCCCGAGCATTGCGGTGTGCTCTACCCCGCTGATCGAGGCAATTCGAGCAGCCATGGTGCATCTCCTATGTACTGCGCGTCGAACATGACCTTCATCGGGTTCCCCACCCCCCGCGGGACGCGAATGCCGCAGACATGAGGCCCCCTCATATTAATCGGAACAGCCTCTCATGGTTGTGCGTTCCCTCACAATTCGCCGCCGATGCCGGACCGGTCACCATGGTGTAGGGGACGGAGAACGCGAGTGCTGGGCCACCTTCCCGTATCGTGTGAGCGCGGTGCGCACAGTGTGGATATCGCGGTGCGCAACCCACCTACCCGCGCATGAAAGAGGAGCTTGTGGCCCGCCGTCCCACCCCGCCCGGCACTCCCGAAACCACCGGACTCGGCCACGTCGCCGACCTGGTCCGCTCCGCCATCCCGCCGCTGCACCCGGCCGGTCTGCCCTTCGTGGCGGCCCCGCTCGCGGTCGCCGTGCTGGGTTTCCGGCGTAAGTGGGTGCGGCGCACGGGATTGTTCGCGGCCGCGGCGACCGCGACCTTCTTCCGGCATCCGCATCGGGTGCCGCCGAATCGCCCCGGCGTGGTCGTCGCGCCCGCCGATGGTGAAGTGGCGCTGGTGGATACGGCCGTGCCGCCCGCCGAGTTGAATCTCGGTGATCAGCCGCTTCCGCGCGTGAGCATCTTCCTGTCGGTGCTGGACGTGCACGTGCAGCGCATGCCGATCTCCGGCAGCATCGACAACATCGTCTACAAGAAGGGCGAGTTCCTCTCCGCGGACCTGCCCGAGGCCAGTGACGCCAATGAGCGCAACTGCATGGTGGTGCTGACCGAGAACGGGCAGCGCCTGGTGGTGGTGCAGATCGCCGGACTGCTGGCGCGGCGCATCGTCTGCGAGCCCAAGATCGGCGACAAGCTGTCCATCGGCGAGACCTACGGGCTCATCCGGTTCGGCTCGCGCGTGGACACCTACTTCCCGGCCGGGACCAAACTGCTGGTGGTGCCCGGGCAGCGCACCATCGGCGCGGAAACGGTACTGGCCGAACTGGATTCATGATGGAACAACTCGCGCCGACACCGGCGCTGCGCCGCTCGGCTCGCAATCGCACCGTGCGGCTGCTGCCGAGCATGGTCACCATTCTGGGACTGTGCTCGGGGCTCTCGGCGGTCAAGTTCGCCATGCAGGGTCAGTTGGCGATCGCGCTGGCGCTGGTCGGCGCGGCCGCCATCTTCGACATGCTGGACGGGCGCATCGCCCGCATGCTCGACGCCACCACCAAGATGGGCGCGGAACTCGATTCGCTCTCCGATGCCATCGCGTTCGGCGTCGCGCCCGCCCTGGTGCTGTATGTGACGTTCCTGCACGCGGACAGCATCGGCTGGATCGTCGCGCTCATGTTCGCGGTCTGCATGGTGCTGCGGCTGGCCCGCTTCAACACCCTGATGGACGATGACAGCCGCCCGGATTGGCAGCGCGAGTACTTCACCGGTGTGCCCGCGCCCGCGGGCGCGCTGATCGCGCTGCTGCCCATCGCGCTGTCCGAGCAGTTCGGCGACGGCTGGTGGGTGAGCTTCCCTGCCGTGGCGGTGTGGGTGGTGCTCACCGGCCTGCTGTGTGTGAGCACGCTGCCGACGCTGGCGATCAAATCGGTCTCGGTGGCCCCGCGCACCGCGCCGGTGCTGCTGGTGCTGGTGGCGCTGGCCGCCGCCCTGCTGGTCACCTACCCGCTGATCCTGATGATGGCGCTGGTGGTGCTGTATCTCGGGCATATCCCGTTCGCCGTGCATTCGGCGCGCTGGGTGGCGGCCCGCCCGGAGACCTGGGATCACAAGCCCGCCGAACGCCGGGCGCAGCGGCGCGCCCAGCGCCGCAGGCCGATTCGCAGCATCTCCACCGCGCGCCTGCGCCTGCGCCGCCCGGGCGGACGGCTCTAGTCACACCTGTTTCCGAATGCCCCCGGTTCTCGTGAACCGGGGGCATTCGGCTTTTCGGACCGAGGACGGGTGCTTGCCCGCGCGGTTCCAGCACAATGGTGGCGTGCCCGAACTCTCGTTGACCGCACGACTCAATATTTCCGCCGCCGACGCCCGGAGGGGGTTGGTGCGGCTGCATCCCGAAGCGCTGGCGGCGCTGGGGTTGCGGGAGTGGGATGGGATAGCGCTGATCGGGGCGCGGCGCACCGCGGCGGTAGTCGCCGTCGCACCCGCCGGAACGCCGACCGGGGTGGCGCTGCTCGATGATGTGACGCTGTCGAATGCCGGCGTGCGCGAGGATTCGATGGTCACCGTCGCACCCGCGACGGTATTCGGAGCCAGGCAGATTTCGGTGACCGGTTCCACCCTGGCCACCGGGTCCATTCCGGAGACCACGCTGCGGCAGGCGCTGCTGGGCAAGGTGGTGACAGTCGGCGATACGGTCTCGCTGCTACCCCGCGATCTCGGCCCCGGCACCAGCACTTCGGCTGCGGCGCAGGCGCTTTCGCGGGCGTTCGGAATCGCCTGGACCTCGGAGCTGCTCACCGTGACCGCGACCGACCCCTCCCCCGGGCCGGTGAGCGTGCAGCCCAATAGCGCGGTGGTGTGGGGTCCGGGCATCGCGGCGACGGATTCGCCGCGTTCGCTCATGGGCGATACGGCGGCGCAGGCCCCGGATCGCCGCGATCGCCCGATCGACCCGACGCGTGCGGCCTCGCCCGCACCGGTGACGGCGGTGGCGGTGGCCGATCTGGCGGGCGTGCAGGCGCAGGCCGCCAAGCTGACCGAATGGCTGAACCTGGCCCTGGACGAGCCGGAACTGTTGAAAACCCTTGGGGCGTCCTCACATCTGGGCGTGCTGGTCACCGGCCCGGCCGGGGTCGGCAAGACCACCCTGGCGCGCGCGGTGACGGGTTCGCGGCGGCTGGTGGAGTTGGACGGGCCGTCGGTCGGGGCGACCGAGAGCGGCACCCGGCTGCGCGAGGTGAATCTCGCGGTATCCGATATCTGTTCGGGTGCGGGCGGGGTCCTGCTGATCACCGATATCGACGCGCTGCTGCCCGCGACGGCGGAACCGGTGGCCACGCTGATCCTCGATCAATTGCGGGCGGCGGTGGCGTGTCCGGCGGTGGCCCTGCTGGCGACCACCTCGCATCCCACCGGCGTCGATGCCCGGCTGCGCGGGCCGGAACTGTGTGATCGTGAGGTGTCCCTGCCGCTGCCGACGGCGGCCGTGCGCGCGGCGCTGCTGGAGCAGCTCTTGCGCCGAGCGCCGACCGCGGAGTTGCAACTGGACAAAATCGCCGCGCGCACACCGGGTTTCGTGGTGTCGGATCTGGCGGCGCTGGTGCGCGAGGCAGCGCTGCGGGCGGCGTCGCGGTCGAGCCGGGAGCATTCGGAGCCCATGCTGCGGCAGGAGGATCTCGAAGGGGCACTGGAGGTGATCCGCCCGCTGTCTCGTTCGGGTTCGGAGGAATTGGCCATCGGCTCACTGGGTCTCGACGATGTCGGCGATATGGTCGAGACGAAGCAGGCGCTCACCGAAGCCGTGCTGTGGCCGCTGCGGCATCCGGATTCGTTCGCGCGCCTGGGCATCGATCCGCCGCGCGGTGTGCTGCTCTACGGTCCGCCGGGCTGCGGCAAGACCTTCCTGGTGCGCGCGCTGGCGAGCACGGGTCAATTGAGCGTGCACACCGTCAAGGGTGCCGAGCTGATGGATAAATGGGTCGGCTCCTCCGAGCGCGCGGTGCGTGAATTGTTCCAGCGCGCACGCGATTCCGCGCCCTCGCTGATCTTCCTGGACGAGGTGGACGCGCTGGCCCCGCGCCGGGGCCAGAACAGCGATTCGGGTGTGACCGATCGGGTGGTGGCGGCCCTGCTCACCGAACTCGACGGGGTGGAGCCGCTGCGCGATGTGGTGGTGGTCGGTGCGACGAATCGGCCGGAATTGATCGATCCGGCGCTGACTCGTCCGGGCCGGTTGGAGCGCCTGGTTTTCGTGCCGCCGCCCGATGCCGCGGCGCGCGCGGAAATCCTGCGCACGGCCGCGAAATCGGTGCCGTTGGCGAAAGAGGTGGATCTGCGCAAACTCGCGAAGGATTTGGATGGATATTCGGCCGCGGATTGTGCGGCCCTGCTGCGGGAATCGGCGTTGTCGGCGATGCGGCGCGATGTGGACGCGGCCGATGTGACCGCGTCGGATGTCGCGGCGGCGCGGGCCGCGGTGCGCCCGTCGCTGGATCCGGTGCAGGTGGAGACGTTGCGGTTGTTCGCGGCGCAGCGGGCGGCCTCGGGATAGCCGGAATTGGTAACTGGATCTTCCACTCGAATTGTTAATTAGGCGAGTCGGACTGATCGGTACGCGATAGCACGGTATTTTCACCCAGGTGAGGCCGTATCAGGTAGCGACCGAGACGATCACCGCACTGGTCGCGACGACGGTTGCTGGACTTTCGCTAGCCATGCCGATCGATTTCGGCTGGACCTCCAATACCTCCGCGCTGCAATTGGATCTGATGGCATATACGCTGCCGCGCGCCATCGGTGCGGGCGTGCTCGTCGCCATGATCTCCGCGGTGCTGATCACCACCCTCGGCAGCATTGTCATCGCCTGGTCCACCGCGCTCGGCGGTCTGCTCGCGCTGACCGTGAACCACATCTTCGGGCATGAGAGCCCACCGGTCGGCGCGCTGTCCACCATGAATTTCATCGACGCGCTGGCGGGCGGGCTGGTGCTGGGCTCGCTCGGCGCGGCGGTGCTGCATCACCGTTTGCCCGCGTACGGCTGGACGCTCGGGGTCATCACCAGTGTGCTGCTCGGCTCGGTCAGTCCGATCCCGCATCTGGGCGGGGTGCTCAAGGACGGCTCGGGCGACAGCGCCTGGGAGGCGATGGATATGCCGCCGCTGTGGATGCTGGAGACCGCGCTGGTGCTGGTGGCCATCGGCACGCTGAGCAATCGCAATCGCAAACCGGCCGAACGCCCCTCGATCGAATTGCCGCTGGCGCCGATTCTGGCGGGTGTGGTGCTGGTGCTGGTCACGGTGGCCAGTGCGGAATGGCTGTCGCGGCACGGTGACAGTTTCGCCGGTGTCGGGCTGGCGGTGCTGACCACGGTGGCGACCGCGCTCATCGCGGCCATGCTGCTGCCGGGTCGCGATGGTGAATTGGTGCTGGTGATCGTGGGTTTGGCGGCGGTGGGTTCCTCCGCGCTGGCGGCGGAATTGCCCGCCTGGACCATTCCGGTCGCGGTCGCCATCACGGTGTTCGGCATGTGGTACGGCACCCGCCGGGGTGCGCCGATGACGTGTCTGGTGCTGATCCTGCTGCTCGGCCTGTTCACCGCGATGACCGCGGATTCGGATTGGGCGGTGCTGACGGTCGGCGGTACGGCGGTGCTGGCCTGGCTCACCGGCTACGGATTGACCTCGGCGAACCCGCGTTTCGTGCCGAACCGGGTACTGGCCACCATCATCGTGTTCATTCCGTCGGCGGTGCTGGGCCTGCGCGACTACGTGGCCCGCGGGCACTACGCCATGCAGGATTCCAGCCGGGCGGTGGTGTGCACGGTGGTCTCGGAGGACACCTCCGCGCCCGCGTGGACGGCGAGCCTGATCGTGATCGGCTGCATCGTGGGCCTGTATGCCCTGCGCCGCAATCGTTCCGCGGCGACTCCCGAAGCCGAGGCGAGTGCCGCGGGTACCCCGGTTACCGAGCCACCTGGTTCAGCGGCAGCGGATTGACCGCGGGTTCGGCCGCGAACCAGGTGCGATAGAACAGCGTGACGTATCCGGCGAGCAGGCCGAGGATGACCACTCCGGCGGGTACCGGGTTCTGCGCGATCTCCAGCGACAGGTACCGGTAGCCGAGCAGCAGCAGCGCCACCAGAGCCGCACCGCCCGCGACCAATTGCACGCGGGCGCGATCCCAGCCGCGCTCGGGTTCGCGCAGCGCGGATTCGATGGCCAGGCACAGCACCGCGCCCGCGACCAGATCCGCGCCGTAGTGGTAGCCGAAGCCGAGCGTGGCCGAGAGGGTGGCGATGAGCCAGAAGGTGCCGCCCCAGCGCAGCCAGGTCGGTGCGGGCGCGCCGTCGGCGTCGCGGCGGGAGTGGATGAAGATGGTCAGCGCCCACGCGGTGTGCAGCGAGGGCATGCAGTTGCGCGGTGCGAGGTTGCCGAACGGGAGCGCGCCGGGGTGAAGATCGATGGGCGGCACCACATTCGGCCAGTAGTCGCCGAGCGCGAAGCCCTTGCCGTCCGCGCCGTAGGCGAAGATGGGGCCGACCACGGGGAAGATCACGTAGAACAGCGGGCCGATGAGCCCGACCACCAGGAAGGTGCGAACCAGGTAGTGCCCCGGCCATTTTCCGGTGGTGACCACGCCGCGCAGCTGCCAGATGGTGACGATCATCGCGCCGACGGGCAGTTCGATGTACACCCAGTGCAGGACGAAACTCGCTATCGGCCCGAGGAATTCGAGCACCTGCCCCATCACCCAGGACGGATTGCCGAGGGCGTGGTCGACCAGCACCACGTGTTCGTCGAGCACCTTGGGCCCGGCCATCATGGTGACCATCAGCCAGACTTCGGCGACCTTGCTGGACAGCGTGAGCAGGATGCCGAGCGCGGCGGCGTGCAGGGCATTGCGTTTATCGGTGCCCTCCCAGCCGAAGTTCGCGATCAGCACGATGGCGGTGAGCACGATGACCGGACCGTTGCCCAGGGCCAGCGGTCCGCCGCTGAGGCTGCGCACCACCTGGTAGACCAGGTCGATCCCGGCGGCCGCGCCGACGGCGATGAAGCGCCGTCGCCAGTTCAATCCGATCAGGGCCAGGCCGAGTCCGGCCCACGGCACGGTGACCGATTTGGGGGTGCCCGCGTAGTCCGCCCAGAGGCTTTCCAGGGGGCCGAGGAAGTCATTGCGGGCCGCGACGATCTGCAGTGCGATGAGCAGCACGGGGACGGCGGTCAGCAGCGCCGTGAGCTGGAGGCGCCGCGAGGGCAGCCATGAGGTCCGGCGTGCTCCACCCACCGTTTCGGGACGCGGACCGTCGAGCAACACCGGACCATAGTAAACGCCGTGTGAACGCCAGCCCCCGGGCCCGCTGAACACGAGCGGTCATCCCCGCCGCACAGCTCCCGGTCAGCCCTGGCCAGCGCATACGCCGTTCAACCTGGCGTAACCGAAATCACACCCGCGCGAAACGGGCGCGGTGCGCGAAACCTACTGTGCCAGTTCCTTGACGAGGGAGTCGACGACGCTGACCAGATCGCCCTGATTGGCCGCGGCGACCCGGCGCTGGCGCTGATACGAGGCACCGCGCTTGGGGATATCGGCGACCAGTGCCAGCTCGTTCTCACAGCCCAGGCTCTTGGCGGTCGGTTCCAGCCGGTTCAGCAGTTCCGTCAGGTCATCGGTGACCAGCCGCTCATTGCTCGCGGCGTCGGTGATGATGATGGCGTCCAGCCCGTAGCGGGCCGCGCGCCACTTGTTCTCCTGCACATGCCACGGCGGGATGGTCGGCAGCGTTTCCCCGGCTTCGACGCGGCGGTCCAGATCCACGATGAGGCAGTGGATGAGCGCCACGATGGCGGAGAGTTCGGATCGGCTCGGGGTGCCGTCGCAGATGCGGACCTCGATGGTGCCCCATTTGGGCGCGGGGCGGATGTCCCAGTGCATGCCGCCGATCTGTTCGAACACACCGGTTTTCATCTGGTCGTGCGCGAAAGCCTCGAACTGCGTCCAGTTTTCGAATTGGAAGGGCAGTCCGGCGGTGGGCAGCTGCTGGAACATGAGGGCGCGATTGCTGGCGTAGCCGGTGTCGACGCCCGCCCACATCGGGGAGGAGCTGGACAGCGCGAGCAGGTGCGGATACGACAGCAGCAGGCTGTTCAGGATCGGGAAGACCTTCTCCGGGTGCGAGATTCCCACGTGCACGTGCACGCCCCAGATCAGCATCTGGCGGCCCCACCACTGGGTGCGCTCGATCAGTTCGTCGTAATGCGGACTGCGCGTGAGCTGTTGGGTGGACCACTGCGCGAACGGATGGGTGCCCGCGCAGAAGAGGTCGACGCCCAGCGGATCGGCGGCGCGGCGCACGGCATCCATGGTGGCGTGCAGTTCGTCCACCGCTTCGCCCGCGGTGTCGTGCTTACCGGTGACCAGCTCGACGGTATTGCGCAGCAGTTCCTTGGTGATCTGCGGATGGCCGTCCCACGAGCGGAGATCGCCGCACGCCTCGAAAACCGCTGCGGCCGTGTTGGAAAGGTCGCGCGTCTGCTTGTCGACGAGCGCGACCTCCCACTCCACGCCGAGCGTGGGCCGAGGCGAACTGTTGAAGTGGACCTTCGAAATGCCTGCCCCGGCCATGGTTCACCTATGGGTTATGCGATCACGCCGCAGGCGACGCGAGCGCCAGCGTCACCGGTCGCCAGTGTTTCGGCGTCCGGCCCGGCGGCGCCACCGGCCTGGGTGTATCGACTCGGAATATTGCCGAAGTTGTCCGCACCCGCGTGGATGATCAGGGCCTTGCCCTTGAGCTCGTCCAGTGTCACGGAGTCGGTGGTGGTGACCAGCTTGGCCGTACCGTCGTTCTTGACCTCGAGCGAGGTGAGGTCACCGCTGGCCGGATGGGTATTGGCGTCGCCGGCCTGGAAGTGCCCACCGGCGGAGAGGAAGTCACCGGCAGCGCCGCCGGTGGGTGCCACGGAGTTCGGCTCGCACTTGCCGACCTGATGCACGTGCAGACCGTGGAAGCCCGGCTTGAGGCCGTGCGCCTCGACCGTGACCTCGAGGTGGTTGCCGACCTTGCCGAAGGTGACGGTGCCGACGGCCTGGCCGTTCGAATCCTTCAGCGTGGAGCTGACGGAATCGGTGGGCGGGGTGGTGAGGCCACCGTGTGCCGCGCCCGCCGGTGCGGGAGAGCTGGTGAAGACCGGCGGGGTCGTCCCCTTGACGTCACTCGATTCCTGGCCGTTCGAGCATCCTGCGATGCCGAAGACCGCGACCGCGAGCACCGGGGTCACAGTCCACCAGGACGGGCGACGAGTTGTGGACGGGGCCATCGGGGAACTCCTTTACGAGTCCGAGTTTACGAAAAGCTGGACGGACATGATTACTACTCGGACAAGATGATGCCAGAGCCGTGACCCACTCCCCCGCAGGGGCTGGCGGGGTGTTCGAGCGCCGTGCGGTTGCCGCCGGCAAGCGGGTCAGTTGCCGGTCACTATGACGATGACACCGGGCGGGCTGTCCAGTATTCCGGCGAATCGCGGTTCCGCGGCGACGCCGAGCTGCGCGGCGATGGCCTGCGCGGCGGCCTTCTCGCCGGGCGAAGTGCCGTAGTACACAGTGGTTTTCGGGATGACGCCGGAACCGTAGTTGCCGGTCTCGGCGATATTCCAGCCGTTCGCGACGAGATCACCGGCGGTTTTGGCGGCCAGGCCCGCGACCATGCTGTTGTTGAAAACCCTTACGGGAACGGACTTGTCGACCGCGCCCGCCGGCGGGGTGGTGGTCACCGGGGGCGGGGTGGTGGCCGGCGGAGTGGTCTCCGGGGCGGCGCTGCTCACCGGTGGCGTGGTCACCACCGGCGGCAATGATGATGAAAGTGCCGGTGCGAGTGTGGTACTCGGCACAGTCGTGGAGGGTCCGGTCGAGGCGTCGGCGTCGGAGGAGTCCGAACTCGACAGCGACATCGCGCCGATTCCGGCGAAGACGATTGCCAGCGCGATCAACACCATGGCCAGCGCCCGCAGCGGCGGACCGCCGGACGGCGAATTCGGAGTGCTCACGGCGTGGAGCCTAATCGCTGCGTCGGCTCGGGGCGGTTCACACCTGGAATCCGAGACGGCGTGCGGCCCTGGTCTTCTGACGACTGGCCCGCAACCGGCGCAGGCGCTTCACCAGCATGGGGTCCGCGGCCAGGGCTTCGGGCTTGTCGACGACGGCGTTGAGCACCTGGTAGTAGCGGGTGGCGGAGAGGTCGAACAGCTCCCGGATGGCTTCTTCCTTGGCGCCGGCGTACTTCCACCATTTGCGCTCGAAGTCGAGGATGTCGAGTTCGCGTCGCGAGAGGCCGTGCGCGCCATCCGCGCTCATCGCCGTGGCGCCGGCCGCGCTGTCCGCGCTCACGGAAAGGTCGTCCCCGCTTGCGGAAATGTTCCGGGCCGCTGCGCTGTCCATAGTGCTCCCTCGCCGAGTGGTCACCAGACGAATATGGTGCTTGTGTCCGTCGCCCATTCAACCACGCGGCGCAGACTTCCCGGCGCGTACCGTTCGGCGTGTTTTGGTGAACAAACCCCCGGCGTGTCGGGCTGTCGGAAGGTCGTTTCAAGGGGCCCGTAACCTCCCGGTAGGGTGTTCTACATGGCTATTCTCCCGATCGTCATCGTCGGCGACCCGGTTCTGCACAACCCGACCGAGAAGGTCGAGCAGACACCCGAGGAACTGGCCGAGTTGATCGCGGACATGTACGAAACCCTCGATGCCGCGCACGGTGTCGGCCTGGCCGCCAATCAGGTCGGCGTCCCGCTGCGACTGTTCGTCTACGACTGCCCCGACGAGGGCCCGGACGGCAAGATGGTGCGCCGTCGCGGCGCGGTGATCAATCCGGTGCTGGAAACCTCCGCGCTGCCCGAGACCATGCCCGATCCGGATGACGACGAGGAGGGCTGCCTCTCGGTTCCGGGCGAGCAGTTCCCCACCGGTCGCGCCGACTGGGCCCGGGTCACCGGTATCGACGAGCACGGCGAACCGGTCGATATCGAGGGCGAGGACTTCTTCGCGCGCATGCTCCAGCACGAGGTCGGCCACCTGGACGGCTTCCTGTACGTGGATGTGCTGATCGGCCGCAACGCGCGCGCCGCCAAGAAGGCCATCAAGCGGAACGGCTGGGGCACACCGGGTTTGAGCTGGATCCCGGGCACCGTCCCGGATCCGTTCGGGCATGACGACTGACCCCCCGTCGCCCGATCCCACGCTGCCACCACTCGGACGCCGGGTGGTGGTGCGCTATCGGCTGCCCGAGGGTTATCCACAACCGCTCACAGATGTGATCGGTGAACTCGTCGCGACCGATCCCCTCACCGTGCGCACCGGCGACGGTCAGGTGGTCTCGGTGGCCTGGGATCGCGTGGTGGCGTGGAAGGAATTGGGCCCCAGGCCCATTCGGACCAGTGAGATCCGCGCGCTGGAGGCCGCGGCCGCCGACGGCTGGCCCGGGGTGCGGCGCGCCTGGATCGACGGCTGGCTGCTGCGCGCCGGCGACGGTTACACCGGGCGCGCGAACTCCGCTGTGCCGCTGGGCGGTTCGGACGGTCCCGCGCTGACCTCCACCGAGACCGTGCACAAGATCGGCGAGTGGTACACCGCGCACGGGTTGCCGCTGCAATTGCTGCTGCCGGATCGGCTGGCGCTGGTGCCCGCGGGCTGGCGCACCTGGAGCGAAACCCTGGTGCTGGCCGTCGATATCGCGACCATGGTGCTGCCGCCCGGTCCGCCCATGGTGCGGATCGCGAGTGAGCCCGATGGCGCGTGGCTGTCCATGCATCGGCATCGCGGCGGCGACAACACCATCGGCTCGACGCCGACGGTGGATGTGCTCACCGCCGTGCGCGATGGCGAATTGGGTTTCGCCACACTGGGTTTGCCCTCACCGCTGGCCATCGGCCGGGCCGCGGTCACCACCGCGCCGGACGGCCGCCGCTGGGTCGGGCTGACCTGTCTCACGGTCGCGGCCGAACATCGCAGGCACGGACTCGGTGCGCTGGTGTGCGCCGAACTGATCCGCTGGGGCGCGGCGCGCGCGGCCACACACGCGTACGTTCAGGTGGAGGCCGGTAATGAACCGGCGCTGGCGCTGTACCGCGAACTGGGTTTCGTCGACCACCATCGCTACCGGTACGCCGCGCCCTGAATTTCCGAAAGTACATAGCTCAGTACATATTTCCGAAAGGCTTTGCTGTGCGTCTCGCGACCTGGAACGTGAATTCGATTCGCTCCCGGCAGGATCGGGTGCTGGCCTGGCTGGATCGGTCGGATATCGATGTGCTGGCCATGCAGGAAACCAAGTGCAAGGACGAGCAGTTCCCGTTCGAGGCGTTCGAGGCCGCCGGGTACGAGGTCGCGCATGTGGGCTACAACCAGTGGAACGGGGTGGCCATCGCGTCGCGCATCGGTCTCGACGATGTCGAGATCGGTTTCCCGGAGCAGCCCGGCTTCGATAAGGACGCGGGCGAATCCCTGCTGAGCACACCGGTGGTGGAGGCTCGCGCCATCGGCGCGACCTGCGGCGGTGTGCGGGTGTGGAGCCTGTACGTGCCCAATGGCCGGGCGCTGGACGATCCGCACTACACCTACAAGCTGGAATGGCTTGCGGCGCTGCGCAATGCGGGCGGCAAGTGGCTCGCCGAGGATCCGGACGCGCGGATCGCGCTGGTCGGCGACTGGAATATCGCGCCCACCGACGCGGACGTGTGGTCGCCGGAGTTCTTCGAGGGCAAGACGCACACCTCCGCCCCGGAGCGCGATGCCTTCGAGGCCATGACCGAGGCGGGCTTCACCGATGTGATGCGTCCGTACCATCCGGGGCCGGGCGTCTACACGTACTGGGATTACACGCAGCTGCGCTTCCCCCGCAAAGAGGGCATGCGCATCGACTTCATCCTCGGCTCACCCGAGCTGTCGTCCCGGGTGAGCGATGCGAACGTGGATCGCGAGGAGCGAAAGGGCAAGGGCGCCAGCGATCACGCGCCCGTCGTCGCCGATATCGCGGACTGAGCCGATCGGCTCGGACTAGGCCGGGCGCGTCTTGATGGCGTCCCGGGAGATGAACACGTCGTAGCTGCCGCCGGTGGCGATGACGGCATTGCCGTACGCCGAGCGCACGAACGGCTTGGTGTACCAGGTCTGATCCTTCATATCCTTGAAGAAATCGCCGTCGCCGCCATTGAGGAAGATCTGGTTCTGCTTGGTGGCGATGCCGTCCAGGCGCTGACCGTAGAGCCGGGTGACCTTGTAACCGGAGTTGAAGCCGAGCGCGTTCACCCACGGTTCCAGTTCGACGATATTGGCCTGGAGCACCCACATATCGCCCTCCACTTGGTATTTCAGGTGCTGCTCGTCGTGATCCTTGTCCCCGTAGAGGGTGAGGTCGACGTCCATCAGATGTTCCTGCCCGGCGACGGGCGTGGTCACGATGTGCGCCGCCTTGATCTCACCGGTGAGGCCGAGGAACGTTTGCAACAGGGTGGTGATCCAAAGGATCACCACCGCAACGAGAATCAGCGAGACAGCGCCCGCGCCGCGCCCGGCGATGACTTTGAAGCCCACCTTGCGTGCCTTGAACAGCGCAGTAACCAACAGGGCGATCGCACCGATCGCGAGCACGGCAATCAGGATCTGAATCCAGCCGAAGGACACCGGGAAGACCATGCGGTAGTTGTACCCGGTTCTACCGACACATCACAGCAGGTAGGGCAGAGAAATGGCGTGTTGCGTCGGCGAGTCGCCAAACCCACCGCGCTGAAACACTTCTCAACCCCCATAACAGTCCGACCCCCGCACCTCGGGTGCGGGGGTCGGGAGAGTCGCAGAGAGGTCAGAAAGCCGCTTCGTCCAGCTTCATGATGTCGTTGTCGATGGCCTCGACGACCGCGCGCACGCCGGTGATGAGCGGCAGCTTGTTCTTGGCGAAGAACGACGCCACCGCGACCTTGCCGGTGTAGAAGTTCTTGTCCTTCTCGGCGGCTCCGGCATCCAGCGCCGCCTGCGCGATGGCCGCGTGCTCCAGCAACCGCCACGCGATGACGAGATCGCCTACGGCGTACAGGAATCGGACCGAACCGAGGCCGACCTTGTACAGCTCCTCCGGGTTCTGCTGCGAAGCCATCAGGTACCCGGTCAGCGCCGCCGCCATGGCCTGCACATCGGCGAGGGCGGTGCCGAGGAAGCCGCGCTCGACCTTGAACTGGTCCGGGCCGCCCTCGACGAACTTCTGGATGAGCCCGGCGACGTGCGCCAGCGCCACACCCTTATCGCGAATGATCTTGCGGAAGAAGAAGTCCTGCGCCTGGATGGCGGTGGTGCCCTCGTACAGCGAGTCGATCTTGCAGTCGCGGATGTACTGCTCGATCGGGTAGTCCTGCAGGTAGCCCGAGCCACCCAGGGTCTGTAGCGATTCGGTGAGCGTCTCGTACGCGCGATCGGAGCCGCAGCCCTTCACGATCGGCAGCAGCAGATCGTTGACCCGCTCGGCGGTTTCGGCGTCGATACCGTAATTCGCCTGTGCCACATCGGCGTTCTGGTAGGAGGCGCAGTACATGTACAGCGCGCGCAGGCCCTCGGCGTACGCCTTCTGGGTGGCCAGCGAGCGGCGCACATCCGGGTGGTGGGTGATGGTGACGCGCGGTGCGGCCTTATCGGTCATCTGGGTCAGGTCCGCGCCCTGGACGCGCTGCTTGGCGTACTCCAGCGCGTTCAGGTAACCGGTGGACAGTGCGCCGGTGGCCTTGGTGCCCACCATCATTCGCGCGTTCTCGATGACCTTGAACATCTGCGCGATGCCGTTGTGCTTATCGCCGACCAGGTAACCGACGGCCGGGATATCGCCGCCGAAGGTGATCTCACAGGTGGGCGAGGACTTGATGCCCATCTTGTGCTCGACACCGGTGACCAGCGCGCCGTTCTTCTCGCCGATCGCCATGGTCTCGGGATCGAAGTGGAAGCGCGGCACGATGAACAGCGACAGGCCCTTGGTGCCGGGGCCGGCGCCCTCGGGGCGGGCCAGCACCAGGTGGAAGATGTTGTCGGCGGTATCGCCGACGTCGCCGCCGGAGATGAAGCGCTTCACGCCTTCGATATGCCAGGTGCCGTCGGACTGCTGCACGGCCTTGGTGCGGCCCATGCCGACATCGGAGCCGGCATCGGGCTCGGTGAGCACCATGGTGCCGCCCCAGCGGTTCTCCCAGGCGTGCGCGGCCCAGCGCTGCTGCTGTTCGGTGCCCTCGTCGAAGATCACCTTGTGCATGAGCGGGCCCATGTTGAAGAAGCTGGCCGAGTTGTTGGCGGCCACGATCATTTCCTGGATGCCCCAGATGAGCGCGTTGGGCGCGGGCACGCCGCCCATGTCCTCGGACATGCCGAGACCGGAGTACCCGGCGTCATTGACCGCGGCGACGGTCTTGCGCAGCAGGTCCGGCACGATGATGGTGTTGTTCGCGGCATCGAATTCGACCGGGGTGCGATCGCCTTCGACGAAGGATTCGGCGACCGGGCCCTCCGCGAGCCGCAGCACCTCGGTGAGCATGTCGCGGGCGGTCTCGCCGTCGAGATCACCGTAGGCGCCCGTATCGAGCAGCGCCCCGATTCCCAGTACTTCGAACAAGTTGAACTCGATGTCTCGCAGGTTCGCCTTGTAATGGGACACGGGAATGGCCTCCTCGCCTAGGTCTTCTTTGATCAGAGCGAAGTTTGCCGTACGGCCGTTCGGCTACGCCACCGTAGCCATGAGTGCCGCCGGTCACGTCTTGCTTTTTCGAGAATTGGTCACCTGATCAGCGGGAACCGGTCGCGAAGCGTTCCCGGCCGGTTCCCATTGATCTTGGTAAAGAGGTTACGCGGTGCCCCGCGCGGCACGGCCGTACAGGGCGCGCGCCTGTGCCGGAGTCACCGTGACCGGGTTGGCCGGGACGCCCGCGGCGATGTGCTCGCGGAGCAGGCGGCCGGTCATCGGGCCCAGGACGCCGTGGGCGACACGGACTTTGAAGCGGTCGCTCCTGAGCATGGCCGTCACCAGGCGAACGGCGCGCGGGTACGCCCTGTCGAGAATGCCCGGCTGATCGAAACCGCCGGTCTCGCGCATCCACTTCGGCAGCGACGCGATGGCGGCCGGGGCCACGATGCGACTGCCGATCCACAGCTTCACGCCCTTGGCGCGCGGGGTGAAGAGCAGGTAGTGCATGCCTTCGCGCGCCCGCTCCGAGGTGCACAGCTTGGGCCGCATCATGGCGAAGTACTCGCGCACTTCCTCCCGCGAGGTCGGCACATCGGCGGGCTTGCAGGTCTGCAATTCGGCCGCGGTGACGCAGTCGGCCCAGTACTGCCGCTCCTCCTCCGGGGTCAGCTTGCCCGGCCCGTACATCTCGTAGCATTTGAGCACCGAATGCCAGCCGGTGACGTGGATCCACAGCTGTGAGTCGGGATTGTTTGCGCTGTAACGCTTTCCGCTGATCGGCTCGATGCCGTTCGCCTTGGCGTGCACCTGCATCAGATGTTCGGACGCCTCGATGCACATGCGGCTGTCGCCGACGGCGGCGATCAGGAAATACGCGAAGGTGTGGTCGAGCCGCCCGCGCGGATCACTGTAGATACCGCCGACATCCGCGACCGCCGCCGTGAGCGCGGGATCGAAATGCTCGAGGGTGACCGCGCGCTGGAATCCGATGATCGCGGTCGGTGCGGTCCACACCTTCCAGGTGGGCGAGTCCGGCCCGAAGAAGCCGTAGTCGACCTCCCGGATGGTGCGGGCGGGTGCGTCGAACTGGGGACGCTCGTTCACCGTCATCGTCTGCTCCTTTGCAGCGCTCAGGGGTTCATCTCATACTGCCCTGCGAGGGCTCTGACCTGCTTCAACACGGACTCGAAGCGGGTCGCGTCCGCGATCGGCCTGCGGACCAGATCGAGGGCGCGGGTCTGCTGCGCCTTGGTGGCGGAAGGCTTGGCGCTCAGCGCGACCGCGTGCTTGGAGAAGTCGCGCACGAAGATGTCGAAGAGCTGATCGAGGACCTCGGCGTCGGCTCCGGCGATATCGGCCTGCTCCAGGATGAGCTGGGCGTACGGGACCATCGTGAAGAGTTCGCCGAGACCGAAGAGGAAGTCGACATCCGCCTGCTGCGCGCGAGTCGGGGTGGCCGCGGCCAGCAGGGTCTGCAGGCCGAGGGCCTGCTCCAGGAAGACCGCGACATTCGGGATGTGCGCGAACTTCTCGAAGACCGGACGCCAGTCCGCGAAGCGAATGCGGCCCAGGCCCGAGCTCGGACCCTGCCGCCAGAGGAATTCGTCATCCGCGGCATCGCGCCGGGTCGGCACGGGAGCATATGCGGCACTGGACAATTCATCGCGCAGCTTGGGCACCAGGCTGCCCGCGCGCGGGGTGACGCGGCGGCTGGTCCAGCTCAGCGCCTCGGCGGCGGCGCGGGCCGCACCCTTGGGAGCGGCACCGGGCAGGTAGCGCAGCGCGGCGAGCGCGGCATCGGACGGATGGAACATGTAGTTGGGCATGAACTTCAGCGACAGCGCCATATTCACGTGCACGGTGCCCTCGAGCCGGGGCAGGCCGAACATGCCGACCATGGCCATCGGGAAGTACATATCGTTCTCGAAGCCGCGCGCGGCGATGACATCGGCGAGATCCTCGTAGATCTTCTGCCCGGTGCGGGTGACCGACATCTTCTCGATGGCGCTGACCAGCAGGTAACGCCGGTCGTTCGGGTTGGCCGAGCGCATGTAGTCGATGGCGCGCTCACTGTAGAGCTTCATGCCGATCAGGCGCGCGAAGCTGTCCGCGAGCAGCGATTTCACCTGCGGGAACTCGGTGACCTTGTGCCCGAACAGGATTCGGTTCTCGGCATGGGTGACGGCCTCGTACATGGCGTGCTCGCACGCGCCGACCGCACCGAAGCCGAGGTTGAACTTGCCGACGTTGACGGTGTTCATGGCGGCGTCGAAGGCGGCGCGGCCGGTGTGCAGGATATCGGCCTCGGCGACCGGGTATTTGTCGAGTTCGAATGCGGCGACGTACATCTGGGAGTCGACGACGTTCTTCTGCAGCTTGTAATTCTTGTGCCGGGAGTCGGCGGCGAAGAACAGATAACCCGAGTATTCCTCGTCGGTCATCTTCCGCTGGAAATCGGCGGAGTCGATGATCGGCTTGTCGGCGCGGCGGCCGAATACCGAAACCATCGCCGCCGCATTGCCATTGCCGATGTAGTACTTGCCGCCGGACGCGGTGAACCCGCCGCCGCGCGTCTTCGGCTCCAGGATCATGTCGGTGGAGTACACGTCCGCGCCGTGCGCCTGTTCGGACAGGCCGAAGGCGAAGATCTCACCGGAGTCGAGCGCGGCGGCCGCGCGCGCCTTGGCCTCGGCGTTCGCGCTCTGCCAGATCGGCCCGAGGCCGAGGATGGTGACCTGCCAGACGTACCAGTACTGCATGCCGTAGAAGCCGAGGATCTTGCTCATCATGGCGATGCGCGCGGTGTCCCAGCGCTTGTTCGGATCGCCGTTGCCCTCGGCGGCCGGGGTCAGGAAGGTCGCGAAAACCCGTTCGCTCTTGATGAAGTCGAGGAAATCGGAGTACCAGACGCGGTCGCGGCTGTCGGCGAGCAGCCGGACCTTGCCGTGGCTCTCGAACCAGTTGACGGTGGCGCGCAGCAGTCGACGGGTCTCCGCGTCGAACTCCGCGAACTCATGGGTCTTCGGGTTGAACAGGGTCTCGGTCATCTCGTCTTCCTCGGAGCGGCGGGCGCGGGCGAACCACGGCTTTCCTTCGTGAATGTAGCATTATTATTCACGCCTGTAGGAAATGATCTCGCAACCGCCTCGGCGCACGAAGTTCACATACCGGGCCACCGCGCGCGTATGCCCCGCGACCAGCCGTTCACCTGCTCGTGCGCGCTGCTATGGTCGGTGCTCATGGGCACCGAATCGGCTGTACGACCCCGCCAGCGCGCGCGGCATCTGGGGCCCGAACGCCGCCGTCCGCAGGTGCTCGACACCGCGCTCCAGATCGCCGCCGACGATGGCATCGCGGCGGTCACCATCGCCGCGGTCGCCGACCGGATGAAGGTGACCAGGCCCGTGGTCTACGCCTGCTTCGCCGATCGGGTCGAACTCATCGAGGCGCTGCTGCGCCGCGAGGAGGACCTCATGCTGGCGGGCGTGCTGGACGCGCTACCCCGCCGCCGGGTCGAAGCCGATGAGGCCGTTTTCGTGGAGGGCTTCCGCGCCCTGCTGCACACCACCTCCGCGCGACCCGATGGCTGGCGACTGCTGTACGGCAATCCCGATCCGGCCGTGGCGAGTTCCTTCGGGCGGGCCCGGGAATTGGCCGTGGAGCGCTGCACCCGCCGCCTGCGCCCGACGCTGCGCGCCTGGGGCACCGTCGATGCCGAGCGCAAACTCGCCGCACTGGTCGAATTATGGGTATCGGCCGGGGAGGGAGCGGTGCGCACCATGCTCACCGATCCGGGCGACTGGACCCCGGATACCCTCGGCGAATTCGTCGGCGCGGCGGTGTATCGAGCACTCCGCAACGCCTGAGCAATTCTCCAGCCGCACCGGCAATTCGGTGGCTACGATGGGCAAGGGACCATCAGTCAGCGGGAGGCTCGGCGATGACGTTCTATCGACAGGTCGGGTCGGTGCCGCCCAAGCGGCACACCCAGCACCGGAATACCGAAGGCAAGCTCTACTACGAGGAGCTGATGGGTGAGGAGGGCTTCTCCGGCGACTCCTCACTGCTCTACCACCGCGGATTGCCGCCCGCCATAGTGGATTCCAGCGTCTGGGCGCTGCCCGATCAGACGCTGCATCCGAATCATCCACTGCGGCACCGGCATTTGAAACTGCATGAGCTGTTCCCCGAGGGCAAACCCGCCGAGACCGATATGGTGGACGGACGGCGGCTGATCCTCGGCAATGCCGATGTGCGCATCTCCTATGTCGCGGCGCTGCGCGAATCCCCGCTGTACCGCAATGCCATCGGCGATGAGCTGGTCTATATCGAATCCGGCGGCGGCGTGGTCGAAACGGTATTCGGGACCTTGCGGGTGCATCGGGGGCATCAGGTGCTGCTACCCCGGGCCACCACGCATCGCTGGCTACCCGACGGTCCGGAACCGTTGCGCGCCTACATTATCGAGGGCACCCGGCATATCACCCCGCCCAAACGCTACCTGTCCAAGTACGGGCAATTGCTGGAGCACGCGCCCTATTGCGAGCGCGATCTACACGGCCCTGACGAACCGTTCGAAGCCACCGGAACCGATGTGGAGGTGCTGGTCAAACACCGGCCCGCCGGTGAAATCGTCGGCACCCGCATGATTTACGCATCGCATCCGTTCGATGTGGTGGGCTGGGACGGCTGCCTGTATCCGTTCGTCTTCGATATCGCCGACTTCGAGCCGATCACCGGCCGCGTGCATCAGCCGCCGCCCGCGCATCAGGCGTTCGAGGGCAGCAATTTCGTGATCTGCAATTTCGTCCCGCGCAAGGTCGACTATCACCCGCTGTCGATTCCGGTGCCGTACTACCACTCCAATGTGGACTCCGACGAGATCATGTTCTACTGCGGCGGAAATTACGAGGCGCGCAAGGGATCCGGGATCGGGCAGGGTTCGGTGTCGGTGCATCCGGGCGGATACGCGCACGGTCCGCAGCCGGGTGCGTACGAGCGCAGCATCGGCCTGGAGTTCTTCGACGAATTGGCCGTCATGGTCGACACCTTCCATCCGCTGCGACTCGGCACGGCCGCATTGGCCTGCGAGGACACCGGATATGCCTGGACCTGGTCCGGACGCGGACCGTCGGAATGGATTTGAGGCGACTTGACCCATACGAGAGGTGGATATGAATAGCCGGGTGCGGATCGATATCCCCGAGGGCTCCGGATTCGGCCTGGCACATCTGCCCTACTGCGTATTCCGTCCGCTGGGTGAGGAACCCCGGGTGGGAGCGCGCCTGGGTGACAGCCTGATCGATCTGGCGGTGGCGCTGGATGATCCGATGTTCGCCCAGCCCAGCCTGAACGCCTTCATGACCCAGGGGCCGCAGTGCTGGCGTGAGGTGCGGGAACTGGTGCGGGCGGCGGCCGAGGCCGAATTGCCCAATACCGCAGTGCATTCGGTGTCCGCGGTGCAACTGGATCTGCCCGTCCGCATCGGCGACTACGTGGACTTCTACGCCAGCATCGATCACGCCACCGCCATGGGCCGCATCTTCCGGCCCGATGGTGAAGCGCTGCTGCCGAATTGGCGGCATCTACCGGTCGGCTATCACGGCCGGGCGGGCACGGTGGTGGTATCCGGCACCGAGATCCACCGGCCCGAGGGGCAGTTGCGAACCGATTCCGGCACACCGGATTTCGGCCCGAGCCGACGGCTGGATATCGAAGCCGAGCTGGGGTTTCTGGTGGGCGCGGGATCACCGCAGGGCACCCCGATCCGGACCGAGGACTTCGCCGAGCACGTCTTCGGCGTCGCGCTGGTCAACGACTGGTCCGCGCGCGATATCCAGGCGTGGGAGGGTCAGCCGCTCGGGCCGTTCCTCGGCAAGTCCTTCGCAACCACCCTGTCGGCCTGGGTGACACCGCTGGAAGCCCTGGAACCGGCGCGCATCGCGGTGCCCGAACAGGATCCGGAGCCACTCCCCTATCTGCTGGAGAAAGCGCCGTGGGGTCTGGACATCGATCTCGAGGTGCGGTGGAACGGGCAGCGGGTCTCCACACCGCCGTTCCGGCGAATGTATTGGTCGCCCGCGCAGATGCTCGCGCATATGACGGCCAATGGCGCGTCCACCCGCACCGGGGATCTGTTCGCCTCCGGCACCGTCTCCGGTCCCGAACGCGATGAGCGCGGTTCGTTCATGGAGATGAGCTGGGGCGGCACCGAACCCATCGAATTGGACGGCGTGCAGCGCACCTTCCTGGAGAACGGCGATGAGGTGGTCATCACCGCCACCGCGCCCGCGGCCGACGGCGGGCGTTTGAGCCTGGGCGAGGTCAGGGGTCGCATCACCGGCTGACACCGCCCCATAGCCGATCGATAGCTGATGGATATGGCCATGACCATGGTCACTGTCCATCGCTTCGGCGAGATCTGGAACGCTACCGTTCCGAGGTCCAGACCTCGGAGGATGTGCGTCAATGTTGACCAGTCTCGCCCGGTTCGCCATGTCCCGGCCCCGCGCCGTCCTGGTGGCCGCCCTGTTGCTGATGATCGTGTGCGGTGGCTTCGGCGCCACCGCCAAATCGCATATGGTCGGCGGCGGCTACCTCACGCCCGAGCTGGAATCGGTGCGGGCCAATGACTTCATCGACGAGCACTTCCCGGGCGGCAATCCCAACCTGATCGTCATGGTCACCTCCGACGGCGGGGTGAACAGTCCGGAGTCGCGGCGCGAGGCGCAGAGCATCGCCGATGTGCTCGGCCGGGATTCGAATGTGACCGGCGTGCAGTCCTATTGGACGAACCTGACGGCCCGCCCGGATCTGGCGACCGCGCTGCGCAGCACCGACGGTAAACGCGGTCTCATCATGGCGACCGTGCTCGGCACCGATAACGAGGTGCAGAACCGGGCGGTGGCGCTGAGCGGGCGGCTGGACGGTGATCGCGACGGCGTGCAGGTGCGGGTCGGCGGTATGGCGGGCACCTTCGCCGATATCAATCATCAGGTCGAGAAGGATCTGATCCTGGCCGAGGCCATCGCGGTGCCGGTCTCCGGAATCCTGCTGGTGCTGGTGTTCGGCAGTGTGATCGCGGCGGCGCTGCCGCTCATGGTGGGCTTCTTCGCGATCGCGGCCACACTCGGCATTCTGCGGTTGATGACGCTGTTCATGGACGTATCGATCTTCGCGCTCAATATGACCAGCGCGCTGGGATTGGCGCTGGCCATCGATTACAGCCTGTTCATTGTGAGCCGGTATCGCGAGGAACTCGGCAATGGCCTCGATACCCGGGCCGCGATTCAGCGCGCGGTGCAGACCGCCGGGCGGACCGTGGTGTTCTCCGGGCTGACCGTGGCGCTCGCATTGGCGGCGCTGGCGGTGTTCCCGCAGCCGTTCTTCAAATCGTTCGCCTACGCGGGCGTCGCGGTGGTGGCGGCCGCCGTCGGCGCGGCGGTACTGCTGTTGCCCGCGGCGCTGATCCTGCTGGGCGATCGCGTGAATGCCTGGGATCTGCGCAAACCCCTGCGGCGCGTGCTCGGTCGCGGCGAGCGGACCGCGGTGCGACCGGAGGACAGCGGCTGGTACCGGCTGGTTTCCGGGGTGATGAAGCGTCCGCTGCCGGTCGCGGTGGCGACCACCGCCATTCTGCTGTTGCTCGGAACCCCGTTCCTGTCAGCGCATTTCGGCACCCCGGACGATCGGATGATCGGCACCTTCGCCTCCAGCCGCCAGGTCGGTGACGCGGTGCGCGAGGATTTCGGTGCGAATATGGCCTCCAGCGCGGTGGTGGTACTGCCGGGATTCCACGGCGACACCACCGAAATCCGCCAGTACGCCATGGAATTGGCGGCCGTGCCCGGTGTGCCCGCGGTGCTCTCCAGCGACGGCGTGTACGCCAACGGTGATACCGGCGTGCGCAAGGTGGCGGCGGGCATCGCGCAGATGGCCGGACCGGATGGCGCGTATCTGTCCGTCGGCACGAAGGAAGCGCCCTTCACCGAACAGGGCAAAGCCCAACTCCGTGCCCTGCGCGCGGTTCCGGCTCCCGGCGCGGTGCTCTTCGGCGGCGCGGCGGCGCTCAACGAGGACACCATGGATTCGGTCATCTCCCGGCTCCCGCTGGCGGCCGGTTTGATCGCGGTGATCACGCTCATCCTGCTGTTCCTGTTCACTGGCAGCGTGGTGCTCCCGGTGAAAGCGCTACTGCTGAACGTGCTTTCGCTGACGGCGACCTTCGGCGCGATGATCTGGATCTTCCAGAGCGGCCATCTCGCCGGTGTACTCGGCTTCACCCCCACCGGCAGTCTCGACCTGTTCATGCCGATCCTGATGTTCTGTCTGGCCTTCGGCATGTCCATGGACTACGAGGTCTTCCTGCTCTCCCGCATTCGCGAGGAGTGGCTCGCCTCCGATCGCGGCGCCGCCGCCAATACCCGCTCGGTCGCCCTCGGCGTCGCGCGCACCGGCCGAATCTTCACCGCCGCAGCGGGTTTGATGGCGGTCGTACTGCTCGCGGTCGCCACCTCCGAGGTGACCGCCATGAAGCTGTTCGGCATCGGCCTGGCACTCGCGGTGATCGCCGACGCCACCGTCATCCGCGGACTGCTCGCCCCGGCGCTCATGCGTCTGATGAGCACCGGCAATTGGTGGGCCCCCAAACCGCTCGCGGCGCTGCACAAGCGGATCGGGCTCGAAGAGGAGCCCGCGGAACACGCTCCCGCTCAGTCGGTTTCGACCCCGGTACTGGTCGACTGAGCCATCCGGCCGGTGTGCACGACGGCGATGAATCGGGTCAGATCCTCGGTGAGGGTCTCCACCGAATCCTGATTCCCGCCGTCGTCGTGGTGGTGCAGCCAATCCGCAACGAGTTCGAACATGCCGCCGATGGTGGCCAGGCAGAGCGCCAGCCCCTGCCGCTCGGTGAGCGAATCACCCTGGGGCCATTGCTGATTCAAGAAGGCCGCACCCCAGCGCCGGTTGCTTCGGCGCTGCGCCTCGACCGCGGGTGAGATGCCGCCCGCCTCACCGAAGGTCACCTTGGCCAGGCGCGGGTCGTCGGCGATGGCGTGCACGAAGGCCGCGACGAGGGCGCGCATGCGCTCATCCCAGTCCCGCCCGGCGGTTTCGGCGGCCGCCGTGGCGACCCGTTGCTGGATCTGTTCGGTGATCTGGGTCAGCAGCGCGGTGTAGCAGGCTTCCTTGCTCTCGAAGTGGTCGTAGAAGCCTTTGGTGCCGACGAATGCCGCCTGGCAGATCTGTTCGATGGAGGTGCCCGAATAGCTTTGCCTGGCAAAGAGTTCGGTGGCGGCGGCGAGCAACTGGCGGCGGCGCTGGGCGCTGCGCTCGTCCGCGTCGAGGCCGCGGATCCGGCGTCGCACGGGGGTTCGGTCCGGCGCCGCGGCTGGTTTGCTGCGGGTCATGCCCACACGATAGCCGTCAGTGTTTCAGAAAGGCATCTTGTTGGTAACTCGGCGTCGTGTTGTAATCGTCGTCACGTCGATGAAAGGGAATGGACGTGGCAATCAATGGGGATCGCCGAACGAGGGGGTGGCGGCGCTGGACCGCCGCCGCGCTCGCGACGGCAATGACGGCGTCGGTCGCGGTACTGCTGGGGAGCGCGGCGGCCGGAACCGCTGCGGCACAACCGCAACCGGTGAATATCGATCCGTTCTACAGTGCGCCGGACGGATTCGAGGCGGCCGATCCGGGCAGTATTCTGCGCTCGCGCCCGGTGCAGTTGGCGGTGCTCACCGTACTGCCGGTGCACATTCGGGCCTGGCAGCTGCTGTATCGCACCACCGATCTGTTCGGGCAGCCGACCGTCGCGGCGACCACGGTGGCAATTCCGGAGGGGGCCAACACTTCTCACGGCCGCCCGCTGGTTTCGCATCAGTTCTTCTACGACAGCACCTCGCCGAATTGCGCGCCGTCGTACATCCTGCAACAGGGTGGCGGGCTGCCCGCGCTGGAAGGCATTCACTCCACGGCCGAGTACCTCGAGCTGGCGGCATCTATCAGCCAGGGCTACGCCATCAATATCCCCGACTACGAAGGGCTTCACGGCCATCTCGCGGTCGCCAAGGAACCGGGATACATGATCCTGGACAGCGTGCGCGCGGCCGAGGCGTTCGAGCCCCTCGGACTGGACGGCGCGAATACCCCTGTCGCACTGTGGGGTTACTCCGGCGGCGGAATGGGCAGCGGCTGGGCCGCGGAAATGCAGCCGACCTACGCGCCCGAGTTGAATATCAAGGGCATCGCCATGGGCGCACCCGTGTCCGACGTGGAATCGCTTCTGCACGTGAATGGTTCGATGTTCGCGAGTCTGATCGGCGTCGGCATCGCGTCACTGCGCAACGCCTATCCGAAGTTCGCCGAGGCCACCGAGCGCTATCTGACGCCGGAAGGTAAAGCGGTCATGGATCGCACCGCCGACCAGTGCCTGGTGCGCAATGTGCTGAATCTGATGTTCACCGACTATCAGCGGCTGCTGACCATCCCGATCGCCGATTTCCTGGCGTTGCCGGAGGTCAAGGAGGTCTTCGATTCGACCGTGCTGGGCGACAATCCGCCCACCGCGCCGACCATGGTCTATCAGGGCGTCTACGACGAGGCCGTGCCCTGGTACACCAATGACCGCCTGGTGCGGCGCTGGTGCGACGGCGGCACCTCGGTCTACTACAAGCGCGATCACCTCAGCGAGCACCTCACCCTCACCACGCTCGGCATGGCCGATGCCTTCAACTGGATCAAGTCCCGGTTCGTCCCGGGCGCACCCGATCCGGTGGGCTGCCGCACCGAGAACGTGGTCACCATGCTCGCGAACCTGGACGCTCTCGCCACCCAGACCGAGATCAGCCTGAACGCTACGTTCGGGGCGCTCGGTTGGCCGATCGGACCACAGGAACGCTGATCGAGCGGTCCAGGACTGTGTGAATCCACGCCTCACGCGATTCGGCTACCCGGTAAGGTCGGCGGCGGTAATCAACCATTTTTGCCAACGGGGGCTCGCACCAGCGGGCTGAGAGGACGGCTAGCCCTATCGGGCGGAGCAGGGCCGTCGACCGTATGAACCTGACCGGGTAATGCCGGCGTAGGGAGGATTCACATGTCATCGAGTTCTGTCGTGTCCAAGGGCGGATCCGCCCCGGTCGACACCGTGACAACCGGCCCCATCCAGGGCAGCGTCAAGCACTACGAGCAGGTGGAGGCCGACGGCACGACGCTGCGGATTCCGGTGCGGCGCATCAACCTCACCAATGGCGAGAAGTTCGACGTGTACGACACCTCGGGGCCGTACACCGACGACAACGCCGTCATCGATCTGGAGGCGGGGCTACCCAAGCTGCGCGACTCCTGGACCAAACCCGATGTGCCCGGACCGCGCACGCAGCTGGCGTGGGCGCGGCAGGGGATCATCACCCCGGAAATGCGCTTCATCGCCGCGCGCGAGGGCGTCGATGTGGAGCTGGTGCTGGCGGAGGTCGCCGCCGGGCGCGCGGTGATTCCGGCCAACCACAATCACCCCGAGGCCGAGCCGATGATCATCGGCAAGAAGTTCGCGGTGAAGATCAATGCGAATATCGGCAATTCGGCGGTGAGCTCCTCCATCGCCGATGAGGTGGAGAAGATGGTGTGGGCGACCCGGTGGGGCGCGGACACCATCATGGATCTGTCCACCGGTAAGAACATTCACGAGACCCGCGAATGGATTCTGCGGAATTCGCCGGTTCCGGTCGGCACCGTACCGCTGTATCAGGCGCTGGAGAAGGTGAACGGCGATCCCACCAAGCTCACCTGGGAGCTGTACCGCGACACCATTATCGAGCAGGCCGAGCAGGGCGTGGATTACATGACCGTGCACGCGGGCGTACTGCTGCGCTATGTGCCGCTCACCGCCAAGCGCGTCACCGGCATCGTGTCGCGCGGCGGCTCGATCATGGCGGCGTGGTGCCTGGCGCATCACCGGGAATCGTTCCTGTACACCAACTTCCGCGAACTCTGCGAAATCCTGGCGAAGTACGACATCACCTTCTCACTCGGTGACGGCCTGCGCCCGGGCTCCATCGCGGACGCCAATGACGAGGCGCAGTTCGCCGAATTGCGCACCCTCGGCGAACTCACCACCATCGCGAAATCCTATGGCGTGCAGGTGATGATCGAGGGCCCCGGCCACGTGCCGATGCACAAGATCGTGGAGAACGTGCGGCTGGAGGAGGAGCTGTGCGAGGAGGCTCCGTTCTACACCCTCGGCCCGCTGGCCACCGATATCGCGCCCGCGTACGACCACATCACCTCGGCGATCGGCGCCGCCATCATCGCGCAGGCGGGGACCGCGATGCTGTGCTACGTCACGCCGAAGGAACATCTCGGTCTGCCCAATCGTGATGACGTGAAGGTCGGCGTCATCACCTACAAGATCGCCGCGCACGCCGCCGATCTGTCCAAGCAGCATCCGCGCGCACAGGAACGCGATGACGCGCTGTCCAAGGCGCGCTTCGAATTCCGCTGGCACGATCAGTTCGCGCTGTCGCTGGATCCGGACACCGCGCGCGAATATCACGATGAGACCCTGCCCGCGGAGCCCGCCAAGACCGCGCACTTCTGTTCCATGTGCGGTCCGAAGTTCTGCTCCATGCGCATTTCCGCGGATGTGCGCGAATACGCGGAGAAGCAGGGGCTGACCGATGTCGCCGCCATCGAGGCGGGGATGGCGGAGAAGTCGGCGGAATTCGCGACGACCGGCAATCAGGTGTATCTGCCCGTCGTTTCCTGATTCGGCCTGGATTCGAATCGGTGCGGGCGGTTGCCGCCCGCACCGGTTTTCCGGAAACAGCGCAGCTCGCGAATGACCTTGCTACCGTCGATATGCAAACGCACCACGGTAGGGGGACTGGTTGTGGGCGAAGGCTTTTCGCATTTCCCGGTAAACGGACATAACGCCGCGGCAGGTCGATTATGACCCGCCGGGCCACCACTGCCACCGACGAGGCGACGCGTTATCTCGCCTCGGCGGTACACCTGAATGACCGGCTCGCCGACGATCTCATCGACGAGCACATCAGCGAACCGCTGCGCGCGATACCGCCGACCACCGGGCTGCGCTCGGAATTGGTCCTGCGGGAGGCGCTCACCGCGCGGGTGCGGCGGGTCGTCACCAATGCCGTTCTGCTGCTGCTACTCATCGTGCTCGCGGTCCTCGCGCCGCCGGTGGCCGCGTTATGGCTGGCCTCGGCGCTGGCCTGGAAACTCGCGGCGGCCGCGGTGACCCTGCTGGCCTGGAAGATGCTCGGCGACGATCGGGGCCGGGTGCCGCGCTGGGTGCACTGGTGGCTGACGTACCTGCTGTGGGGCCTCGCCTTCCTGGTGGTGGGGATCGCCGTGCTCGGGCCCACCCTGCTGGCGAGCGGCGGCTCCGATACCGGGCTGTCCTCGGACAGCGTCGGCGTCGCCACCGATGACGCCGTCTTCGCGGCGGTAATCCTGGTGCAGCTCATACTGTTCGGCACGCTGTTGACCCAGGCGCTACTGCGCCGCCTGGTACTGGACAACCATTTCCGATTCGGCGTCTTCGATCCGGATGCGACACCGCGTCCGGCGGTGCAGCGCGCCTGCGGGGCGTTCACCGATCGGCTGCGGCGCTACGGTGAGGCCGATGCCCGCGCCACATCGTTCGGCCCGGCCGAACTGGTGGTGTATCGCGGCTACGATCCGTTCGTGGGCAGCGGGATTCACCTGCCCAAATGGTCCTGGTCCATCACCCTGGAGCTGTATCCGGCGGACCGGTCCGCCGCCAACGGCACCGTGCCCGAGGTGCCCACGTTCGCGCCCATCGCACTACAGGATTACGTCACCGCCGATCTCATGGCGCTGCGGCAGACGCCCACGCTGACGCCGGGCTGGCGTTTCGAGGATCTGCACATCGCGCACTGGGCGGTGCTGTCCTCGGATTTCCTACTGCACTATCCGGCCGCCGAACCGCTGCGGCGGCAACTGCTCGAACATACGAATCCGCAACTGAGCCTTACTGATTGGGCGACATTGGCGGACAGTTCACCGGAATGGCTGCGCTACTACCGCTGCTTCCGGGTGGAGGGCTGGGAACGGCAATTGGGCGTCTCCGGATTCCTGCACGTCGGTTATCAACAGCGCACCCTGTATCTGGAATGGCAGACCTACGCGCTGCCGCCGATCGATCCGGCGCATCGCGCGGTGGACACCATTCGCCCGCTGCTGCTGCCCGAACTGTGGCAGGCGCTGTGCGAATTCGCGCTGCTGCCGCTCAGTGTGCCGGGGCGAATCGCCATGCTGTGGCGCTGGTTTCGGGATATGACCGGAATGGGGCGCGGGAATTGGCGCACCCCGGGTGAGGCGGCGTTCGCGTTCGGCACCGATCGCAATGTGCGCGAGGCCGGGGCCGGTACCGAGTACACGCATTTCTTCGAAGCCACCGATGTGGAGCGGTATCACCGCATCATGCAGAGCCGCATCTTCGACGCGGTGCAGCGCTTTCTCGGCGAAAAGGGTATCGCCACAGGAGGATTCGAATCCGCGGTGGTGCAGATCAATAATTCGACCCATGTCAGCGGCGGCACGTTCGTGGGCAGCGCGGTCGGCGGACAGCAGCACACCGTGGGGGTCGGCAGCGCCGTCGTCGGCACTCCCGCGCCCGCACACACCTAGAAGGAGCAGGCCATGCCGGACAATCTCGCGGGCGGAACGAATGTCTCGGGCGGAACCTTCATCGGTTCCCCGGTCGGCGGGGCCGGCCACACCAGCGCCATTCAGGGGCCGGTGACGGTCAATATCGGAACCGATTCCGAACAGCTGGTCACGCTGCTGGCGCAATTGCGGTCCGAACTCGACCGTTTGCGCGCCCGGCTGCCCGCCACCGGGGGCCCGGACGCACATCCCGATGAGGTGGCCGAACTCATCGAGGAGCTCGACCGGCCCGAGCCGAATGTGGCTCGGGCCGCGAGCAAATGGGAACGCCTGATGCGGCGCATCCCGGCTTCGCTGCGCAGCGTCGACGGCATTTCGCGCATCGTGACGCTGTTCGGTCAGGTACAGGAGCTGACCAGCTGACTACTTGTCGGCGGTGAGGGTGCCCCCGATGGCCCAGCTGTCGGTGGGCACCTCCTGAATCCACACCTGGACGGCCTCGGCCGGAATCTGCAGCGCGTCCACGAAGGCGTCGGTGACGCGGCGCACCAGATCGCGCTTGAGTTCGACGGTGCGGGGACCCTGCTGAATGGTGACGATGGGCATGACTGTTCTCCTCGATACGCGATGGTGAATTCGATTGGCCGCCTCCGGTTTTCCGGATCTTCCGGCGGCCTGAGAACAGTTCACCGCAGTGCGGGCGCCCGGCCAAGGGCCAGTGCGTTAGCGCTGCGATAAGCGATCCTTATCGTGAATCAGCTCGACGAGCAGGTTCAACTGCGGCGAGACCGCGTCCGCCCGCACCGCGAGTCCGATGGGCAGGCTCATCCCCGGCTCAGCGAAGGGCCGGAACGCCACGCGCGAGTTGTGCACAAGTCGCGCGTTGGACGCGTAAATCACTGTCCACATGGGGATTCCGGTGCCGACCGCCGCGAGCGTGTCCTGCAAATTCCCCGCGGCCGGTGCGGGCGTCGGCTCGAAACCCGCACGCTGACAAGCGGATAGCACCAGATCAACGAGCGCCGGATGGTTCCGCCGCTCGGTCATCCGCAATGGCAAGGCGGCCAGATCGGCGATCCGCACCGCCTCCTGTTCGGCCAGCGCATGCCTGGCGGGCAAGGCCACCACCAGCGGATCCTCCCAGGCGGGCAGGAAATCCAGCTCCGGACTCTCCCCCGGTGCGGGCGACCGCACGAACGCCACATCCAATCGCCCGTCCGCGACCTGCCGCATGCGCTCCTGCACCGGCACCGCGACCAACTCCACCCGCACCTGCGGCGCGCGCTCGGCGAATCCGTCCAGCACCGCGTCGAGCCGCTCCCCCAGCCCGCTCACCGTCCCGATCCGGAAAACCGTCGCCCGCTCCCCCGCCAACTCCGCCACCGAGGCCCGCGCCTGATCCGCCGCCGCCAGCACCGCCCGCGCCCCCGGCAGAAACCTGATCCCCGCCTCGGTCAGACTCACCTTGCGCGGAGACCGTTCCAGCAGTTGAACTTTCAGCTCCCGCTCCAACCGCTGCACCTGCTGACTGACGGCGGGCTGCGCGATATGCAACCGCTCCGCCGCCCGCCCGAAATGCAATTCCTCCGCCACGGTCACGAAGTACCGCAGTTGCCGCAGCTCCACCTCGAACCTCCCGAACTTCTGACGGTTACGAAACCTATTTGGCGGCAATCGAATTGATCTGGACGGCCAAGCTCGGCGTGCCATCCGAACCGCCGCCCGCGACTCCGGCGGCGGCGACCCTGTCCAGGATCGCCATGCCGGGCGCGTCCACCGTTCCGAAGACGGTGTATGCGGGTGGGAGTTCGGAATCGGCGTAGACCAGGAAGAATTGGCTGCCATTGGTGAATGGTCCGGCATTGGCCATGGCGAGGGTGCCGCGAGGGTAGATGATCGGAGTCACCAGGGTCGGGTCGGTCAGGCCGCTGTAGCTGTCGACCGGGTATTCGTCGTCGAATTGGTAACCGGGGCCGCCGGTTCCGGTGCCGGTGGGGTCGCCGCACTGGAGAACCTTCAGACCCTCCGAGGTGGTCAGCCGATGGCAGTTCGTGCCGTCGAAGTAGTGCTGTGCCGCCAAGCTGGTGAAACTGTTTACCGTGCAAGGTGATTCGGCGCTGTTGAGCAGGAGACCGATCGGGCCCTGCCCCGTTGCCATCTCGTATCCGATGCCGGTCTTGTTCGCCGGGACGCCATCGGTTTTCGGCGAGTCCGTAGCTTTCTGTCCCGGGAACGGGCTGGGGAGATAGCTACAACTCACCGTGGCAGGTCGCTGCGGAGGCGCGGGCAGGGTCGTTCCCGTCGGCAGCGTCAGCACGGGCGTGCTGGTCACCGGCAACGCCGCGGTCTCATCATCGCCGCGGCTGACGTAGATCACGGCCGCGGCCGCGATGACCACTACGACGACCAGCAAAATCGGCAGCGCGACCAACAGCCACAACGGAACCCTGACACCACCACCGGGTCGGGGCTCCTGCACCGGATAACCGGGGGCGGGTCCATATACGGGTGGTCCGTATCCGGGCGGAACCTGTGGATAGGAGCCCGGCGGATACGCACCCGCCTGCTGCGTGCCCGGCGGATAGGACCCCGGTGGCGGCGGCGGATAGCCGTCCTTGGCCAGATGCACCGGTTCCTGCGGCGGGATTCCGGCCGGGTCCTGATTCACGCTTTCCCCTCACACTTCGAGTCGCCGCGACCTTACCGGCTGTTCGGACGCCAGCGGTGGGCGAATTCGCCGGGGGCGGGTGGGGGGCCGGGGAGGGGTCCGGGGGTCGCGAGGCCGTCTATGAGGAGGGCGAGGATGCGGCGGCGGAGTTGGGCGGTGCGGGTGGGGTCGGGGAGGGTGATGGCGGCGCAGGATTCCAGGATGAGGCCCAGGTCGGCGGTGGTGATATCGGGGCGGAGGCGGCCGGATTCGCGGGCGCGGCGCAGGATTTCGTCATTGAGTTCGCCCGAGCGCATGACCGCGGGCAGGATCGAATCGTCGGGGGTGAAGGTGCCCGCGAGATGTGTTGTCAGCGAATGCACGTCGGCGTCGACCACGCGCTCGAGGAAACCGACGAGTCCCTGCCAGCCGTCCGAATCCTCCAGGGCCGCTTCGGCTTCCACGTTGTAGCGATTCAGCCCGGCATAGCAGAGGGTACGGAGCAGATCCTCCTTGCCGGGGTAGCGGCGGTAGAGGGCGCTGATACCGACCCCCGCGCGTTCGGCGACGGCCGCGATGGGGGCCTTGGGATCGGCGAGGAAGACATCGCGGGCGGCGGCGAGGATGAGTTCGTCATTGCGGGCGGCCTGCGCCTTGCGGCCCGGCAAGGGGCGCTGAGCTGGGGCTTCGACTGACTTCGGCATGATTTCAGAATAGCACTTGAACGGAATGATCCCTTCCGCTATGGTTGGTAACAGAACGAAACATTCCGTTCCACCAAGGAGAGAATGATGAACGCCATCCGCCCCTTCCGCATCGACGTCCCGCAGGCCCAGCTCGACGATCTGGCCGACCGGCTGCACAAGGCGCTGTGGCCCAACGAGCTGCCCGGCGTCGCCGACGCGTACGGCGTGCCCAACGGCCGCGTCCGCGATCTCGCGGAGTACTGGGCCGGAACCTTCGACTGGCGGGCGCTGGAGGCGAAGCTGAACGCGTACCCGCAGTTCACCACCGAGATCGAGGGCGAGGACATTCACTTCCTGCACATTCGCTCCGAGCGCGAAGATGCCACCCCGGTCATCCTGACGCACGGCTGGCCGGGCTCGATCCTGGAATACCTGGATGTCATCGCCCCGCTCACCGCACCGGAATCGGCCGAGGATCCGGCCTTCCACCTGGTCATCCCGTCGCTGCCCGGTTTCGGTTTCTCCGGCCCGACCCGCAGCACCGGCTGGAGCCGGTACCGCACCGCCCGCGCCTGGGTCGAGCTGATGGATCGCCTCGGCTACCAGCGCTACGGCGCCATCGGCAATGACGGCGGTTCCATGGTCGCCCCCGAAATGGGCCGCATCGCCCCCGACCGGGTGCTGGGAGTGCATGTGACGCAGCTGTTCTCGTTCCCGTCCGGCGATCCGGCCGAGATGGCGGACCTGTCCGAGGAGGACATGGCCGGCCTGGCGCATCTGCAGTGGTTCTACGAGAACAAGATGTCGTTCAACAACCTGCACAGCCAGCAGCCGCAGACCATCGCCTTCGCGCTGGCGGATTCCCCGACCGGCCTGCTGGCCTGGAACGCACAGCTTTTCGGTGAGTCACTGGATTACGACTTCGTCATCGGGAACGTGGCCATCTACTGGCTGACCGGCACTTCCGGTTCGGCGCTGCGCTTCTACTACGAGGACGCGCACAGCGAGCAGCCGACCGAACCGACCACCGTCCCGACCGGTTTGGCCATGTTCAAGGGTGATTTCCAGTCCATCCGGCGGTTCGCCGAGCGCGATCACAAGAACATCGTGAGCTGGAACGCCTACGACGTGACGTCGGTGCATTCGACCAGCGCGAACGACGCGGCCGGACATTACGCCGCGCACGAGGCCCCCGAGGTGCTGATCGCCGATATCCGCCAGTTCTTCGCCCGGCTGAGCTGATCCGATATCCCGCGTGGAGCCTCTCGCATGTCGGCGAGAGGCTCGACGATGGTTCCGGCGCGCGCCCGTTGATGTACTGAATTCACCTTCAAGACAACGAATTACACGAGGTGAACACAATGCGAATCGCACTCTTCGGAGCCACCGGAACCATCGGCCGTCAGGTCGTCACCCAGGCCCTCGCGGCCGGTCACGAGGTCACCGCACTGACCCGCGACGCCGCGAATATGCCCGTCACCCACGAGCGTTTGCACGTGGTGGTCGGCGATGTGCTCGATCCGGCCGCGGTCGAACAGGTCGTACTCGGCCAGGAGGCGGTCATCGTCGCCCTGGGCGCGGGCCGCAAGGGCGTGGTGCGCGCCGAGGGCACCCGCGTCATCATCGAGGCCATGCAGCGCACGGGGGTGAAACGGCTCATCTGCCAGTCCACCCTGGGCGTCGGTGACAGCAAGGGCAATCTGAACTTCCTCTGGAAGTACGTCTTCTTCGGCATGCTGCTGCGGCAGGCGTTCGCCGATCACGTCCGGCAGGAACAGTATGTGCAGGCGAGCAATCTGGACTGGATCATCGTGCGGCCCAGCGCCTTCACCGACGGACCGGCCACCGGCGCCTACCGGCGCGGGTTCGGACCTTCGGAACCCGGTCTGTCCCTGAAGATCTCGCGCGCCGATATCGCGGCGTTCCTGCTCGAACAGTTGACCGACGACACCTACGTGCGCCGCACGCCCGGCATCTCCAATTGAGAATCAGGCGTGCTCATGCGCCTCGCCCCAGTGCGGGAAGGGATCCGGGAACGACAGCCACGCCTGTCGCCCGGATTCCATCTCCGCATCGGTGAGCAGGGCCGAATACAGCAGGTCCCGCACATGCGGGCGATCGAGCTTGATGCCGATGAAGACGATCTCCTGTCCCGGCTGCATATCCAGGGACGTCCAGTACGCGCCCGCCTCGAAGGTCAGATTCGGGCCCGCTTGCGACCAGATGGCGGCCAGATCCGGGCGGCTCGCCAGCCAGAAGAAACCCTTGCTGCGCAACAGTCTCTGCAATTGCGCCAGCGCCGCCTCGAGGCGTTCGGGATGGAAGGGGCGATCGGCGGTGAAGGTGATGCTGCTGATCCCGTATTCCTCGGTCTCGGGGGTGTGCCCGCCCGCGAGTTCCTCATCCCAGCCGTCGAATTGGGCGGCCAGATCCGGATTGTAGAGTCCGGTGCCGAGCACCTCGGCGAGATCGACCACTCCGTGCGCCGAATACACAAGGCGCGCAGTGGGATTGAGTCGCTTGAGCGTGGCCTCCACCGTCCCCACGGCTGTCGCGCTCACCAGATCGGTTTTGTTGAGCACCAGCACATTCGCGAACTCCACCTGATCCACCAGTAGATCGGCGATGGTGCGCGCGTCCCCCTCGCCCGCCTGCATATCGCGGTCGGCGAGCGCCTGACCCTTCACCACCTCGGCGAGGAACGTGGAGGCGTCGACCACGGTCACCATGGTGTCCAGCCGGGCCACGTCACCCAGCTTGAAACCGTCCTCGAATTCCCATTCGAAGGTGGCCGCCACCGGCATCGGCTCGGAAATGCCCGTGGATTCGATGACGAGCTGATCGAATCGCCCCTCCCGCGCCAGCTTGCCCACCGATTCGATGAGGTCCTCGCGCAGCGTGCAGCAGATGCACCCGTTGGTGAGTTCGACCAGTTTCTCCTCGGTCCGATCGAGATGCCCCTGCCCCGCGACCAGCGCCGCGTCGATATTCACCTCGCTCATGTCATTGACGATCACCGCCACCCGGCGACCGTCCCGATTGGCGAGGATGTGGTTGAGCAGGGTCGTCTTGCCCGCGCCGAGGAACCCGGACAGCACGGTCACGGGCAGCTGGGCGGGGCGCTGAGCTGAAGTCATACGTAAATGATAATCGTTTTCAATAATGCCGGAAGGGTCGGGTCCCGCACGCGGCGCGGAGATCGTAGGGTCGTCTCGTGAAGTTGCTGCCGCTCGCCCCTAACGGGCAGACCCCAGTCCGCGCGCTCACCATCGCGGGCACCGACTCCGGCGGCGGTGCCGGAATTCAGGCCGACTCGCGCACCATGGCCATGTGCGGGGTGCACGCGTGCGTGGCCGTGGCCGCGGTGACCGTGCAGAACACGGTGGGGGTCAGCGGTTTTCACGAGATTCCGCCGGAGATCGTGGCGGGGCAGGTGCGAACCGTGGTGAGCGATATCGGGATCGGGGCCGCCAAGACCGGCATGCTGGCCTCCACCGGGATCATCGAGGCCGTCGCCGCGGTGTGCGCGGAGGTCGGGATCGGGCGGGACGGGCATATTCCGCTGGTGGTGGATCCGGTGGCGGCGTCCATGCACGGTGATCCGCTGCTGCACGCCTCGGCACTGGATGCGCTGCGGGACACGCTGATTCCGCTGGCCACCGTGATCACGCCGAATCTGGACGAGGTACGGCTGCTCACCGGAATCGAGGTGGTGGACGATCTCACCGCGCACAAGGCCGCCGAGGCGCTGCACGCGCTCGGGCCGAAATGGGCCATCGTCAAGGGCGGGCATCTGCGCACCTCCGCGGTCAGCACCGATCTGCTGTTCGACGGGGAGACCTTCCACGAGCTGACCGCGCCGCGCATCGCCACCGGCAATGACCACGGCGGCGGGGACACCCTGGCGGCGGCCATGACCAGCGCTTTCGCACACGGATATTCGGTGCCGGACGCGTTCGCCTTCGCCAAGGAGTGGACGCGGCGGTGTTTGGAGGCGTCGTACAACTTGGGCGCGGGGCACGGGCCCGTGTCGCCGCTGTGGCGACTGCATGAAGGTCCTCGGTAGCTCCCAGGAACCTCCCAGCTCCGCCGCAGGGGCGGCCCAGCGTACCGGACGACCGTAGTGATCATGTCCGACACCGTGACCGCCGTCCGGGCGGCGGAACCAGCCGAGTCCGTGACCACGCCCGTTATCGACGTGGTCGTACCCGTCTACAACGAAGAACGCGATCTCGGTCCGTGCGTGCAGCGCCTGCACGCCTTCCTCAATGACAATTTCCCCTTCACGGCGCGAATCACCATCGCCGACAACGCATCCACCGATGCCACCCTGCAGGTGGCGGAGTATCTCGCCGAGCAACTCGACGGGGTGCGGGTGGTGCATCTGGATCGCAAGGGCCGCGGTCGCGCACTGCGCGAGGTGTGGCAGGGGTCGGACGCTCAGGTCGTCGCGTACATGGACGTCGACCTGTCCACGGATTTGAACGCGCTGCTGCCACTGGTCGCGCCGCTGGTGTCCGGACATTCGGATCTGGCCATCGGCACCCGGCTCGCCTCCTCCTCGCGGGTGGTGCGCGGACCCAAGCGGGAGATCATCTCGCGCTGCTACAACCTGATCCTGCGCACCTCGCTGCAGGCCAAGTTCTCCGATGCGCAATGCGGTTTCAAGGCCATGCGCAGCCAGGTGGCGCGCATGGTGCTGCCGCTGGTGGAGGACGGCGAATGGTTCTTCGACACCGAACTGCTGGTGCTGGCCGAACGCATCGGGCTGCGCATTCACGAGGTGCCGGTGGACTGGATCGACGATCCGGACAGCCGCGTCGATATCGTCGACACCGCGCGCAAGGATCTGCAGGGCATCTGGCGGGTCGGGCGGGCGCTCGGGTCGGGGCGGCTGCCCATCAATGAACTG
This sequence comes from Nocardia sp. NPDC056100, assembly GCF_042266325.1. Classification (NCBI taxonomy): domain Bacteria; kingdom Bacillati; phylum Actinomycetota; class Actinomycetes; order Mycobacteriales; family Nocardiaceae; genus Nocardia; species Nocardia sp. NPDC056100. Next base: position 55,298 of record NZ_JBHJVY010000003.1, read on the forward strand.
CGCGCCGCCATCGGACGCGAACCGCTGGTGGAGGGCGTACCGCTGGGCATGGTCGGACAGCTGGTGCGATTCGGCATCGTCGGCGTGGGGTCCACGCTCGCGTATCTGCTGCTTTACGTTGTGCTGCAATCGATTACCGGTGCACAGGTGGCGAACTTCCTGGCGCTGCTGATCACCGCCGTCGGAAATACCGCCGCCAATCGCGCCTTCACCTTCGGTGTGCGCGGATCGTCGCAGGCGGTCTCGCATCAGTTGCAGGGCCTGTTCATCTTCGGCATCGGGCTCGCACTCACCAGCGGATCGCTTTTCGCACTGCATCATTGGGCACCGGACTCGGCCGTGCACGTGGAGCTGCTGGTGCTGGTGATCGCGAATCTCATCGCCACCCTGATCCGCTTCGTCGGCCTGCGCTGGGTGTTCCGCAAAGCGGGAGCGCATGATTCGGCGGGCAGCCGGTGACGGCGGCCGACGAACGGGCCGCGAAAGTCGCGGCGGTGACTCCGCCGCGCTATGGCCATGGGCAGTTGGCCCGCTGGCTGCACGCATCCACAGCCACTCTCACGAATCGCATGCCGGAGGAGGTGCATGATGACCGCGACATTGACTGAGCGACAGGTGGTTCCGCCGCCCGAGCGGGATACCGTCTCGAAGCCGCGCTGGGAGTATCCGGCGGTGGCGGCGCTGCTCATCGGCACCGCGATCGCGTATCTGTGGAATCTGTCGGTGAACGGCTGGGCGAATTCGTTCTATGCCGCTGCCGTACAGGCGGGTTCGGTGTCGTGGAAGGCGTTCTTCTTCGGCTCCTCCGACGCCGCCAACTCCATCACGGTGGACAAGACGCCATTGTCGCTGTGGCCCATGGAGATCTCGGTGCGGATCTTCGGACTGCACAGCTGGAGCATGCTGCTGCCGCAGGCGCTGATCGGCGTGGCCTCGGTGGCGCTGCTGTGGGCCACGGTGCGGCGGGTGTTCGGCGCGCACGCCGGACTGCTGGCCGGGCTCGCGCTCGCGGTGACTCCCGTTGCGGCGCTGATGTTCCGGTTCAACAATCCGGACGCGCTGCTGGTGCTGCTCATGATCGCGGCGACCTGGGCCATGACCCGCGCGGTCGAGGACGGGCGCTGGCGCTGGCTGCTGTACACCGGCTTGTTCATCGGTCTGGGCTTCCTCACCAAGCAGTTGCAGGTGCTGCTGGTGGTGCCCGCGCTGGCGCTGACCTATCTCGTCGCCGGACCGCCGAAGCTCGGCAAGCGCATCGCGCAGCTGTTCGCGGCGGGCGCGGCCATGATCGCGGGCGCGGCCTGGTGGGTGCTCATCGCCGAATTCTGGCCGGTCGACGATCGGCCGTACTTCGGTGGCTCACAACATAATTCGATTCTCGAACTGACCTTCGGCTACAACGGGCTGGGCCGGTTGAACGGCGATGAGACCGGCAGCGTCGGCCCGGGCGGGGAACTGCCCGCCGGTGGCAACGGCATGTGGGGCACGACGGGCATCACCCGCATGTTCGAACCGCAGCAGGGCGGGCAGATCGCCTGGCTCATCCCCGCGGCGCTCGTGCTGATGGTCGCCGCACTTGTACTGCGCGGCAAGGCCGCTCGCACCGATCAGCGGCGCGCCGGGCTCATGCTGTGGGGCGGCTGGCTGCTGGTGACCGGACTGGTCTTCAGCTTCATGAAGGGCATTTTCCACCAGTACTACACGATCGCCCTGGCTCCCGCGATCGCCGCATTGGTCGGCATCGGCGCGGTGATGCTGTGGCAGGAACGCGAAAAGCGCTGGGTACGTGTGGCATTGGCGCTCGCCCTGGGCGTCACCATCGCCACGGCGTGGATGCTGCTGTCCCGCAGCAGCTCCTTCCAGCCCTGGCTGCGCTGGACCGTGGCGACGATAGGCGTCGTGGTCACCCTGGCGCTGCTGGTCCGGCTGCCCCGCAAGGTGGAAATCGCGGCCGCGAGTGCCGCGGTGCTCATCGGCCTCGCCGGACCGATCGCCTACACGGTCGACACCCTCGGCACCGGCCACGAGGGACCGATCCCCAGCGCGGGCCCGAATGTGCGCGGCGGCTTCGGTTTCGGCGGCGGCGGACGGCACGGCGGTGGCGGGCCCTGGCAGAACGGCGGCACCGCACCCGGCCAGAACGGCGGCATGCGCGGCCAGAACGGCACCACACCGGGCCAGAACGGCGGTATGCCGGGCATGAACGGTGGGATGCATTCCGGTGGAGCCCGCAATGGCGGCGGTATGCCAGGTGGCGAAATGGGCGGTGGCGCGGGCAATTTCATGATGGCCAGCAAGCCGAGTGCGAAGGTCACCGCGCTGCTGTCCGCCAATGGCGATCAGTTCACCTGGGTGGCGGCGGCCATCGGCTCGAACAGCGCCGCGGGTTTCCAGCTCGCCACGCAGCTGCCGGTCATGCCGGTCGGCGGGTTCAACGGCAGTGATCCGTCGCCGACGCTGGAGCAGTTCCAGCGGTATGTGACCGATGGGGATATCCACTACTTCATCGGCGGCGGCGGTATGGGTGACGGCGGTGAGGGCCGGATGGGCGGTTCGAACCGTTCCGGCTCGCACAGTTCCGAGATCACCAAGTGGGTGCAGGAGCATTACACGGCGCAGGAGGTGGACGGGGTGACCCTCTACGACCTGACCGCGCCGAAGCCCGCCTAGCCCCGCATACGAAAGAGCCCGTTCCGCGTGATTGCGGGACGGGCTCTTTCGTTTGCTACGCCTGGCTCAGGCGAGGCACTGCGCCTGGATCAGGCGAGGCCCCACGCGTGCAGCAGGTAGGTGATGTTCGACGCGATGCTGGTGACAACGTTCGCGAGATTCAGTGCGGCAGAGCCGAGATCGATGATGGGCACAACAATGTCCTTCGCGGATCGGGTTCAATTCAACCCTGCACGTTAGGCTCCCGGACAAGCGTCCAGCAATGATGCAGTTCACGTATTTCCGCTGATCAGCCGCGATGTCGCCCACTCGAAAACAATATTGTGACCCGCGCCACTCCCCTACCCTGAAATCGGCACCCGGCAATCCGATCCAGGGACTGTCATATGAACGATCCACTCCCCCTCAGCGATGAACGCCGCGAAGCCTTCTGGCGGCGAGCCGGTTGGGCACCGGACCTGCCGGATCTCGAACGCGAGCGCATCGAACACCGCTGGGACGACGAATCGATCGATATCGCAGAGGTTTTCGGCTGGTAGACGACGAATCGGAGTTCAGCGCGGGAGAATTCAGCGCGGCGCGTGCAGCGCGATATGCAGCGTGGCCGCCCACTGCTGCACGATCTCCTTGCGGCGCAACGAGTCGTCGGTGAGGATATCGGCCAGTCCGAGACCGCGCGCCAGATCCAGCGTGGCCTGAACCAGATGGTGCGCAACGGGATCGGAGTCGTCCACGCCCAGCGCCTCCACCGCCATGCGATGCGAGACCCGGCCGAAGCGCGCCTCCATCGGCACGATGAGTTCGCGCAGCGCCGGATCGGCGGCGGCATGCGTCCACACCTGGAGCGCCGCCTTGAAGAACGTGGTGGTGTAGCCCTCCACCAGTGCGGTCACCACGGCCTCGGTGCGGCCCTGCCCCTCGGCCACCTCACCGATGGCCTGGGCGTCGGCGAGCGATTGCGCCATGCGGGTGTCGAACATGTAGTCCAGCGCGGCGGTGATCAGATCCTCGCGGGTGGGGAAGTGATGCTGTGCCGCACCGCGCGACACCCCGGCGCGTTCGGCGACCACCGCGACCGTCGCCGCCGCCCAGCCGGTCTCGGCCAGGCAGTCGATGGTCGCCTCCAGCAGCCGCTGCCGGGTGGCCCGGCTGCGGTCCTGCTTGGGTTCGTGGGGTGTAGCCATGAGTAGTTATTCTGCCCAGCTCGGCGGGCGACGCTGAAAGAAGGCCGTCATGCCCTCGATCACATCGGGGGTGCCGAAGAAGCTGCCGGACCGCTCGGCCAGGGCCTGCGCGGAGCGATCGACCTCGGCCAGGATGGCGGCGGTGGCGAGTTTCTTACTCTCCGCCAGACCCTGCGGGGAACCCTTGCGCAGCTCTCCCACCAGGCGTTTCACCTCGGCTTCCGGATCATCGGCGGCAATGCTGATCAGGCCGGTGCGCTCGGCTTCGGCGGCGTCGAAGGTCTCCCCGGTCTGGAAGTAGCGGGCCGCCGCGCGTGAGGTCAGGCGCGGCAGCAGGGTCAGCGAAATCACGAACGGCGCGAGCCCGAGCCGGGCCTCGGTGAGGGCGAAACTGCTGCCGCGACCCGCGACCGCGATATCGCACGCGCCCACGATGCCCATACCGCCCGCGCGCACATTGCCGTCGATCTGCGCGATCACCGGCTTGGGCAGGTCCAGGATGTCGCGCAGCACCCGCACCATCCAGCCGGTGCGGATACCTGCGGCGGCCGCCGGATCGGCGTCCAGCGCTTCCTTGAGATCCGCTCCGGCACAGAAGGTATTGCCGGTGTGGGTGAGCACCACCCCGCGCACCGCGGTGTCCGCGGCGGCCTGTTCCAGGCCCGCGAGCAGCTCCGTCACCAGTTTCGAGGACAGGGCGTTGCGATTGTGCGGGGAGTCCAGGGTCAGGACGGCGAATCCGTCCCGCACCTCGTAGCGCACGTACGGCGCGTCGGGGGTGGCGTCACTCATCGAATTTCCTTACGGGTCAAGAGAAGACGGCTCAGTCGGATACGGCTCAGTACGACCGGGGCAGGCCGAGCGAGTGCTGTGCGACGAAGTTCAGGATCATCTCGCGGCTGACCGGGGCGACGCGCGCGATGCGCGAGGCCGCCAGCATGCCCGCCAGCCCCACATCGGAGGTGAGGCCGGAACCGCCGTGCGTCTGAATCGCCTGATCCAGCGCCTTGATACTGGCTTCCGCCGCAGCGTATTTCGCCATATTGGCGGCCTCGGCGGCACCGAAGTCATCGCCCGAGTCGTACAGGAACGCGGCCTTCTGCATCATGACCTTGGCCAGTTCCAGTTCGATCTTCACCTGTGCCAGCGGATGCGAAATGCCCTGGTGCGCACCGATCGGCACGCCCTTCCACACCGCGCGCTCCTTGGCGTAGGTCACCGCGCGATCGATGGCGTAGCGGCCCATGCCGATCGCCATCGCCGCGCCCATGATTCGCTCCGGGTTCAGACCGGCGAACAGCTGCGCGATGGCGGCGTCCTCCTGGCCTACCAGGGCGGTGGCGGGCAGGCGCACATCATCGAGGAACAGCGTGAACTGGTTGTCCGGCTCGATGATGTCCATCTCCTGCTTCGTCTTCACGAAGCCGGGGGCATCGGTGGGGACGATGAACAGGGCGGGCTGGAGGTTGCCGGTCTTGGCGTTCTCGGTGCGCGCCACGATGAGCACGGCCTCGGCCTGATCGACACCGGAGATGTAGACCTTGCGACCGCTCAGGATCCAGTCCTCGCCGTCCTTACGGGCGGTGGTGGTGATCTTGTGCGAATTGGAGCCGGCATCGGGTTCGGTGATACCGAAGACCATCTTGCCGGTGCCGTCGGCCAGCTTGGTCAGCCAGTACTGCTTCTGCGCGTCGGTGCCGTACTTGGTGATGATGGTGCCGCAGATGGCCGGGGAGACCACCATGAGCAGTAGGCCGCAACCCTGTGCGGCGAGCTCCTCCTGCACCAGCGCCAGCTCGTAGATGCCCGCGCCGCCACCGCCGTACTCCTCCGGCAGGTTCACGCCGAGGAAGCCGAGTTTGCCCGCCTCATCCCACAATTCGTCGAACGGCTCACCCTTGCGGGCCTTGGGTCCGGCGTAATCGCGGAAGTTGTATTTGGCGGCCAGCTTGGCCACGGCCTCGCGCAGGGCCTTCTGCTCATCGGTTTCGATGAAGCTCATCGTCTACTCCTGGTTTTCGCTGTCATCGGACTGGACCACGGCGAGCAGGGCGCCCACTTCGACCTGCTGACCGACCGTCACATTGAGTTCGGTGAGCACACCCGCGGCGGGCGCGGCGATGGTGTGCTCCATCTTCATCGCCTCCAGCCACAGGATGGGCTGGCCCTTCTCGACCCGGCTGCCCAGCTCCGCACCGAGGCGGATGACCGCGCCCGGCATGGGAGCGAGCAGTGAACCCTCGGCCACCTGATCGGCCGGATCCTCGAAACGCGGCAGGCGACGCACCGAGACCGGGCCGAGCGGGGAATCCACGGCCACCAGATCGCCGTAGCGGGCGATCTCGAAGCGGCGGCGCACCGCGCCGCGCTCACCGGGCACCAGCAGAATCACCAGATCCGGTGTGGCCTCGACCAATTCGAGACCCGGATGGCCCTCGACCTCGAGACCGGCACGCGTGATGCGGTAGCGCACCTCATGCTTACCGCTCACACGGCTCTCGTAGGACTTGGACTGCGGTTGCGACGGCAGATTGCGCCAGCCGCTCGGCACACCGAAACCGACCTTGGCGTTCCTGCGATTCGCGGCCGAATCCGCCAGTGCCGCAGCCACAATGGAGAGTTGCTCGGATTCCTCGGACACCAGCGGCGCGGACAGCTTGTCCAGGCCGTGCGTGGCGAAGAAGGCGGTATCGGTGTCACCGGCCAGGAAGGCCGGATGCCGCAGCACCCGCACCAGCAGATCGCGATTGGTCACCAGACCGTGAATCTTGGCGCGCTGCAAGGCCGAAGCCAGGATGTGCGCGGCCTCGTCACGGGTCTCGGCGAACGAGATCACCTTGGACAGCATGGGGTCGTAGTGCACGCCCACCACGGAACCGTCCACCACACCGGTGTCCAGGCGCACGCCCGGTTCGGTCAGGACGGTGAATTCACCCGTGGTGCCCGGGATGTCGAGCTTGTGCACCGGACCGCTCTGCGGCTGCCAATCGTGCGCCGGATCCTCGGCGTACAGGCGCACCTCGATGGAGTGCCCGCGCATGCCCGGCTGCGTCGCCGGCAGCGGGCGACCGGCGGCGACCTGCAATTGCAGGCGCACCAGATCCAGGCCGGTGACCTGCTCGGTGACCGGATGTTCCACCTGGAGACGGGTATTCATCTCCAGGAAGAAGAAGTCACCCTTCTCGTCGGCCAGGAATTCGACGGTGCCCGCACCCTCGTAACCGATGGCCTCGGTGGCGAGCTTGGCGGCCTCGAACAGGCGCGCACGCATCCCGTCGATCTTCTCGACCAGCGGGGACGGGGCCTCTTCGACGACCTTCTGATGGCGGCGCTGGATCGAGCACTCGCGCTCGCCGACCGCCCACACCGTGCCCTTGGTGTCGGCCATGACCTGCACCTCGATATGGCGGCCGGTCTCCAGGTAGCGCTCACAGAACACGGTCGGATCACCGAACGCCGATTCCGCCTCGCGCCGCGCGCCTTCCAGCTGTTCGGTGAGGTCGGCGAGATCGCGCACCACGCGCATACCGCGACCGCCGCCGCCCGAGGACGCCTTGATGAGCACCGGCAGCATATCCGCGGTGACCTCGGCCGGGTCCAGCTCGGCGAGCACCGGGACACCGGCGGCGTCCATCATCTTCTTGGACTCGACCTTGGAGCCCATCTGCTCGATGGCGGCCACCGGCGGGCCGATCCAGGTCAGACCGGCTTCCAGTACGGCACGCGCGAATTCGGCGTTCTCGGAGAGGAATCCGTAGCCGGGGTGGATGGCGTCCGCACCGGCGGCCAGCGCGGCCTCGATGATCAGTTCACCGCGCAGGTAGGTCTCACCAGGAGTGTTTCCGGGCAGTCGAATGGCCGAATCCGCTTCCGCCACATGCGGTGCGGCGGCGTCGGCGTCGGAATACACGGCGGTGGTGGCGATTCCCATGCGACGGCACGTGGCGAATACGCGCCGCGCGATCTCACCGCGGTTCGCGACCAGAACGTTCGTTATCTCCATACCGGCACTCACATTCGGAAGACGCCGAAGCCCTCGGCGCCCTTGATCGGGGCATTGTGGATGGCGGACAACGCCATTCCCAATACCGTGCGGGTGTCGCGCGGGTCGATGACGCCGTCGTCGTACAGGCGGCCCGACATGAACATGGGCAGCGATTCGGCCTCGATCTGCGCCTCGATCATGGCGCGGATACCGGCGTCGGCCTCCTCGTTGAACGGAATGCCCTTGGCCTCATTGGCGGCCCGGCCCACGATGGAGATGACGCCCGCCAGCTGCGCACCGCCCATGACGGCGGATTTGGCGCTGGGCCAGGCGAATACGAAGCGCGGATCGTACGCGCGACCGCACATGCCGTAGTGCCCTGCGCCGTAGGACGCGCCCATGAGCAGCGAGATATGCGGGACCTTGGAGTTCGACACCGCGTTGATCATCATCGCGCCGTGCTTGATGATGCCCTTCTGCTCGTACTCCTTGCCGACCATGTAGCCGGTGGTGTTGTGCAGGAACAGCAGTGGCGTGTTCTTCTGATTGGCCAGCTGGATGAACTGCGCGGCCTTCTGCGCTTCCTCGGAGAACAGCACGCCGCGCGCATTGGCGAGAATGCCGACCGGGTAACCGTGCAGCTCCGACCAGCCGGTGACGAGGCTGGAGCCGTACAACGGTTTGAACTCGTCGAAATCGGAGCCGTCGACGACGCGGGCGATGACCTCGCGCGGATCGAACGGGATCTTCAGATCGGTCGGCACGATGCCGACCAGCTCTTCCTGATCGAACAGCGGCTCGATCACCTCGGCGACCGGGCGCGGGGCCGGGCCCTGCTTCTGCCAGTTCAGGCGGCGAATAATGGAGCGGCCCAGGCGAATCGCGTCCTGCTCGTCGGCGGCAAGGTAGTCCGCCAGACCCGAGACGCGGGCGTGCATCTCCGCGCCACCCAGCGATTCGTCATCGGATTCCTCACCGGTAGCCATCTTCACCAGCGGCGGACCACCCAGGAACACCTTGGAGCGCTCCTTGATCATGACCGTGTAATCGGACATGCCCGGGATGTACGCGCCACCGGCGGTGGAATTACCGAAAACCAGTGCGATGGTGGGAATTCCGGCCGCCGACAGGCGGGTGAGATCGCGGAACATGCGACCACCCGGAACGAAGACCTCCTTCTGCGTCGGCAGATCCGCGCCGCCGGACTCCACCAGGCCGATGACCGGGAGCCGGTTCTCCAGCGCGATATCGTTCATGCGCAGGTTCTTGCGCAGCGTCCACGGGTTCGAGGTGCCGCCGCGCACGGTCGGATCCGGTGCGACGATCATGCATTCGACGCCCTCGACAATGCCGATACCGGCGATGACGCTCGCGCCCACGTGGAAGTCACTGCCCCAGGCGGCCAGCGGGGCCAGCTCCAGGAACGGTGAATCCTCGTCGATGAGCAGTTCGATGCGCTCGCGCGCGGTCAGCTTGCCGCGCTTGCGATGTCGCGCCATCTTGTCCGGGCCGCCGCCCGCGACATTCTTGGCGTATTCGGCCTCGACCTCGCCGAGCTTGGTCGCCATGGCCTCGGCGGCGGCCTGATAGTCCGCCGACTTCGGGTCTACGGTGCTGCGCAGAATGCTCAAGACTGGAACCCCAATCGCTTTGCCGCCAGGGCGGTCAGGATCTCATTGGTGCCGCCGCCGATACCGAGAATGCGCACATCGCGGTACTGGCGTTCGACCTCGGACTCGCGCATGTAGCCGAGCCCGCCGAACAGCTGAACCGCCTGGTGCGCAACCCATTCCGCGGTCTCGACGGCGGTGTTCTTGGCGAAGCACACCTCGGCGATGAGATCGGTCTCGCCCTGTGCGGCGCGCTCGGCGATATGCCGGGTGTAGACGCGGGCCACATCGATGCGGCGCGCCATCTCCGACAGCGTGTTCTGCACGGACTGGCGGCTGATCAGCGGGCGGCCGAAGGTCTCCCGGTCGCGGGTCCACTGAAGCGTCAGGTCCAGGCAGCGCTGCGCCTGCGCGTACGCCTGGACCGCCAGGCCGACGCGCTCGCTCACGAAAGCGCTGGCGATCTGGGCGAATCCGGAGTTCTCCGCACCGACCAGGTTCGACACCGGTACGCGCACATCGACATACGAGAGTTCGGCGGTATCGGAGGCCAGCCAGCCCATCTTCTCCAGCTTGCGGCTGACCGTGAAACCGGGCGTGCCCTTCTCCACGATGAGCAGCGAAACACCGGCCGCGCCACTGCCTCCCGTGCGCACCGCCGTCACGACGTAATCGGCGCGCACACCCGAGGTGATGTAGGTCTTGGAGCCGTTGACGATGAACTCGTCACCGTCGCGCACCGCGGTGGTGCGCAGATGCCCGACATCCGAACCGCCGCCCGGCTCGGTGATGGCGAGCGAACCGATCTTCTCGCCCGCCAGGGTCGGCTTGGCGAAACGCTCGATATGGTCGGCGTTCCCCGAGGCGATAATGTGCGGCACCGCGATACCGCAGGTGAACAGCGAGGCGAACAGACCGCCCGAACCGCCCGCGTAATGCATTTCCTCGCACACGATGGCGGCGTCGATGGGATCGCCGTCCGAACCGCCGCCCGATTCCGGGAACTGGATGCCGAGCAGGCCCAGCGCGCCCGCCTTCTTGTGCAGTTCACGCGGGATCTCACCGTCCCGCTCCCAGCCGTCCAGATACGGGAGCACCTCGCGCTCGGCGAATCCGCGCACGGTGGCACGCAATTCGCGCCGCTCCGGCGTCTCCCAGGGGTTCACAAAGGCAGTGCTCATGGCAGCAGCTCCACAGGAATTTCGATGTGCCGAGCCCGAAGCCATTCCCCGAGCCCCTTGGCCTGCGGATCGAAACGCGCCTGATAGGCCACGCCCTCCCCGAGCAGACCCTCGACAATGAAGTTGATCGCGCGCAGATTCGGCAGCACGTGCCGGGTGACCGGCAGTTTCGCGGTTTCCGGCAGCAGCAGGCGCAGTTCGTCCACGGTGAGCGCGTGCACCAGCCAGCGCCACTGCTCATCGGTGCGCACCCAGACGCCGATATTGGCATTGCCGCCCTTATCGCCACTGCGCGCCAGCGCGATGGTGCCGAGCGGGACGCGCTTGGTCTCACCCCGCGGAAGCGGCTGCGGCAGTGCGGGTTCGGGCACCTCGGCCAGTTCCAGGGTCTCCCCCGCCGGTGCGATATCCACCGTGCCGCCATCGGGCAGCACCGCGATATGCGGAACTTCCTTCGCATCCACATAGCCCGGCGTGAACACGCCGTACGGGCCGCCGTTTCCGGGCGGGGCCGTCAGCGAGAAGCCCGCATAGCTGGCCAGGGCCAATTCCACTGCCACGCTGGAGAATCCGCGCCCCACCTTGTTCGGGTCCGGATCGCGCACCACACAGCGCAGCAGTGCGCTGGCCTGCTCCTCGGTCTCGGCGTCCGGCCGGTCCAGGCGGGCCAGGGTCCAGTCCAGTTCGGCGGGCCGCACCGGCAGCCAGGCTTCCAGCTGTCGTTGCGCCAGTTCGGCTTTGGCCTCGATATCCAGGCCGGTGACGATGAACTCCATCTCATTGCGGAAACCGCCGATGGTGTTCAGCGAGACCTTGGTGCGCGGCGGCGGCGCTTCACCCTTCACACCGCTGATGAGCACCCGATCCGGGCCGTCCTGGGAGAGTTCGATGGTGTCCAGGCGCGTGGTCACGTCCGGTCCGGCGTAGCGCTCGCTCTGGATCTCGTACATGAGCTGGGCTTCGACGGTGTCCACGGTGACCGCGCCGCCGGTGCCGTCATGCTTGGTGATGACACTGCTGCCGTCGCGGCGCACCTCGGCGAGCGGGAAGCCCGGGCGGTTCAGATCCGCGATCTCGGTGAAGAAGGCGAAATTGCCGCCGGTGGCCTGGGTGCTGCATTCGATGACGTGCCCCGCCACCACCGCGCCCGCCAGCGCGTCGTAATCGGTTCGGCCCCAGCCGAAATGCGCGGCGGCCGGGCCGACCACCAGGGCGGCGTCGGTGACGCGACCGGTCACCACGATGTCCGCGCCCGCGTTCAGGCTTTCGGCGATACCCCACGCGCCCAGATAGGCATTGGCGGTCAGCGGCGCGCCGAGGCCGAGTTCGCTCGCACGCGGCAGCAGATCGTCACCGGTCACATACGCGACCTTCGGTGCGAGACCGAGCTTTTCGGCCACCTCGCCGACCCGCTGGGCCAGTCCGGCCGGATTCAATCCACCCGCGTTGACGACGATCTTCACGCCCTTGTCCAGGGCCAGTCCGAGATTGCTCTCCAGCTGTCGCACAAAGGTTTTGGCGTAGCCGAGATTGGCGTCCTTCATGCGATCCCGGCCCAGGATCAGCATGGTGAGTTCGGCCAGATAATCGCCGGTGAGCACATCGAGCTGCCCGCCCTCGAGCATCTCGCGCATGGCGCTCATCCGGTCCCCGTAGAAGCCGGAGCAGTTGCCGATCCGAATGAGGTCCGGATCGTCGCCGAGCTGACTCATTACTGGGCCTCCCTGTGCACCCGCATGGCGCAGCGCCATCGCTGCGGTCGGTTACAGGGTCACATCGCCCCAGAAAAAAATCAAGCCTGCGTGCTTGTTAATTGGCTGAGAGCTTCGGCCGGAGCCCCCGAGACCGGCCCGAACCCCGCCAGGCACACTATTGCGGTGTCCGAAGACGTCGCCATGATCGCGCTGCTAGCCCTGGCCGGATTCCTCTACGGCGGGGCCTACTCGACCTGGAAGACCGCACGCCCGCTCGCGATCGCACTCGGCGTGGCCGGAGTGCTGGCGACAGCGGGCGCAGTGCTCTATCTCCTCTAGATACCGCCTACTACTCCGCCTCCAGGCGGAAGATGCGCAGATCCTCCGGCACACCGCTGAGCGGGGCCGCGAAAAAGCTGCGCCGATACGGCCGGACCCCGAAACCGAGCTCCTCGAGCGTCTCGGGCTTCAGGGACTCCAGCGTCACCGCCGACATCATGGTGTTGCCGTTACCGCCCGCCGCCATCACCCGCGCGGCGATCGTGACATCCACGCCCAGCCAATCGCCGCCGATCTCGCGCGGGGTGCCCGTATGCAGGCCCATGCGCATCTGCGGGCGATAGCCGTTGACATTCACATTGGTGAGATTCTCCTTGGCCGCCACCGCGGCTCGCACCGCGCGATCCGCGGACGGGAACACCGCCATCAGACCGTCACCCATGCGCTTGATGACCTGACCGCCGCGATCGGCGATCGGCGGCTCGATGGCCTTGGCCACCCGGCGCAACAGTTCCAGGGTCTGTTCGTCACCGGCGGCCAGCGACCAACTGGAGAAGGCCACCAGATCGGTGAACATGATGGTGATCTCCTGGGTGCCGCGGCCCTTGCCGACGCGCTCCAGCATGGCCTGCCAGACCTGCAACGCGCCCAGGCCCAATTCGCGTGCGGCACTGGGTGAATCGCCGACCAGTTTGTCCGCGGCGCGGGCGACGGCACGAGCACCGCCCGGACCGGAAACCGAGAGCGGATCACCGAAAGCCGGGTCACCGGGCAGGTTTTCGCGGGCCTTGCGGACCAGGCCGATCAGATCACCGCGCTGATTCGCGGCATTGACCAGCGCCGAAAGCTGCCCGCTCGGGAAACGGCGGCGGCCGTTCGCGGCATCGGTGTCGTCGAGGGAATCATCGACCGATTCGGTCGGGACCAGCGGAATCACCACGTCGGGGTCGATGCGGGGTGCGCGCGACTCACGAGCACGGGATCCATTCGCCTCCCGCGACCGCTTGCGATCGGTTCCCAGTCCTTCCGAGCGGGGGGCGTCGGATGCGCGCTCGCCGCCGTCGGAGGGTCGTTCGCTCACGCCCAGAGCGTATCTCAGCGCTTGATCTCCGGATGGATTAATGACTGCCACCTGACACCTTCCGATCGGTCCGAGCGGCCACATCATTGGGCCCGCCGATGTACGAGTGTTTTGGTTGCTGGGCCGATGCTACTCAGCTCCGGAGGGGTCCGCCAGACACTTGCGACCCGATTCGACGGTATTCATACAGTGTTTCCCGGCACACCCGGAGCGAGAGTCCCCCGACCACCGGAAACGACATCGGCCCGATACGGATTTCTCCGTATCGGGCCGATATTCGCCGCCGAACCGGGCAGTGGCCGGCGGCATCCCCGGGCAGGGTCTATGCGTCGCGCTTATTGACTACGAACAGCGCGGCTCCGAAAACGATTCCGACGAACACGGCGAAGTACAGCAGGCTGCCCCACGGGCCCCAATGCCAGTTGGAACCGGCCGCGTCCGCACCCGCCGAATAGAAGTGACCGGCGTTCGCGAAAGGCATGAACGCGCCCACATTCCGGCCGAAGCTGCCGAACGCGCTGAGCAGGGTTTCCAGCACCGTCGGCCACAGGATGATCAGCGAGATCGCCGCGGCGCTCTGCCGGACCAGCACGCCGACGCCGATGGCCAGCACCACGGACAGGAAGGCGTAGATCGGGACGCCGTAAATGGCGCGGGCGTTATCGGCATTGGACAGCACCAGGGCCGCGCCGCCCTCCGAACCGCTGATCGCCTTTGCCAGCAGGAAGGAGAGCAGGGTCAGCACGCCGATCAGGACCGCGCCGAAGGCGCCGATCAACAGTGCTTTGGTGATCAGCACCTTATCCCGCGCAGGGGTTGCTAGAAATGTGCTGCGAATGGTGCCGAACCGATACTCGCTGGTTATCGCGAGCGCCGCCAAGATCATCAGCACCAGTACGCCGAAGCCGCTCACGCCACCCACGACAGTGGTCACGTGCAGGGGCGGGGTATCGGCCTTGGGCGAGCGATTCACCGCCGCCACCAGGGCCGCGAAGCCCAGACCCAGCGCCACGATGATCGCCGAGCACCACCACGGAGACCGGGTCGAGGTGAGTTTGATTCGTTCCGCCGCGAGTACGCCCATCAGAGCGCACCTCCCATCACCTGGTCGAAGCCTTCGCCGTGGTACTCCACCGCACTGCCGGTCATCCGCATGAACGCCTCCTCCAGCGACGCGCGCTGCGGTGACAGCTCGAAGAGCGTTATGTCATTGGAGCCGGCCAGTTTTCCGACCGCGTCCGAGGTGACGCCCGCGATCACCAGGGCCGGGCCGTCATTGTCCGCGCCCGCCTCACGCACCGTCATGCCATTGGAGGTGAGCAGGCCGCGCAATTGATCCAGCTGCGGACTGCGCACGCGCACAGACTGTTCCGACGCCTTCTCGATGAAATCCTTTGTGGTGGTGTCGGCCATCAGCTGGCCGCGGCCGATCACGATGAGATGCTCTGCGGTCTGCGCCATTTCGGACAGCAGATGGCTGGAGACCAGCACCGTGCGGCCCTCCGACGCCAGCCGCTGCATGAAACGGCGAATCCACAGAATGCCCTCGGGATCCAGGCCGTTCACCGGTTCGTCGAACAGCAGCACCTTCGGATCACCCAGCAGCGCACCCGCCAGGCCGAGCCGCTGCGACATGCCGAGCGAGAAACCGCCCGCGTTCTTATTGGCCACCTCCGCGAGGCCGACCAGGCGCAGCACCTCCTCCACGCGTGCCGCCGGAATGTCATTGGACGCCGCCAACCAGCGCAGATGTGCGCGCGCCGAACGATTCGGATGTACCCACTTGGCATCGAGCAGCGCGCCGACCTCGGTCAGCGGACGCTTCAAATCGCGATACGGCTTACCGTCGATGAGCGCGGTACCGGACGTCGGTTCGTCCAACCCCAGAATCATCCGCATGGTGGTCGACTTACCCGCCCCATTCGGGCCGAGAAAGCCGGTCACCAACCCCGGACGAACCGTGAACGACAGATCCGACACCGCGACGGTCTGCCCGTAGTGTTTGGTCAGGCCCCTCAGTTCGATCATGGGGACCAGTCTTCCCGAAGATCCGGTCCCGCACTATCGACCAGAGGTCGCGCGTCCCCTCAACCTCGAGGATGACCTGCTCTACCCCCTTCCAGGGGACTTCCCCCCGGACAATCCGGACTCGGCGGCGCGCCGAAACCTTCGGACGCCGGGTCAGAGCGCGGGCGAAGAGGCTTGTGCCCAGAAACGTTTCGGGATGCGGCCCGCCTCGCGCGCCAGCCAACCGGCCTGGACGGCATTCGCCATGGCCGTCGCCATGAGGGCGGGTTTGCGGGCGCGGGTGACCGCGGTGGCGAGCAGGACTGCGGCACAGCCGAGTTCCATCGCCAGGGCGGCATCGCTGGCGGTGCCGATACCCGCGTCCAGGATGACCGGGACGCCCGCGGCGGCCACGATCATCTCGATATTGTGCGGATTGCCGATGCCCAGGCCGGTGCCGATCGGCGAGCCCAGGGGCATGACGGCGGCGCAGCCCGCATCCTCGAGACGGCGCGCGAGCACCGGGTCGTCGGTGGTGTACGGCAGCACGGTGAAACCGTCGTCCACCAATTGCTCTGCGGCATCGACCAATTCGATGGCATCCGGGAGCAGGGTGCGCTCGTCCGCGATGACTTCCAGCTTCACCCAATCGGTTTCGAGCGCCTCACGGCCCAGGCGCGCGGTGAGCACGGCCTCGGCGGCGGTGCGGCAACCCGCGGTATTGGGCAGCGGGGCGATCTCCAGGCGCTTGAGCAGATCCAGCACGCCGGTGCCGCCCGCGGCGTCCACGCGGCGCATGGCGACCGTGGTCAGTTCGGTGCCCGAGGCGATCAGGGCCTCCTCCAGCACCGCGAGATTCTCCGCGCCGCCGGTGCCCATGATGAGCCGCGAACCGAAACTGCGACCCGCGATCACCAGCGGATCGATGCCGCTAGCCACCCTGCACCGCCGTCAGCACCTCGAGCTCCCAGCCGCGCCCGACCTGCTCATCCCAGCGCGACTTCGGGAACAGCGCGCCGTCCACCGCCACCGCCACACCCTGACACGGCAGATTCAACTGCTCCAGCACCTGGCGCACCGTCGGGGCCTCGGCGAATTCGTGGTCCTCACCATTGACGGTGATACCGACCGGAACTGCGGTCATCGGACTCCTCCTGAAGAGATGGGGGCGGAAGTGCGGAAGCGTCCCGGATCGGCGGATCGCGCCTCGGGGAGCTGAGCATCGGCGAGCAGGGACAACACTGCGTCAACCGTGACGGGGGTATCGAGAATTCCATTGCGGCCGTGCCCCGTCGCCGCGATCACGCGCTCATCGAGATAGCCGATGAGCGGCAGATTATCCGGCGATCCCGGCCGCGAACCCGCGATGGCCTCGGCGAACTCGTACTCCCCGATACCCGGCAGGATCGCCTCGGCATCGGTGATGAGATCCCGCACGCCCGCCACGGTGACAGCCGTATCGAACCCCTGCTCGTATTGCGTTGCGCCCAGCACGATTCCGTCACTGCGCGGCACCAGATAAATGGGCCGCCCGTGCACGCGAGCGCGAATCACACTCTCCGGCGGCGTCGGTGCACTGGGCCGCCGCCGCAACCGCAGAATCTCGCCCTTCACCGGGCGAACCGGCAGCCCCGGCCACAATTCGGCGGCAGCCGCCCCGGCCGCGAGCACGACCCGATCATGCGACAGATCCGCGAGCGAGTTCACCTTCTCCGCGCGAAATTCAACGCCGCCCGCCACGCAGGCGGACCGCAGCGCGTTCACCAGCGCGCGATTGTCAACGGCGGGTTCGGAATTCGCGAGCAATCCGGCACGCACGGTCCGGGCCAGACCGGGCTCGAGTGCCCGAACGCCACCGCGATCCAACAGCCGCAGATGCTCGCCACCGGCCCCGTCTCCCCGCGCGGACATCTCCGGGATATCGCCGGGTCGTGCGGTCGTGGACAGTGCACCCGCGCTATCCAACGTGGGCAAGGGCTGGGCATTCACCCAATCAGCGATAGTGCGCAAGTCGGCCGCGTCGGCGGTGTCGAGAGCGACCGTCAGCGTGCGCGTCGCGGTGAAGAGCTCGGTGGTCGCGTGGGCTTGCAGGCGAGCCGCGAACTCAGGCCACCGCGCCAGCGAAGCGGCCCCGAACGCGAGCGCGGCCTCCTCCCCCGGCCACCCCTCCGACAGCGGCGCGAGCATCCCACCCGCCACCCACGAGGCCCCCGACCCACTCGCCGGATCGAACAGCGTGACCGCCCACCCCGCCTCGGCGGCACGCCATGCCACCGAAAGCCCGATCACACCGCCGCCCACGACGGCCAGAGTCCGCACTACATCCACCTAACTGTGTTCGATTGCGCCGCCTCCGGCGGCGCGGTCCGCGGCCCTCGAAGCCCCGGCGGGCCGCGAATCAGAAGTTCGGCATGGCGGGGCCGGTGTCTTCGAAGGCAACGAGCAGTGGCCCCGCACGCAGGTCACACCGTTCGTTTCGCCTCACCACGGTAGCGCGACTAGCGTCGGGGACGTGCAGCCCTCCCACCCGAACCGGCCCGCCACACCGCGCGAACGCCTGGCCAGCGCACGCCTGTACCTGTGCACGGATGCCCGCCGGGATACCGGCGACCTGGCCGCCTTCGCCGATGCGGCCCTGGCCGGGGGCGTCGACATCATCCAGTTGCGGGATAAGGGGTCGCCCGGGGAGAAGGAGTTCGGGCCGCTCGAGGCCAAAGCCGAACTGGGTGCGCTTGCCGAATTGAAGGCCGCCGCGCGCAGGCACGGGGCACTCGTGGCCTGCAACGACCGCGCCGATATCGGACTGGCGGCGGGCATCGATGTGCTGCATTTGGGGCAGGGGGATCTGCCGCCCTGGTACGCGCGCAAGATCCTCGGGCCGGATGTGGTGATCGGCCGCTCCACCAATAACCGGGCGCAGGCGGGGCTCGCCGCCATCGACGAGCACATCGATTACTTCTGCACCGGGCCCGTGTACGCCACGCCCACCAAGCCTGGTCGTCAGGCGTCGGGGTTGGAGCTGGTGCGCTCCACCGCCGAATCGCATACCGCGCGGCCCTGGTTCGCCATCGGCGGCATCGACGATCAGCGCCTGCCGGAGGTGCTGGCGGCGGGCGCGACCCGAATCGTGGTGGTGCGGGCCATTACCGCAGCACGCGATCCGGAATCGGCGGCCCGTGCGCTCAAGCAGCAGGTGCTGGACAACCTCGCCAACTGAGCCTCAGCTCAGCGGCACCGGATCCAGGCGGATCGGGACGCCGTTGAGGTGGGACATGCCCGCCAGGCGTTCGACGTCGGCGGGATCGGTGGACATGAGGTGGTTGGGGTTGGCTCCGCCGGCGGCGTTGGCTCGATGCCAGCCGCCGTTGTGGCCCCAGCCGTGCGGGATGGCCACCGCGCCTTCGATCATGTCTTCGGTGAGGTGGGCGGTTACCTCTATGGAGCCGTGGGGGGAGGTTACGCGGCAGCGGGAGCCGTCCGAGATGCCCGCTACGGCTGCGTCTTTGGGGTTGATGCGGGCGGCTTGGGTGCGGTCGCCGCGCATGAGGAGTTCGGAATTGTGCATCCAGGAGTTGTGGGATTTGAGTTCGCGCATTCCGATCACGCGGAGGGGGTAGGACGGGTCGGCGGGGGCGGCGGTCAGGTCGCGGAGTTCGGCGAGGATTTCGGCGGGGGCCAGGTGGACTCGGTTGTCCTTGTGCTGCACCACTTCTCGCAGGACACCGGTCGTGATGGAATCCGCGAGGACCAAGCCGTGCGGGTGGCGGCGGAGCATTTTCAAGCTGAGACCGCCGCGACGCAGGCCGAAGAGGTCGCCGTAAGGGCCAGTGCGGACGGCCAGATCGACCAGCAGGCGCGGGGTGGGGTGGGCCGCGCGACCGCCGGGGAGGCCGCGCAGGCGGCTGAGCAGGCCACCGGCGGCCTTGGGGCCGATGACGAAGGGCTGCACGCCGATTCGGGTCGCGATGGCGTCGATGATCCGCCATTCCTCGCGGGCCTCGCCGTACGGTTCCAGCACCCGCTCGGTGTACTGCGTGTACGGGGTGGGTGCGAGCGCGGTGAACGGCAGCGGGATGTCATCGCGTTCCAGGAAGGTGGTGGCGGGGAGGATGTAGTCGGCGGTGCGGTTGGTCTCGTTGACGTACAGATCGATGGAGACGTGCAGGTCGAGCTGCGTCATGGCGGCGGCCAGTTCGCGGCCGTTCGGCACCGAGGAGACCGGATTGCCCGCCGAGGTGAACAGGGCGCGGAGCTGTCCGGGGCCGGGGGTGGTGATCTCCTTGGCCATGATGGCGGCGGGGAAGGTGCCCAGCACATCCGGGAAATCGCCTATGCGGGAACGGTTCTTGCCGTATTTGATCAGGCCGAGTTGCGCGTTCAGTTTGGAGACGGCGACCAGTTCCCTGCCGAACACCGAACCGCCGGGCCTGTCCAGATTGCCGGTGACCAGCGCCAGCACATCGATCAGGAATGCGACCAGGGTGGCGTGGCGGCCCAGGCAGGTGCCGGTGCGGCCGTACACGGCGGCGGAGTCGGCGCGCGCCAGATCGCGCGCGAGGGCGCGCACGGCATCGGGCTCCAAACCGGTCACCGGCGCGGTGACTTCCGGGGTGAATCGCGCTACGGCAGCACGCAATTCGTGCGCACCGGCCGATTGGCGGCGGATCGCGTCCGCGTCTTCCAGACCTTCCGCGAAAATGACCTGGAGCAGGCTCGCGAGCAACCAGGCGTCGCCGTCGGGACGCACCCCCACATGTTCGAACAGCTGCGCGGTCTCGGTGCGGCGCGGATCGACCACCAGCACCCGCCCGCCGCGTTTGGTGATGGCCGTGAGCTTCTCGCGAATACGCGGCATACTCATCGCACTACCGTGCGACACAACGGGATTCGCGCCCAGCATGAGCAGGAAATCGGTGCGGTCCAGATCCGGCACCGGTACCGAGGTCAGCGATCCGTACAGCAGTTCGCTGGCAACGAACCGATTGTTGATGTCCTGCGAGCCCGCCGAATAGACATGCCGCAATCCGGCCGCGAGCTGAAAACCCACCAGCCACAACGTATGTGAATAGGAGAACGAGGAGGGATTGCCGAAATACCAGCCGAGACTCTCGCGCCCGTGCGCGCCGATGATGGTGCGCAACCGCGCGCCGATATCGTCCAGCGCCTGGTCCCAGGTGACCCGCTCGAACCCATTCCCGGTGCGCCGCAAGGGATACAGCACCCGATCCGGATCATTCTGTATCTCGCTGAACGCGATCCCCTTCGGGCACGCGTTCCCCTTCGACAGCGGATGCGACTTATCGGCGCGCAGTCGCACCAGCCGTCCGTCCTCGACGGTGGCGATCAGTCCACAGAGTGGTTCGCAGATCCGGCAGTACGTGGGAATCTCACGCTCGCTCACGCCTCAAGACAACACCTGAGCCAGCGTGAGGTACAACACATTTCCGGCCAGATCATCGATGTCCGCGCCTGCGCCGATCCGGGCATCTCGGGCATTGCCATTGCCGTCCGTGCGCAACCAGAGGAACTCCGCATCGGGTAGTTCCAGGGTGCGTGGCAATGCGGCCGCCACCGCTTCCGGATCGTCCAATCCGTCCAGGCTCACCCGCGCCGGGGTGGCGCGCAACAGCGGCCAGGCGGCCTCGAAACCCGGATGCAGCGGGCGGGCGTCCACTTCGGCCTCGGGCACCCACGCCAATTCGGTGCTCTCCAGATTCGCCTCGGTGCGCAGCCGGGTGGCCGCGTCCGCGATAACCGTGGTGTACGTCCAGCCACTGGCGGCGGTGGCGGTCACCCGCGAGGCCCGCACCCGGATGGATCCGGCGGTGATGCCCGCCTCCTCCTCGGCCTCGCGGACGGCGGCGTGCACGCTCGTCTCATGGCTGTCGCGGGCGCCGCCGGGCAGTGCCCAGGTACCGCCCTGATGACTCCAGGCCGCGCGATGCTGCAGCAGCACCGCCGACCCGCCATCGGCCAGCGGGGCACGCAGCAACAGTCCGGCAGCTCCGAATCGACCCCACTGTCGGGTGCCATCCGGGCTTTCCGCCCAGCCGTCGCCGTCACCACGCATGCTCGCATCCCATCCTCGGACCCGTGCCGTACAGAGATCCGGGTGTTCCCGCGTCACGGCACAGGTACGTCCACAATAAGCTCATCCGAGTGCTACAAGTCGATCGTCCGGTTTCGGTCAGTGGGAGGTGAACATGGTTCGCACCGAGCAGTTGCGGCTGGACGAGCTGTCCCCCCGCGCGGCCGCGGCGGCCGTGCGCGAACGGCTCTCGACCACCGAGATGCGGCTGTTCGCACAGTCCTCACCGGCCAAATTGATCGCCGTCGGACTGGTGCTGCTGGGCATGTGCCTGGCGGCGGGCGTGGTCACCGCGAGCGCGGTGAACAATCGGCAGCACGCGCTCGATGTGCTTTTGGATCAGAGTGAGCCGGACGCGTATTCGGCGCAGCGGCTGTACACCGCGCTGTCGGTGGCGGACGCCTCGGCGGGCACCGCGTTCATCTCCGGCGGGCTCGAACCCAAGACCGTGCGCGACCGCTACAACCAGGCGGTCGGCGAGGCCGCGGCCGAACTGGTGACGCAGTCCAATCGCAGTGGCGGAGACGGGGATACGCATCTGCGCACCGGCATCTCCACCGGACTGCCGGTGTACTGCGGCATCGTGGAGACCGCGCGCGCCAACAATCGCAGCGGACTACCGGTCGGGGCGGCCTACCTCAGCGAGGCGTCTAACCTCATGCAGGGCACCGTGCTGCCAATGGCGCAGGAATTGCAGGAGCATCGCGCCGCCGCCATCACCAGCACCCAGCGCAGTCATGTACGCCCGCCGTGGCCCGCCATCGTGACGCCGCTGCTGGCGGTGGCGGTGCTGGTCGCGGCGCAGTGGTTCCTGTTCCGGCGCTGGCATCGGGTGCTCAATGCCGGACTGCTGCTGGCCACCGGGACCATGGTGGTGCTGCTGGGCTGGACGGTCATCGCCGGATTCATCTCCGCCGTCGACACCACCGACTCCCGCGATTCGGGCAGCATTCCCACCGCGGCGCTCACCGAGAGCCGCATTCTCGCCCAGCAGGCCCGCACCGCCGAAACGCTGAAGCTGGTGCGGCGCGATACCAGCGCCGAATACGACAAGACCTTCGACCAGGCCGTAGGCAAACTGCAGGCCATTCTGGCGGGATATTCCAGCCACGCGCCCGGCGCGACCGAGGTGAAGACCGCGAGCTCGGCGCTGGATCGCTGGAAGGCCGCGCATCAGCGCATGAACGACGCGCTCTCCAAGGGCGACTTCATCGGCGCGGGCGCGGTCGCCACCGGACCGGGCGCGAACGAGGCCACCGCCCAGGTCGACGCCCTCGACACCGCCCTCGGCAACGGCATCACCGATACCCGGAACGAATTGCGCGCCAACACCTCCCACGCCGCCCGCACCCTCGATCTACTCGCCCCGGGCGCACTGGTGCTGAGCACCGCCGCCGCCGTATTGGTCGCCGCGGGACTGTGGCCGCGACTACGGGAGTACCGATGAACCGACACTCGGCGCTACGAACCATCGGTGTGATCGCGGCCGCGCTCGCGGTCGTGAGCGGCTGCGCGGACGGAGCCGCGCCCGCACCGTCGAGCCATGTGCCCAGCTATATGGAACCGCCGCTGCCCTCGGGAGCCGTTGCGGCACAGACGCAGACGCCGCTGCCGCCATCGGTGGACAACTGTGGGGATCCAACGGCGAGCCTGCGACCGGCGAGCACCGCCGGGCCGAGCGTGGACGCCATTCGAGCGCGCGGGCGACTGCTGGTCGGATTGGATCCGGGCAGCAATCTGTTCAGCTTCCGGGATCCGACCAGCGGGGCGCTCACCGGATTCGATGTGGACATCGCACACGAACTGGCGCGGGATCTGCTCGGGAATCCGGATGCCATCGAATACCGCATTCTCGGATCCGCCGATCGCGAGCGCGCGCTCCAGGAGCACACCGTCGATGTCGTGGTGAAGACCATGACCATCAATTGCGAACGGCGGCAACGGGTCACCTTCTCCACCTCGTATCTGCAGGCCCATCAGCGGGTGCTCACGGTGCGCAATTCCGGCGTCTCCGGGCTCACCGATCTGGCGGGCAAACGATTGTGCGTGGTGCGCGGCACCACCTCGCTGGATCTGGTGCGCATCCAGCAGCCCGCGGTCTCCATACTGACCGTGCCGAGCTGGGCGGACTGCCTGGTGGTGCTGCAGCAGCGACAGGTCGACGCCATCAGTACCGATGACACGCTGCTGGCCGGACTGGCCATCCAGGATCCGGCCATCGAGGTGGTCGGGCCGAACCTCAGCACCGAGCAGTACGGCATCGGAATATCCCAGGGCTCGGACGATCTGGTGCGCTTCGTCAACGGCACCCTGGAACGCATTCGCTCCGACGGCACCTGGAATCGCCTCTACCACCGCTGGCTGGCCACCGAACTCGGCGACGCCGCCATTCCGCCCGCGCCGAGGTACCGCGACTGATGCACACCCCACAGGAGCCCGACCCGACCCAGGCCACCGAGCGCGTGGCCGAACCCACCCAGGCCACCACGCGGCACGAGGAGGCCGAATCGGCTGCCACCCAGCAGCATTCGGCCTCCGGCACGGCGGTGAGCACCGGGCGCACGCCCACCCGGCCCTCACAGCGCACCGCGCGAATGGCGCGGACGCGCCCCGTGGTGCGACGGCTCGGGGCCGGACTGGTGCCGATTCCGGCGGTGGAACAGGTTGATCCGGAGAAGGCGGTGCTCGCCGATCCGATGGTCGCGGAGGGCCGCCGATTCTGCTGGCGCTGCGGCAAACCGGTGGGGCGCGCCACCGCGGCGCGTCCGGCCGCCACCGCCGGGACGTGCGAGACCTGCGGTGCGCCTTATGATTTCCGGCCGTCGCTGCAACCCGGGGATCGCGTCGCGGGACAGTACGAGATCCAGGGCTGTATCGCGCACGGCGGGCTCGGCTGGATCTACCTGGCCATCGACCGGAATGTGAGCGACCGCTGGGTGGTGCTCAAGGGCCTGCTGCACGCCGGTGACGCCGAGGCGCAGGCGGTCGCCGTGGCCGAACGGCAATTCCTGGCCGAGGTGGTGCACCCGAGCATCGTCAAAATCCACAATTTCGTGGAACATCCGGGCTCGGACGGCTCCCCCGTCGGCTACATCGTGATGGAGTACGTCGGCGGGCATTCGCTGCGCGATCTGCTCGAACAGCACACCCGGCCCGAACGCATGCCGGTCACCGAGGCCATCGCGTACCTGCTGGAAATCCTTCCGGCACTGGACTATCTGCATTCGGTGGGCCTGGCCTACAACGATCTCAAGCCGGACAACATCATGGTCACCACCGACCGGGTGGAACTCATCGACCTCGGCGCCACCGCACCCTTCGAAGCGTACGGAAACCTGTACGGCACCAGGGGATTCCAGGCGCCGGAGATTCCACAGACCGGGCCCACCATCGCCTCGGACATCTATACGGTCGGCCGCACCCTGGCGGTGCTCACCCTCGACCTGCCCATGGAGAAGGGCGCGTACGTCGAGGGCATCCCGGCGGCGAAGGATCAGCCGGTGCTGGCCCGGCACCAGTTCTTCCACCGGCTGCTGCTGCGCGCCACCGATCCGGATCCGGATCGACGCTTCGGGTCCGCGCGACTGCTCAGCGGTCAGCTCACCGGTGTGCTGCGGGAAATCCTCGCGGTCGAGACCGGCAATGAACATCCGCAGCTGTCAACGCTTTTCAGCCCGCCGCGCACCAGTTTCGGCACCGCGGAATTGGTGGCGCAGACCGATGGACTCATCGACGGCGTCGAACGCGGCACCCTGCTGCGTCCCCGCGATGTGGTGGCCGCGCTGCCGGTACCGCTGGTCGATCCGACCGACCCGTCCGCGGCGCTGCTGGCCGGGGCCGCACACCCCGAGGCCCGGCACGCGCTGGACGAACTGCGGCACGCGCGCCAGCGCGCGGCGGCCGAACCCGGCGGCGCACCGGAGACTTTCGAACTCGAGGTGACCCTGGCCGAGGCGCGCGCCCATCTCGATCTGGAGGAACCGGCCGCCGCCCGCATGCTGCTGCGCCGCCTCACCGATAATGGGGAACCACCGTCCCAGGATTGGCGCGCGGACTGGTACCTGGGCATGATCGAACTGCTGGAACAGGATTACGAACGCGCCTTCGCCCGCTTCGATGCCGTGCTCCAGGCCATCCCGGGTGAGATAGCACCGAAACTCGCGCTCGCCGCCACCGCGGAACTCATTCTGCAACACTGGGATTCACCCGATCCGGAGGAATGGCGCGCCTACGCCGAGAACTACTACGCCACCGTCTGGCGCACCGATCGCGGTGTGGTCAGCGCGGCGTTCGGCCTGGCCCGGCAACTCGCCGCCGCCGGGGATACCACCGCCGCCGTGCACGCCCTGGACGAGGTGCCGCCCGCCTCGCGGCACTATTCCGAGGCCCGGATGACGGCGGTGCTCATGCTGCTGGCCAGCATGCCGGTCGCACAGCTCGACGAAAGCACGCTGCACGTGGCAGCCGCTCGCGTGCAGGCGCTGCCGCCCGGCGAGAGCCGCACCGCGCAACTGCGCATTCTGGTGCTCGGCACCGCATTGGGCTGGTTGCAGGCGGGGAATGCCCCGAAAACGGGTGATGCCAAGATATTCGGCGCACCATTCACCGAACGGGATCTGCGGCGCGGTATCGAAACCGGTCTGCGCGGTCTGGCCCGCTTCGCGCCCGGGCGCACCCACCGGTACGCGCTGGTGGATCTCGCCAACGCGGTGCGCGCCAAATCCTGGTTCTGAGAACACAGCGGCCCGGTTCCGGGAAGACCGGAAGGCCCCGTGCCGCACTGCGTACCTTCGGAGGCAGCCGAGAGGATCCGGGTACTGGCGAGGGAGGGTCAGTACCCAGCGCAGTTGTGCGTTGGGCGGCACGGGTTCCGGTGGATCCGCGCTCGGGGGGAACCGGATCCGAGTAGCACTCTGGCAGACCGATCGTGATGTTTTGGTGAAGATGCTCGGAAAGCGGCTGCCGCGCTGGTCAGCCCACCAGGCGGGCGGCCGCGCGCGCGATGGCCAGTTCCTCGTTGGTCGGCACCACCAGCACCGCGACCTCCGCGCCCGCCGGTGAGATGTACCGGGCGGAGCGATCTTTGGCGGTATTGCGGGCCGGATCCACCTCGATGCTGAAACGCCCCAGATCGGCCAGCGCGGCCGCGCGCACCGCGGCGGCGTTCTCACCGACGCCGGCGGTGAAGGTGATCGCGTCCACCCGGCCCAGTTCCACCAGGTACGCGCCGATATAGCGGCGCAGGCGATGAATGTAGACGTCGAACGCGAGTTGGGCCGCGGCGTCCCCGGTCTCGATGAGGCGGCCGAGTTCGCGGAAATCGTTCACCCCGGACAGGCCCTTGATACCGGACTGCCGGTTGAGCAGGGCATCCACATCGTCCACATTCATATCCGCGGTGCGAATCAGATGGAAGATGATCCCCGGATCCAGATCCCCGGACCGGGTTCCCATGACCAGCCCCTCCAGCGGCGTCAGGCCCATGGTGGTGTCGACCGCTTTCCCACCGCGGATGGCGGAGGCGGACGCGCCGTTACCCAGGTGCAGCACAATCTGATTCAGCTCGGACGGGTCTTTACCGAGGAATTCGGCGACCTGCCCGGAGACGTATTCGTGCGAGGTGCCGTGGAAGCCGTACCGGCGCACGCCGTGCGCGGCGGCGACCTTCGCGTCGATGGCGTAGGTCTTGGCGGCGGCGGGCAGCCCGTGGAAGAAGGCGGTGTCGAACACCGCCACCTGCGGGACATCCGGCAGCAATTCGCGCGCACTCTCGATGCCCACCACATTGGCCGGATTGTGCAGCGGCGCAAGGGAGGACAGGTTCGCGATGGCCTCGACCACCTCATCGGTGATCAGGGTCGGCTCGTAGAACACCTCACCGCCGTGCACCACGCGATGCCCGACCGCGCGCAGGCCCTCATCGGCCAGATCGTGGCCGCTCTCGGCGAAGATGTCGAAGACCAGGCGCAAGCCCGCGGCATGATCGGGCACTTCCCCGTCATGCTCGAAAGTCTTGCCGTCACTCTGGTGTTCGATGCTGGGCGAGCCCTCGGCGACCGGTTCGCCGATCCGCTGCACCATCCCGGCCGCGACCACATCGGCCGATTCCGGGTCCAGCAGCTGGTATTTGATCGACGACGACCCGGAATTGATGACCAGGACCTTCACTTCGCCTCCCCCTGCGCCTGAATGGCGGTGATGGCAACGGTATTGACGATATCGGCGACCAGCGCGCCGCGCGACAGATCGTTGACCGGCTTGCGCAGACCCTGGAGTACGGGGCCGATGGCCACCGCACCGGCGCTGCGCTGCACCGCCTTATAGGTGTTGTTACCGGTATTGAGGTCCGGGAAGATGAAGACCGTCGCCTGCCCGGCCACCGCCGAATCCGGCAGTTTGGTGCGCGCCACCGTCGGCTCGATGGCGGCGTCGTACTGGATCGGGCCCTCCACCAGCAGTTGCGGTGCGCGCTCGTGCACGAGTTTGGTTGCGGTGCGCACCTTTTCGACATCAGCGCCGGAACCGGATTCGCCCGTCGAGTAGGACAGCATCGCCACGCGCGGATCGATGCCGAACTGGGCGGCGGTGCGGGCCGACGAAATAGCGATATCCGCAAGCTGATCCGAGGTCGGATCCGGCACCACCGCGCAGTCGCCGTACGCGAGCACGCGATCGGCCAGGCACATCAGGAACACACTCGACACCGTGGAGACGCCCGGCTCGGTCTTGATGATCTCGAAGGACGGGCGAATGGTGTGCGCGGTGGTGTGCGCGGCGCCGGACACCATGCCGTCCGCGACGCCCATATGCACCATCATGGTGCCGAAATACGAGATATCGGCGAGGTATTCGCGGGCGCGGTCCACCGTCATGCCCTTGTGCGCTCGCAGCCGCGCGTACTCCTCGGCGAATTCGTCGCGCAGCGGACAGGTGCGCGGATCGAGCACCTCGGCGGCCTCGATATCCACGCCGAGTTCGGCGGCGCGACCGCGCACGGCCGCCTCGTCACCGAGAATGGTGAGGTCGGCGATCTTGCGCTGCAGCACCCGGCCCGCCGCGCGCAGAATGCGATCGTCATCGCCCTCGGGCAGCACGATGCGCTTGCGGTCATTGCGGGCGCGTTCGATGAGCTGATACTCGAACATCTGCGGCGTCACGATATTCGGGATGGGAATCTCGATCTGCTGCAACAGTTCTCGCGCGTTCACCCGCTCCTCCATGAGCGCCAGCGCGGTATCCACCTTGCGGATGCTGGACAGCGATACCCGGCCGCGGGTGCGGGCCGCGGCCTTGGCGGTGGCGAAGGTGCCCAGATCCGTGGACAGGATGGGCAGTTTCGGCTTCAGACCCGCCATCAAGCGCGCGATGGACGGCGCGGGCTGCATATCACCGTTCATGATGATGCCCGCCAGCGACGGAAAGCCTTCCGCCTCATGGGCGTTCACCAGCGCCAGCAGCACGTCGGAGCGATCGCCGGGCGTGATGACCGCGACGCCGTCGGTGAGCCGCTCCAGAATGTGCTCGGTGGTCATACCGCCGATGATCACGTCGAGGGCCTCGCGATGCAGCAATTCCGGGTCACCGCTGTAGATTTCGCCGCCGATGGCCTGGCACAGCTCCTCCATGGTGGGCGCCTGCAACAGCGGCACCTCCGGCAGCGTCCAGGACGGCACCGCGGCGGCCTTGGCCAGCGCGGCGGTATCGGCCTCCAGCTGATCGGGATCGCAGCGATTGGCGATCACCGCCACCAATTTGGCGTGCTCGGAAACGAGTTCGGTGCGGCACAGCTCCACCAGCTGACCCAGTTCGGCGGGCGTGCGCTCGGAACCGCGCACCACCAGCAGTACGGGCGCACCGAGATTCACCGCGATGCGGGCATTGAAGCGCAGTTCGCTCGGGCTCGCGACATCGGTGTAATCGCTGCCCAGGATGAGCACGGCATCGCACTGTTTGGCCATGGCGTGATAGCGCATGACGATCTCGCTGATCGCGGCGTCCGGATCGGCGTGCACCTGTTCGTAGGTGACGCCGATGGACTGGTCGTAATCGTCATCGGCGGTGGAATGTTCGAGCAGCAGCTCGAGAATGTAGTCGCGTTCGGTCGCGGATCTGGTGATCGGCCGGAACACTCCGACTCGCGGTGTCGTCGCGGCAAGCGCCTGCAGGACGCCGAGCGCCACCGTCGACTTGCCGGTGTCACCCTCGGGCGACGCGATGTACACACTGGAAACCGGTGAGGCCATAAAACAAGAGCGTACCGACCGGAATATAAAGATTTCCCGGGTGCGGCACCGACGTGCCGAACATCATGCGCCGCCGGTGACGCACCACACCCGGGAACCGAACTACAGCGCGCGCAGGCGCGGGGCCAGATCGCGCTTGAACAGATCGAGGAAGCGCAGCTGATCGTGACCCGGGGCGTGGAAGACCAGGTGGTTCAGGCCCGCGTCCAGGTACGGCTTGATCTGCTCGACGGCCTGATCCGGATCGCTCGCCACGATCCAGCGCTTGGCGATCTGCTCGATCGGCAGCGCGTCGGCGGCGGCTTCCATCTCGATCGGATCGGTGATGGAGTGCTTCTGCTCCGCGGTCAGCGACAGCGGGGCCCAGAAACGCGTGTTCTCAAGGGCCAGTTCGGGATCGGTGTCGTAGGAGATCTTGATCTCGATCATGCGATCGATATCGTCGACCGTGCGGCCGACCTTGGCCGCGCCCTCGGCGACGGCGGGCATGAGCTTCTCGGTGTACAGGTCCATACCCTTGCCCGAGGTGCAGATGAAACCATCACCCGCACGGCCCGCGTACCTGGCCACCAGCGGACCACCCGCCGCGATGTACACCGGGATGCCGCCCTTGGGCACGTCGTAGATGGACGCGCCGACGGTGCTGTAGTACTCGCCTTCGAAATCGACGCGATCGCCGGTCCACAGCGCGCGCATCAGATCCACCGATTCGCGCAGGCGCGCGAAACGCTCCTTGAACTCCGGCCATTCGCCCTTGTATCCGGTGGCGATCTCATTGAGCGCCTCGCCCGAGCCGACACCCAGCATCACGCGATTCGGGTACAGGCAGCCCATGGTGGCGAACGCCTGCGCGATCACGGCCGGGTTGTAGCGGAAGGTCGGGGTCAGCACCGAGGTGCCGAGCAGAATCCGCTCGGTGCGCTCACCGGTCGCGGCCATCCACGCCAGCGAGAACGGGGCGTGCCCGCCATTGTGCCGCCACGGCTGGAAATGATCGCTCACCGTCGCGCTGTCCAGGCCGTGCTGTTCGGCCGCGACCGCGATCTCCACCAGCTCTCGCGGACCGAACTGCTCAGCCGACGCCTTGTATCCGAGTTTGAGGTCTGTCACCGCGCCACTCCTTCGCCTTGTGCGCTTGGTCATGCGGGCCAACCTCCCGCGCCGCCGTTCGGATTCCCGGTTTACGGCTCCCTTCGCACCCTAGTCAGCGATGTGGCGGGGGTCGCACCCACCCGACACAACGGGGATAGCGGACAATTGGCCCGTGACCTCTTCCGAAGAACCGATCCTGTCCTACCTCACTGACATGGACGGGGTTCTCGTACACGAGAACCACATGGTGCCCGGAGCCGACCAGTTCCTGGCCGAACTGCGCGATAACAACATCCCGTTTCTCGTGCTGACCAACAATTCCATCTACACCGCGCGCGATCTGCAGGCCCGGCTCCGGCACACCGGACTCGATATCCCGGTCGAATCGATCTGGACCTCCGCGCTGGCCACCGCCACCTTCCTCAAGGAGCAGCGGCCGAACGGAACCGCCTATGTCGTAGGCGAATCCGGGCTCACCACGGCGCTGCACGAAATCGGATACGTCCTGACGGACAGCGATCCGGACTATGTCGTGCTCGGCGAGACCCGCACGTATTCGTTCGAGGCGATCACCACCGCGATCCGCCTGATCTCGGCGGGCGCGCGATTCATCGCCACCAATCCGGACCCCACCGGACCCTCGCGCGAGGGCATCCTGCCCGCCACCGGTTCGGTCGCGGCGCTCATCACCCGCGCCACCGGCAAGGAGCCGTACTACGTGGGCAAGCCGAACCCGCTCATGATGCGGTCCGCGCTGCGGCGGATCGGCGCACATTCACAATCCACCGTCATGATCGGCGACCGGATGGACACCGATGTCATCTCCGGTCTGGAGGCCGGTATGCGCACCATTCTGGTGACCACCGGCATCTCCACCCAGGCCACCGTCGAGCAGTACCCGTACCGGCCGACCGCAGTACTGCACTCGGTCGCGGAACTGGTCGGCAAGACCAAGTCCCCGTTCGAGGTCTGAAAGACGCAGCAGTTACTCGGATTCGATGGCTTCGAGCGCGGCCGACAGGTCCGTGAGCGAATCCACGATCCGGGTGAAGCGCTCCATGCCCAACTCGGCCACGAGCCGCGCGGCCCACTCGGCGTGCTGCGGGTTGATCCGCCGCACCGCTGCACGACCCTCCTCGGTACCGGCCACCAGCTTGGCGCGTTTGTGCTGCGGATTCGGGCGGTATTCGGCAAAACCCTTCTCCACCAGCAGATCCGCGATGCGCTGCACGCTCTGCCTGGTGATGCCCATCTCGCGGGCGATGCCCGCAACCGGCAGCGGTTCGTGCAGCACCGCGCCCAGCACCTGCCACCAGGCCGCGGTGAGCCCGGCCGGATTGGCCAATTCCTCTGCGATGGCGAGGAATTGGCCGTTCAGCTTGAAAGACGTGATCGCCGCCGTACTGAAGAGTTCCTGCTCGGTGCGGGTCATGCCGTCGCCGCGGCGCGGCTCTCCTCGTATTCGGCGAGCGTGAAGAAGCCCGCCGGATCATTCTTGCCGTAGAGCAGGTACCACGCCTCGAGGATGTGCGGTTCGAAGATATTCAGGCGGCCCAGGATGGCGCGGGCGAAATCGACCGGCAGGGTGCCACTGGCGGTGATGAGATCACCGTCGGTCACCGCGGGCTCGTAGACGAAGCCCTCACCACCCGAATATCCGCTCATGGCAAGGTATTCCGCCGCATTGCTGGTGTGCTTGCGGCCATCCAGCAGACCCGCGCTCGCCAGGCCGAAGGTCGCACCACAGATGGCGGCGACCGGGACACCGGCGGCGAGGAATGCGCGCGCCTTCTCGGCGAAGGCGTTCAGCTCACCGCTCTCCCAGGTGGCCGAGCCCGGCAGGATCAGCATGGCGCTGTCGGCGGGCGAGAGTTCATCGAGGGTGAGATCCGGCGTGACCCGCATACCGCCCATGGAGACGACGGAATCCTTTGTGGCCCCGACGGTTCGGACCTGCCACTCGCCGGGCTCGCGATGCCACAGCGGGCGGTTGATATGCGCGGTGGCGAACCCGGGCTCCCAATCGGAGAAGGTGTCGTACACGGCCAGGTGAACTGTTTTCGTCATGACAGTATCCTGTCATGTTTGACAGCATGCTGTCAACACTTCGTCCCGAAACGACGAAGGGCCGGAACCATGACGGTTCCGGCCCTTCGAGCTTTACGGTCAGCCCAGTGCGCGACCGAGATCGTTCAACAGATCCTCGACATCCTCGAGCCCGATCGAAATCCGCAGCACGCCATCGGAAAGACCGATGGCCGCACGGCCTTCCGGGCCCATGGCGCGATGCGTCGTGGTCGCCGGATGCGTGATCAGCGTCTTGGAATCACCGAGGTTGTTGGAGATATCGATGATGCGCAGACCGTTGAGCACCTCGAACGCGCGCTTCTTGGCCGCTTCGGGCTGCGCCTTCAATTCGAAGGTCACCACGGTGCCGCCGCCGGACATCTGGCTCCGGGCCAGTTCGTACTGCGGATGCGACTTCAGGAACGGGTACTTCACCCAGGCCACGGCCGGATGCTGTTCCAGGAACTCGGCGATGCGCAGCGCCGACTCGGTGGACTGGCGCACCCGCAGCGGCATGGTCTCCAGACCCTTGAGCAGCGTCCACGCGTTGAACGGGCTCAGCGCCGGACCGGTATGGCGCATAAGGGTTTTCACCGGGCCGTCGATGTACTCCTTCGACCCGAGAATCGCGCCGCCGAGCACCCGGCCCTGACCGTCGATGTGCTTGGTGCCGGAGTAGACCAGCACATCAGCGCCGAGATCGAAACCGCGCTGCAGCAGCGGGGTGGCGAAGACGTTGTCCAGCACCACCTTCGCGCCCGCCTTATGCGCGAGATCGCAGACCGCGCGCACATCGACCAGCGATTGCATTGGGTTGGAAGGGGTTTCGAAGAAGACGGCCTGGGTCGGCACCGACAGCGCCTCTTCCCACTGCGCCAGATCCTCACCGTCGACGAACACGGTCTCCACGCCCCAGCGCGGCAGGATCTCATTGGCCACCACGAAACACGAGCCGAACAGGCTGCGCGCGGCCACCAGGCGATCACCCGCGGCGAGCAGCGCGCCCAGCGCGGTGAACACCGCGGACATACCGCTCGCGGTGGCGAAGCACGCCTCCGCGCCGTCCAGCAGGCGCAGACGCTCTTCGAACATGGCGACCGTCGGATTGCCGTAGCGCGAGTACACGAAGTGCTCGATCTCGCCGGTGAACGCGGCCTCGGCGGCCTCGGCGCTCTCGTAGACGAAACCCGAGTTCAGGAACAGCGCCTCGGAGGTCTCGTCATAGCCGGAACGGCGCGTACCACCGCGCACACCCAGCGTGGCCGGGCCGACGCCCTCGGGTAGCGGCCGCTCGAACGAACCACCGGTGATCATGACTGCCTCCACGGAAGCCCATCGGCGCGCCAGCCTTCGCTGCCGCGGTGACCCTGCGCGTCCAGCGCGCCTTCGAAACCCTCGAGGACATTGAAAGAAGGGGAGATGCCGATCGCCGTGGCGGCGGTGGCCGCGCCGATGGAGCGCTGGCCGGAGCGACAGATGAAGATCACCGGCGCTTCCGAATCCGCGGCGCGCTCACGCAGAGCCTGCTGAAGTTGGTCCGTGAAGCGCGAATTGGGGGTACCGCTGGTGTCCACCCATTCGATCAGCGCGGTCGGCCGCCCGATGCCATTGGTATCGGGGACACCGACGAAACGCCATTCGGCTTCGGTGCGCACATCTACCAGCACCGCATCCGGATTGTCCCGCAACAGCTCCCACGCCTGCTTCGGCGTGATATCGCCCGCGTAGCTCACTTGTCGACCTCCTGTGAATCCGCACTTGCCGCACCGTTGCCCGATGCGCGGCCAGGTCGTCACCCGGAGCACCCCGCCGCGGAGGAGGGTTGCCGACCAGCCAGCCGGGGCTTGGCGCTGGTACTCATGACCTGGGATGAGATTGACCGAAAAATGGGCTACCTGTCAAACCGTGCGGGGTGTCGCGGCGGATCAGGAATCGCAGACCAGCCACAGACTGCCGGAACGGGTGAAGTGCCAGGTGGAGGTTGATTCCTTCCCGGCCGTATCGAAGGTGACCTGGGCGGTGGCCTTATCGCCGGACACCGCCGGATCGGTGAGTTTCACGAAGTCGAAGGCGGTGCCGTCACCCGCCTTGGCGGGGGCAAGCGGGGAGCGCTCCTCGCTGAATCCGTCGCAGACCACGCGGGGGTCCAGTGTGCCGGTGGCGCTGCGGGATTGGAGGAACTTGCGCGAGGCCAGGTCGAGCCGGTCCGAATCTGTGACATTCTTCTCAACCGGTGAAACCAGGGCGGCCACCACGATTCCGATGATGACCAGCACCAGCACGCCCGCCGCCACCAGGAACGGCAGCAGACTGCGCGCACTGCTCTGATCGATCGGTATCTGCTGGTCGTCGCCTTGTTCCATGACTCGATCATGCCCGGTCACGGCGGTGGCATCGGTCGCGACACCGGCATTCCGGGCTGCTGGACGTCCGCACAGTCGCGCGGCACCGGCGCGGGCGGGGGCTTCCGCCCACCGATAGAATCAGCAGAATTTCCGGACGAAAACGGAAATAGCAGGACCACGCAGCAACGCTGCAGCTTCGGGGATTCCAATGAAGGGCACCCCGGAGCGAGGGCGTCAACTTAGCCTAAGCTAAGAAAGACGGCTGAGACTTGACGGCAAGATAGTTCAACCAAAGGGTGCGCCAAGAATGACCGAACAAGCAGCGACCCGCCCGCTTCGTATAGCGATCGTGGGCGCCGGCCCGGCCGGAATCTACGCGGCGGACGCGTTGATGAAATCCGACGCCGACGTGAGCATCGACCTGTACGAGCGGATGCCCGCGCCGTTCGGCCTGATCCGCTACGGCGTGGCCCCCGACCACCCGCGCATCAAGGGCATCATCACCGCCCTGCACAAGGTGCTCGACAAGCCGCAGGTCCGCCTGCTCGGCAATATCGACTACGGCGTCGACATCAACCTCGAGGATCTGCAGCGCTTCTACGACGCGGTGATCTTCTCCACCGGCGCGAACGCCGACCGCGCGCTCGAGGTCCCGGGCATCGAACTCGACGGCTCCTACGGTGCCGCGGACTTCGTGTCCTGGTACGACGGCCACCCGGATGTGCCGCGCGAATGGCCCCTGGAGGCCGAGAAGGTCGCGGTCCTGGGCGTCGGCAACGTGGCCCTGGACGTGGCGCGCGTGCTCGCCAAGACCGGCGACGAACTGCTGCCGACCGAGATCCCGCCGAACGTGTACGAGGGCCTCAAGCAGAACAAGGCCCTGGAAGTGCACGTCTTCGGACGCCGCGGCCCGGCGCAGGCCAAGTTCACCCCGCTCGAGCTACGCGAACTGGACCACTCGCCGACCATCGAGGTCATCGTCGATCCCGAGGACATCGATTACGACGAGGGCTCCGAGGCCGCACGCCGGCACTCCAAGCAGGTCGACATGATCTGCAACACCCTCGAGCAGTGGGCCATCCGCGACGTCGGCAACCGCCCGCACAAGCTCTTCCTGCACTTCTTCGAGAACCCGGCCGAGATCCTCGGCGCGGACGGCAAGGTCGTCGGCCTGCGCACCGAGCGCACCGCGCTCGACGGCACCGGAAACGTCAAGGGCACCGGCGAATTCAAGGATTGGGACGTCACCGCCATCTACCGCGCGGTCGGCTACCTGTCGCAGAACATCCCCGCCCTGCCGTTCGACGATCAGGCGGGCACCGTGCCCAACGAAGCCGGGCGCGTGCTCATCGACGAGAACGCCGACGGTGCGGCTCGCTTCATGCCGCAGACCTACGTCACCGGCTGGATCAAGCGCGGACCCGTCGGCCTCATCGGCCACACCAAGGGTGACGCCAACGAGACCATCGCCTGCCTGCTCGACGACGCCGCGAACTTCACCGCGGCCGCCGAACCGGAACTCGATGCCGTCACCAAGTTCCTGGAGGACAAGGGCGTCCCCTTCACCACCTGGGCCGGTTGGTACCGCCTGGACGCGCACGAGCGCGCCCTCGGCGAGCCCGAAGGGCGCGAGCGGGTCAAGGTCGTCGAGCGCGAGGACATGCTGCGCGCCAGCGAACCGGACAAGGTTTCCTGATCAACCTGGTTCCCCTCGACTGACCTGGCCCAATCCGACAGGTGGACAAGGTTTTCCGCACTTGTCACCGTTGTGAGGCATGCTGATCACGTGTTCGATGCCCATCTCCACATCTTCGACCCGCGGTTCCCGCTGGCCGAGAACGAGGGCTACCTGCCCGACCCGTACACCGTCGCCGATTATCGACGCCGCATGCAGCGCTTCGATATCGACGGCGGCGCGGTGGTCAGCGGGTCGTTCCAGGGCACCGATACCAGCTATCTCCGGGCAGCCCTCGCCGAATTGGGTGCGGGCTGGGTCGGCGTCGTCAATCTGAACGAGGACGCCACCGACGCCGAGATCCTGGAACTCAACCGCGCGGGCGTGCGCGCGGTCCGGTTCAATTTCAAGCGCGCGGGCGGCGATATCGTCGGGCTCACCATGCTCGCACTGCGGGCCTACGAGCTCGCCGGATGGCATGTCGAGCTGTACATCGACGGATCGATGCTCGGCTCGCTCGAACCGGTCATCACCAAACTGCCCAAACTGTCCATCGATCACATGGGCATGTCCGACGATTGCCTGCCCTACCTGCTGAACCTGGTCGATCGCGGTGCCAAGGTGAAAGCCTCCGGCTTCGGGCGGGTCGCCATGAATGTCGGCATGGCGCTGCGCAAGGTGCACGCGGTGAATCCCGAGGCGCTCATGTTCGGGTCCGATCTGCCGGGCACCCGGGCCGGGCGGCCGTTCCTGGACTCCGATATGCGGATAATCTCCGATTCGGTCGGCAATGATCTGCACAAGGTATTGGACGACAATGCGCGCGCCTTCTACGGACTGCCCGCCAAGGAACGCCGTATCGAGGATCCGACGCCGACCGTGCCGCTGTTCGGACCGGAGTCGCCGACGCTGCGACTACACCGTTCCGAACTGCCGCTGCCGCCGCCGGACACCCTGCCGCTACCGCGGATCGACCCTAGGTCGCGATAGCGGCGATCAGCCAAACACCCGCTGCCAGTAGCGCACCGAACAATTCGACCAGCATGGACAGGCCGACGCCCTTGAGCGCGTGCACCGTCGACCGCCAGGCCGGTTGCTGTTCGCGCAACCGCTGCAACTCCGAAACATAAACGCCCAGAACGAATCCCAGGATCAGCCCGACCACCGGCACCACGAAGAAGCCGATGATGCCGAGCACCGCGCCCAGCAGCAGCGACCGATTCGGCACCCCCGCCTCACGCAGTTTGCGGCCCGGCCAGGTGTATTTGATGATGCCGCTGATCACCAAAAACGTTGCGCAGGCGGCGAATACGCCCCAGGCGGTCGCACCCCCGGTCATGATCGCCCAGACCAGGATGGCCGCCAGAATCAGGATCACGCCGGGCAGAATCGGCACGATCACCCCGAGCAGGCCGACAAGTATCGCGAGGCCGACCAAGACCTCGCCCGATGCACTCACTGTGGATCCTCCCGCTCGTACTCCCCCGCATTGTCGCTCATCCGGACCCGTCGCGTTATTGTCGTTTGGTCAACACCGGTGTTGTGGCCGGTGCGCTGGAACGATGAACCGAGGTAGGGCGTGAGCACTCCATCCACCGCCAAGCAGGGCCCGCTCGCGGGGGTCCGGGTAGTTGAACTCGCCGGGATCGGCCCCGGACCGCATGCGGCACTGCTGCTCGCGGATCTGGGCGCGGACGTGGTGCGGGTACAGCGGCCGAACCAGCTGCCCGGCTTCATGGAACGGGCACAGTGGCGCGGGCGCACCATCGTCGAGGCCAATCTCAAGGATCCGGCCGATATCGAGAAGGTGCTCGGGCTGATCGAGAAGGCCGACGTACTCCTGGAAGGCTTCCGGCCCGGCGTCACCGAGCGCATGGGACTGGGACCGGACGTCGCGCTGGAGCGCAATCCGAAACTCGTCTACGGCCGCATGACCGGCTGGGGCCAGTACGGTCCGCTCGCCGATCGCGCCGGGCACGACATCAACTACATCTCGCTCACCGGCGTGCTCAATGCCATCGGGCGCAAGGGCGAACGCCCGGTGCCGCCGCTGAACATGGTCGGCGACTTCGGCGGCGGGTCCATGTTCCTGGTCTTCGGAATTCTGGCCGCGCTGGTGGAGCGGCAGTCCTCGGGTAGGGGTCAGGTCATCGACTCCGCCATGATCGATGGGGCGCTTGCCCTTTCGCACATGATCTGGGGCATGAAGGGCGTCGGCCTCTGGTCCGATGAGCGCGGCACCAACCTGCTCGACACCGGTATGGCGTTCTACGACACCTACGAGACCTCCGACGGCAAGTACATGGCCGTCGGCTGCATCGAACCGCAGTTCTACGCGGAAATGCTGAAGGGCCTGGAGATCGATCCGACGGGCCTGCCCTTCCAGATCGACCCGAACGGCCAGGACGAACTCCGCAAGATCTTCACCGAGAAGTTCAAGACCAAGACCCGCGACGAGTGGTGGGCCATCTTCGAACACACCGACGCCTGCACCACCCCGGTACTGACCTTCACCGAAGCCG
The DNA here is from genome assembly GCF_042266325.1 of Nocardia sp. NPDC056100. Lineage (NCBI taxonomy): Bacteria > Bacillati > Actinomycetota > Actinomycetes > Mycobacteriales > Nocardiaceae > Nocardia > Nocardia sp. NPDC056100. Next base: position 95,021 of record NZ_JBHJVY010000003.1, read on the forward strand.
AACAGAACCCGCACATCCAGGCGCGCACCGGCCTGATCGAGATCGACGGCATCGTCCAGCACGCCCCGGCCCCGCGCTTCTCCCGCACCCCGGCCGGCATCCCCACCCCGCCCCCGAACGAGGGCACCCCGATCGAAACCGTTTGGGCCGACTGAGCGATACCCCTTCGCGGGGTAGGCGGTGGCATTCGATTCGAATGCCACCGCCTTTTTCATAGCCGACAGGTATGGAAGGCGTGATAGCGGTGGCAGATCACAGCACATGAACAGCTATTTAGCTTGAGTAGTGACCTCGCCAACCGATAGCTTCGAACAGCGCCGGGCCGACTGTCCCAGTCGGATTCGGGCCACATCGAAACTTGCAACCATCGGGGGAAATACCATGCTGTCTCGTCGCTCGACCATGCTCGCAACCCGCATCGCCACCCTGTGCGCGCTGCCCGTCGCCGCCGCCGTCATGCTCTCCGGCACCGCTCAGGCCGCCGCGGTCGACGCCCCGGTTCCGGCCACGCAGATCGACGCTCCGGCGGGGCCGGATCTGACCAAGGTGGGTAATGCCGCGCTCGTCGGCGCGGGCATCGGTGCTGTGGCGGCGGGTGTTCCGGCCGCGGTCATCGGTGCGGCCGGTGGCGCGGTCGCCGGTGGTGTCGTCGGAGCGGGTGCCGGATTCCTGGTCGGCATCGGGGCTCCCGCTCTTGCCACCCTGACCGCCGCCGCCGTCGGCTGCGCGACCACCGGTTGCGTCATCGATGTTCCGATCTTCGTGGCCGGGTTGGCCGCCGAGGCCGCGGGCGCTGCCGGTGGAATTGCGCTCGGCGCGGCGATCGGTGCGGTCGGCGGTGGTGCGCTCGGCGCGGCTGCTCTCGGTCTGCCCGCCGCGGCGGTCGGTGCGGGCATCGGCGCTGCCATCGGCGCGGGCGCGGGTGCCGCCGGAGTCGCGGGCTGATCCACGATCCGCGCGCCGTACGGAAACGGCGGCGCTGACGAAAGACGAAGCGGCGGCACCCCTTTCGGGTGCCGCCGCTTTCATATGGTCGGAACTGATGCCGACTTCCGTTGTCGGTGATCGGCTTCCGGTCGGGAAGCCGATGGGCCGATCAGGCGGAGGGCTCGACCAGCTGGATGTCGAGTTCGATGGCGATCTTGTCGCCGAGCATGGCGGTGGGCAGGCCGGCGGCGATGTTGAACTCGCTGCGCTTGATGGTGCCGGTGGCGGTGAAGCCGGCGTGGTGCTTCTGGTCGCCGGGGAACAGCTGGACGCCGCCCCACTCGACATCGAGGGTGACGGGCTTCACGACGCCGCCGAGGGTGACCTCACCGGTTACCTCGAACTCTTCGGCGATGTCGACCGGCTCGGTGACCTTGAAGTGCAGGGTGGACAGGTTGGCGGTATCCAGGATGTCGGCGCTGCGCACGTGGCCGTCGCGCATTTCGTTGCCGGTGTCGAAGGAGTCGAGGAAGATGGTGGCCTCGATGGTGACGGCCTTACCGGCCTCGTCCACCACGAAGGCGGTCTCGAACTTGTTGAAGCGGCCGCGTACCTTGGAGATGCCCAGGTGGCGGGCGGTGAAGTTCACCGAGGAGTGGTTGGCGTCGAGGTCCCAGGAACCGGAGGCCAGGCGGGTCTGCTCAGAAGTCGTCATGTCCACTATTCAAGCGGACCCCAGTCCGGTTAGCCACACCGTCTTGATCCTGGCACTGGCAGGGCTGGGATAACGAAGCCTGGAACAGGCACTATGGATATGTGTCCAGATCCGAGTTCGCCGAATTCCTGATCGCGCGCCGCGCGCAACTGCAGCCCGAAGACGTCGGCCTGCCCGCGGGGCGGCGTCGCCGCACCCCCGGATTGCGCCGCGAGGAGGTCGCCGCGCTCGCCGGTGTCAGCTCGGACTATCTTGCCCGATTGGAACAGGGCCGGGACAGCAACCCCTCCAGCTCGGTACTCGGCGCGATAGCGGATGCCTTGCGGCTCAACGAAGTTGAGCGTCACCACTTCGGCAGGCTCGCCATGAGCATGGAGCAGAAGGCCAGCTGCCCGTCCGCCGGACAGGCCCGGGAACAGGTCTCCGACACCATGCGCGCGGTCATCGACGCACTACAGCCCACACCCGCCTTCGCCCTCGGGCGCTGGCTCGACATCCTGGCCTGGAATCCGTCCTGGCGGGATTTCGCCGAACCGCTCGGCATGCTCGACGACTCCGTGCACGGCAATTTCGCCAACTACGTCTTCACCCATCCGGATGCGCCGAAATACGTCCGGAACTGGTCCGATGCCGCCGATATGCTGGTCTCGGCGCTGCGCAACACGCAGACCCGCTTCCCGGACGACCGCAGCCTGGAAGCCCGCATCACCGCGTTGCAGCGCTATCCGGAATTCGCCCGGCGCTGGCGCGAGCACCTGGTCATCGACTACCGCACGCACGTGCTGATCATCGAACATCCGCAGCGCGGGCAGGTCGAGGTGGAGATCGAATCACTGGATCCGCTCGCCGATCTGACCATCCAGGTCTGGCTGGTCGACCGCCGGAAAGCGCACGCCCCCGGATTGCGGCTGGTCAACGAATAAACCCTCACATTTCAGGCTATTTCGTTCCTCCCGCTCACAAAGGGCGAGCGAACTACAGTTGAAGCCATGGCTCGGAATTGGCCGATGGTCGAACGGGAGAGCGAGCTCGAGGCGATCACCGCCGCACTGACCGGCGATGAATTCGTCGGCGCGGTGCTCACCGGCGACGCCGGGGTCGGCAAGACCACCCTCGCCCGCCTGGCCACCGCGGCGGTGAACGGCAGCACCGGAAATATCCGCTGGGTGGCGGGCACCGAATCGGCCCGCAGCATTCCGCTCGGGGTGTTCGCGCATATGGTCGGGGTGTACACCGCCCACGATCCGGTCACCTTCATGGCCGCCGCGCGCGAGGCGCTGCTCGCGGACGGGCACACCATCATCGGCGTCGACGACGCGCATCTGCTCGATCAGCTTTCCGCCACACTGCTTTTGCAGCTCGCCATCGACAAGGCCGCGCATATCGTCGCCACCGTGCGCAGCGGGGTGCCGGTCCCGGACGCGGTGACCTCGCTGTGGAAGGACGGGCATCTGCTGCGCATCGATCTGTCGCCGTTCACGCAGCGGCAGAGCGTCGAGCTGGTGGAGAACATGCTCGGTGGGCAACTGGAGGGGTTCACCAGCAATCTGATGTGGGAATCCTCCGGGGGGAACGCGCTTTTCCTGCGGCACCTGGTCGAGGGCGCATTGGAGGCCGGGACGCTGCGGCAGGTCAACGGGGTCTGGCAATTGCGCGGAAGGGCCGCTGTCACTTCGCAATTGGCGGCGCTGCTGGAGGATCGGGTGGAGCAGCTGCCCGAACCCGTCCTGCGGGTGCTGGAGCTGCTCACCTTCTGCGAACCCATCGACCTGGACGTACTCGCCGAACTCACGGGCGAACAGGCCGTGGAAACCGCCGAATCACGCGGTGTCATAAGGATTGTCGAGCACGGGCGGCAACTGCTGGTGCGGTACAACCATCCGCTGTTCGGGGAGGTGATCCGGCGGCGGCTCGGCATCGCCTCGGCGCGGCGGCTGCGCGGACGGCTGTTCACCTCACTCAAGGAACGGCCGATCAACTCCGCCTCCGATCGCATCCGACTGGCCGAATTGGCTTTGGACAGTGATAAATCCGCGGATCTGGAACTGTTCGAGGCGGCCGCCGCCGATGCCATCGGATTGGCGAATCTGCCACTCGGAGAACGCTTCGCACGCGCGGCCGTGGAGCGCGGCGGCGGCGTCGAGGCTGCGGACCTACTGGCGCGCGCACTGCTGTGGCAGGGACATCGCATCGAGGCCGAACGCACCCTCGCGGCGTTCGACCCGGATCAGTTGAATGAGGTGCAGCTGGCGCGCTGGGGCTCGACGCGCGTCTCGAATCTGCTGTGGTCCATGGGCGATGCCGACCGGGCCGACGAAGTGCTGGAATCGGTGCGCAGCCGGGCCACCCATCCCAAGATCGTCGCCATCCTGGACGGGGTGGCCTCCGCGTGCGCGGTCAACGAGAACAAACTCGACGAGGCGTTCGCGTACGCCGAACCCGTCATGGCCGCGAAAGACGTTCCGCCCTGGGCGGTGTGGTGGGCGGCGTTCGGTGGCGGACTCGCGCTGGCGCTGATGGGACGCGGGGAGGCAGCGCGGCAGTACGCCGAACGCGGGCATGCCATCGAATCGCATATCGACGGGCTGAACCGGTTCATGTCCACGCACGCGGAGGTGCTGGCGCTCACCTTCACCGGGGATATGGATGCCGCACGGCGTTGTGCCAGTAGCAATTACACGTACTCCTCACCCGGGCAGTATCTGGCGTGGGGCATGACCAAAATCCTGCAGGGCACCGTCGACGTCGCACAGGGGCGGTTTCCCGAAGGCATCGACAATCTCGAACAGGCGCTCGCGGCACTGACCACCGAGGGCAAGGCCGCCTGGATGTTCCCCGCGAGACTGCAACTGGCGGAAGCGTATTCGGCGCTGGGCCGGGCCTCGGAGGCCGCCGAATCCATCGCGGCGGCCGAGGAACGCGGCGGCAGGCACAGCGCGGTGTACGAACCCATGCTGGAGATCGCCAAAGCGTGGCAGGCAGCGGCGGAAGGCACTGCGACACCGGCGATTCGGCTCGCACTGGGCGCCGCCGACGCGGCGGCGCGATCGCATCAGCACGCCATCGAGGCCATGGCGCTGCACACCGCGGCTCGCTTCGGGGACCATTCGGTGGCGGGACGGCTCGCCGATCTGGCGGCCCGGGTGGACGGGCGGCTGGTGCAGGTGCAATCGCGGCACGCGGTGGCGGTCGCCGCCCACGACGGGGCCGGATTGGATACCGCCGCAGCCGAATTCGAGGCCATGGGGGTATTGCTGTCGGCGGCCGACGCCGCCGCGCAGGCCGCGTCCGCGCATGAGCGGGCCGGTGATCGGCGGCGGCTGCTGGAATCGGCCGCCACCGCGAATCGGCTCGCGGCCGCATGCGGTGGGGCGAGTACGCCCGCGCTGCGGCAGTCCGCGCAACCGCTACCGCTCACCGCGCGCGAACGCGAGATCGCGAATCTGGTGGCGGCGGGGCTGTCGAACCGGCAGATCGCGGATCGGCTGACCGTTTCGGTGCGCACCGTGGAGGGGCATCTGTATCGGGCGTGCATCAAGCTCGATGTCACCGATCGCGAGGCGCTGGCCGAGTTGATGCTCGGCGGGGCACCTTCCGGCAAATTGGAGCCGTGAGCTGCCGAAGCATCTTGAAAATGCTTCTACCAGCGATTGTGGGATATCTCTCGAGCATCACCGTCAGGTAACGAATCGATTGATTCACATCTGGAATCACCCGTTTCCTTTCAGCTACCATCCCCGCCGAGTGGCCGCTCCCGGCCACGGGGACAGTTCCGATCTGATGAGGGTGGTTTTCGGCGTGACTCGTCGGCATGACATGAATACCGGCGTTCGACGCGCCATCCGGCCCGCACTCGGCGCACTGCCGCTGGCCGTCGGCATCGCGTGCGCGGGCGTCGCACAGGCCATTCCGCAGCCGGGCGTGACCACCGGTCCCGCACAGCCCGCCGCACCGAGCGCGGACTCCACGCGCCAGCCCGGCACCACGGTCGCGCCGCCCGCACCGCAGGTCAATTACGCTGTCCCGCAGGACCATCGGCCGGTCCCGGTCGAGACCGAACCCGCACCCGCCGTCAACTGGCAGCAACTGCACGCGCCCGAACCGGTCGCACCGGTGGCCCCGATCGCACCGCCGCCGCGCACCGTCCGCATCGGCGACTTCACCACCCCGGCCCCCGACGCGCTGCCGGACGCCATCCTCGCACCCGTCAATGACGCGGCCGCGGGCACCGAAGCCGCCCTCTCCACCGGCCTCCAGTCGGTCGGCATCAACCCGTCCCGCTCGGACAAGATCGCCGCGGGCACCGCCGGCGGCGCGGTCCTGGGCGCGGCCATCGTCGGCATCCCGTCCGCCATCGGCGGCGCGATCGGCGGCGGCCTCATCGGCGCGGGCGTCGGCGCGGGCATCGGAGCCGGTATCGGCGTCGCCATCGTCGCCGGAACGGCCGTCGCGGCGGGCGTTCCCACCGGTGGCCTCGGCGCGGTCATCGCCGCCCCCGCCGCCGTCCCGATCATCGGCGGCGGAGCGCTCATCGGCGCAGGCGTCGGCGCGGCAGCGGGAGCCGCACTCGGCGCTGCGGCCATCGGCATCCCCGCCGCCGTCCTCGGCGGCGTAGCGGGCGGAGCCGCGGGCGGCTTCCTCGGCGGCGCGTTCTAACCCGAACCGAACAACCTGGCTGCCCGCGCCCCACCGGCGCGGGCGGCACCGAATTCGCCTGGCGGACAACGTGTATCGGCCCAGCACAGCGGTGGCCGACGTCCAATCATGTGCCTGTGGCACCGGAACGCGGCGCAGCGGCCAGGGTGAGCGGCCAACCAAGCAGCTCAGCGCTCAATTCGACACGCGGGCCGAGAACTGCGGAGCACCAGCGAGTCTCGGCGTGCCGGGGTGCGAGGTTTCCAACCCGGCACCTGCCTCGACGATCAGCGCGCACGATCTAACCGCCAGCTCAGCGGCATCCACGGGGCGAGATAGCCAGCGGGAACCGAATCAGTGAGCGGTCGGGGCATCGGAAGCGGCTGGCACTCGTCAATTTCATATCGCTCGGTCAATCGATTCAATCTGATGAGGGTGGTGATCCGGCGTGAACCGTCGGCAGCTCGTGAACAACACCGCGGTTCGCCGCGCCATGATCCTCGGCACGCTGCCGCTCGCGTTCGCCGTGGCGTGCTCCGGCACCGCTGAAGCACCCAGTGCGGCACCGGCATCCAGCCCGTCGGGCAGTTCCGGCACGGATGCGCAGCCCGGTGTGCTGCCGCCGGGGAGTGCTCCCGGCAGTGATCTCGCACCCGGTGCGGTACCGGGGATCACGCCCGGCACCCTGGCACCGGGCACTCCGGGCGCGCAGCCCGGTGTGCAACCGGGACAGCCCGGAACCGCTTTCCCCACACCGCAATTCGGTGCCGGACAGTCGCAGCCCGGCGTGACGTATCCGGCGGCCGACCGTGCGGGCGCGCGCCCCGGACCGATCCAGCCGGGTGTGACGACCCCCAATCGGCCACCCGCACCGGCACAGCCGCAACCCCAGCCGCAGGCGGATTACGCGGTCCCGGCCAACTTCCGGCCCATCCCGCAGACGACACCGGCCCCGCCGGTGGATCTGCAAACGTTGCACGCGCCGACCGTCGTGCAGCCGGTCGCCCCCATCGCGCCGCCCCCGCGCACGCTGCGACTCGGTGACTTCACCTCTCCCGTACCGGATGACGTGCCCAATCCGGCACTGGACACGGTGAACAATGTCGCCGCCGGTGCCGAAGCAGCCATCGCCACGGGCTTCAACTCCATCGGCATCAACCCGAGCCGGTCCGACCGCATCGCGGCGGGCACCCTCGCCGGTGTCGCGGCGGGTGCGACGATCGGCGCGATCGGCGCGGGCGTCCCCGCCGCCATCGCGGGCGCAGTCCCCGGTGCGGTGGTCGGCGCGATCATCGGCGGCGTCGCGGGCGGAGCCCTCGGCACCATCGGCGCGACGGTCCTGCCCTGGACCGCCCCCATCGACATCCCCGGCGGTATCGCGGGCGGAGCCCTCATCGGCGCGGCGGTCGGCGGCGCGGCCGGAGCCGCAGCGGCGGGCATCCCGGCGGCCGCCCTCGGCGGTATCGCGGGCGGCGTCGCAGGTGGCGCTGTCGGCGGCTTCCTGGGCGGCGCGTTCTGACACGAGCGAAGACGCCTGATTTGTCACCGTGTAAGACCCCTGAATCGCCCGTGCCATACGAATTCGTATGGCACGGGCGATTTTTCGTGGGTGAGCCGCCCTCAATTCACATCGCGCTGAGAGATCGCGCGTAGTTGAGTTGGTGCATGACCATCGGGAAGGTCTGCTGGTCTTGGACCGGGATCATGGTGGAGTGGAAGCGGCCGCCGCCGGTCACGGTGACCTGGACATATCCGGCAATTACTCGTTCCTTGATGAGGAGGAAGAGTAGGCCGAGGAAGCAGAGGGGGAAGAAGAGGATGGCCAGCACCACGGCGTAGGCGGGGATGCGTTCGGCCGTTTGGGACATATCGGTCGCGGTCCAGATGGCACCGCGCAGCGGCAGCGTTCCGGACGGAGTGACCACCGCGCCGTCGACCACCGCGATATCGCCGATGGCGATCAGGAAGTTCGGGGCGGGCTGTGCCACGGGCTGCGGCCAGACCTGTTGCGGTACAGGCAATCCGGGAGTCTGCGGGTACGGCATTCCCGATCCGGTCCCGGGCGCGCCGAATGCCGCCGGGTCATTGAATGGTCGTTGCTGGTACGGATCTGTCACGTGCGCCCTCCCTGGTGTCACGCGGGATCCCCACCCGCGTCGCTTCGCACGATCGCCGGATGCGTGCCATCCCGCGCGATCCAGATCATTCTCATCCCGAATCATGGGACGCGCCCGGCGTTCTCACAGATCAGCGGAGAGGTGTTCCCGCGAATCAGAACAGCGTGGGCTCGCCGAAGCCGGGGGTGCGCTCGATTTCGAGCAGCCGCTGTTTGGTGTTGATGCCGCCGGGGGCCGAGAAGCCGTGCAGGGCATGGTCGGCGGTGAGGACGCGGTGGCAGGGGACTATCAGGGGAATGGGGTTGCGACCCAGGGATTGGCCTACGGCCTGCGCACCGCCGGGAGCGCCGATGCGGTTGGCGATATCGCCGTAGCTGAGGGTGTGGCCGGGGTGGATGGCCCGGGTTACCGCGTAGACGGCGCGGTCGAAGTCGTTGAGCGGACTCACATCCAGCGGAATCCAGTCGAGATCGTCCAGATCACCCGCGAGGTGGGCGCGGATCTTCTCGATAGCCGCGGCGATCTCGGGGGTGGGTTCGGCTTCGCGGACGTCGTAGACGCGGTGCCTGCGCAGGATGTACGCGCGAGTGTCTTCCGGATCCGCCTCGGGGAGGGCGAAGCGCAGCACACCGGCGGCGCTCCAGGCGAGGGCGCAGGTGCCGATCGCGGTATCGAAGAGCGCCGCCGAGGCGAGCGGGCGGTCCGGGTGCGACATAGAGCCAGTGTGCACCGGGGTACCGACAAGTCCAGTTCCGGATGGCCAGCATCCATGCGCGGCAGCCACTTCAGACCAGTTACCTAGAACTGGACTGTTTCCTCACGGCAGGGGATCTTCGCTAGATGCGGCAGTGGTGAGCGGCCGCGCCCGGTCAGCCGGGTCCGCTGTGCAACCAGCACGGCCGGTGGCTCGTCCTGATGCGCGTAGGCGGCGGCGAGGTCGGCGTACTGCCTGGCCCCGTCGTATTCCGCGACCGACCAGTCCGACATCGGCGCATGCGGGCGGTACTTCTCCAGCAGTGCACCCCAACGCTCATCCGGCGTGGGAGCGAACCGGTACACGATTCCGGCGAAGGCCGCGACAACCAGCAGGGAGATGAGCATTGCGATCATTATTCGATGGTGGCCCCCGCTGGACTTGAAGAAAATATCCAGTACCCGGATACTGGCCTTTATGGCGATACGAGTGATCGGGGCAGCCAGCCTCACCCGCGACCTGGGGCGCTGGCGGCAGGACGAGCCCGGCTCCCCGGCGGCCGAGACCAAACGCAGCAGCAGGCCCGCGTACGTGGCGCTGGCCGAGAGCATTCGACTGCTCATCCACGACGGCCGCGCACCCCTGGGCGTCGCGCTGCCCAGTGAGCGCGATCTGGCCACCAGCCTGCATGTCAGCCGCACCACGGTGACCTCCGCGTACGCGCTGCTGCGCGAACACGGCTATCTGATCAGCAGGCAGGGTTCACGCAGTACGGTCGCGCTGCCGCCGACCGTGGTGCACGACGGCACCAAACCCGCGCGCAGCCTGCTCGCCATGATGGCGCAGCCCGAACTCCCGACCATCGATATGACGTACGCGGCCATGTCCGCGCCGATCGAGATGACGGACGCGTATACCACTGCGCTACAAGGACTTCCGACGTATCTGGGCACGCACGGCATGGACCCGGTCGGCATGCTCATGCTGCGCGAGGCGCTGGCCCGCCGGTACACCGAGCGCGGCCTGCCGACCGATCCGGATCAGATCCTGGTCACGCTCGGCGCACAGCACGGGCTGCGATTGCTGCTCAATGTGCTCACCACACCGGCCGAACGCGTGCTGATCGAGCACCCTTCGTACCCGAACGCCATCGAGGCGATCCGCGATGTCGGTGCGCGCCCGGTGCCGGTGCCATTGCGCCCGGACGGCTGGGATCTGGATGGAATCCGCAGTGCCGCAAGGCAAACCGCGGCCAGCGTCGCGTATCTGGTGCCGGATTACCACAATCCGACCGGACTGCTGCTGCCCGCCGAGGGTCGCGCCGAACTGGCCGCCATCGCCCGCGAAACCCGCATGACGGTGATCGTCGACGAATCCATGGTCGACCTGCATCTCACCGATCACGAAATCATGCCGCCCGCAGCGTCATTCGCACGCGGTTCGGAGATCGTCACCATCGGTTCGGCCTCGAAATCCTTCTGGGGCGGTCTGCGCGTCGGCTGGGTGCGCGCGAATCAATCGCTGATCACCAAACTGCTCGGCACCCGCTCCACGGTGGACCTGGGCACCCCGGTCATGGATCAGCTGGCCACGGTGCACCTGCTCCAGCACGAGGACGAAATCCTCACCGTGCGAAGGGAACAACTGCGTTGCCGCCGGGCGGCGATGCTCGAGGCACTCGCCGAGGACCTGCCCGATTGGCGGGTCTCCCCCGGCGCGGGCGGCATGTCACTGTGGGCCCAACTCCCCGCCCCGGTCTCCACCGCCTTGGCCGCGACGGCCCCGAACCACGGCGTATTACTCGCCGCCGGACCGCGTTTCGGCGTGCAGGGCGCGTTCGAGCGATTCCTCCGACTGCCATATACGCACGAGGAAGCCGACATTCGTGTCGCGGTGAAATCGCTCGCGGCGGCCTACGCGTCATTGACCCCGCACGCGGCCGAACCGCTCGCCCCGCTGACCTGCTACTGAAGAACCCCCGCTGAAATGAGTCACCCCCGTTGCGTTTTCACGCAACGGGGGTGGAATTCTCAGACAGAGAAACGATCTCGGGATCTACTCCCGCGCTCTCAACTCAGGATGTCGTGGCGCACGATCGTCTGATCGCGGCCCGGGCCGACGCCGATGCAGGACATCCGCGCACCCGAAAGCTCTTCCAGCCGCAGCACGTACGCCTGTGCGTTCGCGGGTAGGTCGTCGAAGGTCCGCGCCCCGGAGATGTCCTCCCACCAGCCCGGCATCTCTTCGTAGATCGGCTTGGCGTGGTGGAAATCGGTTTGCGTGGTGGGCATTTCGTCGAACCGCTCACCGTCGATCTCGTAGGCGACGCAGATCGGGATGGTGTCCAGGCTGGACAGCACGTCGAGCTTGGTGAGGAAGTAGTCGGTGATGCCGTTGACGCGGGTGGCGTAGCGGGCGATCACGGCGTCGAACCAGCCGGTGCGGCGGGCGCGGCCGGTGGTGACGCCGACCTCGCCGCCGGTCTTGGCCAGGTACGCGCCGGACTCGTCGAAGAGTTCGGTCGGGAACGGGCCGGAGCCGACGCGGGTGGTGTACGCCTTCAGGATGCCGAGCACGGTCTCGATCTTGTTGGGGCCGATGCCCGAACCGACCGCCGCGCCACCCGAGGTCGGGTTGGAGGAGGTGACGTACGGGTAGGTGCCGTGGTCGACGTCCAGCAGGGTGCCCTGCGAACCCTCCAGCAGCACGATCTCATCGCGCTCGAGCGCCTGGTTGAGCAGCAGGCGGGTATCGGAGATGCGGTGCTTGAAGCCTTCGGCCTTCTCGAGCACCTCGTCGACGACCTGCTGCGGGTCCAGTGCGCGACGGTTGTAGATCTTCACCAGCACCTGGTTCTTGAATTCCAGTGCGGCCTCGACCTTCTGGGTGAGGATCTTCTCATCCAGCACGTCGGCGACGCGGACGCCGACGCGGGCGACCTTGTCCTGGTAGCAGGGGCCGATGCCGCGTCCGGTGGTGCCGATCTTCTTATTGCCGAGGAAGCGCTCGGTGACCTTATCGATGGCCACGTGGTACGGCATGATCAGGTGCGCGTCGGCGGACAGCAGCAGGCGGGAGGTGTCCACGCCGCGCTGTTCCAGGCCCGCGAGTTCGGTGAGCAGCACGCCCGGATCGATCACCACGCCGTTGCCGATGACGTTTGTCACACCGGGGGTGAGAATGCCGGACGGAATCAGATGCAGTGCGAAGTTGTCGCCATTGGGCAGCACCACGGTGTGACCCGCGTTATTGCCGCCCTGGTAGCGCACAACCCATTGGACGCGGCCACCGAGCAGGTCGGTCGCTTTGCCCTTGCCCTCGTCGCCCCACTGGGCGCCGATCAGCACGATTGCCGGCATTAGAAGACTCCTACGGGTTCGACGCGCAGCATCGGTGATGCTGCAGCTACCCGCCGTCAGAAGGCGGTGGCCGGAGGCACAGTCTAGTAGATGCTCGAATACGCCCAGGTTCGCGACCCGGCACGGGACGAAACCGACGTAACGGGTGGGCTTCGAAGGCGGCGCCGCAAATGAACCGGGGCTATGGTGGCACGGGGAGTCGGGCCGGTAAGACGGCCCGCAGGAGCGCAGTGAGGCGATGGTGTTGTCAGGTCAGAGGAGGGTGTACGGCAGTTGAGTACCCATGTTCTCCGCTGCGACGGCGCACCCGTACCGATCGCACTCGCTTCGCTACCGCTCACCCAGACTTCCGCCATACCGGACACCAATGTGCTGGACGAGTTGCTGCCCGTGATGGCCGCCGACAGTCTGCCGCGGCTCATCGTGCTCGGTGAGGACGCCGGACTCGCGGCCGTGCTCACCCATCTGATGCGCACCGAACGCCTCGGCGTCGAAATCGGTTACGTCCCCGTCGACCGCACCTACGGTTCACGCGCCTACGAAACCGGCACCGGATCCGCCGCCGCCAAGCGCGCGCTGGAAGGTAAGCCGACCGAGACCCCGCTCATTCGCGATGACACCGGCAAGGTGCTGATCGGCCGCGCCACCCTGGTCGGCGAGAACGGTGAGAAGCTCGAAGGCGAAGCGTACGTGGACGACACGCGGTTGTTCACCGGTAAGGTCTCGGCGCTGCTGGTGTCACCGACACTGGAGATGCCCGGGCTGCACGCCAGCGCGCAACGCGGGATCCTCGGTAAGAAACGCTGGGCGCAGGGGCGTGCCATGCAACTCGGCACGCGCGGCGCGATCGTCACCCGGGACGGCATCACCACCGATAAGCCGGTGCGGCGATCCACGTTCTACCGGCATCATGAGCCGTGGTTGCTGGTCCGCTGATCTTCACCCGGTGCATCCGGGGTCCATTCAAGGAGTCCGATGAGTAGTCCTCGCGCGATCGGCCGTGCCTCGGGGGCGGTGCGCCCGAGCCCGGTGTTCCTGCTCGTCGTCGCGATCGCGGTGGCGGGCGGGGTGGTGGCCTGGACCGCGGATCTGCTGTCCAATCAGGCGAAATTCGGGGTTTTCCTGATGGTGGTGGCGGGCTGGGTGGTGTCCATCTGCCTGCACGAGTTCGCGCACGCCTTCGTCGCGTATCGCGCCGGGGACCGCGAAGTCGAGTTGCGCGGGTACCTCACCTTGAATCCGCTCAAATACAGTCATCCGCTGCTGTCGATCGGATTGCCGCTGCTGTTCATCGCGATCGGCGGGTTCGCGCTGCCGGGTGGTGCGGTGTACGTGAACTCGAACAGTTTCAGCGCGAAAATCCGGCGGATTCTCAGTGGTGCGGGACCGGCGTCCAATCTGCTGTGCGCGATCGTGCTGTTGATCATCGTGAAGCTGTGGGGCAGTTCGTATTCGCATGCCGCGTTCTGGTTCGGGCTGAGCTATCTGGCGTTCCTGCAGATCATGGCCACCGTGCTCAATCTGATCCCGGTGCCGGGCACGGACGGGTACGGGATTCTGGAACCGTCGCTGAGCTATGAGACGCGGCGATCGATGGATCAGATCAAGCCGTACGGGATTCTGATCCTGGTGGCGCTGCTGTTCGTGCCGCAGATCAATATCGCGTTCTTCAACGGGATTCGGGCGCTGTTCGAACTGTCGGGCGTGCCGTCGATCTGGTCGGATTTCGGTTCGACGCTGACGCGTTTCTGGCGCTGAGCCGACTCAATCGACCGGTGTCACATACGGATTCGGGACGGTCGGCGGGAGCATGGCGATCGAGGAAAGCCTGCGCATCCCGCACACCTGCATGAGATCCACCACGATCGACCGGATCTGCGCGAACACCACGTGCGCGGAGATGCCCGCGCCGTCCACCAGATCCTTGGTCGCGCCCTTGGCGACCGTGCGCAGTACGCGGGTGGCCTCGGCGGCATCGGGTTGATCGCCCGGATCCGCGAGCACCATCTGGCGCACCATATCCACGGCCTGGCCGAGCCGTTCGACTTCGAGAGTCAGTCGCGGATCCAGGATTTCGTCATCGCGTACCAGGGACAGGGCGCGGCGCAGCAGGACTCGTGAATTGCGGACGGCATTGTCCAGCGGGTCCGCGACCTCGCGCAGGCGTTCCAGGCGGGCGCGCGAATTCCAGTACAGCGGTGAGATTCTGCTGATCTCGCGGCCGCCCTCGAGGGTGCTGCGCAGGGTGTCGAGATTGCTCTGGGTGCCGCGCACGGCCTCCAGCGCGACCTTGATCTTCTCCGCGTCATGCTCCAAAAGCCCCGCGGCGCACTCGGTCAGCGAGTTGCCCATGACGCCGAGAATGTCCGCGGCCTGCTGCCGGGCGCGGCGCACCGGATGCAACGGGATCGCCGCCACCACCACGATGCCGACCATGCCACCGACCAGTGCGTCGATGATGCGCAGATTCGAATTGCCGCTCGCCGGCGGCAGCAGGGTCGCCACCAGCACCGCCGAGGACGCGGCCTGCATGGTGATGACCGGGCCACCGTCCAGGAATACGGCCGTGCACATGGCGAAGATGACCAGCACCGAGATCTGCCAGATGCCCGTCCCCGCCCAGGAGACGAACAGATCGCCGATGCCGATGCCGACCGCGACGCCGACGATCAATTCGACCGCGCGGCGCAACCGCGCACCGAACGAGACGCCGATCGAGATCATGGCGGCCATCGGCGCGAAGAACGGTTGCGGATGGCCGACGATATTGTGCGCGATGAACCAGGCCACGCCCGCGCCGACCGCGCACTGCACGATCGGCAGCAGCGAGGACCGCACCCGCTTCGCGGCGGTGCGCATGCGCGTGACGCCGCTGTCCTTGGCGGCGTCGAACGTGGTGCCTAGGCCACTGCTCAAATCAGTCGAGACCGAGTTCGGCGGCGGCGCGCGGGTCGCAATCCTCGAGCAGATCCAGGCAGCGCGCGTACTCGTCGGTCTCGCCGATGGTGCGGGCCGCGCGGGCCAGCGCGCCGACGCTGCGCAGGAATCCTTGATTGGGTTCGTGGCTCCACGGCACCGGGCCGAAACCCTTCCAGCCGTTGCGGCGCAACAGGTCCAGGCCGCGGTGGTAGCCGGTGCGGGCGAACGCGTACCCGGCGAGGGTGTCGGCGTTCACCTCGTTATCGCCGCGCTCGAGGGCGCCTTCGGCCAGATGGGCCCAGGCGATGGAGGCTGTCGGATGCGCGGCCGCGACCACTACCGGGTCCTGCTTGTTCAGCAACGCGTCCTCGGCGTCGGTGTTTTCCGGAAGCAGTACCGGCTGGGGTCCGAGCAGATCACCGAAGGAGGTCATGCCGATCATTCTGCACCGACCGCGCGAATGCTCAGTAGGCTGACCGTCGAATCACAGTTCCGCCGAACCGAGGGGTAGCGCGTGTCCGACTCGAACGACGACCAGCAGCCACAGGACCCTGCCCGCCAGGCAGCTCCCGGCAAGGGCGCCGACAAGGACACATCAGCCGCCCCCGAAACCGCGGCCACCGAGGTGATCCACACCGCCAAGCCGGGCTTCGCCACCATCAAATACGAGCCCGCCCAACCGGTCTCCGAAGGCCCCACCACCCGAATCCCCGCCACCCCCCGCCCCGAGAACACACCGGGCGGACAGCAGCCGACCGCGAATCAGGGTGCGCCCGCCGCGAATCAAGGTGCCCCCACGCAGTCGGGCGCGCCGCAGAGCGCGCCGAGCGCGCCCGCCCCCGGTAACGCCCCCGCACCCGCGAACCAGAACGAAGCCAACCGGCCGGGCGCACCCGGCCAACCGGGCGAAATTTCCCAGCGCGGGGAAGCAGGCCAGCAGCCCGGCACCGCGAACCAGCAGGGCGCGGCACAACAGGGCGGCGCGGCCAATCAGCAAGACCCTGCGCGACAGGGCAGCCCCGCGAACCAGCAAGGCGCGGCGCAGCAAAACCGTCCGGCCGACCAGCAGGGCGCGGCGCAACAGAGCCGTCCCGCCGACCAGCAGGGCTCAGCGCAGCAGGGTGCGCCTGCTCCGCAGGGTGGCGCGCAGCCGAGCGGAGCGGGCGAGGCTTCGGGTCGTGGCGCGAACGCGGCGGACTCCGGAAACCCGCCTCCCTCAGCGGATGTCACCACTCAGTTCAAGGTCGTCCCCCGCGCGGACGCTTCCGGCGCGCAGGCGGGCGGCCCTTCCGGTCAGCCGAATAACGCTGCCGGACAGCCCGTTTCGCCCACCGGTCAGCCCGGCGACGCCTCCGCCGCGAGTGGCGGCACGTCGGCCGCCGGCGGACAGGGTACTTCCGGCGACGAACAGCCGGGAGCGGATGCCGCTGCGGCCGGGGGCGTGAGCGAATCGGCCGATGCGGGAACGAAGGACTCCGCCGATCAGGATGCGCCCCAGGGACCTGACGAAGTTTCGGGGACTGGCGGGGACGCCGGGTCGCCGGATTCGAAAACCGTTGTGATGAAGCAGGTTCCGGCGGGGTCGGAGGATGCGACCACCATGTTGCCGGTGGTCAATCCGGATCAGGCGACGGAGAAGATGCGGGTTTCCGGGCCGCAGGGGCGGGCTGTGAGCAAGCCGCCCGCTTCGCCTCGGATGAATCAGGGGCCCAGGAATGTGGGGCCGCGCGGGGGTGCGCCGGATCAGGGTGGAGCGGTCGAGGAGACTCGGCCCGCACCGCCGCGACCGCCGCATGCGCCGCGCCGACCCGCCAGTGCGCCCTCTCCCGCCGATATGCAGCCGACCGCGCCCGCCGTGCCGATTCGCGGGCCGAGGGCCATGCCGCCCGGGCCGCAGCGGGTCGGACCCGGCGCGCCGCCGCAGGGACCGAACGGACAGGGCGGACCCGGACAGGGCGCGCCGCAAGGGCCCGGTGGGCCTGCGCAAAGTGGACCCCAGGGGCCGGGTGGACCGGGACAGCGCGGGCAGCAGAGCCAAAGCGGACCCGGACAGGGTGGACCGCAAGGCCAGGGTGCACCCGGACAGATTGGGCCACAGGGTAAGGGCGGACCTGCCCAGGGTGGACCGGGCGGCGTGCCGATGACCAAGCCGGGTGGCGTGGGGGCGCCGGGGTTGGCCGGAGCCGCGGCGGCTGGAGCCGGTGGTGCGCAGGGAGTGGCGGGTGTTCAGGGGGTTGGACAGCGGCCTCAGGATGCTCAGTGGGGTCAGGAATCGCAGCGGCCTCAGGATGGGCAGGGTGCGCCGCGGCCGATTGCCACGCCGCAGCGGGTGCCCGCGGCGGGTGAGAGCGATGCCGCGCCCGCGAAAGCCGGTGCGGGAAGCAAGAATCGGGTGTTGTTGCTGGCGGGGATCGCGGCGGCGGTGGTGGTCGCGGTGATCATCGGCATCGTGGTGATGGTGGCCGGAGGGTCGGACGATTCGCCGGAGACGCAGGTGAAGGGCGCTATTTCTACCTACACCGATGGGCTGGCGACCGGGGATCTGGAGAAGTTGCGCGGGATCACCTGCGGTGCGCAGCATGACTTCTATCAGAAGATCTCGGCTGATCAGTTCGCCGGTGTGTATCGAACTTCCAAGGAGCAGAAGAGCATTCCGGTGGTGAAGAGTGTGGATGCCATCCGCATCACCGGTGATGCCGCGCTGGCGCAGGCGACCGTCTACACCGAGGCGGATCCGTCCAAGCAGTCGGCGCGCACCTTCGACCTGCAGCGCACCTCCGATGGGTGGAAGGTCTGTGATCCGGCCAACGGATAGCGGATCTCGACTAACGGATCGGACCCTCGCGCAGATGTTCTGATCGGGCGGGTGTCGCATTAGCGCCCCTGCCCGCGACGAACATCACATACACCTGGTCAACAGTCCGACTCGCCAGTAATATGGCGCAGATTGTCTGGGCCAGCCACGATGGGGTGTCGGCGCCTCCACCGGCGGTAAGCCGTGGTTTTGTGCTGACACCGATCGGGCACGGTCCTACCGGGTTTCGATTGTGCAGGGAGCTGAACCATGCCGGAGACGGCCGAGGCGATTGCCGCCACCACCGCCACCGATCTGGTCGGTCGGCATTTTCGCGTACGTGACCATTACGACGTCGGCCGGGAGAAGATCCGGGAGTTCGCACGCGCCGTGCGCAACCACCATCCCGCCCACCACCGCGAGGACGATGCGCTCGCGCTCGGTTACGCCGGGCTGCTGGCCTCGCCGACCTTCGCGTCCGTCATCGGCGCCGCCACCACCCGTTCGCTGATCGGTTCCGTGCTCACCGAGTACGACGTCTCGCAGTTCATGCAGACCGATCAGATCTTCGAGTACCACCGCCCGATCCTGGACAACGACCTGCTGTCGGTCGATGTGCTGATCGAGCAGATCCGTTCCTACGGCGATAACGACTTCCTCACCGTCAAGGTGACCATGAGCGATGCCGACGCGCTGCCGGTGCTGGTCGCGACCACCACCATCGTGGCCCGCAAGGGTGTCGAGATCGATCCGGCCGCCGTGGAGACCGTCTCGGGCGTGCTCATGCACGGCCATGTCCCCGAGGATCAGGCCACCGATCCGACCGGGCTCATCCTGCTCGCGCCGGAGGATGTCGCGGAATTGCGCGATCCCGCCCCCGCGCTGCCGGTGCAGACCACCCCGACCGCCGCGACCCTGGCCGCGGGCACCGAACTGCCGCCCGGCAAGGTGCCCGTCACCCGCGGCGATCTGGTGAATTACGCGGGCGTCTCGGGCGATCCGAACCCGATCCACTTCAGCGATGCCGCCGCCCAGCTGGTCGGCCTGCCGACCGTGGTCGCGCACGGCATGCTCACCATGGGCCTGACCGCCAGCTACCTGGTGAACTGGCTCGGCGATCCGGCCGCGCTGAGCAAGTTCAGCGTGCGCTTCTCCGGCTTCGTCCCGGTGGAGCCGACCGCGCCGACCTTCGTCGATTTCACCGGCAAGGTGAAGTCGGTGGACGCCGAAACCGGCTCCGCCACCATCGTTCTCGGCGCTACCTCGGAGGGCAAGAAGCTCTTCGGCCGCGCAGTCGCCGAAGTCCGGCTCTCCTGACGCACTGAAACCGCCTGGGCGGCATCGCGATACGATCGCGGTGCCGCCTTTCGCGTCAATTCAGCGTGGCGTGCATCAGGTAGACGTTGTAGTCGCTCCAGGTCGACATGGTGAAGTAGAGCTCGTTGCCGGTCGACCAGGGGTGGATGAAACCGCCGTAGAGTTCCGGGAATTGCATCGCACTCACCGTCGCCGCGCCCGGGGACCAGACGCCCTGCGGTGAATCCGATTCGCGCACAACGAGAGCCGCTTTCGCGGTGTCCAGGTAACTCATCTGCCAGATCTTGCGCACGGCGTCGTAGCGCACGGACAGCTCAGCCACCGGAGCGTCGACAATCGGTGTGGCGGAGGTGTATCCGCCGACCGGGGTCCATTCACCATCGCGCCAGTACTGGTACGCGGTGGTGTTGAGCACCTGATCCTTCGGCACCCGCGCCAGGCCGACGGAGGCCAGGCGGGTGTTGGGCGTGCCGAACATGTAGACGTAGTCGCCCGCCGGGACCATGGCCGAGACCTGGAAGTTGGAGACGCCGAAGATGTTGTCCCACTTGGCGTGTGCGTCCTTGGTCCAGGTGCGGCCGTGATCGTCGGAATAGGCGATGCCGCCGTAGTTGGTGTACCAGGTGCCCGGGATGCTGTTCCAGGTGCGAATGGACATGTAGCTCATGTACTGCCGGTCGCCGAGCGCGAAGCCGGAGGTCGGGATGGTGGTGATCTCGATATTGTCGAGCTTCTTGCTGGACAGCAGTTCGGTGGCGTGACAGCGCGAGTCGGTGACCATGCTGTCGAAGGTGACGCCGTCCGCGAGGTTCTTGTCGGTGCTGAAGGCGAGCAGATTGCTGCGCCAGTCCTCGCCCATACCGCCGGGCGGATGGAAGTCGTGGCCGACGGTGTCACCGAAGGCGATGGCGATCTCGCCGGGTGCGCTCTCCCACATGATGCCCAGGTCGGTGCCCTGCACCTGCCAGCGTTTATCGGTGCGGTTGATGGAATTGGCCCCGGTCAGCTTGGCGACCTCGCGGACGTCGGTGACCTGCGGCATGGCCCGGGCGGGCGTCAGCGGCGCGGCTTCGACGCCGGGGTGCGCGGGTTCGGGTCCGGGCGGTACGGCGGGCGGATTCGGGTTGGGGAAGGCGAAATTGAACGGCTGCGGATGCAGGATGAGGCGCGGAATGCCCAGTTGCTCATTGAGACTCGGCGGCGGGGCGGGCAGATCGGTGAGATCCGGGCAGGGGTTGACGCACGGATCGCCGGGCAGCTCCATATCGATCCGCTTGGTGTTCTCCACCGGCGGTCCGGGGTCGACGGTGACGACCGGATAGGTGATCGGCACCTCGATGGTTTTCGGCACCAGCGATTCGTGTACCGGGGCGGGATCGGTGTGGCAGGGTCCGATGCCCGGAATCCCTTCCACCGCACCGTGTTCCGCGGGGGCCGCCAGGGCGGTCGCGGGGTGCGCGCCGACCAGCGCGCCGGCCCCGAACACCATTGCTCCCACCGCGGCGAGCAGCCGTTCGGCCATGCACCAACCTCTCGCCATTCGGGCTCATCGGACACATCCGGCAGGAGACCCTACCCGCGGCGGGCGGCGAACAGCGGGCACTCGCCCAAGATCAACCGAAATCGATATCCGGCGTGCCGCGGCCCGGATCTCCGCGAACCGAAACCAACTGGGCAGCAGGGTAATACAGTGGAGAGGTGTACGTGCAGGACGTGACCCTGACCGGGACCATCAGCGCCGAACTGGCCGAGGAGCTGGCCTACCTCACCAGCAGGCATACCTCGCACATCATCCTGACCTGCAAGGAACACCGGCTCTTCGTCGGCCTGCTACCCATGTGCCTGGACGATCTACAGCTACGCGCGGGCGATATCGTCACCGTCACGGTGAGCGGCGGCTACAAACCACCCGACACCGAGGACCGGCAGGCGCTGCGCGAGGCGGTGGAGCTGCTGGCCAAGGCCGGGGCCTGACCTCGAGCCAGGCTCAGCGCACCGCCTGGAACACGAACACCGTCGCCCCGATCCGGATGGCGTCACCGTCGGCGAGCACCGCGGCGCTCTCGATGGCCTGCTCGTTGATGTAGACCCCGTTCGCCGATCCGAGGTCCTTGATCAGCAGTCCGGCCCGGCTGGGCGTGATCTGCGCGTGGTACCGGCTGGCCTTGGGATCGTCGAGCACCAGATCGTTATCGGTCATGCGGCCGATCTTCATTCCGCCCACCGCGATCGGAATCATCCGGCCCTCGGCGGTCAGCAATTGCCCGGCCCGCACCGCGCGCGGCATTTCGGTGACCGTCTCGGTCATGGCCTTGGCCATCCGCTCGACCTCGGCGATCTGCCCGGTCTGCAGCGGTTCCTGGCGCAGCACCTGCTGTTCCAGCGCGATGATCGCCGGTCCCGGATCGATGCCGAGTTCATCGGACAGCACCCCGCGCACCCGGCGGCACGCCTCGAGCGCGTCGGCCTGCCGCCCGGACAGGTACAGCGCCGTGATCAGCTGCGCCCACAGCGGTTCGCGCAGCGGATGCGCGTTGGTCATCGCGACCAGTTCGCCGACCACGGCGGACGCACGCCCGCAGGCGATTTCGGCGTCCACGCGCGCGGAGGCGACCAGCAGTCGCTCCTCATCCATTGCGGTGGCGAAACTTTCGGCGAACGACAGCCCGGACAGATCGTCCAGGGCGCGACCGGTCCACTGCGCCAGCGCATCCGCGTACAGCCGCGCGGCGCGCTCATGATCGCCCTGGTTCGCGGCCTCGGTACCCGAACGCCGAATGCTCTCGAACCGTCCGAGATCGCAATGCTCATCGGAGATTTCGAGCCGGTACCCGGACGATTCGGTGCGCAGCACCGTGCCCGGATCGACGCCCGCGTTGCGCAGCGTCTTACGGATATTGGAGACGAACACCTGCAGGCTGGCCTGATAGGAGTCCGGCGGCTCGTCATTCCAGACGATGTCCGCCAGCGCCTGCGACGACACCGCACGCCGCCGGTTCACCGTCAACGCGGCCAGCAGTGCACGTGGCTTGGGGCCGCCGACCAGCACTGGACGGCCGCCGACCAGCACTTGCACAGGCCCGAGGACCCGCACATCGAGAGTCATTGCGCTGCACCTCGTATAGAAAAGCGAACCGCCGCGGCAGCACCTGGCCACCACGGCGGGCTCTGCTCACTGGGCCGGAGTTTTCCGGCCTCGGAGCTACCTTACTTGGCGCTGATGGAGCGACCAGCCGACTTCAGGTCGTTGCACGCCTCTTGCACACGCGCGGCCATGGAGGTTTCGGCCTTCTTCAGGTAGCTGCGCGGGTCGTACACCTTCTTGTTGCCGACCTCACCGTCGATCTTCAGCACGCCGTCGTAGTTGGCGAACATATGACCGGCGACCGGGCGGGTGAACGCGTACTGGGTGTCGGTGTCGACGTTCATCTTCACCACGCCGTAGCGCAGCGAATCCTCGATCTCGGACTTGAGCGAGCCGGAACCGCCGTGGAAGACGAAGTCGAACGGCTGCGCGTCCGCGCCCAGGCCCAGCTTGGCGGCCGCGACGCGCTGACCCTCGGCGAGCACCTCGGGCTTGAGCACCACATTGCCCGGCTTGTACACACCGTGCACATTGCCGAAGGTGGCGGCGAGCAGGTACTTGCCGTTCTCGCCCGCGCCGAGCGCGTCGATGGTCTTCTGGAAGTCCTCGGGGGAGGTGTAGAGCTTGTCGTTGATCTCCGCCTCGACACCGTCCTCTTCACCGCCGACGACGCCGATCTCGACCTCGAGAATGATGTTCGCGGCATGGCACTGCTTGAGCAGTTCCTTGGCGATCTCCAGGTTCTCGTCGATCGGAATCGCGGAGCCGTCCCACATGTGCGACTGGAACAGCGGGTTCAGACCCGACTTCACGCGCTCCGCCGAAATCGCGATCAGCGGGCGAACGAACCCGTCCAGCTTGTCTTTCGGGCAGTGGTCGGTGTGCAGCGCGATGGTGATGTCGTACTGGGCGGCCACCACGTGCGCGAATTCGGCGAGCGCGACCGAGCCGGTCACCATGCTCTTCACGCCCAGGCCCGAGCCGAATTCGGCTCCGCCGGTGGAGAACTGGATGATGCCGTCACTGCCCGCGTCGGCGAAGCCCTTGATCGCGGCGTTGATCGTCTCGGACGACGTGCAATTGATCGCGGGGAACGCGAAGGAGTTCTCCTTGGCCCGAGCAATCATCTCGGCGTAGATCTCCGGAGTCGCGATGGGCACAATGACCTCCGTAGTGGTGTGCTGTGTACAACAAATTCTGTCAGGCGACACCCTAAGGCAGTGTGGTTTCGACACAGTCGGTGGCCTCGGACCGAACATCCTGAGCGGACGCTGTGAGACATTCTGTGATGGACCGCATTCACCGGTAGGGTGGTGCCCGTGACCTTGCTGGCCGTGTCCGATGCCGTGACGACCAACGTCGCGCTCCCCGCGATTCTCGATCCCATGCATCTCCTTACGGAGACCTGGCTGAAGAACGCGGTGCTCCCGGCGATCTTGGTGATCGTCTTCATCGAGACGGGCCTGCTGTTCCCGATTCTCCCGGGCGATTCGCTGCTGTTCACTGGCGGTCTGCTGAGCGCCCAGGCGAATCCGCCGGTCTCCATCTGGGTGCTGCTGCCCGCGGTCGTGCTGATCGCGTTCCTCGGCGACCAGTCCGGATATTGGATAGGCCGGGCCATCGGGCCCGCGCTGTTCCAGAAGGAGGACAGCCGCTTCTTCAAGAAGAAGTACGTCACCGAGACGCACGAATTCTTCGAGAAGCACGGTCCCAAGACCATCATTCTGGCTCGCTTCGTCCCCATCGTGCGCACCTTCATGCCGGTGCTGGCGGGCGTATCGAAGATGGACTACCGCAAGTTCGTCACCTTCGACATCGTCGGCGCGATCCTGTGGGGCGGCGGCGTCACCGTGCTCGGCTACTTCCTCGGCAATGTCGAATTCATTCGTAAGAATGTCGAGGCGATCTTCCTGCTCATCGTGTTCGTCTCGATCCTGCCGGGCATCGTCACCGTGGTGAAGAACGTCCGCAATCGCGGCGCCGAGGCGGAGCTGGCCGCCACGTCGAACGAGCCGAACCGCTAGAGCCATCGGTGTCGACCACCCCGCTAACCCACGCTCTGAGCGCCTTCGGGCCGCTCGAGACAGCTGGGCCGGTGCTCGTGTGGACCGTCGTCCTCACGTTTGTCTTCCTGGAATGCGCGCTGATCATCGGGCTGTTCCTGCCCGGTGATTCGATGCTCATCACCGCCGGTGTCGTGCTGGCCTCGCAGGCCACCGGTGAGATGCACGTGTGGGCGCTGGCGGTCGGCACCATGATCTCGGCCATCGCCGGTAATCAGGTCGGCTATGTGATCGGGCAGCGCACCGGACATCACCTGGTGGCGCGCAAGAACGGTAAATACATCAACACCCGGAATCTGGCCCGGGTGGCCGAGCTACTACATCGCCACGGATTCCTGGCGGTGCTGGTGGCACGCTGGATTCCGTGGGTGCGCACGCTGTGCCCGCTGGTCGCGGGTGCGGCCGGAATGGACCATCGCAAGTACACGATCGCCTCGACGGTGGGCGCCATCATCTGGGCCCCGGTGCTGCTGCTGGTCGGTTATTACGCGGGCAGTTTCCTGGAGAACGTGTCCTGGCTGATGCCCGCGGTGATCGGCACGCTGGTGGTCGGGCTGATCCTGGGCACGATCGTGGGCGTGCGCCAGTACCGTGCGGAAATGTCGCGGCCCGCAGAGGATTTCGAACTCGACGCGGAGTGCGAGACGGTCCCGATGCATGTCATCGGCCGCAACGACTGAGACCTCAGAGTCCCGCGGCGGTGACCGTGTGCGCGGCCTCCATGAGTTTCCAGCCCGAAAGCTGTACGGACAGATCACGTTCCGGAGTGCGCGAAGCCGAGACCGAACCGCCCTCGAAGCGGCCCGCACCCGAAACGCCGGGTAGTCGCGCGGGTAATCGCCAATCCGGGCCGAAGAGCGGTTCGCCCTCCACTTCCAGACGGTTCTCCCAGGCCGCGGTGGCCGATTTGCGCACGATCGCGGCCGCGGTGCGGCGCGCGTTCACCTGTTCGGTCTCATCGCCGGGCAGCATGACCGCGGCCAGCGCCAGATAGCGGATGAGAATGCCGTTGAACAGCCCGCCATCGCCGCCACCACCGCCGATGACGATGCCGCCGCCGACCATATGTTCCTCGATCGCGGCGATCAGGCGGACCGCGCGATCCACATGCCGGGGTTCGCCGGTGTGCACGGCCAGTTCGGTTTCCAGGCCGAGCACCACGCCCTGGCAGTAGCTGTAGGTGGGGCGTTCGACCTCACCGGAGGGCAGGTGGATGCCGTCGAAGATGAGCCCGGAGTCCTTGTCGCGCAGGTTGTCGTCGAGCCAGTCGGAGATTTCCTGGGCGCGCGGGTAGCGGCCGAGCCGGGCCATCGCGATGCCGACCGGACCGTTCGCGGGGGCATTGAAGAAGTCCGAACCCTTACGCCACGGCACCGCGCCGAACTGCGTTTCGAATCCGGTGTACAGCTCATTGCTCAACTGCAGCAGCGCACCGCGCACCTCCTCGACGCCCTGGGTGCGCTCGGCCCGCTCCAAAGAGATTGTCAGCCAGGCCATATCGTCGTAGTAGTTATTGGTCCACCCGCTGATATTGCGTAACCGCATGGCGTGCGCGATCGACCAGATCCGCTTCTGCCGCACCGGCGTCGGCGCGCGATTGGCGGCGTCCACCGCACAGTCGATCAGATGCGCCTGCCACCAGTAGTGCCAGTTCGCGAACCCGCGTTCCCGCTTGGTCGCGGGCCAGCCGACCACGCCCAGGGCCGTACCCGGCATACCCCACAGCGTCCGCAGGTGCCGAGACACGATCGCGGACTCCGCCAGATCGGCGCGCTCCGCCCAGAGCGCGGCCGTCGGCTCGATATTGCGCCCGGTCCGCGAAGTCATAGGACATATCGTGCCAGGGCCACACCCCACCCCGTGGCTGATTTGTTACCAACCTTGTCCAATTGCCGTGGCGGTAGTCACTTCCACGCCGTTCGCAGGTCGGCGTGTTGCCGAACCCAGGCGTGCATCGCGATACCGGCTGCGACCCCCGCATTGATACTGCGGGTGGAACCGAATTGCGCGATCGAAACGGTCAGCAGGGCGGCGTCTTTGGCGGCCTCGGTGACGCCCGGACCCTCCTGGCCGAACAGCAGCAGGCAATCGCGGGGCAGATCGGCGGTTTCCAGCGGAACCGAACCCGGGACGTTGTCCACGGCCACCACCGTCAGGTCATGGGCGATCGCGAATTTCAGCAGTTCGGCGGTATCGGCGTGATGGTGAATGTGCTGATAGCGGTCGGTGACCATGGCCCCGCGCCGATTCCAGCGTTTGCGCCCGACAATGTGCACGGCCGCCGCGCCGAAGGCGTTCGCGGTGCGCACCACCGTGCCGATATTCGCGTCGTGCCCGAAGTTCTCGATGGCCACGTGGAAGGAATGCCTGCGGCTGTCGATATCGGCGACGATCGCCTCGCGGGTCCAATAGCGGTACGCGTCCACCACATTGCGCCGGTCGCCGTGTGCGAGCAGTTCCGGGTCCAGGCGCGGATCGTCCGGGGGTTCGGTGCCGTATTCGTCCCGCCACGGGCCGACGCCGTGCGGATGCTCACCCCATTCGGTGGGACCGGCCGGATCGCCCTCGGGGCCGTCGGCTTCGGGGGCGAGTGGATCGTCGGTACTGGCGGAACTCACTCGCGCCATCGTAATGGCAGGTCAGCACTGCCCTTCCCGCGCTGTCCGGAGGTCGCGCCTAATTCGTCGTACTGCCGACGACGCCGATCACGATGCTCAGGACCACGATCAGCACGACGAACACCAGCAGACCCGTGGCGATGATGCCGCAGATGTATCCGGCGTTCACCATGCCGCGACCACCGATGGTGCCCCGCGAGGCGTCGATCTCGTCGCGGACGCGACGGCCCATGACCCAGGCCACAGGTCCGATGACCTGGCACAGCACCAGGCTGAGAATGCCGAGCACCAGCACGGTGACGGCCTGCGGATGATCCGGCGGCGGTGCGCCGTAATAGCCGGGCGGGGGCTGATACCCCGGCGGCGGCGGTTGATAGCTCATGCACATGATGCTAGGTCTTCGTGCTGGCCACACCCCGGATTTACGGGCCTGCTCCCTCGTTCCGAATCGGCCGCCCGGCCACGATGAGAGGTATGAACGAGACGGCCGCACTCCCCACTATCGTGCTCGGCATGCCCGACCCGGAACCCGCACCGCCACCCGCGAGCCCGGGCGACATGCTGCGCGCCTTTCTGCTGGCCCCGTTCCAGGCGCGGGCGTGGAAGGAATTCGCGTACCTGATCATCGCCTTCGTACTCGGATGTATCGCGGCCGCATACCTTTTCGTCGGCTTCGCCGGCGGCGTGTATTCGATCATCGTATTGATCGGAATTCCCGTGCTGGCCTGCGTGATTCTCGGCGGCCGGGTCTGGGGCCGGGTCTATCGCGTACTGAACGCGGTGCTGTTGAACAATCCGATGCCGGAACCGCAGCCGTTCACCTACCGGCCGGGGGTGCTGGGCTGGTTCCGCAGCGCCTACACCGATCGGACCTCGTGGCGCGCACTGCTTTTCCTTCTCATCCAGTGCCTGTTCGGCATGGTGCTGGGGTATGGGCTGCTGGTCGTGGTGGCGGTGGTCGGGTTCACCGCTCTCTCCCCCATTCCGTGGGCCCTGCTCAATCCCACCAATGTGGATGAGAACGGCGTCGAGCATCACTCGATGATCCAGTTCAACGAGTACTTCCTCGATACCTGGCCGCGCGTACTCGGTTTCGCCGCACTGGGTGTGCTCGGCTGTTTCCTGCTGCCGTGGCTGTTCCGATTCGTCTGCTGGCTGCACGGCTTGTTCGCGCTCTGGCTGCTCGCGCCGACGGCCGGGGATCGCCGGGTGCTCGAATTGCAGGAGAGCCGCCGGGCCGCCGTGGACGATTCCACCGCGACGCTGCGCCGCCTGGAGCGGGATCTGCACGATGGCACCCAGGCACGCCTGGTCAGTATCGCCATGATGCTGGGCCGCGCCGAGGAGCGCCTCGCGAGCGGCGGCGACGCCACCGAACTCGTCGCGCAGGCCCGCACCGGATCCAAGGAAGCCCTGACCGAACTGCGCGAACTGGTGCGCGGTATCCATCCGCCCGCGTTGGATCTGGGTCTGGAAGCGGCGCTGGAGACCTTGGCCGCGCGCTGCGCCATTCCGGTGGAACTGCGGGTGCTGCTGCCGATCCGGCCCAGTCCGGCGATCGAGGCCATCGCCTATTTCTCGGTCGCGGAAATGCTCACCAATGTGGTGAAACACGCTGGCGCGAACCGTATCTGGGTGGCGGTGCTGCCGCAGGGCGCGGACGCGCTTGCGGTGAGCGTGCGGGACAACGGACAGGGCGGTGCGTTGCAACCGGTGGAGCGCCCGGGTGAAACCGCTGTGGCGGGCGGGCTTTCGGGGTTGGCGGCGCGTGCCCGCTCGGTCGACGGGTCGCTGCTGGTGGACAGTCCGGTCGGCGGACCCACGGTGGTCACCATGGTGTTGCCGGTGGCGGGACCGTAGTGCCCGTCGAAAACCGGCCGCCCCGTACGACAATCGAGAGGACAGCATGAGCACCCCCGATCGACTGCGCGTGGTGATCGCCGAGGACAACGCGATCCTGCGGGACGGGCTGACCGCGCTGCTCACCGATCGCGGTCACGAGGTGGTGGCCACGGTCGGCGAGGCGGACGGCCTGTCCGCGGCGGTGGCCGAGCACCGGCCCGATGTGGCGGTGGTGGATGTGCGCATGCCGCCCAGCTTCACCGATGAGGGCCTGCTGGCGGCGCTGGCATTGCGCCGCAGTCATCCCGAGACGGGGGTGCTGGTGTTCTCGCAGTGGATCGAAACCCGCTATGCCACTGAACTTCTCGCCTCCGGTGCGGGTGGCGTCGGCTATCTGCTCAAGGACCGGGTTGCCGATATCGGCGATTTCGTCGACGCGTTGCAGCGGGTCGCGACCGGCGGCACCGCCCTCGATCCGGAAGTGGTGAGTCAGCTCATGGGTGCGGCCCGGCAACAGGATTCGCTCGCCCGGCTCACCCCGCGCGAGCGCGAGGTGCTGGAGTTGATGGCGCAGGGGCTGTCGAATTCGGCGCTGGCGCAGGCGCTCACGGTGACCGAGCGGGCGGTGGAGAAGCATATCGGCAATATCTTCACCAAGCTGGAGTTGCCGCCGTCGGATCTGCATCATCGGCGGGTGCTGGCGGTGCTGCGGCTCAAGGGTTAGCCGGCGGTGTTGAAACGTCGCTGTACGGTTGCCGACCGTGGAACACTGGTTCCATGGTTCGGTCGAGTTCCGCGGAGACGGTGAAAGTCGTTGTGTCCTGGCCCGATCACCTATTGACGCTGGCGGAGTGGTCGGCGCTACCCAATGAGCGCGGTTCCTGCCGCGAACTGGTGGACGGGGTGCTGCTGGTGGCGCCGCAGCCGCCGCGGCATCAACTCGCGGTGTGGCGCTTGGCCGCTCAGCTGGAACCGGCGCTGCCGCGGCGGGTGGCGGCGCTGGCGCGGGTGGAATTGGTGATCGAGGAGACCCATCCGCCGACGGTGCGGGTGCCGGATGTGCTGGTGGTGGGCGGTGCGGCCGGGGCGGCGCACGCGACCCGGGTGTATCCCCCAGATGTGTTGGCGGCCATCGAGATCGTATCGCCCGGATCGCGGCGCACCGATCGGATCATGAAGTTCACCGAGTACGCCGAGGCCGGTATCGAGCACTACTGGTTGCTGGAGACCGACGGGTCGGTGCGGTTGACCACCTTCGGCTTGCGCGAGGGGCGCTACGAGACGACCGGCACGTACGCCGGGCAGGTAACCCTCGAACTGGACGGCATGGTGCTGCCCCTCGATCTCGACGCGCTCACCGCGCTGCGCACCACCGCCTGAGTCCGCACAACAGCCTGACCTCGCCCGATCCCCCACCCATACGGAATATTCGGACTATCCTGGAGTTCCGCAAGCCGTGGTTGGAGGGTCTCGATGGACCACGCGCGTATTTCTCGCACCGTACTCGGCGTCACCGTCGCGTACCTCGTCACGCTCTGCGTCTGGCTGGCCTGGCTGGTGCCGCTCACCCCGCCCGGCACGCTGCCGCTCCAGATCATCGTGCTGGTCGGCATGTTCGGCACCTTCCTCGGCATCGGAATGCTGCTGGCACAGCGCCCCTCGCACAGCGACCGCCAACTCCGGCGGCACGGCCTGGAGGGCTGGGCCACCATCGAGGGCGTGCACCGGCTCATGCGCACCGACCACTGCACCGAGATCACCGAACTCGATCTGGAACTGGTGGTGCCCGGATCCGAGACCTATCGCGGCAGCATCGTCTTCGACGTGGAACCGGTCATCCGCCCGAGAATCACTGTGGGCGGCATACTTTCGATTCGCGTCGACCCGCGCAACCGCGACCGGATAGTGGTCTGCCTGTAGCGGCAGCGCGGGCCGGGGCAATCCGTCGCCGCAGGCAGCCGCCCGATTTGCCCGGGATGACCCGTAGCATCACTGGTCATGACCACCGCTATACCCGCTGTACCGCCCGACCGCCGAGAAGCGCCGCTGCTGCTCGATACCGAGCCGCCGCGCACGCTGAGCTTCAGCGACCAGGCAGCCTTCTGGCTGAATCTCGGCGTCAGCCTGATCGGGTTCAGCGGTGCGGCCACGGTGCTGCTGCCCAACGGACACCCGCCGCTGTCGATCGCGGGTGCGTTGCTGGCCACCCTCGTCGGCACCGTCGCCGGTATCGCCATGGTCGCCGGAACCGGAGCCGTCGGCACCCGCACGGGCGCGCCCGCCATGGCGGTACTGCGCGGGCTCTTCGGCACCAAGCTCTCCTATCTGCCCACCGCCGCGAACATCGTGCAGTGCATCGGCTGGGGCGTTTTCGAACTGACCGTCATCGCACTCGGTGTCTCCGCGCTCACCGATGACCGCGCTCCGCACGCGCTGGTCATCATCGCGGCGGGCATTCTGTGCACCGTCATGGCGATCTGGCCGCTGCGCGTGCTGCACATTCTGCGCAAGTACGTCTCGATCGCGGTCGGCATCGCCCTGGTGTACTTCACCATTCAGCTACTGCGGCAACCGGTTCCGGAACTTCCGAACACCAGTTGGAGCGGATTCTTCCCCGCTGTCGACGCGACCCTCGCCGTCTCGGTGTCGTTCGTACCGCTGGCCGCCGACTACACCCGGCATTCGCGTTCGGCACGCGGTGCGGCGGGCGCGGCGACGCTCGGCTATTCCATCGGGCAGTTCTGGTGCTACCTGCTCGGCATCCTCGCGATACTCCAGGCAGGCGGGGATGTGAACCATATCTTCGACACCCTGCTCGGTGTGACGGCGGGCTGGGCATTCTTCGCGGTGCTGGTGCTGCGCGAATCGGATCAGTCCTTCGCGAACGTCTACTCCACGGCCATGTCGATCCAGAATCTGCTGCCGCGCGTGGATCGCCGACTGCTGGCATTGGGCGTCGGCGTGCTGGTCACGCTGCTGGCTCTGCCGGTGCGCGATTTCACCGACTACGGCAATTTCCTCTATCTGATCGGCTCGGTGTTCGTGCCATTGAGTGCCGTGCTGATCATCGACTATTTCTTCGGCACCAGCAGGCAGGGCTGGAATCTGTCGCAAACCGCGCCCGCTCGCCCATTCATGCTGTTGCCCTGGATCATCGGCTTCGTCGTGTACCAGCTGTGCAATCCGGGCTCGGTGCCGTGGTGGGCGAACCTGTGGACAAAGGTGCAGGACGCCATCGGCTTCCACCCGCAATGGTGGTCTTCGGCTTCACTGCTGTCCTGGCTGGCAGCTGCTTTCGTCACCGCCGTCCTGGTGGCCGTCCAGCGCCGGAGGGCCTGACCCGATGACCCGGGACCGCGTCTTCGGCATGGGTCAGGAACAGCTGGTCGCCCCCGACTGGCCGCCCCTGACCCCGCCGGAGATCGCGGCCCTGCTCGGCCCCGACGCCGTCATCGAATGGCGCAGTCCCCGGCCGCTTTCCGCGACCGCCCGGGTCCGCACCGCCGACGGCACACCGGTGATCGTCAAACGACTCCCCCGCACCCTGCGCGATGCGACGGCCCTCGCGGAGGAGCACGCGTTCATGGATCACCTGCGCGACAGGGGAATCCCCATCCCCGCCATCGTGCTCACCCGCGAGATCGGCGAATTCGCCTACGAGGTACAGGAACTCGGCATCGGCGAGGATCTCTATCGCGGCGCGTTCTCCTGGTCCCCCTACCTCTCGACCGACCAGGCCCGCACCTCCGGCCGCATGCTGGCCCGATTGCATCTCGCCGCAAGGGATTACGACGCCCCACCCCGTCCACCCCGCCCCCTGCTGGCGAGCTTCTCGATCTTCTCCGCACCCGACCCGATCGCCGCCATCGAGGCTCGCGCCGCCGTTCGCCCGGCCCTGGCGGCCTTCCTCGCCACCCGAGACTGGCGCACCGAGGTGCAACGCCTGCATCTGCCCTTCCACACCCGCCTGCATCGACTGCTCCCCCACCTGGACCCCCAGTGGACGCACAATGACTGGCACGGCACCAACCTGCTCTGGCAGTCCACCGGACCCGGAGTCGAATCCCCTTCCACGGTCATAGATTTCGGTCTCTGCGACCGCACCGTCGCCATCCACGACCTGGCCGTAGCCATCGAGCGCTGCGCCGTCGACTGGATCTCCCTGCGCGACGGCGGCCCGGCCCACATCCAGTTCGAGCAGGTCGAAGCCCTGCTGAACGGTTACCGATCGATCCGCCCGCTCGGTCCCACCGAGGCCGCGGCCCTTCCCGAACTGCTACCGCTGGTGCACGCCGAATACGAGCTGTCCGAGATCGACTACTTCCTCGGCGTGATACCCGGCGGCAACCCCGAGAACGCCGAAATCGCCTACCGCCATTACTTTCTCGGCCACACCGCATGGTGGGCAGCCGAAGGCCGCGCCCTACTGTCCCGGCTCCCCTGACCGCGTACGGCCGGTCAGGGGCGGTGGGCGCGGGGGTCTGCCAGGAGGTACTGGGCGGCGGCGTAGGTGGTGAGGATGACGCCCTCGGTGATGCGCTGGGAGCGGGGGGTGCGGGCGAAGATCTTGCGCAGCACGATGAGTCCGTCGGAGACCGTGAAGAGCAGGGCTCCCACGCCGAGACGGGTGCGCGGGTCGGAACCCGGGATATTCAGGCCCGCAATGGCTTTCGCGCCGGGGGCGATGCCCGGATCCGACGCGAGGGTGGCGGCCGTGCCGAGGGTCGCGCCGTAGGCGGTGAGGGGCAGGGCCACCGCCGGGGCCTTGGCCCGCATCAGGGCTGCCGCGCCCAGCCAGGCCACCAGTCGCTGGGCGGCGATCTGGGGTTGCGGGCGGCCGCCGCGCCGCCACCAGAGGCGGGAGTAGCCCGTCTGCATGAGGGCGAAAGATGAAGCGCCCGCGATCAATCGGCGGTCGTTGTCCGGGTCGATGAGCAGGATGTCGCCGACCGTGGCGGCCGCCAGGGAGCCGAGCAGCACTGTGCGGTCGGCGGATTCGAGGCCGTCGTCATTGGTGGCGATATCGGCGGCGAGCAGGGGCATGAGCAAAGGCTTTGCGGCCCACTGCAATGTGTGGCGGCCGGTGACAGCGCCGAACACTGTCACGGCCGCCGCGCCGACGAAGGCGGCGCGGAACGGCCGGGGCATCAGAAGGAGGGCTCGGCGGGCACCGGGGGCAGCACCGCGACCTGGCCGGCGTAGGACAGGCCCGCGCCGAAGCCGAGCAGCAGCGCGAGCTGACCGCCCTTGGCCTTACCGGTCACCAGCATTTCCTCGATGGCCAGCGGAATCGAGGCGGCGGAGGTGTTGCCGGTGTTCTCGATGTCATTGGCCATGGGCAGATCGTCGGCGAGGCCGAGGTTCTTCTTCATGAGCTCGTTGATGCGGGCGTTGGCCTGGTGCGGCACGAACACCTCGATGTCTTCCTTGGCCACACCGGAGAGTTCGATGGCGCTGGAGAGCGCGCGCGGCAGCGTGACCGCGGCCCAGCGGAAGACCTTGGGGCCCTCCATATGCAGCGACATCCGGCCGACGGGCTCGACCGCGGGATCGGTGCCCTGCAGTTCCTGCGCACGGTTCATGAAGGCCAGGAAGTCGATGTCCTGGGCGATGGCTTCGGCGTTCTCGCCGTCGCTGCCCCACACCGTCGGCGAGATGCCGTTCTCCTCGGCGGGTCCGATGACGACCGCGCCCGCGCCGTCACCGAAGATCATGGCGGTGCCGCGATCGGTCGGGTCCAGGCCGACGGTCATGGTTTCCGCACCGATGACCAGGATGTATTCGGCGGAGCCGGAACGGATCATATCGGTGGCGACGCCCAGGCCGTAGCAGAAGCCGCCGCAGCCGGATACGAGATCGAACGCCGGAATGCCGTTCATGCCGAGGTCCGCGGCAATGGTGGGCGCACCGTGCGGGGTGAGCTTGAGCCAGCTGGAGGTGCACAGCACCAGCGCGCCGATCTTGGAGCGATCGATGCCGGTGTTCTTCAGCGCGCGTTCGCCCGCCGCCACCGACATCGATCGGATCGTCTCGTCGCCGCTGATCCACCGCCGGTTGTGGATACCGGTGCGGTCGAAGATCCACTCGGGGGTGGAGTCGAGCGTTTCGCACACCTCGGCGTTACTGACGATGCGCTCGGGCCGGTAAGCACCGATGCCGAGCATCGCAACATTCTGGGGACCCTTGTTGATTGCAATGCTCACCACAGGTGACTCACACGACCCTTCACAACAGCAGTTCGACAACGTTGTCGGACATAAGACCAACAACAGGCTAACTCAGGGCGACAGTTCAGCCCAGCGCCAGATCCTTCAGCCCGAGAATCGAGCGGTACTCCAAACCTTCGGCCGCGATGATGTTGTCGGCGCCGGTTTCGCGATCCACCACGGTGGCCACGCCGACCACGATGGCTCCGGCGTCACGCAGTGCTCGCACGGCGGTGACCGGCGAGTTTCCGGTCGTGGTGGTGTCCTCCACCACCAGTACGCGCTTGCCGACGATGTCCGGGCCCTCGATCTGCCGCTGCATGCCGTGCGTCTTGGCGGCCTTGCGGACCACGAAGGCGTTGATGGGACGGCCGGGCGCGTGCATGACCGCGGCCGCGACCGGGTCCGCGCCCATGGTGAGCCCGCCGACGGATTCGAAATCCCAGTCCGCCACGAGTTCCCGCAGCAGTTTGCCGATGAGCGGCGCCGCCTCGTGCTGCAGGGTGGCCCGGCGCAGGTCCACGTAGTAGTCGGCTTCCTTGCCCGAGGACAGGGTGACCTTGCCGTGTACGACGGCGAGTTCACGTACCAGTTCGGCCAGTCTGTCCCGGTCGGTCGTCGTTACCTGCATTGCTGTGTCTATGTCCTTCCGCGTGCGTTGAAAAAGGCCCGATTCAGGCGGGTCACCAGGGACCGCGGGATCAGTCCGGCGACCGCGGCGATCGCTTTGTACTGCATGCCGGGCACACTGATCACCCGGTTCTTCTCCAGATCCGCCAGTGAGCAGGCGACCACCTGATCCACATCCAGCCAGAGCGGCCGGGGAAACGATTCGGTCGGCAGACCGGCACGTTCATGGAATTCGGTGTGGACCAATCCCGGGCATAGAGCCTGCACCCGGACGCCGGTCCCGGCCAGCCCGCTCGCCAGCCCTTGCGAGAAGGATACGACGTACGCCTTGGAGGCCGAATAGGTCGAGCCCCTCCCGGGTATCAGCCCGGCCATGCTGGCGATATTCACCACGGTTCCGTTGGCGGCGTGCAGCATGGGCGGCACGGCCGCGCGGGTGAGTTCGACCACCGCGGTGACGTTCACATCGAGTTGCGATCGCAGTGTCTCCGGCGTGGCTTCCCAGAACTCGCCGGAGAGCCCGAATCCCGCGTTGTTGACCAGGAATTCGACGCCTTCGGCCAGCCGGGCGGCCACCCGGTCCCGGTCGGCGGCCACGGCCAGATCGGCGGGCAGTACCTGCGCCCGCGCCCCGAAACGCACCTCGCAGTCGTGCGCCAGCGCGGCGAGCCGCTGCTCATCGCGCGCCACCAGCACCAGGTCGTAGCCGAGCGCGGCCAACCGGGTGGCGTACGCCTTACCGATTCCGGAGGTCGGCCCGGTGATCAAGGCCACGGGCCGATGCGCGCCGGGCAGGCGCGCGGCGCTCATCGGCAGCTCGGCGCTCGGGGACAGCTCGGGAGAACCCTCGGTCATCGGCAACCCATCATTCGCACGACTGGTGAACGGTCGGCGATGACCGGGACAGCGCAATCATTCTGGCCCCTCGCACGCGGGACCGAGGGCAGTACCCGTGCAATTGGCCGCGTCTCGACGGTTTCGGCGGATCGAACCGATCGACCGCCGCGCGTCACCTCGGCGTCGGACCCTGATACGGGCGGAAGCCGGGGTGGAAGGGGCCGCCGGGCGGGGCGCTGCGGCCCTGGTCCTTGCGCCAGCCTTCTTCGGGTTCCTCGTCGCGGCGGGGCTCGGGTTCGTCCTCGGGCCAGTCGTCCTCGGCGGCGGGGCGGCGCGGAGCGTCCTCGTCATCGGCCCAGTCGTCGCCCTCTTCGGCGGGAGGCCAGTTGCGGCGCGGGCGATTTCGCGGATCCGGCACGACTTTCAGTGCGGGACGCCAGTTTTCGGGTTCGCCCTCACCTTCGCCACCGGCGATGTCACCGAGCAGGGGGCTGAGTTCGTCGTCATCGGCCTCGATTTCGGCCGCGCCGGGCGGGCGGGTGCGTCCCCGGCCGCGCTCGTAATCGCCGTCCTCGTCGTAGCCGTCGTAGTTCTCGTCCTCCGGAACCGGGTGCGAGCGACCGGGTTCGGGCAGTTCATCGCGGCCGCGTT
Source organism: Nocardia sp. NPDC056100 (assembly GCF_042266325.1). Lineage (NCBI taxonomy): Bacteria > Bacillati > Actinomycetota > Actinomycetes > Mycobacteriales > Nocardiaceae > Nocardia > Nocardia sp. NPDC056100. Next base: position 132,430 of record NZ_JBHJVY010000003.1, read on the forward strand.
CGGAGTTGATCACCGGCGGCAGCACGTGCAGCAGCCCGGACAGGCGCAGCACGGCGTCGATCGCCATCTCCCAATCCTTGGCGACCGAGCTCACGTGCAGCATGCCGAGGGTCCAGTTGCCCTCACTCCACAGCTGTTGCACGGTATCGGGCAGCGATTCGATGAACGCCACCATGCGCTGATCCACCGCATGCCGGGCGATGTCCGGATTGGTCGCGAAGACCACCCGATCACCAATGGCGCCAAGCATTTCCAGATCGTGGTCCTTGGGCGGGGCGGCGGTCTTCATGCGCAGATCGATATCGATGTCCGAACCGATCTGCCGGCGCACCGCGACCAGGGTGGCGGCGTCCTCCAGATCGAAGAGTACGAACTTCTCGCCCTTGCGATTTCCGGACACCACATCCACCGCGGACAGGTATCCGAGCTTGGCCAGCGCGCCGCGCCGCCAGGTGGAGGCCAGCGCCGGTTCCACCGAAACATAGGTGTACCCCTGGGATTTCGCCCAGACCTGGCGCACATGCCCGGTGCGCTGCCGTTGCAGCCGATCGAAATAGAGCAGCACGATCGCACCCACCAGCGCGATCGCCGCCAACCCGAACCATATAGCCGTCATCGCCGCCTACCCTATCCAGCCGGGCGGGGGTATGCCCGGTATGCCTGCACTCATCGGGTTCCGCCGGGCAATGACGTGCTGATGATGAGCTTGGCCTGGATCGCTCCGTCGGCGGCCTTATCGCCCTGCACCATCACCATTTCACCCACCGGTATGTCCGCCACCTTCGTACTTCCGAGCGAAATGACCTGCGTCCGTTCGTCGGTGTGCACGGTCACCGTAGTGCCGGACAGTGTTGTCATGGTGAGGGTGGTGCCGTCATTGCTCGCGATGGTGCCCATATTCGCGCCGAGTGAGTCGATATCGCCGAGGCCCGGAATCTGCGGAATGCCGCTGGGCAGCGGCTGCGACGAGGTGTTCCCGGGCAGGTTCGGCATGGGAAAACCGCTGGTGCGGGTGGTGGTGGAGGCCGCGGTATCGGATGAATCCTTGTTCGCGAGAAGCGCTCCCAGCAGTACCCCGGCGATGGCGACGAGTACGAAGGCGGCGATGCCCACACCTATCCACAGGCCGGTTTTGCGCGGCGGCTGCGGCGGGGCGGGCTGCTGCGGGAATCCCGCGGGCTGATAGCCGCCGGGCCCACCCGGATACCCTCCGGTCTGCCCGTAGCTGAGTCCGCCTTCGCCGGGCGGCATCTGGCCGTATCCGGCAGCGCCGCTCGGGGTGTAACCCGCCGGGTTCGGGGTGTAGCCCGGTGGATAGGTGGCGGTGGGTGGGGCGTAGCCCGCGCCGCTGTCGTAGCCGCCCCAGCTGGCGTCGTACGGCGGCAGCACCCGGGTGGCTTCCGGTCCCTGCTGCTGCCCGAAGTATTCGGTGGGCGAGATGTGCTCGCCGCCGCCGTGGTTGTCCGCGACTTCCGAGGAGTGCCCGACCTGTTCGGCGGGGTGCTCGACCTTTTGGGTCGGCTCCTCCCCCGGGCCAGGTTCAGGCCGCCGCGACCATGGATCGCTCGGAGTTGTCATGGCCTCCAGCCTAAGCTGCCGGACTCCTGCGGGGCTTGAACTCGACCGAGCGGTTCCGAATCGGCCATCTACCGGCAAATGAAAATGCCGCACTTTCCACAGCGAAAAGTGCGGCATTCCCGTTTTTCCGGACTAGCGGCCGACGATCAGACTGTCGCCGTCCGGGGTGACGTTGACCTTCACGGTGTCCCCGTCCTGCACCTCACCGGCCAACAGCTCCTTGGCGAGGGTGTCGCCGATGGACTGCTGGATCAGCCTGCGCAGCGGACGCGCACCGTAAGCCGGATCGTAGCCACGCACCGCGAGCCAGAACCGCGCCGAATCCGAGACGTCCAGCTTCAGGCGACGCTGGGCGAGCCGCTTCTGCAACTGGTTCAGCTGGATGTCGACGATCGACTCCAACTGCTCCTCATCGAGCGGATGGAACATGACCACATCGTCGAGCCGGTTCAGGAACTCGGGCTTGAAGGCCACCCGCACCGCGTTCATGACCATCTCGTTCGATCCGCCCGCACCCAGATTCGAGGTGAGAATCAGGATGGTGTTGCGGAAGTCGACGGTGCGGCCCTGACTGTCGGTGAGCCGTCCCTCGTCGAGCACCTGCAGCAGGATGTCGAACACATCCGGATGCGCCTTCTCGATCTCGTCGAAGAGCACCACGGAGTACGGCCGCCTGCGCACCGCTTCGGTGAGCTGACCGCCCTGGTCGTATCCGACATAGCCCGGGGGCGCACCGACCAGGCGAGCCACCGAATGCTTCTCGCTGTACTCGCTCATATCGATGCGGATCATGGCGCGCTCATCGTCGAACAGGAAGTCCGCCAACGCCTTCGCGAGCTCGGTCTTACCGACGCCGGTGGGTCCGACGAACATGAAGGAACCGGTCGGCCGATTCGGATCGGCCACGCCCGCGCGAGCCCGGCGCACCGCATCGGAAACCGCCTGTACCGCAGCCTTTTGACCGATGACGCGATTGCCCAGCTCATCCTCCATGCGGAGCAGTTTCTGGGTCTCGCCCTCCATCATGCGGCCGACGGGGACACCGGTCCACGCCGAGACCACCTCGGCGATATCGTCCGGGCCGACCTCCTCCTTGAGCATGACGTCACCATCGGACGCGCCCTTGGCCTTGGCCTCGGCTTCGGCGAATTCCTTCTCCAGCTTGGGGATTCGCCCGTACCGGAGTTCGGCGGCCTTACCGAGATCGCCATCGCGTTCGGCGCGCTCGGATTCCCCGCGCAGCGCTTCGAGCTGTTCCTTGAGCGCGCTCACCGAATCGATGGCCTGCTTCTCGTTCTGCCAGCGGGTCATCAATTGATTGAGCTTCTCGCGGTCGTCGGCGAGTTCGGAGCGCAACTTCTCCAGGCGTTGCTTGGAGGCGTCGTCGGTCTCCTTGGCGAGCGCGACCTCTTCGATCTCGAGGCGGCGCACGGCCCGTTCCACCTGGTCGATTTCGACTGGGCGGGAATCGATTTCCATGCGAAGCCGGGACGAGGCCTCATCGACCAGGTCGATGGCCTTGTCCGGCAGGAACCGCGAGGTGATGTACCGATCGGACAGGGTCGCCGCGGCCACCAGCGCGGAGTCGGTGATGCGCACGTGGTGGTGCACCTCGTACCGCTCCTTGAGCCCGCGCAGGATGCCGACGGTGTCCGCCACCGAGGGCTCGCCGACCAGCACCTGCTGGAACCGGCGCTCCAGGGCCGGATCCTTCTCGATGTGCTGGCGGTATTCGTCCAGGGTGGTCGCGCCGACCAGGCGCAGTTCACCGCGCGCCAGCATGGGCTTGATCATGTTCCCGGCGTCCATGGCGGATTCGCCGGTCGCGCCCGCGCCGACAATGGTGTGCAGCTCGTCGATGAACGTGATGATCTGTCCCGCACTGGATTTGATCTCCTCCAGCACGGCCTTGAGCCGCTCCTCGAATTCACCGCGGTACTTGGCTCCGGCGACCATCGCGCCCAGATCGAGCGAGACGAGTTTCTTACCGCGCAACGATTCCGGGACATCGCCCGCGATGATGCGCTGGGCCAGCCCCTCGACGATGGCGGTCTTGCCGACGCCGGGCTCACCGATGAGCACCGGATTGTTCTTGGTGCGCCGGGACAGCACCTGCACCACGCGCCGAATCTCGGTGTCGCGCCCGATGACCGGGTCCAGTTTGCCGTCGCGGGCGGCGGCGGTCAGATCGGTGGAGTACTTCTCCAGCGCCTGGTAGCTGCCCTCGGGATCGGCGTTGGTGACGCGGGTGTTGCCGCGCACTGCGGTGAACGCCTCGCGCAGCGCGTCCGCGGTCGCGCCGTATTTGAGCAGCAGTTGCGAGACGTCCGAATCCCCGGCGGCCAGGCCGACCATGAGGTGTTCGGTGGAGACGTATTCGTCGCCCATCTCGGTGGCCAGCCGCTGCGAGGCGGTGATGGCGGCCAGCGCCTCGCGCCCGAGTTGCGGTTGGGTGGTGGCGCCGCTGGCGCGCGGCAGCCGGTCGACAATGTCCTGCGCCTCGCGCCGGACCGTGGCCGGATCTACGGCGACGGCCTTCAACAGGGGTGCGGCGATGCCGTCGGTTTGATCCAGCAACGCCACCAGCAAGTGCGCCGGACGGATTTCCGGGTTGCCCGCGGCGGAGGCCGCCTGCAATGCGGCGGTCAGGGCCGCCTGGGTCTTGGTGGTGGGATTGAACGAGTCCACGTTCACCTTCCTACTAGTCGCTTACTCGAACCAACGCGACAGGAGTTGAGTCTGTTCCGCTCAAGTCTGACGAATTTCCGGTGCGACCACCAGTGCCGAAGGTCCCCGTAAGGCTACTCGCCACGAACAAAACCGAATGGCCTGAATCACACCGGTTCCAGGGTGTCCCTGCCTACGATGAACCGGGTTCGTTGACGCATCACCCGCTCATCCCAAGCTCGGACATCCGGACGAATGGAGCAGCAATGCGCGCGATCGTGGTTCGAGAATTCGGTGGCCGCCCCGAGGCCGCCGATATGCCCGTCCCCGAGGCCGGACCGGGTGAACTCAAGATCGAAATCGAGGCCGCGGGCGTCAACCCCTTCGACCAGCGCATCATCGACGGCTTCCTGGACGGCAAACTGCCGCACGACTTTCCGCTCATCCCCGGCGTGGACGGTGCGGGCCGGGTGGTCGGCATCGGCGCCGATGTCACCGATGTCGAGATAGGCGAACGCGTGGTCGGCAAATGGCTCAATCCGCCGCTCGGGCACGGCACCTTCGCCGAATACATCGTGGTGCCCTCGACCTCGATCATCGCCCGGATACCCGACGAGGTGACCTCCATCCAGGCCGCCGCCCTGCCCACCGCGGGCATCACCGCGCTCGATCTCGTTCACGCCGCGAAGGTGGCGGCCGGGCAGAGCGTGCTGATCGTCGGCGCGTCCGGCGGCGTCGGCTCCTATCTGGTGCAGCTCGCGGCGCTGGCGGGCGCGCACGTCATCGCGACCGCGCGGCCGGACGACACCGATCGGATGATCCGGCTGGGTGCGACCGAGGTGGTCAACTACGGGCGGATCACCGTCACCGACTCGCCGACCCACGCCGAGGGCGCGCCGCTCTCGATCGCGGATTCGGTGCGGATCACAGTGCCCGCCGGAGTCGACGTGCTCTTCGATCTGGTGAGTCCGCCGCCGCTGTTCGCCGACAATGCGAGCGTGGTCAAGTCCGGCGGTGCGGCGTACACCACCGTCTGGTCCGCCGACGAGGAAGCGCTCAAAGCGCGCGGCATCACCGGCGGAAACTTCGAATCCAGCGGCGGCGCACCGGAATTGCGGGAACTGCTGCGCGATGTCGGCAATGGCGATCTGGTGGTCCCGATCGACAACACCCCGCCCCTGGACGCGGCCCCGGAAGTTATCGGCGCCTCCGGCGCACGTGGCAAGACGGTGTTGGTTATCTGAACCCCCGGTGCGTCGCCGCCGTCCAACTACCGGCAAATTCACAACCCTCGGCTATATCCGTGCGACCACGGTTTTTTCAGGGATACTTGACGCGGAGGACCGCCTGGAACCAGGCGCGTCCGGGGTAGTAGCAAGGAAAGGAAAGCTCGACGTCGTGGATGCGCGTTCAGCAGCGCTGGTCCGCGCAAACTTCCGGACAGTCGTCGAGGCCCCGCACGGGCCCGAACGACTGATCAGCGCGTTCTACGGTCACCTATTCGCGGAGATCCCCGCCCTGCGGGAACTCTTCCCCTCCGCCATGGATATGCAGCCCAAGCGGCTGGTGACGGCCGTGCAGTTCGTGCTCGACAATCTGGAGGATTGGGACCGGGCGCAGCGATTCCTGGAGCAGCTCGCGCGCGATCACCGCAAGTACGGTGTGGAGGCGGCGCACTACGACATTGCCGGTCGTGCGCTGCTCGCCGCGTTCCGCTCCTATAACGGGGTCGGAAATTGGAGCAGGCAGCTGGAGTCCGGATGGCGCGATATCACCATCCTGATTTCGGCGTCCATGGCCATCGGCGCGAATTCCGATACGTCACAACCGTATTGGGAGGCGACCGTGGTCGGGCACCGGCGGGTGGTCGACGATCTGGCCATCGTGCGGCTGCAATCCGATACGCCGATCCCCTATCAGGCGGGACAGTATGTGCCGGTGGCGATTCCGCAGCGGCCCAAGATGTGGCGGTATCTCTCGCCCGCGATTCCCGCCAATCAATACGGCGAGATCGAATTCCACGTCCGCAAGGTGCGCACCGGGTGGGTGAGCCCGGCCATCATCAATGAGACCAAGGTCGGCGACCGCTGGATGATCGCGTCCCCGCTGGGCGGACTGCATGTGGACCTGCGCAGCCGCCGCGATGTGCTCATGATCAGCTCCGGCACCGGTATCGCGCCGATCCGGGCGCAGCTGATCGAGATGGGGCGGCGCGGTATCAATCCGCGCGTGCACCTGTTCATGGGCGGGCGCTACCCCTGCGATCTGTACGACGTGGAGAACATGTGGCAGCTCTCGCAGAGCAATCCGTGGCTCACGGTGATCCCGGTGTGCGAGAACGAGACCAACCCGTGGTGGCATCCGTACCCGCCCGCGGATCCGCCGTTCGGCATGCACCGGCGGCTGATCGGTAACCTGGGCGCGGTGGTGGCCAGTTTCGGCGCGTGGGCGGATCGGCAGATCCAGATCGCCGGGTCGGCGCGCATGATCGCGGACACCAAACGGGCACTGTTGGCGGTGGGCACGCCCGAGTCGGCGATCAACTCCGACCCGGTGTGAACCCGCGTCCCGGCCGCACGCGCGCCGGATGATGGTTTTGCGGTCTGTGTGAGAGATAGTGCGGTGCAAGGTTTTTCGATGAGCAGGAGTGTGCGGTGACCCTCGACCCCGATCAGACCGGCCCGATTCGGATCGACGGCCCGACCGAGTGGCCCGCCACCGTGGTCGGCGCGCACCGCCTGCGCGAGGACCTCACGGTGGTCCGGCTGATCGGCGAGTTCGTGCCGTTCGCGCCGGGCCAGTCGGTGGAGGTGCGCACCCCGCAGCATCCGAATATGGTGCGCCGCCTGTATCCCGCACTGCCGCCGTCGCTGGACGGCAAGCTGGAGTTCCACATTCGCACCGTGCCCGGCGGCTGGTGCAGCGGTTCCATGGTCGCCGACACCCGCACCGGCGACGAGTGGAAGATCCGCAATCCGGCGGGCTGGCTGGCGGTGGCCGACAATGCCACCGACCTGATCATGATCGCCGACGGGGTGGGCCTGGCCCCGTTCCGCGCGCTGCTGCTGGATATCTCACGCCGCGAGCACCCCCCGCGCACCCACCTTTTCGTCGGCGGACGCTTCCCCCGCGATCTCTACGCCGCCGATATGCTGGCGCTGCTCGCGAACGAATTGCCCTGGCTGACAATCATTCCCGTGGTGCTGGACGAGCAGGATCCGGACTGGATCGACGACTGGTACGAATCCTGCCGCGTCGATATCGGCTTCCAGCCCGAGGAGCTGATGCCCGGCACCCTCGCCGAGGTGGTCCACCGCTTCGGCCCGCTGGACCTGCAGCAGATCCTGGTCTGCGGCGGCGCGGCCATGGTGCAGTCCACGGTGGAAATGCTCATCGCCACCGGCACCCCGCGCGAACTCATTCGCTACGAAGGGTTCTGAGAGTTAGGTGGTGCCCCGCACCGCTGCCGAGCGACAGGCAGCGGCGCGGGGGTCTTTTCGGGAGGGGTCAGAAGAGCGGATCGTGGCGGATGTTCTTGGTGGAGGTCCCCGCGGCCATCAGCCGGAACTTGGTGGTCTGCACCATCGACGGCGACCCGACGATCTGCACATCGCGATCGTCCCAGGCGCCGAAACTCGCGACCACCTTGCCGATTTGGCCGACGACCCGCGGTTGCAGTCCCGGATGTTCCTTGGGCTCACTGGAATTGGAGAGCTGCCACCACGGATCCTCATCGCTTTCGGTGACCGGGGTGACGGTGAGCCATTTATTGGACTGCGCGAGCTGCCCGAGGATTTCCAGATCGTAGAGGTCGCACGGGTAGTGACCGCCGACGAACAGATCGACCTTGGGATTGGAGCGGCGCTGGGTCATGGCCATGAGTTGTGCTCGCAGCGGGGCGATTCCGGTGCCGCAGCCGATCATCAGCATCTTGCGCCGGGTATTGCGGGGCACGCCGAGACCGCCGAGCGGTGAGCCGATCAGCCATTTCTCGCCGACCTTGGTGTGCCCGACCATGGCCGGGCTGACCCAGCCGCCGGTGACGCCGCGAATGTGGAATTCGATCTCGCCGCTGGGATTCGCGGGAATCGCCGGGGAGAGATAGCGCCACATGCGGGGGCGCGAGGGGATCTGCACGCTCATGTACTGACCGGCCGCGTATTGGATGGGCTGATCCAGTTTGAGCCGCACGATCGCGAGATTGCGCAGTACCTCACGGTGTTCGATGACGGTGCCGGTCCAGACCGGTGGTGTGGTCTCCCGGTCCGCGGCCTCCATCATGGTGGAGGCGATGACCGTGAGGCCCTCGTCCCAGGCCCGGCCGATCTCATCGGTCCACAGCTCGGTGCCCGCGTACGACTCCAGCGCGGCCTTGAGTGATTTCCCCACTGCCGCATAGTGTTCGCCGACCACACCGTATTTACGGTGGTCGCGGCCGAGCTGCGCCAGGAAGGGCAGTAGCTTATCGGGTTCCTCCAGGCGATCCACCACATAGGCGATGGCCTTCACCAGCCGATCGCGCTGGGCGTCCAGCGCTGCCGGGAAGAAGTCTCGAACCTGGGGGTACTCCGTGAAGAGGATGGCGTAGAACGATCGAGCGAGTTTTTCGGGGCCACCATCCTCCGCAGCTACCGCCTTGAACGTCGTTCTTATCAATGCGACGGTCCGCGAATCCATTTGTGTCACAACCCCATTTCGCACTCGAACACAAGCCAGGGCCGGTGAGTGCAGTGCTGCGGGACACTCGACAGCAGCCGTTGCTGAGCAACTATAGGCGAGGTTTGCCAGCAACGGAATGAGTCGTTTCAACAACATGCCTGTAATTCCCCGAAAACGAGCCCGTTGCAACCAAACCTGCACGAAAACAGACTGTTCAACTGGGAAACGCCGGTGGACACCGGCTTTCGGCTACCGATCTTGGGGGATTCGTTTTGCAATCTTCAGTAAGGGAGCGATCCTGCCGCAACCATGACAGGCGATGAATTCCCATGCCACAGCTGGACAAAACATACAATTAGCAAACAATACAACCGAGCGGTCTGTATTAATTTCACGGCCCGCCAACGCAATAAAAAAGCAGCGCCCCGACATTCGGAGCGCTGCTTCCCGTTTCCGGCTGGCTATCGCATGCGGCGTTGCCCGACTACTGCGTTCGCCGATGCCGCGGCTGCCACACCACCAGCGCCGTACTGCGCTGCGGCGGAGTCAGATCCGGGCGGTACCCCGCACGGAGCCGATCCACCTCACCGCTCAGTTCGGCCACGCGCTGCTGGAGTTCCTCGACCTGATTGGTGAGTTCGATGATCCGTTTGATGCCCGCGAGATTCACGCCCTCGTCCTGGGACAGGCGCTGTACCTCGCGGAGCAGCTGCACATCCCGATCGGAGTAGCGCCGCCCGCCGCCCGAAGTACGTTGCGGCGAAACCAAACCCAGTCGGTCATAGGTGCGCAGCGTCTGGGCGTGCATGCCCGCCAGCTGCGCCGCCACCGAGATCAGGAAGTACTGTGCCTCGGCGGCTTTCTTCGGATCGGAACTCATCACGCACCTGCCCAGCCTGCACGCGGATCGAATCCACTGGTCTTCTCCGCCTCCGCATAGCGCCGGAGCGCTTCGGCGGCATTGTCGTCCAGCTTCTGCGGGATGGCGACCTTGACGGTGACGAGCAGATCGCCCGCCCCGCCGTCGCGCTTGGGCACACCCCGCCCGCGTACGCGCAGGGTGCGGCCGTCGGCGGTGCCCGGGGGCACCTTGACGCCGACGCGTCCCTCCAGTGTCGGCACGGAAACCGTTGTACCCAAAACCAGTTCGCTGTAACTGACCGGCAGCACCAGGGTCAGATCGTCGGCATTGCGGCCGAAGACCTTGTCCTGGCTGACGTGCACGGTGACGAACAGATCGCCGGGCGGTGCGCCCCGCAGACCCGCCTCACCTTGACCCGCCAGCCGAATCCGCTGCCCATCGCGCACCCCCGGGGGAATGCGCACGGTGATGGTGCGGGTCCGATTCTGGATACCGGTGCCGTGGCAGTCGACGCACGGATCATCGATGATCGATCCGGTGCCCCGGCAGTCCTCGCACGGTTCGCTGAATCCGAACGCGCCCTGATTGCGGCTGACCACACCCGCGCCATTGCAGTGCGGGCACACGCGCGGGCTGGTGCCCGGCTTGGCGCCGCTGCCGTGGCAGGTGGTGCAGGCGGCCGGACTTGTCATGCGCAGCGGAACCGTCACGCCCTGGGCGGCCTCGCGGAAGCCCAGTGTCGTCTCGGTTTCCACATCGCTGCCGCGCCGCGGCCGCGACGAGGTGCGGGTGCCGCCCCGGTTGAACAGTCCGCCGAGCAGATCGCCCAGTCCGCCGTCACCGGCGCCGGCCTGCTGCCCGCCGAAGATGTCACCCAGGTTGAATTCCTGCGAGAACCCGCCGCCGGGCTGACCGTAACCGGCGCCCGGAGTGAAGCCGCCGCGGCCGAAACCGCCGCCCGCGAAGAGCTTTCGCGCTTCGTCGTACTCCTTGCGCTTCTCCGGATCGGACAGCACGGCGTGCGCCTCGCTGACCAGCTTGAACCGCTCCTCGGCCTTGGCGTCACCCGGGTTCTTGTCCGGATGCAGGTCGCGGGCGAGCTTGCGGTACGCCTTCTTGATCTCGTCCTGGCTGGCGCCGGAGGCGATACCCAGCTCCTTGTAGAAGTCCTTCTCGAGCCACTCCCGGTTCACCGGGCATCTCCTCCTCTCGAATTCCTCGGCGCCGCGGTCCCATTCGGGACCACCGGCTTCGCGGTCTCGCGAGAGACCGCCCGAACGGCCCCGGCCGGGGCCATCGGTGTGTTACTCGGTACCAGCGGCATCGGGGCCGGCGTTCGTCGTATCCGATGCGGCCGGGCCGTTCAGATCCTCGGGCGCGTCGGTGACCCCGACCATCGCGTGCCGCAGCACCCGATCGCCGAAGCGGTAACCCTTGCGCATGACCATGCCAATCACCGGCTCATGGCCGGAGCCCTCGTGCTGGACGGCTTCGTGCAGGGTCGGGTCGAAAGGATCGCCCGCCGCGCCGAATTCCTCCAGGCCCTGCTTCTGCAGGGCGGTGGCGAGCTTGTCGGCGACCGCCTTGAGCGGTCCCTCCAGATCGCCGTGTGCACGCGCGCGGTCCAGATCGTCCAGCACACCGAGCAATTCGCTGACGACCGTGGCCTTGGCATTGTCGATGGTGGCCTTGCGGTCCCGTTCGACACGGCGACGGTAGTTGGCGTATTCGGCGGTGAGCCGCTGCAGATCCGAGGTGCGCTCGGCGAGTTCGGCGCTGATGGCGTCGGCGAGGGAATCCTCGCTCAGCACGTCGGCGGCCGAAGCCGCGGCGAAATCCTCCGCCGCGACATCGCCTACCTCACCCGTGACCGGTTCCTGTTCCGGGTTCGGGTTCGTCACTTCTTCTCCGGCTCCTCGACGACCTCGGCGTCGACGACGGTGTCATCGGCATCGGGCGCGGCCTGACCGTTGCCCGAGGCGGCCTGATCCGCGGCGCTCGCATCGTAGATGGCCTGGCCCAGCGCCTGCGACTCGGTCGCGAGCTTCTCCACCGCGGTCTTGATGACCGCGATATCGGTGCCCTTGAGCGCCTCGTTCGCCTCGGCGATCGCGGCCTCGACCTTTTCCTTGATGTCGCCGGGGACCTTGTCCTCGTTGTCCTTGATGAACTTCTCGGTCTGGTGCACGAGAGATTCGGCCTGGTTGCGGGTCTCGGCCTCTTCGCGACGGGCCTTGTCCTCCGAGGCGTGCGCCTCGGCGTCCTTGACCATGCGATCGATCTCCTCCTTGGACAGGCCGGAGCCGTCCTGGATCTTGATCGTGTTCTCCTTGCCGGTGCCCTTGTCCTTCGCGGTCACGTGCACGATGCCGTTGGCGTCGATGTCGAAGGTGACCTCGATCTGCGGCACGCCGCGCGGGGCCGGCGGGATGCCGGTCAGCTCGAAGGAGCCGAGCAGCTTGTTGTGCGAAGCGATTTCGCGCTCACCCTGGAAGACCTGGATCTGCACGGACGGCTGATTGTCATCGGCCGTGGTGAAGGTCTCGGACCGCTTGGTGGGGATGGTGGTGTTGCGCTCGATGAGCTTGGTCATCACACCGCCCTTGGTCTCGATACCCAGCGACAGCGGGGTGACATCGAGCAGCAGGACGTCCTTGACCTCACCCTTGAGCACACCGGCCTGCAGGGCGGCGCCGACAGCGACGACCTCGTCCGGGTTCACGCCCTTGTTGGGCTCGCGGCCACCGGTCAGCTCCTTGACCAGTTCCGAGACGGCGGGCATACGGGTCGAACCACCAACGAGGACAACGTGATCGATGTCGCCGACGGCGATGCCCGCGTCCTTGATGACGGACTGGAAGGGCTTGCGGGTGCGGTCCAGCAGATCGGAGGTGATCTTCTGGAACTCGGCGCGGGTGAGCTGCTCATCGAGGAAGAGCGGGTTCTTGTCCGCGTCGACGGTGATGTAGGGCAGGTTGATCGAGGTCGACTGCGAGGACGACAGTTCGATCTTGGCCTTCTCCGCGGCCTCGCGCAGACGCTGCAGGGCCATCTTGTCCTTGGTCAGGTCGATGCCCGAGGACGCCTTGAACTTGTCGACCAGCCAGGTCACGACGCGCTCGTCCCAGTCGTCGCCACCGAGGTGGTTGTCACCGGAGGTCGCGCGGACCTCGACGACGCCCTCGCCGATCTCCAGCAGCGAGACGTCGAAGGTACCGCCACCGAGGTCGAAGACCAGGATGGTCTGTTCCTTGTCGCCCTTGTCCAGGCCGTACGCCAGCGCGGCCGCAGTGGGCTCGTTGACGATGCGGAGCACGTTCAGGCCCGCGATCTGCCCGGCCTCCTTGGTGGCCTGGCGCTGCGCGTCCTCGAAGTAGGCGGGGACGGTGATGACCGCGTCGGTGATCTCCTCACCGAGGTACGCCTCGGCGTCGCGCTTCAGCTTCATGAGCGTGCGCGCGGAAATCTCCTGCGGGGTGTACTTCTTGCCGTCGATCTCGACGGACCAGTCCTCGCCCATGTGGCGCTTGACGGACCGAATCGTGCGATCGACGTTGGTGACGGCCTGGTTCTTCGCGGGCTGACCCACGAGTACCTCGCCGTTCTTCGCGAAAGCGACGATGGACGGGGTGGTGCGCGAACCCTCCGAGTTGGCGACGACTACCGGCTCACCGCCTTCGAGAACGGCGATGACCGAGTTGGTGGTCCCGAGGTCGATACCGACCGCACGAGCCATGGTGATTCCTCCTGGTTGACGTACCTATGTGTCTTAGCGGCGAGATCCCTGCCCGTCCGGCGGGCAGGAATCTTCAGCAACACTGAGCGTGGTCGGCTCAATCCTGCACCCGATATCCGATCGGTGCAAGTTGAACTTGAGTCCGTCGCGCTCAACCTTGTCTGAACAGCACCAACTGGTGACTCACGACATCTATTCCCGGGGGAGCGGAGAAATCTCCCGAAAGTGAGGTTACTTCGCGACGTTCACCATGAGCGGCTCGCCCTGCATCGAAACCACCAGGTAGCCGGTGCGCGAACCCTGCGTCGTATAGATGGAGATGGCCGGATCCTCACCGGTCCTGCGCTCGATGCTGATGTGCGAGACCGGAACGCCGGGCAATCCGGCCGAGGCGGCTCCGCCCGCGATCAGACCGGCCAGTTTCGGCAGATCGATAGTGGACAGATCCAGCGACTGGACACTGGAGCTGCGGGCGGTGTCACTGCTGCCGCGGAAGCTGCCGTCGTAGTTGTAGTAGTCCTCACGGCCTTCCTTCGTCGACGGGCGCTGGATCGACACCCGGTCGGGGAAGATCGTCACCTGGTCGACGGTGGTGTCGCCGAAGTGATCCCGGTATGCCGCAACGAAACTCGCGAAACCCGCACCGGTGGTGGCGTCCGGCATATCCGGTTTGGAGACGGTATTGCGGGCGATGCAGCCGCCGAGTGCGCCCACCACGGTCGCGACGCAGAGCGCGGCTATGGCGATCTTCCAGCGCCGCAGGTCATCTCGGCGTTGCGGCCGAAGCAGTGCGGTACCAACGAGATTCGCCGGAATCTGGAGATCGTCGATGAGCTTGTCGAGATCGCCGAAGGTGCGCGCCGCCATCGCGGCGGCGGTGCGCCGCGCGTGTTCGGCCTCGGTCAATTCGCCTTCGGCCTTGGCATTGTCCAGTAGCGCGCAGGCGTCGACCCGGTCGGCGTCGCGAACGCGCATGCTCTGGTTCCGATAGTCGGCCATATCCGTCCTATCCCTTGAACGGTGACGTGCGGGTGACCACACCCGCCGGAGTGGCATCGAGGAAGCCGCCCTCAGTGGCCTTGTTGCTCACGTAGATTCGGACGATCGGAGCCGGCACCCCGCGCGGGGAGGACGTCGAATCGGGATCGAAGCTGATATGGCTGATCGTCCCCTGGGCGACATTCAGGTCGGTGAGCGCCCGCGCCGCCAGTGCGCCGATGGCAGTCGTATCGACGGCACCCAGGTCGAAGACCGGGGCGTCGGATTTGCGGGTGGTCGGCGTCGAGCGCTGCTGGAATCCGCCCCGATAGTCGTACTCCGCCTGGCGATTCGACTGCCCCGGCACCATGCGCTTCAAGATCGCGTAGTCGGGATACAGGGTCAGCTCATCGACGGACAGATCGCCGAACTTGGCTTTGTACAGTGCGAAGAACGCCGCGATCCCTTCTCCCGTATGGAGATTCGGGATCTTGACCACGACGGGCTCCACCACCCCGAGGTTCACCCCGGGCGGCGCGGCCGGAATCGGCGCGGGCCGATTGACCGCCGCGAATCCCGCGATGAACAGCGCCGCGCAGGCCGCGAGCACGCCCACCCCGAACAGCTTTCCGCGATACGACCGCGGCGGCTGCGCCACACCGGGAGCGTTCGCGGACCGTTGCAGATCGGAGGTGAGGTCGGCCAGTTCCCCCAGAGTCCTTGCCTCCCCGGCCAGTTCGGTCAGGGCGCGATGGTCGGCCTCGTTCAGCTGCCCGTCGGCGAGTCCGGCGTCGAGCACAAGACAGGTTGCCGCACGATCGCTGTCCCGCGCCCGAGTGCGGGTGGGATACCGGCTCGTCTCGGCCGGTTTGGTCGGCGGCGCGGTCACCCCCGCCGCCCCCTTGGTGGGTTGCAGATCCCCCGTCAGCCGCGCGAGCTGCTCCAGCGTCTGCGCCGCCTGCGCCCGCTGCGACCGCTGCTCATACTCGTCCGCCCCCAACTGCCCTTCCTCATAGGCGGCATCGAGCCGGGCCCGGGCATTCACCCGGTCGATATCACGCGCCCGCAATCGCCCGGCGCTGGCGGAACCCGACGCATCGGACGATCTCGCACTCACACGCGGATCGTATCCGCCCGGGCAGCGGATAGGGCGGCAACCTGGACACGCGCTATGTCCGAAATACCCGGTTTTCGCAGGTTGGCGGGCAAGATCTAGACGTTTGGACCGCTGCGACCGGAGGAGGCCCGATGGATGTGCGTTTCGGCATTTCGATCCCGCCCACCGCGGCGGCCCTGGAAGACGTGCTCGATATGACCAAGGCGGCCGAGGATGAGGGGCTGGATCTGGTCGGTATCCAGGATCATCCGTACGCGCCGGAATTCGGCGATACCTTCGCCGTCGTCGGGGCCTGTCTGAGCGCGACCGGGCGGATCACCGTCTATCCCGGGGTGGCGAATATGCCGCTGCGGCGACCGTCCATGATCGCGAAACAGGCCGCCACTTTCGATCTGCTCAGTGGCGGGCGCTTCGAATTGGGGGTCGGCGCGGGGGCTTTCGAGGACGGCATCGTCGCCATGGGCGGTCCGGCGCTGAAGGGCCGTGCGGCGCTGCGCGCCCTCGAAGAAGGTATCGAGATCATTCGCGCGGAATGGCGGCCCGGCCGTCTGGTCGCCGTCCAAGGTGACGAATACACCGTCCAGGGCATCGCGGGCGGTCCCGCCCCGGCGCACGATATCGGCGTCTGGATCGGCGCGATGGGCCCGCACGCCCTCGACCTGATCGGCCGCACCGGCGACGGATGGGTTGCGCCCCTGCCCAATTGGCTCCCCTGGGAACACTGGCACGCCGCCCAGGACCGCATCGACGCCGCCGCCCGCGCCGCCCGCCGCGACCCTGCCACCATCACCCGCATGGCCGCCCTCCCCGGCGTCATCAGCGACCGCTCCCTCAACCCTCGCCCCCGCGGCAGGGACCCCATCCAGGGCTCCGCCCGCGAATGGGCGGAAATCATTGCGGCCCTGCACAAGAACGCCCGCTTCGACACCTTCATCTACTGGCCCCCGGGCTTCGACGTGGACCAGATCCACCGCTTCGCCCGCAAGGTCGTCCCCGCCGCCCGAGAGCTGCTCGAGTCAGCCACCTGAACCTCCCGGTCAGTTCAGGAGGGGGAAGCGACCCGAATCGATCAGTCCGGCGATGGCGTCGATCTTCGCCTGCGGCGCGGCGTAATCGGGGTGTGCGCCGAGGATGGCGGCGGCATCGCGGAGGGTGGACATCTGCTGGGCGGCGGCGGCCACACCGCGACCGCCGGGGCTGACCTGGTGTCCGGCGAATGCGGGGCGGTGGGGATCTATGCGGCCGAGTTCGAGAGCCTTGTCGACACGACGTGAACACCGGCAGGGTGCTTGTGGATTGGCCAGGCCGCAGGTGTCGGTGAGGAAATTGCCGATGCGTTTCTTGGCTCGCTCCAGGCGCTTTCGATAGGCGGCGGGGGTGGAGTCGGTGATCCACGCCGCCTCGGCGGAGGACAGCGCGAAGATATCGGAGAGCACGAAGGCGACGCGTTCGTCGCGCGCGAGACATTGCAGCATGGCCTGGGTGCAGTTCAGCCGCACCTCGTGGGTGAGCAGTTCACCCTCGGGGCCGCGGTAATCCGCCTCAGCCAGGCCGTCTCGCAGATCCTCACCGAACGCGTCCAGGCTGACCTGCCGCTCCTCCTGGGATGTCTTGCGCTTGAGATTCAGCAGATAATTCACGCCGATCCGATACGCCCACGTCAGCAGTTTCGCCTCACCCCGCCAGGTGCCGAGGTGCCCGACCACACGCAACAGAATCTCCTGGGTGGCGTCCTCGGCGTCGGCGGGCCGCCACACCATGCGCAGCGCCAGCCGGTAGATCGGATCCTGAAGCAGCAGCACCACGTCGCCGACAGCGGTCCGATCCCCGGCGACGGCCCGCGCGACCAGTGCGAGCTCATCCGCATCCGGCCCCTGCCGGACAGCACTCTCGTCGGTCTCCATGACCGCCAGCCTGGAACGGGCTGCGGTGCGGCGCAAGCGTTGCGGGCGGGGATCACGGGGCGTGTCGAGTGCGCGCCCCGTGATCAGCCCTGCCACGGCGGATTCAGGCTACCGCCGGGGTGGTGGTGAGGGCGTGCCGCCGAATCCAGTCGGCGACGGCTGCGCCGATGGCGTCGGGCTGGTCCTCGGGGCAGTGGTGTCCGGCGGGCCCGATATTCGCCACCTCGGCGGCGGCGAATGTGGTTGCGGCCCAGTCGATGATCTCGGGTGAGCCGAGGCCGACGCCGTCCTGGACGGCCATGACGAGTTTGGGCACCTCGGGTGTGTCCGCCATCCAGCGGTCATAGTTCTCGATGGCGGCGACGACGTCGGCGGGTTCGCCGTCGAGCGGGAATTCGCGCGGCCACACCAGCATCGGCTTGCGCGAGGCCGGGGTCGGGTACGGCGCGCGGTAGGCGTCCAGGGCCTCCAGGGTCAGCGAGCGGGTGGAGGCGGGCAGGTTGAATTCGATGAACATATTGCGTTCCAGGACCATCTCCTCACCCTCGGGCGAACGGAAGCGCCGGAACAGTTCCGCGCCCGCGGGCGGCATCTCCGACCAGAGCATGGGCCGCAGGAAGGTCTCGACCACGGCGATACCCCGCACCCGGCCGGGATGCCTTGCCGCCCAGTCCATTCCGAGCGCGCCGCCCCAGTCGTGGCCGACGATGACGACCTGATCCAGCCCGAGCGCGTCGAACCAGGCGTCGAGGTAGCGGGCGTGATCGGCGAACCGGTAGTCGCTGTCCGGCTTACCGGAAGCGCCCATACCGATGAGATCCGGTGCCAGCGCGCGATTTTCGCCGCTGACATGCGGAATCACATTGCGCCAGATGTAGTTCGAGGTGGGATTGCCGTGCAGGAACACCACGGGGATGGCCCCGCTGCCGGTGTCGCTGTAGTTGATGAACGAGTCGAGCACGTCGACGGTGGCCATGAGGTTGTCCTTCCAAGTGTTTTTCGCCTTCACCTGGTTGGACACGCACGGCCGCCGCCTGTGACTACCGAGCCGAGTGATCCACCTCACAGGCCGCGGCCGTGCCGGGCGCGGCGGTGAGACCGGGGTGGATACCCGGGGTCAGCCCGTTGCCGACGGCCGCGCGCTGCAACAGCTTCACCATGACCGCCCGTTCGTCATCGTCGAGCGCCGACAGGATTTCCGCGTCCAGTCCCCGCGCCAGCGCGGTGGCCTCGGTGAGCAGTTCCCGGGCCGCCGGAAGCAGGTGCACGGCGTGCGCGCGCCGATCGGCGGGATGCCTGCGGCGTTCGACGAGCCCGCGTTTCTCCAGGTCGTCGACGAGTCCGACCATCACATTGCGGTGAATCCCGAGCGCCTCGCACAGCTGCTGCTGCGATCGCCCGTCATTGGCCTCGAGAATCCGCAGCGTGCCGAACTGCGGGGGTTTGATGCCGAGCGGGGTCAGCAGTTCGGCGAATCGGTACGCGGAGTGGGAGCCCAACTGCCCCAGCAGGAATGCGGGGGAATCGAACAGCCGCGGGTACTGGGTTCCGGCGTCATCGCTCACCTCGCCAGAATACAGCAATGCACAAAATATGAATGCCCCCTTGATTGATAATCACTTCATGTGCATAGTTTGAAGGGTCGCACCACCCACCAATCGAAGAGAGCTCGCCGTGGCTTCCGACACCCCCACCCCGGAAAATCCCCCAAGTACCCTCGACCCGCGCCGCTGGATCGCCTTCGCCGTCATCCTGGCCGCCGGGTTCATGGACCTGCTCGATGTGACGATCGTGAACGTCGCCGTCCCGAGCATTCAGAAAGACCTCGAGGCCGAGTACTCGCAGATCGAATGGATCATCGCCGCCTACGTGCTGTCCTTCGCCGCGGTGCTCATCACCGGCGGCAGGCTCGGCGATATCTACGGCCGCAAACGCCTGTTCCTCATCGGCATGACCGGTTTCACCTTGGCCTCGGCCGCCTGCGGGCTGGCCTCGGACCCCACCCTGCTCATCGGCTCACGTTTCGTACAGGGCGCGATGGCCGGGCTCATGGTGCCGCAGATCCTGGCCATCATTCGGGTCACCTTCCCGAAGCATGAGCGCGCCAAGGCGATTGCCATCTACAGCGGTGTCGGCGGTTCCGCGTCGGCGGTCGGGCTGTCGCTGGGCGGGCTACTGGTGCAGTGGAATCTGTTCGATCTGGGCTGGCGGCCGATCTTCCTGGTGAATATCCCGGTCGGCATCGCGGCGTTGATCGCGGCGAGCATCGTCATGCGGGATTCACGGTCCGCGCATGCGCCGCGACTGGATATCGCCGGCATGATCCTGGCCATCGGCGCGGTGGTGCTGCTGGTCTACCCGCTCACCGAGGGCCGCCAGAAGGATTGGCCCGCTTGGACATTCATCATGATCGGGGCGGCCGCCGTGACCTTCGCGGCCTTCGTGGTCTACGAACGGCGGCGGGCGCGCACGGTCGGCTCACCGCTGATCGACCTCGATCTGTTCCGGTCCCGCCCGTTCACCGTGGGCCTGTCCAGCTGGCTGCTGTTCTGGATCGGCATGGGCGGCTTCTTCCTCATCTGGACCCTGTTCATGCAGGCCGGACTGGGCTGGTCGCCGATGCGGGCCGGGCTCACCTCGGTGTTCTTCGCGGTCGGCGCGGGTATCGGCGCGGGCACCTCGGTGAGTGTGCTGGCCCCGAAGTTCGGGCGCTGGGTGCTGCTGGCGGGCGGGCTGATCACCGCGGGCGGTTTCGGCCTGTACGGCTGGCTGGCCACGCACTACGGCAGTGATTTCGCGTCCTGGCAGATGGTGCTGCCGCTCATCGTGACCGGCACCGGTTTCGGCATCGTGGTCGCGCCGACCATCGACATGCTGCTCGGTCAGATTCCGGAGCAGGAGGCGGGCGCGGCATCGGGGCTGCTCAATACCGGTCAGCAGCTGGGTTTGGCGTTGGGTGTGGCGCTGGTCGGCATTATCTTCTTCGGGCAGCTGGATCATGATTCGGCGCGCGGGGTGGACGCGGTGACCGCGCAGACCCGCACCGAATTGAGCACCGCCGGACTGCCCGGACCCGCGCAGGAGCAGATTCTCGCGAGTTTCCGTGCCTGCGTGCAGGATCGGTCGGCGGCCGTGGATCCGTCCGCGGTGCCGGACAGCTGCCGCGGCACCGGCGGTGACGCGCGCATCGCGACCACGCTCGCCGATGCGGGGGCGGAGGCCAACGCGGTCAACTTCGCGCACACCTTCCGGTACACCCTGGCCTGGGGCATCGGATTGATGGCGCTGGTCTGCCTCGGTTTCGCGGCACTGCCCAGGGACGTGAAACTGGAACAGCACGAGCTCGTCGACCTGGACGACGAGCTGGTCGGGGTCTGATACCGCCCTCGATACGGCCCGCGAATCCGGTGGAAACGCCGGATTCGCGGGCCGTTCCCTTTCCGCCGCCGCCCGCGACGGGAAGAATTCAGCACTGACAACGTCTTTCGACAGGAGTGCACCATGCGGGCGGTCACGGTAACCAAGGGCGAATTCCGAGTCGAGGAGCTACCGGAACCCATTCCGGGACCGGGGCAGCTGGTGATCGACGTACTGCGCTGCGGTATCTGCGGATCCGATCTGCACGCGCGCACGCACTGCGACGAGCTCGCCGATATGGCGGCCGCCACCGGCTACCAGCACTTCATGCGCTCGGATCAGAAGGTGGTGCTCGGGCACGAATTCTCCGGTGAGGTGGTCGATTACGGTGCGGGCACCCGCAGGCGCTGGAAGCCGGGGACGCCGGTGGTGGCGCTGCCCATCCTGCGCGGCGGGCGGGTGCCGCATCTGACCGGACTGTCCGCGTCCGCGCCGGGCGGGTACGCGGAGCAGACGGTGGTGCAGGAATCCATGACCTTCGCCATCCCCAATGGGCTGTCCGCCGAGCACGCGGCACTGACCGAGCCGATGGCGGTGGGGTGGCACGCGGTGCGCAAGGGGCGCGTCGGCAAGGGGCAGACGGCGTTCGTAATCGGTTGCGGGCCCATCGGTTTGGCCGTCATCACCATGCTGAAGGCATCCGGGGTGCGGCTGGTGATCGCCAGCGACTTCTCCCCGCGCCGCCGCGAACTCGCCGCCGCCTGAGGTGCGGATGTGGTGGTGGATCCCGGCGTGGATTCGCCGTGGACGGCGTCGCCGAAGAAGGCCCGCATCACCGGGGCGTCCGACATCCTGAACCTCGGCTTCGACGCGATGGAAAAGCTGCGCCGTATCCCGAATATCCCGTGGTGGTACGTGTTCCGTGCCGCGCACGGTCTCAATCAGGGTCCGGCCGGGCCGGTCATCTTCGAATGCGTCGGCGTCCCCGGCATTCTCGATCAATTGCTGACCGCGGCCCCGCCCATGTCGCGCATCGTGGTGGTCGGCGTCTGTATGGAATCGGACCGCATCCACCCCGCCACCGCCATCAACAAGGAGATCGAACTCCGCTTCGTGCTCGGCTACGACCCGGGCGAATTCCGCGACACCCTGCACATGATCGCCGACGGCAAGGTCGACCCGACGCCCCTGATCACCGGCACCGTCGGCCTGGATGGCGTGGACGCGGCGTACACCACCCTCGCCTCCCCGGACCACCACGCGAAGATCCTCATCGATCCGCGCAGCACCGCGACCACTCCCTGAGGCGAGCCGCACCCTGCCATTCCGGCGTGGTGCGGCATCCCGCGCTATGCGTTGCGGGGCAGGGTGATTCGAGCGAACGGTGTCGTCGGGGGCTCGTGCAGGATGTCCAGCAGGCCCTCGGCGCTGCGGGCGGCGGTGAGGCAGGCGTTCGCCATGAATTGATCGGCCAGTGGGTGGCGGGCTCGGGTCCGCCACTTCTGGACGGCGGTCAGCGCCCGATCCCGCTGGGTGTTCACGTCGGTGTGCGACGGCAGGCCGAGGCGGCGGTGCGCCGCGACGCCCGCGCCGCCGATCAGGCGATGCAGTTCGGCGAGATCGGCCGGGGCGAACGGGAGTTCCTCGGCGCGCAGATGACCGAGCAGACGGAGCTCGGTGAATCCATGCACATCCGCTAACAGGGTCCGCACCCGCGGCAACAGCGCATCGGCCTCGGTGCCCGGGTTGGCGACCAGGATTCGAGCCAGTGCCGTGAGCGCCGAATGCGCCTTCAATTCCTCCGCGCGCTGGGCGAATTGCACATCCAGCACGGTGCGCAGTTCATCGAGTCCACTGCGCTGGGTGAGTTCGGCCGCGAGCGTTGCCGAGTCGCGCACACCGAGCCGAATAAGCGTGACGGCCAAGCGGATTCCGAACAGCCCGAACCGCGCCGCGAGATGTGCGCGCAGTTCGGGCGGCAGCGGTAGCGGCAGATCGGGCCGCGCGAACCGATCCGCCGACAGCAGGGCGGCGGCGAGCGTATCGGTCGGCACCCCGGCCAAGGCCTCGAACGCCTGATATTCGCGCTGCCGCAGCGTGGCGGCCGCGAACGCCAGCAGCCCGGCCACCGGAATCACCGACTGGCACAACCCCGTTCGCTCCAACTCGGTCGCGAATCGCGCCGCCACATCCCGCGCCGAATTCAACGCGTCGATGCGCCCCGCCCCGATCTCATCCGCCCGCGACACCACCCCGATCACCCCGAGCGGAGCGCTGGTCCCGCTCGCACCGGAACTCCCCTGCGCACCCGAATGGCCGAACCCGTGCGCCCCGGACGCCGCGCCGATCCGTTCGAGAAACTCCACATCCGAGGTATCCAGCCGCCGCAGCAGATACACCACCGCGTCGGCATTGGGCAGCTCCACGCTGTTCCCACCGGGCGCGAGCAGATGCGAGGTTCGCGCCGACACATCCCGCGACAGCGACGAGATCCCCGGCGTATCGATAATCGTGGTCTGCGCCAATTCCTCCGACGGCCACTCGACCGCGAGGTGATCGACCTCCCTGCCCGGGTTGGTGTGGTGCCCAACCTCGCCGGCCTGACCCTGGTGCGCAGGGTGCTCGGCGGCGCGCAGTTGACCCGGGTTCCAGCGCAGGGCCGACAGGTCGAAGGTGAGGCCGTGGGCGCCGGGGAGGCCCTCCGCGCCGCGGCCGCGGCGCACCACCACGTCGGCTCGCGCGCCGTCGGTCGCGTAGGCGGTGACGCGAGGGGACGGGCCATTGCGGTACCAGGTGACCAGGCGGGTGCATTCGGTGGCGTCGGTGGGGGCGATGTCCTGGCCGACCAGGGCGTTCAACAGGGTTGATTTACCTGCTTTGAGTTGTCCGGCCAGCGCGACCCGCAGGGGTTCGTCCAGGCGGCGCACGCATTCCTCGAGCTGGGCGCGCACCCGGCCGTGCTGGACGAAGGCGCGGCGGGCCGCGGCCAGCAGACCGCGGGTCTCGGCTCCGACACCGTAGCCGGCCGTACCCACGTCATATCGCACCGGCTCATGTTCTCGAACCACTTCGCACCTCCACGCATCGCCAGCCTTTCGGCGGAACCGGGCTCGGCGTTAGCACCGGGTCCGGTAGACGAATTGTGGTCAGGAACCCTGGGGAAGTGCTGTGGGGGTGGGTGCGGGGCCGAGGATGAGGTTCGCGCGGCGGCGGAGATCGGCGAGGATGTGCAGGCGGCGCTCCAGGGCGGTGATGCGGTCGGCGCGGCGGGTGGATTCGAGAGTCGCGGCTTCCTGGGTGGCGCGCAGGGATTCGTCCAGCGAGCGCAGAGTGCGGTCGGCGATGGCGGTGAAATGGTCGCGCAGCAGGCGGTGAATGCGGTGCAGGCGGTCCTTGGTCTCCTTGCCGGTGTGGAAGGCGATATCGTCGAGGTAGCGGCGCACCGCCACCTTGGCGTCGGCGCGGCGTTTGGCCAGGCGGGCCTGTTTATCGTCACGGAAAGCCTTGCCGCCCAGCAGGACTCCGGCCCCGAGGGACAGCGGGTTGATCAGCGCGAGTCCGGCCATGGTGCCGACCATGCCCGCCATGATCACGCCGCCGTAGGAGCCGCGCACACCCACCAGCAGTTTGTGGCCCAGGCCGAGATCGGGTTCCAGATCCGACAGCGTGCAGGATCCGGCGCGAGAGGCATTGCCGTCCAAGGTTTCCCGCACATCGGGCAGATCCACCGCGCCGAGTTCGGTGAAATGCGCGCCGACCTTTTCCGCGAGTTTCACCGCGCGCGTGCGGGTCCACAGCAGATTGTCGCCGACGGCGGTACCGACGGTGCCGGTGAGCCACTCCTCCATGCGGTCCCAGTGGCGGCCGGGATCGTTGTCGTCGATCCATTCCTCGGCGGTGCGGGAGATGTCCCGCAATCGGTCGCGCAGGTCGTGATCGACATCTCCGACCAGGTCGGTGATGCCGTCGGACAGCGTCAACTGCCATACCGAAGTGCGTTTGTGCAGTTCCTCGGCGGACGTTCTGGCGGAACGCAATTCGCGGACCGCTGCCGCGCCGCGCTCCGGATCGCGCAGGGCGACCAGTTCACTGCCCAGGGCGAGCGCCAAATGCTCTGCCGCGGAGCCGATATCGGTGGCGACGGTCTGTTGCAGGGCCGCCTGGTCCCGAGCTACCACGTGATCGCGCAGGAACTGGAATACCCCGCCGAATCCGGACTCCAGTCCGAGCTGGGCATCCTGCAATCGCAGTGCGTGCGTGCGCAGTACCGAGGACACCGCGAGCATGGGGACCTCGATGCCCGCGCGCCGCAGATGTTCCGCATTGGCGTCGAACACCTGCCGCCAGTGCGGGTACAGGTCGATCTTGCCGACCAATACCGCTACGGCCGGGCACAATTCGCGCACCTGCCGCAGGAACTCCACCTCCGGATCGGTCAATTCGGTGGAGGCGTCGGTGATCATCAGCACCGCGTCCGCGGTCGGGGCGGCCCCCAGCGCCGCCCCGCTGCCGCCGTGCGCACCCATGCCGGGCGTATCGACGATCACGATGCCATCGGCGAGCAGCTGATTCGGCGCTTCGATCTCCACGCGCAGCACCGCTCGCCCTTCGGCGTACTGCGACCGGGTCACCCCCGCGCCGATGGCCTCGATCGGCACCGGAATCCGGGTGGTCTCCCCGTCGGCGGCGGTCACCACCAGCGCGGCATTCGCCTCGGGGGCGTGGGCGAGCGTGGTGGTCACCATGGTCGTCGCATCATCTCCGACGGCACAGATCTCCAGGTTGAGCAGCGCGTTCACGAACTGGCTCTTGCCCTGATTCCCCAACCCGCACACCACGATCCGCCGCCGCGGATCGCGCACCCGAGCGGCCACGTTCTCCAGCCGCCCGGCCAAATCCCCCCGCCCCGCCTCCCGCGCGACCGAGATCGCCTCCCCCAACATTCCGGCCAGCGGCCGCGCCGCCACGATCCCAGTCACGCCAGTCCTCACAGTTCCGATCGCCGCACCTCGTGAAAGGCGCGGTCCGCCAACGCAATCAATGCCGAACCGTCACGAATGCAACATGTCCCCGATGATGTCCCCCATCGGATGCGTCCCCAGCTCCATTCCGGCATTCACCCCGCCATCCCCATACAGCCCGGCATCCACACCGCCCGCATGCACGCCCTCCCCGAACGCCTGCGAAACATCCACCCCCGCCCAAGGATTGGCCCCGCCCCCGATCCCCACATCCCCCACACCGTGCACATTCGCATCCAGCCCACTCCCCACCTGCGCACCGAGATCACCAACGGTCCCCACCCCACTGGAGAACCCCGCGCCCACACCGTCGGTTACCCCCGCCGCGAGATCACCCCCACCGTGCACACCGGCCCCAACGGCGGAGTCGACGCCACTGCTCAACCCGGCCCCCAACTGCGCCGCACCGCTCGTAGTCCCATTCAGCGCCCCGGAAAGCCCTGTCTCCAAACCGCTTCCAAGCTGCGCACCGGCATTCAACCCGCCATCCACGGCACCATTGAGCCCGGTCTCGAGCCCCGCACCCGCCCCGACGGCGTTATGCACAGCACCGGAAAGATCGGTGCCGAGGTTCGCGCCCGCACCGACCGCGGTATCGATGCCACCGGAAAGCCCTGTGCCGAGCTGACTTCCGAGGTTTGCACCGAGATTCGCGCCGCCGCCGACAGCGCCGTTCAGGCCGGTCTCCAGACCCGCACCGAGCTGGGCACCGGCATTGGCCGCCGCGCCGAGGTCGGTCGACAGGCCCGCGCCGAGGTCGCCGCCGACCTGCGCGCCCACATCGGTGGCCGCGCCGATCGCGGAGTTGATGCCGCCGGAAAGTCCTGTGCCCAGGTCGGTTCCGAGCTGTGCGCCGCCGCCGACCGCGCCGTTCAGACCGGTCTCCAGGCCCGCGCCGAGCTGTGCGCCCGCGTTCGCTGCCGCGCCGAGGCCGGTGGAGAGTCCGGCGCCCAGGCCGCCGCCGAGCTGTGCGCCCGCGCCGAGGGCGCTGTCGATGGCGGCGTCGACGCCGGTGGTGAGGCTGGTTTCGAGGTTCGCGCCCGCGCCGATCGTGCCGGAGACGGCTCCGTTGAGGGCGGCACCGGCCTGGGTGGCGGCGGAGACGGCGGATTGGAGGCCGAGTTCGAGGTTCGCGCCGGTGCCGATCGCGCCGTTGAGGGCGCCGGAGAGGTCGGCGGCGGCTTGGGTGCCGATGACGCCGGAGAGGTTGGCTTCCAGGCCGGTGGCGGCGGAGGCCGCCGAGGAGAGCGCGCCGCCGAGACCTACCGAGAGGCCGGTGCCGAGGTTGGCAGCCGCGTCTACGGCGGCGTCGATGCCGGTGGAGAGGCCCAGTTCCAGGCCGGATCCGGCGTCGCCGGTGAGGCAGATATCGGTGGCGGCGACGGTGCCGAGGTTCACGGCGGTGCCGGTGGCGGCCGAACCGTTCACGCCCGCGGCACCATTCACACCGGCACCTGTGTTCACAGCGGCCGCACCGTTCACTGCGGCCGAACCGTTCAGGCCGGACGAACCATTCAGCCCGCCCGCACCGGTTCCGGTGGCCTCGCCGCCGCAGCCCGCGGCGATGATGGCGGACAGCTGCGAACCTCCGGCAACCAGTGCGGATTCGGCGACCATGGGGGCCACGGCGGTGATGTCCTCGGGGGTGACGTTTTCCAGTCCGGCGTTGGCGAGGGCCTGGGCCGGGTTGGCGCAATAACCGACGGCGGCTTCGTGATCCCGCAGCAGGTTGAGGATGAACTCGAGAATTGCGTTGGGGCTCATGGCGAATCGTCTCCTGGGTGCGGCGGGCCCGGTTGGCCCGCCCTGCTCGACTTGCCTTTCACGCTAGGAACGCCACCCGTTACGCCGAAACGGGGAGTCGCCCCCCACTTGGGCGTGTTGCCCCAATAGGGGGTTTGTGGCCATTAGGGGTATTTCCCCACACCTGGGTGGGAATCGGTAACGACGATCCCCCAGCAACCGACAGCACCCATGGGTCAACCGGCCCGGCACCACCGTTTTCGTACAAATCGGACTGAACAGCTTTCGAGCAGCACGCGATTCACCCGTCGCGTGTTTCGAATCGACAGGGGATCTCGAATGAGTCAGGGGATGGCGCTCGGCATTACCGTCGGGTCGTCGAATACGGTCGCCGTGACGTCTTCCGGGGGACAGCGAAAAATACACGTCCGGCCGAGTCGCCTCGGTGCGGAGCATGAGGTTCCGGAGAGTCTGCTGGCCCGGGTGGGGGATCCGGTGGACATTCGGATGCGAGACGGATCCGCTGTGCGCGCAGCGGATCTCGTGGCCGCGGCGGTCGGCCGAGCCGTGGACGACTCCGGCCCCGCCGCGGCCATGGTGTGCTGCTATCCGGCCTGGTGGACCCAGCACACGGTGGAGGTGCAGCGCAGCGCGCTACAGGCCGCCGGACTCGATGGCGTGGCCCTGGTGCCCGAACCCGCCGCCGCCATGCGCTGGCTGCAGGATGTGCACGAGTCCAGCCATGACGGCGCGATGATCGTGTACGACTTGGGCGCAACGGGTTTGACGGTTTCCCTGGCCCGCACCGGCGCACTGTCCGGCATGCTCGGTGAACCGGTGCGTTCGACGGCGGTGGCGGGCGCGGAATTCGATCTGCTGCTCACCCGCTATGTGCTGGCTTTCGCGGTGGGGGAAAAGGATTTCGATCCTTTCGACCCGGCCGTGGAACGAGAATTGTCCGGTTTGCGCGTGCGTTGCGGAATGGCGAAGGAAACGCTCTCCAAAAATACCGCGACTATGGTTCCGGTGCGTTTGCCCGGAATCGGAGCGATCGACGTACGCCTGGTCCGCGATGAGGTGGAAGACCTGTTCCGCGGCCCGCTGCTCACCTCGACGGATCTGGTCCGCGAGGCCGTGCGCCGCGCCGGACTCACCATCGACGATGTGGACGGCATCCTGCTCACCGGCGGCTGCGCGGCGATCCCCCTGGTCACCGAGGTGCTCTCCACCGAATTCGGTATTCCGGTCGCGGCCGCCACCGATCCCGCGCACCTGAGCGCGCACGGCGCGGCCCTGCTCGCCGCCGACCTGATCGCCGACACCACCGCGACCGAAGCCCAGCCCGCCATCGCCGAACTGCTCACCCGCCACGACACGGCCGAAGCTCAGCCCGCCATCGCCGAGCTGCCCACCCGCCAAGAGGCGGACGAACGGGTTCCGCTACTACCGCCGCTTCCACCAACGGAACCGCCAACCGGTTTCGCGCATTGGCGGCGGGTCGCGGTGATCGGCGCGGCCGCTATCGCGGTGGCGGCGCTCGCGACGGGCACGCTCGCCATGGGAACGGGCGCGCAGTCCGCGCCGTCGGAATCGCCTGTGCCACAGGCACCCGCGACGTCGGCGGCAGCGCTGGAAGCACCCGGCACGGCGGTGAATACCGGCGGGCAGGCGGTGCCCGCACTGCATCCGGGCACCACGCAGGCTCGCGCCAACACCCCGGGCAGCACCGCGCCCGGCGCTCCCGCGCCGACCACGACGGCCGAGGCTCCGGCGGCCGCGGCACCCGCTCCGGCGCAGCAGAATTCGCCCGCGCCGCAGCCCGCCCCCGGTGTGCCCCAGCAGCTTCCGACGATTCCGGCGATCGCGCCGCCGTCGATCTCGCTCCCCGATCCGGGCCAGCTGACCGTCCCGTCCGTGCCCAAGATCCTGCCCAACTGACGGCGGATGAGAGTTGGTACCCCGTGATAGCCAATCCCCCAGTCGCACTCGATTCCCTGCCCTGCGCGCGCGAGATCTTCCGGGAACTGGACTCCGCTGATTCCGCACCCCGGTGCTATCTGATCCGCGGCCGTTCCGGCACCGGCAAATCCATCCTGCTGACCGCCATCCGGTCGCGGCTGCGCGGCCGCGGTGTCACCGTGTCCGACAATCCGGCCGACGCACTGCCCGATCGCGATGACCGCGGCCCGGCCGCGCTGGTGGTGGACGACGCACTCGGCCTGAGCGCGACGGAGTACGAAACGCTCTGCGCCGTCATCGAATCCGGGGCCTGCACGGTGGTGCTGGCGACCCGCGCGAGACCGCACGATCCACAGTTGCGCGCACTCACCGACCTGATCGCGCGACGCGGCCGCGTGGTGGATCTGCGCGCCCTGGGCGTCACCGAAATCGCGCCGTTCGCACGAGAATTGGGCATGATGGTGCCGCGCGGCCTGGCGCAGCACATCCACCGCCAGACCGCCGGTATCCACGGCGGCGTGGTGGCCGCCCTCATCGCCGCCTGCGCGACCCGCCTCGACGCCGGAATGACGGCAGTCGACGATGCGGTCGCGGCCTGGGCGCGCGCCCGCCTCGACGATGCCGACCCCGAACTGCTCGACGCCTACGTGGTGGCGGCGATCGGTGCGGGTCTGGACACCGGCGAACTCACCGAGGTACTGGACATAACCCCCGCGGCCGCACAGGATCTGGTCGACCGCGCCCGCGCCAGCGCCCTGATCACCGACGCGGATCTGCTGCTCGCCCCCGCGATCGCACCGCTGCGCACCCTGGTCGGGGACCGGCGTTTGCTGGCGGTGCAGCGCCGCCTGCTGCAGGCCCGCCTGGACGCGGGTCTGCTCCGCGATCACACCGCCCTGCAAATGGCCGAATCCGGCGTCCGCGATCCGCGCCTCGCCGAATTCCTCTGCGCCACAGCCGAAAAGGCGGGCGACGAAGCCGTCCGCCACTACGCCGCCGCAGCGGCGGCGGGCGCGAACCCGGAGGCCATCGCCCTGCGCTGGGCCGACGCCGCCGCCCGCACCGGCGATTGCGATACCGCCCTGCGCCTGGCCGAACCCGTCCTGGCCCGCAACTCCTCCCCCGCCGATCTGGCCGCCGCCGTCCGCATCTGCGCGGGCGTCTGGACCCGCCGCGGCCTGGCCGCCCGCGCCGCCCAGCTCTACACCTGGCTAGGCCCCGACCGCGTCGGCCCGGACTGGGCCGTCGCCGCCACCGTCCAGCACCTGGCAGGTGATGCCCCCGCCGCCCGCGCCCTGTCCGCCTCGGCCGCCAACTGGCCCCCCACCGAGGCAACGGCCCGGGCAGCCCTCATCGCACATGCCCTCGCCGGTTCGACCGAATCCCCGAAACCCGCACCCGCACCGCCGCTTCCGAGCCTGCGCCCCGACCCCGCCGTGACCGCGGCCTTCGCCGCACGCACCGGCACGACCACCGCTTCGGCCACGGGAGCATCCGCACCCCAGCCGACTGCCGCGCCCATTCGACGAGATGCGCCGTTCCCCGGCAACATCCAGCCGCGCATGACCGGTTATCCGGCAGCCGCAACGCATTCCGGCGGCCCCTGGCCCGCCGTGACCGGCGACGACTACGGTCCCGGGACGAACAACGGCGGCCCGGCACACCCGTTCGGCGCCCAGCCGGTGGGTGACGACCGGCACGAAGCGGTTCATCCCCCGGCGGCGAACCCCGCAGCCGCCACCGAGCACCTCGACCGAACGAGAGTCGGCAACTATCTGGGCGAAACACAGTGGGCCGCTGGGTATCCGGGCCGATCCGCGACCGGCGCACCGCCGACCACCACGCCGCGGGCGATCGATACCGCCGGGTTCGCGGCGCTGCGGGATACCCCGCCGGTGCGGCGCGCGCAGGTGCGTGGCGTGGACGCGGCGCGGAGTGCGGCCGTCGCGGCGGCTTCGGCGCTGATCCACGCGGCGCATTCCGGGGTCGCCCCGGGTGAGCACGGCGGGGACAGGTTTCTGCCGTGTTCGGCGGTGTCCATCGCGGTGCTGCTGAGTTTGAGCATGGGTGAACCACGCAGGGCCGCAGACGCTTTGCGCGGTTCGGTCCGGAGCCCGCAGGGTGCGGTACTGGCCGCGTGGGTGGCGATGCTGGGCGGGGATGAACAGTCCGCAGCCACCGCGCTGGACGGTCTCGATCTGACGCGGCTCGATGCGCGGGACCGACTGCTCGCGCACGGCGTGATCGTCGGATTGGCCCGGCGCGCCGGGGATCACACCGCGCTGACGGTGGCGTGGCGGGCCGCCTATCCGCTGTTCGATCAGGTGGGCGCGGATCTGCTGGCGCTGCTGCCGATCGGTGAATTGTGGCTCGCCGGAATCAGATTGCGCGATGAGGCCCGGATCGCCGCGCTGGTGACCGCCGCCGGGGAGTTGCTGCGCGGGCTGGGCGATCCGCCCGCGTGGTCGAACGCCTTCCACTGGTACGCGATTCAGGCCGCCCTCGCGCATGAGAGCCCGAATGAGCTGCTGCCGCACGCACATCGGCTCAAGACCGCCGCCGAGGCGGGCGATCCGCAGGCCGCCGCGCTGGCGGACGCGGGCCGCACCTGGGTGCTGGTGCTGCGCGGTCAGGTGGAACGGGAGCCGGTGCA
Organism: Nocardia sp. NPDC056100; assembly: GCF_042266325.1. Taxonomy (NCBI): domain Bacteria; kingdom Bacillati; phylum Actinomycetota; class Actinomycetes; order Mycobacteriales; family Nocardiaceae; genus Nocardia; species Nocardia sp. NPDC056100. Next base: position 164,664 of record NZ_JBHJVY010000003.1, read on the forward strand.
GGCCGCCGTCGCCCGGCTGGCGGGGCTGGGCCTGCGCTGGGATGCGGCGCGGCTGGCGAGCGAGGCGGCCCTCGCGGCGGCCGACGCGGGCACCGCGACCGCCCTGTTGAAGCTGGCGCGCACGGTGCGCGCGCAGTCGCGGCCCCCGGAGGCGCCGGTGCGCACGCCCGTTCCGACCGCCCCGCCGGTGCGCCCGGAACCGCACACCGATACCGTCCTGAGTGAACGGGAGCGGGAGGTCGCCGAGCTTGTACTTCTGGGCTTGACCTATCGGGAAATCGGGGCTCGCCTCTATATCTCCGCGAAAACGGTGGAGCACCATGTGGCCCGGATACGGCGTCGGATCGGTGCGAGCTCGCGTTCGGAGTTATTGTCAATGCTCCGCGCCATGGGTCACGGTTCCCTCCTCGTATGACCTCGGCGCGGAGAGGACTCGGACGCACCTAGTGAGGTAATGGACATGGCCACTGGGGTGGGCCTGCGGATAGCAGACGACGAATCGGTCGTCGCTGTCGTCACCGGCGATGACGCCGCACTCCCGGTGACCTACATCGTGCGCGAGTCGATCCTGCACATGTCCGATGACGGCGATGCGGTCCTCGGCGGCGATTCGATACCGGAGAATTCGCACGCGATCAGTGGTTTCGTGGCGGCCGTCGGCGATCCGGCGGGTATGCCGGTGGACGAGGGCGAGGCGTATCGCGCCGAGGATCTGATGGCCACCGCCGCCTTCTGCCTCATCAATCTGGCCGCCGATCAACTCAACGGCCCGGCCGAGTTCTACGCCACCCATCCCACGGGCTGGCCGGACGAGAATGTGCAGGCGCTGCGCGAGGCCCTGGATTACCTGGGCCTGAAGTCGGTGGTGCTGGTCAGTGAGCGCGATCTGCCGCAGCCCGAGGGCGATACCGGAAAATCGTTCGCACACAACGCGGCTCGCGCGGCGCTCGCGGCGGTGCTGGCCACGCCCGCCGGGCTGACCCCGCCGGATCCGGACGCGGGCACCCAGAACGCCGCCGATGTCACCGATATCCTGCCCGCGCTGCCGAACGCGCTGCCGCTGTTGCAGGCGTATTCGGCGGCGATGCCGGCGGCCACCTCGGTGGAGCAGTCGGTCGGCCCGATCACCGCCGAACAGCCGATCGTCCGCCCCCGCAAGAGCGCGAGTCGCGGTCCGTACATCATCGCCGCGGCCGCCGCCGTGATCGGTTTGCTGCTGGGTGGCCTGGGGGTCGCCGCGGTACTGCGGCAGGACGATTCCGCGCCCGGACCCCCGCGCGGTGAGGTGGCGAATCAACCGGCGGCCACCGCCGGCGCGATTCCGCCATTGCTACCGCCGCCCGCATCGGAAGCTCCTCCGCCGCCCGCTGATTCGGTCGATTCGCAGACCACCAGCGCGCCCCCGCCCACCACGACGCCGCCGCCGACCACCACCCCGGAGCCGACGCCGACCACCACGCGACCCACGACTCCGCCGCCGACGACGACCACCAAACCGCCGTACTACCAGTACCCGCCGGTACCGACGTGGTCGTTCCCGACGCCGCCCGTGTTCGAGGATCCGTGGCCGCAGGTTCCGGGATGAGTTCGTAACCCCCTTTTGTGATTTGTGCCCTAAAGTGGTGCGCTGACCGATGTTCCGTCATGTAACGGGATAGTCGGTCTGCTGGTGCACTACGAAGGGACTCCATGCGCAAGTTCATGGCGCGCCGCGCCGCGGTCCGAGCAGCAACCGTCGCGTTCGCCTCGACCGTCCTAGTCGGCCCCTTGTTCGCAGCGATTCCCGCGAGTGCGGAACCTGTCGATCAGCTTGCCGCGGACAAACTTCCGGCCGAACTCGTCCAGGCGATCCAGCGCGATCTGAAGATGTCGCCGGCCGAGTACCTGGACCGCGCCGCGAAGGCACAGCAATTGCGTAACTACGCAAGGGATTTCCGCGCCGAGCGCCCGGACGACTTCGCCGGCGCCTGGATGGGGGCCGACGGTAAGCCGGTGCTCGCGGTGACCTCCCTCGACGCCGCCCAGATCGTCGCGGCCGACGGCTATCAGACCCGGCTGGCCCCGATCAGCGCCGATAATCTGGAAGGGTCGGTGGATCAGCTGAACAGCTGGATCACCAGCCTGCCGCGCGAGATCTCCGGCGCCATCAATTCGGTCGCGATCGATTTCCTGAACAGCCAGCTGGTGCTCAGCGTGGCCAACACCCCGGCCGGGCACCTGCTGAATCTGCCCACCCTGATCGCGAATATCAAGGTGGTGCTCTCACCCGACAGCGGCGGTCCGGTGGAACGCCGCCCGATGGGTGGCGACACCTATATCAGCGCGCCCACCTCGCTCAATGATTCGTCATTGCAGAGCGTCGATGTCTGCTCGTTCGGATTCAACAGTGTCGATGCCGCCGGTAACGCGCTGAACATCAGTGCCGGGCACTGCAATCCGAATATCGGCAAGTCGAATCAGGCGGCCGAAGTGTATCTGCCCAATATTCGCAATCTGACCGCCTCCCCACCGCTGGGGAGTTTCGTCCGTTCACAACTCGGCGGCGGCAATGCGCTGGACTACTCGGTAATCAAGCTGAATGACACCGCGGTGCGCGCGGGCATGGATCAGCCCTCGGTGCGCGGCGCCAACGGCACCACGCTGACCATCACCGGCACCGCCGATCCGATCACCGGCGCGCCGATCTGCAAGTCGGGCCAGTCATCCACGTTCACCTGCGGTTTCGTGGTGGCAGACCGGGTGGAGACGCAGCTGTTCACCTCCGAGGGCCAGTCCAAGACGGTCCGCGGATTCGCCAGCAGCGCCTGCACCCTGGGCGGTGACAGCGGCGGCGCGATCGTGTCCGGCACGCTCGCGCTCGGCATCACCAGCGGATCGAATGCGGCCGACGCGCCGAATTGCAACGAGGCCAATACCCAGCTCGCGCAGTACGGTGGAACCGCGACACTCGGCATTCCGGTCCGCGCCATCCTGGCGGATATCGACGCGAATTCCGGTGGCGCCCTGGGCAGTGGCATTCAGGTGCGCACCAGCCCGAAGACGAACTGAAGTTGAACACTCGACGAACTCGGACCGGGCCGCGACACGCAGGTGTTCGGCGGCCCGGCGAGTCATCGGAGCGAGTGGCCCGGACAGGGCGTTAGCGGGCGTGCGAAGTCGCGAACTCGCCGAAGTGAAACACCCGCAAATTCCGCACAGCCACGCGGCAATAAGTAGGCATAACGGTCCCGACACCATATAGTCGGCTCATGCTCCTGCCACGTATGCGCAATTCCTCGCCGCCCGTGGGCCGCAGGCCACGGTCCCTTGTCCGTTCAGCAGCGATCGCGGCCAGTGCGCTGCTGATCGCCGGACCGGTGGCGGTAAGCGCACACGCGGAGCCCGCGACTCCCGATCTGCCCGCGGAGCTGGTCGCCGCCATCACGCGCGACCTCAAGATCTCCCCGCAGGACTATCTGAACCGCGCCACCCTCGCCCAGCAGGTGGCCGCCTTCTCCACCACCGCGCAGCGCCAGTTCCCGCAGGTTTTCGCGGGCTCCTGGCTGGACGAGGCCGGTAAGGCCGTCGTCGCGCTGGCCGACGGCCCGGGTATCGACGCCGCCCGCAAGGCCGCCGCCGACGCCGGATTCACCGTCAAGGACGTCGCCAAGAGCGAATCCACCCTGCGCGGCGAGAAGAACGCCTTCCAGAAGTGGCTCGAGGGCCAGCCCGACGCGGTCTCCAAGGCCGTGCGCGGCGTGGCGGTCGACACCATGAACAACAGCATCGCGGTGCGGGTGGATCAGCCCGGCCTGGCACTGCCCAGCTTCGTCGACCCGGCCCGCGTCATCGTGATGGCCGTGCCGCCGACCGGTGGCGAGGACGCGAACCTGCCGCAGGCGAGCGCCATCGCCGGTAACGGCAACGGCCCGCTGGCCGCCGGTGACGCCTACGCGTCGGTGGCCGGTCGCATGTCGCTGCGCTGCTCGCTCGGCTTCAACGGCCTCGATCGCAACGACAATGTCGTGAATATCTCTGCCGGACACTGCAACCCGAACATTCCGGCCACCGGCGGCGCCAACTCGCCGGGCGTGTTCGAGATGGTCGGCAGCGATCACATCGGCACCCAGCTCGGCAGCTTCCAGAAGTCGATTCTGGGCGCGCAGGACTACTCCATCATCTCGGTCGCCGACGGCGCGCGGGATCGCCTGTCCAACAACCTGGTTCGCGTGCCGAACGCGGCGCCGGTGGCCATCACCGGTGTGGCCGTGCCGGTCGTCGGCGCGCCGGTCTGCAAGTCGGGCTCGCGCACCGGCTTCAGCTGCGGCGTGGTGAACGCGGTGGATCAGACCGTGCAGGTCGGCGATCACCAGCTCACCCAGAGCTTCTCCGCCAATATCTGCGCCCTGCCCGGCGACAGCGGCGGCCCGATCGTGACCGGTACCCTGGCCCTGGGCATCTCCAGCGCCTCCTCGGTCGCCGACTACCCGATCTGCGAGATCCCCAACCTGATCGGCCTGATCACCGGCAACGCACCCCAGCTGTTCGCCCAGCCGATCAGCACGGTCCTGTCGGACAACCCGGGACTGCGCGTCCGCACCAACTGAGCATGAGCAGCTGAAAGGGCCGGTAGCCATTGGGCTACCGGCCCTTTCGCATGCCATGCCCGCCCATGGCGGTGCACGGGGTGGCTCTGGCAGCGCTGGGGCACCCGAAGGCGGGCGTGCCGCGAGCGATCTTCCGGCATGCTGGAGTCATGTGTTTGGTGTTGCTCGGCTGGCGGGCGCATCCGGAGTACCGGTTGATCGTCGCCGCCAACCGTGACGAGTTCTTCTCCCGCCCAACCGAATCGCTGCGGTGGTGGGATGAGGTGCCCGGCCTGCTGGCCGGGCGCGATCTCGGCGCGGCCGGGCCGGTACCGGGCACCTGGCTCGGATTGAGCCGGGAGGCACCTCGATTCGCCGCGGTCACCAATGTGCGCGGACCGGACGAAGCACGGCCCGACGCGCGCTCGCGCGGGGCCCTGCTGATGGATTTCCTGCGCGGCGACGCGGATTCGGAAAAGTTCGTGCGCGATATCGCCGCCGCGCCCGACGACTACAACGGCTACAACCTGGTCGTCTCGGATCTGGAAACCCTGTGGTGGCACGGCAATCGCAGCGGACTCGGCCCGCATGAGCTCGGGCCCGGCTTCCACGGACTGTCCAATGGCGCGCTCGCGGCGTCCCTGCCGCCCGGTGGCGAGCTGAGCACCGGAACCGATACTCCGCCCTGGCCGAAGGTGCGCGAGGGCGTCCAGGAGCTACGCAGGGTGGTGGAATCGAATCCCGGTGACGCGGCCGGTTATCTCGCGGTGCTCGCGGATCAGCATCGCGCCGCCACCGCAGAGCTACCCGACACCGGTTTGGGCACCTTCGCCGAGCGGGTGTCCTCGGCGCGTTTCGTCAATCATCCGCTGCACGGAACCCGGTGCAGCACGGTGTTATTGGTGCGCGAGGACGGCCGCTTCGAAATGACCGAGCGCACCTTCGGCCGCTTCGCGCGGCGCAAGGGCACGGTGTCCTTCCACGGCCGCCTCGAACTCCCCGCCTGACCCGGGTCCGAACAGGCTCGGCGCGCCCGGCCGCGAAAACACGAACGGCCCGCCCCCAACGAGTGGGCGGGCCGTTCGCGTCGACGAGACGTGCAGGCTACTTCGGGCCGTTCATGTTCGCGTCGCTCCACTTGGAGGTGCCCGGGGTGGCCTGGAAGGTGTTGATCAGGTCCATACCGGCAACGCCCAGCGCGGGTGCGCCGAAGGCGATGGTGCCCAGGATGCCGCCGATACCGGCCAGCGCGACGAAGGTCGGGATGGCGGTGAGGCAGAGCACGATGGTCATGCACTGGATCGCGCCGAGCGCGATGCCGATCGCGCCGCCGATGACGACACCGACCGCGGTGCCGACGAAGCCGCCGATGGCGGTGGCGAGACCGAACTGGGTGGTGAAGTTGTTCATCGCGCGCTGGTCCTCGACCGGCGAGGCGATTTCCTGCGCCGATGCGATCGGCTTCTCCTGTGCGACAGCGACAGTCGGCGTGTTGAACACCGGGAGCGCGGCGGCGTCGAAACCGGCCGGCTTCTCGGGCACCAGCTCGAGCACCTTGTTGTCGTTCTTCAACGCGGCCGCGACCGGGATCTTGGTTCCGGCGACGGAGTAGTTGAGCGGGAAGGAGACGGCGGTGACGCCGTCCGGACCCTTGACGTTGACGATCGTCTGCTTCGGGTCTTCCTTGGTGGCTCCGTCGACCTGAGCCAGCTCGAAGGTGCCGTTCTTCAGCGTCGAGACGATGGTCTTGACGTCCTTGTCGCCGACCTTCTGGTCGACCAGCTTGGACGAGTACTGGATACCCGTCGGCTCTGCGGGGGCGGGAGCGTTATCGGCATGGGCAGAAGTCGTCCCGATGGTCATTGCGCCGATGACCATGGCAGCCGCCGCAGTGGTGCTGCGAAACTTCATTCGGTTTTTTCCAATCCATCATCAGGTAGATCCGCTGTCCGCATCTTCGCCACGCGAGGCCCTGGCTTCCCTCGGGCCCTGCCTACGCGCTAACGGCGAACTCTCCCCGAGCATGTGAAGATGCGCACAGACTTCGGACGTCGTGAGCTTAATCGAACAGTGACCGATTAGCGACATTCATAACGCCCCGAAATAGCGGGGCTTTCCAAGTAAGCCTGCCCTTTGTTACGCGCGTGATTTGCCGGGATTTACGGTGTGGGAAAACCCTGGACAGCTAAGTTACCGGCGGGTAACTTACTGTCCGTTAGGATACGAGCCAGCCAAGGCGGACCAGGCCGTCCTCGGAGAGCTTGTTGAACCGGTCAGAAAGGTCGCGACATGAATGCCCTGACAGTGACACTGGGCACGATTGGAGCGGTGTTCACAGTCTTCTGTTGGGCATCGTTCATCGGAGGCGTGCGCAACATAACGCGCACCATCATGGTCGGGCAGTCCGCACCCGATCGGTGGCGGCCGTTCCTCCCCCGCTTCAAGACCATGTTCGTGGAGTTCCTCGCGCATACGCGCATGAACAAGTTCCGTACGGTCGGCTGGGCGCACTGGCTGGTCATGATCGGCTTCCTCGCCGGCATGCTGCTGTGGTTCGAGGCCTACGGCCAGACCTTCGACAGCGAATTCCACTGGCCGATCATTGGCAGCTGGGGCATCTACCATCTTGTCGACGAAGTCCTCGGAATCGGTACCGTCGTCGGCATCGTGGCGCTGATCGTGATCCGCCAGCTAAATCACCCACGCGTCCCGGAGCGCCTGTCCCGCTTCAGCGGTTCGAAGTTCGCACCTGCATATGTCATCGAGACCATCGTCCTCGTTGAGGGCCTGGGGATGGTCTTCGTGAAGGCCGGCAAGATCGCCACCTACGGTGAATCGCACACCTGGAGCGATTTCTTCACCGAGCAGATTGCCAAGTTGCTGCCTGCCAGCCCGACCATGGTGTCGATCTTCGCGTTCATCAAGCTCTGCTCCGGCGCGCTGTTCCTGCTGCTGGTCGGCCGCAATGTCACCTGGGGTGTGGCGTGGCACCGCTTCTCGGCGTTCTTCAATATCTACTTCAAGCGTGAGGACGACGGCACCGTCGCCCTCGGCGCGCTGAAGCCGATGATGTCGCAGGGCAAGCCGATCGATATGGAGACGGCGGATCCGGACAACGACACCTTCGGCGTCGGCAAGTTCGAGGATTTCTCCTGGAAGGACATCCTCGACGTCACCACCTGCACCGAATGCGGCCGCTGCCAATCCCAGTGCCCCGCATGGAATACCGGTAAGCCGCTCTCGCCCAAGCTGCTGATCATGTCGCTGCGCGACCACGGTTACGCCAAGGCCCCGTACCTGCTGGCCGGCGGCCGCAAGGATATGGGCGGTGACGAGATCGGTCTCGTCGACGCCGAGGGCAAGCCGAATGAGCGTGCGCTGGCACAGATTCCGGAGGCCGCGCGCGCCGAGGCCGAGCGCCCGCTGGTCGGCGGCGAAGATGTCAGCGGCATCATCGATCCCGAGGTGCTGTGGTCCTGCACCACCTGTGGTGCGTGCGTGGAGCAGTGCCCGGTCGATATCGAGCATGTGGATCACATCATCGATATGCGCCGTTACCAGGTGCTGATCGAGTCGGAGTTCCCGTCCGAGCTCGCGGGTCTGTTCAAGAACCTGGAGAACAAGGGCAATCCGTGGGGTCAGAACGCCAAGGATCGCCTGAACTGGATCAGCGAAATCGATTTCGAGGTCCCGGTTTTCGGTAAGGACGCCGATAGCTTCGACGGGTACGAGTACCTGTTCTGGGTCGGTTGTGCCGGTGCGTACGAGGATCGTGCGAAGAAGACCACCAAGGCCGTGGCCGAGTTGCTGGCGACCGCGGGCGTGAAGTTCATGGTGCTGGGTCAGGAGGAGACCTGCACCGGCGACTCGGCGCGCCGCGCGGGCAACGAGTTCCTGTTCCAGCAGCTGGCCATGCAGAACATCGCGGTGCTGGATTCGGTGTTCGAGGGTGTGGAGGCGTCCAAGAAGAAGATCGTGGTCACCTGTGCGCACTGCTTCAACGCGTTGAACAATGAGTACCCGCAGGTCGGCGGCACCTACGAGGTGGTGCACCACACGCAGCTGCTGAACCGCCTGGTGCGTTCGAAGAACCTGATCCCGGTGTCCCCGGTCGCGCAGAACGTCACCTACCACGACCCCTGCTACCTGGGCCGGCACAACAAGATCTACGACGCGCCGCGTGAGCTGATGGAGGCCTCGGGCTCCAAGCTGATCGAAATGCCCCGCCACGGTGAACGTTCCATGTGCTGTGGCGCCGGTGGCGCGCGCATGTGGATGGAGGAGCAGCTCGGCAAGCGCATCAACGTCGACCGCGTCGACGAGGCCCTGGACACGCTCAACGGCGGCAATGAGCCGTCCATGATCGCGACCGGCTGCCCGTTCTGCCGCGTCATGCTCACCGACGGCGTCACCGCCCGCAAGGACAGCGGTGAGGTCGGCCAGGGCGTCGAGGTCGTGGATGTCGCGCAGCTCATGCTGCAATCCATCGACCGCGTCGACTCGGGTGTGCTGACCGAGAACCTGAAGGTCATCCAGCAGCCGAAGGTCGAAGAGCCGGAACCCGTTTCGGAGCCCGAGCCGGTCGCGGCCGAGGCCGCCGTAGTCGAAGCCGCGCCCGCCGAACCCAAGGCCGCTCCGGCGGGCAAGGGTCTCGGGATGAAGGGTCCGGCCAAGGCTCCGGGCGGTAAGGGACTGGGTATGAAGGGCGGCCTCAAGGCCCCCGGTGCCAAGCCCGCCGCCACCGAGGCGACCGCCGAACCGGCTCCGGCCGAGGCCAGCGAGGCGGCGGCTCCGGCCGCACCCGCAAAGGGTCTGGGTATGAAGGGTGCCGCCAAGGCTCCCGGCGGTAAGGGTCTCGCCATGAAGGGCGGGCTCAAGGCTCCGGGCGCGAAGGCGGCTCCGGCCGAAACCGCCGCTCCCGCAGCCGCTTCCGCCCCGGCCGCACCCGTCAAGGGTCTGGCCATGAAGGGTCCGGCGAAGGCTCCGGGCAAGGGTCTGGCCATGAAGGGCGCGGCCAAGGCTCCGGGCGCCAAGCCCGCCGCCGCACCGGCCGAGGCCACCGCGACCGAGGCGACCTCGGCCCCCGCGGAAACCGCTGCCGCCCCGGCGGATTCGGCACCGGCCACCGCGGCAGCGGCTCCGGCCGAGGCCACCGAGGCCAAGCCGTCCATCGCGCCCAAGGGTCTGGCCATGAAGTCCGGCCTCAAGCGCCCCGGGCCGAAGGCTCCCGGCGCTGCGGCTCCGGCTGCCCCGGCTCCGGCCGCCGAAGCCCCTGCGGCACCGGCTGATTCGGCACCCGAGGCAACTGCCCCGGCTCCCGCCGAATCCGCCCCCGCAGAAGCGAACGGCACCGAGGCGAACGGCACCGAAGCCAAGGCCACCGACGCGGCTCCGGCCACCGAGGGCAATGGCGCGGCCAAGCCGCCGGCCTCCAAGCCGGGCGGCCTCGGCTTCAAGTCCGGTATGAAGGCCCCGGGCAAGAAGAACTGACGCCCGACCGCGACTGACGAAGGCGCGCCACCCACCCGGGTGGCGCGCCTTCGCCGTTTCCGCGCCCGCCGCACCTGACCCGCGCCGGGCGGAGCGCGACGGTGCCCGGCAACCGATCCGGGACTGCCGGGCGAAGGTTGCCGGGGCCGCGCTCGTACCCGGCGAGGTGGGATCAGATCGGCGTGTGCGCTGGTCGGTGCGGCGAAATCGGGTTAGCCCGCACGATTCTGCTAATGCCCGGCAAACATTGTCGGTGATCTTCGACCATAATTCGAGGTATGACGGATGCGGGAGCGGTTCGGGTCGAGATCGGAGTCGAGTCGCTCGAGGGGGTTCGGATCGCGGATGCGGCGGGGGCCACTCGGGTGGAATTGTGTACCGGGCTGTCGGTCGGCGGGCTGACACCGAATATCGCGCTCATCGAAGCGGCCGTGGCGGCGGCCTCGAAGGTGCAGGTGCATGTGCTCATTCGGCCGCGCCCCGGTGATTTCCGGTATTCCGCCGATGAGGTGGCGCTGATGCGCGCCGATGTGGAGCGGGTGCGGAGCGCGGGTGCGCACGGGGTCGTGATCGGCGTGCTGGACGAGCTCGGCCATGTGGCCGCGGCTCCCAATGCCGAATTGATCGCGGCCGCGGAGGGTATGGAGGTGACCTGTCATCGGGCCTTCGATGTGTGCGCGGATCCCTATGACGGGTTCGATCAATTGCTGGAACTGGGGTTCACCAGATTGCTCACCTCGGGACGGCAGGAGTCGGTGCTCGACGGCGCCGCGCTGATCACGCGGCTGGTCACCCTGGCGGACGGGCGAATTCAGGTGATGGCCTGCGGCGGCCTGCGCGCCGACAACGCGCGACGCGTGATCGAATTGACGGGGGTGCGGGATCTGCACGCGGCGGTGCGCGTTCCGGTGCCCGCGCTGACGCGGCCGGAGGGCACCGACGTCTCCTTCGCCGAGATCGGCGCGCCCAGCGGGTACGACCATTTCGTCACCGATGCCGATGGCGTCGCCGCGCTCTGCGAGGCGGCGCGACTTTCGGTTTAGGAATTCATCCGATCTGGATAATGAGTTTGCTGGAGCACAGTTGAAGTTTGCTGTGCTCCATTATTTTTGACTTTCTCGAGCTAGATCGCTTGACCAAAACGTTGCTGCCACATATCTTTCAGAGCACGACAAGACTGTCCATTGTCGCGGCCTCGATCGGCCTCACACCTTTTCTGGTGGCGATCCTGCCCGCGGCGGTGGCCAACGCACACGGCTATGTCTCATCCCCGCTGAGCAGACAGGCGCAGTGCGCCAAGAGCATCGTGTCCTGCGGGGATATCAAGTACGAGCCGCAGAGCGTGGAAGGTGTGAAGGGCCTGCGCAATTGCAGCGCCAATATCTCCCGGTTCGCCGAACTCGACGATGACAGCAAACCCTGGCAGGTGCAATCCGTGGGCAGCACAGCCACTTTCACCTGGACCTTCACCGCCCTGCATCGAACCCTGAACTGGGAGTACTACATCGGCGGCACCCGGGTCAGCCTGGTCGACGGCAACAATCAGCCCCCGCCGTCCGGCGGCGTCACCCACACCATCGACCTGAGCGGCTACAGCGGCAGGCAGAAACTCCTGGCCATCTGGAATATCGGCGATACCGCCAACGCCTTCTACTCCTGCCTCGACCTGCAGATCGGCGGCGGCGGAACACCCACCACCACACCGTCTTCCACCACCGTGCCGCCGACGACCACCAAACCACCGGTCACCACCACGGCACCGCCCGCGACGACACCCCCGGCCACGACCACCACCAAGCCACCGGTCACCACGACGGTTCCGCCGACCACCACCCATCAGCACACCACCACCGATCAGCCCGCGGGCAATGCTTGGACCGTGGGCGCGCGCTACGAGATCGGCGATGTCGTCACCTATCAGGGCCGCCGCTACCGCTGCTTACAGGCGCACACCGTCTACGACCCGAACTGGATGCCCTCGGCGACACCCGCACTGTGGCAACGCCTCTGATCGGTCACCGACTCTCCGATCCGGTGCTCACACCGCGCCTTGACACCGAATCGGAGTAAGAGGGTGGCGCGCTCCGCCGAGCGCGTCACCCTCGCCCGTTCTCAAGGCTTGGAGTGACGGCCCCCGCGCGGCGGATTCTGCGGCTTCGAGGGCGGGCGCGGCAGTGACGGATCCGTATCCTCGTAGGGCGAATCCTGTTGTTCCGAAGCGGCTCTCAGCGACCAGGGAGCGGGCGGTTCGCCCTGCGGACGCACCGCGTTCTGCGGCCCCGATGCGGGCCAGGATTGCTGCGGCGCTTCCTGCCACGCGTCCTGCCAGGGCTGTTGCTGCTGTTGCGGCGGCGGTGCGTCCTGCCGCTGCGGTGGTGCGTCCTGCCTGCCCGGTGAGCTCACCGTCGGCGCTTGGCGCGGGCCGCGCGGCGGCGAGACCGGCTGTGCCGCATCACCTGTCGCGGTGGGGCGGGTTCCGGCGGGGCGGGCGGCGCGTTTGGCGGGGCGCGGGCGGTTGGCACCGGTTCGCACCGCCACCGGGGGCTTATGACCGAAGGGGCGGGCCAGGATGACCGCGATGGCGGTGGTCAGCGGTACCGAGAGGGCGAGGGCGATACCGCCGACCGCGGAGCGCGCGATCTCGATGCCGACCGCGTCACCGGTGAGCACATCGCGCATGGAGCGGCCCGCGACGCTGAACAGCAGCAGCAGCGGCAGCGCGCCACCGGCGTAGGCGAGCACCAGGGTGTAGACGGTACTGGCGATATGGTCCCGGCCGACCCGCATGGCGGCGGCGAAAATGCCTCGGCGGGAAGCCTTCTCGTCGAGGGCCGCCAGTTCGAAGGCGGCCGATGCCTGGGTGATGGTGACGTCGTTGAGCACACCGAGCGAGCCGATGATGAAGCCCGCCAACAGCAATCCGGTAATGCTCACGTGCTGGAGATAGGTCGCCACATTGGTGTTCTGTTCCTCGGACAGACCCGTCAGATGCGTCATCTTCAGTGCGACCCAGGACAATACGGCCGCCAGCACCATGGAGGTGAGCGTGCCGAGCAGCGCCGAGCTGGTGCGCAGATTCACCCCGTGCGCGAGGTACAGCACCGAGTACAGGATGAGCGAGCCCGCGACCAGCGCCACCGGAATGGCCGGTTTCCCGTCCAGCAGCGCGGGCAGCATGAAGCCCACCAGCACCACGAAGGCGAAGCCGAGCCCGATCAGCGCCCGCAGGCCGCGCCAGCGCGCCACCACGATGATCACCAGCGCGAAGGCTCCGACGATGAGGCTCAGCGGCAGTCCGCGCGCGTAATCGTCGAACGAGTACACGGTGGCCCCGTTGGTATCGCTCTGCCGCACGATGCGCAGGCTGTCGCCGACGCGCAGATCGGGTTGTCCGGGGCCGGGCGCGATCTCGAAGAGCGTCTTCTTACCCTTGTCCGCACCCGAGTCGATGGTGACGATGCTGCGCTGGCAGTTGTACGCATTGCTGCGCGGCGCCTGCGGCTTGTCCTCGAACGGCTTTCCCAGCGAAGGACTTCCGCACGGTCCGAGGTCCTGGCTGATCACCGTCCCAGCCTCGGTCACCAGTGCCCCGCCGCCGCCGTTCTGCATGGGCAGCGGAATGTCGACGTGCTGACTGCTGGGCCAGAGCCAGATCGCGCCGCCCACCACCAGCACCCCGATGAAGGTCAGCAATCCGATGACGACCCACTTGGCGGTGGCGCCGATGGCGATGGGTCCGGAGTGGTCATGGTGGTGGTGATGGTGATCGCTCACTCAGGGAGCCTAAACGAAAACCGTTCCCGAAGCTCTAACCGGAGAACCAACGGGACAACTGATCTCGTGAGGTGGGGGTAACTCCGGGGGTACCCCCGAAACGGGACCAAAATCCCTGGTTAGTCCGGTTGAAAAGTCTCCACGGCCTAAGTCCCGGCAGAAGTCACGGGGAGGCGGTGGAGAATTCCTGGAGGGGCGGCGGAGAGCAGGGGGATGTCTCCGCCGCCCGGGACGGCGGCCCAGGGGGGGTAGGCCGACCAATCCAGGGCCAGACGTCCCAGGGGGGGTAGGAGGTCTGGCCGGGCACCTGAGTGCCGAGTCCCACTGTACACAAAAGTCAGTTCTTTGCGCTAGCTAAGTCTCTAAAAACCGAACTTTTTCGTACTAGCGGTTTGTTTTTGGCTTTGTCGCAACCCCGACACTGGACAAACGCCCAGTTCACCGGACGTATGTCCCAATCCCCTACCTACTGACGGTAACTCGACAAAAAGTTGCCGAACCGCTCGATCGCCACCGACAGGTCCCGCGCCCACGGCAGCGTCACGATCCGGAGGTGGTCGTGGTGCGGCCAGTTGAACCCGGTCCCCTGCACCATGAGGATCTTCTCCTGCAGCAGCAGATCCAGCACCAGCTTCGAATCATCGTGGATCTCATGGACTTCCGGGTCCAGGCGCGGGAACGCGTACAGCGCGCCCTGCGGCTTCACGCACGAGACGCCCGGAATCGTATTGAGCTTCTCCCACGCCACATCACGCTGCTCGAGTAGTCGGCCGCCCGGCAGAATCAGATCCTCGATGCTCTGATGCCCGCCGAGCGCCACCTGAATGGCATGCTGCGCGGGCACATTCGGGCACAGCCGCGAGGATGCCAGCAGCGAGATGCCCTCCAGGAATCCCTCGGCGTGATCCTTCGGCCCGGTGATCACCAGCCAGCCGGAGCGATACCCCGCCACCCGGTACGCCTTGGACAGCCCGTTGAAGGTCAGGCACAGCAGATCCGGCGCGAGCGAGGCCAGCGAGATGTGCTTGGCATCGTCGTACAGGATCTTGTCGTAGATCTCATCGGCCAGCAGCAGCAGTTGATGCTTGCGCGCCAGATCCACGATCTGCTGCAGCACCTCCGCCGAGTACACCGCACCCGTCGGATTGTTCGGATTGATCACGACAATGGCCTTGGTCTTGTCGGTGATCTTGGATTCCATATCGGCGATATCCGGCTGCCAGCCATTGGACTCATCGCACAGGTAGTGCACCGGGGTGCCGCCCGCGAGGCTGGTCATGGCCGTCCACAGCGGATAGTCCGGCGCGGGCAGCAGCACCTCGTCGCCATTGTTCAACAGCGCCTGCATGGTGATGGTGATCAGCTCGGAGACGCCGTTGCCCAGGTAGACATCGTCCACATCGAACTTCGGGAAGCCCGGCACCACCTCGTACCGGGTCACGATGGCCCGGCGCGCGGGCAGGATGCCCTTGGACTCGGAATAGCCCTGCGCGTACGGCAGCGCGGCAATCATGTCGCGCATGATCACGTCCGGGGCGTCGAAACCGAACGGCGCGGGATTGCCGATATTGAGCTTGAGAATGCGGTGGCCCTCGGATTCCAGCCGCGCCGCGTGTGCGTGGACCGGTCCCCGGATCTCGTAGACCACGTTCTGGAGTTTGGTCGACTGCTCCAGGACGCGCGGGGACCGATGCGGTAGGTGACTGGAAGGACTCACCCGTCCAATGGTGCCATCCGCCCGCAACCAGCTTTTTTCACCGCACGGAATCGGGCGGCAACATGCTCTTGGCGGCGGTGGTGCCGCAGAACTCCTCGATCCGCTCATCCAATTGCCTGGCCTCGACGGCCTCGCGGAACCCGGGCCGGATCAGGCGCTGGCGCAGCCCGCCGAGCCGTTCCTCCAATTGCGCGATCCGCTTGTCCTCATCGAGTTGCAGCACCGGTTGCAGGGCTTCGGCGGCCCCGTCCAGGCTGCCGTTGATCAGGTGCGCGGCCGCGCTGTCCACCCGGGCGAGCGATTCCGCGCCGTACGAGCGCTGTTCGGTGGGCCCGTTCGAATACAGCTCGATGGCGCGCCGGGTCGCCTCCAGCGCGGGTTCGGCCTGACCGAGATGGATATAGGTCGCGCCCGCGTAGTACTGCGCCTTGGGCTGATTGAAACCGAAGACGCCGCCGACCTCGTCGTGCAGCGTATCGCTGGAATTTCCGTCGCGGGCGTCGTCGGCGGCGTGGATGCAGCGCTCGGTATCGGCCGGTGCGCCCAGGCGGGACCAGATGCGCGCCTCGATATTGTGCAGCCGCACCTGCGAGGTCGCGGACTCCGCGTACTGCTGCCCGCTCTGCGCCAGCAGCACCGCGCGGCGCGGACGGTCCGACCAGTATTCGATCAGCGCCTGCATACCGCGTGTCCAGGCCCGTAAACCGTTGTGGCCGCACAACTCCGCGTAAGCCCAAGCGGCCCTTGCCTGTTCGCCCGCGGCGTCGACGTAGCCGAGATCGGTGCTGGCATTGGCCAACAATCCGGACAAAGTCCCCGCGAGCAGGTAGAGGTGACCGGTATCGGCCGGGCGCTGATGCCCCTCCAGCAGGCGGTAGACGCGGCGGCGCACCCGCAGCATCTCCACCATCATGGGCACCGGCGGGACGTGCACGTAATCATTGGCGATTCGCGTGACATCGGCATCGAGCTGCTCCAATGTGGTGGCACCCACATTGGAACTCTCCGCCCTCCCGGCGTGCTCGCTTGCTTCATGGGCAGCCGCCATGATCAGATCCCTCTCCGAAATAGCCGCTAACGCATCGCCCCTCATCGCACCCGTATCGACGAGTGCCAGCAGTTCCGCGTCGCTGGAATAACTGGCCTGCGCCGGAACATCCTGGCGCGCATCGAAACCCGGTACGGGGCGGTCGATCAGTGGCTGGTCGATCAAAGCCGCGAACCGGGCCCGCACAATATCGTCGGACCTGGCGAGAGAGGTATCGAGAGCGGCCTGATTGACGGGGCGGGGGTGGACGCGATCGCCACCGGCCTCCCACTTAGAAACCAGACGTTCGTGAACGCCCAAATGCGCCGCGAACTCCCGGATACTCATCCGTTTGGCATCGCGGAGGGCACGGGCCTCTTTACCTGACCACTGCCGGACCACGACGTCATCCTTCCGAACGAACTCCGATGTCCAGGGTACGAGCGCATCGTGACCACGGCCACAGCCGAAACATAGCTGGTATGACCAAATTACGCGCGAGTAGCAGTGGCAGTGCTTGGGCAGCGCAAGGAGGGCATGCGGGCGTTACCGCGCGGGCCGCCCGGCCGCACCCTGGAATCGGGAGGCAGGAGTCGGGTCGTGAATACGGACAAGCTGCGCACGGTGCAGGACTGGGTGTCCTTCTACCGGCACGAATTCGGGCTACCGGTAGCCGAACGCGGCGGCTTCGTCATGCTCCCGGTCACCGCCAAGGTCGGCGTGTTGCATTTACCCGTGGCGCGCGCCGAAATGGTCCGCGCCGCACTGCGACAGCAGCGGCGCACCGGTCCCATGCTGGCACGGCAGATTCGCTGGAGCTTCCTCGTCGAACCCGATTCCCGTCCGGGCGAACAGATCCTGACCGCGCTCAATCGAATGGACATCGGCATACCCGCCATCGGCAGCGCCGTCATGCTGCCCACCGGTCTCGGCCGCTGGACGCGCGAGGGCTGTCACTGGGTGGTGCCGCCCGCCCGCGAACTCCAACTCCCACCCCTGTCGCTGCTCGTCACGACGGCGCTGGCGGTGGGGAATATGAGCGAGGACTGAACGCAGCCGGCCCTCGCATCCGGCGCGAATCGCGCCGGGCCCACCGGATCCGCCCCACTTCCGGCAGTCGACGGGGCGGATCCGGCGGGTGGGAGCGCGCCGCCAGTGGCAGCGGAATGGCTGTGCAACGCCGAACGATTCAGCCGCCGGGCGGCGGAAACAGCGGCGGGAGTGTGGGAACGATCACCGGCGGCAGACCCGGAATGATCGTGATGGTGTTCGGGCCCGGCGGCGGCGGGGCCTCGGTGGTGGTGGTCGTCTCCCGGCGCGGCGGCGGCGCGGCCAGCGACTCATTGGTGGCATCGGTGGTGGTGGGCACCACCGTGGTGGTCTCGGTCGCCGGTTTCGTGGTGGTCGGCACCGCCGACGTGGTCCCGGCATCCGAACTCTGCGAATCGTGTTCCAGCACTTGCGGACCCCAGCCCAGCGAGACGCCGATCGCGGCGACCACGACCAGTGCGCCCACCGCCACCCCGGCGATGCTCACCTCGCGGCGGCGGCTGAACTTCTCCGCACCGGCACTCGATAGCAGCGGCGGCACCGATTCATGCTGCGGCGGAAGCGAATTCTCAAACGCGCTGGTGAACGGCGCGGGCGCGGGCCGCTGCCGCACCGGGCGGGCCAGAATCGCCGCACCCCGGGTGGCGACCGTCTCCGGATTGGCGGGCACCAGCACCGGCACCCCCAGCCAGCGCCGCAAAACTCTTGCCACCAGCGGAATCTGGGCGCAGCCGCCGATCAGCGCGACCGCCTGCACCGGCTGCTCGGATCTCAGGATCACATCGCGCGCCATGCGCGCCGACGATTCCACCGCCAGCATGATCAGCGCTTCGAAGTTCTCCTGCGACAGCAGTACCAGGCCCTCGGTGGACGGCAGCGCGACCGCGCTGTTCTCCGACAGCTGTTCCTTCGCGGTGCGGCACAGCGCGTCCAATGCGGCCAGACCGGCCGCGTCCGGCGGATGCGCGATGCGCCCGGAGGCGATCTGCTGTTCGCGGATCAGGGAATCCAGGTAATCACCGCTGATATCGCTGGTGCGCTCGCTGTAACTCACCTGACGCGTGCCGGTGTCGACCACCGTCACCGAAAGTCCGGACGCGCCCAGATCGTAGAGCGCGACGGTGCTGAAACCCTGCAGCTCACCGGAGAATTCGAGGAATTCCAGCGCCGCGGCCACATCGGGCACGAGTTCGTAATCGGTGAACTGACGGCGAGCCAGCTCGGCGCGAATCGCGCGGGCGTGCTGTTCGTCCCGGAAAGCGATGGCGGTGGCGGTAATCCGCTGATCGGCGCTCAGTATCGCGCCGATGGCGTCCGCGGCCAGCTCCTCGACCCGGCGATCGTCCACCGGAACGGTCTGCACATCGAACGCGTCGGCGGCCTGTGGCTGGACGGTTCCGCGCCGGGCGGAATTCCCCGCGAGCGGGCGTGCGACGCGAACCGCGCCCGCCCCCACGGAAACTCCCAGTACCGAACTCATTCGCTGCCCATTCGTTGCCACACTGACCACGCTCACGCACTGATGATGTGCGTGCGGTGCATATTACGGTCGGGTCACTTTACCTGTCGCCGCCACCTTACGACGCCCGAAGCCGTACGTACACCCGCAGAGCTCAGTTGCCTTATGGCGTTTGGAAGTTCAGGTAGGCACGCGACGGGGTCGGACCGCGCTGACCCTGATATTTCGAGCCGACGGCGGCACTGCCGTACGGATTCTCGGCGGGTGAACTCAATCGGAACAGGCAGAGCTGACCGATTTTCATACCCGGCCACAAGGTGATCGGGAGGTTCGCCACATTCGACAGTTCCAGGGTGATGTGCCCGCTGAAACCCGGATCGATGAAGCCCGCGGTGGAGTGGGTGAGCAGGCCGAGCCGGCCCAGGCTCGACTTGCCCTCCAGACGGCCCGCGAGATCGTCCGGCAGGCTGCACACCTCGAGGGTGGAGCCCAGCACGAACTCACCCGGATGCAGCACGAACGGCTCATTGGCGGCGGGTTCCACCAGCGAGGTCAGCTCGTCCTGCTGTTGCGCGGGATCGATATGGGTGTAGCGGGTGTTGTTGAACACCCGGAAGAGGCCGTCCAGCCGCACATCGATACTCGACGGCTGCACCAGCTTCTCGTCGAACGGGTCGAGCCCGAGACGCCCTTCGGCGATCTCCTTACGGATGTCGCGATCGGAAAGCAGCACGCCAAGAGACTAGTTGTCGCTGTCCTTCACCTCGTCCGTCGGGGTCTCGGCGAGTTCGACGACGTGCTGCCGGGTGGGTAGCGGCCAGCTCGAATGCGCCTCGGCGCGCATGCGCTCGACCATATGTGGATAGTGCAGTTCGAAGGCCGGGCGCTCGGAGCGGATGCGCGGTAGTTCGTAGAAGTTGTGCCGGGGCGGCGGGCAGGTGGTGGCCCATTCCAGGGAATTGCCGTAGCCCCACGGATCGTCCACGGTGGCGACTTCGCCGAAGCGGTAGCTCTTGAAGACATTCCAGACGAACGTGATCATCGACAGCCCGAGCACGAACGAGCCGATGGTCGAGATGGTGTTCAGCGTGGTGAAGCCATCGCTCGGCAGATAGTCGGCGTACCGGCGCGGCATACCCTCGTTGCCCAGCCAGTGCTGCACCAGGAAGGTGGTGTGGAAGCCGATGAACGTGGTCCAGAAATGCAGTTTGCCCAGGCGTTCGTCCATCATGCGGCCGGTCATCTTCGGGAACCAGAAGTAGATGCCCGCGAAAGTGGCGAACACGATGGTGCCGAACAAGACGTAATGGAAGTGCGCCACAACGAAATACGAGTCCGAGACATGGAAGTCCAGCGGCGGCGCGGCCAGCACCACACCCGACAGACCGCCGAACAGGAATGTCACCAGGAATCCGATGGACCACAGCATGGGCGTCTCGAACGTCAACTGCCCGCGCCACATGGTGAATATCCAGTTGAAGAACTTCACGCCGGTGGGCACCGCGATCAGGAATGTCATGGCCGAGAAGAACGGCAGCAGCACCGATCCGGTCGCGTACATGTGATGCGCCCACACCGCCACCGACAGCGCCGCGATGGACAGCGTCGCGTAAACCAGTGTGGTGTAACCGAACAGCGGTTTACGACTGAACACCGGGAAGATCTCGGTGACTATGCCGAAGAACGGCAGCGCGATGATGTACACCTCGGGATGCCCGAAGAACCAGAACAGGTGCTGCCACAGAATCGCGCCGCCATTGGCCGGATCGTAGATGTGCGCACCCAGGTGCCGGTCCACCTCCAGCGCCATCAGCGCCGCGGTGAGGATCGGAAAGGCAAGCAGCACAAGCACACTCGTCACCAGGATATTCCAGGTGAAAATGGGCATGCGGAACATGGTCATACCCGGGCAGCGCAGGCAGACCACCGTGGTGACCATATTGACGCCGCCCAGAATGGTGCCGACGCCCGAGACCGCCAGCCCCATGATCCACAGGTCAGCGCCGACGCCCGGCGCGTGCACGATGTCCGAGAGCGGCGTGTACGCCGTCCAGCCGAAGTCCGCGGCACCGCCGGGAGTGACGAAACCGGCGGTCGCCATGGTCGCGCCGAACAGGTACAGCCAGTAGCTGAGCGCGTTCAGACGCGGGAACGCCACATCGGGGGCCCCGATCTGCAGCGGCAGCACCGCGTTCGCGAACCCGAACACGATCGGGGTCGCATAGAACAGCAGCATGATGGTGCCGTGCATGGTGAACAGCTGATTGAACTGTTCCGGCGAGAGGAATTGCAGCCCCGGCCGCGCCAGCTCCGCCCGCATGAGCAGCGCCATCACGCCCGCGATCAGGAAGAACGACATGGCCGAGAACAGATAGAGAATCCCGAGCACCTTGGGATCGGTGGTCGTGATCGCTTTCCAGAGGAAGGATCCCTTGGGCTCGCGCCGCCGGGTGGAAGGCCGCACGGCCTCCAGTTGCGGTATATCCCGCGATGGCACCGTGGTCATACGTCACCCCCATGGGAGCACGGACGCACGCGCCAGCAAACGTTCAGCGCAACCCAAAGTCACTGTGGTGGACAGGCTTTCGACCCTGCGCCACAGTCTACGACCGCCCCCGTACAAAACCCCCCGGTTCGCGCAAAACGATCACCCACCCCGGCGCGCCGCCCCCGGACACGGCCCCGACTCCCAGGGTTGGCTGTGGCCGGGAGGGGTCTGATAGAGTCGCGAAAGCATCATGCCGATGTAGTTCAATGGTAGAACTCCTGCTTCCCAAGCAGGTAGCGCGGGTTCGATTCCCGTCATCGGCTCAAACGAAGATCCTCCGCCGAAATCCTTTGGCGGGGGATCTTTTTCATTCCTAGGATCTGATCATGGGAATCAAACGGGCCACCGCGCGAGTCATCCTGCTCGATCCCGACGACCGGGTGCTGCTGTTCCGCTTCGCCCCACCCGAACCTTTCGAGGAGAAGGTCGGCTGGCTCACCCCCGGCGGCGGCCTCGACCCGGGCGAATCACTCCCCGACGGCGCGATCCGCGAACTCTTCGAGGAAACCGGCCAGCGCATCGACCCCACCCGCCTGAGCCCGGTGGTAGCCGTCTCCTCCGGCCAGTGGACCTCCTCCGAAGGCATCCTTTACGACGCCACCGACTCCTATTTCCTGCTCCGCACCACCTCCACCGACGTGGACATCTCCGGCCACCAGGAAGTCGAGCGCAACGCGCTGTCCGGTCACCGCTGGTGGCCGCTGGCCGAACTGGAGCGGACACCGGACCGAGTGTTCCCACTCGGCCTGGCTGCCCTGCTCAGTCGCCTGCTGGCCGGAGACGTGCCCGCCGAACCCGTCGAACTGCCCTGGCGCTGAGGGTCATTCGCGGCTGACGACTACTTCACGCATTCGGTGGTGATGCGTTTTACGGCGGTGCCGGCCTTGCGGAAGTCCTCGGAGGTGAGGTTGAGGGTGGCGGGGTTGTTGTAGCCGTGGTCGATGAGTTTTTGGATGCCGCTGTCGGAGAGGCCGGTGTCGATGTAGATGCCGGCTACGCAGTCGGCGGTCTTGGCGTCCAGGCCGCCCTTGTCCTGCAGGGACTTCGAGATCTGCGCGGCGGTGAGGGTGGAGCCGCCGGGGGTGGCCGCGCCGGAGGTGGTGGGTGCGCCCGATTTGGCGGGCGAGGTGGTGGTGGTGCTGCCGCCGGGGGTCGCGGTGGTGGTGACCGCGGCGGCGGGGGCGGAGCTGGCCGTGACCAGGTTGGCGGGGGTGCTGTCGTTGGTGCTGCACGCGGCGAGCAGAGGCAGCGCGAGCAGCGCTGCCGCGATTACGGATTTCCTCATCGCATTCCTCGATCTCTCGGGCGGCGGGGGGTTCGCCGTCACCCGAGAGTGCGCGCAGGTACTTACGATCGGCTAGCGAAACGCCAAAAACGCAGGTGCGGAGACTAGTTGCCCTTCAGGCACTCGCTCACGATCTTATTGGTGGCCGAGCGGGCCTTATCCGCGTCCGCGGTGGACATGCCGAGCGATTCCGGATCGGTGCCGGTGGCGCTCTTATTGTCACTCTTGATCATGAGACGCAGGCCGTCCTGTGAAATCCCCTCGTTCACAAAGAGTTTCGCCGCGCAGTCGGCCAGCTTGGCATCCTTGAGGCCGCCGTTCTGCAGCGACTTGGAGATGTCGTCCTGGGAGACGGCCGCAGGCTTGTCATCACTACCGCAGCCCGCCAGCAGCGGCAGTGCCACGAGCGCGGCGGCGATCAGGGAAATCCGCACGGGTTCCTCACTTCTCACGAATCAATGTGGTTGGGCCGCAGGAACGATCTCACAGATCCATGGCGGCGCGCAGCGCTGTGTCGATTCGCTCGGCGGTCTCGGTGTCCACGGCATCGACGCGTTCCTCGAGCCAGCCCCGATAGATACGACCGAGATTGCCCGCGTGCACCCAGCCGTACCCGGGAATCGGCACCGCGAGAATATCGCGCGGATCCTCATCCATCACCTCGGCGGCGATCAGCCACGGCCGCGGCGACTCATTGATGCCGTCGCTGCTGATCAGCAGGATATTGCGAACTCGTTCGGAACCGTGCGGGTGATAAACCCAGAGTTCACCCCTGCGCACGCAACTCCTTCTCGGCGGCGGCCAATTCCGCTTCGTCGCCGACGGCCTGCTGCACCGGATCGAAACCGGGACCGCAGCCGGTGCGCACGGCCTCCCGGCGCGCGGCGCGCGATATCCATGCGGAGGGCGATATACCCGCGCGGGCCGCGGCCTGCTCGGCATACGCCCAGGACGCCTCATCGAGTGAGAGGGTCACCTTACGGGTTGCCATACCTTTTATCGTACCGCCGCCCGACCGGGAAGGAAGGGCTGTTCGAGGGCCGAAAAGCTCAATTGGCACGCGGCCAACGACTGTTAGGGTCGATGCATGGCCAAGCTGAATCACCATCGCGCGGGCACCGGCGACCCACTGGTCCTCGTGCACGGCGTCGGCAGTCGCTGGCAGGTGTGGGAACCGATCATCGACACCCTCGCCGCCTCCTTCGATGTGATCGCGGTGGATCTACCCGGATTCGGCGGCAGCGAACCGCTCACGGACACCACGGTGTCCACCCTGGCCGACGCCCTGGTCGAATTCCTCACCGTCGAAGGTATCGAAAACCCGCATCTGGCAGGCAATTCCATGGGCGGCGGCATCATCCTCGACCTGGCCGCGCGCGGGCTGGCGCGTTCGGTCACCGCCTACTCCCCCATCGGATTCTGGGACACCCCCGGCCGCATCTGGTGCCAGCAGGCGCTCGGCCGCGCCAAACAACTCACCAAAGTGCTGCATCCGGCGGTCCCGGCGCTGCTCGGCAATGCCGCGGGCCGCACCACCTTCCTGAGCCTGGTGTTCGGCAAGTCATGGGCGCTGGACCCGGCGATCGCCGTCGACACCGTCGAGGGCCTGCTCGGCGCGGGCGGCTTCGACGCCGCACTGGCCTCGTTCACCGACTTCCGGCTGCCCGACCGCACCCGGCTGGACAGCATCCCGGTCACCATCGCCTGGGGCAATCGTGACATTCTGCTCACGTACGCCACCCAGGCCCGGCGCGCCCGCGAGGCACTGCCGGGCGCGCGGCATGTCACGCTGCACGGCAGCGGGCATACCCCGTTCTACGACGATCCGGCGGGCTGCGCCCGGCTGCTGCTGGATCAGCTGGACTGACACCCGAGCAGCCGAAGAGGAAAGACCATGAGCAACAACGTCTCCCTGCGTTTCGAAGGCGACCGCGCCTACGTCGCCCTGGACCGGCCGGACAAGCACAATGGCCTCACCATCGATATGCTCCGCGAACTCGCCCGCGTCGCGCGGACCATCGGGGGCCGCAAGGATATTCGCGCGGTCATCCTCTCCGGCAACGGCCCGAGCTTCTCCTCGGGCCTGGACGTCGCCAAGGCCATGAGCAATCCGCTGGACGTGGTGCGCTCGTTCGTACCGCTGCCGTGGACCGGCACCAATGACTTCCAGGAAGCCTGCTGGGCCTGGCGACGCCTGCCGCAGCCGGTCATCGCCGTCGTGCACGGCCGCTGCTACGGCGGCGGCTTGCAGATCGCGCTGGCGGCCGACTTCCGTTTCGTCACACCGGATTCCGAGTTCTCGGTGATGGAGGCCAAGCACGGCCTGATCCCGGATATGACCGGTGCGGCCACCCTGTCCCGCCTGATCGGCATCGATCAGGCACTGCTGCTCACCATGACCGCCGATCCGGTCGACGCCGCCTACGCCGAACGCATCGGCCTGGTCACCGAGGTGAGCGCCGATCCGCTGGCCGCCGCCGAGAAGCTCGCCGACCGCATCGCCACCCGCTCCCCGCATGCCGTCGCGAGCGCCAAGAAGCTGTTCGACCGCAGCTGGCAGTCCTCGGTGCGGCGCACCCTGGCCATCGAACGCGCCACCCAGCTGCCGCTGATCATCCGCCAGGCCCTCGGCAAGGGCGGTAAGCCCGAATAGCGACTCACGCGGCGATCGGCAGGGTGATCGTTTCGGCGATCACCGCCTCGATCGGGGTGACGGTGAGACCCAGCGCGCGCTCCGTCACCGTCGCGTCCAGTACGTCGGGATGTTGGAGGGCGTAATACATTTCGATCATCTCGGCGATGACCGGATTCTCCAGCCCGGCCCAGGCCAGCTCGTGCCGGGTCATCGGCACGAAGACCGGGGCCGATACCCCCGCAGCCGCGGCGATCCGAGTGGTCAACTCGCGCACCGAGATCCGGTTGGACGGCACATGCCAGGCTCGGCCCCAGGCGATCTCGGAGCGGGCGGCCGCCGCCAGGGTCCGGGCCACATCGCCGATATACGACCAGGATTTCTCGACATCGAGATCACCCGGATACGAAACCGGTTCCCCGGCAAGCAGTTTCGGCACGACGAACATGTTGTACACCGAGGAGGCGGCCTCGCGCCCCAGGAACGCGGACGCCCGCACCTCGGTCACTCGCGCCCGGCCCGCCTCGTGCGCGGCCAGTGCGTCCAGCCACATCCGCGCTCGCACAGCGCCTTTCACCGCGATCGGAGCCATCGGCAGATCCTCGGTGAACGCGCCGTCCACCCGCCCGTAGCCGTAGGTATTGCTCAGCGAGACGTATCCCGCGCCGGTCCGCTCGGCCGCGGTCAGCAGCGCCGCACCGATCGGCGGGAATTCGGCGGGCCAGCGATCGTAGGCGGGCCAGGTGGTGTTGATCAGACTCGCGGCCCCCGTGGCCAATTCGCTCATCCGGTCCGCGTCGGTGGTGTCTCCCACCGCCAATTCGATGCGCGGATGCGCCGGTCCGAGACCGCGGCGGCTCACCAGCCGGACCCGTTCCCCGGCCTCCGCGAGTTCGAGCGCGGTACGGCTTCCGGTACCCCCGGCACCGGCGACGACGTGCAGTGACATCGGAATTCCTCTCCCAGCGGCCGCCCGTGCGGCGGCCCGGAAACCACTCTGCCGAGCCGGATCCGGGTACGGTAGTGGCCGGAAAGCCAGATATCCCAAGGATCGAGCCATGCACAGGATCGCGATCGTAGCGGTACCGCCGGTGACCACATTCGACCTGTCGATTCCGGAGGTGGTCTTCCCCGCCACGGTCATCGACGGCGCACCCGGATACGAGGTGACGCTGTGCACGCCCGATCCGGGCATCGTGCCCGGCTACAACGGCACGCCCGTGGTGATCGAGCGCGGACTGGACGCGGCCGCGACCGCGGACACCCTGATCGTCACCGGAACCGGAGCCCGCGCCGAAGGCGATCCACGAGTGCTGGATGTCCTGAGAACCGCTGCGGCCCAGGGCAAGCGGATCGCCTCCATCTGCACGGGCGCGTTCGTGCTGGCTCAGGCCGGACTGCTGGACGGCCGCCCCGCCACCACCTACTGGCTGTTCTCCGATGAGATGCGCGAGCGCTTCCCCGCGGTGGATCTGCAACCCGATGTGCTGTTCGTCGACGACGGCCGGATTCTCACCTCCGCCGGACTCGCGGCGGGAATCGACCTGTGCCTGCACATGATTCGCGCCGACTACGGTGCGGTCGCCGCCAACGCGGTGGCGCGGCTGGCGGTGATGGCCCCCTTCCGGCCGGGCGGCCAAGCCCAATTCATCGAGACACCCCTGCCGCCGGAGACCGGCGCCTCGCTCGCGGCGACCCGGGAGTGGGCGCTGGCGCGATTGGAGCAGCGGCTCGCGCTGCGCGACCTCGCGGCGCACGCGAATGTCAGCACCCGCACCCTCACCCGGCGGTTCCGGGAGGAGACCGGTGCGAGCCCACTGCAGTGGCTGCTGCATCAGCGAGTGGATCGCGCCAGAGAGTTGCTGGAGGCGACCGAGCTGTCCATCGAGGAAGTCGCGCGGCGGTCCGGACTCGGTACCGCCGAATCGTTGCGTCAACATCTGCTGCGCCGGAATGGGCTGACGCCGAGCGGCTATCGCGTTGCGTTCAGCCGCAGGCGGTAGCTGTGCGACGCGCCGGTATCCACATCTGCGCAGTTCAAACCCGAAACGGTGCTCTAATCGATACCGGTAAGCCAATTCACGGCAAACAATCCCGATAGCTCGCCCGCAAGCCCCAGTTCCGCTGTTAGCATTTTCACACTTTGCCAGCGAGCCGAACATCTTGTGCGGTCCGTCACATATCGTGTGGTCGCGCATGATTTTCGGCGAGAACCGGAGGACCACGCATTGACCAAGTCCGCCTCCGTGCTGCTGTCCGCGATCGCAGGTGCTTCGGCCTTGCTTCTCACGGTGACAGGCCCGGCCGCAGCCAATCCCAATGCCATCAATCCGATTCCGGTGCTCAATGGCACCAATGGGCTACCCCAGCTGCCCGGTCGCACCAAAGCGGTCTTCCAGGTCACCGGTATGCAGAGCCCCAACAACACCCAGGCCTACAACGTGCTCGGGACCGACCTCGGCATCATGTGGGACAACGGCAACGGCGAAATGCTCACCACCTTCGGTGACACCGCCGGCCTCGGCTTCCCCAATCTGCTTGTCGGCAGCACCTGGGCCTGGCGCTCGAACATTCTGGTGCGCTCGCACACCCAGAATCCGTCCAACGGCATCTACTTCGACAGCGTCGTGCGCGATATCTTCGGCCAGGCACGCGATCTCATCCCCAGCCCGAAGATCCCGTTCCTGGAGATCAGCCGCATCCCCACCGCGGCCATCTCGGTCGGCGGCACCCAGTTCATGAGCCTGATGTCCGTGCAGAGCTGGGACGATGTCGGCCAGTGGACCACCAATTTCTCCGGTCTCGCCGTCTCCGGTGACAATGGCGAGAACTGGGTGGAACTGCCCGCCACCCGCCGCCCCGACGATCGCGGCAATGCCAACTTCCAGATGAACTCGTTCGTCAAGAACGGCGGCTTCGTCTACGAATACGGCACCGCGTCGGGCCGCAATAATCCGGCATTCGTGGCACGCGTACCCGAGGCGGCCATCGGCGACCTCGGAGCATACGAATACTGGGTGGGCGATCAGTGGAAGCGCGGTGACGTGGACGGGGCCACCCCGGTCATCGGCGGCGGCATCGCCGAGATGTCGGTGCAGTGGAATGACTATCTCGGGCAATACATCATGCTCACCACGGATCCGTGGAACTCGGTGGTCATGTACCGGGCGCCGAATCCGGAGGGGCCGTGGAGCGGGCCCGAGGTGCTCATCGACACCCGGGAACTCCCGACCGCCTACGCGCCGTCGATCTTCCCGTACCAAACCGGCCGTGATCTCTACTTCCTCACAACCGTGCACAGCCAGTACAACGTGATCCTGATGCACACCACGCTCTGACGAGTCGTGTTTGGGGTCGGCTTCTAGACTCGGGGGCATGGATGCCGACGGCTGGGACAGGCACTACTCGAGCACCGAGTTGGTGTGGGGCGCACCGCCGAACGACACCGTGGTCGAGCAGGTGTTCGGGCTGGAGCGGCGACTGCCGCTGACCGGATTCGGGGTCGGCGAACCGCGGCCCGAACTGCCCCGGGTACTGGACCTCGGCTGCGGTGAGGGACGCAACGCGCTGTGGCTGGCCACGCATGGCTGGCAGGTCGATGCCGTGGACTACGCACAGGCCGGCATCGACAAGGGCCGCACCGTCGCCTCGCGACTGTCGCGGTCCGTGCGCGGGCGCATCAGCTGGCATTTCGCCGATGTGACCGATCTGCTCGCCGCCGGACTCACCGGACCGTACGAGCTGATCCTGCTGGCCTTCGTGCACCTGCCCGCCACCGACCGCCGCGCCCTGCTGCTGAGCGCCGCCGGCATGCTCTCCCCCGGCGGCACCCTGCTCGTACTCGGCAATGACACCTCGAATCTCACCGAAGGCTATGGCGGCGAACAGGATCCGGCACTGACCTTCACCCCGAACGATATCGTCGACGATCTCGCCCCCACCGGCGACGATCTGCGCATCCGCGTGGCGGATCGGGTGCACCGTCCGACCGAGGAACGCGACGCCATCGACGCCCTGGTCGTGGCCACCAAACCGATCCCGGAGGAAGCGGCCCCGGCCCTGCCCGCCGACGCGGTCGCGGAGCCACTCGCGCTCGAAGCGCCTACACCGGCGGACGACTGACCCTTTCCGTCATTCCGGTGTCTATGCGGTCCAGCGAAGCAGCCACGGGGTGACTGTTCCGGCGATGTCGTCGAAGCCCGCGCGGTAGGAATGCGCTTGGCCGGGAATGACTTTCACCTCGGTGGCGTCGGCGGGGTCGGGGATGCCGAAGGGGTCGCGGGCACCGTTCACCACCACAACCGGGATATCGCCGACGTCGAGGAGTTCCTCGCGGCGGGATTTCTCCGGCTTACCGGGCGGGTGCAGTGGAAATGACAGGGCGACAACGCCCTTGGCCTTCGCCGCGACGGCAGTGCGGCAGGCGACGCGCGCGCCATTGCTGCGGCCGCCCTGGATGAGCGGGACGCCGCGGAACTTCTTGCGCACGGCGGCGATGATCTCCAGCCAGGCGGCGTCCTGCACGTCGGCCTTGCCGGGGGCGCGGCGGCCCGCCACGCGATAGGGCTGGGTCACCAGGACCACCGCGCCACCGGATTCGAGGGCCGAATCACGCACGGCGAGCAGGTCTTTCGCATCCACGCCGCCGCCGGAACCGTGCGTGAGCACCAGCAGGAAGGCGGGCGGTTTCTTCGCGGGTCGCGCGATGTCGATCTCGGCGGGACCGGCGCTGGTTTCGATGCGCACCGCCTCACGCTAGCGATTGCGCGGCTGTGAATTCGCGTGCCGCTCCGGCCGCTGATCAGCGGGTATGGGATCACCGCCGATTCGGCCGGGATGCGGGCCCTGAGCGGCGCGGGTGCCTTTCATCACATTGGCCTCGATCGTCTTGAGACGGCCCTTACCCATGGGTAACATGGCGCTTAAGTTACCCGTCAGTAGCGCTAGCTTTACGGTGTCTACTCGGTGGACCAACGGGCGGGAACGGCACAACCGAACCGCACCCATCTCAATGGAGAGTGAGTACGACCATGGGTCACTACAAGAGCAATGTCCGCGACCTCGAGTTCAACCTCTTCGAGGTGCTCGGCCTCGGTTCCCTCCTGGACGGCGGCGCCTACGGCGACCTCGACACCGAGACCGCCAAGGAAATGCTGAACGAGGTCCGTCGCCTGGCCGAGGGCCCGCTCGCCGACTCCTTCGAGGACGGCGACCGCAACCCGCCGACCTTCGATCCGGCCACCCACACGGTCACTCTCCCCGAATCCTTCAAGAAGTCCTACCGCGCCCTCGAGGACGGCGGCTGGGCCAAGGTCGGCGTGCGCGAGGAGCTCGGTGGCCTCGGCGCCCCGTCCGCCCTCACCTGGGCGCTCGGCGAAATGATCCTCGGCGCCAACCCCCCGGCTCAGATGTACGCCGCCGGTGCGGGTTTCGCGCAGGTCTTCTACAACAACGGCACCGATGAGCAGAAGAAGTGGGCTCAGGCGATCGCCGACCGCAACTGGGGCGCCACCATGGTGCTGACCGAGCCGGACGCCGGCTCCGATGTCGGCGCGGGCCGCACCAAGGCCGTCAAGCAGGAAGACGGCTCCTGGCACATCGAGGGCGTCAAGCGCTTCATCACCTCGGGCGACTCCGACGACCTGTTCGAGAACATCATGCACCTGGTGCTGGCTCGCCCCGAGGGCGCCGGACCGGGCACCAAGGGCCTGTCCCTGTTCTACGTACCGAAGTTCCACTTCGACTTCGAGACCGAGACCCTCGGCGAGCGCAACGGCGTCTTCGTGACGAACGTCGAGCACAAGATGGGCATCAAGGTTTCGGCCACCTGTGAGGTCACCTTCGGCGGCCACGGCGTGCCCGCCAAGGGCTGGCTGGTCGGCGAGGTGCACAACGGCATCGCGCAGATGTTCGACGTCATCGAGAACGCTCGAATGATGGTGGGCACCAAGGCCATCGCCACCCTGTCGACCGGTTACCTGAACGCGCTGGACTACGCCAAGATCCGCGTCCAGGGCGCCGACCTGACCCAGATGACCGATAAGGCCGCGCCCCGCGTGACCATCACCCACCACCCGGACGTGCGCCGCTCGCTGGCCATGCAGAAGGCGTACGCCGAGGGCCTGCGCGCCATCTACCTGTACACCGCCGCGCACCAGAACGCCGATGTGGCGGAACTGGTTTCGGGCGCCGATAAGGATCTGGCGTTCCGCGTCAACGATCTGCTGCTGCCGATCGTCAAGGGTGTCGGTTCCGAGCGCGCCTACCAGTACCTGACCGATTCGCTGCAGACCTTCGGTGGCTCCGGCTTCCTGCAGGACTACCCGATCGAGCAGTACATCCGCGACGCCAAGATCGACTCGCTGTACGAGGGCACCACCGCCATCCAGGCGCAGGACTTCTTCTTCCGCAAGATCGCCCGCGATCGCGGTGTGGCGCTGGCCCACGTGGCCGGCCAGGTGCAGAAGTTCATCGAGCGCGAGGGCGGCAACGGTCGTCTGAAGGCCGAGCGCAAGCTGCTCGCCACCGCCCTCGAGGATGTGCAGGCCATGGCCGCCACCCTGACCGGGCACCTGATGGGCGCCCAGCAGGACCCGAAGGAGCTGTACAAGGTCGGCCTGGGCTCGGTCCGCTTCCTGATGGCCGTCGGCGATCTGCTCATCGGCTGGCAGCTGCTGCAGCAGGCCGAGGTCGCCATCAAGGCGCTGGACAACGGCTCCACCGAGGCGTTCTACACCGGCAAGATCGCCACCGCGCAGTTCTTCGCGCGCAACGTGCTGCCGGAGCTGACCGCCACCCGCGCCATCCTGTCGAACCTGGACAACGACATCATGGAGCTGGACGAGGCCGCGTTCTGACCTGAGCCTGCGGCTCGATAGCAATCGGTGCGCCCCCGGGATGACTCCCGGGGGCGCACCGCTGTCTGTGGATAAAGGTTGGGGCCCGGAGGATTCCGGGCCCCCAACTCCTGTTTGTGATCTATCCCAAGTCATCCCAAGGGTTATCCACAGGCGGTGGATAACCTGTGTGCGAAGGGATCTCAGCTCACTCGCACTTCACGATCGGGATGGGGTCGTATTTGACGGTGCGGGTGTGGCGGTAGGTTTCCTTGCCGGACTTGGCATCTCGAATGATTCGGGTATCCGACGTGGTGAAACCCGGTGCGCCCTCCGAGGCGATGCAGTTCTTGCCCTTGGGGAGCGTCACCGTATTCGGCTCGGTCGGCTTCACGCGGTCACCGGTGATCGACTCCACCTCAACGGTTTTGGTACTCCACAGGCGCACCGTCAGCTCCGAGTCACCGCCGATGGTCTCGATGTAGATGCCGTACGGGGTGTTGTTGCGGAACTTCAGATCGATCGCGCCGTCGAAGACCGTGGCCTCGCGGGCGGCCGGATACCGGGAGATGTAGTAGCTGTGCTCGGTGTGGTCGACGTCTTCCAGACCGGCGAAGTAGGCCGCGTTGTAGAGCGTGGTGGCGAACTGGCTGATACCGCCGCCGACCGCGGTGCTCGGGCGGCCGTGATCGATGATGCCGGACTCGACATAGCCCTCCGCCACACCGCGGGTACCGGTGAAGTCGTTGAGCGAGAACACATCCCCGGGCCGGATCACCGCACCGTCCACCTTGCGCGCCACCGTGCGGATGTTCACGCCGGACGGACCGCTGAAACCGCCCGTGGTGAACGATCCGACGGGCTGCACCACACCGAACTTCTCGGCGTCGGCGGTGGTCAGCTTGGGCTGCACCGGTTCGTAGACGACGGCCTTGGCGTGATCGCCGGGTGAAATCAGCAGGGCGGGAAGACCTTCGAAGGTCTTATCCCAGTTGACGGCATCGCCGACCACCGCGGGCACCAGGGTGGCGCGGCTGCCCGCCAGCGTCCAGGTGGCGTCCTTGGGTTCCACCACGGTGGGCTTCAACTGTGGTTCCAGTGCCGCGATCAGCGCGTCCCGGCTGTACGAGAGCTCCAGTGCGCCTTGATCGTTCGGCTGGAAGACGAGCGCGCCCGCGAGCTGGGCGGGGTCGAGCACGGCATTGCCGCCCTTACCGGTGAAGGTGACCGGGACGCGCACCGCGGGCTGGGCGATCTCGCGCAGCGCCCTGTCCACCGCCGCGGAGCTGACCCGGGCCTGCTTCTCGACGGCGGGCAGATCCAGCACCGAACCGTCGGCCCAGTGGCCGACGAGCTGGGCGCGCGCGGCGGCCACATCGAGCACCCGCCCGGGCACCGGGTGCACCGGCACCGGCTTGCCCTGGTCGAAGACGATGCCGCCCTCGACGGGCTGGCGGTCATTGGCGCGCAGCGCGTCCAGCTGTGTGGTCATGGCGGCGTCGTCGACCAGGGTCGCGGGTTCCACCCGCCGGGTGGTGAACACCGACCACACCCGGGTGAACGGGTTCAGCGGCTGACCGCCGATGCGGTCCCAGGTGCCGTCCCAGTCCACCGACAGGCCCGCGGTGCGCGGCACCAGATCGGTGCGCACATCCCCGATCTCGACCGTGAGCGGTTGTGCGACACGCTTATCGAGTTCCAGCTCCAGCCGGGTCTGCGCCTGTGCGCGCTGCAGCCCGCCGATATCGATGCCCGCTACCTGCACGCCACGCGGCGTCTGCCCGGACGAGAGCGTCCAATCCACCGCGAAAGCGATGCCTCCGACCGCCATCAGCACACCCGCCGCGATCCCGGCGCGGCGGGCCGTCGGCGAGTTCAGGAACTGGCGTACGGGTGTCGAAGGTTCGGCCGGGGTCTGTTGCGCACGCGCATGCCGCCCGGGACTTCCGCTGGTCACGAACCATCCTCCCAAATGGTTGAATCCGGACTCGCGCACGCGAGCCCGCCACCCACCATAGTGGGCGGCTCCGACACGGGGGTTTGTCCAGGCTCGCAGCAACTTCTGTGCAATACGGCACCGGAAACGAAGAGAGGCTCCGTGCGGTTGCCGGGTCGGGGGTCTGGCAACAGCACGGAGCCACCCCTTTATCGACACCCGTTCGAGGGCGTTACACACCTTCCCGATGAGACCGGAAAAAACTTCCGGCAACCGGAACTGGGACAATCAAGACGATCGCACCGGAACAGTCAGTAGAACCCGGGGCCGCCCGTGGTTCGGGACGACTCGAGGAGATGACATGCAGCTCGGAATGATCGGCCTGGGCCGGATGGGCGCCAATATCGTGCGGCGCATCGTCCGGGACGGGCACACCGCCGTCGGCTTCGAACGCAAGAGCTCGCATATCGACGAACTCGGCGCCGAACTCGGCGACAGCTTCTCCGGCAGTACCGAACTGAGCAAGTTCGTCGCCATGCTGGAGACGCCCCGGGTGGTGTGGGTGATGATTCCGGCGGGCGCGACCGGCGCGGTGATCGATCAGGTCGCCGAACTGCTGGAACCCGGTGACATCATCATCGACGGCGGCAACAGCCGCTACCACGAGGACATCAAACGCGCGAAGGCGCTCCAGCCCAAGGGTATTCACTATCTCGATATCGGAACCTCGGGTGGCGTATTCGGTTTGGAGCGCGGCTTCTGCCTGATGATCGGCGGTGAGGCCGAGACGGTGGCCCATGTCGAACCGCTGCTCAAATCCATTGCCCCGGGCGTGGATACGGCCCCGCGCACCCCCGGGCGCACCGGCACCCCCGCCACCTCGGAAGAGGGCTATCTGCACTGCGGCCCCGCCGGTGCGGGACATTTCGTGAAGATGGTGCACAACGGCATCGAATACGGCGCGATGGCAGCGTATTCCGAGGGCATGAACATCCTGCACCGGGCCAATGTCGGCAACGAGCAGGACACCGAGCATTCGGCCGAGGTCACACCGCTGGAGAATCCCGAGTTCTACCGATACGACATCGATATCCCCGAGGTCACCGAGGTGTGGCGGCGCGGTTCGGTGGTCGCCTCCTGGCTGCTCGATCTCACCGCCGCGGCGCTCTACGCCGATCCGAACCTGGATTCCTTCGGCGGCAATGTCTCCGACTCCGGTGAGGGCCGCTGGACGCTGGACGCCGCCATCGACGAGGGCGTGCCCGCGCCGGTGCTGTCCGCGGCGCTGTTCCAGCGCTTCTCCTCACGCGGTGAATCGCTGTACGCCGACAAGGTGCTGTCGGCCATGCGCCAGGCCTTCGGCGGTCATCACGAACTACCGAAGACCTAGCGAGCCGGAGATCAGAGACCCAGTGCCTGCGCCAGCATCTTCGCGACCGCCAGCGGTCCGAAGGTGAGCAGGTAAACCACACCGTCCACGATGGCCATCATCGGGCGGCTCCTTTCGATAGGGGTGTCATTCGAAGTTGCCGTCGATCCAGTCGATGGTCTGCATGCCGAACAGGTCGACGCCCCAGCCGTACATATCGGTGATGAAGCGTTCCATGCTGCAATCGGTCGGGGCGTAGGTGACGTCCGCGCCCTGACCGCGATAGGTCTCGGCGAGATTCCTGGCGTCCGCCGCGGGCACCAGCGACATCGGCGAATCATCCTTGGCGCACGAGGAGATCATGATCTTCGACGTCGGAGTTCCATTGCGCCCCAGCACATTGTTCGCGAACGCGCGCTGGAAATCCGGCTCGTCGGCCGGATTGCGGCCCGAGGTGAACAGCGCCTCCATCGGCACGAACGGCAACCCGAAATAGGCGGGCACCTGGCACTGCGTGCGATAGAAGCTCGCCAGCGCCTGCCCGGCGGGGTTGAGCTTTTCGTTCACCCGCATCTCCGGATACCAGGGCTCCAGGCCGAGCAGCGTCGCGAGCGCGAAGCCCGAACCGATCGAACCGCTGGTGACGCGCATGAAATTGGCGGGATCGACGACCATGCCCTCCAGCAGCGTGGACTTGATGTCCAGCTCCGGCGCGTACGCCGGCGCCATTTCCGCCGAGAAGGCCGCTCCCACACCGCCGCCCGCGATACCGAACAGGGCGATCTGGGTGTCATTGCTCAACCCCGACGCCGGAAGCCGCAATGCCGCACGTGCGCCGTCCAATTGGGCGTGCCCGGAGTAGGTGCCGACGAAGACGCCGTGCGGATCGCGGTCCGCGTCATTGCCGACGTCGGAGATCATCACCGCGTAGCCCTTGTCGAACATGAGCGCCAGCGGGCCCAAGGCCGACCACGACGAACCGTCCAGGGGCGCGCCGCCGGTCCACTGCGTGCTCGGATGGCACGACCAGCCGACGCTGTCGTTCGCCTCCTGATAGGAGATGAGGCGGCGTTCGGCGGCGGGCTTGCCGTCCTTGGGGATCATCAGGATGCCGGTGCTGATGACCGGGGTGACGCCGTCCGGCGCGGTCGTGACGTACATCAGTTTGTGCGCGTCGACCGTCGTCGGCTTGACGCCCAGGAACATCACGTCGACGGGCTTGGATTTCAGGATGTCACCGGGCTTTTCGGCACCGGTGAGCGGAGGCTCCTGATAGAAGGGGTCATTCGCGAGCAGTGCCTCGAATTTCTCCTCCGGAGAAGCGTTTTCGGCGGTGTTCAGCGTGCCGATGACGAATCCGTTGAAGACCCGGTCGATTCCGGGCACCGGATTCACCGGGGTCACGGGATTCACCGGGGTCACGGGGCTCGCCGGTTCGGCGGTCGCCACGGCGGTGCCCGACAGCAGGACGGCCGCGGCGAACAGCACGGCGGGAAGTGTGCGTCGCATGGTTATCGCACCGCCATTTCCGCGCCGGTGGTGACCGGGTTCGCCGGTGTCACCTGCAGTTGCC
Source organism: Nocardia sp. NPDC056100 (assembly GCF_042266325.1). NCBI lineage: Bacteria > Bacillati > Actinomycetota > Actinomycetes > Mycobacteriales > Nocardiaceae > Nocardia > Nocardia sp. NPDC056100. Next base: position 201,925 of record NZ_JBHJVY010000003.1, read on the forward strand.
GCACAGCCGAATCGAGCAACTGCGGAATGTTCAGCAGCGGGCGCTTCGATTCCATCTGCACCTCGTAGGGCGTGCGCATGGTGGCCTCCAGGGCGGGCCAGTTGTTCTCGACCTGATCGCGGTACTTGGGCAGCAGTTCCTCGGTGATGTACTCCCAGCGCGAATCCAGCACCGACCAATTCCATTCCGGCAGCGGCAGAGTCAGCAGCGAGGGGGTGCCATCGGCCGCGGTGAACGGGATCCGGATGGGGTGGAACTGACGGGGCGGCACCACGCCCGCGACCGACGGGGAACCCGCCGCACCGCTGAGGTAGGTGATGGCCTCGCCGACATCGCCCTTGTACGAACGCACTTCGTCCCACTGCCGGGCGATGGCCCACTGCTGTTCCCGGCGCAGCAGGGCGCGATTGCCGGTGGCGACGCGTTCGCCGTTCCCGGAGGCGACATCGCGCCACGCGGCCATGATGTCATCGCCGAAGAGTCCGGCGGCCTGGAATTCCGCGAGCGCGGGCAGTCCGCCCGTGACGTACGCGTCGTGCATGGGCATGAGGTCGGAGAAGATGTTCTTCTGCATCACCAGGATTCCCGCGATGACGTGGTCGACATCCTCGGGGGTGATGCGCGGGGCGGCCGACGCGAGCGCGCGCAGCCCGGCGGGCAGTCGCTGCACGGCCTGCGGTCCCGCGGCCCGCTGCACGGCGTCGAGCACCGCACCGGCCGATTCGGAAATCCCCGGCAGCCCATAGAGATCCGAGCCCATCAGCTCGAAATCGATGAGCCCGCCGCCGAAGTCGGCGCCGACCTGGCCGCCCATTCCGGCCCACTGGAGTTCGCGGTGCCCCAGTTGCAGATCCTCGTAGTAGCGGTAGGACCTGATGAGATTGTCGCGATTGGCGCGCACCCCGTCGCGCGGATTCCAGGCGCGCAGGTCGATGCCCGCCTTGCCGGTCGCGTCGACGAGCCAGTACTGGTAGAGCAGGGCGGCGTAGCGCTGGGGCGGAACATTCTGTGCGCGAGCCTGTTCGAGCAAGGTGCCGAGTTCGGTGCGGTCGTAGGGCAGGTCCGGGTGGACACCGCCGGGACCGGCAGCCGCGTCCCGGTTGACCAGCGGCAGATCGAGATAGCGGTCAACTTCACTCGCCGAGGCCGGTGCCGCGGCGGCCATTCCCACTCCCACCGCGGCGGCGACTCCCAGCGCGGCCGTGCGCAGCATTGCGCCGATTCGCATATGTCAGTCCTCCATCAGGTTCGTCCCATAGAACCGGCCCGGCAGGTTTGCCACAACACTGCCAGTGGCCGATCTGAGACAACTTCCCCTTGGCGCACATCCGCCAGATTCGGCTCGATTCCCCCGCAACAATCCGCAGACGTGCGTATTTATGCAGCTAGATAGGGCTATCCAGCGCGCGAACAGGATGCTACTGGACGGATGTCCGAATCACTTAATCGCCATATGTGTCGATCGCCACAGGTTTGCCAAAATCAGCCCCATAGGGTTGCCCACACAAACCGGACCGAAACACCGGTGTCCGAATAGGCGCGAACCCCGGCGGCGGCTACCGTCGGATGCCATGCGCAACGCTCCTGGGATCGTGATCGCACTCACCGCCCTCGTATTGGCCGGCTGCTCCGGCAGCGGGTCCGATCAGTCGGCCCAATCGACCACCACCACAACGGGATCCAGCGAATCCACCCCGCCGCCGACCAGCTCCGCACCGCAACAGGACTGCGCGGCGGGGTATTTGGCGAATTTCACGCTGCGGCAGAAGCTGGCGCAATTGCTCACCGTCGGCGTGACCGGCGAGGCCGATGCCGAGAACGTGGTGAAGACCGAGCAGATCGGCGGCATCTTCGTCGGCAGCTGGACCGATAAGGCGATGCTGGCCCAGCATCAGATCGACAAGGTGCAGGCCGCCTCCCGCACCCCGCTCATGGTCACCATCGATGAGGAGGGCGGCCGGGTTTCGCGGGCCAAGGACCTGATCGGCGTCGCACCGTCCGCCCGCGCCACCGTCGGCCAGATGAGCGCCGACGAGTTCTACACCTTCACCCTGGATCGATCCAAGAAGCTGAAGGCGCTCGGCGTCACCGTCGATTTCGCGCCCGATGTGGATGTGAGCAGCCAGCCCGACGATTCGGTGATCGGCGACCGCTCCTTCTCCGATGATCCGAATGTGGTGGCGCAGTACGCCGATGCGTACATCCGCGCCGCGCACGACGCCGGGCTCGGCACCGTCATGAAGCATTTCCCGGGCCACGGTTCGGGCTCGGGCGATTCGCACACCGGTGCGGTGAAGACCCCGCCGCTGGCGCAATTGCAGACCTCGGATCTGGTCCCGTATCGCAAGCTCATCGACTCCGGTTCGGCCGTCATGGTCGGGCACCTCGATGTGCCCGGACTGACCGAGCCGGGTAAGCCCGCCAGCATCAGCAAGGAAGCCATGGATTTGCTGCGCCAGGGCACCGGCTATGGCGCTGCCCCGTTCGACGGCGTGATCTTCACCGACGATCTGGGCGGTATGGCCGCCATCACCGCGCGCATGAGCATCGAGGACGCGGTGGAGGCCGCCCTGGTCGCGGGTGCCGACAATGCGCTGTGGATCACCACGGACGCCGTTCCGCAGGTGCTGGACCGCCTGGTGCAGGCCGTGCAGAGTGGCCGCCTACCGGGAAGCCAGGTGGATGCCTCGGTACTCCGGATGGCAAAGTACAAGGGCACCGCTCCACACTGCTGACGCCCGATGGCGAATCACCGGCAATTCGCACTCGCGGAACTTACCTTGGAGTAAGATAGGGGCTTCGATATGTCCTAGGAGATGTGGATGGCAGGCGGAACGAAACGACTTCCCCGCGCGGTGCGCGAGCAGCAGATGCTCGACGCCGCGGTGGAGGTCTTCTCGCGCAAGGGTTATCACGACACCTCCATGGACGCCATCGCCGCCGAGGCGAAAATCTCCAAGCCCATGCTCTACCTGTACTACGGCTCCAAGGACGAACTGTTCCGCGCCTGCATCCACCGCGAGAGCATGCGGTTCATCGAAGCCGTCGCGGTGGCGGGCAACCCCAAGCTCACCCCGCACGAACAGCTGCGGGCGGGCCTGGAGGCATTCCTGTCCTACGTCGATCACAACCGGCTGTCCTGGCAGGTGCTCTATAGACAGGCACTCGGCCAGCAACCCTTCGCCTCGGAGATCTCCAACAGCCGGGACCGGGTCATCGAGCTGACCGCGAAACTGCTCGAATCCAGCGCCAAGTACGCCGAGCCCGGCACCAATTTCGAAGTGGTGTCGGTCGCGGTGATCGGCGCGGGCGAGGCCATCGCCGACCGGGTCGCCAGCGGCACCGTCGATATGGCCGAGGCCGTGGACCTGCTCGACAACCTCGCCTGGCGCGGTCTGTCCGGTAAGAAGAAGGAAGCCGAACCCGCCTGACGGGACGAATTTCCCGCAGCGCTTGCCAGTCCCGTTAACGCCTGCCACAGTCGCTCGGATTGTGTTGTTGGACGGCCGGTGCGCACCGGCCCGGGAAACGGGGACTCGCATTGTTCGGAATGCTCAAGCCGTGCGCGCACAGTGCCGCCCGATACGGTATGGAAGCGACCGCATGGCAAACCCAGATGTGCGGGCTCTGCCTGGGGCTGCGGGACGGGCACGGGCAGCTCGCACGGGCCGCCACCAATACCGACGCCATCGTGCTCGGCGTACTCACCGAGGCGCAGCAGACGCTGACACTCGAGCGCACCGAGGCCGGGCCCTGCCCGCTGCGCGGTATGCGCAAGGCCAGCGTCGCACCCGCGGACTCCCCCGGTGTACAGCTGGCCGCCACCGCCTCACTGCTGTTGGGCGCGGCCAAGATTCGCGATCACATCGACGACGGTGACACCCGCCGCCTGAGCAAGCGGCCGATGGCGCACGTCGCCGATCGCTGGCACAACCGGGCGCGCGCGGCCGCCGCGCCCATCGGCCTGGATATCGACCCGCTCATCACCGCGATCGAATCGCAAGTGGCGCTGGAGGAATCCGGAGCATCGCTCGCGGAACTGACCGCGCCCACCCAGCTGTGCGCGGCGGAGTTGTTCGCGCACACCGCGATTCTGGCCGGACGTCCCGAGAACGCCGATGCGCTACGGGAAGTGGGCTGGCATTTCGGCCGCATCGCCCACCTCGCGGACGCCATCGAGGATATCGACGAGGACCGCGCGGCAGGCCGCTTCAATCCCCTGACCGCGACCGGCACCAGCACCGCCGATGCGCACGCCCTACTGCGCGAATCGAATTCGCTGCTGAAGGCCGCCCTGGTCACGGTCGGCCTGGATCGCACCACGTCCATCCGCTGGATGCTGCTGGACCCGCTGCACGGCGTCGTCCGCAAGCTGGGCCGGGCCGCCGGAACCGTGCACGCCTGCGCCACGCACGCCTGCGGCACTCATCGGAGCACCGAATCCTTGGTTCCCGCAGCCGGTTCGGAATTCCTGGTGACCGCCGTCGCGAACGGTCCGTACGCGGTGTTCGGCACCGAGCCGCCGCGCACGCCCTTCCGCAGGCCCGGATTCTGGGAGGGCATCGGAATCGGGTTGTCCCAGTACTGCACCGGATACGCCTGCTGCGCCGAGCACACCAGCCCGTGCAGCGGCGAACGCAAGGACTCCTGGTTCAATCGGGGGTGCTGCGATTGCAGCGACTGTTGTGACTGCGGCGATTGCTGCAGCGGCTGCGACTGCTGCGATTGCGACTGCTGCGGCTGCGATTGCAACTGCTGAGCGCCGAAAACGTAAAAGCCGCACACCGATTCCCCCTCCGGATGTCGAAACCCCTGCGTGGCGACATACGGTGTTGAATCGGTGCGCGGCTCTCGCCCCGCCCCTGCGGGGCCGACGCTGTCGGCGGCCCGACCATACCTGTGATGGCCGGACCCCGTGGTGGTTCGGAAACCACCGAATCGGCGTGACCCCGGGTCTTCGGATGAACTGTCACCAATTTGCCACACTCGGTGCGACATTGCTGGCTTCGGTGCGCCACGGTCTCAGCCGAGACCGTGGCCGAACCGACTCAGCGAATGGTGGCGGTCAGGTGGGGGTAACCCTTCTTCGGGTTCTTCAGGGCGAGATCCCAGCCGCCCTCGACCTTGTCGGCGTAGACGTTGATCGTCGACGGCAACAGGATCGGCTTACCGAATTTGACCGCGTACGTGGCCTTTTCGGGAACGCGACCCTCGAGGTTGGACAGGATGTTGGCCGCGGACCACATACCGTGCGCGATCGGCTTCGGGAACCCGAAAGCCTTGGCGCCCAACGCCGAGGTGTGAATCGGGTTGTGGTCACCGGACGCGTTGGCGTACCGGCTGATGGTCTGCTGATCCACCCGCAGCGTGCGCAGCGGCGGCGGCGGAACCTCATCCGGCTTGGGCTCGGGCTTGGGCCCGCCGGACAGCGAGGTGCGCTGCTGGTGCAGGAACGTGGTGACCTGACGCCACACCAGTTCCCGGCCCACGCTCACCTCGGTGATGGCGTCCACGAGCAGACCCTTGGGGTGCTCGCGCAGGTTCTCGATATGGGTGTCGAAATCCAGCGGTTCGGAGACCGAGATCTCCCGGGTCCGCTCGATCACGTTCTCCGCGTGCACCGCGCCGACCGCCACGAACGGGAAGTCGCGGGCGACAACCAGCTGCATGGCGAGCGGGAAGCTGAGCACGAACGGGTAGGTCAGCGGCAGGGCGTCGCTGAACCGCAGTCCGGTCGCGCGGCAGTAGGCGGCCAGGTGATCCGGATCGACCTTGAAGCCCTCCAGCCGCACGGTGCGGTCCGGCAGCTTGGACGGGCGGTTCGACAGTCCGGGCACCGGCAGCGCGCCGAGCGCGGCCTTGACGAACAGGCCGGAGTTCTTCGGCACCTCGCCGAGCTTGATGGTCTGGCTCATCATGCTCCGATCAGGCTCTGGCCGCAGACGCGAACGATGTTGCCGGACACCGCGTTCGACGCCGGGGAGGCGAAGTAGGCGATGGTCTCGGCGACGTCGATGGTCTGACCGCCCTGCAGCAGCGAGCTCATCAGGCGACCGGCCTCACGGGTGGTCAGCGGGATGGCCGCCGTCATGGCGGTCTCGATGAAGCCCGGCGCGACGGCGTTGATGGTGATGCCCTTCTCGGCCAGCTTCGGGGCTTCGGCGTTGACCATGCCGATGACACCGGCCTTGGACGCGCCGTAGTTGGTCTGGCCGCGGTTGCCCGCGATACCGGCGATGGAGGACACGTCGATGACGCGGCCACCGGACTTGAGCGCGCCCGCGGCGACCAGGCCCTCGGTAATGCGGTGCGGGGCAGCCAGGTTCACGTTGATGACCGAGTTCCAGCGGCCCTCGTCCATGTTCGCGAGCAGCTTGTCGCGGGTGATGCCGGCGTTGTGCACGACGATGTCGATGCCACCGAAACGCTCGGTCGCGAACGCGGCCAGCTTCTCGGCGGCGTCGGCGGCGGTGACGTCCAGGGCCAGCGCGGTCGCGCCGACCTTGTTGGCGGTCTCGGACAGGGCTTCACCGGCGGCCGGGATATCGGCGACGATCACGGTGGCGCCGTCGCGAGCGAACACCTCCGCGATGGTCGCGCCGATACCGCGAGCCGCACCGGTGACCACGGCGACCTTGCCCGCGAGCGGCTTGTCCCAGCTGGCCGGGGCGGTGGAGTCGTCCTTGCCGACGCGGAAGACCTGGCCGTCGACGAAGGCCGACTTGCCCGAAAGGATGAAGCGGAGAGTCGATTCCAGGCCGGTGGCGGTCGCGGCGGCCTCCGGGTGCAGGTACACCAGGTTGCCGGTGGAACCGCGCAGCAGTTCCTTGGCGACCGAGCGGCTGAAGCCCTCGAGCGCGCGCTGGGCGATCTGCTCGTCGACGGACGCGGTCAGCTCGGGGGTGGTGCCCACGACCAGGATGCGGCCGGACGCGGCGAGGCTGCGCATGGCGGGCTGGAAGAACTCGAACAGCTGCTGCAGCTCTTCGATGGTGCGGATGCCGGTGGCGTCGAAGACCAGCGCACCGAGCTTGGTGCCCGGGGTGACCGAATCCACAAAGCTGTAGTCGGACAGCAGGTTACGGGCGGCATCGGCGACCCGGCCCTTACCGCCGAGCAGCACCGGACCCGGGAGCGCGGGCTGACCTGCGACGTAGCGGCGCAGGTTCTCCGGCTGCGGCAGACCCAGCTTGCTCGCCAGGAACGCGCCCGGAGCAGAGTGGATGAAAGATCCGTACAGGTTGGGAGCGCCCTTGCTCTTGCTGGCTGCCACTGTTCCTACCTTCTCTTGTCTAGGCCCCGCGGGCGGTCTTGGGCACATTCGCGGGGTACGGTGTCGACAAATGAACTTACTCCAGAGTAAGTTTAATGTAAACCGACCAATGCCGGTCCCGCGGGACCGTGCGAGTACGGAAATCCACCCGACGAGACACTGGAGACTCGAGTGACCACCAAAGCCCGTTCGGCGAAGCCCGCGGCCAAGACCGCCAAGCAGGCCAAGCCTGTCGCGATCCTCGGCGGCAACCGGATTCCGTTCGCCCGTTCCGACGGCAAGTACGCGCACGCCTCCAACCAGGACATGTTCACCGCCGCGCTGAACGGTCTGGTCAGCCGCTTCGGGCTGCAGGGCGAGCGCCTCGGCATGGTCGTCGGCGGCGCGGTGCTCAAGCGCGTCGGCGAGCACGGCATGATCCGCGAGAGCGTGCTCGGCTCCACCCTGTCCCCGTACACCCCGGCCCACGATCTGCAGCTCGCCTGCGGCACCGGCCTGCAGGCCATTCAGACCGTGGCCGACGGAATCGCGCTGGGCCGCTTCGAAGCCGGCGTCGGCGGCGGTACGGACACCACGTCCGACGCGCCCATCGGCGTCAGCGAGTCGATGCGCGAGTGGATGCTCGACGCCAACCGCGCCAAGAACAACAAGGACTACGCCAAGCTGGTCGGCCGCCTGCGCCCGTCCATGGTCGGCATCGAGATCCCGCGCAATGCCGAACCGCGCACCGGACTCTCGATGGGTGAGCACGCCGCCATCACCGCCAAGGAATTCGGCGTCGCCCGCGAGGCCCAGGACGAGCTGGCCTACCTGTCGCACAAGAACATGGCGGCCGCCTACGACCGCGGTTTCTTCGACGACCTGATCACCCCGTTCCTCGGGCTGACCCGCGACGACAACCTGCGTCCCGGCTCGACCATCGAGAAGCTGTCCACCCTGAAGCCGGTCTTCGGCGTGAAGCTGGGCGACGCCACCATGACCGCGGGCAACTCCACCCCGCTCACCGACGGCGCGTCCACCGTGCTGCTGTCCACCGACGAGTGGGCCGCCGCGCGCAACTTGTCGCCGCTGGCCTACCTGGTCGACTCCGAGGTCGCCGCCGTCGATTACATCCACGGCCCGGACGGCCTGCTCATGGCTCCCACCTACGCGGTGCCGCGCCTGCTCGCCCGAAACGGCCTGACGCTGCAGGACTTCGACTACTACGAGATCCACGAGGCGTTCGCCTCCGTGGTGCTCGCCACCCTGCAGGGCTGGGAGTCGGATCAGTACTGCAAGGAGCGCCTGGGCCTGGACGGCGCGCTTGGTTCCATCGACCGCAGCAAGCTGAACGTGAACGGCTCCTCGCTCGCCGCGGGCCACCCGTTCGCCGCCACCGGTGGTCGCATCATCGCCTCCACCGCGAAGATGCTGGCCGAGAACGGTGGCGGGCGCGCGCTCGTCTCCATCTGTGCCGCGGGCGGCCAGGGCGTCGTCGCCATCGTGGAGCGCTAGGAACACTCCGCTCGCGCGGAAGCGAAATACCAAGGGCGGGGCCCGGTTCCGAGGGAACCGGGCCCCGCTCCGGTCTTTCAGGGCAGCAGCCGGTGGGTTCTGGTCGCGAGATCGGAGATGCGCAGGGTGGGGTAGCCGGTGACGGCGCTGTGCAGGGTGTCGCCCAGGGAATCGGTCCAGTGGGCGGGGATGCGGGACGCGCCTGTGCAGATGCCCGCCACCGAACCCGCCGTCGCGCAGTTCGATCGCGAATCCCAGCCCGCACCCGCGGTCAGGCGCACGGTTTCGGTGAAATCGCCGTCGCCCCAGAGCAATCCGGCGGCGATGAGACAGGCGTTGCCGATCGAATGCAGGCGGTTGTAATGCGCGTGGCGTTCATGGATCGCGAGGCGCGCCCGGTCGAAATCCAGGTAGTTCGCATGATCGTCGATGACCTCCGAGAGCGCCACCGCCAAACGGGAATTCGCCGGGATGACACGCTGCGCCCGATCCAGCGCCTCGCCCGGACGCGCGGCCGTGAATGCCGCCGCTATCAGCGCCGCGGCCCATCTCGCCGCCCATAATCCATTGCCGGTGTGCGAGACCGAGGCATCCCGGGCGGCCAGTTCCGCGGCGCGGACCGGATCACCGGGATTGGTGTAGCCGTAGATGTCCGCACGCACCAGCGCACCCCGCCACTCCCGGTAGGGATTTCGGTAGCTGGCCGTATCCGGGGGCAGGAAACCGTCGATGAGATTGCGGTACGCCACCCGCTCGGCAGTGGTGGTGCGCAGGAACGGCAGTCGTTCCAGCCACAGCGCCGAGACGTCGTCGGCGATGAATTCGGCGCCGTACTGCTCGAGCAGATGCAGGCCGAGAATCGTGTAGTCAAGGTTTTCGTCACGCGCGCAACCGATTACGGCCGTGACCCGCGGACCGGACAGCGCGCACCCCGCGCATCTGCCCAGCCAGCCGCCATGGATGCGGTCGAACAGCTCGGTCCGGGAGTAATCCACCGGCGTGCGATATCCGGGCGAATCACGGGCCGCACCAAGGTTGTTCGGATCACCGCCGGTGGCGCTCCATTCGAAGTACCGCCAGTCCGGCGACCGCGCCGCCGATTCGATGCGATCGAGCAGTCGCCAGCAGGCCGCGTCCATCGGCCGGTCGGCCCGCGACAGCTCGTTCACATCTTCGGCGAAATCGGCTACCGCGTAACCGGATTCGAGACGCTGGCACCATTCGTAGTAGAGCAGTGCGCGGGGATCTGCCTCATGATGGCCGAATACGGCCGCTTCGATCGAGGACACCGGATCACAGCACCGCGATGGTGGCGTCGAGTAGCTCCGATAACAGGGGTAGCGATTCATCGCGCTGGGGTGCGCGCGCCCACCACCTGCCCTCATGGGTGTGCCTGCCGAATCCGGTGGGCAGGATGACATTACTGCGATGCGGGCCGATGTCCACGCTGTTGCGCTCCAAGCGTTCGAGCCATTCGTCTGAAGGATACCCGTCGAACACCGCCAGGAAGGTGCGGCGCGGCGGCCGATCGCGCACCAGCACCGGGCCGGGCACGCCGCGCACCGTCAATTCGCCGAGTATCAAGGCGCCCAACGGTTCCGGGGTGTTCAAGGCCGCGATGGTGTCCACCAGGGGTAGCACCACGAAGCCGGGGGTGGTGACATGCACATGCGGCAAACCGAACAGGGAGCGATACACGCTCGCCCATTCCTGCGGGGTAGTCAGCTCGTCCAACCGCACAATCCACCCCTCGTCCGGGCTCAGCTCCAACGACGGCGATGTCGAGTCGGCGGTATGGCAGGTGCCGACACGTCGGTGAGAAAACCGACTCCTGTCAGTGAAAACCGGAGTCGCGTATCCCACCACTGATTTGGGTGAATCGTTCGCAAACTGTGGACAACCCGCGACAGACGGAAGTCGTCAAGTCGGCTTCCGGCAACCTTTCCGGGGTAACCTCGATACGGAGACATGCGTTCCCATCAGGAGGTTCGTCATGCCGTGCGATTTGATGCTCATCGCGTACGACGGGTCCGAGAATGCGCGCCGCGCCGTCGAATACGCCGGGCGGTTCCTGTCCGCGAACAGAGCCGTGGTCCTCACCGCCTGGGAGCCGATGGCCCGCCAGGCCGCGCGACTGTCCGGACTCTCCGGGGTGATGCAACCGGAATGGATGCCCGACGACGAGATCGAGGACGTGGCGTACGTCGACGCCAGGACCATCAACTCCGAGGGCGTGCGACTGGCCAAACTCGCCGGGCTCAATGCCGAGGCGAGCACCGTCGAATGCACCACCACCATCTGGAACGCCATCGTCGAGGTGGCCGACGATCTGGATGTGGACATCATCGTCGCGGGCACCCGCGGCGCGACCGGCATTCGGGCGCTCATGCATTCCAGCGTCGCGGACGCGGTGCTCAAACACTGTCACCGGCCGGTGCTCATGGTCCCGCCCGGCCGCGAACCCGCCCCGAAATCCTGAGCGATCGGCACGCGTGACACTCCCCGCCGCACCCGCCGCGCGGGCCTGCGAGATGAGTCCTTCAGGGCCGCAATGACACTGGGGACCTGCGCCGGAGCGGTGTGATCGGCGCGACAGAGACTTCCGTCGCTCCGGGGATTCAGCCGCGCACGAGCGGACTATGGTCGGAAGACCATGGACGGATTTCTGCTGGCGTCACCCAATGGCGTGGTACGCACCAGAGGCGCCCGCATCAGCTTCGATGCGGCGGCCGACGCGGCGGCCGCGCTGCGCGCCGGAGACGCCGAGCTGATCACCGGTGCGCTGGCGTTCGATCCGCGCCGACCGGCCGCACTGTGCGCACCCGAAGAAGCGCTGCACACCGCCGGGCCATGGCGGCCCGCCGCGCTGCCGGAATTGCCCGCCGTGCGCGTGGTATCCGAAATGCCCAGCGCCGCAGAACATGTGGCGCGCGTGACCAAACTGGTCGAACAACTCTCCGATCCGGAACAGCCGCTGCGCAAGGTGGTGGCGGCGCGCTCACTGCTCGCCGAAGCCGACGCACCGCTGGAACCGGAGGTGGTGGCCGCACACCTGGTCACCCGGCATCCGCGCGCCAATGTGTACGCCGTCGACCTCACCCCGGCCGGACGGCCCGGCGAAACCCTGCTCGGCGCGACACCCGAGGTGCTGGTCGCACGCCAAGGGCGCACGGTAACCCTGCGGCCGCTCGCGGGCACGCTGCCCCGGCTGGCCGATCCGGACGCCGATGCGGCACAGGCGCGAGAACTGTTGTCCAGCAGCAAGAATCTCGAAGAGCACGCGTACGTCGTGGAATGGATTCGCGACCAACTCGCGCCCGTCTGCGGCACGCTGAACATCCCCGACGGCCCGGAACTGCTGAATACGCCCGAGGTTTGGCATCTGGCCACCCCCATCACCGCCGAACTCGACGATCCGTCGGTCACCGCCCTCGACCTGGCGGTACTGCTGCACCCGACCCCCGCGATCTGCGGCACGCCGACCCCGCTCGCCCTCGACGCCATCTGCGATCTCGAAGGCGACCGCGGCTTCTACAGCGGCGCGGTCGGCTGGTGCGATTCCAGCGGCGACGGCGAATGGGTGGTCGCCATCCGCTGCGCCGAACTCTCCGCCGACGGCCGCTCACTGCGGGCCTTCGGCGGCGGCGGCATCGTCGCGGCCTCGGACCCGCACACCGAACTGCTGGAAACCACCGCCAAACTCCGCACCTTCCTCGGCAGCCTGCACTGCGCGGTCCCCGAATAGCGCGGCGGTGCATCCGCCCGGTCAACGGGCTGTTCAACTGTGCAGAATGCCCGGATGCGGACGCCGAGCGGGCTGGGCGGTACGGACCTATCCGCTTCCCAGCGCTCAACCTGCTAGGTTGGCTCGAGTTACGCATGCGTCGATGTATGGGAGTCCGCGATGAAGTTTGCCGTTCCTGGTGTAGCGAGCGCTGCCGGTGGGGCCCTGATCGGGCTGGCGGTGGTGCTGGGCATCACGATGGCGGCCTCACAGGACAAGCGCCCGGAAATCGACCGGAGCGGCGACGCCTCCTCGTCGCTGCTCAACCACGTTGAGTACGGCGCACGCTGACCGGCTGACCTCCGATCCCGCCGCGACCGGTCCAATCGGAGACCGGTCGCCGAACACCACACCGCTGGGCCGCCGCTGGCTGCTCGGCAGCGTCCTCGCCGCCTTCCTGCTGACCTTCGCGCAGGCGCCCGGCCGCACCGTCGCGGACACCAAATACGATCTCGCGCAGAACCCGCTGGGCTTCCTCGCGCGCGCCAGCCACCTGTGGAGCAGCCAGGCCCCGATGGGGCAGGTGCAGAACCAGGCGTACGGCTACTTCTTCCCGCACGGCGCGTTCTTTTCACTCGGGCACATCCTCGGCCTGCCCGCCTGGGCCGTACAGCGCATCTGGTGGGCGCTACTGCTGCTCGCCGGATTCTGGGGCATCATCCGGCTCTGCGAAACCCTCGGCATCGGCAGTCGCGGTTCACGAATCATCGCGGCCGTCGCCTTCGCCCTCTCCCCCCGCGTGCTGACGACGCTCGGCTCGATCTCCTCCGAGACGCTGCCGATGATGCTCGCGCCCTGGGTACTGCTGGCTCCCGCCGCACTGGGTGTGGCGCTACGGCGTACCGCCGAAAACTCCGAGGGAGACGACAGCACCCCGGGCGCGAATACCGAGACCGCTCTCGATAATCCGAGCAGGTGGCGCGGGGCCGCCACACCGGCCGGAAGCGCTGTGGCGTTGGCGCTCATGGGGTCGGTCAACGCGGTGGCCACGGCGGCCGCGTTCCTGCCCGCGGCGCTCTGGTGGATGTCGTATCGGCCGAATCGGGCCTGGTGGCGGTTCACCCGGGCGTGGATTCCGATGCTGGTGCTGGCCACGTTCTGGTGGGCGGTGCCACTGCTGTTGCTGGGCAAGGTGAGTCCGCCGTTCCTGGATTTCATCGAATCGTCCGGGGTGACCACGCAGTGGGCCTCGCTCGGGGAAGTGTTGCGCGGCACCGATAGTTGGACGCCGTTCGTCTCACCGGAGCGCATCGCGGGGGCCGTGCTGGTCACGCAGCCCGCGGCCGTACTGGCCACCGGCATGCTGGCGGCGGCGGGCATCGCCGGATTGGCCATGCGATCCATGCCCGGGCGCGGGCGGCTGGTGCTGATCCTGTGCGTCGGACTGGTCGGGATCTGCGCCGGATACGCGGGCGAATTGGGCGGGCCGTTCGCGGAGCAGGTGCGCACCTTCCTGGACTCCGGGGGCGCACCGCTGCGGAATGTGCACAAGCTGGAACCGCTCATCCGATTGCCGCTGGTACTCGGGCTCGCCCACCTGCTGAGCCGGGTGCCGCTACCCGCATCGGTGCCGATGCCGGTGTGGCGCAGGGCCTTCGCACATCCCGAACGCGACAAGATGGTGGCGGTCGGCGCGCTGATCCTGACGGCGCTGACGCTGTCCACCTCACTGGCGTGGACGGGCAAACTCGCACCGCGCGGCGACTACGACAGGGTGCCCGACTACTGGCATCAGACGGCGGATTGGCTGGCGCACAACGCTTCCGACACCCGCGCGCTGATCGTGCCCGGCGCGCCGTTCGGCAGTCAGACCTGGGGACTGACCCGCGATGAACCCATTCAGGCTTTGGCGAGTACGCCCTGGGCGGTACGTGATTCGGTGCCGTTGAATCCGCCCGGCGCGATCCGCGCCATGGATTCGGTGCAGCGGCTCATCGCCGATGGGCGGCCCTCGGCCGGAATGGCGGCGACGCTGCTGGACCAGGGCATCGGAATCCTGGTGCTGCGCAACGACCTCGACCCGGAGACCTCACGCTCGACCCGGCCGATGCTCGCGCACCAGGCCATCGAGGGCTCGCCCGGACTGAGCAAGGTCGCGCAATTCGGCGACCCCATCGAATCCGGGAAGCTGGCGGGACTGGTCGCGGACGCGGATCTGCGGCCCTCGTATCCGGCGATCGAGATCTACCGGGTACGACAGCCCGATGCCACCGCCGCACCGAACGACCGTGCCGAAAACCCCGGCACCGACCTCGGATCGCGTGAAACCGCGCGCACGGCAGCCGATTTGCGCAGCGGCACCGGTGCGCCCGGTTCGTTCCCGGGCGCTTACACACTGCCGCTGGACGGCGTGCCCGTCGTCCAGGGCGGTCCGGAAGCGCTGGAACGCCTGCGCCGCGATCCCGCGACACCCACCGGCCCGGCCTTGCTCGCGGCGGACGCCGCGCAGGCGGGACTGCCGGTGGACGGCGTCACGATCACCGACACCCCCATGGATCGCGAATCCGACTTCGGGCGGGTCGACAACCACGGTTCGGCGCTGCGCGGTAAGGATGACGCACGGCGGACGCACAATCTGGTGCCGGACTATCCCGTGCCCGGTGCGCAATTGGTCGAGGGCGAATGGTCCGGCGCGCGGATCACCGTCTCCAGCTCGGCCGCCGACGCCACCCAGCTGGGCGGGGCCGCGCCCGGCAGTTCCACCGCCGCGCTGGTGGACGGCGATCCGTCCACGGCGTGGATCAGCAACGGCGTGGAATACGCGCTGGGGCAATGGATTCGACTGGATCTCGACAAGCCCGTCACCTCGGCGGTGCTGCATCTGACCACCAGCGGCGCGGTCATCGGCAGTCCGGTGAAATGGGTGGAGGCCAAGACCTCCAAGGGCACCGTGTCCGCGCGCATCACCGAGCCGGGCAAGCCGGTGTCGATCGCACTGCCGCCCGGCAAGACCGACTGGATCAAGATCACCGCCATCAGCACCGAAAACGGCAGTCTCGGTGGGCAATTCGGGGTCAGCGAACTGAGCCTGGACGACTACGCCGACCGCGAGAACCCGGTGACCGTCGATATCCGGCATCGCGCGGTACTGCCACCCACCCCGGCGGGCGCACAGGTGCGAGGCTGGCGACTCGGCCAGGAATTCCCCGGCCGCGGTGCGTGTTTCGAATCCCCCGATCGGGTGCGCTGCAGTAAATCCATGGCGCTCACCGCCGAGGAACCCGGGCTCTTCGAACGCACCCTGCAGGTCCCGGAGCCGGTCACCGTGACACCGCAGCTGCTGGTGCGCGCCCGCCCCGGACCCGCCCTGGAGAATCTGCTCGCCGACCGCGCCCGGCCCGTCGCCCGGGGGCAGGCCGATGTGGCCGATCCGCGCGGCTCCGCGCTCGCCGCCACCGACGGCGACCCGCGCACCAGCTGGACCGCACCGGAGACCACGGTCCACAATCCCACCGGCGCGAAACCCACGCTCACGCTTGATCTTCCGGAACCGACGCTGGTCACCGGACTGGAACTGACACCGTCCCGAGGCGATCTGCCCGCGCACCCCACCTCGGTCTCGGTGAATCTCGGTGACGGCCCGCAGGTGCGCGAGGTGGACCCGGCCGCCGGTGTCCCCACCCGCATCGAAGTGCACCCCTACGTCACCGATCGCATCGAGTTGAGCATTCAGACCTGGGATGCCGTACTCGACCGCACCGCACTGGGTTTCGCCCAGGAGCAACCGCCGGGCCTGGCCGAGGTGTCGGTCCTCGGACCCGACTATCCGGCCCCCGCCGCGCCCGATCGCCTCATCACCATCGATTGCGCCGACGGCCCCACCCTCGCCGCAGCGGGGCGCACCCTGCACACGACCGTCACCGGCACCGCGGCCGAATTGCGTTCCGGCGCACCGCTGCCCGCGAAGGTCTGCGGGAGCGATGAGACCCCGGGATCCGGTAACCCGGCTGACAGCGCATCCGCTGGTCAGGCGATCGAAGGATCAGACAGCAGCGCAACGACATTCGACTTCCTGCCCGGCGGCATCGATGTCACCGTCGCGCCGACCGGACTCTTCAGCGTCGACGAACTGCGTCTGGACCGCACCGAGTTCCCGGCGCTGAACCCGAACGCCGCCGATGCGCGCGCACCGTCCGGCACCCGGGTGCTGGTGCTCCCGCTGAGCACCAATGTGGGCTGGCGGGCCGTGACCTCCGACGGCCACGAATTGAAACCCGTCGTGATCGACGGCTGGCAGCAGGCCTGGCTACTGCCACCCGGCACGAAGGGCCCGATCACCATCGAATTCCCGGCCGATCGCTGGTATCGGTACGCCATCTTCGGCGGTCTGCTGCTGTTGCTTCCGCTCGCGGTACTCGCCTTCCGGAGCGCACGCGCACCGGTCCGCGATGACGGACCCGCACCGCGCACCTGGCGCAGCCGCACCCTGGGCGCGGCCGGACTGGCCGCCGCGGCGGGCTTGATCGCCGGTCCGACCGGGCTGGTACTCACCGCGATCGGACTGATCGCCGCGCGCCTGCGGCCGCCGCACTGGTCCATGTGGCTGATCGCCATCGCCGGTACGGGAACCGCGATCTCGGCGGCCGCGCTCTCCACCGGGCCCTGGCGTTCGCCCGAGGGTTATATGGGCGGCTCACTGTGGGTGCAACTGCCCGCGCTGGTGGCGATTGTGGCCCTTGGCCTTTCGGCGTTGCCGCCCCGGCGCGACTGACGGCCGCGCCCTCCGATCAGCCGAAACGGCGGCGCGTCCACTTCCGCACCGGCTCCTCGACCAGTGCGAAACTCGCGGCGGCCAGCGGCAGGGTGAAGGCGACGGTCAGCAGATAGACCTGCACGAAATGTCCCCGGAACGGGACGATGCCGAACACCGGGAAAATGATCGACAGCACCGCCAGATGCCAGATGAAGATGCCGTACGACCAGCGGCCGAGGGTGGCGGCGGTGCGGCTCTCCAGCCACCGGTACCGCACCTCCGGGCGCAACACCAGCGGTGCGAGCAGGCTGAATCCGATGATCGCGCCGAACAATATCTTCAATACGTACTGCCACGGCTGCGCGTGCGTGAGCCCGGCCGGACCGGCGAACGGTGTCGCCGACAGCAGCATCGCGGCCAGCGCCAGCGGCCACATGAGCCGCCGGTCACCCGCGATGCGCCGCCATCGCGGTACGTCCCGATCGGAGAGTTCGGCCAGCAGCATCCCCATGGCGAACCACGGCAGATAGGCGGGCAGCCAGTTGTCGGAGTGAATCGCCTCGGGCGTCGGGACGGGCAGCAGATTCCAGCTCAGGAACAGCACCGCGATCGCCAGTAGGACGGGCACCCGCCGATTCGCGCGCGGCCCGCGCAACCACATCAGCGCCAGCGCGAGCAGCGGAAGGACAAGATAGAAGGCCACTTCCACGGACAGACTCCACATCTGGGTGAGTCCGTCGGTGAGCGTGTACGGCACGAAGACCTGTGTCAGCGCGAGATTCGAGACCCATACGCGGAGTCCGGCGGTGTGCGCCGCGCCCGGGAGCAGGATCAATACCGCGCACACCACCACCCAGTAGGCGGGCAGGATGCGGGCCGCGCGATGCAGCAGATAGCGGCCCGTCGAGGGCGCGGCTCCCAGTCCGCGCGCGGCGGCGGCATGCGGACGCCAGAGCAGGAAGCCGGAGAGCGCGAAGAAGATGGCGACGGCCATATCGAAGCGTTCCAGCACGCGGCCGATGATCGGGTACGTGGTGGCCCCGGTCTGGAAGGCGACGTGCGTGACGACGACTCCCAGCGCGGCCATGGCCCGCATGCCCTCCAGGGCCGGGACGAAGACTCCGGGACGGCGGATCGACCGGCGATCGAGTTCCGCGTCCGGCGTGTCCGGACGGACCGGTTCGGTCGGTTCGGAGGGCGGGTGCAGCGTGGCGGTCATCGAGGATCAGTTTGCCTTGTTACTCACGCGTGTGAGCACCCTGTGTTTGACTTACGGGCGTTTCGTGATGTTTTCCTGCCTCGGCAGGACGATGTGAGCCGATCGACTGTTAGTGTCGGGGCTCACGAGTGCTGTGCGGCGACCACGGCACTGATCGGAACGACCTGTTCGACGACGAGGAGAACCTGCATGGCACTGAGTGCCGGTACCCGAAGGACCGTGGCCTGCCTGCTCGTGGGGCTGGGTGCTTTGCTGCTCGTCGCCGCGATCATGATCCCCACCTACACGGTGAGCCGTCTCGCGAAAACCCCGCTTGACCTGGAGATCACGACCGTCGCGACCAATGTCCAAGGGGCTCCCAGCGAAGTGCTGGACTCCAAGTCGCTCACCTCGCCGACCGGTTCGGCGAAGGTGGACACCAACGTACCGCTGTTCTCACAGCGGTTCCTCACCGTCGAAGATCCGGCGAACGCCTCGGAGATGACCATCCAGGCCGGTCAGACCCTGCGGCGCACCGATAAGCAGGGCGATACCGGCCTGCTCACCGCCACCCTCGACCGGGTCACCATCGACCGCAAGGACGGCATGCCCGTCGATTCCGTCGACGGCGGCCCCAATGGCGCGGTCGGCGCGACCGTCGACAAGAAGGGCGACGCGGTCATGGATCCGGTGCAGCACACCGGTCTGCAGTACCGCTTCCCCATCGGCACCGAGAAGAAGGCCTACCCCTACTTCGACCTGAACGTGCGCAAGACCTTCGACATCAACTTCGTCGAAGAGACCGAGATCAACGACATGAAGGTCTACCACTTCCAGCAGACCGTCCCCGTCACCGATCTCTCCACCGTGGTCAACTCCCCCACCAACAAGCTGGCGCTGCCGGCCGAGAAGTGGGGCGTCGAGGGCGGCGAAACGCCGGTCACCATGACCCGCTGGTACACCAACACCCGCGACGTGTGGGTCGAGCCCAAGACCGGAACGGTCATCAAGGGTGGCGAGCACGTACAGCAGTTCTACGCGCGCAGCGCCGACAAGCCCGAGGTCACCGTCCTCAACGCGAGCCTGATCTTCGATGAGAACACCGTCGAATCGCAGATCTCGGTCGCCAAGGAGAACATCGACAAGCTGTCGCTCTTCGGCCGCACCGTCCCGATCGCCTTCGGCATCATCGGCGCCATCGCGCTGATCGCCGGCATCGTGTTCGGCGTGCTCGGCGGCGGCAACGGCAATGGCGGCACCCCGGTCCGCCGCGTCACCCCGGCTCCCGCTCCGGCGGGCGGCCCGCGCCCCGACCCGTTCGCGGACGCGCCGACGCAGCAGATCGACATCAGCAAGACCCAGCAGATCGACATGGACAAACGGCCCTGACCAAGCCCGGTCCCGAAGCGGCCCCGCACCTTTCGAAGGTGCGGGGCCGCTCTCGTTTCACCCGCGCATTGCCCGGCCCGGACAACTCCGGGGGTGCGGCGCGAAGGTCGTGCGGGCGGGTGGGAGCATTGCGGACGTGTCCGTTGTACGTCGTCTACCCGTGGTGGCGGATCTGACGTTGGTGACGGCGGGCGCGATGACCGCCAATGTGGCGGGATACCTGCTGCAACTGCTGGCCAGTCGATGGCTGGGCGTCGCGGGCTACAGTCCGTTCGCCAGCCTGCTCGCGGTACAGCTGCTGTGCGCGGTACCCGCGCTGGCATTACAGAATGTGGTGGCCCGAGAAGTCGTGCGCGGCGCGGGAACCCCCGCCGCCCGCGGGCTGTCCCTGCGCTGCGCCGCACTGGTGGCCGCCGTGGCGATTCCGCTCGTACCCGTGGTCAGCGCGGTGCTGTCGGTGAGCCTGGTCGCCGCGGCCGCCGCACTGTGCGCCGCACCCGTTCTGGTACTGCTCTCCGGGGAGCAGGGAATCCTGCAGGGCCGCAGCCGCTTCCGCGAGCTCGCGATCGTCCTCGGCGGCGCCGGAATCCTGCGCGTCACCCCCGCCGTCGTGGTGCTCGGCAGCGGCGGCGGCACCACCGCAGCCCTCTGGGCAGCCGCCATCGGCATCGCCCTCGCGGCACTCGGTGCCCGTCGCACGGTCGACGGCATCGACCGCGCCGACGAGCGCACCGCACCCCAGCGCGAGTACACGGGCGGGGCCGGGGTGCTGCCGGTGTTCCGGGCGGTGCAGGTGCAGGCGGCGCTGATGGCACTGTCGTCGGCGGATTTGATCGTGTCGCGAATCGTGCTGGACGAGAACGATGCCGGGCGGTACGCGCTGGGGGCCATCGCGGCGAAGATCGCGTTCTGGCTGCCGCAGGCGGTGGGGGTGGTGCTGTATCCGCGCATGGCGCAGCCGCAGCATTCCGCGCGCGCGGTGCGGTCGGCGCTGGCCGTGCTGACCGGGATCGGGGCGCTCGCGGTGGCCGCCGCGGCCGTCGCCGCGCCGCTCGCGCCGCTGCTGGCGGGACAGGATTACGCGCCGGTGCAGGGACTGCTGTGGGTGTTCGCGCTCAACGGCGCACTGCTCGCGGTGCTGCAGGGCGCACTGCTCTCCGCGATCGCCGCCGATCGCACGGCACCGGCCGCGATCACCTGGCTCGGCCTCGCCATCGGCGTCGGCGCGATGCTCGGGTGGGCACATTCGGTATCCACCCTGATCACCATCGCCACCACGACCTCCGCCCTCACCACACTCGTGATCACCGTGCTGGCGCTGCGCACCGCTCGTGAAACAACCTCCCGCGTCCCTGCCGCACGCGATTCCGCCGCTCCCGACGAAAGCGACCCGGCCACCCCCGGCAAACGCGATTCGACCGCACCTGGCGACAGCGGCCCGGGCGTCCCCGGCGAAAGCGATTTCGGCGTCCCCGATTTCGGCCCGAGCGGCGCATAGGGTGCCGGTGTGAACAGTCGGGTTCGCGGTAGCTGGAGCAGGTTCGTGCCCGCGGGGTACAGCCTGGCGCTGTCCCTGCTCGTCCTCGGTCCCCTGCTGGGCCCGGGTTATCTCCTGCTCCGCGACGCGGTCAGCACCCCCCGCTCCTACCTGACCGATTCCGCCCTCGGCCTCGGCGACGCCGCACCCCGCGCCGTCCCGCAGGACGCCCTCATCGCCACCCTCTCCCCCCTGCTCGACGGCGGCCTGATCGTGAAGGCGATTCTGCTGACCGCACTCTGGCTGGCGGGCTGGGGCGCGGCCACCCTCACCCGCTATCTCCTGCACGTCTCCACCGGTCCCCAACTGGTGGCCGCCACCCTCGCCATCTGGAACCCCTACGTTGCCGAACGCCTGCTGCAAGGCCATTGGAGCCTGCTCACCGGCTACGCCGCCCTCCCCTGGATAGCCCTGCATGCCACCCGTTTACGCACCATCCCGGCACCTTTCGCTCGAACCTGGCCGGTATGGGCGGCGCTCGGCGGCTGGCTGGCGGTGGCGGGCCTGACGCCCACCGGTTCCCTGCTGGCGGGAATCATGGCCTTCCTCCTGGTCGGCCGCCGGAATCTGCTTGCGACGGTTGCTCTCTGGATCACATCCTCGGCCCCTTGGCTGGCCGCCACCGTACTCGCGGGCTCGGGCGCGGAACCCTCGGATCCGGCGGGCGTAGCCGCCTTCGCCGCGCGAGCCGAACCACTGCTCGGAACCCTGGGCAGCCTCGCAGGATTGGGCGGCATCTGGAACAGCACCGCCGTCCCCGGCTCCCGCACAACATTTTTCGCCCTGATCGGCACCGCGATACTGCTGGCCTTGGTCGCCACCGGAATTCGTTCCACCCTCCGCCCCGGTGCCACGGCCCCGGGTACCCGGCAGGTACTGGCGGGACTGGCGCTGGCGGCGATCGTGATTCCGGCGCTCGGAGCTACCGGGTGGGGCCTCTCGATCGGAGAGTTCCTGGTGGCGCATGTGCCGGGAGCCGGATTGCTGAGGGATACACAGAAATTCGCGGCACTGACCATGCCCGCGTTCGTGCTGTGCGCGGCGGGCGGCTGCCGAGCGGTGGCGGAGTGGATCGCGCGGCGCGGCGAGGTGCGCCGGGGACACGGTCCGATCGGGGCGGTGGCGGCGGTATTCGTTGTACTGGTGCTGATTTCACTGCCGGATATGGCTTGGGGCGTCGGTGGGGAGTTGCGGCCGGTGACGTATCCGGCTGGGTGGCAGCGGGTTGCCTCGAAGGTCGAGGGGCCGGGGGATGTGGCGGTGCTGCCCGGGGGGATGTTCCGGAAGTTCCGGTGGTCCGGAGGTGCGCCGGTGCTGGATCCCGCGCCTCGAATGCTGCCTCGGGATGTATTGCAGACCGGGGAGCTTCCGGTGCAGGGGGCGACCGTATCCGGTGAAGGGATGCGGGCCGGGCAGGTCGAGCGGCTGCTGTTGCGGGGTGGCTCGGCGGCGGAACTGGCGCGGCTCGGTGTGGGATGGGTGCTGGTGGAGGGTGGTACGCCGGGACCGGTCGGCGAATCGAAAATAACGCTGGGCCAGCTCAATTCGGTGTACAGCGATCGCGACCTACAGCTGTATCGGGTGCCGGGCGAGATCACCCCGCATGATGCCTCGGCCGCGGCGCGGCGGGTATCCGGTGCCGCTCACCTGGTGTGGGGCGTATTGCTCTGCGGCGGAATCATTTCCGCGCTCGTTCGCTTCCTGTCGCAGTCGCGGACCCGACGTCGATCCGCGACGCGCTCAGCCGCGTGATCGTGCCACCGATACCGACGTAGTGCCGGGGCCTCAGGAAACCGTCGCTCCCGCAACGAGTCCGGAGACGCGTTCACCGCGGGCCACGGCCGACAGGACGTCGAAGACGCCGTTTCCGGTTTGCTCCCAGGAGAATTCGCGAGCTCGGGCGCGAGCCTTTTCGCCCAGGACGGTACGGGATTCGGGGTCGGCGAGGAGATCGCCCACGGCTTCGGTCAATTGGGTGACGTCGTCGACGAGGACGCCCGTCACGCCGTCGACGATGGAGTCGGTGAGGCCGCGGGAGCTGCGGTAGCCGACGGTCGGGACGCCGTGCTGGGCGGCTTCGATGACCGCCAGGCCCCAGCCCTCCTTACGGGAGGGCAGCACGTGCACCCAGGCGCGGGCGAGCAGATCGTGTTTGCGGTCCTCGTCCACGTGGCCGTGGAAGGTGACGGCGTCGGCGATGCCGAGTTCATCGGCGTGCGCGCGCAGGTTGGCGTCCCACCAGCCGCCGCCGATGACGTCCAGGTGCAGGCCGGGAACGCGCCCGCGCAGTCCCGCGACGACCGCCATGGCGTCCTCGATCTGCTTGTGCGGCACCAGCCGGGACAGCACCACGATGCTCGGATGCGCGGTGCGGGTGCTGTGATCACCGGTCGGCGCCTGCTCCGGAATGGGTTCGGCGCCATTGCGCACCACCGCGATTCGCGCCGCCTCGACACCGAGCGCGGTCAATTCCTCGGCCGAGGGCAGTGACACCGTCAGGTACTGGTTACCGCGATGCACGCGCGGTGACAGCTGGGATTCGATCCACCAGCCGATGCGCCCGATCAGTCGTCCCGCCACCGGCCACTGTTCGCGATGCCCGTGATGCACCAGCACCACCGTCGGGGCCGCCGCGGCCGTCCGTGCGAAGAAGGGGATCCCGTTCTGGGTGTCGATCACCGCGTCGGGCCGCAGCCCGGCCAGCGGCCCCAGGCCGAACCGGCCGAGCGCGATGGCGGCCAGCGCCCGCGGATACACCGTGTACCGCCCGCCACCGCGGCTGATCTCGATCCCATCGAGGTGCTCGCGGCGCGCGGCCCCCGGGTACCGGGCGGTCCGCAACGTGACCTTCACACCGCGGGCGGCGAGCTGAGCGCCCACCTGTTCCAGGTAGCGCTCACTTCCACCGCCCTGCGGATGCCCGGTGTCGCGCCAGCACAGCAGCAGCACTTCACGCACGGACGATCTCCAGGGTCATCGATGGGGACGGCGAACAATGGGCTCCACCCTATAGCCCGGCCCGCCTCCCCGAGCCAACAGTGGTCAGCCGACCACCAACTGCTCAATCGCCCCGGAGGGTCGCCGTATTACCTCCCCGGCCGGGTAAGGGCCGGATTCGGCATCGCATCGCGGCCATTTTCCTTGCGAAGAAGGCGTGTCGGGGTGCGAGGTTGTGGGTGGGAAGGGGTGATGGCCGTAATTGTGCGAGACTGCTCGCCATGCTTCGAGCCGAGCAGAACCGTGCCGGGAGACGTCCGAGATTCGCGCGTCGGGCGACCCTGCGACGCTCGCTACGGCTGCTGGGCAGCTTCCGGTTCGAGCAGACGGATCCGGGCCTGTTCTACGGCGGGATCGCGACCGATACGGCCGATATGGTGGCCGATTTCTACCGGGATCTGACGGGCCGCTCCCTGAGCGGGACGGTCGTGCTCGATGTGGGCGGCGGTCCCGGCTATTTCGCGGACGAGTTCACCCGTGCGGGTGCGCGCTACCTGCCGGTCGAACCGGATCCTTCGGAAATGCACGCGGCGGGCCTGCGGGTGGCGGGCGCGGTGCGCGGTTCGGGCATGGCGCTGCCGTTCCGCGATGACGCGGTCGAGGTGTGCGTGTCCTCGAATGTGGCCGAACATGTGCCGCGCCCCTGGGTGATGGCGCGGGAAATGCTGCGCGTCACCAAACCCGGTGGGCTGATGGTGTTTTCGTACACGGTGTGGTTCGGGCCGTTCGGCGGGCATGAGACCGGCCCGTGGCACTACCTGGGCGGTGAGTACGCCGCGCGCAGATATCGCCGCATACAGGGCCGCGAACCGAAGAATCGTTTCGGCAGGTCATTGTTCGCCGTGAGTGCGCGGGACGGCGTGCGCTGGGCGAATACCGCACCCGGCGATATCGAGATTTTGGCCGTTTTCCCCCGGTACCACCCGCGCTGGGCGTGGTGGGTGGTGCGGGTGCCGATCGTGCGCGAACTGCTGACCAGCAATCTGGTCGTGGTCGCCACCAAGCGCGCGGCCACGAGAACGCCTGCCGCCGAAGCGGATTCAGCGCTCGAGTCGACCGCGCCGCCAAAAGCGCCGTAGCCCAACGCATTCGGGTTCGCCCCAGGGTGACTCCTGGGTTGCGAGCCCGACCGTCTCCATTGCCGTGAGCCCGACCTGTCCGGCGAGCGCGTTCACCGCAGCTACCGCCTCGGCGGCTTGCAGTGCGGCCGTGGCCTGTTCGGTGGTGAGGGTGCGGCCGGGCAGGAATGACACCACCCAACCGCCCACGCCAACGCTTTTCGCCTGATGAGGCGTGAGATCGCTTGTCATGAGCGACCGATCGACCACTTGCACCGCCATGACCCGGACTCCCCTGTGCGATAACGGTTCACGTTATGAGCGAGCTATCCACGATAGCTATAAAGCATGCTCGCTACGCCTTCCGAATGCAATAGTGCGTTTCACGAAAAGCGAACCGACAGGTTGGAATTCGATGATGGCGAGTGCTACGCGATAGCTCAGAGATCGCCCATCACCAATCGCAGTACCGGCTGGCCCACCCGCGCGGCCCCCTGCGAACTTTCCACGACTTCCACCTGCCAGCCCGGCGGTAACACCTTCTGCAACTGACTCGCGGCCCGCTGCATCGGAGTGCTGGCCGACAGCGGAGGGATCTCGGTCAACTCGGGGAGAACGAAAGCGTCGGAATGCACCTGGGTCATACGATTCGCCTACCTTTCGCGTAATCGAACGAGTAGCCGGCCGAAGGGCTGGAAATTCGAAAAGGGGGCGCGGCAACCGAAGTACCAATAGCTAATTTATAGCAACAGACCGGATCGGTCATGCGGAGGAGCCACGGGAGAGCATAGGGCACCGGTGGGCGAATCGAATTGCGAACCGCCCCGGAAGAATGGACTTCGCGCGCTTTCGATTTCATCCCACTGACCGGGACACTTGTCCGGTCTTCACTACAGACAGCCCTCGGGCCAAAACTGTAACGTGTTCTCATGGATTACCAGAGTCTGTTCATCGGCGGCAGCTGGACCGCGCCCGCGGGTTCGGAAACCGTTCAGGTCGTCTCCCCCGCCACCCTCGAAACCGTCGGCAGCGTGCCCGACCCCACCCGCGCCGACGTCGACGCCGCGGTAGCCGCCGCCCGCCGTTCCTTCGATCACGGACCCTGGCGCACCACCCCGCCCGAGGAGCGCGCCGCACTGCTGGCCCGCGCCGTCGCACTGCTCGACCAGAAGTCGGGCGAGTTCGCCGCGGCGCTGTCCGCCGAGATGGGCGCGCCGACCATGACCGCCACCACGCTCAACTACATCCCCGCCCGCGGCACCCTCGACTTCTACGCCGGGCTCGGAAAGTCCTTCCCCTGGACCGAATCCCGCACCGGCCTGTTCGGCACCACCCGGGTCTCGCGCGAGGCTGTCGGCGTGGTCGCCGCGGTCATCGCCTGGAACGTGCCGATCTTCCTGGCCGTGAACAAGCTCGCCCCCGCACTGCTGGCGGGCTGTTCGGTGGTGCTCAAGCCCGCACCGCTGACACCGCTCTCGGCGAACCTGCTCGCCGACCTGTTCGCCGAGGCCGGGCTGCCCGAGGGCGTGCTGTCCGTATTGCCCGCCGGACCCGAGGTCTCCGAATACCTGATCTCGCATCCGGATGTGGACAAGGTGACCTTCACCGGCAGCACCGCCGTCGGCCGCAAGATCGCCTCGATCGCGGGCAGCCAGCTCAAGCGCTGCTCGCTCGAACTGGGTGGCAAATCCGCGGCAATCCTGCTGCCGGACATGGATATCGCCGATATGCCCAAACTCGCCTTCTCCGGATTGATGAACAGCGGCCAGGCCTGCGTGGCCCAGACCCGCATCCTGGCCCCGCGCTCGCGCTATGACGAAATCGTCGACGCCCTCACCGAATCCGTGCGCCTGTTCCCACTCGGCCTGCCCGACGACCCGAATGCCCAACTCGGACCGCTGATCTCGCAGACGCAGCGCGAACGCGTCGAAGGCTATATCGCCAAGGGCAAGGATGAGGGCGCGCGCCTGATCCAGGGCGGCGGCCGCCCGTCCGATCTGCCCGGCTGGTACGTGGAGCCGACCGTCTTCGCGGACGTCGCGAACTCCATGACCATCGCCCGCGAGGAGATCTTCGGCCCGGTGCTGTCGGTGCTGCCGTACGACACCGAACAGGAGGCCATCGCCATCGCCAACGACTCGGACTACGGCCTCGCCGGTTCGGTCTACACCACCGATATCGAGCACGGCGCGGAGGTCGCGAGCCAGATCCGCACCGGCACCTACGCCATCAACTGGTACGCCTTCGACGCCAGCGCCCCCTTCGGCGGCTACAAGACCTCCGGAATCGGCCGCGAGAACGGCCCCGAGGGCCTGGACGCCTACTGCGAACTCAAGTCCGTCCTCATGCCCGCGGGCTACACGGGCTAGACCGCACGCCCCACCGAAAAGGCCGCCCGCGCTCCGAGGAGTGCGGGCGGCCTTTCGTATTCAGTTTGCGGGGCGAATCAGCCCAGGCGCTCCTTGAGAGCTTCGAACTCGTCGCGCACGCCGGAAGGCAGCTTGTCGCCGATGAATTCGAACCACTCCTCGATGAGCGGAATCTCGCGCTTCCACTCCTCCGGGTTGACCTTCAGCGCCTCGTCGACGTCGGCGGCGACCACGTCCAGGCCCTCGAGATCGAGGTTGGCCGCGACCGGCACATTGCCGATCGGGGTGGCGGTGGCCTCGGCGGTGCCTTCGATGCGGCCGATGATCCACTCCAGCACGCGGGAGTTCTCACCGAATCCGGGCCACAGGAAGCGGCCGTCATCGCCACGACGGAACCAGTTGACGTAGAAGATCTTCGGCAGCTTGTTCGCGTCCGCGTTCTTGCCCAGGTTCACCCAGTGGCCCAGGTAGTCGCCCACGTGGTAGCCCAGGAACGGGATCATGGCCATCGGGTCGCGGCGCACGGTGCCGACCTTGCCCTCGGCGGCGGCGGTCTGCTCCGAGGACAGCGTCGCGCCCATGAACACGCCGTGCTGCCAGTCGAAGGATTCGGTCACCAGCGGGACGGTGGTCTTGCGGCGACCGCCGAACAGGATGGCCGAGATCGGCACGCCCTGCGGATCGTCCCATTCGGGAGCCAGGGTGGGGCACTGCGACATCGGGGTGCAGTAGCGCGAATTCGGGTGCGCGGCGAGGGTTTCGGACTCGCGCTCGTACCAGTCGTTGCCCTTCCAGTCGATCAGGTGATCGGGCTGGCCCTCCAGGCCCTCCCACCACACATCGCCGTCATCGGTGAGCGCCACGTTGGTGTAGACCGTGTTGCCCGCGTCGATGGTGGCCATCGCGTTGGGGTTGGAGGAGTGGTTGGTGCCGGGCGCGACACCGAAGAAACCGAACTCCGGATTGACCGCGTAAAGCTGCCCGTCCTTGCCGAAGCGCATCCAGGCGATGTCGTCGCCGAGAGTTTCGGCGCGCCAGCCCGGGACGGTCGGCTGGATCATGGCGAGGTTGGTCTTACCGCAGGCCGACGGGAACGCGGCGGCCACGTAGTAGTTCTTGTTCTCCGGCGAGATCAGCTTGAGGATGAGCATGTGCTCGGCCAGCCAGCCCTCGTCGTGCGCCATCGCGGAGGCGATGCGCAGCGAGTAGCACTTCTTGCCCAGCAGCGCGTTGCCGCCGTAACCCGAACCGTAGGACCAGATCTCGCGATCCTCGGGGAAGTGGGTGATGTACTTGGTGTCATTGCACGGCCACGGCACATCGGCCTGGCCCTCGGCCAGCGGCGCGCCGAGCGAGTGCAGCGCCTTCACGTACGGGCGGTCGGTGCCGAGCTTCTCCAGCGCGGCGGAACCGGCGCGGGTCATCACGCGCATCGAGACCACGACGTATTCGGAGTCGGTGAGCTCGACGCCGAGCTTGGGGTCTTCCGCGCCGAGCGGGCCCATGCAGAAGGGCACCACGTACATGGTGCGGCCCTTCATGGAACCGCGGTACAGCTCGGTCATGGTGGCGCGCATCTCGGACGGGTCGACCCAGTTGTTGGTCGGGCCGGCGTCGGATTCATTGCGCGAACAGATGTAGGTGCGAGATTCGACGCGCGCGACGTCGGAGGGATCGGAGAGGGCGAGGTAGGAGTTCGGCTTCTTGGCCTCGTTCAGCTTCTTGAACGTGCCGGCCGCGACGAGCTGCTCGGAGAGCCGCACCGCCTCTTCCTCGGAGCCGTCGACCCAGACCACGCGCTCCGGCTGGGTGAGTTCTGCGACCTCCTGTACCCAGGCAAGCAGTTCCTTGTGCTCGGTGGGCGCGGTGCCATCGTGAAGACCAGGAATGGTCGCTGAGGTCATGAAACAACTCTCCTGAGATGGGTGGCCCGGGGTGCTCGCGACACCGAGTGCCACCATTGCGGCAAGGCACCCACCCTCGCCTTGCAGGTAGCTCGTCCCGGCTGGACGGCGTACAAGGACCAAGCGGACGCCCAGGTTCCTGCCATAGAGGTTAACGCCATATATCCCGGCGTATGGAATCGGGTTGTCCAGTCGGTACCGGGTCGAAACCTCCGACCAGCGATTATGCGAAATCGAGTGCGCTCAGGTCACGTTCACATGCCGTCAACAATGCGGGTCGCCGTTGCGCCGCCTGCCGCAAGTGCGCCTCCAATTCCCCTACCCTGCGGTCTGTTTCGACCATGCGCGCGGTACTGGTCCACAGCACCCGTTCGGTGAGTCGTTCCTCCGCCTCCACCAGTGCCGTGGCAACCCGCTGCTCCAATTGCGCCTTCACGTTGACCAGCGCGTCTGCCACCCACTGCCGTAAATGAGCGCGCTCAGCGAGTTGCCGGCGAGCCCGCACCACCCAGCCCGCGGCGGCCACGCCGAGCACCAAACCGACCGGAACGATTGCGTATTCGGCCGCCTCCCACCACGCCAGCGGAACCACCGCGAGCCGCCCCGCGCCGAACCCTGCCGAGCCCCCTAACGCGATCATCAGATGATCTTCGACACCCCGGCACCTGGGTTCAGGATCCGGACCCACCCGGGGCCGCCGATCCCGCCACCCGAGGGCGCTCCCGGCGGGCAGATCGGGCGGCACCGAATCCGGTGCGCGCACCGCCTCGGCGAGCAGCCGATCCAATTCGGCGAGGCGGCCGTGCGTATCGCGGTCGATATCCCGTGTGATCTTTTCCACCGAATCCTGCAACCGCTGTGGATAACCGGCGTGCGCCCCGCGCGGCAACCGCTCGATCTCGGCGCGGGCCGCGGCGTTCAACCCGCGAATCCGGACGCCCGCCTCGTGCAGCAGATCCACCCGCGCCAAATGCAGCCGATTCCGGATCATCGCCATGGCCGTTCCGCGACCGCCGTCGTTCACCGCCAGCAATGTCGCCCGCTCCGCCCGCAGCGCCGCCACATCACCGCCCGTGCGCAATTTCGCCAGCTCGCCTTCGATCCGCGTGCGCGTCTCCGCGACCACCCGTTCGCGCACGATCCCGGCCTGATCCCGCACGGCCCCGGCGCCGACGGCCGCCACCAGCCGGGCGTGCAATTCCCCGATACCGGACCGATCCCCCAGTCCCGCATCCCCGTTCATGCGCGCCACCACCGCCATGCGCGCCGAAATCGGGACGATCTCGACCGGCTCGCCCTCCGACAGCAACTCGATGGCCCGTTCCCGCACCTCCCGCCATTCGGGGTGCGCATGGAATCCGGCCAGTGCGAACACGATCCGAGTGCCCGCACCGCGCAACCGTCGCACCGTCCCCAGCATCTCCCGCCCGATCAGCGCTCCCGCGTCGAGCACCACGCAGGCCACGGCCGCCGGTCGGCGCGGTTCGTGACTCTCCACATCGGCCGTCAGCAACTCCACACGCGGTGTGTGACCGGCCAATTCGGCCCGCAGCAGCGGGATATGCACATCGTCATCCACAATCAGCGCCACCGCTGCGTGGGAGACCTGTGCACAACTTCGCATTGCCAGTAGCAATGCCATCCCGTGCGGATTCCAGCGCGTCACAATCGCTTCCGCCAGCGCGGAAAGACCCGTCGGCCGCACCTCGGACACCCGAGCTGCGGATAGCGGTTCGGGTGGTGGCAGCGTTCTCTCGACCGGCGGCAGATCCAGTGCGAAAGGGAGCGGGGCCATTCCGTTCAGGGGTTCGGGTTCACGATCCAACACTCGTTATTCGTTGCGAGGGGCGGACCGGGTGGGGAATTCGGCGACCGCGCCCGCGATTCCGCCGCCGCCCGTTCATAAAGGTGATGGAGTGCCCGATAGATGAGGTCTATTCCACTGGCGGAGTGCAGGATTTGCAGTAGCGGTTGCGGGGCCAGATCGGGGGCGTGCCGCAGCGCGGCGAGGGCGCAGGCGACACCGTGCAGATCCCAGCGCTCCAGCAATTCCCTGCGAGCCGGTACATCCTCGGCGACGGCCGGGTCCGCGAAGAGGTCCGCGGTGAGCGTGAAGGCCGGATCCGCGCTGTCGCGATGGCGGCGCAGGGTGCGCAGATCCGCCTCGGTGAACATGCCCGCACGGGTGTGCACAGCCAGGGAGGCAACGGCGGGAAGGGTGTGGATACCAAGGGTTTCGCTGTGCCGGGCAGCAGCCTGAGCTGCGTCGGACCACCGGGAACCGATGGCATCGGCCTTGTTGAGAACCACCAGGGTGCGGTCCGGGCGCAGGGTTTCGAGCACACGGCGGTCAGCGGCACCGAGGGTGCCGGGCAGGACATAGAGGATGAGATCGCCGTCCAGGACCGGGTCCGGATGTCCGGGATCGTCCACCGGCGCGGTTTCCTCGGCGGTGGTGAGGGACAGCGCGTTTCGCAGCGTGGACTTACCCGCGCGGGCGCGACCGCTGACCTGGATACGCGGTGATCGCCCGGTCGGCACCGGGCGAGCCTAGTCGTGGCGCGAGCGGACCGAACCGCATTCGCCACAACCCGCCCGGTCTGCCGGAACTGCCCGGTGCGGGCGGCACGACATCGCGGGATCGGACCGGCACGAGCGCGTGTCGCGATGCGCTCGAGTGAGACCGCGCGGTCCGACCTGTGCGGTGAGAAATCCTCGTGAAGTGCGGGTTTATCTGTGCGACAGCATAATTCGGTGCAACTGCTCTTCACAGACACCGCGATCTCACCTAGGGTTTCGATCCGGTCGGCTACCCAGGCCGATAACGGCGACGGCGGTTCCCCCCGGGGAGTATCCGGCGGCCGAACTCACACAGGGAGACTCGTCATGACTGTCACCGCTGATGTCACGGCCCCGGCCGATTACCCTGCGGGACAGCTCGATTCGCCCGCGCTCCCGATCGCGACCGCACACCGCCCCGGCGCGGACACCGTCGATTCGGCTGTAGCGCAGCGGGGTTCGGGCGTGGAATGGCGCACACCGGCCGCGGGCCGCCCGCTGCCGCCGAGCTCGGATCCATTCTTCCGCGCGCCGAGCGGGTTCGCCGCGCAGGATCCGGGAACCGTACTGCGCAGTCGCCCTGTGGAATTGGCGCTGCTCGGAGTGATTCCGCAGCAGGTCACGGCGTGGCAGCTGCTGTATCGCAGCAGCGATCTGCACGGCGATCCGGAAGTCGCGGTCACCACGGTGCTGCTGCCCAAGGGCGCGAACCCGGACGCGGAACGACCGCTGCTCGCCTTCGGAGCCGCCATCGACGCGGTGACCGATCGGTGCGCGCCCTCGTACGCGTTGCGCCGGGGTGCGCTGTCCCCCGGGTCGATCACGCAGTTGGAGTGGTTTCTGGTGGCGAACGCGCTGCGCCGCGGCTGGGCGGTGACGATCGCCGATCATGAGGGCCCGCACGGGAATTTCGGGGCGGCACGGGAGCCGGGCTACCGCACGCTCGACGGGATACGCGCGGCGCTGCGGTTCGCTCCGCTGGGGTTGCGCCCGGACACCAAGATCGCGGTGTGGGGGTATTCCGGTGGTGGCATGGCGAGTTCGTGGACCATCGAGATGGCGCCCGGATACGCGCCGGAGCTGAATATCGTGGGCGCGGCGCTGGGCGCCCCGGTCGGCGATCCGCGCGAGGTGTTCCTGCGGCTCAACGGTGGCCTGTTCGCCGGGTTCCCGGCGATCGTGATCGCCGCCCTGGCGCGCGTGTATCCGGCCATGGCCGAGGTGATCGACAGGGATCTCACCGAACAGGGCCGTCGGCTGCTCGATCGGGTGCGGAGTCTGGGCCCGATCGCCGCCCTGCCCTGGCTGGTCGGCAGCCGGTTGGAGAATTACCTGCTGCGCCCACTCGACGAGGTGCTGCCGGAGCTGGAGGACATGTTCGACGACATCCGGCTCGGCGGTACGGCTCCGGCCTGCCCGGTGCTGGTGGTGCAGCCCGTGCATGATCAGGTCATCGATGTCGCGGGTATCGACGGTCAGGTCGAGCGCTATCGGGAGGCGGGCGCGGCGGTCTGGTACATCCGTGATCGCCTGAGTGAGCATTTCTCACTGCTGCCGCTGGCGACTCCATTGAGCCTGGATTGGCTGGCCGATCGGATCGCGGGAAAAACTCTCACAGAACCCACAACCAAGACCATCTGGTCGGTGGCGCTGCGTCCGGAGCATTGGCGCGGCCTGGTGGAAATGGCAACTACCGCAATGCGTGTCACGCTCGGACTGCCCCTGACAGCGGAGTCGGAGCAGGTCACCGCCGAGGCGCCGGAGCTGGCGGCCTGAGTGATGGCGCACGCCCGAACGCGTGGTCGATCGCTGCGCTGATTACTCAATACTGGACAATGGACGCCGTGAACGACGCCGCGAACCCCACTGCCGAGCCAGTCCCCGGACCGCGGTCCGCCGATCTCAATGGTGACGCCGATCACCCGGTCGAGGGCGTGCCCCGCGCGGTGGGCGGCAATCGCCTGTACCCCCGGGTCACCAGTTTCCGTTCGCGGCGCGGCGCGCTGACCCCGCCGCAGCAGGAGTCCTGGACGCGGATGTGGCCGCGCATCGGCGCGGACGTCTCCGATAAGCCGCTGGACGCCGATGCCTGGTTCGGCCGCTCCGCCCCGCTGATCATCGAGATCGGTTGCGGCACCGGCACGGCCACCGCGGCCATGGCGCAGGCCGAGCCGGAGTTCAATCTGATCGGCATCGAGGTCTACAAGCCGGGTCTGGCGCAGTTGGTGCAGCGGGTGGAACGCGAGAACATCGAGAACATCCGGCTTTTGCGCGGTGATGCCGTGGACGTACTGGAAAACATGATTGCTCCGGAATCGCTGACAGGTGTTCGCGTGTTCTTTCCGGACCCGTGGCCGAAGGCGCGCCACCATAAGCGCCGGCTGTTGCAGCCCGCGACGCTGACACTTATCGCGAGTCGGCTGATGCCGGGCGGCGTGTTGCACGTCGCGACCGATCACGCCGATTACGCGGAACACATTGCCGAAGTAGGCAAGGGAGAATCCCTGCTCATCGGCATGAATGAGGCCACGGGTGGGGACTCTTCGCGGTATCTTGAAACCGCACCAATCGGTTTCGAACGTCCGATTACCAAGTTCGAAGGAAAAGGACTCCGCGCGGGTAGCGCCATCACGGAGTTCATCTGGGGGAAGATCGAGTCATGAGCGTCAGTGAGATGGCCCCGGAGGTCGCGGATGTTGCCGAAATAATGCACGGCACTGCTTCGTCCGAACTAACGGGCACCACGGGCCTTTCCGGCAGCAGTACCGACTTCCGTCGGGTACTGCTCGTCTGGGACGCACCGAACCTGGATATGGGACTCGGCGCCATTCTCGGCGGACGGCCCACCGCCGCATACCGTCCGCGTTTCGACGCGCTCGGCCGCTGGCTGCTCGCGCGCACCGCGGAACTGTCGGTCGGCAGCCGCCAGCGCGTGGAACCCGAAGCCACCGTTTTCACCAATATCGCCCCCGGTACCGCGGATGTGGTGCGGCCGTGGGTGGAAGCGCTGCGCAATGTCGGTTACGCGGTTTTCGCGAAGCCCAAAATCGACGAGGATTCCGACGTCGACAGCGATATGCTCGGCCATATCGAGCTACGCCGCCGCGGCGCGGGCCTGGCCGGAATCATGGTCGCCTCCGCCGATGGTCAGGCGTTTCGCGCACCGCTCGAGGAAATCGCCGCCGCCGGCGTACCCGTCCAGGTATTGGGATTTCGCGAGCACGCGAGTTGGGCGGTCACGTCGGATATTCTCGAGTTCATCGATCTCGAGGACATCCCGGGCGTGTTCCGTGAACCGCTGCCCAGGGTGAGTCTCGATTCGCTGCCCGACGAGGGAGCCTGGCTGCAGCCGTTCCGGCCGCTGTCGGCATTGCTCACCTCCCGCCCCGCTCAAGGAGTCGCTTAGTGTTCACCCGCTGGGGCGACCTGGTCTACAAGCTGCGCTTCACCGTTCTAGGTGTAATGGTGGCTGCCCTGCTCTCCCTCGGTGCTTTCGGGCTCGGGGTCGAGAGTCACCTGAGCTCCAGCGGATGGTTCGATCCCACGTCGGAGTCGACAAGGGCCTCGCAGCTGCGGGACTCGGCGTACAGCCGCGACCACACCAGCGATGTGGTGCTGCTGTACACCGCGCCCGAGGGCAAGACCGTCGACGATCCGGCGTGGAATCAGAAGATCATCGACAGCCTCAACATGCTGCCGAAGAAGTACCCGCAGATCAGCAAGGTCAATGTCGCACCCTGGAAAACCGATACCGGAAACCAGGTCGCGCAGACGGTGAGCACCGATCGCAAACACGCGTTCGCGACCGTGGCCCTCAACGGCAACAACGACACCGAGATGCTGCAGGCATACGGCGCGGTGCAGAACGCGTTCGAGATTCCGGGCGTGACGGTCGAGGTCGGCGGTCTGCAACCGATCGCCTACACCTTGAACAACACCATCGCCAGCGATGTGAAGCGCATGGAGATGCTGGCGCTGCCCGCCGTCGCGGTGCTGCTGTTCTTCATCTTCGGTGGAATCGTCGCGGCCGCACTGCCATTGATCATCGGTGGCCTGACCATCATCGCCGCCAACGGCATGATCATGGCGCTGACCAAATACACCGAGGTGAACTCGTTCGTCTCGGCCGTGGTGTCGATGATCGGCTTGGGTCTGGCCATCGATTACGGCCTGTTCATAGTGAGTCGATTCCGCGAGGAATTGGCGGAGGGCTATGACACCAGGTCGGCTGTGCGGCGTTCGGTCATGACCGCGGGACGCACGGTGACATCCTCGGCGACCATGATCATCGCGGCCAGCGCGGGCATGCTGCTGTTCCCGCAGGGCTTCCTGAAATCGGTCGCCTACGGAACCATCGCCGCGGTACTGCTGGCCATGATCACCTCGCTCACCGTGCTGCCCGCACTACTGAGCATTCTCGGTCCGCGCGTGGACAGCTTGAGCCTGAAGTGGATTCGCAAAACCAAGACGGCCGAAGAGGTCGAGGCCGGATTCTGGGGCAAACTCACCGCGTGGGTGATGAAGCATCCGCTCAAGGTCGCGGTACCGCTGACCATCGGATTGCTACTGCTCATCATCCCGGTGAAGAATCTGCAGTTCGGCGGAATCTCGGAAACATATCTGCCGCCGACCAATCCGGTGCGATTGGCGCAGCAGCACTTCGACGAGACATTCCCGCTGCGAAAATCCGATCCGGTCCAGTTGGTCATCATCACCGATAACTCCAAGGACATCGGGCCGATCCTGCAATTGGCGAACAAGGCTCCGGGTCTGGTCAAGAACGCCCAGTTCGGGATTCCGGCCAAACCGCCCGCGGGGTCCAATGTCTGGTCCTCCGATGCGACCGTCGAGGACAGTACCCATCCCGAGGCGACCGTCGACTATCTGCGGTCGATGCCGGTGCCGGACGGCGTGGAGGTATTGGTCACCGGCCAGCCCGTACTCATGATGGACAGCCTCGATTCGCTGCTGAGTCGAATGCCCTGGATGATCGGCATAGTCCTGCTGGTCACCACCATCCTGATGTTCCTCACCTTCGGTTCACTGGTGCTGCCGTTGAAGGCCGCGCTGATGAGCGCGCTCGGACTCGGATCGACACTGGGCATCCTGACCTGGATATTCGTCGACGGTCACGGTGCGTCACTGCTGAACTTCACCCCGCAACCGATTACCGCGCCGGTGCTGGTGCTGATCATCGCGATCATCTACGGCCTATCGGTGGACTACGAGGTATTCCTGCTGTCCCGCATGGTCGAAGCGCGCAGCCAAGGTGCGAGCACGACCGAGGCGGTGCGCGCGGGCACGGCCCAGACCGGTCGCATCATCACCGCGGCGGCGCTGATCCTGCTCGTCGTGACGGGCGCCTTCGCCTTCTCCGATCTGGTGATGATGCAGTACATCGCCTACGGCATGGTGGCGGCGCTGTTCATCGACGCGACCGTGCTCCGCATGCTGCTGGTGCCCGCCACCATGAAGCTGCTCGGTGACGACTGCTGGTGGGCTCCGGCCTGGATGAAGAAGATTCAGCAGAAGATCGGACTGGGCGAGCCCATCCTCGATGATGAGCGGCCCGGCGGCGGTGAAGTGGTCGACCTGGTCAAGACCACGCCCATCACCGATCCGGTCACCATGCAGATTCCGGCGCTGACCGATTCCGCCGCGCTGCGGCTGCGCAAGCCGCGGCCCGCACGCAAGATCGACATCGACAGTGAGG
Organism: Nocardia sp. NPDC056100; assembly: GCF_042266325.1. Classification (NCBI taxonomy): domain Bacteria; kingdom Bacillati; phylum Actinomycetota; class Actinomycetes; order Mycobacteriales; family Nocardiaceae; genus Nocardia; species Nocardia sp. NPDC056100. Next base: position 239,893 of record NZ_JBHJVY010000003.1, read on the forward strand.
CGCCCACCCAGCGCATCGGCAAATCGATGCTCAACAAGCCGGTCGTGGACGTCACCCCGAAGCCGGGGGCCGCGAGCGCGCCGCCGAACGCCGAGAAGTCCTTCCCCGCACCGCAATCCGCCCCGATCCCGGGCAACCCGCCCACCCCCGGCACGGATTCCGGCGGGTCACTGACCAACCTCGGCGGCACCCCGCCGACCAGTCCTGCCGATCGCGGCCCGGCCGCCAATACCGGTGCGGCATCCGGCAATAGTGGTCCGGTGGCTAGCAATCCCGGTCCGGCGGTAGGCAATCGCGGTGTGGGGTCCGGCGAATCGGGCGCGGGCTTCCGCGCACCGTTGCAGGAGCCCCCGACCACCGATTTCAGCGCCGCGAAGCCCGCTAGCGGCACCGAGTCCGGCGGCCCCGCCGAGCGAGCGTCGAACGGTGTTCCCGCACAGGCGGATAACGGGAGCCACGGCGGATTCCCGGCACCCGACTTCAGTCCGGTCGCCGGAACCGGTGTGACGCCTCGAAACCTCGGTTCCGGAGCGATGCCCCCGGGCAGCACCCCGCCCGCCGGTTCCGATGACTCGGCGCGTGCCGCCTCCGGTACACCGCCGAAGCCCGACGCTCCGCAGAACGGATGGTCCACTCCCGGCGCGACTCCGCACGGCGGGGCCGGACAGGGTGAGGCCCCGCAGGGCGCAGGTCAGCAGCGTGGCGCCGGGCAGAGCCCGATTCCCTCGGTCTCCGCTCCGGCCGCTCCCCCGGCATCGGCTCCGGCCGCGCCGCAACAGGATTCGCCGCCCGCCGCAGCGCATCCGGTGGGCGCGGAGCGGGTGCTGCCGCCGCCTCCGGCGTCGAAGTTGCCGCCGCATCCGGCCACCCGGGCGCAGCTGTACCAGCCGCACGAGGCGGAGGAGCTGCTGGAGTCCGAATCCGATGAGACGCAGCCGCATCCGGCTCATCACGCGGCCGAGGATCAGCCGCAGCAGGGTCCCGGGCGCAGCAGCATCGAGCAGTGGATGTCCGATCTGCGTACGGCGCGCAAGCGCCCCGGCAAGGCCGAAGCCGAGGACGTCGACGACGAGGGCAAGCATCGCGGTGGCGACGGCCGCACCGTGAGCGTGAACGAACTGCTCCGCCGCCAGAACCGCGACTGAATCAGCCGCGGTACGAACGAAAAGAGCCCGGCCGAGTCATCGACTCGGCCGGGCTTTCTCGTATCTGCGCCACCTACTCATCCAGCCGACTACGGCCCGGAAAGGCCGGCACATCGGCGGGACCGGTTGTGCCGCACGACATCAGCCGTGCGGCACCGGTCCGGCGGGTGCGGGTCAGCCGCGCGGGGCGGGATCCGCGGCCTCGGCGAAGGCGCGAGCGTAGCGGGTGCCGACCAGCAGCAGGAGGACGCCGACCACCAGGAAGGCGGCCGCGCGGAGCAGGCCGTCGAGGGTCGCCAGGTCGAACAGGAACAGTTTGGCCAGTGCCGCCGCGGTGAGCAGCAGGCCCCCGGCGAGCGCGGCCTTAGCCGCCTGCGGGGTGCGGCCCAGCCTGCGCAGTCCGAACAGCAGTGCCGCGGTGGCGGCGGCCATCCAGATCACGGTGGCGATGCCGTGGCCCGCGAGGAAACCGTCATCGCGGCCGGTGGCGACGCCGATCGACACCGCCAGCGCGGTCACCGCGTACAGGCCCGCGATTCCGCCGACCACCGCCACGGCGGTCGCATCGCTTTCCCGTGTGACCAGCCCCAAGCGCCGGGCGCACCAGCAGGCGGCGGCCAAGGCGGCGAGCGCGGACAGCGCGGACAGCGCGGTCGAAATACCAAGGCGCTCTTCGGCATAGAACTGATCGGACAGGGTGGCCGGACCGGCCTGATCCAGCAGCGCGATCATGCCGATCACCCCGAAGGCCGCACCGATGCCCGAGGCCATCCGCGACCGCTGCTGTCCGCCCGCGCCCAGGAAGCCCAGTGCCACCAGGAACAAGCCGATCGGCAGCGTCTGCGCGTTCGTCACGCCGGCGCAGGTCTCCAGTACCGCGAACGCTCCGGCGACCGCCGTGACGATCGTCAGGTGTCCCGGAATCCGCACCCGCTCAGCCAGTTTCGGCATCCACCGCGATGCGGCGAGCCCCAGCAGCACGATCGCGAATCCCGCCGAGATCGCCACGGCGGTGCGCCGCTCGAACATGGCCGGCGCGGCCAGCAGCGGCATGGTCGCCACCGCGCAGGTCAGGCTCGCCGCGATGTCCCCGGCGCGCTGCCGCACCACCGCCAGCGCGCTGACCAGCCCCACCGCCGCAATGACAATGGCCGCCGCCAGCACCTGGTACCGCTCCCCGCGTGCGGCCTCCCCCAGTCCCGCCGCGGCAATCGCGACCAGCGTCGCCAGCACGGCCGGAATCGTCCGCACCACATGCAGATACGGCCAGTCCCGCACCAATTGCACCGGCGCGGCGGCGATCTGCAACACGATCAGGAACGCCAGCAGCGCGAGCTCGGTGGTGATCACCGGCGACAGCAGCGCCGCCCCGATCATCACCATGACCGCCAGCCCCTGCGACCCCCACCGCATGGCCAATGCCACCCCACCCGCGGCGATCCCCAGCGCGATCCCGTATCCCACAACGGGATTCACCCATCCGTAGAGGGTCGTCATCGCGACGACGGACAGATATCCCCCTGCGATACCCGTCGCCGCCAGCGCGACACCGCCCACCTGCCCTCCGGCCTTCCCGTGCACGCGCATCCCGATAGCCACCAGCGCGCCCGAGAATGCCGCCCCCACAACAACTCTCGGCACCGGCCCGAAGAACCCGGCCTGCGCCGCCAGCACCAGCAGCATCACCACGCCGATCAGCGTGACGCCCACCCCGGCCACCGCCAGCACCCGGCTGACCACCCCTTCCCGCTGCCACCACGGCGCTCGCCGCTCCCGCACCGGCACTCCCCTCCGCTGCTGCTGCGCGAGCGGCGGCATCGCCCGATACCCACCCTGCGGCTGACTCCCCATCCACCCCGCACGCCCCGCCCCATATCCCGGCTGACCAGCGGCATAGCCGGGCTGGCCGACCCCATATCCGGGCTGACCGCCCCCGTATCCGGGCTGTGCCACCCCGTGCCCGGGTTGGGCGACTCCGAAGCCGGGCTGCCCGGCACCAGGACCCGGCTGTCCGTAACCCGGAATGGTTCCCGGCCCCGAAGGCACGGCCCCACCGCCCGGCGAACCCCAGCTCGCGGTGCTTCCCGGCCCCTGCTCCCCAGCTGCGGCCTGTCCTCCGGCAGTCGGCGGCATCAGCCCCGCGGGCGGTGGAACGGGTGCTCCTGTATCAGCGGCAATGTCCGCACCACGGGCCGAAACCGGCTCCGCCACCTGACCCGGGGGCGATGTGGCGGCACCGGATAGCTCATCCCCACCGCGCACGGGTCCGCCCGGAACCGTGCCGGGTGCGGGCATGGGAACGCCCGCTGCCGGTGCGGCAGCGGGTGGGGTCGGTGGAACGACGGGTTGTGCGGGACGCGGGGCGACGACCAATTGGCTGCGCAGGACGTCCAGGTCGCGGCCGAGGATTCCCATGTGTTCGCTGAGGGAGGTGAACTCGGTCGACAACCGTGCGATCAAACGGGGATCGATGGCGGTGTTCATGCCGATAATGCTCGCCACCTGCGCCTTCGGCGGGATGAGTAGAAACACTCGGGCACGGCCCGGGTCCTACTCGATTACTCCTGAGTGGCGGCACGGCCCGTGCGCATTCCCGGTCGCGGTGTGCGCGCCGCCCAGGGTCAGGCGGATTGAGCCTGTGCGTCCCGGGTGATGGTGGCGCGGATCTCGGTGGTGATGCGGGCGGGGTCCTCGAGCATGGGGACGTGGCCCAGGCCGGGGAGGGGGTGGATCTCGAGGGTGGGGGTGGGGGTCAGGGGTGCGTAGAGGTGGGGCGGGAGGACCCGATCGAATTCGGGCAGGAGCAGGGTCGCGGGGACCTGAATCGAGGACAGGGTGGTGAAACCTATTGGGAGGGCAGGATCTTCGGCCAGGTCATCGAGGATGGTGCAGTGCGCGGGGGCGGCGGCCATGGCGCGGGCGAGGTGCGCGGGAACCGTCGCGGGATTGTGCGCGAGCAGGGGAAGCAGCAGGCTGCGGATCATGGTGGGCAGCGCCGGTGGGGTGTCCGAGCCGAAGCCGATCAGGGGGCTCATACCGCGGAATTTGCGGACCAGGGCCGCGGATGACGAGGGCTTGTCCCACAGACCCGCCGGGGAGATGGCGGTGACGGTGCGGGCGCGCCCGCGGGCGGCGAGTTCCAGGGCGATCCAGCCGCCGAGCGAGTTGCCGACGATATGCGCTGTGGGCCAACCTGTTTCGTCGAGCAGCGCCTCGGCCCAATCGGCCAGGGCGGCGACGGTGGCGGGGTGGTGCGCGGCGGGGCCGCCGTGGTGGCCGGGGAAGGTGGGGGCCAGGATGTCGTGGTCGGCGCGCAGATCGTCGATCACCGGGAGCCAGGATTGCCAGGTCAGCAGCACGCCGTGCAGGAGCAGCAGCGGTGCGCCGCGGCCGGTCCGAAGAAATGGTTCCGGGGTCGAGTCCGCTGAGCCGCCTGCCATGGGCGTGACGATACCTGCCGGGACGGGGTGTCGCCGAAACCGATTCGGGACGGAATCACGCCCCGTTGAGGAACTTCTTCCACTGGGTACCGAAGGGATGCTTGGCATTGACCGAGCCGAATCGCACCTTGCCGTGCACGACCAGATGCAGCGGCCCCATGGGCGGTCCGGTGCGCACCTTGTTCTCGGCGCTGCCGCCGATCAGATCGAGGCCGTTCAGGTCCACGGTGGCGTCGGCGGGCACGACGAGTTCCAGTGAGCTCAGGTAGTCGTCCACCCGGATCTCCACCACCTGGGTGGACATGATCGCCTGGGTGAAGTCCAGTCGCACGCTGCCCATGAACGATTCGACCAGCAGGGTCTGCGGCACATGCCAACTGCCATTGCGCTTGACCCCGGACAGCTTGGCCCGGATGACATTGCCCGGTGCGACCGGATGCGGCAGCCGCGGCCCGTACTGCGGCCGGTTGTAGCCGAATTGCGGCCGCGGCGCGTAGACGAACTGCGGCGTCTTCGGCGCGGGCTGCCCGGCGAGCCGGATGCCCGGCAGATCGACCAGCACCGCGTTGAGTTCACCGCGGGTCTTGGCGGCGAGCGCGGTATCCATGCGCTCGGTGAATTCCCCCAGCGACAGCATGCCCAGGCCGACCGCGCGCTGCAGCAGTCGTCCGACGTGTTCGCGTTCTACATCCGATACCCGCAGGTCGCGTTCGCCCACCACGGCGGCCTCGACACCGGGAACCACTTCAGGACCTCCCATGTTTTCGAGGCTACGAGCCGATCGGCCGTCGCGCATCAGGGCAATCCCTGAATCCGCACCCTATTCGCCGTCCAGGCCCTGTTCGATGGCATAGCGGGTGAGTTCGACCCGATTGCCGAGTTGCAGTTTGCGCAGGGTGGACTGCACATGGTTCTCCACGGTGCGATGGCTCAGGCTCAGGCGGGTGGCGATCTGCTTGGCGGACAGCCCTTTCGCGACCATGCGCAGCACTTCGGTCTCGCGGTCGGTGAGCGCGGGCCGGTGCGGTTCGTCCCGGTCCGGCGGGGTGTTGGCGATGCGCCGGTATTCACCGAGCACCAGGCCCGCGAGGCCGGGGGTGAAGACGGCCTGACCGGCGGCGGTGGCGCGCACGGCGTCCACGAGTTCGGTGGCGGAGGCGCTTTTCACCAGGTAGCCGATGGCTCCGGCCTTGATGGCGTCGAGCACGTCCTCGCGTTCGGCGGAGGCCGAGAGCACCAGTACGCGGGTGCGCGGGGAGACGCGCAGCACCTCGGCGGTGGCGTCCGCGCCATTGCCGTCGGGCAGCTGCATATCCATGAGCACGACATCGGGTTGGACGGCGGCGGCGCGGCGCGCGGCGGTGGCGACGCCGTCCGCGGTGGCGAGCACCTCGAATCCGGCTTCGGCGAGGTCGCGGGCCACGCCCTCGCGCCAGATCGGGTGGTCGTCCACCACCATGATCGAAATTCGTTCGCCCGCGGTGCTTTCGGACACGCTCGCCTCCCGATTCCTGTTACCGATGCCGCCGGGGGACCCGGAATTCCCATTCGGCCCCGGACCCTTCCTCGCCGTCGGCTTCGAAGAGTAGGTGCGCGGTGCCGTCGAGGGCGGCGATGCGCCCGATTATGGAGCGTGAAACGCCCATGCGGCCTTGGCCTTCGGCTTCCAGCAGCCGTCCGGGGCTGATGCCGGGTCCGTCGTCGCGCACGCTGACGATGAGTTCGTCGCCGGTATCCTCCAGCAGCACATAGGCTTTCGCGCCGGGTCCGGCGTGCTGGGCGACATTGGCGAGTGCGGCGGCGACGGCGGCGGAGATCTCCCTGGCCTCGAAGCGCCCGATGGGGACCGGCTCGCCGGGGGTGGAGACCAGCACCGAGGTGGTGGCCTGCGCGGTGAGCAGCGGCCGCAGATCCTGTTCCACGCCACCGGTGTCCGCGCGCCCGCCCTGTTCGGAGAGCAGCACCCGCAGCGCGACTTCCTGTTCACCCGCGCGCTGCGCCAATTCGGCTGTCGGCCCGCCGATTTCGGTGCCGCGCCGTTTGATGTAGCTGAGCACCTGGAGGACGCCGTCGTGCACTTCGCGGGCGAGCCGTTCGCGTTCCTGCGCGGCGGCGGTGAGCCGCACCGCGCGCTGCAATTGCTGTTGGGCGCGGTGCGCGGTGTTGGCGGCCAGGCCGATCGCGAGTCCCACCGAAACCAGAACCGGCGCTGTGGCATCGCGCCAGATGTCCAGATCCCAGCGGGCGCGCGCACTGAGAATCGCTGCCGCGATGAGGAATCCGGAGCAGATGCCGCCGAACGGCCCCCACAGAATGGCCGCGGACATCACGGCATTGGCCGCCCACAGTGTGGTCGGCAGCGTCTGATGCCCGTAGTACCAGTCGAAATCCGCGACCAGCCGGGTCGCGAAGATGAGCGCGATGACGACCACGTGATCGCCGATCACGACGGTGGTGCGCACCTGACGCACATTGTGAATTCGCCACTGTGACAGCAGAATCGCCGACACCCCGGTCCACACCGCCATGAGCGCGATGAACACCCAGCTCAATCGCTGATTGGTGTAGTGCGAGACCGAGGCGAACTGCTGTCCGATGGCGTACAGCAGGGTGATGAGCCGGAACGCCTGCGCCGCCCGCCACAGCGGGGCGGTGGCGGCGTCGCCGGGATCGGGTTCAGTCCGCGGAGTCACCGGTGGCCGGGGGTTCGGCGGTATCGGCGGACTTCACATCGGATTTCACCGTGGGAGGGGCCAATTGGTAGCGCCCGGGATCGGGTATGTCCGGTTCGGCGGCGAACATGGGTTGATGCGGATCACCGGTGTGCAGCTCCTGGTAGAGCTCCTCCGGTGAATCCGCCAGCAGCGAGCGAATCGCGGTATTGAGCGCCGCCACGAACGGCACCGCGAGCAGACCGCCCGCGATACCGGCGAGCACCACGCCCGCCGCGATGGCCAGCACCACGGCCAGCGGATGGATGCGCACCGCGCGCCCCATCAGCAGCGGTTGCAGCACATGCCCTTCCAGCTGCATGACCGCGACGGTGATGCCGAGCACGATGAGTGCGGTGACCGCGCCCTTGGTCATGAGCGCGATGAACACCGCCACCGAGCCCGCGATGAACGAGCCGATGATCGGAATGAACGCGCCGATGAAGACCAGCGAGGCCAGCGGAAGTGCCAGCGGCACACTCAGAATGGCCAGTCCGGAGCCGATGCCGATGGCGTCCACCGCCGCCACCAGCACGGTGGCGCGCACGAATCCGGTGAGGCTGCCGAAGCCGAGTCGTCCGGCCGTGCGCACGCGTTCGCGGTTGCGGGTGGGGATGATCCGGGTGATGAACTCCCAGATCTGATCGCCGCCGTAGACGAAGAAGATGAGGATGAACAGCGTCAGGAAGGTCCCGGTGAAGAATTCGCCGATGACGGTCGCGGTGGTCAGCGCCCCGTTGGTGAGTGAGTCCTGATTGGATTCGATGGTTTTGACGATGGTGTCGCCCGCATTGCGAATCTGCTCGTTGGACATGTGCAGCGGACCGTTGATCAGCCAGTCCTGGATCTCGTGCACGCTGGATTTGAACTCGTCGGACAGTTGCGGCACACCGGTGACGAACTGTTCCACCACGAAAGTCATGATCCCGGCGAGCAATCCGAGCGATCCGACCAGCGCCACGAATACGCCCAGCGAGCGCGGCACCCCGAGGCGCTGCATCCAATCCACCAGCGGTGACAGCAGTGCGGCCCCGAGCAGTGCGATGGACAGTGGAATGGTCACGGTGGATAACCGATGCGCCAGCCAGGCCAGTGCGTAGACGGCCGCGAGAATGAGCAGTAGTCGCCAGGACCATTCCGCCGCCTCGCGTACCAGCGGGTGCACCGCGTCCGCGGCAGGCCGCCGAACCTTGCCCGGTTTGCCGGATTGGCTGGCCTCTGCCCGCACATCGCTCACGATCGCGAGCCTACTGGGTGACCGACCGACTTGGCCGCCCATAAACCCGTGCCCCGCGTTCGGCGACGCCCCGGCCATTCGAAACGGCTCGGCTCGGTGTTCCCAAGAGTTAACGCCGCCCGAACTGTGCGCCAAAGTCGCGGAGATGCGGAACCGCTAGATTGGTCTCGTGTCAGCGCCCCTGGAAGCGGTCAAACAGACCATGCGAACCCGCTGGCCGCTGTACCTCGCATCGATGCTCGCGGCCAACGCGTTCGGTGCCGTGCTCGTCTGGGCGTTCATTCAGTACGGTTTGCCCGTTCCCGAAGGTGGCTCGAGTGCGACACGGCAGACCGGGCTGTTATTGCCCGCGCTCGTATTCATTGTCGGCGGTCTGCTCAGCCTGAGCGCCTCGGCGTTCATGCTGCGGCCGGTGATGCGATGGCAGGTGCGCGGCGGACCGCCGTCCCGGCAGGAGCAGATGGCGGCCCTGCACGCGCCGCTGCGGCAGGCCATCGTGCACCTGGTGCTGTGGCTGGTCGGCGGCGCGGTGCTGGCGTCGGTGATCATCGTGCGCACGCCGGAGCTGGCGGCGGCGGTGATCGTCACCGAATGTATGGCCGCCACCATTGTTTTCGGCTTCACGTACATGCTCGGCGAGCGAATTCTGCGGCCGGTGGCGGCCGAGGCGCTGACCGTCGGCGCGTTCGATCACACGCTGACCGCGGGCGTCGGCACCCGAATGGCGATGACATGGGGAATGGGCACGTTCGCCCCCGTGATCGCCATTGTGCTGTTGTGCGTCACCCAGATTTCTTCGCGCGTACAGTTTTCCGCGCAGTCGCTGGCGATTTCGATTCTGCTGTTGTGCGGTGTGGTGATCATGCAGGCGCTGGCGCTTTCCATGCTTACCGCGGCGAGTATTTCCGATCCGATTCGCCAGCTCAGCCAGGCTATCGATCGCGTGCAGGAAGGCGCGCGCGATGTGCAGGTGGAAGTTTTCGACGGTTCGGAAATCGGACTGCTGCAGGTTGGCTTCAACCGAATGATGGGTGAGGCGGCCAAACGCCGCGAACTACAGGAATTGTTCGGCCGCCACGTCGGTGAGGATGTGGCCCGGCGCGCGCTGGAGTACGGCACCGAACTCGGTGGTGAAACCCGATTCGTCGCGGTGTTGTTCGTGGATATGGTCGGTTCCACCGCGACCGCCGCGGAACGCCCGCCGACCGAAGTGGTCAGTCTGCTCAACGAGTTCTTCCGCATCGTGGTCGATGTGATCGACCGGCACCACGGGCTGATCAATAAATTCATGGGTGATGCCGCGCTGGCCATCTTCGGCGCACCGCTGGACCGCCCGGACGCGCCGACCGCGGCCCTGGCCGCCGCCCGTGAGCTGCGCGAAGCCCTGCGCGAGGTGCCCGGACTGGATATCGGTATGGGTGTTTCGGCGGGTTTGGCGGTGGCCGGGAATATCGGTGGCGCAAATCGTTTCGAGTACACCGTGATCGGTGACCCGGTGAACGAGGCGTCCCGGCTCACCGAACTCGCCAAGGATCGCCCGGAACGCGTGCTCACCTCCAGTAGCGCTCTCTATTTCGCCGATACCGAGGAACAGCGGCATTGGGAAACGGGTGAGGAAGTCCAGCTGCGTGGACGCCGCCGCAAAACCCGGCTGGCCTGGCCGAAACAAACTAGCGACCAGTCGGATGCAGACGAGGAGACCGCCCGTTCGTTAGGGTGAGGTTGTGACGGCCCATGGTGAGCTGGCCGGCGAACCTGCGCCGCCCGCGGAGAACTCGCGCCGCGGCAGGTTCTGGTGGGCCAAATGGGTGCTCGGAGCCGCGCTCGCGGCCCTGCTGATTTCCGAGGGCGCATATCTCTATCCGCGGCTGCACGAATCCTGGAAGAACCTCACCGAAATCCATTGGGGCTGGGTCGCGGCCTGCGTGGTTATGCAGGCGCTTTCCATGAGCGGATTCGGCCGCATCCAGAAACAACTGCTGCACGCGGGCGGCGTCGAGGTGAGTCAGCGCAAATCGGTGACCGTGGTGTACGGCGCGACCGGTATGGCGCTGACACTGCCCGCCGGACAGGTGTTCTCCACCGCCTTCACCTATCGGCAGACCCGCCGGTGGGGTGCGAGCCCGATCGTGGCGTCCTGGCAGCTGGTCATGTCCGGGGTGGTCGCCACCGCCGGATTGACGCTGCTCGGCGTGTTCGGCGCGGTACTGGGCGGGGACAGTATCGGCCCGGCCAAGGTGATTCTGTCGCTCGGCGCGGTGGCGGTGCTGATCTGGGCGTTCAACTACGTGTCCAGGCATCCGGGCACGATGGAATCGCTGCTGCATCGAATCCTGCATCTGATCAACAGGATTCGGCGCAGGCCCGCCGAGGCCGGGGTCGAGAAACTCGCCGAGGTGCTGCACCAGCTGGAATCGGTGGACCTGGGCAAGAAGGACGGCGCACTGGTCGCGGCCTGGGCCGTGGTGCATCGGCTCGCGGATGTGGCGTGCCTGGGCGCGGCCTGTTACGCGGTGGGCGCGGATCCCCGGCTGGCCGGATTGATGCTGGCGTTCGCGGCCGGAAAAGCGGTGGGCACCATACCCTTCGCGCCCGGCGGCATCGTGTACGTCGATGCCACGCTGATCTATTCGCTGACCGCGGCGGCGGGATTGCCCGCGGCGCAGGCGGTCGCGGCGGCGTTCCTGTACCGGCTGGTCAGCTTCATCCTGGTGGCGATCATCGGCTGGATCGTCTTCCTGTTCCTGTTCCGCAAGCCGCAGGCCGATGACGCGGAGTACGAGAAGGAGTTCTCGCAGCGCGGCGGCACCCCGCTGATCACCGATCGCCGTCGCCCGAATTCCCCGCCCGCGGAAGGCTGATCGACCCGCGTCCCACCGGACCGGCGTGCCGCACCGCCCGGATCGCGAGGAGTGTCCCTGCACGGGGCGCGCCGACGCCGCCCGATAACCTCGTGCCCGTGAAGAAATTGGTGCCGTTCGGCGTGGATGTGGTGCTGGTGGTCGTGTTCTGCGCGATCGGGCGGCGCAGTCATGACGAAGCGGTGCTGGCGGGCATGCTGCGCACGGTGTGGCCGTTCGCCACCGGCCTGCTGCTCGGCTGGGTGATCGCGATCGCGGTCGCCTCCGGGCGCGAGGGCATCAGCGCCGCAAAGCGTTTCGACGGCCGGGTGCTGTGGCCGACCGGCGTGATCATCTGGCTCAGCACGCTGATCGGCGGCATGCTGCTGCGCGTGGTGAGCGGTCAGGGCACCGCGGTCAGCTTCGTCATCGTCGCGGCGACCGCACTCGCCCTGTTCCTGCTGGGCTGGCGCGCGGCCATCAAAGCGCTGGGCTGATCCGAACTCTCTGGGCTGTTAGTCCGGAGTCGCGAGGGACTGGAGCAGTCGGGCCGCCATGCGGGCGGTCGCGTCCGGGGCGTCGATATCGTCGATGTGGATGGCGAAGGCGAGATCGCCCATGGTGGCGATGAGCCAGCCGTTATTGCCCGCGGTGGCCGCGTACGCCTGCACGCCCTGATACCTGTTGAGGCTGACCAACTCCGGTGCGCCCGCGCCGTCGCGCAGCATGGTGCGCAGCCGGTCGGTGACATTGCCGGGCAGGGCGGGCAGATCGGCCTCGGTGGTGGCGGGGACGCCGATGGTGATCATCGGTTTCGGCACCTGGCCATTGGCGATGGCGGCGGCCGCGATGGCCATACCCCACGGGCTGGCCAGCAGTGAGTCGGCGGCATTGCCGCGCCCGACCTGTTCGGCGGCGTTCTTGCCGGTGGGCAGGCGGCCGGTGGTCTCGTCCAGGCCGGGCACCTTGAAGTCCAGGCCGACGCCGAGCTGACTGGCCGCCTCGGCCGCGTCGCCGACCGAAATGTCCTGTGGCGCTTTCTGCTTGGTGAGCGCGGCCATGTTCTTGAACAGTTCGATCATGCCGCCGACCGGGTACAGCCCGGTGAACGCGACCGATCCGTGCTCGCTGGCCTGGCTGTTCTGCGCGGCCGCGACGATCGCGCCGCTGGACGGCTGGATGGCCACGATCGAGGACGGCGTGCCGTAACTCACCACGGCATCCTCGGCGGCGCGTTGCAGGCGCTGATCCATGGTGCCCGGAATATCCGGTCCGGGCGGGCCCTGTTCACCCGCGAGCTGGGTGACGAAGGTGCCGTCGGGTTCGAAGAGCTGCACGCCCCATCCGGCGCGCGCATCGTTGTTGTCCTGCCACACCTTCCGCATGGAGTCCAGCAGCGGCGACCAGACGCGGCGGTCGGCGGAGATGAGCCGGGGCTGCTTCTCCATGACCACGCCGGGGATGGCTCCCATGCGGTCTTCGAGGATATTGAAATCCCCGTCGCGCAGGTTGACCGCGACGACCGGTTTGCCCTGGGAGGCCGACAGTTGTTGCAGCAGCACCGGTCCGGTGATGAGCGGGGCGACCGGTTCGATGGCTGCGGCCAGCGCATTGCTGGAGCCGACCGGATCGCCGGTCCTGGTGGGATCGAGTTTGATGACGTTGATGGTCTGCTCGGTCATGAGCGGAGCGCCGACGATGTCATTGACGTGCGGGGCCGGGGTGGCGTAGGTGCGCACCAGCTTCACGGTGCGCTTGCTGTCCAGCTGCGGGATGACCAGGGCGGGATCCCACGAGATGCGCCAGCCCACACTGAGTTTGCGGACGGTGCCCTGCAGGTCGTATTTCCAGTCCCGCTTATCGCCGAAGTTCCAGGCGGCCGTCATGCTGAACAGTCCGGTATTGCCGTCGAGGCCGATGAACTGGGTCACCTGGTAGTCGGCTTTGCCTGGATTCAGGCCGCTGAAAACTTGCTTCAGCGTTGCCGAAGCACCGTTCGGGTAGGACGTCAGCCGCGCCGCGCCCTCATAGTCCTGTTTGTCGAGCAGGCTGGAGAATCGCTCGACAATCGCTTCCGCACCGGTCGACCGTTCCCGGAAAGCACACGACCCCATCGCAATCGCGATAGCCAGCACCACCGCGAGCACGATCGCGCCACGAATCCGGAAGCGGCGGGATCCCCACACATCCATATCGCCCACTCTTCACTCTTGCCACATCAGCAACAGGACCACGGTACCGCGTTCACACCACCCGCGGTGCCACCTTTCCACCAGGCGTACACGTATTGAGCACCACCATAGTGCCGATTTCGGTCGACATGGACCACTTACATGATCACCGGTCGGTTACGGCCCCTGGCACATTCGCGCCCTGACCGGACCGTCCAGTCCCTTCCGATGGCGCGGTTGCGCAATCGCGCAGCGCCGCGTGTCGAACCCCGTTCTCCGAGAGCGGAATCCATTCGGCCGGAAAGAACGTAACGTTGTAATCAGAATTACAACTCCAGACAGCAAGTGAGAGTGACCGCCATGAAGTACGGACATCGCGGACGTGAATTCGGCCGCCCCGGCGGCTGGCAGCAAGCCGACCTGCCCGACGCCGCAGACGCTTCCGACTGGTTCGCCGGAAGGTTGCCAGCGGAGTGGTTCACCGGACCCGCAACCCTCGAGATCGATCGCGACGAAATCGTCGTCGTCGGCGAACTCCCCCTCCCCGCTACCGAACCCGCCGACGCCGACACACCGGCCGACGCGCCCGCCGAAGTGCCGAAGGCCACCCGCGAGGGCCTGGTCTCCCGCTTCCGGGAATCCACCCGCGCCGCCCGCATGCAGATCGCACAGGAGGCGCAGGCCCGCTACGGCCGCAGCGTCGCCTGGGGCGTCACGGTCGGCGATGAGCGAATCCTGTTCACCCACCTGGCGGTTCCGGTCATGACCCGGCTCCGTCAGCCCGAGCGCAAAGTGCTGGACACCCTCATCGACGCCGGTGTCGCGCGCTCCCGCTCCGATGCCCTGGCCTGGACCGTCAAGCTGGCGGGCAAGCACGCCGAGGAGTGGCTCGAGGAACTCCGCGGCGCCATGCGCAAGGTCGACGACCTGCGCTCGGAGGGCCCGCGCGGGCTCTGAGCCTGCTTATCGCAGCGAGGCAATAGGATCGGACCCATGGCTGACACCGTGGGTCCGATCCTCGTTCTGAATGGGCCGAACCTGAACATGCTCGGCCTCCGGCAGCCGGAGGTGTACGGCACCGACACCCTCGACGACATCGTGGCGCTGTGCAACAAGACCGCCGAGCGGTTCGGGCGCGAGGTCAACACCTTCCAGTCGAACTCCGAAGGCGCGCTGATCGATCGAATTCACGCGGCCCGGCGTGTCGAGTCCGGGATCGTCATCAATCCCGGCGGCCTCACCCATACCTCGGTCGCCCTCCGCGACGCCCTGGTCATCCCCGAGGTGCCGATCGTCGAGGTGCACATCAGCAATGTGCACGCCCGCGAAGAGTTCCGCCACCACTCCTTCGTCTCCCCCATCGCCACCGCGGTCATCGCGGGCATGGGCATCCAGGGCTACGCCGCCGCGATCGAATTCCTCGCGACCCGCTGATCCGGAACGGCGCGAGGTTCAGTACCGGCGCGCCGCGTTACGAGAGTTCTGCGCGATCACCAGGCGCACGGCGACGAAGCCCGATCCGAGAATCGCGACCACGCCGAATCCGAGTTCGAACCAGCCATCCCCATGATTCGAGGATTGCTGCTCGGAGTAATCGCGAGTGCTGGAATGACTACCGTTTCGCAGCTCTTCGCACCTGTCCCCGGCGTGCATGACCTGCCCGCCACATTTCACCTGGTGATCATTGAGCGAGTTGATCCCGCTCACCACCCCCGCGATGCCGAGCACCATCCAAAACACAACTGCCAGAATAGTTTTCATCTGGTAATTCCCCCGGGTACATATTTTTCATCGAGCGTCCGAACTGTAACAGGACGGCCCGACAGCCGGGATCCGGTTCAGTCGCGGCCGCGCAGGACCTGGTAGACCGGCACGGCCTCGCCCGCCTCATCGGTGGCGGTGATGGCCTTGCGCCACAACGACTGTGCGGTGCGCGAGAGGGTGGCGTCGACGCCCGCCTCCTCGCTGGCGTCGATGATGTGCTGTGCGCCCGCGTCCATCATGACCAGTTGGGAGCGGTCGCCCCAGCCGCCCGCCTTGGCGGCCGCCGCGAAATCGGTCATGAAGAAGGGGAACGCCTCGTTCGAGCGCAGGGCGTACGGGAGGAAGCGGTCGATATCGTTGCCGGAGTTGGCGATCAGGGCCAGGGCCTGGTCGTAGGCCAGCATCCACGGGTGGAAGATGGTCAGCAACGCCTGGTAGAAGACCTGTGCCAGACCGTCATCCGCACCCAGGTACTCCTGCGGGCTGAGCGGGCGCAGCAGCTCGGCGTGCGCGTCGAAGACCTCCTTCGGACCGCTGTAGAAGACGTACGAGGCCGGGTGCTCGATATTGTCGCCCGCCGACATGAAACCGCCGGAGATGAATTCCGCACCGTGCGAACGCACCCAGGCGCCGCCCTTGCGCGCCGCGTCCGGGGAATCGGAGGACAGGTTGGCGATCACCTTGCCCGCGAGATGATCGGTGGCCTGGCCGAGCACGTCGTACATGGCGGCGTAGTGGGTCAGGCTCAGGATCGAGACCGCGTTCGCGTCGAGCGCCTCGGCCACGGTGGCGGCCGGCTTCGCGCCCAGTTCGACCATGGCGTCGACCTTGGCCCGGCTGCGGTTCCACACGGTCACCTCCACCCCGGCCTGCAGCAGGGCCCGGACCATGGCCTGGCCCATCGGCCCCAGGCCGAGTACGGAAACGGAACGTAGCTGCTCAGACATGGTGTGTCCCTTCGAATCCTGTGCCGATCGGTCATCGGCGACGGATTCGATCGTGTCCCCGATCGACGGGCTCGGGAAGACCGCACGTTCGAGTGTGGTTGCTTACCTCGAGGTTCGAAATACGGTCAGGAGGACGCGGTGCTGAATTCGGGTGACACGGATCACCAGGTGTGCGGTATGTCCATCGCCATCGACGTGGTCGGCGGCAAATGGAAGATGCACCTCATGTGGGCGCTCGGCGAGGGGCCGCAGCGCTTCGGCGAAATCCGCCGCCTGCTGTCCGGGGTGAGCGAGAAGGTGCTCGCGGAAAACCTGCGCCACTTGGAGGCCAGCGGTGTGGTGCACCGCGAGATCTACCCGGAAATCCCACCGCGCGTGGAATATTCGCTCACCCCCATCGGCCAGGAGCTGAACCGCGCCCTGAGCACCCTCGAAAAATGGGGCAACGATCACCGCGACCAACTCACCGAACGCACTCCCGCACTGGCGGTCTGACCACCGTCAGCGCACGATCCGCTCCCCGATCCGCCGCACCAGTTCGGCGGCATCGGCCATGCAGCGGGCCGGGTCCGGTTCGAGGTCGGTGAGGGCGTAGGCGGCGGTGAATCCGGCCGCGCGCAGTTGGTCCGGGGTGAGTTGGACGCGACCGGCGACGGCCACGATCGGGACTCCGGCGCGGCGGGCGGCGGTGGCAACGCCCATGGGGGCCTTGCCATTCAGGCTCTGGGCATCGAGGGAGCCCTCACCGGTCACCACCAGATCGGCTCCCGCGAGCTGCGCCGGGAAATCCACCAGGTCGAGCACCACGTCTATGCCCGAGCGCGGGACCGCGCCCAGCACCGCCATGGCCCCGAAACCGGTGCCGCCCGCCGCACCCGCGCCGGGTTTGCCCGCCCATTCCGGGCCGAGCAGCATCGCCCAATTCGACAGGGCCGCTTCGAGAGTCGCGACCTGTTCCGGTGTCGCGCCCTTCTGCGGGGCGTACACCGCGGCCGCACCGTCCGGTCCGAGCAGCGGGTTGTCCACATCGCTGGCGAGGGTGATGCGGGTATCGGCCAGCGCCGGATGCAGACCGCTCCGATCGACCCGATCGCCGGGACCGAGAAGTGTTCCATTGCAAGGCAATTCGTTGCCGAACGCATCGCGAATACGCAAGCCGAGCGCTTCCAGCATGCCCGCGCCACCGTCGGTGGAGGCACTGCCGCCGAGACCGAGCACGATCTCGCGCACACCGTGATCCAGCGCGTGCGCCATGACGACGCCGAGACCGTAGGTGTTCGCACCCAGCGGATCCGGTTGTCCGCCGGGCAGTTTCACCAATCCCACGACCGCCGCGAGTTCGATCACCGCGATATCGCCGCGCCGGGCGTACGCGGTGGATACGGGCACACCCGTAGGCCCGGGCGCTTCGAGCGCGATCCGCTCCCATCCGGCGGCGAGGAACGCGTCGACCGTCCCGTCGCCGCCGTCCGCGACCGGCAACCGCCGCACCTCGGTACCGGGGGCGGCGCGTTCGATACCCGCCGCGAGCGCCGCGGCCACCTGGGCGGCGGTCAGCGAACCCTTGAATTTATCCGGGGCGAGGATCACCCGGCGCGGTCCGGCGTGTGTCATTTCCACAGTGTGATCATTGTTCGCCCGCCCGGCATCCGCACGCCCGCGCGATTGTCCGGCGGGTGCGCGACACGCCCGAAGCCGGGTAATTCGGATACGGACAAATAGCCTGGCAAACGCGTTAGCGTCGACCTATGCCGAGTGAGTCGAACGCGTCTGTCGAGGTCCGCAAGAATGCCGAACTTGATCGCTTCGAGCTGTATGTCGACGGCATGCTCGCGGGTGTCGCGGCATATCAGGACACCGCCAATGAGCGCGCCTTCGTGCACACCGAAATCTATCCACAGCATGAGGGTCTCGGGTACGGCCGCAAACTGGTGCAGGGCGCACTCGATCAAACTCGCGACGCCGGATTCGGGATTCTGCCGATGTGCCCGATGGTGCACCATTTCGTGGAGTCCCGGCCGGAGTACCTGGCCCTGGTCCCGCACTGGTCGCGGGAACGGTTGAATCTGCCGCAGCAGTAACCGGATCGAGGTGTGCCGGGGCTCAGTACGCCTTTACTGCGCCATCCAGAGCGGTCTGCAATTCGTCGCGGACGATGCGGGTGATCTCGGCCGGTTTGGTGGGGAGCTCGGGCACCGGCACACCGAAATAGAAGCTGGCCGACTTCGCCTCTTCCTTGGTGGGTTCCACCTTGGGGTCGACGCGCGGTCCGTAGCTCAGGCCCAGGCTCACCAGCACCGGATCCGCGCCGAGCTTCTTGGCGCGGAAGGCGATGTGCCCGATACCCGTTCCCACCGCCTGCACCTGCGCCGGGTCGACGTCATTGCAGGTGCCCTCGGGGAACACCGCCACCCCGTCGCCGCGCGCCATGCGCTCGGCGCAGATGTCGATCATGCGCTGTCCGGCCGCGTTCACCGCGCGCAGTCCGTGGTCCTTACCTCGGAAGACCGGGATCCCGCCCATCATGTCGATGCGGGCGCGCAGCTTCGGTTCCAGGAACAACTCATCCTTGGCCAGCACCCGGGTCCGCCCGATCACCGGCCGCAATGCGCTGTACCAGGCGGCCGCCGCGACCGTGTACGGATCCAGCTGCGAGAGGTGGTTGACCGCGATGAGCAGCGGCCGCTGCTGGGAGATCAACTCGCGCAGCCGTTCCCGCGCCCCCGGCGCATACGAGATGCGCGGCCGATAACGCCGCCCCAGCAGCCAGTACGCCGCCCGCGACTTCAGCAGATTCTGCTGATGATCACGATAGAAGTCGTACACCGCATCGCTGTTCTCGAGGACAACCTCGGGCCGTTCCATGCCGCCACCCTAACCCGGTTCGATCGCCGTCCACAGGGCGAGTTTTCGCCCGTAGCGACCGCCGGGCGACGGCGTAATTGCGCACGTCCGAAATTTGGCCACGCAATTGTGGTGCGGCGGTGCGATGATGGCTGGGTGGCACGCGCAGAGGAACACGGTGACCGTTCTCGACGCGAATTCCGGCATGAGGATCAGGTGGTTCGCCCTGGCACTCTGCTGGTGTCGGCGACGGACCTGATCGAGGCATCCTTCCGGCGCAGCATTGTGTACATCATCGAACACAACGACGCCGGCACGCTGGGCGTGGTGCTGAATCGGCCCAGCGATACCGCCGTTCACGACGTTCTACCGAATTGGGCGGATCTGGCGGCGTCCCCGCGGGCGCTGTTTCTCGGCGGCCCGGTCAAACGCGATGCCGCACTCTGCCTGGCGACCGTGAAGGTCGGTGTCACCTTCACCAAGGTGCCGGGTCTGCGCCGGGTGGACGGCCGGGTGGCCCTGGTCGATCTGGATTCGGACCCCGATGTCATCGCCCCCATGGTGGAGGGCATTCGAATTTTCGCCGGATATGCCGGCTGGACCTTCGGGCAACTCGAAGGCGAATTGGATCGCGGTGACTGGATAGTGCTCTCGGCGCTGCCGAGCGATCCGCTGGCGGGTCGCGTGGATCTCTGGGCGCAGGTGCTGCGCCGTCAGCCGCTGCCGCTTTCGCTGCTGGCGACGCACCCTATCGAATTGGAACGAAACTGATCTGAACCGCAGGCACGGTCTGTGTCGTGAAGGGTGCGGAGGTGACCGATGCCCGACGACCAGGCGGCGTTGCTCAAAGTGCTCTACGAGGAGCACGCGGCAGCACTGTGGAGATATACGTTCGGCCTGGTGGGCGATCCCGGCCGGGCCGAGGACATTGTGCAGGAGACGCTGCTGCGCGCGTGGCAGCGGCCGAATGTGCTGGATCAGTCGACCACGTCGGCGCGGGCCTGGCTCTTCACGGTGGCCCGTAATCTGGCGGTGGACGAGCATCGCAGCGCCCGCTCCCGGCGGGAGTTCCGCACGGATCATCCGCCGGAGCAGCCGACCCCGGATCAGTCGGACCGCGCCCTGGACGGCTGGCTGGTCGCCGACGCGCTGGCCCGGTTGAGCATCGATCACCGCGATGTCATCGTCCGCGCCTACTACCGGGGCCTG
This sequence comes from Nocardia sp. NPDC056100, assembly GCF_042266325.1. Taxonomy (NCBI): domain Bacteria; kingdom Bacillati; phylum Actinomycetota; class Actinomycetes; order Mycobacteriales; family Nocardiaceae; genus Nocardia; species Nocardia sp. NPDC056100. The sequence continues at coordinate 260,201 of NZ_JBHJVY010000003.1, forward strand.
TCCACCGCGCAGATCGCGGGGGAATTGGATATTCCGGAGGGGACGGTGAAGTCCCGTATGCACTACGGCATGCGGGCACTGCGTTTGGTGCTACAGGAGATGGGGGTGACGAGATGACGGAGGGCCACGACCTCTGTGACGGCTACACCACGTGGGACGGTGCGTACGTGCTCGGCGCTCTCGCCCGGGACGAACGCCGCGAGTACGAGGAGCATCAGGCCAATTGCGAGCACTGCCGCACCGCGGTGGCCAAGCTGGCCGGATTGCCGGGACTGCTCGCGCTGGTCGATACCGATACCGCGCTTTCCATTGCGGGACAGGAGGATCCGGCCACCGCGGTACCGCCGCCACCGGATCGGCTGCTGCCCACGATCGCCGGACAGGCGGCGAAAAGGCAACGGCGGCGCAGGTTTCTGGCGATCGGTGGCGCGGCGGCGGCCGCCGCGGCGGCGGCCGTGATCGCGGTGCCGGTGACGGCCGCGGTGGTCGGTGATCGCCCGGCGATCGAGCAGGTGGTCGCGCAGGGCGCATTACAGGCACAGGTGGACACCCCGATCGTGGCGACCTACAAACTGCTGTCGGTGAATGGCGCTACGCGCGTGGACATGTGGTGCAACTACCCGTCCTCGGAGGAGTACGACACGTACGCCTGGCAGCTGTCGCTGTGGGTGGTGCGCGCGGACGGGACGCAGTCCAAACTCTCGGAATGGACGGCGAAGCCGGGGCAGGTGTTCACACCGGACGGCACCACTTCGGCCACACCGGGTCAGGTGAAGACGGTGCAGATCCGCAATGCGTCGGGCAAGGTGCTGCTGGCGGCGGGCGTCTGAACGCACGAGGACGGCGCACCCCGGCGGGTGCGCCGTCTTCGCTTCGCGCAGTGCCTATTTCGGCTCTCGCGGTGGCTATTTCAACTGGTCTTGCGGCGGAAGGCCGAGGTGGACCAGAAGTAGCCGACACCGCCCAGCAGTACGCACCAGCCGATCGCGAGAATCCCGTTGTGCCCGATCTCGGTGCCCATCAGCAGCCCGCGCAGGGTTTCGGTGATGGGGGTGAAGGGCTGGTATTCGGCGAACTGCTTCACCCCGGCGGGCATGGTGTCGGTGGGCACCAGACCGCTGCCGAGGAAGGGCAGCATGATGATCGGGGTCGGCATATTGCTGGCGCTCTCCGGATTCTGCGCGATCACGCCGAAACCCGCTCCGACCCAGCTCAATGCGAAGATGGTGAGCCCGAGCAGGCCGAACGCGGCCAGCCATTCCAGCACGCCCGCGTCATGGGAGCGGAAGCCGAGCGCCAGCGCCACCACGGTCAGCACGCCGATGCCCGCCAGGCCCTGCAACAGGCTGCCGAGCACGGTGCCGGTCAGCACCGACGAGTGTGAGATATGCATGGTGCGAAAGCGATTCACGATGCCCTTGGTCATATCCGAGCAGACCGAGACCGCGATGCCCGCGACCATGTACGCGGGAATGATGAGCATCATGCCGGGCGTCAGATACTCGATGTACTTCTGACCGCCGGTCGCGCCCTTCAGCGCGCCGCCGAAAATGTAGTTGAACATGAGCAGCATGACGATCGGCATGATCAGCAGGCTGACCGTCATGGCGGGATAACGCTTGGCGTGCACCAGATTCCGGCGCAGCATGGTCTTGGAATCGGCGATGGTCATGGCCACGGTGGTCATCGGGCGTTTTCCTTATCGGTCGAATGGCCGCCGGTGAGGGCGAGAAAGACGTCATCCAGATCGGGCGTGTGCACCGACAGGCCCGCGGGTTCGATGCGCGCGGCATCGAGGCGGTCGATCACCTCGCGCACCGAGCGCACGCCGCCGTCACTCGGCACGGCGAGCGTGAGATCGCCGTTGACCTGCGAGGCTTCACCCAGAACTGCTGCGGCTGCGGCGAGTTCGGCACGATCGTGGAAATCGAGCCGGACGTAGCCGCCCGGCACCCGGCGCTTGAGTTGATCGGGCGTGCCCTCGGCGACCAATCGCCCCTGATGCAGTACCGCGATGCGGTCCGCGAGCTGATCGGCCTCCTCCAGATACTGCGTGGTGAGGAAGATGGTGACCCCGCCCGCGACCAGTTCGCGAATGATGTCCCACATGGAGCGGCGGCTGCGCGGATCCAGGCCGGTGGTGGGCTCGTCCAGGAAGATGATGCGCGGATTCCCGACCAGCGTCATGGCCAGATCCAGGCGGCGGGTCATACCGCCGGAGTAGCTGGACGCGACCTTGTCCGCGGCGTCCACCAGATCGAACTTCTCCAGCAGATCCGCTGCGATGCGGCGGCTTTCGGCGCGCGGCAGATGGTGCAGGTCACCCATGAGGTGCAGGTTCTCCCGGCCGGTGAGCAGTTCGTCGACGGCGGAGAACTGTCCGGTGACGCCGATGGCCGAGCGCACCTCGTCCGGCTGGGTCGCGAGATCGTAACCGCCGACGCTGATTTCGCCGCCGTCGGACTTGATGAGGGTGGACAGGATCTGCACGGTGGTGGTCTTGCCCGCGCCGTTCGGGCCGAGCAGGGAGAAGATGCTGCCCTGCGGGACGGTGAAGTCGATGCGGTCCAGGACTATCTGTTCGCCGAAGGATTTGCACAGGCCGGTGACCGCTATCGCCGGGGGGCGGTGGTCGTTCATGGGTGTCCCTCTCATCAATGGGTATGCATGAATGCATGCGTCGGGTGAGCCGTGTCCGCCGAGGCGTGCGGACAAAGCGGGTTATTCAGTTGTGCGGCAATACTTTTGGGCTAGCTGATGATCAGATGTCGAGTTCTTCGATATTCGAGTGATCGGAGGCGTCGACCACGCGGGCGTAGAGGCGGTCCGGGATCTTGCCCTTCAGGTCATCGATGGATTCGAAGACCTCGAAATCGAAATCGCCCCAATCCTGTTCGCCCACACCGAGGAAGCGCCGCCACTGCTTCCAATCCTTGAGGATGTTGGTGTCGGCCGGGAATTCACTCCAGTTGGAGAAGTGGCTGTGCACCGCGTACGCGCCTTTGCGTGTGCGGTACACCCGGATGTCTTCGATGCGCTCGTTGCCCACCTGGTGCCATTCGGTCAGCAGGACGCCGGAGAAGCGGATCTGCCGGACTCCGTCCTTGCCGACCTTGAGGACTACCTCGTCGTAGCCCTGTTGGCGGCCTTCCTCGATTTCGATGAAACGCCGCAGCGCCGTCACGATCGCCCCCGACAGATTTCCCCCCACCAGCTCTTGCGCGCGCTGAAACAGCTTGAGGTCCTCATCGGATACGTAGATCGTCTTGTTCGGCATGAGCCAACTATACGTAGACGTATACATACATTGCAAGCCCCACTCCCGGGACCCTCAGGGGCTCCGCCCCCGAACCCCCGAAGGGCCGGACGCGGCAACTGATTGAACCGGCAACAGCTCGGTCTCGTATCTCGGGTAACAGACTCGGGACTCCGGTGTCAGGCACCGAAAGGAGCCGCCTCATGCACAACGGAACACGGGTGGTGGACTACCTGGTCAGAGCGGTCTCCGAGGTTGGCGTGCGGCATTTCTTCGGGGTGGACGGCGCGAACATCGAGGATCTCTACGACGCGGCTTTCGATCATCGCGAGTTGGTGACCGCCGTTGTGGCCAAGCATGAGTTCGCGGCGGCGACCATGGCCGACGGGTATGCGCGGTCCACGTCCGGATTCGGGGTGGTGTGCGCGACGTCCGGGGGCGGGGCGGTGAATCTGGTGGCCGGGCTCGCCGAATCGTTCGCGTCCCGGGTTCCGGTGCTCGCGCTGATCGGGCAGCCGCCGACCGTTCTGGAGGGCAAGGGCGCCTTTCAGGACACGAGCGGGCGGGCCGGCGCGTTCGACGCGGTCCGGCTCTTCACGCCGATCTCGCACTACTGTGCGCGCGTCGAAGCCGCCGCCGACCTGCCCGCTCACCTGACCCGCGCGTGCCACGCCCTGAATCAGGGCGGACCGGCGGTGTTATTGCTGCCCAAGGATGTGCAACAGGCCGAATTGAGCGCCGCGGAATTCACCCCGCCCGAGCCCGCGTACCGGCGCGATACGGCCAGCCTGCGCCGGGTGCTGGATACCATCACCGCCGCCCGGAAGCTGGGCAAGGTGGTCATCATCGCCGGTGATCAGATCGCCCGCGATGACGCGCGCCCGGAACTGGCCCGGCTCGCCACGCTGCTGGACGCCGCGGTGGGGGTGGCCCCGGACGCCAAGGACGTCTATCACCACGGCGATCCCGGATTCTGCGGCATCGCGGGAAGTATGGGTCACCCGGAGCTCATCGACGCACTGCAGCGCGCCACGCTCTGCCTGCTCATCGGCACCCGCATGCCGGTCACCGCGCGGGCGGGGCTGGAGGGCCCGCTGGCGGAGGTGCCGCTCGCGAGCATCGGGGCCGAGGTGCCGTTCCTGTCGGCGATTCACGCTCGCAGCACCGATCTGGCACTGACCCTGGCGGAGCTGCTCGGCGAATTATCCACACCCGCACCGATTTCCATCCTCCGGCCGTTCACCGCCCCGGCTGTGGACAACACACCGCAGGTTGTGGAAACCGGGATGCTCACACCGTTGGAGGTACCGCCGTCCGACGGTCCGGGCCTGCGCTATCGCGAGGTGGTCGAAACCATCAACGCCGCACTTCCCGAGGGTGCGGACGTCTTCGCCGATGCCGGGAACACCGGTGCGGCGGTGGTGCATCACCTGCGGTTGCCGCGGGACGGACGCTTCACGGTCGCCCTGGGGATGGGCGGTATGGGCTACGCCTTCGGCGCGGGCATCGGCTCGGCGTTCGCCCGGCACGAGCGCGCGGACGGAAGCATCCGGCGCACCTTCGTCATCGCCGGTGACGGCGCGTTCTTCATGCACGGCATGGAGATTCACACCGCGATCGAACATCGGCTGCCGATCACCTTCATCGTCTTCAACAACAACGCACATGCCATGTGCATAAGTCGCGAACAGCTGTATTACGGGGATCGCTACAGCTTCAACAGATTTCGGCCGGCGTATCCGGGCGCCGGTCTGTCCGCCATGTTCCCGGATCTGTGCACACACGCACCCATCACCCGGGCCGAGCTCGCCGAATCCCTTCGGCATTGCGTCGGCAGTTCCGGGCCGTCGTTCATCGCCGTCGACTGCGATCCCGACGAAATCCCGCCCTTCACGCCGTTTTTGACGGCTCCGAGGAGGTAAACGTGACCACCAGCGCCCTGCCCGCACTCAGCGATATCCCCGAGGGGGTGGTGCCCGGACTGCTGCGTATCGAGAATTCCGATCGCGAGGCCACCACACCCGTCATTCTGGAGATGCTCCGGTCGGTGTATCCGCACGACCAGATCTTCGGCGACTACTGCCCGGTCCAGGGCTATATCGACGCCCCGCCCCGGGATCTGTACGAATACCTTGCCGATACAAGGTCTTTGGAGGAGTGGACGTACAGCCTGCGCGGTTTCACCGAAACCGCGGAACCCGGGCTGTGGGAATCGTATGACCGGCTCGGCCCCAACACCAAGATCTACACCCGCACGGTCGCCAATCCCGACGCCATGACGGTGGACTACCACTGCGCCTGGGATCAGGGCGAGCACCTGTGGATGATCTATCTGATGCGGGTGGTGGACGCGCAATTGGTGTTCGACAAGCCCGGTTCGGTGGTGCTGTGGACGAACTGCCATCACCCCTTCTACGACCGGAATCCCTACCAGGACAAGGCACCCGAGGGCCGCAAGGTGTGGGTGGGCGATTTCTGGGAGATGTTCTCCGCCGGGCATCAGCTGGAACTGGACAATCTCAAGGCGATTGCCGAGTACCGCGCCTCGCACGGATTGCCCATCACCCCCGACTGGATGAAATAGGCAGGCGCGTCATGGATTTCACGGATCCCCGTCTCACGACCCCGCCCCCGGTCAGCCTGGTCGACGTGGCCAGCTATCTGCCGGGCGAACCGGTCGGGACCGAATACTTCACGCAGTTCTCCCGTTCGGAACGAATGGCCAAGAACGTCATGTTCCGCGCCCCGAAGGGACGGCATCACAAGGGCCGCGACGAAACCGTGGTCGATATGGTGGAGCGGGCCGTCGCACCGCTCATCGAACGCCATGGGGTGCAGGAACTTTCGAATATCGACATCCTGCTCACGCACACCCAGCTGCCGGACAATCCGGTGCTCGGCGCTGGCGGTGAGGTGGCGCGACGGCTGAATATGAACCCGCGCTATGTATTCGATGTGCACAATGGCGGCTGCGCGGCCTTCGTGCACATGATGTGGCTGGCCCGCACCATCATGCAGACCACCGACGCGCGCACCGCGCTCATCGTCGCCACCCAGAATTGCGCGGGACCGGTATTCACCCAGCCCGAGATCCGCAAGCTCGCACAGGCTCCCGTACCCGGTGACGGCTGCGGCGTCGGATTGCTGGTGAAGAACGCCAGCGCGCCGATTCTCGATATCGAATGCCGCACCTACCCCGAATTCGCCGGGGATATGGAATTCACCACCGGCTCGGACCGCAAATACTGGGAACCCGGCGAGGGCGAGGGCTGCGTCAGCTTCACCGAATCCAAGGTGGCCAAGGTGTTCGCGCGCGGCAACCGCCTGGTCCCGGAGGTGGCGCACGAGGTGTGCAAGCGCATCGGGGTGAAGAGCCAGGATATCGACACCCTGGTCACCAATCAGCCGAACCGGCTTTTCCTGCGCAATTGGCATGATGCGCTGGAACTGCCCGCCGAACGCCATCCGGACACCTTCGATCAGTGCGGAAACCTTTTCGCGGCGGGGATTCCCGTCACCCTCGACACCGAGAACGAGGCGGGACGGCTGCGCAACGGGTCGGTGGTATTGCTGTCGGCCTTCGCGCACGCGGGAGATTTCGCGGGCGCGGCGGCGGTGCGCTGGGGCGCGGCGCGATGAGTGCGCCCCTGGAGCAGTACCGCTTCGAAACCGTTCGCTTCGATCTGAGTTTGAGCGAAAACCCGTTCACGCCACTGCCTTCGGTGCTGCGTGCGGTGGATGACTCGCTGGTGCAGGCGAATCGGTATCCGGAGTTCCTGCCGCACCGGTTGCCGTCGATCATCGCCGACCATATCGGGGTGGATCCCGACCAGGTGGTGGTCGGTTCGGGTGCGACCGGGGTGGCCATGCAGATCATGCAGACACTGCCCGACCCCGGTGCTCGATTCGTGTTCGCCACACCGACTTTCGACGGATATCCGATCATGAGCGGCATGGTCGGGCTGCGCTCGCAACCGGTCGCGCTGGACGGTCACGGCCGTCAGGACCTGTGGGCCATGGCGCGGATGATCAACGCGGACACCGGACTGGTGGCGGTGTGCCGCCCGCACAATCCGACCGGGACCGTCATCTCGGCGAGCGAGTTGAAGGCTTTCCTGTGCACGGTTCCGGCCACCGTGCCGATCATCCTGGACGAGGCGTATATCGAATTCCTCGGTGCGGCGGACGCTCTCGACGCCGTGGAGTTGGTTCGGCGGCATCCGAATGTGCTGGTGCTGCGCACCTTTTCGAAGGCGTACGGACTGGCCGGGCTGCGCATCGGATACGCGTTCGGATCACCGGCGCTGGTGCGGCGGGTGCGGCGACTGCAATTGCCGTTCGGGGTGCAATCGGCGGCGGTGGCGGCGGTGACCGCCTCGTATGCGGCCGAGGCCGAACTCGGCGAGCGCATCCTACGCATCACCACCGAACGGGAAGTGCTGCGAACAGCACTGCGGCGCAACGGTATTCGTGTGCCGCGCAGCAGCGCGAACTTCCTCTACCTGCCCGGGCGCGAGGTGGCCCCGGCCTTGGCGCGCGCCGGAATCGTGGCCAAACGCTATCCGGACGGCAGCGCCCGCATCGCGGTCGGTGATCCGGTCGCGGGCCGTGCGGTGCTGCGCGCGCTGGCCGCCCGCCCGTCCACCGGTGCGCGACCGCTGCGCCGGGACGACAGCCGGGTGCTCTCGCTCACGGTGCGGTCCGAGCCCAGCGTTGCGCGAGCGCCGCACAGGTGATCAGCTGCACCTGATGGAAGATCATCAGCGGCAGCACGATCAGGCCGATGGGGTGACCGGCGAACAGCACGGTCGCCATCGGCAGGCCCGTGGCAAGTGACTTCTTCGAACCGCAGAACACCACCACGATCCGATCGCCGCGATCGAAATGCGTGGCCCGGCCCAGCACCGAGGTCACGCCGAGCACGATCGCCAGCAGTGCGCACAGCACCACCACCAGCAGCAGAATCCGCCACGGCGACATGGCATGCCAGATGCCCTCCACCATGCCCGCACTGAACGCGCTGTACACCACCAGCAGGATGGAACCGCGGTCCACCAGTTTGGTCGGCTCGGCGTAGCGGGACAGGAAACCCTTCACCTTCGGGCGGATCAACTGGCCGACGCAGAACGGGACCAGCAGTTGCAACACGATGTCCAGCACCGAGGACAGGTCGACCCGGGCCTGCCCGGTGGTGTTCATCAACAGGATCACCAGTGCGGGCGTGAGGAATACGCCCAGCAGATTCGACAGCGTGGCGCTCACGATCGCGCCCGCCACATTGCCCTTGGCGATCGAGGTGAACGCGATCGAGGACTGCACGGTGGACGGCACCAGGCACAGGAACAGCAGGCCGGTGTACAGATCCTCGGTCAGGATATGCGGCACCAGCACCCGCGCGGCAACGCCGAGAATCGGGAAGAGCACGAAGGTGCAGGCCAGCACGGTGAGGTGCAGTCGCCAGTGCTTGAGGCCGGTGAGCGCCTCATGCGAGGACAGGCGCGCGCCGTACAGCAGGAACAGCAATGCGATGGCAATCTTCGTCAGCCAGCTCACGATATCGGCGGCATCGCCCCTGGCCGGGAAGACGCTGGCCAGACCGACGACCGCGAGAATCGACAGAATGAACCCGTCGATGTAGAACTTGCTGAGAAATCGCACCGAATCAGGCTAATCACCCGATATCCGAGTTATTAACACCGCACCCGGACGGCGGCGATACTTGTGATGATCGACTGACCAGACTTCTCGAGGGTGGGGAATCGCCATGGTCCCTTGGACCACACTGGCCGCGGCCGCGCGCCCGGCCGCCGATACGTGGGGAATCTCCGGCCCGACCTTCCTGGCCGCGTACGCGCTGCTGGGATTCGCGGCCGTCCTGTACGGATTCACTCGGCGCACCAGCGTCATTCGCGCCGACCACTCGCGCGCGCACCTGGCCAACGCGCTGACACCGACCGAAACCGCCATGCTCTTCGACGACCGGCGGCCGGTGCTCGCCGGGCTCGCACAATTGCGCGGCTACCACCTGATCGATTCCAGCGGACAGCCCACGCGCTCCCCCACCGATACCGAAACCCGTGCGCTGGATCCGGTCTCGCGCACCATGCACCAGTACCTGCTGGGCGCGGATCAGCGGCAGCGCCATGTCATCCACCTGGCGGGCGCGACCCGCGCACCCATCACCTCATTGCGCGCGGTCCTGACCGATCGGGGCTATCTGATCGGCGGTGAACAGCGCAAATCCCTGCTGCTGGCCGCACTTCCGCTGTGGGCGCTGCTGGTGCTGGGCATCGTGCGAGTCATCGCGGGCATCGCGAACAACCACCCCATCGGATACCTCGCCCTGCTGATCATCGTGGTGGCGATCTGCGCGTTCCTGGTGCAGCGCGCCCCGCGCCTGACCCGCGCCGGCCGCGCCGCCAAACAGGAATCGATGCGGCGCAACGGACATCTGCGCCCCGCCAACGCCCCCGCCTACTCCGCCTACGGCCCCGACAGCGCCGCCCTGGCCGCCGCGCTGTTCGGCGCGGGCGTCCTCTGGAGCCTCGACCCAGGATTGGCGGGAGCCACCGGAGCCCTCGCCTCCGGCGGCATCAGCGGCTCCGGCGGCAGCTGCTCCAGCTCCAGCGGCGACAGCGGCGGCGGTGGCGATTCCGGCAGCAGCTGCGGCAGCAGTTGCGGCGGAGGCGGCTGCGGCGGCGGGTGCGGCGGATGACCACCCCGCTGCCCGCGGGGACGATCGGGATCGGGTGGAGACGCGAGATCTGCGGCATGATCGCGGCACTCGATGGGATCGGGTTCTGCGAGGTCATCGCGGAATCGCTGGTGAGCGCGGGGGCGGACCGGCCGCGGTGGCGGCGCGTTCGTGGAACTCGGGGAGCGGTTGCCGTACCCGAGGAACTCGCCGCACTGATCGCGCGGGGTATACCCGCAGTGCCGCATGGCATTTCGCTGTCGCTCGGCGGGGCGGAGGCTGTGGATGAACGGCGGGTCACGCATCTCGCGGAGTGTGCGCGGGCGCTGGGTTCGCCGCTGGTGAGCGAGCACATCGCGTTCGTGCGCGCGGACGGGGTGGAGGCCGGACATCTGCTGCCGGTGCCGCGCACCCGCGAAGCGCTGAACGCATTGGCGCGCAATATCTCCCGGACGCAGGCCGAACTCGACGTGCCGCTCGCGGTAGAGAACATCGCTGCGCTGTTCGAATGGCCGGACGCGGAATTCACCGAGGCGGAGTTCCTTCAGGAATTGGTGGAGCGTACCGGCGTATACCTGCTCATCGATATCGCGAACCTGTATGCCAACGCGCGCAACACTTCTCGTGATCCACTGACGGAATTACTGCGCCTGCCGACCGAACGCCTCGCCTACTGTCACATCGCGGGCGGTCACGAGGTGGGCGGCCGCTATCACGACACCCACGTGCACCCGGTCCCCGCCGAGGTGCTGGCGCTGGTGGCCGAATTCGCCGCGAACCGCCAGGTCCCCCTCATGCTCGAACGCGACGGAAACTACCCGCCCGCAACCGAACTCATCGCCGAACTGAACGCCATCGCCACCGCCTCCGCCCGCCCGGCCATCACGTCGCGCCACGCGTTCTCGGCATGATCGAGCAGCCGGAATCGGACGTCGTGGCTTCGGACAGCGGGACGACCGGTGAGCCGACGCCCGGAACCCTCGCCGAGCAGCAGGCGGCGCTGGTGCGGGCGCTGGTCGCGGGAGCGGCCGTTCCCCCGGGGTTCGACGCGGGCGATATCTCGGCGGCGGCGCACGCGCTGCTGCACAAGCGGGCCGAGGAAGTGGCGCATCGCTTTCCGGTGCTGGCACACAATTGCGGGCAGGAATTCACCGCGAGGTTCATGGCGTGGGCACGGACTCGGCCCAAGGTCAGCACTGCGGCCGACGCCGCCGCCTTCGCGACCGAGCTCGGGCTCGCTCCGCCACGCCGGGATTGGCGAGATCGACTGCGCCGCAATCACCGCTGACGTCGGCCTGCTTCGACGGGATGATCCGCCGGGTAGGCGATAGATGCACGGGTGCTAATGTCCGTACCTGTTTGCTGGATGTCCTGCCCATCTCGGAAAGGAAGTTCCATGTCACAGGTTCACACTGCTCACAGTGGACACGATCACGTCCACGGACCCAGTTGCGGCCATGTTGCCATTCCACATGGCGATCACGTCGACTACGCGCATGACGGGCATTTGCACCGGGCGCACGATGATCATTTCGATGAGTGCGAGCCCGCCGGGCACATCACCCATGACAGCCACGATCATGAGCACGGGCCGAACTGCGGGCATGTGGCGGTGCCGCACGGGGATCATGTGGATTACATCCACGACGGTCATCGGCATGCGGCGCACGCCGGGCATTACGACGATCACTGAGTCGCACGGGCGGTCGCGCGGTCGCGGCCGCCGGTGCGCGATCATTCGATGATGGCGTTCTTCGGACGAGATCCCGAGCGCGGTTTCCGGGTGAATGCGGCCCCGGCGACCGGCACCCGCAGTCGTGTCCTTGTTCGATTCACCTGTGCCGGTAGGGATTTCGTGCTCCGGCAGACGATCATCGCGCCGAATGGCCAGAGCGGCTGGCATTTTCACGACGGCACCCTGTTCGTGCTGGTGACCGGTGGGCCGCTGGATCATCCGGCAACCGATTGCGTACCGGTCGTCAAACCACCGTGGCGAATCTTCCGCGAGCCGAGCGGGGCGGGCCACGCACACCTGGCCCGCAATCCCGGACCGAAGCCGGTGCGGCTCACCGTGCTCTATGTGAACCCGGCGGGCAGTCCGCTCTCCCGGAGCATCCCGGCTCCGGAATGCGCACGCATCCCCGAACCGGGTGATACCGCTCACTGAGGCATGCTGGCCTGATGATCGAGGTACTCACCGTCACGACGGAGCAGGAGCTGGCCGACGCGTACGCGATTCGCATGAAGGTGTTCGTCGCCGAGCAAGGTGTGCCGCCCGAACTCGAACTCGATGAGCTCGACGCGGTCGCGGATCATTTCCTGGCCCGATTCGACGGGCAGCCGATGGGAGCGGGCCGTTTGCTGGTGCGGGAGGACGTCGGCCTGCTCGGCCGCCTGGCGGTGCTGGCGGAATCGCGCGGCACCGGTCTGGGCGTGGCGCTGGTGCGGGCCATCGAGGAGCGGGCGCGCGAGCGCGGGCTGGTCGCGATCGAATTGCATTCGCAGACCCACGCGCAGGGGTTCTATGAGCGACTCGGATACGAGGCGTACGGCGAGATCGGCGATGACGCGGGCATCCCGCACATCTGGATGCGCAAGAACCTCGGTTAGTACCCGGAGAGACCGAAGATCAGTTGGCGGCGGGTTCGCAGGCGTCACGCAGCGAGCAGGAACCGCAGGCGCTGCCGCAGCCACCGGCCGGTTCCGCCGGGGAGGCCGCTTCGAGGGCCTTCTCGGCGGCGAGCGCGCCCGCGCCGAGGGTGAAGAACGAGATGACCACGGCCAGCACCGCGATCAGCAGGCCCGCGATGCCACCGCCGACCAGGGCGACCGAACCACCCGCGGCGAGCAGCAGCCCGGCCACGATCGAGGTGGGCGCGGCCACGCGATTGGCCAGCTTGAAGTTCTCCTCGGACTCGATCGCCTTCTCGGAGTGAATCCCGAAATAGCGGTTGCCGGGGAGCGTGCCGGTCAGTCCGAGCACTCCGGTGACCACGGCAACAGCCGACAGAACAAAGAGAATCAGCGCGACGACAACCACCCCTGCAGGCTACAGCGCGCTCGGGTCAGCCTCGGCCCCGGTCGGTGTGTCGCGGGACGCTCCCGAACCTTCCGGCGTGCCGGTGCGCGAGGTCGCGACCCTTTTTGGGGACCGGGGTGGCGACGCTTTACCCTGGTGAGCGACCTTATCGGGGATCGGCTAGGGATTAAGAAGGCAGGACCGTGCAGGACACTCGTGCAACCGACACACCCACCGCGGCCGCGGCTGGGGCCAGCGATGTGCCCGCGCACCGTTACAACGCCGAGCTGGCGGGCCGGGTAGAGCAGAAGTGGCAGCAGGCCTGGCAGGAGCGGGGCACGTTCTACGCTCCCAATCCGGTCGGCCCGCTGCAGGGTGAGACCCCGGCGGACAAACTGTTCGTGCAGGACATGTTCCCGTACCCCTCGGGCGCGGGCCTGCATGTCGGGCATCCGCTGGGCTATATCGCCACCGATGTGTTCGCGCGCTTCCACCGCATGCGCGGCCGGAATGTGCTGCACGCCCTGGGTTATGACGCCTTCGGCCTGCCCGCCGAGCAGTACGCGGTGCAGACCGGCGCGCATCCGCGGGTCACCACCGAATCCAATATCGCGAATATGCAGCGTCAGCTGGATCGCCTGGGTCTGGGCCATGATCGCCGCCGCTCGTTCGCGACCACCGATCCCGAGTACTACAAATGGACGCAGTGGATCTTCCTGCGCATCTACAACGCCTGGTACGACACGGGTCTGGGCCGGGCCCGCCCGATCGCCGAGCTGATCGCCGAATTCGAGGCCGGTAAGCGCGCCATCAACGGTGACGACCGCTCCTGGAACGAGCTGTCCCCGTCCGAGCGCAATGCCCTGATCGACTCGTATCGCCTGGTGTACCAGACCGATTCGATGGTCAACTGGTGCCCGGGCCTGGGCACCGTGCTGTCCAATGAAGAGGTCACCGCCGACGGCCGCTCCGAGCGCGGTAATTTCCCGGTGTTCCGTAAGCGCCTGTGGCAGTGGATGATGCGCATCACCGCCTATTCCGATCGCCTGGTCGACGACCTGGACAATCTGGATTGGCCGGAGAACGTCAAGTCCATGCAGCGCAACTGGATCGGCCGCTCGCGGGGCGCGCAGGTCAAGTTCGAGGCGGGCTCGGATGTCATCGAGGTGTTCACCACCCGCCCGGACACGCTGTTCGGCGCGACCTACGTGGTGCTGGCCCCCGAACACGAACTGGTCGACCGGCTGACCGAGGCCACCTGGCCGTCCGGCACCGATGCCCGCTGGACCTTCGGCGGCTCGGACACCCCGGCGGAAGCCGTTGCGGGATACCGCAAGTCGATCGCCGCGAAGTCCGATCTGGAGCGCCAGGAGAGCAAGGAGAAGACCGGCGTCTTCCTGGGCTCCTACGCCACCAACCCGGTGAACGGCGCGCGCGTACCGGTCTTCATCGCCGACTACGTGCTGAGCGGTTACGGCACCGGCGCGATCATGGCCGTCCCCGGCCACGATCCGCGCGACTGGGAATTCGCCTCCGCCTTCGGCCTGCCCATCGTGGAAGTCGTTGCGGGCGGCGATATCTCGGAGGCCGCCTACGCCGGTGAGGGCACCCTGGTGAACTCCGGTTACCTGGACGGCCTGGAGATCGACGCCGCCAAGGCGCGCGTCATCGGCGAACTGGAGGCCAACGGCCACGGTAAGGGCACCATCCAATACAAGCTGCGCGACTGGCTGTTCGCTCGCCAGCGCTACTGGGGCGAGCCCTTCCCGATCGTCTACGACGAGGACGGCGCGGCGCACGCACTGCCGGAATCCATGCTGCCGGTGCTGCTGCCGGAGATGGAGGACTTCGCCCCCGTCACCTTCGATCCGGACGACGCCAATTCCGAACCGTCCCCGCCGCTGGCCAAGGCCACCGAATGGGTGAACGTCACGCTGGATCTGGGCGACGGCCCCAAGCAGTACCGCCGCGATACCAATGTCATGCCCAACTGGGCGGGCAGTTCCTGGTATCAGCTGCGCTATGCCGATCCGACCAACTCGGAGGCGTTCTGCGCCAAGGAGAATGAGCAGTACTGGCTGGGTCCGCGCACCGCCGAGCACGGCGCGAACGATCCGGGCGGCGTCGATCTGTACATCGGCGGCGTGGAGCATGCGGTGCTGCATCTGCTGTACGCGCGCTTCTGGCAGAAGGTGCTGTTCGATCTGGGTGATGTGTCCAGCTACGAGCCGTACCGCCGCCTGTTCAACCAGGGCTATATCCAGGGCTTCGCCTACACCGATGAGCGCGGCGCGTACGTGCCCGCCGCCGAGATCATCGAGCGGGACGGAAAGTTCTTCTGGACCAACACTTCCGGTGTGGAGATCGAGGTCTTCCAGGAGTACGGCAAGATCGGCAAATCGCTGAAGAACGCCGTCTCCCCGGATGAGATGTACGAGGCGTACGGCGCGGACACCTTCCGCTTCTACGAGATGTCCATGGGCCCGCTGGACGCCTCGCGCCCCTGGTCCACCAAGGATGTCGTCGGCGCGCAGCGCTTCCTGCAGCGCGTGTGGCGGCTGGTGGTGGACGAGGAGACCGGCGCGATCCGCGTCACCGAGGACGAACCGTCGAACGAGGCCCTGCGCCTGGTGCACAAGACGATCGCGGGCGTCGACGACGACTACGCCAACCTGCGGGACAACACCGCGGGCGCGAAGCTGATCGAGCTGACCAACTATCTGACCAAGAACTTCGGCGACGGCGCACCCCGCGCCTTGGTCGAACCGCTGGTGCTGATGCTGGCCCCGATGTCCCCGCATATCGCCGAGGAACTGTGGGAACGCCTGGGCCACAACGCATCCCTGGCGCACGGCCCGTTCCCGATCGCGGATCCGGCTCTGCTGGTGGAGGATTCGGTCGAGTACCCGATCCAGGTCAACGGTAAGGTCCGCAGCCGCGTCAGCGTCCCGGCCGATGCCGATCAGGCCGCGGTGCAGGCGGCGGCGCTGGCGGACGAGAAGATCGCCGAGCTGCTGGGCGGCAAGGATCCGCGCAAGATCATCGTGGTGCCCGGCCGACTGGTGAATATCGTCGCCTGAGCCGAAGTCCGGATAGGGCAGGCCCGCGGGCTGCGGTTTCGAACTCGGATCAGAGTTCGAACTGCACCGGCGGGTCGGCCATCAGTTCCACGATCGGCCGATCCGGGTCGACGGCATAACCGCGGCTGCGGGCGAGGCCGTCGAAGAGCATCCAGATCGAATCCGCCAGCAGGCGCGCCAATTCCGTCGCGTCCAGATCATCCGGCCGGGTGTCGAGCCAGCGCGTCACGCCGCCGTCCACCAGTGAGACGATGGCGAACGCCGCCGGATCGATGCCCGGATGGTGCTGATCCACCACGCTCGCGGCCATGGTGAACAGCTGTGCGACGCGCAGCGCGATGGCGGTCTTGGTGCCGACGACCACGGCCTTGCCCGCCGGGTCCGCGCTGCCCGGACCGCGTTCGATCCACTCGTGCAGGCGCGCGTGCACCGCCACCCACCGCACATAGGTGTCGACAATGCGGAAGATGGTGTCGCGCAGGCTTTCCGCCGGATCGAAGTCCGGCATCATCTGGTCGACAACGCCTTCCACCGCGAATTCCCGGGTCTTGGCGTCCAGATCGCCGCGGTCACCGAAATGCCGGTAGACCACCGAGCGCTTCACGCCCGCGCGGTCCGCGATCAGTTGCAGCGGGATCTCCGCGCCGGGCTCGGATTCCTCGATGAGCTCGATATACGCGGCGATGATGGCACGACGGCGCTCGGTATTGTGATCGCCCCAGCGACCGCCCGTGACCTCCGCCCTGTCCGCTGCCATGCGGACAAGCATCCCATTGCGAACCGGTCAGCCGAGCACCAGGACGTCATTGAGCGTGACCGTGCGCAGACCGCGTTCCCGGATGATGTCGTTCAGTTGATCGAAGACATGGGTGACGGTCGGCCGATTGGCGTGCCCGATCACGATGGATTGCGCGCGGAACCACTGCCGGGCCGCGGTGAGCACCATATCCTCGTTGATCACCGTATTGGTGTCGTTGAGATTGCCGTACCACATGGTCGGCACCGCATAGCCGGAGTCGGCGGCCACCCGATCGACCAGGCCGTTGTGCCGGCCGAACGGCGGGCGGTAGAACGGCGTGCCGTCGGTGCCGAAGGTGTTCCACAGGAACGTCTTCGCGCGTTCGATCTGATCGGAGATGGCCCCGGCGGACAACCGGGTCAGATCCGGATGATCCCAGGTGTGATTGCCGAGCTGGATCTGTCCCGAATCCACCAGCGGGCGCAGCGCGTCCCGGTGCACCAGCCAGGAGTCGTAGTACGCGGTCACGAAGAAGGTCATGCGAATGCCGGTGCGGCGGGCGAATTCGATGAAGGCGCCGACGGTTTCGACGCTCGCGCCGTCATCGATGGTGAGCGCCATATTGTTTCCGTCACCGGGCAGCGCGGTGATCGTGCCCGGGCCGATCGTGGCACGCGGCGACAGCGGCGGAATCGTGGCGCCCGGCAGCACATTCGGCGGGATGAGCCCGGACGAACCGTTGTCGAACGGGAAGTCGGCGTTCGCCTCGCCCGTCCCCAGCAGGGTCGCGGCGGTGCCCGCCGCCAGCAGCGTCAGCAGTCGTCGTCTATCCATGTCGAACCTTCTTCACTAGCAAACGGCATCCGGAGAGGACACCGGAAAATCCACGCCCCCGGGCGATTACGCCCCTAGTGCGATAGCGCCAATACGTCGTTCAACGTGACCATGGCGAGGTTGCGTTCCCGGATGATCTCGACCAGCTGGTCGAAGCAGTGCGTCACGGGCGGGTGGTTGGCGTGCCCGATGACGATGGTCTGCGGCGTGAAATACTTTCGCGCGCATTCCATCAGGTAGTCCTCGGTGATCAGGCCGGAGTCCGAGATCGAGCCGTACCACATGGTGGGCACGGTGTAGCCGAGGTCGCCCGCGACCTTGTCGACGGTGCCGTTGTGGCGGCCGAACGGCGGCCGGTAGAAGGGGGTGCCGTCGACGCCGAAGGTATTGCGCAGGAACGTTTTCGCCTGATCCAGCTGCGATGAGACGGCGCTCGCGGACAATGTGGTCAGATCCGGATGGTTCCAGGTGTGGTTGCCCAGCTGGATCTGGCCCGAATCCACCAGCGGTCGCAGCGCGTCCCTGTGCACGCTCCACGAGTCGTAGTACGCGGTGACGAAGAAGGTGAAGCGGGCCCCGGTGCGCTTGGCGAATTCGATGTACGCGCCGACCACCTCGGGGCTGGCTCCGTCGTCGACGGTGAGCGCCATGGAGTTGCCGTTACCCGGCAGACCGGTGATGGTGGTGCCGGGCGCGATCGGGGTCTTGGGTCCGGTGGGCCGCGCGGGGAGCAGGGGCGGTGTGGTGCCGGGCGGCTGCGTTCCACCCGCGGAGCCGGTGTCCAGGGGATCACCCTGTGCCTGGGTGCAGCCCGTGAGGGCGGCCGCCGTGCCCGCAGCGAGCAGCGTGAGCAGCCGTCTTCTGTCCATCGTGGTAGATCACTCCGAATTCCGGATCCGCATGCGGGATCGCCTCATCCCCGCGCCGGATTCGGGCGGTTCATCCGGTTATATCGACCGCCGATGAACTGAGCACCAATTCGGCGCGAAACGATTGGAATTCAGGGGGAACGTTAAGGCTGCTCTCAGCTGAAACGCCCGGTCAGCGCGGGATCGGGCGCACTACGATTTCGGTGGGATGCGCGTCACGCGGGGTCTCGACGGCATTGCGCACCATCCACGCCACCGTCTCCGCTTTGAGAAATTCATTGGGCTCGTACGGCCGCTGCTCACCCGCCACCAGCTCGCGCTGCATATCGGTGTCGATGCGCCCGGGATGGATCGAGGTCACCCGCAATTCGGGCTCCTCCAGCCGCAGCGCGTCACCGAAGGCGCGCAGTGCGAACTTGCTCGCCGCGTACACACCCCAGCCCGGATTGGCGCGCAACCCCGCGCCGGAATTGATCAGCACCACGTGCCCGCGCGCGGCGCGCAACGCGGGCAGGGTCAGCCGGGTCAGTTCCGATACCGCTATCAGGTTGGCTTCCAACGTATTCCGCCACTGCGCAACGGACGAATCGGCTATTGTTCCCAGGTCGGCGACCCCGGCATTGTGCACCAGGACATCCAGCCGCTCGATCGACTCGGCCTTGCGGGCCACCGCTTCGTAGTCGGTCAGCTGCACCGGCCACCCCGTGGCATCCGGCAATTCCTTCAAGATCGGTTCGAGCGCTTCCGGCGTGCGCGCACCCAGCAGCAGCCGGTGCGTCGGCGCGAGCGCGCGGGCGATGGCGGCGCCCAGGCCGCGGCTCGCTCCGGTGATCAACGCGGTCGGACGGTCATTGCCGGTGCTCGCGGAATTCGCCATGCCCTCACCGTAACCGGGCGCACGGCGCCGACGATGCGTTGGCTAGGCACAGAGGGCTCAAACACACGCGCGTTCGAAAATGTGAAAAGGCGTACACAGTGCAATTCGGCGAACCGGCGTCCTCGGCAGGCACAGCGTCCTACGAGGAGGTGGACATCGCGCCTCGCGACGCGGACACAGCTCCTCCGAGACAGACCGATACGGCGTTACGCCGGGACGGGAACATAGCGTTCTTCGATCACACCATGCCGCCCGAGCATCCGGTCCGGGACGGACATCGCGCATACCTGCGGGTTCCGTCGCAGAATAGGGCGATGACGCACTCGGGTTTCACGCCAACCCAGCTCGCGGCCCGCGCCGCCTACCTGCTGCGCGGCAATGACCTGGGGTCCATGACCACCGCCGCGCCGCGGCTGTATCCGCATATGTGGAGTTGGGACGCCGCGTTCGTCGCGGTGGGGCTGGCGCCGTTGAGTGTGGAGCGCGCGGTGCTGGAAATGGACACGCTGTTGTCGGCGCAGTGGCGCAACGGCATGATCCCGCACATCGTGTTCGCCAATGGCGTGGACGGATATTTTCCGGGACCGAGCCGGTGGGAATGCCGGCGCCTCGCGGCCGATGCCCCGGACGGACCCGATACTTCCGGAATCACCCAGCCGCCCGTGCATGCCATTGCGGTGCAACGGATTCTGGATCATTCCCGGCGGCACGGGCGCAGCACCCGCGCAACCGCCGAGGAGTTCCTGCAGCGGCGCTGGCCGGATCTGATGCGCTGGCATCGCTGGCTGGCGTATGCGCGAGATCCCAAGCAGCACGGGCGAATCACGCTCTACCACGGGTGGGAATCCGGTATGGACAATTCGCCGCGCTGGGATCGCGCCTACGCGAATGTGATTCCGGGACCGGATCTTCCGCCGTACGAGCGGGAGGATCTGCACGTCGTCGGCGATCCGACGCAGCGGCCCAGCGATCGCGAATACGACCGCTACATGTGGCTGGTGGAGCAGATGCGCCGCTGCGGTTACGACGATTATCAACTGGCCTCGACAATGAGTTTCGCGGTCGAGGACGTATTCGTCACCGCCATCTTCGCGCTCGCGTGCGATGTGCTCGCCACCATCGGCGAGGACTACAAGCAGCCGAACGCCGATGTGCGCGAACTGCTGGAATGGGCCGATTACTTCCGATCGGGCGTGGTCGGCACCACGAATCCTCGCACCGGGGTGGCGCGCGATTTCGATGTGCGCGCGGACAAGTGGATCGAGACCGAAACCCTCGCCTCGTTCGCGCCGCTGCTGTGCGGCGGGCTGCCGCGTGACGCCGAACGGCGACTGCTGCAACTGTTCGAGGGTCCGCGCTGGTGCGGGCATCCGGATCTGCGCTACGCGCTGCCGCCCTCCACCTCACCGGTGGCCCGGGATTTCCGGCCGCGCGAATACTGGCGCGGACCGGTGTGGCCGGTGATGAGCTGGCTGTTCTCCTGGGTGTTCGCCCGCCGCGGCTGGGCGGAACGATCGTTCATGCTGCGCGCGGAGGGCCTGCGCCAGGCCAGCGACGGCAGCTTCGCCGAGTACTACGAACCGTTCACGGGCGAACCGCTGGGCAGCATGCAGCAGTCCTGGACCGCGGCGTCGGTATTGGATTGGCTCGGATGAATCGCTGAGATTCAGCTAACACTTGGACAACGTGCGGGCGAGTCGCTGTGTGGGGTGCGTAAGCCCACATAGCGTCCCCTGGCATGGTTCGACGAAGGAAGTTGGCACTGACCACTTTCGCGGTGGCCAGCATTCTCACGGCAATGTCGGCCGCCCCCGCGGCGGCCGATGCGGGCGGGCCGGATGTCTCGTCCTGGCAGCATCTCGACGGGCGCATGATCAATTGGTTCGAGGTGCGCGCCTCCGGCAATCACTTCGCCATGGTCAAGGCCACCGAGGGCGTCAACTATGTGAATCCGTACTTCGTGCCGGACAGCCTGCTCATGCGGGCGGCCGGGGTGGCGCGCGGGACCTACCATTACGCGCGCCCGAACCAGCTGCCCGAGGCGCAGGCCGCGCTGTACGCGGCCACCGTGCTGGGTCAGAACGGGCCGCTGGATCTGCCGCCGGTGCTCGATCTCGAGGATTCGGGCGGACTGCCCGCACCGGCGCTCATCGACTGGACGCACCGGTACCTGAATACGGTGCAGGCGTTGACCGGTCGCGTGCCGATCATCTACACCTACCCGCGGTTCTGGCAGACAGCCATGGCCGACAGCAATGAATTCACCAGGTACCCGCTGTGGATCGCCGATTACCGCGGTAACGACGGCCCCGAGGTGCCCGGCGGCTGGCCGAACTGGACCTTCTGGCAGTACACCGATTCCGGCAATGTGCCCGGTATCGCCGGGGGCACCGATCTGAACGTATACAGCGGCGCCCAAGGCGATTTCGGCCGATTCGCGAATATGCCGAGCTTCGGCAGCAGCTAGAGCACCTGCGAGAGGAACTGCTGCAGTCGCGGGGTCTGCGCCTGATCGAAAAGCGCTTCGGGCGTACCGGTTTCGACGACCCTGCCGTGGTCCATGAACACCACCTGATCCGATACCGAACGCGCGAAGCCCATTTCGTGCGTCACCACGATCATGGACATACCGCCCTTGGCCAGATCGGCCATGAGCGCGAGCACGCCCTTCACCAGTTCCGGGTCCAGTGCCGAGGTCGCCTCGTCGAAGAACATGACCTGGGGTTTCATCGCCAGCGCCCGGGCGATGGCGACGCGCTGCTGCTGTCCGCCGGACAGGTTCGCGGGCCGGGAATCGGCCTTGCCCGCCAGCCCGACGGTCTCCAGCTGCTCCAGCGCGAGCGTGCGCGCCTGCTCCTTGGACAGTCCGTGCAGCTTCTGCGGGCCGAGCGCCACATTGTCCGCGACGGTCTTGTGCGGGAACAGGTTGAAGTGCTGGAACACCATGCCGATGCGACGGCGCAGCTGATCCGGATCATCCTTCAGCACGGATTTCCCATCCAGCAGGATGTCACCCTCGGTCGGCTCGTACAGCCGGTTCAGCACCCGCAGCAGCGTCGACTTACCCGAACCGGACGGGCCGATGACGGTGGTGGTCTTGCCCGCGTCGACGTGCACGTCCACCCCGCGCAGCACCTCGTTGCCGCCGAGCGTCACGTGCAGTCCGGTACCCGTGAGTGAGGCACTCATGCTCCACGCCCTTCCGTGATGACGGCCTGTTCGACCGGTTCGACCGTCTTCTCGGCGCGGCCGGTGCGCAGGCGGCCGTCGATGTAGTTCACCAGATGGGTCAGCGGCACCGTCAGCACCAGGTACATCAGGCCCGCCGCCACCAGCGGCGACAGATTTCCGGTCTGTGCGTTGAGGTCTCGGCCGACCGCGAACAATTCGCGTTGTGTGGCAAGGAGTCCCAGGAAGTAGATCAGGGAGGAATCCTTGATCAGCGCGATGAACTGATTCATGAGCGCGGGCAGCACCCGGCGCACACCCTGCGGAATCACCACCAGGGACATGGACTGCCGGTAGCCGAACCCGATGGCGCGGGCCGCTTCCAGCTGACCCGGCTCCACCGACTGGATGCCGGAGCGGAAGATCTCACCGATATACGCCGAGGACAGCAGCGCCAGCGCCACCACACCCAGCCAGTACGGATTGTTGCCGGTGATGTTCTTGACCACCGGGCCGATGCCGAGGCCGATGATCAGGATGATCACCACGGCGGGCAGGCCGCGGAAGATATCGGTGTACACCCGTGCGGGCCAGCGCAACCAGCGGGTGCGCGAGATGCCCGCCACCGCCAGCAGCATGCCGATCACGGTGCCCAGCGCACCCGAAACCAGCGCCAGGATCAGGGTATTCGGCAGACCGGTCTTGATCAGATCCGGAAAAGCCTTGCGGTACAGCGACCAGTCGAAGAACGTGTCCTTCAACTGCGCGAGCGTGGACTTCGGCTGCACGGCGGTCTGCCCGGCATTGTCACCGGCGTGCTCGGCCGCGATCTTGGCGAAATCCGGGAGCTGCGGGGCGGCAACGGCTTTGGAGCCCGGCTTCCAGCCCGGCGGAATCTCGCGCGGCACCCAGTCCTCGTACAGCTTGGCGTAGGTGCCGTCCGCGATCACCGCGTCCAATCCGGCATTGAGCGCATCGGTGAGCGGCTGATTGTCCTTGCGCACGGCCCAGCCGGTGAAGTTGTTGAGGCTGAAGGTGTTCTGCACGATCGAGGCCGCGTCACCCGGCTTGATAATGCCGATGGCCTGCTGCGACGGTGCCACCCAGGCATCGATCTGCCCGGTCTTGAGATTCGCGTACGCGGTGTTGTAGTCGGGGAACTTCACCGGATCCAGGTGCAGTTCGTTCACCACGTACTCGTCCTGCACGGTGCCCTGCACCACGCCGATGCGGGTGCCCTTGTTCAGATCCGAAAAGCCCTTGATGGCACCGCCGTTCGGGGCGACCAGGGAGAAGTAGCCGAAATCGTAGCCGTTGGTGAAGCCGACCAGCTTGCGGCGGGCGTCGGTGGTGGTGATGCTCGACGACGCGGCATCGAAACGGCCATTGGCCACCTGTGCGAGCAGACCCGCGAAATCGGTGCCGGTGAACTCCACCTGCAGGCCGATCTTGGCGGCGGCCGCGCGCAGCAGCTCATTGTCGAAACCGGTGAACGTGCCCTTGGAATTGAGGCAGATGCTCGGCGGGGCGTCGGACAGGGTGCCGACGCTCAGCTTGCCCGGGGTGAGCAGGCCCAGCTTGGTGATATCGATGCGATCCAGCGGTTCGGTGGTCGCGGTCGTGTATTTATCCGAGTTCGGGGACTGCTGCCCCGACGCCAGATTGGTGGGTGCCGCGCTGGCCGCGGCCACGCCCGGCGGGGAACACAGATCCCCGCCGGAGGGTGCGGCGGCCGACGGTCCGGCACCGAGGGTGACCGCACCCAGGGTGACCAGCAACACCCCCGCCATCGACAGCATGCGAGGTCGGCGGCCGGACCGCCCGGACCTGGTCGTACGCAAGCAAACCATGACAAACCACCCTAGTGGGGGTGGCCGGTAAAACCAGACTTGCCATCAACGAGAGTCCAGGACCGCCCGTCGGCGGCGGGTCAGGCCGAGAGGCTGTCGCGCCAGGCGATGGCCTGTTCGACGGTGCTCAGGTCGTAGTCCGGGCCGCCGACGCCGACGGTGAACAGGGTCGCGCCCTGCGCCACGAAATCGGGAGCCTTGTCCGCGCCCGGCCAATCCACCGACTTCTCGATGTTCGCCACCTCGGTGCCGACCTCGGCGCAATGCTCGGCGAGGATGCCGGACTTGCGCGTCAGCACGTCGAGATCGGCGAAGCTGTGCCAGATATCGGCGTACTGCGCGACCAAGCGCAGCGTCTTCTTCTCACCGCCGCCACCGATGAGGATCGGGATATCGCGCACCGGCTGCGGATTCAATTTGGCCAGGCGGTCGGTCAGCCGCGCCATATTCTCCTTGAGCAGCGCCAAACGGCTTCCGGCCGTGCCGAATTCGTAGCCGTACTGGTCATAGTCCTTCTGGAACCAGCCCGCGCCGATACCGAGGATGAGCCGCCCGTCACTGATGTGGTCGACGGTGCGCGCCATATCGGCGAGCAGTTCGGGATTGCGGTAGCCGCCGCCGGTGACGAGTGCGCCCAGCTCCACCCGTTCGGTCTGTTCGGCGACCGCGGCCAGCATCGTCCAGCATTCGAAGTGCGCGCCCTCGGGATCGCCGTACAGGGGATAGAAGTGATCCCAGTTGAAGACGATGTCGACCCCGGCGTCCTCGGATCGGCGCACCGCGTCGCGAATCAATCCGTAGTTGGGGGCGTGCTGTGGTTGCAGCTGAACTCCGATACGAACCGGTCGGCTCACGTGGCTCTCCCTCTCGTGGAACTGGATTCTCGTACCGATTCCCGAGGCTACCGCCGTACCGATCGGGCCGCCGCGCGAGCTCGCGGGCGGGATACCCTCGCCAAATACATGCAGACATACGCATGTGTTGATGTTATCGTGGCAGGTATGAACGCGACGGCGAACGAACGGCGAACCGCAAACGGTGCCGACCGCCACTCGGCGGGCGACGGCGATCACGGGCACGGCCTGCTCGGACCACGCATGGAGATGGCCTTCGCCATCGGCTCCGGCGTCACCTATACGGGCGGCATGGTTGCCCGCTACCTCCTGGACACCCCGCCGTGGGTCGCGGCCACGCTGTTCGGGGCCACCTATCTGCTCGGCGGCTTCTTCACCGTGCGCACCGCGATCAATACCGTGCGGCGCGGGCGCTTCGAGGTCGACTTCCTCATGCTGATCGCGGCCGTCGGCGCGGCGGCGGTCGGCAAATGGGCCGAGGGCTCGGTACTGCTGTTCCTGTTCAGCCTCGGCCACGCGCTCGAGGAATACGCCATGAGCCGGGCCAAGCGCTCCATCGAGGCGCTGGGCGAACTCGCGCCCCGCACCGCGCTGGTGCGACGCGGGCCGGACAGCGTCGTCGAGATCGATGTCGAGGATCTGGAGATCGGCGATATCGTTGTGGTGCGGCCGAATTCGCGCCTCAGCGCGGACGGCGTCGTGGTCACCGGCGTGAGCGCCATCGACGAATCCGCGGTCACCGGCGAGAGCATTCCGGTGGAGAAGCGGGCCGTGGACGATCCGGCCGCCGCGCTCGCCAGCCGCACCCCGCTACCTGAATCACAACGCGTTTTCGCGGGCACCCTGAACGGCTCCGGGGTGCTGGAGATCATGGTCACCAGCAAGTCCGCCGACAGCACCCTGGCGCGGGTGATCGCCATGGTGCGCGACGCCGACACCCAGAAGTCGCCGACGCAGCGGTTCATCGACCGGTTCCAGGTGATCTACGTGCCCGCCGTCATTCTCGGCGTGCTCGCCGTAATCGGTTACGGCGCTGTCGTTCTCAGCGAACCGTTCGCGGACAGCTTCTATCGCGCCATGGTGGTGCTGGTCGCCGCCAGCCCCTGTGCGCTCGCCATCGCCACGCCCAGCGCGGTGCTGGCCGGAGTCGCGCGCGCCGCACAGGCGGGCGTGCTCGCCAAGGGCGGCGGGCCGCTCGAATCGCTCGGCCGGGTGCGGTCCATGGCCTTCGACAAGACCGGAACACTCACCTGGGGACAGCCCCGGGTCACCGATATCGAACCCGCGCGGGAGGAAATGCGCGATGACCTCATCACCGCCCTGTTCGCGGTGGAATCGTTCAGTGATCACCCGCTCGCGAGTGCCATCACCCGCGACCTGAAACTGCTCGTGCCAGCCGAGACGGAAACCAATGCCACCCAGGTGAATTCGGTGACCGGGCGCGGGGTGACCGCACTGGTCGACGGCAGTCCCACCGAAATCGGCAACCTCACCATGTTCGCCGAGATCGATCCGGACGGGGTGCCCGCCGCCATCGCCGAAACCGTCGACCGGCTGCACGCGGCCGGGCGCACCACCATGATCGTGCGACGCGGTGGCAGGTATCTCGGCGTGGTCGGCGTCATGGACACCCCGCGCGCCGAAGCGGCCGCGGTGATGGAAAAGCTACGCGCACTGGGCATTTCCGATCTGATCGTCATCTCCGGTGACAATCAGCGCGTCGCGGACGCGGTCGCCGACGGTCTCGGCCTCGATGCCGCGCACGGTGGCCTGCTGCCCGAGGACAAGGTCGAGATGATCGGCCGCCTCAGTGCCAACGGTGGCACCGCCATGGTCGGCGACGGCGTCAACGACGCGCCCGCCATGGTCAACGCCTCGGTCGGAATCGCCATGGGCGCAAGCGGTTCCGCCGTAGCCCTGGAAACCGCCGATGTGGCGCTGATGACCGACGATATCGGCCGCCTCCCCTTCGCGGTCGCGCTGAGCCGCCGCACCGCCGCCATCATCCGCCAGAACCTGACCGTCGCCCTGATCATCGTCGCGGGCCTGGTCCCCGCCACCCTGATCGGCCTGCCCATCGGCCCGGCGGTCTTCATCCACGAGGGCTCCACCCTGCTCGTGGTCGCCAATGCCCTGCGGCTGCTCCGCTTCCAGCGCGGGGCCGAACACGAAGGCATCGAACACGAGTCGCGCCCGGGTGCCTGATCACGGCTCGGCAGGGCCGTTCACCGGCTGATATCGTGCCCAGGACCCGAGCCCCCGGCTCGGGTCCAACCCCTCTACTACGGATCGTCCGGCACGTTCCTGCCGGTGAAGGGATGCGTTTCGCATGGCTACGGTCACTTTCGACAAGGCCACCCGGTTGTACCCGGGCTCGGCCACACCCGCCGTCGACGAACTGAATCTGGAGATCGCCGATGGCGAATTCCTGGTGCTGGTCGGTCCGTCCGGCTGCGGGAAGTCCACCTCGCTGCGCATGCTCGCGGGACTCGAGGAGGTGAGTGACGGGCGGATCCTCATCGGGGATCGCGATGTCACGCACGCCGAGCCCAAGGAACGCGATATCGCCATGGTGTTCCAGAACTACGCGCTGTACCCGCATATGAGCGTCGCCGAGAACATGGGGTTCGCGCTCAAGATGGCCAAGGTCGCCAAGGAGGAGCGGCAGCAGCGCGTGCTCGAGGCCGCCAAACTGCTGGACCTCGAGCCGTACCTGGATCGCAAGCCCAAGGCGCTGTCCGGCGGTCAGCGCCAGCGCGTGGCCATGGGTCGCGCCATCGTGCGGCAGCCGCAGGTGTTCCTGATGGATGAGCCGCTGTCCAACCTGGACGCGAAACTGCGCGTGCAGACCCGCACCCAGATCGCGCAATTGCAGCGGCGGCTCGGCACCACCACCGTGTACGTCACGCACGATCAGGTCGAGGCCATGACCATGGGCGACCGGGTCGCGGTGCTCAAGGACGGGCTGCTGCAGCAGTGCGCCTCACCGCGCGATCTGTACCGCAATCCGGCGAATCTGTTCGTGGCCGGATTCATGGGATCGCCCGCCATGAACCTGTTCACGCTGCCGGTTCAGGACGGCGGGGTAACGCTCGGCGGGCATCGCCTCGAACTGCCGCGCACGGTCGCCGGGGCCACCGGGCCGAATATCGTTGTGGGCGTGCGGCCCGAGCATCTGGAGCCGGTCGCCGACGGCCGGGGCATCGGCATGGAGGTCGATGTGGTCGAGGAGCTCGGCTCCGACGCGTACATCTACGGCCGCACCCTCGGCGACGGGGAAACCATTGTGGCGCGCGCGGATTGGCGCAATCCGCCCGCCAAGGGCGCGCGGCTGAGCCTGTCCACGGACGCTGAGCACATCTACTTCTTCGGTCCCGAAGACGGACGTCGCCTGAACTGACGTCCGGCGTAACGACTGGCGTCGCACCGCATTACGCGGGGCGGCGCCAGTTCTTGTTCACGCGGACCCGCAGATTCTCCAGTGGCACTTCATTTCCCGAGGCGGAGCGGATCTCGACGCGCACCGGTTCGCCGGTCGCGTCCTCCACGCGCTCCAGCGGCGGGGTGCCGTCCTGGAGGTACTGATCACCCCACTGCCACAGCGCGAGCACGGCGGGCAGTAGGTCCGAACCCATTGGGGTGAGCACGTATTCGTGCCGGGTGCGCTTACCCTCCTCCTGATACGGGCGCTTCTCCAGCAGTCCGGCATCAGTGAGTTTGCGCAGCGCGCTGGAGGCGGCCGCATCGGTGATGCCGATGCGGGTGGCGAAACCGTCGAACCTGGTGACGCCGTAGTAGGCCTCGCGCAGGATGAGCATCGCCGACCGGGTGCCGACGATATCGAGGGCCTTGGCGATGGAGCACCCTTCGGGCTTCCACGCGCTCAGGTCCCTGAGCTTTCCTTCCAATACGACGGACATGGCGTACATCATACACATGCTGACTTGCCTCAACTATGGCCAGCTCGTAGCCTGGGTTTAGGGCAATGAAGCCAGCTCCTCCGAAAAGGAAAAGCCATGAGAGACGCAGTCATCGTCGAAGCGGTTCGTACGCCGGTCGGCAAGGGCAAGGCCAATGGCGCGCTGCACGGTCAGCATCCGGCCGACCTGTTCGCGCACAGCCTGCGCGAAGTGGTCCGGCGCAGCGGCATCGATCCCGAACTCATCGACGACGTCATCGGCGGTGTCGTCACCGCCGTCGGCGAACAGGGCAGCAACCTCACCCGCCGCGCGGTCCTGGCCGCCGGATATCCCGAATCCGTGCCCGCCACCACCGTCGACCGGCAGTGCGGCAGCAGCCAGCAGGCCATTCACTTCGCCGCACAGGGCGTCATCGCCGGGGCGTACGACATCGTGGTCGCGGGCGGCGTCGAATCCATGAGCCGAGTGCCCATGGGCGCCAACCTCATCGGCGCACAGGACATCGCGGGTGTCGGCTTCGCCGAACGCTATCCCGAGGGCCTGGTTCCGCAGGGCATCAGCGCCGAACTCATCGCCGCCAAATGGGGACTGTCCCGCGCCCAGCTCGACGAATTCGCGCTCGGCAGCCACGAGAAGGCCGCTCGCGCAACCAAAGACGGCGCGTTCGACGCCCAGCTCGCACCCATGGCCGGACTCACCGCCGATGAGGGCATCCGCCTCGGCGGCAGCCTGGAAACCCTCGGCATCCTGCGCCCCGCCTTCTACAGCGAGGAGATGGCGGCCCGTTTCCCGCAGATCGGCTGGAATATCACCGCGGCCAACGCCAGCCAGATCAACGACGGCAGCTCGGCAGTGTTGATCATGACCAGCGAGCGGGCCGCCCAACTCGGCCTCACTCCCTTGGCGCGCCTGCACAGCTTCGCGGTAGCGGGCGACGATCCGCTGCTCATGCTGACCGCCGTGATCCCGGCAACCCG
Organism: Nocardia sp. NPDC056100; assembly: GCF_042266325.1. NCBI lineage: Bacteria > Bacillati > Actinomycetota > Actinomycetes > Mycobacteriales > Nocardiaceae > Nocardia > Nocardia sp. NPDC056100. The sequence continues at coordinate 290,338 of NZ_JBHJVY010000003.1, forward strand.
AAAGGTATTGCAGCGCAGCGGCCTGCAACTCTCCGATATCGACCTGTTCGAGGTCAACGAGGCCTTCTCCTCGGTGGTCCTGGCCTGGGCGCACGACACCGGCGCGGACCTGTCCAAGGTCAACGTCAACGGCGGCGCGATAGCCATCGGCCACCCGCTCGGCGCATCGGGCTCCCGAATCGCCACCACCCTCGTGCACGCCATGCACGACCGCGGCGCACGGTTCGGCTTGCAAACCATGTGTGAGGCGGGCGGCCTGGCCAACGCCACCATCTACGAACGCCTCTGACCCTCGAAGTCACAGGGACACCGCGACAATCGCGGTGAGCAAACCCAACACCCACGATTCGATGAGCAGCGGGAAGGCCACCAGCGCGGTAGGCCACGCCCGCTGCCCCAATCGCACCGCCCGCTGCACCCACAGCGGAATCACCATGAGCGTCACCACAATCCCGAACCACCCCACGAAATAGGCGAACGGCAGATACCGGTGCTCACCGGTCGCACCGACCAGCACCCGATAATCCGGCACGAACGCCGCCAGCACCCACCCCGCAACCACCGCCGCGAGATAAATCACCACGGCAGCAACAAGATCCACCGGCCGAACCGGCGGCCGCCAATACTCCGCCATACCTCCAGCATGCCGCGATTTGTCAGCCGACGGCGTTACCGACCAGGACGTGGCCGATACCGCCGCAGATCGCGATGATCGGCAGTGCGGCCAGGGTCCACCACCAGGCGCGGCGACCGGTCATGGCGGCCACCGCCGCCAGCACCAGCGCGGCGACCAGGGCGAGGGACATACCGCCGCCACCGATCAGCAGGCCCCACAGGGCCGAGGCTCCGGGGCGAATCGCGGTGCACTGCACCGAGAGATCCTTCTTGGCCGTACAGCGGTTGCGGATCAGGCCGAAGGCTTTTCCGAACAGGTCATAGGAGAACAGCGACACGATCGCGATATCGACCGCGAACAGCACCGCGGCCAAAGCGGCGTCCTTGCGGCTGACGGGCGGCCTCGGACCCGGAGTATTCGTTTCGGCGGCAGCCGATTTCGAGCGGCGAGCACCGGCCTTCTCACCCTTGGACAGGGTTTGGCGCACGGTTTCCTCGCCATCGGCGGGCGCGTACGGCTGCCCCGGCTCGCCCTGCCCCTGATCGCCCGGACCCGATCCATACGGCGGATTCCCACCGCCGGGACCGAAACCCGGACCGGGAACAGGTTGCGACGCCGGACCTTCCGGACCCCACGGCTGCCCGGATCCCTGCGGTGCACCGTGCCCCGGACCCGGAACCGGCTGTGACAGCGGACCTTCCGGACCCCACGGCGCATGCTGCCCCGTCCCGTACGGCCCACCCGAGCCTCCCGGACCCGGGCCCCGGCCCGGATTCCGCTGCGACGCCGGATCCCCCGGGCCCCGAACCGGACCCGGCGGCCGTCCGGACCCGCCGGTGTTGCGTTGCGCACCCGGATCTTCCGACCCGCGACCTTGACCGGGTCCGCCCGGCCCAGGAGTTCCCGGGCCACCGGAACCTGGGCCGCCAGGGCCGCCCGAGCCCGGACCACCGGCTCCCGGTGCGCCGCCGCGTCCACCCGGGCCGCCGAAGCCTCCCGGTCCCGGCGGTCGGCCGGGGCCGCCCGGGTTGCGCTGCGGCCCAGCTCCTGCCGGGCCGTGCGGCGGCGGACCGCCGGGGCCCGGCGGCGGAAGCTGGCCGGGTGGGTAGTTCTGGCCGCCCGAGCCTCGGGATTGGTTCGGATCGCCCTGCGGGTCGCCGGGTCCACCCTGTCGCCGCGTCTGGCCCGGGTCGCCGGGGACGGGGCCGGAATTCGGCGGGCTGCCGTCCGGGCCGGTCCGACGCGGTTCATTGGGTGGGTACATGCTGATGGGCTCCCCCGGTCGATCGATTACTTCCGGCATTGTCGCCGCGTCGCGACCCGGCCGCCACTTTGTTATCGCGACGCGGGTCCAGACCGACAACATCGGGCCGGGTTCGCGTCATTCCCGCCGCACTTCCGCACCAGTGTGCGCCCATCTCCGCTGGGAAGCAGGGACTTTCGCACCGGAGCGCGGTCGGCTGCCGCGACCCGGCCCTGTCGAGCGCGGTCTCGAATCGGCCGACGGTGCGGCTGGGTAGGCTCGGCGGTGATGAACGACCACGCCATTCAGTCGGCCGGGGCTCCGGATTTCGACGCCGCGATCGTCTACGCCATTCCCATGCGGACCAGGTTTCGCGGGATCACCGTGCGCGAAGGGATGTTGATTCCCGGGCCGCAGGGGTGGGGTGAGTTCTGCGCATTCGCCGAATATGACGATCGGGAGGCGGCCGCATGGCTGGCGACCGCCGTCGAACAGGCGACCGCCGGATGGCCGGAGCCGGTGCGCGATCGGGTGCCGGTGAACTGCATCGTGCCCGCGGTGGGACCGGAGCGGGCGCGGGAGATCGTGCTGGCCTCGGGATGCCGGACCGCCAAGGTGAAGGTCGCCGATCATCCGGATTCGCTTGCCGAAGACCTGGATCGGGTGGCCGCCACCCGGGAGGCGCTCGGGCCCGGCGGTGCGGTGCGGATCGATGCCAACGCGGTGTGGGATGTGGAGACCGCCGTCGAACGGATCACGCTGATCGACAAGGCCGCGGGGGGATTGGAATACGTCGAACAGCCCTGCCGCACGATCGAGGAACTGGCGCAGGTGCGGCGCAGGGTGAATGTGCGTATTGCTGCGGACGAATCCATCAGGCGCGCAGAGGATCCCATGCGCGTCGCGGTGGCGGGTGCCGCGGATGTCGCGGTGCTCAAATGCACGCCGCTGGGCGGGGTACGGCGCGCGCTTCAGGTGGCCGAGGCCGCAGGGCTGCCTGCCATCGTATCGTCGGCGCTGGAGAGCAGCGTGGGACTCGCCGCCCAGATACGTTTGGCCGCAACCCTTCCCGAGCTGGACTTCGCGTGCGGGCTGGACACGCTCTCGCTGTTCACCGGCGATCTGGTGAGCGAATCACTGCGCCCAGTGGACGGATATCTCACCGTTCCGGCCTCCCCGCCTACGCCGGATCCGGAGCTGATGGAGCGCTACCGCCACCCGGACCCGGAACGGGAACGGTGGTGGCGGCAGCGCCTCGAGCGGGTAGCGGCGCTCCTGCCATAGCGCTGTGGCCGAACGCGGTTGCGGTGTTGTGCTCAGTCGGCGATCAGGGCGTTGCGCATGCTGCCGGAGGTGGTCAGGGTGCGTTCGCGCTGGCGGCGGATGAGGTAGCGGCCCGGGGCGATACCGCTGCCGCCGTGTTCGGGGTGCAGCAGGTAGGCGGTGGCGCGGGTGTCGAGGCAGCCCAGTGCCAGGCCCTCCGGATCAGCGACTCGGGTGGTCCAGCGGCAGACGCCGGGATCGGCGACGAGGACGTGCGGGTTGGCTCCGGCCGCGCCGCGGACGATTTCGATGCCCGCGAGCGGGACCTCGGTCCAGCGATTGTCGGGGACGCGGACATTGGTGACCAGCTCGATGGGGATGACGAGCAGGTCGCCCTGGGCTTGCAGGCCCGCTACGGCCGGGACCGCGACCTGGGTTTCCAGATGGTCGAGGACGTCGACACCGGTACGGGAGGTCAGTTCGGCAAGGGTAATGGTCATGAGATCACCTCTGGTGTGAGAAGTTTCAGGTGCGGCGGAGCAGCTGTGCGTACTGCGCACCGCTCAGGCCGTAGGACCAGCCCGCGGCGGCCACGGGATTGTCGATGGTGACGGGAACATTGAGGCCGTAGCGACGACGGGTGCCGTCACGTTCCCGAGAACCGTTGACCACCAGCAGCACTCGGGTGCGATCGCGCCAATTGTCGTAGAGCCGCAGTTCCGCGCCCGGATTGCCGGGATCGGGAGCCGTGGACAGCAGGGTGAGCCCGGCCCGATCGATGAATTCGTCCCAGCCCAGCCGTTCGATGGCGGCCCGCCGCACCTCGATATTGCGCACCGCCAGCACGCGTTCCACCGTCAGATCCTTGAACACCCAGTCCGGCACGAAGGTGCCGTGCAATGCGAACACCCCTGCGCCATCGGCGAATTCGACCGCGGGACCGCTGGAATTGTGCAGCCGCGTCTCACCGAACCAGGCGACCGCCTGCGGTTCGGCATGCACCGCGACCGGACGCTCGGACAGCACACAGCGCTTCGGGCCGGGCCACCACCAGCCCGCATGCCGGGCCAGCGCCACCCACTGATCGAGCTGGTGCGCGTCGTCATCGCGGTACCGCGCCAATCCGGCGACCCGATTCAGGTCGTGAAAGGCCACGGTCCAGGTGTCGTACTGCTCGTATCCGGCGATATCGGTGCGCCGCCCGTCCGGACCGAGCAATTCGGCGCGCATCGGCCGATACATACTGTCCCGCAGTGATTCCTGCAAAGGCAGATGCACCAGATTATCCAGAATCCGAGGCGCGGAGATACCCGCCGCCAGCAATTCTCGCGGCGACATCGCGGACCATTCGTGCGCGGGCAATGACCGGCCGCGCAACCACCATTCGCGCTCGGGTTCGGTGCGTTCGATCAATCGCCGCCGCATGGCGGATTTGTTTCCGAGCAGACGCTGCAATAGCGGCCAGTTCCGAAAAGGCTGACCGGAGGCGGGAATTCCGATTCCGCCCGGTGGCCGGTCCGGATCATCGCGCAGTATTTCCACCGCCGCCGCGGGCGAGGGCACCCAGACGAACTCCGGTGGCGGTGCGCCGACCAGCGCATACAGCTCGGTGACGGCACGCTGTGCGATATCCCGATCGGCGGATGCGGTGGACAGACCGGTCCGCAGCCATTCATCGCGTAATCGGCACGCGAATTCGACGGGTTCTACCAGGGAAACCCCACGGGCTCTGGGCCGGCGCGGGGTGGCGACCGCGGTCACCGCTCGAAGGCGGTGGCCGCCTTTCCATAGAAGGAGATCATGAATCCGATCATGGCATCGAATTCGCGTCGCCGCAAGCGCGATCCGGCCGGGCGCTCAAAGTACGCGCACACCACAGGAATACATGGTGGTGCGCAGCAACAGCGCGGCTTCCGGTCCGACGACACCGTCGACGAGCTCGATATAGCGGCCGCAGAATTCCGGCCCGTGCGGCGCGGTCAGGGCGTGGTCGGCGTCCAGATGGTGCGCGAGTTCGTGCAGAATCACCAATTCCCGCAGCGCCCAGGCTTTTCCGTGCAGATGCAGGGGTACCGCGAGTACCGCGTCGTCGGCCTCGTAGTGCGCGGCCCGCGCTCCGGACCGCGCCCGCACCGTGACCGGCACATCGGCCCGTTTCCACTGGGCGGCAACCCAATTCAGCGTGAGGACCCGATCCACGTAGTTCTGCACGGACTCCACCGACGCGAACTTTCGTTCCACCGGCAATGTCACCTGTGATCCGAGCACCTCCACGGTGCGCACCCCGAACTCGTCGGCACGCTCGAAAGCACCGCGCACCAGCATTTCCGCGTCGTACACCTGTGACCGCTGCGAGTCACGCACGGCGGAGGTCAGCCCTCACCGCGCGGTAATTGCCCACGGCCCGCACCCAATTCGGGCGCGGTGCCCAGACGGGCGGCACGACCGGCGCGATCACCGGCGCGCCGGGCGGCGGCCGAATAGCCCGCCGACGCCTGCGGTCCGCGCCAGGTTCCGCGCGCCTCGGAGGTGCTGGAGTAGAAGTCCGTGAGCTCCAGCTCCTTATTGCGCAGCGCGAGAGCCGTTCCGGTGGAGCGGGTTTCGGTCCGCACCGCCTCGGCCTCCACCTCGGTTTTGACCTCGGCCAGGCGGCGGCCGATGCGCGCCGCGAAGGCCATCTGGAAATTCAGGCGCGCGGTCACCGCCGCGACCGGAGCCTGCACGCGCTTCTGGATCGTGCGGCCCCAGCGGGTTTCGGCGACGATCTTCTCGGTGGTGGCACTCTTGTAGGCCCCGGATTTGATGTACTGATCCGACGCCCGCACCATCTGCACCAGCAGGCTGCCGTACAGCGCCTCGCAGGTGTCGATATCGGAGTCGAACCCGTACGCGTAGACCGTCGTCGAGGACCGCGCCACATCGCAGCGCACATCATTGGCCGCAGCGATCGCCACGAACAGCTGCACGTAGGTGCGCAACCCCTTCTTGCCCGGCTCACCGATCGGGATCACCCGCTGAATCGGCGTCGGCCGCCGCTCCCGGCTCGCGATATGCGCCCGCGCGACGGTGAGATCCACCGAGGACCGGGTGGCGAGCTTCTGTGCGGCCGCCAGGAACGCCTCGGCCTCATGCTCGTTATCGGTCGACTCGGCCTGGCGCAGCAGCCCGCCGATACGTGTCAGTAACTTGTCCGTGCTCAATTTGCCCTCCGCTTCGCTACGGGCAGGTTCGCGGCCCCGGGAAGTCTCACTTCTTCCCTCCCTCCGCTCCTCCGCTTCGCTCCCCCGCTCCACTCAGTCCAGAAGCGAGACGGGCCGCGAACGCTAAGGTAGCTCCGGCGAACGTTAACGCAACCATGTATCTTCCCTTGTGCAACCGGCTGAGTGTGCTGCCGCTCACGTCTCGACCCTGGAGTATCCGCGATGGTTTTGAAGAAGGTGTCGTCCCTACGATCGTCGCTCGTCCCGCGCGCCGCGGTGGCTGTCACCTCGGCCGCGCTGTTGACCGCGACATTCGCCGCGGGTTGCTCGAGCGACTCGGGGAGCAACGCCGCCTCGCAGAACCTGACCGGGCGCGGCCCGATCACCTACGTCGAGGGCAAGGACACCACCGAAACCGGTGCGGTCAAACAGCTCATCGACCGGTGGAACACCGCGCACCCGGATGAGAAGGTGACGTTCAAGGAGCAATCCAACGACGCCTCCCAGCAGTACGACGATCTGAAGCAGCACCTGCAGGCCAAGTCCTCGGACTACGACGTGGTCGCGCTCGACGTGCCGTGGACCGCCGAATTCGCCGCGCAGGGCTGGATCCAGCCGCTGAAGGACTCCTTCGCGATCGACACCTCCACCCTGCTGTCGCCGCCGGTCGCCTCGGCCACCTACAACGGCACCCTGTACGCCGCACCGCGAAACACCAACGGCGGCCTGCTGTTCTACCGCAAGGACCTGTCCCCCGAACCGCCCAAGACCTGGACCGAACTGCTGGCCCAGTGCCCCAAGGCCAAGGAAGCCGGAATCGGCTGCTACGCCGGGCAGTTCGCGCCCTACGAGGGCCTGACCGTGAACACCGCCGAGGTCATCAACGCCTTCGGCGGCAGCTTCGTCGGCCCGGACGGCAAGACCCCCACCGTGAACACCCCGCAGGCCAAGGCCGGCCTGCAGGTGCTGGTGGACTCGTACAAGAACGGCGATATCCCGAAGGAAGGCATTTCCTTCAAGGAGCCGGAATCGCAGAACGCGTTCGTCACCGGCAAGCTCATGTTCATGCGCGGCTGGCCGTCGTCCTTCGGTGACGCGGGCTCGGACGCCTCCGCGGTCAAGGACAAGTTCGGTGTCGCCCCGCTGCCCGGTAAGGACGGCATCGGCGCCTCCACCCTCGGTGGCTACAACGCGGCCATCTCCACGTTCTCCAAGAACAAGGCCACCGCGCTGGACTTCCTGCGCTACCTGATCAGCGAGGACGCCCAGCACATCATCGCCCAGGGTGCGCTGCCGTCCGTGCGCGCCTCGGTCTACGACGATCCGGCGCTGATCGCCAAGATGCCGTACCTGCCCGCGCTGAAGGATTCCATCGCCTCCGCCGTGCCGCGTCCGGTCACCCCGTTCTACCCGGCGGTGTCGAAGGCCATCCAGGACAACGCATATGCTGCGCTGACCGGTACGAAGTCCGTCGACGACGCCATTGTCGGAATGCAGAAGGGCATCGAGACCGCCGGTTCGTAGTACGACGAGTCCGTCCCCGTAGGAGAAGATAAACGGTGTCACGTCCTTCGGGAGCGACCGATGTCGCGACGCCCGACCTGCCTGGCAAGCCCGTGAAACCCGCACCGCCGCAAGGTAAACGCCGATTCGCCCCGGGCGGATCGGCCAAACCGTGGCTGTTCGTCACGCCCGTGTTGCTCGCCCTGGCCGTCGTGGTCGGGTATCCGGTGGTCCGCGCGGTGTACATGTCCTTCCAGAAGGACGCCGGACTGGACAAGTCCACCGGCATGTTCACCAAGGGCGGCAGCGCCGGATTCGACAATTACACGCACTGGCTGCTGCAGCAGTGCACCAATTCGCTCGGCGAGACGGTCGACTGCCCCACCGGCAATCTCGGCTCGCAGTTCTGGCTGGCCATCGGCGTCACGCTGTTCTTCACCGTGGTGACCGTGACCCTGGAGGCCACCATCGGCCTGGGCATGGCCGTCATCATGGGCAAGACGTTCAAGGGCCGCGCCCTGCTGCGCGCCGCCGTGCTGATTCCGTGGGCCATCCCGACCGCCGTCACGGCGCGCCTGTGGGAGTTCATGTTCCAGTACGACGGCGTGGTGAACCGGGTGTTCGGCACCCACATCCTGTGGACCGCCGACCAGTGGCCCTCGCGTTTCGCGGTCATCATCGCCGACGTGTGGAAGACCACCCCGTTCATGGCGCTGCTGATTCTGGCCGGGCTGCAGGTCATTCCGGCCGATGTGTACGAGGCGGCCAAGGTCGACGGCGCGTCCGCCTGGCAGCGCTTCACCCAGATCACGCTGCCGCTGCTCAAGCCCGCACTGCTGGTGGCGGTGCTGTTCCGCACCATGGACGCGCTGCGCATGTACGACCTGCCCGCGATCCTGACCCAGTCCAATCCGAACACCCGCACCATCTCGATGCTGGTGGTCGATCAGGTGCGCCAGGGTCCCAACAGCGCCTCGGCGCTGTCGGTGATCACCTTCTTCCTCATCTTCGCGGTGGCGTTCCTGCTGGTGAAGGTGCTGGGCGCCAACGCGGTTCGCACCCAGGAAGCACAGCGGGAGGCGCACTGATGAGCATCGATATGAGTAAAGCGCCCGCCGCCCCCGTGAAAAAGCCGGTGGCGCAGTCGGTCCCGTGGACCAAGCGACTCGCCTCCGGCCGCGTCTACCTCGGCGCGCTGATCGTGCTGGTGTGGGGCCTGGGCCCGTTCTACTGGATGGTCGTCACCGCACTGCGCGATCCGGCCTACACCTTCGACAACACCCCGTGGCCCACGCACGTCACCTTCGACAACTTCCGCGACGCGTTCAGCACCGATCGCGGCAACGACTTCGGGCGCGCACTGCTGAACAGCGTGGTCATCGGATCGGTGACCACCCTGGTGGCGTTGGTGCTCGGTGTCATGGCGGCTTACGCCCTGGCGCGCTTGACCTTCCGCGGTCAGTACGTGGTCTCCGGGCTCATTCTGAGCGCGTCCATGTTCCCGGTCGTGGTGCTGGTGACACCGCTGTTCCAGCTGTTCACCGACCTCGGCTGGATCGGGCACTACCAGGCCATGATCATCCCGAACATCTCGTTCGTGCTGCCCATGACCGTGTACATCCTGGCCTCGTTCTTCACCGAACTGCCCTGGGAACTCGAAGAGGCCGCGCGCATCGACGGCGCGTCCCGCTTCCAGGCGTTCCGGCTGATCATGCTGCCGCTGGCCGCGCCCGCCGTATTCACCACGGCCATCCTGGCTTTCATCGCCGCGGTGAACGAATATCTGCTGGCGCGACTGCTTTCCAGCGATAAGACCGAACCGGTCACCGTCGCGGTGGCGCGTTTCTCCGGTAATAATCCGCTGGTGCAGCCCTATGCCGCCATCATGGCGGCGGGCACCATCGTCACCATTCCGCTGGTGATCATGGTGTTGCTCTTCCAGCGCCGCATCATTTCCGGTCTCACCGCGGGCGGCGTGAAGTCCTGATCCTGACGGTAGCGTCGATTAGCATGGGTCGCGCCGCGCCTGCGGCGCTCTGACGTACACAAGCTTTTTCGACGCTCCGGAAGGAGATGATCGTGAGCTCGTCCCGCAAACGGCGCCGAAACGAACCGGCCCCGTACGCCACCATGGCAGGGTGGAACGAGCTCCCGACCGTGCCGCTGCAGCGGCAACCGTCGCACAGCAAACCGCGCCGGCGCGCGAAACCGCCGAGCAGGCCCGAATCGGCCACGCGCCCGCCGCGCACCCGCGGGCAGCGCATCCGCCGGGTGCTCGCCGCGCTGGTCGTCATCTTCCTGGTGCTGCCCGCCATGCTGCTCGGCCTCGCCTACTGGAGCGCCGAGATCCCGGATCCGTCGGCGGTGCAGACCAATCAGATCGCCACCATCCTGACCTCGGACGGCAATACCGTCATCGCGAAGGTCATTCCGCCCGAGGGCAATCGGACCCCGGTACCGCTCAGCGATGTGCCGCAGCCGATGCGATTGGCGATACTCTCGGCCGAGGACCGCAATTTCTATACCAATCCCGGATTCTCGACCACGGCGTTCCTGCGCGCGGCCCGCGACAATCTGACCGGTAAGGACGATGCGGGCGGCGGCTCCACCATCACCCAGCAATATGTGAAGAACGCCTTCCTGACCTCCGAACGCACCCTGAGCCGGAAAATGCGCGAGCTCATCATCGCCGCCAAGATGTCCAGGCAGTGGAGCAAGGACGATATTCTCGCGGCCTACCTCAACACCATTTACTACGGTCGCGGCGCGTACGGCATCTCCGCGGCCGCCAAAGCCTATTTCGGCAAACCGGTTCCGGAACTGAACCTCGGTGAGAGCGCGGTGCTGGCATCGGTGGTGCGCACCCCGTCCATCCTGGATCCGGAAACCCATCTGCCGCAGCTGCGAGCGCGCTGGGCATACGTGCTGGACGGCATGGTCGATATGGGAGTGCTCAGCCGCGCCGACCGGGCCGCCGTGCAATTCCCGGAGATCGTGCCCGCCACCGAGGTCGGCGACAATATCCCGCGTGGGCCCGAAGGGCTGATCCGCGCGCAGGTGCTGCGCGAACTGCGCGCCTCCGGGATCAGCGAGCAGGAGCTCAATACCGGTGCGCTGCAGATCTTCACGACCATCGACGCGCGGGCGCAGCAGGCCGCGCTCGGAGCGGTCGGAAACACCATGGGCGGACAGCCCGGCGAGTTACGCAGCGCGGTGGTCTCGATCGATCCGCGCTCGGGTGCGGTGCGCGCCTACTACGGCGGACCGGACGGCATCGGCTTCGACTTCGCACAGGCCCCGCTGCAAACCGGTTCCGCCTTCAAGACTTTCGCGGTGCTGGCCGCGCTTCAGCAGGGAATCTCGCTGTCCTACAAGCTCGACAGCGCACCGCTCACCGTCAACGGCGAGAAGATCCAGAACGTCGGCGGTGAATCCTGCGGCACCTGCTCGCTTGGCGAGGCGTTCAAACGCTCCCTCAACACCAGCTTCTACCGGCTCACCCAGACGCTGTTCGAAGGGCCGAAAGCCATTGCGAACGCGGCACATCAGGCCGGTATCCCCGATCAGATCCCGGGCGTCGCGGGCAAGACGCTGACCGAGGACGGCGGGCAGCCGCTGCCGTCCATCGTGCTCGGCGCGTATTCGGTGCGGCCGATCGATATGGCCTCGGCGTACGCGACCATCGCCGCCTCGGGCGCCTATCGCGCACCGTATTTCGTGCAGAAGGTGGTGACCGGGGACGGCCGGGTGCTGCTGGACCGCGGCCCCGATCCGCAGAAGGGTGAACAGCGCATCCAGACCACGGTGGCCGATACCGTCAGCCAGGCCATGCTGCCCATCGCGGCGTACTCGAACAATCACAATCTCGCCGGGCGGCCGTCCGCGGCCAAGACCGGCACCACCCAGCTCGGCGACACCGGGCAGAACAAGGATGCCTGGATGGTCGGGTTCACCCCGTCGCTGTGCACCGCGGTCTGGGTGGGAACCGAACAGTCGCAACCGATTCGGACCGCGCGCGGCGCCGCCATCTACGGTTCCGGACTGCCGTCCGATATCTGGAAGCAGACCATGGACGGCGCGTTGGACGGCTCGCCGGTGGAGCAGTTCCCGAATCCGGCCGACCTGCCCGGCGCGCCGCCCGGCAATGGCAATTACGACATTCTCAATCCGAGTCCGGGCCCGCAGCAGGAACCGGTGGTGATCATTCCGCCCGCGCCGGAGCCACGCCAGGTGGAGATATTTCCCGGCCTCAGCATCCCGGTTCCGGGCTAGTTGATCATGAATCCCGACTACCGGACCCATCCGCCCCCGGCCACGGATATTGTGGAAACGGCCACCGGTGCCATCGACTCCGGACATCGGTGGCAGGATGCGGGTTGGGAGCAGGGTGGGGTCGGAGACAGCACGAGACTTAGGGGCGACGCCGGTGGATTTCAATGTAGTTGAACGCCACGAGACGCTGGTGGCCGGAACGGTGCTACGCAGCCCGGCGCTGGCGGTCGAGGGACCGCGCCGCGCCAAGGTCGAGGAAGCCTGGAAACAGAACCTCGCCCGCAGCCTGCCCGGGCCACCCGCGACCGCGTATGTCGATCACGCGCCCGAGATCGGCTCCTATCTGACCCATATCGTCGGCTACCGCTGTGAAAGCCTGAACGACCTGCTGCCGGGCGATGTACTCGCCCGGATTCCCGCGGGCACCTTCGCGCGCTTCACCCGCTCCGGCGACAACCTGGGCGACACCATCGCCTCCATCTGGCGCACGGTATGGGATCTGGAAGCCTCGGGCACGTTGACCCGCGCGTATACCGGGGATTTCGAACGGTATCCGGATCCCCGGACCGTGGAGGTTTTCGTCGCGCTGCACGCCGGCGCGGAGGGGTAGGGGCTGTGGATTTCGAAATCATCACCCTCGACGGGTTTCTCGTCGGCGGGCTGACCATCCCGCTCGCGGGCCGCGAGGTTACCGCGCGGGATCTGGATCTGGTGAACTTCACCTGGGACCGCTATCTCGCCCGCGAGAAGAAGGCCGGGCGCGTCGCGGCCTATATCGGGCAGAACGATCACGCCGTGGCGGTTCTCGGCTATGAACTCACCGGTCTCGACGACCTCGACACCGGTGACGTCCTGACTCGAATCCCCACCGGCCGCTACGCCAAATTCGTGGTCTCGGACAAGCCCTACGACCTGCTCCGCACCGCGTGGGCGAAGGTCGCCAAGGCCGAGAACGCCGGAACCATCACCCGATCCCACACCGCCGAGATCGAGCGCTATACCGGCCCGACCTCGGTCGAGGTCTACGTCTCCCTCGACTGACGCTGCCGACAGCTTCCAAAAGCCAAGGGCGGGACCGCGAATCGCGGTCCCGCCCTTCCCTCACCCGGTGGTGATCGCTACTTACTCGGCGCCGATGATGAACGCTTCGAGCTGCTCACGGGCGACATCGTCGGCGAGCTGCTTCGGCGGGGACTTCATCAGGTAGGCCGAGGCCGGGATGACCGGTCCGCCGATGCCGCGATCGAGGGCGATCTTGGCGGCGCGGACGGCGTCGATGATGATGCCGGCCGAGTTCGGGGAGTCCCACACCTCGAGCTTGTACTCCAGGTTCAGCGGCACGTCACCGAAAGCGCGGCCCTCGAGACGCACGTACGCCCACTTGCGGTCGTCCAGCCAGCCCACGTGATCGGACGGGCCGATGTGCACGTTGCCCTCGCCCAGATCCTTCTTCAGGTTGCTGGTGACGGCCTGGGTCTTGGAGATCTTCTTGGACTCCAGGCGCTCCCGCTCGAGCATGTTCTTGAAGTCCATGTTGCCGCCGACGTTCAGCTGCATGGTGCGGTCCAGCTGCACACCGCGGTCCTCGAACAGCTTGGCCATCACGCGGTGCGTGATGGTCGCGCCGACCTGGGACTTGATGTCGTCGCCGACGATCGGGATGCCCGCGTCGACGAACTTCTGCGCCCACACCGGATCCGAGGCGATGAAGACCGGCAGCGCGTTGACGAAGGCAACGCCCGCGTCGATGGCGCACTGCGCGTAGAACTTGTCGGCCTCTTCCGAACCGACCGGAAGGTAGGAGACCAGGACGTCGACCTTGGCATCCTTGAGCGCCTTGACCACGTCGACCGGCTCGGCCTCGGACAGCTCGATGGTCTCGGCGTAGTACTTGCCGATGCCGTCCAGGGTCGGACCGCGCAGCACGGGCACATCGGCCGGCGGCACATCGGAAATCTTGATGGTGTTGTTCTCGCTGGCGAAGATCGCGTCGGAGAGGTCGAAGCCGACCTTCTTGGCGTCGACATCGAACGCGGCGACGAACTTCACATCGCGGACATGGTAGGGGCCGAACTTGACGTGCATGAGACCCGGAACGGTCGCGGTCTCGTCAGCGTCCTTGTAGTACTGCACACCCTGAACCAGGGAAGACGCGCAGTTACCCACACCTACGATGGCCACCCGAACTTCGGTGTTGTTCTCACTCATGGCCGCTATTTCCCTCTTTCTGTGGTGCCGCCTTCGTCGATTGCTCCGCAGCAATCAACTCGTTGAGCCAGCGCACTTCGCGCTCGCTTGATTCGAGACCGAGCTGATGGAGCTGGCGGGTGTAGCGATCGAGTTGCCCGCTGGCTCGTTTGATCGCTTCCCGCAGTCCTTCTCGGCGCTCTTCGACCTGCCGTCGCCGGCCTTCCAGAATCCGCATCCTCGCTTCCGCGGGGGTGCGACTGAAGAAAGCCAGGTGAACGCCGAAGCCGTCGTCGGTGTAGTTCTGTGGTCCGGTATCGGCCAGGAGTTCGGCGAACCGCTCCCGCCCGAGATCGGTCAGCTGGTAGACCCGCCGCGCACGCCGCGTGGTCAACCCCGGTGGAATCTCTTCCGCGATAAGGCGATCGGTCTGCATGCGCTTGAGGGTCGGATACAGCGACCCGTACGAGAAGGCCCGGAACGGGCCGAGCAGACCGGTGAGCCGCTTGCGCAACTCATAGCCGTGCATCGGAGATTCGAGGAGCAGCCCGAGGATTGCCAACTCGAGCACCGGGCCTCACCCCCTCCTGACTGTTGTCTTCAGACCTAACCGATGGATGCAGTTACAAACTATATCGCGCCGATATATTTAGCCACACGAAGCCGGGATCGGGGTGTCTGACGTAACCCTGAGAGTCCATCAGGGGAGTGCGAGGGGCGTGCCGCCGCAAGTACTCTGGGTCGCGTGCGAATACAGCGGCAGGTAGTGGACTATGCGCTCCGGCGCCGGTCGCTGCTGGCCGACGTCTACGCGGGCCGCGTGGACGTCTCGTCGGTGTGCGATGCGAATCCGTACCTGTTGCGTGCGGCGAAATTCCATGGGCGGGGGAGCGAGGTCACATGCCCCATCTGCCGGAAAGAGCAGTTGACTCTCGTATCGTGGGTCTACGGTGACGCTCTGGGACCGGCCGCCGGCTCCGCACGCACGCCGGAAGAGCTGATCCGGCTGGCCGAGACGCGCGAGGAGTTCTCGGTGCACGTGGTCGAGGTGTGCCGGACCTGCAGTTGGAACCATCTGGTGCAGTCCTATGTGGCGGGCCAGGCCCCCGCGCCGGGCCGCCGTCGTTCCGGCGCCCGCCGTCGCGCGGCCGAGTGAAGGGCCGCACCGACTGCTGAATACGCGGGTACACACGTGCCCGCAGCGGCCAACTGCCGCAAGGACCCACCACCCCGGGCTAGGACCGTAAGTATCGAGTAGCTATTGGAGAGCCAGGCTGTGACATCGCCCTATGACGACGGACCGCACGGCGGCCGCCCCCAGCGTGGCGGTTCGCAACCCGGCCCCGGCGGATATCCGCCGCCGCGACCGCAGGGTCCGCCGCCAGGAGCGCGCCAGCCGGGCATGGGCCCGGGACAGCCGGGCCGTCCGGCTCCCGGCGGGCAGCCCCCGCGCGGACCGCAGGGTCAGCCGATGCGCGGTCCGGTGCCGCAGGGCCAGCAGCCCCCGCGCCGTCCGGGTCCGCCGCCGCAGGGGCGGCCCAATCCGGACGCGACGCGCAAGCTGCCCGCGCCCGACGCCACCCAGAAGGTGAACACCGGCAGCCGCCAGGCCGTGCCCCCGCATCTGCAGCGGGCCGCGACTTCCGATCGCGCCGAACGGGTTTCCGACCGCAATCCGCGCGTGCAGGCTCGCGCCGGCGCGGGCGTCGCCGACCGCACCCGCAATGACGACCGCACCCGCCCGCCGTCGGGCCCGAATCCCGCGGCCGCCCGGCGTCCGCAGGGTGGCACCGCGGGCGGTCCGCCGCCGCGGCGTCCCGGCGGCGAGGGCCCCGGCGGCAGCGGAGGCGGCAGCCGTCGCCCGAAGCGCAGGTCGCCGTGGAAGATCGTCCGCCGCGTGGCGTACGTGCTGATGGCGCTGTTCCTGGTCACGCCGAGCACCATCTTCCTGATCGCCTACTCGACCGTGGACGTGCCCAAGGCCGGTGACCTGAAGACCAATCAGGTGGCCACCATGTTCATGGCGGACGGCACCTCGGTGCTGTCCAAAGTGGTTCCGCCGGAAGGCAACCGGACCGATGTGACCATCGACCAGATCCCGCCGCACGTGCGCAATGCGGTGATCGCGGCCGAGGACCGGGATTTCTACACCAATCCGGGCTTCTCCATCTCCGGCTTCGTGCGCGCCGCGCGTGACAATGTCATGGGCAAGGCCAGCGCCGGTGGTGGTTCCACCATTACGCAGCAGTATGTGAAGAACGCGCTGGTCGGTGATGAACGCTCGCTCAGCCGTAAGCTGCACGAGCTGGTCATCTCGGCCAAGATGGCGCGGCAGTGGTCCAAGGACGACATTCTCACCGCGTACCTGAACACCATTTACTTCGGCCGCGGCGCGTACGGCATCGACGCGGCGGCCAAGGCGTACTTCGGCAAGAAGGTCTCCGACCTCGATCCCTCCGAGGGCGCAATGCTGGCGGCGACGATTCAGCAGCCGTCCAACCTGGATCCGGAGAAGAACCTCAAGGGCGCGCAGACGCGATGGAACTATGTGCTCGACGGTATGGTCGCCGGCGGTAACCTGCCCGCCGCGCAGCGCGCGGGAATGCAGTACCCGCAGGTGATTCCGGCCGCGCAGGCCGCCGGTGACAAGACCATGGACAGCGGTCCGGAGGGTCTGATCAAGACTCAGGTGCTCAAGGAGCTCGAGGCCGCGGGCATCAGCGAGCACGAGCTGAACACCGAGGGTCTGCAGATCACCACCACCATTGATCAGAAGGCGCAGCAGGCGGCCGTCGATTCGGTGAACAAGACCATGGACGGTGAGCCGGACATCCTGCGCACCGCGGTGGTTTCGGTGGATCCCAAGACCGGTGCGGTGCGCGCGTACTACGGCGGTACCGACGGTCAGGGCTATGACTTCGCCAATGCCGGTCTGCCGCCGGGCTCGTCGTTCAAGGTGTTCGGCCTGGCCGAGAACCTGGAGATGGGCAAGCCGCTGTCGACGCTGTACGACTCCTCGCCGGTGACGGTGAACGGCATCAAGATCACGAACGTCGAGGGCGAGCAGTGCGGTATGTGCACCATCGCCGAGGCGCTCAAGCGGTCGCTGAACACCAGCTTCTACCGCATGATGCTGGACATGCCGGGCAACGGCCCACAGAAGATCGCCGATATGGCGCATAAGCTCGGCATCCCGGACACCATTCCGGGCGTCGGCAAGACCCTCACCGAACCGGATGGCAGCGGCCCCAATAACGGTGTCGTACTTGGTCAGTACCAGGTGCGCCCGCTCGATATGGCCTCCGCGTACGCCACCATCGCCGCCTCGGGCATGTACCGCGCGCCGCACTTCGTGCAGAAGGTCGTCACCTCGGACGGCACCGTCCTGCTCGATCGCGGCGAAACCGCGGGCGAGCAGCGGGTTTCAGCGGCCGTGGCGGATAACGTCACCGATGCCATGAAGCCCATCGCGGCCTGGTCGCGCAATCACAACCTGGCGGGCGGCCGGGATTCGGCCACCAAGACCGGTACCAACCAGCTCGGCGACACCGGCGAGAACCGCGACTCCTGGATGGTCGGGTTCACCCCCGAGCTGTCCACCGCGGTCTGGATGGGCACCGAACAGGGCGTGAAACTGCGAAATGCCAACGGCGGCATGATCTACGGCTCCGGCCTGCCCGCCGATATCTGGAAGGGCACCATGGACGGGGCGCTCAAGGGCGTGCCGAACAGCAAGTTCCCCAAGCCCGGCACCATCGCCGGACAGGCGGGCGTGCCGTCCTGGTCGGCGCCGTACACCGCGCCCTCCACCACCGATTCGCCGGTGCTGCCGCCGGTGATCACCCAGAGCCAGGTGGAAATCCTGCCGGGTATCACGATTCCGGTGCCGGGGCTGGCCCCGAATCCGCAGAACCAGCAGCGAGCGCAATCGCAGCCGACACAGGATCCGGGGGCGGGTCCGATGTCCGGTCAACCCGTCGCACCGGCAGACGGTTCACCACTGACCACCACACCCAGTACGGGCGGCGGGAACGGTAATGGGAACGGCAACGGCAATGGGAATGGCAACGGGAACGGCAATGGCAACGGGGCGCCACGCGGTCGGTAGCCTCGAGGCGTGATCGAGCAGGAAGTGACACACCGGTCGGCCGCCCTCGGCGAGCCGGCCGGTGCCGCACCGGAACCCGGCCCGTCCGAACCGGTGCGATACGTCTCCCCCGCACCGCTGGCAGCCGATCTGCGGTCGGCCGACGACCGCGACAAGCCCAGCCGCACCGATACCCTGACCGCGCAGCTGTGCGATCTGATCGGCGGGCCGGTCGGCGATCACGCGCTCATCGGACGGGTGCGATTCTGGACGCCCACGCGGGTGCTGCTGGCCTTCGCGGTGCTGTTCCTGGCGCTCAGCTGGTTCGGTAAGGCGGGCTGTATCCAGCAGGCCCCCGACGGCTCCGGCGGTATCGGCCTGGACTGGAACAACGGCCGCCAATACGTGGC
The DNA here is from genome assembly GCF_042266325.1 of Nocardia sp. NPDC056100. NCBI lineage: Bacteria > Bacillati > Actinomycetota > Actinomycetes > Mycobacteriales > Nocardiaceae > Nocardia > Nocardia sp. NPDC056100. Next base: position 309,119 of record NZ_JBHJVY010000003.1, read on the forward strand.
CATGTGCTATTCGGACACGGTGCCGCTGTACGGCGCGGAACATTTGAACGAGGGCGCGTTCCCGTACAAGAAGCAGTGGACCGACTTCGGCTCCGACGGTAAACCGCAGACGCGCTACATGGAGTATCCGGTGCTGTCCGGGCTCTACCAGTACGGCGCCATGGGAATCGCCAAGGCGTGGAAGCAATCTCATCTGCCCGGCGCGCTGGAAGTGGTCATCTACTTCAACGTGGTCGCGGTCGGACTCGCGCTGGCGTGGCTGGTGACCATCTGGGCCTCCGCGCAATTGGCGGGGCGGCGGGTGTGGGATGCCGCGCTGGTCGCGCTGTCACCGCTGGTGCTGGTGCACGCGTTCACCAATTTCGACACCCTCGCAACGGCTTTCGCGGCCGGTGGACTACTGGCGTGGGGGCGGCGGCGACCGTGGGTGGCGGGCATACTGCTCGGGCTCGGCGGGGCGGCGAAGCTGTATCCACTGCTGCTGCTCGGCCCCATCCTGGTGCTGTGCCTGCGCGCCGAACGCTGGCACGAGGACGAAAACATCTGGGGCGGAATGCGTCCGCTGCGGGCGGGCCTGTCCGCCGTCGCCGGGGCCGTGATCACCTGGCTGGCGGTGAACGCGCCGATCGCGGTGCTCTACGGCAAGGGGTGGCGAGAGTTCTTCCGGCTCAATACCGAACGGCACGCCGATCCGGATTCGGTGTACAACGTCATCACCTCGTTCACCGGCTGGAAGGGATTCGACGGCGCGCTGGATTCCGGGGCGACCCCGACCATGCTGAACAGCGTCTCGCTGCTGCTGTTCATCGCCGCCTGCGCGGGCATCGGCTGGATCGGCTTGACCGCCGCGCGGCGGCCGCGGCTGGCGCAGTTGGCGTTTCTGGTGGTGGCGGCGTTCCTGCTCACCAATAAGGTGTGGAGCCCGCAGTATTCGCTGTGGCTGGTGCCACTGGCCGTGCTCGCGCTGCCGCAGCGCCGAATCCTGTTGGCGTGGATGACGATCGACGCGCTGGTCTGGGTGCCGCGGATGTATTACTACCTCGGCACCGACCACAAGGGCATACCCGAGCAGTGGTTCACCGGCACCGTCGCCATCCGCGATATCGCGGTGATCATCCTGTGCGGCTTGATAATCCGGCAGATCTACCACCCGGAGGACGACCCGATCCGCCGGGACGGCGTCGACGATCCGGCCGGAGGCATCCTCGACCGCGCCCCGGACCCCGACCACCCCTGGCTGCCGCCACTGCTGAGGCCACGCCCGGCCGCAATCACCTAGTGCGACAACAGAATCCCCGCCCTCAACCGAGAGCGGGGATTCTCGTATCCGGCCTTCAGTGCAGGAAGCGGCCGAGCTGGGGTACGGCCTCGCCCGGGTGCTTGGCCTGGAAGCCTTCGCCGAGCGCTTCCAGTTTCCAGTCCTGGGTGCCGCCCTGGCGGTAGACCTTGGCCATCGCCATACCGGTGAAGGACATGCCGCCCGTCATCGTGTAGCGCGCCAGTTCGGCGTTGTTGGTGCCGTCCACCATGCGGCAGAAGGCATTCGCCACCTGTTCGAAGGTGTGACCCTTGTACGAGGTGACGATGAACAGCAGCGTGGTGACGTGCGTCGGGATGCGGGTCAGGTCGACCACGATCACCTCGTCGTCGCCCTCGCCCTCACCGGTGAGGTTATCGCCCTGATGCCGGATCGAACCGTCCTTGGAGGCCAGGCTGCCGTAGTAGACGACATCGACCGGGCTCATATCGGCGAACAGCACCACCGAGGCGTCCAGATCGATATCGGGCGCGCGGTTTCCGAACATGCCGCCGCGCTTGACCGGATCCCAGCCCAGGCCCATCTTCACGTAGCTGAGGGCGCCGCCGCCCTCCTTGCGCAGATTGATGCGCTGGCCCTTGACCAGGCTCACCGACTGCCCCTTGGGCAGATCGCGATCCGCGCTGGGATCGGTGGCGGGACTGTAGGCGGGCGGCGCACCGCCGCCCTGCGGCGGATACCCCTGTGCCGGAGGCGGATAGCCCCCGGCGGGCGGCGGATAACCGCCCGCGGGCGCGGCCTGCTCGGGATACCCGCCCGTGGGCGCGGCCACCGGAGCGGGCTGGGACTGCGCCTGATTCACCTGCACGCCGTGATCGGTGACCAGCGCGGCGAATCCGCCCGCGTAGCCCTGTCCGACCGCGCGCACCTTCCAACCGCCCTGGCGCCGATACACTTCCAGCGCGATGACGATGGATTCGGTGTCCAGGCCCTCGATCCGGTACTCGAACAACGGATTTCCGCCGAGATCCGAGACCACGGCGACCGGCGCGGGCAGCCGCCCGAAGTTGTTGCCCGCCTCGTCCAGGGTGATCACGGCACGAATCTGCTCGATCCCGGCGGGCACCGCGCCCAGTGAGATCATCAGCGCGGCAGGCTGGCCGGACGAACCCGGTTGCAGGTTCACCCCCGGTCCGCTGGGCTGATTGAAGAACACGAAATCGGCGTCCGAGCGGACCTTGCCGTGCTCGGTGACCAGGAGTGCGGACAGATCCGCGGGCGCGGCGATCTGCACGCTGATCACCACATCGTTCACATTCAAAGGACCGTTCTGGCCCTTCACCAATGCTGCGGACAAGGTCGACCCTTCGCTTGTCGGTGTTGTCGCTGCCACTCTACGAGAAATAGACGACCACGGGCGGCCACCCGATCGGTTAGGGTTGCCCGCAAGTTTCGAGTACGGGGAAATCCATTGGCGCAGCTGTTCGAGAAGTCCAAAAAGGTGATCGAGGCGCACCTGTCCGGAACCAGCCTGCGGGCGATCTCCGGGTCCATGGTCGCCTACGAGGGCAATGTGCAGTTCAAGAGCGCCGGTTTCGGCGGCGGTGACGGCCTGGTCGCGGGCATCAAACGCCGCGCGACCGGCGAATCGCTCTCGCTCATGGAGTGTTCCGGGCAGGGCCGGGTGTTCTTCGCGGTCAACGGCCAGCACGTGACCGTGGTGGATATCAACAACGAGACCTTGCAGGTGGAGTCGCAGCAGCTGCTGGCGTTCGCCGGAAACCTGCGCACCAATGTGAGTTTCGCGGGTCTGCGCGGCGCGACCACGGGCGCGGGCCTGTTCACCACCACGGTGAGCGGTCAGGGTCAGGTGGCGCTGCTGTCGGCCGGTGGCCCGCTGATTCATCTGGAGGTGTCGCCGCAGTACCCGCTGGTGGTCGATCCGGATGCGTTCGTGGCCGCGCGCGGCAATCTGAATCAGTCCTTCGTCACCGACGTGTCGTGGCGCGATGTGATGGGTCAGGGTGGCGGGGAGGCGTTCTCGCTGCGCTGGGACGGGCAGGGCGTGGTGTTGATCCAGCCCGCCGAACGGTAGGGGCGAGAACATGTTCGAACAGGTCAACGCGAAAGTCGTGAAGGTCAATGTCGCGCAGTCCGGTGGTGTGATCGCGCGCACCGGGGCGATGCTCTTCTACACCGGCGATGTGTCGTTCTCACCGCATCAGGTGCCCGGCGCGGGCGCGATGGGCGGTATGAGCGGGCTCGCCGGTATGGCCGGGCGCATGATGGCCGGTGAGCACGAGCGCACCATGCTGGCGCAGGGCAACGGTGAAGTGCATTACGGCTTCGCGGGTTTGGAGACCCACGTGGTGCAGATGCAGCCGGGCGCGGTGCTGCGCGTGGAAGCCTCGCGGCTGCTCGCCAGTACCGCCGGATTACAGAGTTCGGTTGTCTCGGTGGCGAGTTCGGGCGGCGGCTCGGGCGGTCGCGGTGGCGGCCTGATGGGCGCGCTGCGCGGCGCGGCGAGCGGAATGCTCACCGGCGCGGGCATGTTCACCACCCAGCTGTCCGGGCAGGGCAGTGCCGTCTTGCTCGCGCACGGTGGGTTCTTCGAACTACCGGTCGGCGGGCAGTACCCCGTCGTCGTCGACCCGCAGGCTTTCGTAGCGGCCTACGGGAATGTGCAGACGGAATTGAAAACCGCGTTGAGCTGGCGGGACGCGGTCGGCCGCGGGTCCGGTGAGGCTATGCAATTGCACTGCGCCGGCCAGGGCGTCGTGTACGTGCAAGCCTCCGAACAGAAGCTGTGAGACTGCCATGAGCACCCTTCTCAATCCGATGAATCTTGTTGAAAGCGATAATCTTCCGGGCAACGATTATGCCTACAGCATTGATCTGCGCCAACCGTGGTTCATGCGCCGGGGAGCGATGATCGCCTACTACGGGCAAATGGAGTTCCGGGCGCTGACTCATGGACTGCAGGGCGGGTTGCTACACATGGTGTCGCAACAGTTTTCAGCTCCATTATTCACCGGTGACTACGTGATTGCCGAAGGTCACGGAAAATTGATCATCGGCGATCGTGGTTACAACATCAACTCCTATGACCTGGACGAGGGCAATCTCACCATCCGTGCCGCGAATTTGCTGGCATTCGAACCGGGTCTGTCGCTGAATCAGTCCATCGTGCCCGGTTTTCTCACGCTCATCGGCACCGGCAGGTTCCTGGCGTCCTCCAACGGACCGGTCATGTTCGCCGAACCGCCGCTGCGGGTGGACCCGGAAGCGCTCGTCGGCTGGGCCGACTGCCCGTCGCCGAGTCATCATTACGACCAGCGCTGGGTATCGGGTTTCCTGGCCGCGGGGGCCGCGCGATTCGGCGTGAACTCAGGTGAGGAACGGCAATTCGACTTCACCGGCGCGGGTACGGTGCTCATCCAGTCCAGCGAGAAGATCATGGACGACTCGCATCTGGTGCGCACCATCGAGGGTCAGTTGCAGAGCGGCATCACCCCGACCGGCCTGCAGCGCATCCAGAGCGTGGTCACACAGCAACTGGGCGGCCAGCAGAGCTACTGAGCGCGTGACCGACACCGCCCGGGGCACACTGAACAGGGCACGCCAGAGGTTTGCTGCCATTACTGCGCGGCGCCGCTCACCCGTGGCAGGATCGGTTTCGTGAGCGACGGTGAGGTAGAACCCGCGGAAGCGCACGAACAGTATTTGCGCGCCTTCCGGCATCCCGCCGTGTCCCGGACGCAGCTCGAGGACCTCCTCGACGCCGTGAACGGCTTCCTGGACACCATCACTCCCGGCGAGGGTGAATTCGTGCCGCAGGGCGGCTGGGCGCCCGAATCCACCGCGATGGCATTCCAGATCGGGCGCGCGGTGGAGCAGGTGCTCACAGAACGTGAACAAGCCGAGCAGGAATTGTTGCACCGCCGTGACATTCGAGACCGGCTCGTAGTCGCGCTGGACGCGGTGCTGGACTGCCTGCGCACGCTGCCCGATCTCGCCGAGGCCGAGATCGCGCTCGGCACAACGGCTGTGAACGAGGGCTTCCAGGTCTTCGACGACGGATCGGTGCGCACCACCGTCTCCCAGGAGATCGGGGCCGATCTCGGTGCGCTGGAAGCGCGCCGGGTGGAACTCGACGAACAGATGACCGCCGCCGTCGCCGCGCGCACCGGATTGATCGAGGACACCACCGATCTGGTGCGCGACCGCCTCGGCGTCGCCGACGTCGGCATCCCGTGGGTGATCCTGGAGGCCACCAAGGGCGGCCTGGACGTGTCCGAACCGTTCGAATTCGCGGCACACCATCTCCCCGACTGCGAATTACGGGAGCTGATGGTGCAGTTGGTCACCGATATCGAATTGGCGCGCACACTGGAAGAGGACGCGACCGCCTGACGCCGTTGGCTGCGGAGGAGAACGATTCGGTGAAGAAGCTCATCAATGATCCGGCCGATGTGGTCGACGCGGCACTGGCCGGAATGGCCGCCGCGCATCCGGAATTGCGCATCGACGCGAAACAGCGGCTGGTCATCCGGGCCGACGCACCCGTGCCCGGCAAGGTGGGCCTGGTGTCCGGCGGCGGTTCCGGACATGAACCGCTGCATGCCGGATTCGTCGGCCACGGCATGCTCGACGCCGCCTGCGCCGGAGAGATCTTCACCTCACCGGTCCCCGATCAGATCCTGGCCGCCACCACCGCCGCCGACGCCGGGGCGGGAGTGCTGCACATCGTGAAGAACTACACCGGCGATGTGCTGAATTTCGAGATGGCCGCCGAAATCGCCGCCGCCGAGACAGGGGTTCAGGTGATCTCCGTCGTGGTGAACGACGATGTGGCGGTGCAGGACAGCCTGTACACCGCCGGTCGGCGCGGTGTCGGGGCCACCGTCATCGTGGAGAAGATGGCCGGGGCCGCCGCGGCGGCGGGGCGGCCGCTGGTCGAGGTGGCGGGCATCGCCACCCGCGTGAGCGTCGAATCACGCAGTATGGGAATGGCTTTGACCTCCGGCACGGTGCCCGCCGTCGGGCACCCCACCTTCGAACTCGGCGATGACGAGATGGAGATCGGCATCGGGATCCACGGCGAACCCGGCCGCCGCCGCGTCCCGCTCGCTCCCGCGCGCGATATCGCCGCCATGCTGGTCGAGCCGATTCTCACCGATCTGCCGTTCCAGCGGGGTGATCGCGTGCTGTGCTTCGTCAACGGCATGGGCGGGACACCGCTGCTGGAGCTGTACCTCATGTTCGACGAAGTGGCTCGACTACTGCGCGGTCAGGGTGTGGAAATCGAACGCTCCCTGGTCGGTTCGTACATCACCTCACTCGATATGGCCGGATGCTCGGTCACCCTCACCCGGCTCGACGAGGAACTCACGACGCTGTGGGACGCACCGGTTCGCACCCCGGCACTGCGGTGGGGCATCTGATGCGGGTCGACGCGGCGGCCTGGATTCGCGCCTTCGCCGCGCTGATCGACGAGCACGCCGATGAACTGACCGCCCTCGACGCCGCGATCGGCGACGCCGACCACGGCACCAACATGCGCCGGGGCATGGCGGCGGCAGTTGCGGCACTGGATGATTCGACGCCCGACACGGCCGCCGAGATCTACAAGCAGACCGCCATGGTGTTGATCCGCACCATCGGCGGAGCGAGCGGCCCGCTGTACGGCACCTTCTTCCTGCGCCTCGCGACCGCCCTCGGTGACGACCCGGAAACTTCAACCGACATAGGCGATTTCGCGCGCGTTTTTCGGGCGGGGCTCGATGGCGTCATCGCACGCGGTAAGGCGGAACCCGGCGACAAAACCATGATCGACGCCCTCGCACCCGCCGCCGACGCCCTGGAGAAGCAGGCGGCGGACCGCACCGACCACTCGACCACCGGTGCCGATACCACCGAGACGGGGTCCGCGGCCCTCGATGCGGCGGTCGCCGCCGCCGCGTCCGGCAGGGACGCCACCACCGCACTCGTCGCCCGCAAGGGTCGCGCCTCCTACCTCGGCGAACGCAGTGCGGGACATCAGGATCCGGGCGCGACGAGCGCCGCCCTGCTGGTCCGCGCCGCCCGGCAGGCCCTGCGATGATCGGCCTGGTGGTCGTGTCCCACAGCCGTCCACTCGCGCGCGCCGCCGTCGCCCTGGCCACCGAACTACTCCCCGACCAACCCGTCCGCATCGAAATCGCCGCGGGCACATACGAGAACGCCCTCGGTACCGATGCCGTCGCGGTGGCCGAGGCGATCACCGCCGCCGACAGCGGCGACGGTGTCCTCATACTCATGGATCTCGGCAGCGCCGTACTGTCCGCCGAGACCGCACTCGAACTGCTGGAATCGCCTGTGCGCGTGCGACTCTGCGCCGCACCCTTCGTGGAAGGGCTGATCGCCGCACTGGCGACGGCGGGTGGCGGCGCGGACCTGGAGCAGGTCGCACGCGAGGCGGAAGAGGCGCTCGATGCCAAACACGCCCAACTTGGTGCCGGCGCTGTACCTCCCGGATCGAACGAATCACCCGGTGCCATCGCCGAGGCCACCGAACCACCCGAAGCCTTCACACAACCGGCATCCACCGCACGGACGGTGGCGGCCTTCCTGGTCTCCGATCCGCACGGCCTGCATGCCCGCCCCGCCGCCGAACTCATCGCCGCGCTCCGCGACCTGAATGTCGATGTGGAACTCCGAAACCTGAGCACCGGAACCGGACCGATCGCCGCCGACAGCCTCACCCGCCTACTGACGCTGGGCGTATTACACGGTCACCGGCTGGAGGTGTCCGCGCTCGGCCCCGATGCGGCCGCGGCGATCGATCGGGTGCGCGCCGCCGTCACCGGGCGCTGAGACGGCCGCACATTCGGCCCGGCCGAATCGCAGTCACCAGGGTGAGCGGCGGGCCGGAGTCGTGAGTGACGTGGGCCGCCTTTCGCGCGGTGGCGGGGAGGGGCAGGATCGGGGGATGACATTGAAGGAGCACGCCGAAACGTTTCTCGCACTTCATCAGCCGGGGAATCCGGTGATTCTGCCTACCGTGTGGGATGCCTGGTCCGCGAAACTGGTGCAGGAGGCCGGGTTCTCGGCGATCACCGTCGGCAGTCATCCGCTCGCCAATTCGCTGGGGCGGGCGGATAACGAGGGGATGAGCTTCACCGAGGTGACCGCGCGGATCAAGGAGATCACCGCGGCGGTGGACATTCCGGTGTCGGTGGATATCGAGTCCGGGTACGCGCAGAAGCCCGCCACCCTGATCGAAGGGCTGTTGGAGGCGGGGGCGGTGGGACTCAATATCGAGGACACCGTGCACAGCGAGGGTAAGCGGCTGCGGGCGCCGCAGGAGCACGCCGATCTGGTCGGGGAACTGCGGCAGGCCGCCGACGCGGCGGGCGTGCACGTGGTCGTGAACGCGCGCACCGACGTCTTCATGCGGCCCGATACCGGGACACCGGCCGAACGACTGGACAGTGCGCTGGAGCGGATGAAACTGGCCGCTGCCGCCGGAGCCGATGTGCTGTACCCGGTCGGACGGCATGAGCCCGAGGTGCTGCGGCGGCTCACGAGTGAGCTGCCGCTGCCGGTCAACTCGATCGGCATTCCCGCACAGGACGGACGCGCCTACTTCGCCGAATTGGAGGTGGCGCGCGTGAGTTTCGGGCCGTTCCTGCAGAACGCCCTCACCGAATACGCCAACGGGCTGTTCGGCATCTGGCGCTAGGAGAGCACCGGTTCCGGGGTCGCGAGCGCGGCCCCGGTCAGGAACCAGTCCAGGATCTCCACACCCGCGAGAATGCCCGCCGACGGGGTGAGGGTCAGGTTGGGGCTGGTCCAGCCGAGCTGTTCGAGTTCGCCGTGCCGGGGACGGATGGCGGCGTCGGCGGTGCGGAGCATTTCCGCGTCGAGGGCGCCGTCACCGGCCGCGAGCAACCGGGCCTCCGGGGCGAGTTCGCCCGAATCCTGGAGGCGGCGGCGCACTTCGGCGACCGCGCGGCTCTTGCAGACCGCATCGGGCATGCTGTAGATCTTGCGGCCCTGCTGTGAGGCGGACCAGCCGCGTGCGCGGCACCAGGCATCCCATTCGGCCAGGAAATCGGCGGGCTGCCGGGCCGGATCCACGACCAGATAGTTGAAGAGATGGTCGGCGACGCGGAACTTGGTCGCCCAGGAATCGTCTATGCGGGAAAGCAATTCGGCATTCACCTGAGACAGGGTGGCGCTGCCGGAGCGGACCTCGGCGTCCAGTGAACTGCGCCAGCGGGTATCGGGGACCCCGTTGTCGAGGATATTGCCGCCGTTGGTGGTGACGGCGAAGCGCCACGGCGCACCCGGGAGGCCGATTCGCTTGAACTGCTTGATGGTTCGCGTGGTGGTCGGGATGACCGCCGCCACTTCGGTGAGGGCCCGCAGGCGTTCGGTCGCGATGACCGTCATGAACGACAGCGGGGCGCCCTGATAGTGCTCGACGCACACCGAGGGCAGGTCCGGGGTCGCGCCCCAGGCATCGCGGGAAGCGTTGCGGGAGTAGATCATGGTGCGGTCCAGATCGGTCGCGATCAGGGTTTCCCTGCGCGACAGCAGCTTCCGTCCGGTCACTGCTCGGCCACATCCTTGATCAGGCCCATGCACGCGTACGCGAGATCGGGCACCACTTCGACGGGGACATCGCGGGCGGCGGCCAGCATGCGGATATGCGCGTGCTCGGGAGCGTCCGCCTCGCGCACCAGCACTCGCCAGGGGACGCGGCGCAGCAGCACCCGGGTCGTCTCTCCCACACCGGGTTTCACGAAGTTCACGCTGGCGACGCCGTACGCTTCGCGCACCTTCTCCACCGAGGCCCACCCAGCCCAGGTGGGGGTGCGGTCGGAGGTCAGCACGGCTTCGACCTGTGCGGGGACCTGCGGGCGCACCGTGTCGAAGGCCGCGGTGACGGCATCGAGCAGGCGGCCGGACACATCATCGGCGGCGAGTTCGGCGTAGAACTTCGCGCCGTGGAAATCGCCCGGGCCGATCAGGGTGTCGTTCAGCACCGTGCGCGAAACCAGGCCGGACACCGTGGAATTCAGGCAGGCCGACGCGATCAGGAAGTCGTCGCGGGTGCCGTAGGTGCGCACGCACGCGCCCGGATCGGCGAGCACGACCAACTCGGGATTGAACCGCGCGCCGCCCGCGGCGGCGTACGCGTCGAGCGCCTCGGCCAGCTCATGCGTGATCGCACCCTTGCCGGTCCAGCCGTCCACGAACACGATATTCGCCGGATCATGATGCGCGGCAAGATAATCCAGCGCCACCGCGTCGATACCGCGATCACGCACGATCGACACCGCGTAATGCGGCACATCCAGCCCGCGGGTGGCCAGCCACCGCCGCATCAGCACCCCGACCGGGGTTCCGGCCCGCGCCAGCGACACCAGCACGATGTCGTTCCCGCGTTCGGCCACCACGACTTCGGACACCGTGGCCACGGCCAGCGCCAACCGCTCCGCGCTCTCGGCGAGCACCTTGTCGAACAGCTCCCGATAGGCGGCATCCGGCTGATACTCCACCGGCAGCGACTCCGCGTAATGCGCGACCCCGGCCTGAATCCGCCGCTCCCGCTCCGCCACATCGGCTTCCAGATCCGCCCCGGACAAATCCTTCAACAGCCAAGCCACTTCATCGGCCGCATACGACCCGAACTCGGGCCCCCGCAACGGTTCCGGCAGCACCCGCTCGGACCCGGAAGGTGCCGCGACTCCCGCGACCGCACCGGCGGAGCGGGTGGCCAGCAGCGCCTGCGGATCGACACCCGGCAGCACGGCAAGTACCACATCCGCACCGGACGCGGTCAGCACATCGATCAGGCCACCGGCCTCGGTGAGGCGCTCGGTATCGGCGGGCTCATCGATCACAACCAGCAGAATCGGCTCCACAGCGATCGGCTCGGGCCACTGCGCGTTGTACACGAAGCGAGGCGCGTCCTCACCGAGTTCCGGTGCGGTGAAACGGAATCCACGACGCAACGGATACCCGGGCTCATCCAGCACATAGGCCGGTGACCGCGTTGTGGTCTGATACCGCGCCGCCACTCCCCCATCGGCCAGCGCCGCCGCCAGACGCAACGGCAAGTACATGAGCTCCTCATGCGCGAGCACGATCACCGGCCGCAGCGCCGATTCAGCACTACCCCAGGGTAGTTCGCTGAGATGGTCGCGCAGGGCCGCAGTCGCGGTCGAGACGGCGGCTTCGAAAGCAGGGGTATCGGACTCCAGAATCCCGTGCCGACCACCCTCGGGAACCGTTCGGGACCAAGGTAGTTCGAGGCGCGAGAACTCACCGCGAACGGCGGCGACGGGGTTCAGTTCCGGATCCGGCAGCGCGGCAACGGCTTCGACCAGACCGGCGGGAAGAAGGGTCTCTCCGGCCGCCAGGCACACCGCATCGATCTCGACACCGAGCTCGGCGGCGGTGGCGGCGAAAGCGGCCTTGTCCGCATCGGTCCGCATATCGACCAGCGACGCCAGAATGTAGTGCGGTCGCGGTGTGAACGCGTGCAATGCCCGGATCGCATCGAGCGCGGTTGCGCCGGTGGAGATCTCGTCATCGACGAGCACCATGGGTAGCTCATTGCGGAAGGTCTCGGCGGGCATCGGCTGGAGCAGATGCGAGGTGGCGTGCGAATGCCCCTCTTCGAACCCGGTGAGGGTTACGGCGGTGGGCACATCACGCCGGGTGGAGTGCAGGTAGCACTGCGCCCCGATCCGTGCCGCCACCGTGTGCCCGAGTCCCGTTGCGGTCTCGGCGAATCCGAGCACAACCGCGGCCACACTGTTCGCCGTGACGGCCGCAGCGGCGTGCCCTGCATGCGCCGTCAGCGTCTCCGAGACCAAGTCGCCCAGGCGGTTTCCGGCGTCGATGACGCGGTGCGTGTCGGTGGGGAGGTGTTTGCCCAGGACGGTGGAGACCAGCAGGTGGGCGCGGCGGGGGTTGCGGCGCAGGCCGGGTTCGACGAGGTCCGGGATGTCCCAGGCGGGGGCGGGGACGTGGGAGTCGCCGTGGCGCAGGCCCAAGCCGAGTTCGCGGGTGGCCCACGGTTCGGTGGCGGCGGACGTCGCGGGCTCGGTGGTGACTGTGCCCTCGGGACGCGCGCTCACGATGCCACCAGCACTTTCAGTAGGTCTACGAAGGAGACGCCCTTATTGGTGACTCCGAATACGCGGGCGCGCAGCAGGGTTTGGCGAGCCCAGCTGCGATGCGGCTTCATCTCGTTCATCTTGTTGCGGTATTCCGAGGCCGCGACGCCGCCGGAGTCCTCGCGCAGGATGTCGAGGGCGTCGGAGTACTCCTCGTGGGTGACCACCGACAGCGCGTGCACCACCGCCACGTGGGAGGGGTGGATAACCGTCTTGCCCTGAATTCCATTGGCGCGGTCCAGGGTTATCTCGCGCAGCAGCCCGTCCAGATCCCGGCTGACCAGGTATTGCCGGAACGGCACCGCGTCGGCTTCGGAGAACGGCGAGGTACGCAACTGCGGGCGGAACATGCGCTCGTGGTCCGCGAAGTACTCCCACACCGGCCCGGTGATGGTGAATCCCGTTCCGTCCGTTCGCCCCAGGTAGTTGACGATGTCCGCGATGACGTCGGCCACCACGCGCACGTCGTAGATGGTGAGATCGCGGTCGCGCCGAATTCCGAAGGTGGAGCACATATCCGTGGCCCCGATGCGCACCGCGAGCACGCTGTCCCGGCGCGCGGTGAGCATGTCCTGGATGCGATGCAGTTCCAGATCGCGGGTCTGGCGGTGCACCAGCGCGGGCGATTCCAGCACCGGCATGCCGAAGACGGTGCGCCCCAGCGCTTCCGAGGCCCGGTCCAGGGCATCGAGATATTTCGCGCCGGAGGTGCTGTCGAATTTGGGGAAGACGAATCCGGTGAGCGCCCGCGCGCCTGTTCCCAGGGCGGCGACGATCTCACCGACGGATTCGGCATCGCGCACGCGCACGAACAACAGCGGATGCGTATCCGTGCCCGCGCCGAGTTCGTCCAGTGTCGCAACGGCCTGTTTCTTGCCGAATTCCAGATCGTGGTCGGCGACGGCGTCCTCGAGGTCGATGACCATGGAGCACACCCCGCGTTCGGCCCGGCGCACGATGGTGGCGGTGAGGTCGTCGCGGGTCGCGGGCACGTAGAGCGTCGCGCCCAATGCCATGGACAGCAGGTCGCGGTCGCTGGAGCCGCCGAAGGGTTCGGGCAGGCAGTGGAAGAGCAGTCGCAGTTCCGGCCCCGGTACCTGCGGGAAGTGGCGCATGGGGAAGCGCTTGTGCAGGGATACGGGGGCGACTTCCGGATAGGTGCTGATAATCGCGGTCATCGTCCCCCGTGCCTCCTACTGTTCGGTCGGTTTATCTATCGGTATTTCGCATGCGTTCGACAACACCCGCAAGGAACGCCGAGATGGCGTCCAGTTCGGAGATATACGCCCAATAGTCCGGATGCGGGCCGGTGAGCCCGGCGACCACCCGATCCAGGCGTTCGGACTGGGCATCCAGTACCGAACCCCACTGGGGGACGAGACCGTTGTTCACCGCCAGCATCTGCGCGTCGCGCAGTTTGAACCGTACGGTCTTGGCCTTCTCCTGTGGCTTCTCGCGGACCTCGCGCAACAGTGTCAACCGGTCGGTGACAGCGTCGGCCTGCTCCTCTGCGGAGGCGAGGTGCCCGCGGGCGGATGTGGTCAACTCAAGCGTTTGCTCCGGGTCGTTGTTCTGCAATGCGGCCCGGGCCCGGGACAGTTCCGCGGCTGCGGCGTCGATGGCTCGGTGGGCTTGCCGCTCATTGTTCGCCAAATCCGCCGAACTTGCAGCGTTGAACTCCCGGAGCAGGGCGGACAGCGCCGGGGCGAGTCGCTCGGTGCGATGCTGGGCCGCCGCCAGCCGGGTACCCGCCGATGCCAATGCGGTGGTCGCCGAATGCTGTTTGCCCGGTGCGTCTTCCAGTGCCCTTGACAACGCGCGCGTGCGATTGTCCAACTCCGTCGCGGCCTCGCGGGTGGCCCCGACACCGGCCGCGGCCGCCGCCTCCAATGTGACGAGACCCTCATCCACCGCCGCCTTGGACAGCAGCACCGACGGATATCCGGTGAACGGCGACGCGTCCGCGGCCTGCCGCGCCTGCTGTGCCGCCGACCGCACCTGCGCCACCAATTGCGGCACCGAACCGTAGATGGCGACTGCGTGTTCGAGGTGCGCCTGATTGCCGCGATAGAACTCGTCCACCCCGCGCGCGGCATCCGCGAGCTTGCGCACCTGCGCCTCGATCTCGGGTTGCGGGATCATGCCGCCGTCCCGTTCGGCCTGGTCCAGCCGCTCGTTCAGGGCCAGATAGGACCCCGCGGCGTCATAGCAGCGGGCGCGCACCCGATCCCACTGCGCCGCCATCCCGCGTTCGGGAAACACCTGTGCCGATGCCGCGACCGCGTTCTCGGCGATGCTCTGCCGGGTATCCATGTCCAGGAAGGCCGCGGTCAGCGCCGTCCGGGCTTGCGCCACCCATTCGGTGTTCGGGGGTGCGGAGCGGAACCATCCGCGTCTACGGCCTGCCACGCCCCGATGTTAGGTGCCCGTTCACACCCGGGGCGACTGTGACGATGAACCCGGTGACATGTCGCGTGACAGGCTGGTGCCGGTGGATGTCCTCGGTTTGTTCATGCACAAGCTCGCGGAAAACTACTAGGGTCGTACCTGCGGACCCCGGCAATTCGGACATGCCGCGCTACAAGAACGTTTGAACGCTTTCCAACGGAAGGGATTCCCGCATGGGTGTCAGTTTGTCCAAGGGCGGCAATGTTTCGCTGACGAAGCAGGCCCCGAACCTCACCGCCGTGTCGGTCGGCCTCGGCTGGGATCTGCGGACCACCACCGGGAGCGACTTCGACCTGGACGCCAGCGCCATCGCGACCGGCGCCGACAAGAAGGTCGTGTCGGACAAGCACTTCGTGTTCTTCAACAACCTGACCTCGCCCGAGGGCTCCATCGTGCACACCGGCGACAACCTCACCGGTGAGGGCGAAGGCGACGACGAGATCATCAATATCGATCTCGCGGCCACCCCGCCGACCATCGAGTCCATCTTCTTCCCGGTCTCGATCTACGAGGCGGATCAGCGCGGCCAGAGCTTCGGCCAGGTCCGCAACGCCTACATCCGCGTGGTCTACCGCGCCAACGGCGCCGAACTGGCCCGCTACGACCTCACCGAGGACGCCTCCACCGAGACCGCCATGGTCTTCGGTGAGCTGTACCGCAATGGCGCCGAATGGAAGTTCCGGGCCATCGGCCAGGGCTACGCGTCCGGTCTGTCCGGTATCGCCCGCGACTACGGCGTCAACGTCTAATCAAATAGTTTCGACGCGCCAGGGGGGCTCGGGTGCATGAGCCCCTCCTCGTGCGAGCATCACCCGATCCTCAAGCGGTTCCGGCACAACGAAAGGCCCCCTAGCGGTGCGTATATTCGGCCTCTCCATCCTCGTCACGGTGGTGTCGCTCATCGCGGCATTCCTGTACGGCGGTCCGACAGCGCTGGCACTGTGCGCCATCCTGGGCATCCTCGAGGTGTCGCTGTCGTTCGACAACGCCGTGATCAATGCCAGTGTCCTGCAACGAATGAGCGAATTCTGGCAGCGCATCTTCCTGACCGTCGGCGTCGTCATCGCCGTCTTCGGTATGCGCCTGGTCTTCCCGCTCGCCATCGTGTGGGTCACCGCGGGCCTGGACCCCAAGCGCGCGTTCGATCTCGCGATGAACCCGCCCGCGGACGGCGCCCTCACCTTCCCCGATGGCAGCGCCTCCTACGAGAAGCTGCTCACCGACGCGCATCCGCAGATCGCCGCCTTCGGTGGCGCGTTCCTGCTGCTGCTGTTCCTGAACTTCATCCTCGAAGAGCATGAGATCACCTGGCTGGGCTGGATCGAGCGGCCGCTGGCCAAGCTCGGCAAGCTCGACATGCTCTCGGTGGTGCTCACCCTGGTCGCCATTGTCATTGCCGCGGAATGGATTGCCGACGCGGACGACCGCGGCACCGTACTGCTGTCCGGCATCCTGGGCGTGGTCACCTACATACTCGTCGACGGACTCGGATCGATGTTCCACACCGAGGAACTCGAGGAGGGCGCCGAATCCGGGCCCAGCGGGGTCGTCAAGGCCACCGGTAAGGCCGCGTTCTTCCTGTTCCTGTACCTGGAAGTGCTCGACGCCTCGTTCTCCTTCGACGGTGTCATCGGCGCGTTCGCCATCACCTCGGACCCGATCCTGATCGCCCTGGGCCTGGGCCTGATCGGCGCCATGTTCGTCCGGTCCATCACGGTGTTCCTGGTCCGCAAGGGCACGCTGTCCGAGTACGTGTACCTGGAGCACGGCGCGCACTGGGCCATCGGCGCGCTGGCGATCATCCTGCTGGTCTCCATCGGCGTGCACATCAACGAGGTCATCACCGGCCTGGTGGGTGTGGCGTTCATCGGAGCGGCGTTCATCACCAGCATCATTCGCAATCGCCGGCTGGGCGATGACGACGACTCCAAAAGCGTGACGACCCAGGAACCCACCCCGGTAGCCTGAACCACGTAACTCCACTTTCCGCGCCCGTCACGCGAATTCGCGCGGCGGGCGCGGTGTCGTTTCAATCCCTGAGGGGGGAATGTCATGAGCAAGGTCACGCTGTCCAAGGCCGCACCGTCGGTGAGTCTCACCAAACCCGGTGACAGCCAAGGGTTATTGCGGGTGAACCTGAACTGGTCGCAGGGGGCGCGGCGCGGATTCTTCAAACGCTCCAGTGCGATCGACCTGGATCTCGGTTGCCTGTGGGAACTCTCCGACGGCAGCAAAGGCGTGGTGCAGGCGGTCGGAAACAATTTCGGCTCTTTGCATTCCGCGCCCTTCATCCAACTCGACGGCGACGACCGCACCGGGGAATCCTCCGGCGGCGAGAACATGCACATCGACCTCGCACGCCCGGACGCCTTCCGGCGGATTCTGATCTTCGCGTTCATCTATGAGGGCGTACCCAATTGGGCCGCCGCCGACGGCGTCGTCACCCTGTACCCCACCTCCGGTCCGGAGGTCGAGGTACGCCTGGACTCACCGGTGGACGGCGCGCGCTCCTGCGCCATCGCACTGCTGCAGAACAACGGCGGCGGACTCACCGTGCATCGAGAAGTGCAGTACATCAACGGAAATCAGAGCGCCATCGACCGTGCCTACGGCTGGGGTATGAAATGGCAGGCGGGCAGCAAATAGGTCAGAGCATGCGGCGCTGCGCGGTCAGCCGCCGGGATCGCCGCACCGATATGCGCGACCACACCGACTGCTGCACCGCCAGGGTCACCCAGCCCGCCAGCGCCATACCGGCGACATTCAGGAACAGCTGCGCCACACTGCCCCAGATCGTCGAACCGTCACCGAACGCCACCCCGAGCGCGATATTGCCCGCGGCGGGCACCGTGGTGACCGAGATGAAAACCCCGGCCAGGCCAACCGATTTCGCCGAGGTCATGGACAGCACCCCGGCCGCGCCCGCGACGACCGCGACAATGAACGACCACTTGTCCGGGGTGTAGATGAACGCCGTGCCGGGACGCGGGCCGATCACATCGTCGAGGGTGATCCAGCCCAGCGCCCGGCCCAGCAGCGCCAGCCCGATGGTCACCGCGATGGCGATCACGAAACCGCTGACCAGCGTGCGAATCGCCAACTGCAACAGCACGAATCGACGACGCACCAGCGCGACACCCAGGGCCGCGATCGGGCCGAATTCGGGGCCGAGCACCATCGCACCGACCGTCAGAATCTGCGAATCGGTGATGATGGCGATGCTCGCGATGACCGTCGCCAGCGTCAGGAAGCTCAGAAACGTCCAGTTCAGTTCGGTCTCGTCATAGGACCGCTGCGTCACCTCGGCCCACACCACCGAATCGGCGCTGCTGCCCGGGGTGCGGACCTCGGCGTCGAAACCGCTGCGGGACAACCAGGTTCCCACCTGTTCGATCTCGATACTGCCCTCACGATGCACCTTCAGCGCACGCAATCGGTCGACGACGTCATTGGCGGCCTCGCGCGCCACCTGGGCGGTCACCACATCACCCGGCGGTTTGAGCGCGACGCCGCGGAAGACCGCGAGACCGGTCACCGCGTCGTCGTGCTCGAGTGCGCCGAGGATGTCATCGGTCATGGTGGCGGGGGCCGTGATCCGCAGGTGCAGCATGCGCACAGTCTGCCGGGTGATCTAGGCGCGCACCGGCTCCGGCACGGCGACGATCGGTTCCGGCCGGGGCGCGGGGGCCTTGCGCGCGGCCAGGATCATGCCGAGGACGCCGACGGCCAGACCCGCGATCGTCAAGGGGTGCAACGGTTGTGCGATGAAAAGCCAGGCCAGGACGGCCGTGGTGACCGGGGTGGCGAAGAACAGGCGGCCGACCCGGGTGGCGTCCCAGCGGCGCAGCATGGCGTTCAGCAGCAGGAACGCGCCCATCGAGTTGATCAGCACCATCCAGGTGAGGGCGATGCCGAAGCGGCCGGGATCGCTGATGTGGAAGTCGCCGCTCACCAGCACCAGCAGTCCGGCGAAGGGCGCGCTGACCAGCTGATGCACCGCGGTCGCGGCGCGCGAGTCCACGGTGGGGGTGAATTTCTTCTGGTAGACGGTGCCCAGGCTCAGGCCGAGCAGTCCGATGACGCACAGCAGCAGGCCCAGCCAGGAGAAATTGGATTGATCGCTGACCGCGAAGGCCACACCGACGCCGCCGATGCCGAATCCGAGCCACTGCCGTTTGCTGACATGCTCACCCAGCACGCCCGAGAACAGCGCGATGACAACGGGATTCAGGCCCTGCATGAGGGAGATGACGGCGGCGGAGACGTGTTCGCCCATGGCGGTGTAGAAGGCGCCGAACTGCACGATCTGCATGAGCAGACCGGCGATCATGACGTGCCGCAGCTGTCGTCCGCGCGGCCAGACGGCATGTACCGCAAGGCCGTACAGCAGTAGCAGCGGTCCGGCGATGGCATAGCGGCCGAGTAGCACCACCATCGGCGGGGCCGCGCCCACGCCGATGATTCCGACGATGAACGCGCTGCTCCACATGAGGACGAACAGCGGCTGTACGACCCCGTTCATGAATCGGTCCGGCATGGCCATCTCCCGTCGGCGTAACCCCTTAAGACGGTTATCAGACTTCACCCGCTACCAGTAACCTGTCAAGGGGGTTATTGTGGAAGACATGTTCACCTTCGTCAGCGGCAATCTGGCACTGGACTTCATCGGCACGGTCAAGGCCCGGCGCGCCCGGTTCGAGGACCTCCTCGAAACACCGGACGACCTGGGCGCATGGGCCGTCGCGGCCGAACTGCTGGACAGCGCGCCGACCGCCGACGCCGCCGAACTCGAGCGCGCCACCGCACTGCGCGAAGCCACCTGGCGCATGACCCTGGCCGTCATCGACGGCGCGGCGATCGACGACGCCGACCGGCGACTCGTCAACGACATCGCGCGCGGCCCGCTGCCCGGCGTCGAACTCACGGCCGCCGGGGGCGTACAGCGCAGCGGCACAAGCGAATCCGTGCTCGCCGCGATCGCACGCTCGGCCATCGAACTGGTCGGCGGCGCGGCCCGGAACCGGGTCCGCGAATGCGGGCGCGCGGACTGCACCCGCCTCTACGTCGACACCTCACGCGCCGGATCGCGGCGCTGGTGCGATATGACCGTGTGCGGAAATCGCGCCAAGAGCGCGGCCTTTCGCGCCCGCGGCACCGAAACCGATACCGCGGCAGCGCATTAGACGCTCAGAGCGCCGAATACGCCAGCACCGGCGCCGGATTCTCCTCGAATCGCGTTGCCGCGCTATCCCTTACGCGCGGCCTGGCCCGAATGAACAGGAAGAAGAACACCAGCAGCAACACCGCCCGGCCCCACACCCCGAACTGCACCACATTCTCGGCCAGCTCCGGCGCATGCCCGGAACCCAGCGCGTAGAAGTACCGGAACACCCCGATCCCGATCGCGGCATCGGCCAGCAGGTACACCCCCACCAGCGTCCACGGCACCTCCAGCAGCACCAGGAACGGAATCAGCCACAGCGTGTACTGCGGTGAATGCACCTTGTGGAACAGCAGGAATCCGCACAGCATGGCCCCGCTCACCCCGATCCACGGGTACAGCCCGGTGACCGCGAACTGCCGCCAGCCCAGCCAGCCCGCCACCGCGAACGCCAGCACGATCAGCAGCGGAGACGCCGCCGACACCACATCCTGGAAGTTGGCCTCATCGGCGGCGGTATTGCCGAACACCGGGCGCAGACCCCAGTACCAGATCGAATTCGTGGTGATATCGGCCTGCCGCAACTGCTGGAAGGTGATCGACGCCCGCCAGCCCTCATAACCGGCCAGCGCGAACGGCAGATTCACCGCGATCACGGTCACGATCGCGGTCCCCGCCACCAGCAGCGCGCCGCGCACATCGAAGGGGCGCGGCACCCGCGCGTCCTCACCCGGCCGCGGCTCACCGACCAGCACGTATAAAAGCAAGGGCAGCACGAAGATTCCCGGATACAGCTTCAGGCAGAACCCGATGCCGAGCAGTACCGCGGCGGCGATTCCGCGCGCCCGCAACGAATATCGCGTCATCGTGGACACGATGTAGGCCGCGCCGACCGCCGTGCACACCACCGGCAGTTCCCAATTGTGGAAGGCGTACAGGATCAGCGGCGGACCGGCCGCCCACAGCAGCGCCGCGCGCCCGCCCATCCGGCCCAGCATGTACGCGGTCAACAGCGCGAACGGCGCCAGCAGCAGCGCCGAATGCAGCAGGAACGCCGCGTCATCGTGCGCGCCGATCGCACCCAGCCACATGAAAAGCCCACTCAGCACCGGATATTCGACCGCACCGCCGGTGAGCGCGCCGTCCGGGGTGATACCACCGGTCAGGTACGGGAAGATGTGCTCGTTGATATCGCGGCCCAGCCACAGGAACTGGATGTCCGAGTAACAGACGTTCGAATCCTTGACCGAATCGAAGATGGTGCTGCGGCCGAACTCATTGAACGGCGCGCCCGCACAGCGCGCCTTGTTGAAATAGGCCACCAAAAGTGTGACCGCGCACACCAGTACGGCGATCAACCCCATCGATGAACGGTCCGCGACCGCGCGGTCGGCGACCGGCTCATTGCCGACGGGTCGGTTCAACATGGCCACCACCCTAAGCGGCTCGGCCGGGTTCCGGCCCGGCAAACCCTTGTCCGGGCCCGATTTCGCTGCTCACAGCCGCTCATGTAGCCTTGGCGGGTTGCTGACGCAACGAACCCTCCTGCCACGGATCGTCCGTGGCCGTTTAAGCCCATAGGAGGTGATGAGGTCCGTGCGTCATTATGAAGTGATGGTTATCCTCGATCCGAGTCTGGACGAGCGCACCGTTGGCCCGAACCTGAACACCATGCTCGGCGTGGTTGGTTCAGAAGGCGGCAAGGTCGACAACGTCGACATCTGGGGCAAGCGTCGTCTCGCTTACGAGATCGCCAAGCAGGCCGAAGGCATCTACGCGGTGGTCAAGCTGACCGCCGAGTCCGCCACGGTCAGCGAGCTCGATCGCCAGCTGGGACTGAACGAGTCGGTGCTGCGCACCAAGGTGCTGCGCCTCGGCAAGAAGTAGGTCCTGCCCTCCCGCATGTGCGCTCACAATGCGTCGGTCTGTGTCTCTAGGCTGAGCGCAACAGGCGAGTGCACTGCGGACTGCACCGGATAGCAGGAGGAACCATGGCAGCAGGCGACACGGTCATCACCGTCATCGGAAACTTGACGGCTGACCCCGAGCTTCGATTCACGCCCGCGGGTGCGGCCGTCGCGAACTTCACGGTCGCGTCGACTCCCCGTGTGTTCGACCGTAATACCAATGAATGGAAAGACGGCGAAGCGCTTTTCCTGCGCTGCAACATCTGGCGAGAAGCTGCGGAGAATGTCGCCGAGAGCCTGACCCGTGGATCTCGGGTGATCGTGAGCGGACGACTGAAGCAGCGCTCCTATGAAACCCGCGAGGGTGAGAAGCGCACAGTGGTCGAGCTCGAGGTCGAAGAGGTCGGTCCCTCCCTGAAGTACGCGACCGCGAAGATCAACAAAACCACCCGTGGCGGTGGCGGCGGAGGCTTCTCGGGCGGCGGCGGACAGGGTGGCGGCCAAGGCGGCGGCGGTTTCTCCGGCGGTGGCAGCAGTGGTGGTGGCGGAGGTCGTGGCGGCCAGAGTGCCGGCGACGACCCGTGGGGCAGTGCGCCCGCGGCCGGCTCCTTCGGGGGCGGGCAGCAGATGGACGATGAACCGCCGTTCTAGACAACGGCTTTCGCAGGGAGCCTGAGAGCTCCCCCAGAATTACGGAGTAAAACCCATGGCCAAAGCACCGGCACGCGAGAAGGTGCTGAAGAAGAAGGCTTGCGCATTCTGCAAAGAAGCCAAGACCGGCACCGTCAACATCGACTACAAGGACACCGCGCTGCTGCGCAAGTACGTGTCCGATCGCGGCAAGATCCGCGCGCGCCGGGTGACCGGTAACTGCGTGCAGCATCAGCGCGACGTCGCCGTTGCCGTCAAGAACTCTCGTGAGGTGGCACTGCTGCCTTACGTCTCCACGGCTCGCTGAGAAGGGAAGACACAGCAATGAAGTTGATCCTTACTGCTGATGTGGATCACCTCGGTGCGCCCGGCGACACCGTTGAGGTCAAGGACGGTTACGGCCGTAACTTCCTGCTGCCCCGCGGCCTGGCGATCGTCGCCACCCGTGGCGCCGAGAAGCAGGTTGCCGGCATCCGTCGTGCCCAGGACGCGCGCAAGGTGCGCGACCTGGATCACGCCAACGAGCTGAAGCAGGCCCTCGAGGGCCTGACCGGCGTGGCGCTGTCCGTCAAGACCGCGGGCACCGGCAAGCTGTTCGGTTCGGTCACCACCGCCGACGTCGCGGGCGCCATCAAGGCCGCCGGCGGTCCGGTTGTGGACAAGCGCAGCATCGAGCTGCCGAAGGCTCACATCAAGAGCACCGGCAAGCACAACGTCGTGGTGCACCTGCACCCCGATGTGGCTGCCAAGTTCGACCTGCAGGTCAACGCCGCCGAGTAATTTCGGCGTCAGAACGGAGGCCGCCTTCGTACTTCCGGGTGCGAGGGCGGTCTCCGATTCTTTTCTGCGCATCGCTGTGTGCCGGCTTGTGGATGGTTGAACAAACCAACCTTCCGCTTTGTGTGACGGGTCACAAACTGGTTCGCCGCTGTTCACCGAACACGCCCGAAGGTGGACGTCCAGCGACACGCCGGAACGTTTTGATCCACAGTTGCCGACAGTGAGAAATAGACCACTACCTGGCGGTTGTACGATCCCGCCGACTGTTGTCCCCAAGTAATCCACAGGGGGTGCACAACGGTTGGTGAACAACACCCACTTTATCCACAGGTGTATCCACAGGTCGGTTTGGCGAGTACCTGTTCGGTCGCCTAGGTTCGCATCGTTGTCCTCATCACCACGCGCGTTCGCCCGCCGCGTGGCAGCCCGAATCTGTCGGTATGCAGGCGTAGAACGGTGAGGGATGTCGAATCCGGGCCGGAGGAGAGAGGACGGTCGAGATGGCAGTCATCGACGATCGCGGCCACGACGATAACGGACCCTCCGAGTACCGCGAAGCCCCCGGTGAGGATTTCGGCCGCCAGCCCCCGCACGATATGGCCGCCGAACAATCCGTCCTGGGCGGCATGCTGCTGTCCAAGGACGCCATCGCCGACGTCATCGAGGTCATTCGCCCCGGCGACTTCTACCGCCCCGCGCACCAGGCCGTCTACGACGCCATCCTGGACCTCTACAGCCGCGGCGAACCCGCCGACCCGGTGACGGTCTCCGCGACCCTCGATCGCCGCGGCGAGCTCAAGCGCATCGGCGGCCCCCCGTACCTGGTCACCCTGACCCAAACGGTCCCCACCGCCGCCAACGCCGGCTACTACGCCGAAATCGTCGCCGAGAAGTCCGTCCTGCGCCGCCTCGTCGAAGCGGGCACCCGCATCGTCCAATACGGCTACGCGGGCGCCGACGGCCAAGACGTAGCCGAGGTCGTGGACCGCGCCCAAGCCGAACTCTACGAAGTAACCGAACGCCGCTCCAGCGAAGACTTCCTCCCTCTTGAAGAGCTGTTGCAGCCAACAATGGACGAAATCGACTCCATCGCCAGCCGCGGCGGCATTTCCCTCGGCGTCCCTACCGGCTTCACCGAATTGGACGAACTGACCAACGGCCTGCACGCCGGCCAGATGATCATCGTCGCGGCCCGACCCGGTGTCGGTAAATCGACCCTGGGAATGGATTTCATGCGCAGCTGCTCCATCAAGCATGGAATGGCCAGCGTCATCTTCTCCCTGGAAATGAGCCGCACCGAAATCGTCATGCGCCTCCTATCCGCCGAAGCGAAAATCAAACTCGGCGATATGCGATCGGGTCGCATGAGCGATGACGACTGGACTCGCCTCGCCCGCCGCATGAGTGAAATCAGCGAAGCCCCGCTCTTCGTCGACGACTCCCCGAACCTCACCATGATGGAAATCCGCGCCAAGGCCCGCCGCCTGAAACAGCGCCACGACCTGCGCCTCATCGTGGTCGACTACCTCCAGCTGATGAGCTCCGGCAAAAAGGTGGAATCCCGCCAGCAAGAAGTCTCGGATTTCTCCCGAAGCCTCAAACTGATGGCCAAAGAATTGGAAGTCCCGGTTATCGCTATCAGTCAGTTGAACCGTGGTCCGGAACAGCGAACCGATAAGCGACCAATGGTTTCCGACCTTCGCGAGAGTGGATCTCTGGAACAAGATGCCGATATGGTCATCCTATTACACCGCCCCGATGCATTCGAGCGAGATGACCCTCGCGGTGGCGAAGCGGACCTTATTGTAGGTAAGCATCGAAATGGTCCGACAGCGACTATCACCGTCGCCCATCAGCTGCATCTGAGTCGATTCGTCGATATGGCCAGGGGCTAATCCAATATTTTTATTCCACCCCAAAAGAATCGGTTATGGGTCGATAATAGATATCGACAGTAACCGTAACCAAGGGGGGATTCGGTGGATTCGTCACGTATCAATCAGTTTGGCTGTATGCCGGAATCGACGCGAATTCTGCGCGCCGACACAGGCAACGAGGTTTCGTTGGGTGAGCTGCTGTGCAGCCGCGAGCAACCTCTTGTCTGGTCACTCGATGAGCACATGCGCATGGTTGCCCGGCCGTTAGTTGATGTATTCCAGCGCGGTAGGTGTGAGACCTTCAGCCTTCGCCTTGCTTCCGGCCGTGAGCTGCACCTGACCGGCGGTGCCTCGCTACTGACCGTAGAAGGCTGGGCTGCGCTTGGGCAGTTGAACACTGACGACCGCATCGCTATACCGAGGCGGGTACCGGAACCCAACCGGCCCCAGCTCATGCCTGATGCGGAGGTGATACTGCTGGCGCACATGATCGGTGACGGGTCCTGTGTAAAACGTCAGCCGATTCGGTATGCCAGTATCGACGAGGAGAATCTGGCGGCTGTGACCACAGCTGCCTCCCATTTCGGAGTCACCGCTGTACGCGATGAATACGCGGCAGCGAGGGTGACGACACTTCGACTGCCCGCGCCATATCGATTGACGCACGGCCGCAGGAACCCGATCGCCGCGTGGCTCGATGAGTTGGGGTTGTTCGGTTTGCGAAGCTATGAGAAGTTCGTTCCTGATCGCGTTTTCGCGACGCGGAATGATCAGGTTGCACTGTTTCTGAAGCATCTCTGGGCGACAGATGGTTCGGTCCGTTGGGATGCGAAGACCCGCCAGGCACGTATCTACTACGCCTCCACTAGTCGTCGGCTGATCGACGACGTCAACAACCTGCTGCTCCGGCGTGGCATTCATGGTCGGATCAATATCGCTCGCAAGGACGGCTATCGCGACTGCTGGCATCTCAAGATCGACGGTGCCGAGAACCAGACCATATTTCTCGAGGACGTAGGTGTTCATGGTGCCCGTGGTCGGTCTGCAGCTGCTGCGCTAATGGAACTGGAGTCGGTTCAGCGAAACACCAATGTGGATACGGTTCCGAAGGAAATTTGGTCCAAAGTCCGGGAGTCGCTGGCCGATCAGAAGGTGACCCACCGCGCATTTCAGTCAGCGATGGGTTCACAGTTCTGCGGCTCCGCCCTTTGGAAGCGCTCACCGAGCCGCGCCCGTTTGGCTCGCGCTGCGGCAATCCTCGACAACGCCGAGATCGAGATGTTTGCCAACAGTGAGGTGTTCTGGGACCGAATCATCGAAATATCCAGTTTCGGTGCACAAGACGCCTACTTCTGCAGTGTCCCCCGCACTCACAACTATGTCGCACAAGGAATCTTGGTTCGAGACTCGTCAAGCCCGTTGTAGTCGGTGATCGTGACAATGCCCTCCTCGGATAGCAATCCGAGGAGGGCATTGTCGTATTCGATTGTGCGGTAAGGACTTCGGGTTAGCGGTTGGGGGTGGTGGTGACCGTGGTGGTCGGCGGCACGGTTGTTGTGGTGGTGGGTGCCGTGGTTGCGGGTGGGGTGGTGGTGACGGGGGCCTGGGCCAGTACGGAATCCGTGGTCGTCGGGGCGACGGTGGTCGGAGCCGGGGTGGTGGGCGTGGTTGTCACCGGGGCGGGGGTGGTTGTGCCCGGGGTTGTGGTGCCCGGTGTTGTGGTGGCCGGGGTGGTTGAGCCGGGGGTGGTGGTGCCCGAGGCCTTGGTCGGGGAAGTTGTTGTGGTGGAGGCGGATTCGACGGTGGGCTTGGCGGCCTTGTAGGCGGCGGCGAGGTCTGCCGGTTCGGGCTTGGCGGCGGTGGTCACCGGTTCGCCCTTCTGGGCCTGCTGTGCCAGGTGGGTGAGCCAGGCGGCGGCGTATTCGGCGGAGGTGAGGGGTTTGCCGTTGGCCTGGTCAGCGTCTTTCCAGTAGTCGAAGTGGTGACCGGTGTGGTCGGGGCCGAGGGTCTGCTGGTACGGGTCGCTGAGGATGACGGGGATCGTGTTGGTGTTGGTGACGATCAGGCCGACGATCTCGTTGAAGACCTTCTGCGGCAGGTAGGCCAGCGGCGACATGTCGTTGGTGGCGACGCTGTCCCCGGCGGAGACGGGTCCGGCGGTGACGGCGGCGGCGCCGGGCTTGTAGGTGGGGGCGGAGACCTTGAGCAGCACCTGCAGGAAGGTTTCGTCGCTCTTCATCCAGTTCGGGTTGTTGCCGATGTACTGGAACGCCTTGAGCGCGATATCACCGAGTTTGACGGCCACATCCTGACCGGTCGCGGGCGTGAGGCCGTCGTTCTGCAGCGAGTCCACATTGATCTGACGCCCGACGTTGATGGCCAGCTGCAGCAGCGAAATGTTCTGCGGCGCAGAGCAGGTGAGGTCGCCGTCGGAGCAGAAGGAGGCGATCTTGCCGTTCAGCTTGCCGAAGTCGCCGCCGGTGTCGGGCAGTGCGCCCTGACCGCCCGCGCCTTTACCGCCGTAGTTGGTGTCGAAGTTGTCCGGGTGGTTGGGGTCCTGGGCGCCGATGAAGGTGCCGTCGCCCGCCTTGCGGCCCGGGTCGGCGAGGATGACGACGCCGAGCACCTTGTCGGGATCGATATCGGTCTGCGAGTTGCCGATCTGCATGGCGACGCGGCGGACCACGTCCGAGCCTTCGCTGTAGCCGACGATGGAGTACTTGGTGTTCGGGCAGACCGAGGAGATTTCGCGCATGACCTTCTCGGTGTTGGCGACGCCGGCGGTGACGGCGGCCTCTTCCGAGTTCAGGTTGGCCGGATAGGCGATGTAGATGGCGGCGTTGGAATCGGAGCCGACGGCATTGCTGCCCGCGTTCACGACCGGGTCCAGCCATTCGCTCTTGTGGTCTCCGGACAGCGCGGCGGGCAGTTCGTTGCCGTTGCGGTCGACCAGCATGGCGGTGGTGCCCGAGACCGGGGTGTCGTTGCGTCCGGCCACCGAAATGGTCACCATGTCATGGCAGTCCATGACCGATGAGGTGAGCTGCGTCTCGGTGGTGCCCGGCTTCGAGGTGATACCCCAGGAGGCCGCGATGGCCGCGACCAGCCCGAGTGCGGCGAGTGCCGCAACGGGTATCGCGGTGCGGCGGTTCTTTCCGAGGAACGATCGAATGCGCGCAAAATAAGTTCGAAGAGCCAATGTCCCGGTTCCCATTCCCATTCCGGTGGATGGATAGGCCCCCCGACGGGCCGTGATTCACCGGGGACGTCGGAATGGGGAAGGGAATCGTTACTGCGGCTACCGTTTATGCAGCTAGCGGTCAGTGCGCGCGCAGCATCCGGCCCGCCGCGTCGACCGCCGGGGTGGATGATCCGGCGTCATTGATGAACACCGCGAACGCGAGATCGCCGGAGATTCCGACGAACCAGCCGTGCGCGTGTTTGTCGTCGATGAATTCGGCGGTTCCGGTCTTGCCGAGCAGTCCGGGGATGTCCGCCAGCTGGGTGGCGGTGCCGGAGGTGACGGTCTCGCGCATCATGGTTTTGATCTGGTCCGCGATGCCCGCGGGCAGTGGTGCGGCGGCGTGGTCGGGGGTGCCGGGACGGCCTTGCACCAGCACCGGATTCGGCGGCGATCCGTGTGCGAGCGCGGCGGCGACCAGTGCCATGCCGAAGGGGGTGGCGGTGACCTTGCCCTGTCCGATGCCCTCTTCCACGCGCAGCGCGGAGGTGTCGGCGACGGGCACCTTGCCGGTGACGGTGGTCAGCGCGGGCGTCACATAGTCGATGCCGAGCCCCAATTGGTTCGCGGCATCGGTGAGTCCGTCGGGCGGCAGGTTCACCGCGAGTCGTCCCATGGTGGTGTTGCAGGATTTCGCGAAGGCCGTGTGCAGCGGCACGCTGCCGAGGTCGAAGTTGTTGTCGTTGGGGATCTGCCGTCCTTCGATGTTCTCGGTGCCCGGGCAGGGCAGCACGGTGTCGGGGGTGACGGCGCCCGATTGCAGTGCGGCCGAGACGGTCACCGTCTTGAAGGTGGAGCCGGGCGGGTAGAGCCCGGTGAGTCCGATCGGTCCCTGGGCGTCGGCGGGCGCGTTCTGCGCGATGGCGAGCACGTCGCCGGTGGACGGTTGCAGTGCCACGATGGTCGCGGCCTGCGGGATCGGCGCTAGTGCGCCTTCGGCGGCGCGCAGTAGCGCCGGGTCCAGGGTGGTGCGAATGTCATTGACCGGCTTGGCGTCCTGTCCGCCGACCCGCTGTGTCCCGTCGGTCCCGCGCGCCCGGACCGCCCAGCCAGCGGCGGCGTCGTTCTCCTGCTGCCAGAGGTCGCTGAGCCCGGACCAGGATGGTGAGGTGAGGGCCTTGTCGGTGGTCAGCAGCCGATTCTGCGGTGCCAGTGTGACATTCGGCAGTGCGGCCAGCGCGTCTTGAATCGGCGCGATATCGGCCGCGCGCAGGGTGACGGCCGTGATCGATTTGCCCTGCGCACCTGCGAGTTCGGTATTCAGCGAGGCCGCGGTGATATCGGCGGCGACGGGTTGCAGCAGCGCCGCGACGGCCGCGGTGTCCACCCCGGGTGACAGGTTCACGAGGGTGACGACCTGCTGTGTCATGAATTCCGCACCGGTGCTGTCGAGTATGCGCGCGGCGGGCGCGGGATCCACGGCGCTGTACGACAGCGGCCCGATATCCAGCCCGGGCGCGACGGTGGCCGGATTCCAGTGGATCTTCCACCCGTCGCTCGTATCGTCGAGCTGTCCGTTGGTGGTGTACGTCCACGCGTTGTGGCCGTCTTTCCCGAGTTTCCAGGTGCCGGTGAGGGTGAAAGTTCCGCCGCCGTCGGTCTTCTCGACCTTGCCGACCTGGAATTTCACATCCTTGCCGAGTGCGTCGTAGAGCCCGGTGAGGGTGTCGGTGGCCTTTTTGCCGTCGGTGGTGGCGGCGGCCGCGGCGGTGACATCGTCGCGGCTGAGCGCATCGGCGAACCCGCTGGCCGCGTCCTGCATATGGTCGGCGGTCTTATCGCCGGAGCAGGCGGTCAGTGCGAGGCCGGTTGCGACGACCATTCCGAGCAGTCTGGTTCCCGTGCGCATTGGCCCGACGGTACCTGGCGATCACGTGGTAAGCACGGACCTGTCGGGGCTACTGTCGCCACGTGGGTTTCGAGGTTCGGGTGGACAGTGCGGGCGCTATCGAGATCGTCCGGGCCGCAGTGCGGTTCGTCTGGGGCTGGGATGCCACCGATGTCCGGAGTTTCGCGCGCCGGGTGGGGTGGGATACCCCGGAGCCGGTGGGCACCATGCGCCGCGGTGCGGTGTTCTCCCGGACCGGCCTGAATATCTGGTGGGATTCGGCCATGTTCTGGGGCAGTGGGCGACGGCTCCAGTACGTGCGGGTGCCGGTCTCGGACTGTCCCGCGACCGCGCATCGGGATCTGCTCGATGACGCGCTGGCCCGGGTGCGCGCCGCGTTCGCCGAGGTGTGGGGTGAGCCCGAATCGGGTGCGGGGCCGGATGAGGGACCGTCCTGGGTGTTCCCGAATCTGCTGGTGGGCTTGACGATCGGCCCGGAAACCGTGGATCTGATGCTGGTGAATCCGCTCGATCAGCGCTTCTGGATGGATAAGCGGCATGACGGCGCGCGCAGGCGTGCGGGCCTGGGCGGCTGGGGTCGCTTCACCGAGGATCTGGCCGAATACCTGGAGTCGCTGACCACCGACGCGCGCATGGTGGTGACCGCGCCCGGTGGTCGCTACGTGCAATTCGCGGTGGAGCCGGGCGAGTTCACCAGTGAGCTCAGTCGCAGCGAATTCATCGATCCCACTTGGCGATACGGCGTCGAGGTGGACGATCAGCTGATGGCGCAGGGCTGGAAGCCCTCCGAGGACGCGAACTGGTGGCGCACCCTGCCGCGCAATGCCGGGCGCACCGCCGTCAGTCATTTCGCGGCCGATACCGTGCAGGCGCTGCGCATTCTGGAGGTGCGCGCGGTGACGGATCTGGTGGCGGACGCCTGGGTGGAGGGCGGCGAGGATCTCGATGTCGCCCCGCTCGGCATTCCGCCGCACGCGACCGCGCGCACGCAGCGCGCGGAGTTCCTGCGCAGCAACGCCCCGTACGGTTTCGATATCGGCCCGCTGCGCGTGGATGTGCCCGGCGGTATCGAAATAGCGCGTGCGGCAAAGGCTTTCGACTGGTCTTGGTCGCGCGCCGATATCGCCGCGTTCACCGAGCGCCTGGGCTGGCGGCTGGAGGGCGACCCCGGTCCGTCGGATCGCGTGGTGCACGCGAAAACCGAACTGCGGATCGATCATTCGCGCGCTCGCTATTGCTACGGCGGCGACCGTCTGGAGGCGGTGTGCATCACCCTCAGCGACAGCATCGAATCCCAGCTGTACGAGGAGGGTCCGCCCGCCGAGGTGCGAGACCAGTTGACGGCGGCGGTGACTCGGGCGGTGGAGGGTCTGCGCGCAGAATTGGGCGCACCCGTGCACGGCACGCTCCGGCATGCGCACGGCCCGGTGTGGGCGTCGAAGAATCTGGCCATAGGCATTGTGCCGGATGAGAATACGGTCGAGCTGTACCTGGTGAATCCGGCCGAACGCGGCCGCCAGTTGATCATCGAACAGCAGCAGACGGCCCGCCGCGCCGCCGAACGCGAATGGCGGCAGTTCTTCGACGATCTCGCCGTGGTGGTCGCGGAGCTGCCCGAGAACGCCGAGGCCACCGTCGATGCCGGTGATCGCGGCACCGCGCATTTCCACCGCGATGCGGACGGTCTGCGGGTGAGCCTGGACGCCGAGGCCGGGCTGGGCCTGCATCCGCGCATCACCGGTCTGATGCGCGCGAACGGCTGGCAGCGCCCCGAGGCGGCGCGCCCGGTATGGCGGTGCGGCCTCTATCGGCCCGCGCTGTACCGCGATTTCCGGCATTTCGTGGAGTTCGCGCTGTGGCCGCTGCGCACCCGTATGGGCCCGTACACGGTATTGCGGGTGCGGTCGGGCACCGAAGATCACGATCTGCGCACCCCGTCGACGGGGGCTACCGGCTTCTGACCGTGCGCGGCCATAGAGTTTGAGCCATGACCACCGAGATCGACGATGTCCGGGTTACCAGAGAAAGCTATGACGAGGTAGCGGAGCTGTACACGAACACTTTCCGGGAGGGCATCGAGGAGAATCCCTTCGATCGGGCCATGCTGGACATGTTCGCCGCCTCGGTGCGCGCCGCCGATGCCGAGCCGGGGTTGATCGCGGATCTGGGTTGCGGTCCGGGCCGGGCCGCACGCTATCTGGATGTGCTGGGGCTCAATGTCTTCGGCCTGGACCTATCCCCCGAGATGATCGCCCGCGCGCAATCCGCGCTGCCGCATCTGCGGTTCGAGATCGGTTCCATGGAGAACCTGGATCTCACCGATGCGTCGCTGAGCGGAATCGTGGCCTGGTACTCCATCATTCACACTCCGCCGCACCGAATCCCGGCGCTGCTCGGCGAATTCGCGCGCGTGCTGCGCCCGGGCGGTCACGCCCTGTTCGGTTTCCAGGCCGCCGATGATTCGCGCGGTATCCAGGAGTACGACCACAAGGTCACCACGTCCTATCGCTGGGCTCCCGATACGCTCGCCGCGACCCTGGAGGAGCTCGGTTTCACCGTGACCGCGCGCATGTCCCGGACCGCCCGCGAGGATGAGCGCACCCCGCAGGGCTATCTGCTGGCCGTCAAGAACTGAGCGGTTCCACCGGGCGCGCCGCGCGTTCGTCGAATTCGGCTCGGGCGCTGGTGATTTCGTCCACGTGCGCCAGCGCCCACTGCCCCATGGCATGCGTGAGCCGCCCGAGGTCGGCCCCGATCGGGGTGAGCGAGTATTCGACCCGCGGCGGCACGGTGGGGTAGACCGCGCGGCGCACGAGTCCGTCGCGTTCCAGATCGCGCAGGGTGCGGGTGAGCACCTTCTGGGTGATGCCGTCGAGGCGGCGGCGCAGTTCGTTGAAGCGGATCGGGCCGTCGTTCGCGCGCAGTACGCCCAGTACCAACAGCACCCATTTGTCGGCCAGCACCGCCAGCACATCACGTGCCGGGCAGCGTTTGAGATAGTCCTCCACCAGGTTGGTGGATTCTTCCACGTCGAAGACGGTATCCATCGGGTACCTCGGGATCTATTTAGTGCCTTCTTCCCAGAAGATACTACCGGCCGAAGAATCGTAACCATGAAAGCGATCAGTCAGAACACAGTCGGCGGACCGGAAGTACTGCAGACCGTAGAGGTCGAACGGCCCGCTCCCGGTGCGGGTGAGGTCCTGGTGCGCGTTGCCGCCACCTCGGTGAACGCGGCGGACTGGAAGCTCCGCAACGGCAGCATCGACGTGCTGGGTCCGCCGCCGTTCACACTGGGTTTCGACGTATCCGGGACGGTCGTCGAAATCGGTGACGGGGTAACCGATTTCAATATCGGCGATGAGGTTTTCGGTATGGCGCTGAGCCGTTCGGGCACCTACGCCGAATATGTGGTCACCCCGGCCGACCACCTCGCGCCCAAACCCGCGAACCTGACGCACACCGCCGCCGCGGCGCTGCCGACCGCGGTGCTCACCGCATGGCAGGCATTGGCGAAAATCGCACCGGGACAACGCGTTTTGATCCACGCGGCCGCCGGTGGTGTCGGGCATCTGGCGGTGCAGATCGCGAAACATCATGGCGCGTACGTGATCGGCACGGCCCGGGCCGCGAATCACGAGTTCCTGCGGTCGCTCGGCGCGGATGAGGTGATCGATTACCGGACAGCCGATTTCACCACGGTGACGCCGCCGGTGGATGTGGTGTTCGATCTCGTCGGCGGTGAGTACGGTGACCGGTCGCTGACCATCCTGACCCCGGAGGGTCGTCTCATCGACGCCCAGCGCGACGGGGTGCTCGACGATCCGCGGTTCCACCGGCACTACGTCGCCCCCTCCGGCGCGGATCTGCGCGCGCTCACACCCCTGCTCGAACAGGGCGCGCTGCGCGGTGAGGTCGAGCGCGTCATGTCCCTGGCCGATGCCGCCGAGGCGCATCGGCTCAGTGAATCCGGGCGGGTGCGCGGCAAGATCGTGCTGCTGCCCTGGGCCGCCGCCTGATTCCTGGCCATCGGGACATTCCTGTGCGAGGCTCGCGGCCGCGCCCTACCGTCTGGCGTAGGCGAGAACAGGGAGTTGTGGTGACGTACTGGGACAATGAGGTCGATGTGCTGGTCGCCGGTTCGGGCGGCGGCCTGGCCGGGGCGTATACGGCGGCGCGTGAGGGACTGACGGTGCTGCTGGTGGAGGCCACCGAGAAATTCGGCGGCACCACCTCGTATTCGGGTGGCGGCGGTGTGTGGTTCCCGTGCAATCCGGTGCTCCAGCGCGAGGGTGTGGATGACACGCTCGAGGACGCGCTCACCTACTACCGGGCCGTGGTCGGCGATCGCACACCCGCCGAATTGCAGGAAGCGTATGTGCGCGGCGGCGCGAAGGTGATCGAGTATCTGGAGAGCGATGAGAGCATCGCGTTCCAGATGTTCCCGTGGCCGGACTACTACGGCAAAGCGCCCAAGGCGCGGCTCGACGGTAAGCGGCACATCATCCCCAAGCCGCTGGCCGCCAAGAAGCTCGGTGAGCTGAGCGCGTCCATTCGCGGACCGCTGGGCACCGACCGCAATGGTGAACCGCAGCCGGACTATCTGATCGGCGGCCGTGCACTGGTGGGCCGGTTCCTGCTGGCAATGGCCAAGTACCCCAACGCTTCCCTGCGTTTGAACACCGCGCTGGTGGAGCTGGTCGTCGAGGACGGCGCGGTGGTCGGTGCGATCGTCGAACAGGACGGGGAGCGCACCGCGATCCGCACCCGCAAGGGAGTCCTGTTGGCGGCGGGCGGTTTCGAGGGCAATGACGAACTGCGGCAGCGCTTCGGCGTACCCGGTGTCGCGCGAGACACCATGGGGCCGTGGGGAAATGTCGGTAAGGCGCATGAGGCGGGTATCGCGGCGGGCGCGGATACCGATCTGATGGATCAGGCATGGTGGTCGCCGGGCCTGATCCACCCGGACGGGCGGGCCGCGTTCGCGCTCTGGTTCACCGGCGGTGTGTTCGTGAACCAGAGCGGCGAACGGTTCGTGAACGAATCCGCACCGTACGACCGGCTGGGCCGGGACATCATCGAGGCAATGGACGCCGGAACGGTGACACTGCCGTTCTGGATGATCTACGACGATGCCGATGCGGGCGTACCGCCCATCAAGGCCAGCAATGTGCCGATGGTGGAACGCGAGAAGTACGTCGAGGCCGGACTCTGGCACACCGCCGACACGCTGGAGGAACTGGCCGCGAAGATCGGCGTGCCGAGTGACGCGCTGGCGGCCACGGTCGCCCGCTTCAACGAACAGGCCGCCGCCGGGACGGACCCGGACTTCGGCCGCGGCGACGAGGCGTACGACCGTGCCTTCTCCAACGGCGAATCGCCCCTGGCCCCGATCGTGAAGGGCCCGTTCCACGCCGCCGCCTTCGGCATCTCGGACCTGGGCACCAAGGGCGGCCTGCGCACCGACACCGTCGGCCGGGTACTCACCGCCGACGACACCCCCATCCCCGGCCTCTACGCGGCGGGCAACACCATGGCCGCCCCCAGCGGCACCACCTACCCGGGCGGCGGCAACCCGATCGGCGCATCGGTCCTGTTCAGCCACCTCGCGGCGTTGGACATGGCGGCTCGCTGACCCCTCGTCATCCCGGCGCGTATTCGGCCGCGATGACGACGGGGATTCCGGTGTGGCCGGGCTTAGAGTCGATTCATGGGTGATGAGACGGCTCCGGGGTTCCCCGCGCGCGGACGGTACGACGTGGTGGTGGTCGGTGGCGGCCACAATGGGCTGGTCGCGGCGGCGTATCTGGCGCGGGCCGGGCGGTCGGTGGCGGTGCTGGAGCGACAGGATCACACCGGCGGGGCTGCCGTCTCGTCGCGGGTGTTTCCGGGCGTGGACGCGCGGCTGTCCCGGTATTCGTATCTGGTGAGCCTGCTGCCGGAGCAGATCGTGCGAGAACTGGGGCTGCGCTTCGAGACTCGTAAGCGGCGCATTTCGTCGTATACGCCGGTGGGGTCGGGCGGGCTGCTGGTGGACAACGGGTCCGAGGCGCAGACCCGGGAGAGCTTCGTTCGAGTCACCGGCTCGGACAAGGATTTCCGGGCCTGGCAGGACTTTTACGCCCGCACCGGGGCGCTCGCGCAGCGCGTGTTCCCGACATTGACTCGTCCGCTGCCCACCCGCGACGAAATGCGCGGCACCGTGGCCGATTCCGCGCTCTGGGAGTCGATTTTCGAACGGCCGCTGGGTGACTGGGTGGAGCGCGAATTCGCCGACGACACCGTGCGCGGCGTGGTGCTCACCGATGCGCTGATCGGCACCTTCACCCACGCGCATGATCCGTCACTGCTACAGAATCGCTGCTTCCTCTATCACGTGATCGGCGGCGGCACCGGCGACTGGGATGTGCCGGTCGGCGGAATGGGCGCGCTGACCGACGCGCTCGCGACGGCCGCGCGCGCCGCCGGAGCGGAGATCATCACCGGTTGCGCCGTGACCGGCATCGAAACCGATGACGGCACAGCGGAAGTGGCTTTCACCTCGGGCGACGGCAAGGCGGGCGTGGTCGCCGCCCGGCAGGTGCTGGTGAACGCCGCCCCCTATGAACTGGCGAAACTGCTCGGCGAATCCGCCGAACGCCCCGAGGGCGCACAGCTCAAAATCAATATGCTGCTGCGCCGCCTGCCGAAACTCCGCGATACCGCCGTCGATCCGGCCGATGCCTTCGCGGGCACCTTCCATATCGCCGAATCGAGTTCCCAACTCGCCCAGGCATATCGGGAGGCTGCTGCCGGACAGCTCCCCTCCGCCCCGCCCGCGGAAATCTACTGCCACACCCTGACCGACCCCTCGATCCTGTCACCGGAATTGCGCGCCCAGGGCGCACACACCCTCACCCTCTTCGGTTTGCACACCCCCGCAAGGCTTTTCGCCGATGACCCGGAGGGCGCGAAGGCACGACTGGTCGATGCCACCCTGGCCCAGCTCGATGCGGTCCTGGCCGAACCACTGCGCGACTGCCTGGCCCTGGATGGCGACGGCAACCCCTGCCTGGAAGCGAAATCCCCGGTCGACCTGGAACGCGATATCGGCCTCCCCGGCGGCCACATCTTCCACCGCGACCTCGAATTCCCCTATCTCCCAGCCGATTCAGGCGACTCCCCCGCCGCCCGCTGGGGCGTCGCCACCGCCCACCCCAACATCCTGCTCTGCGGCGCTGGCGCGATCCG
This sequence comes from Nocardia sp. NPDC056100, assembly GCF_042266325.1. Lineage (NCBI taxonomy): Bacteria > Bacillati > Actinomycetota > Actinomycetes > Mycobacteriales > Nocardiaceae > Nocardia > Nocardia sp. NPDC056100. The sequence goes on from NZ_JBHJVY010000003.1 coordinate 346,695, forward strand.
CGGCGGCGGCGTGAGCGGCATAGGCGGCCACAACGCCGCCATGGCAGCCCTGGAAACCACCTAGCCCTACATCCCCCGCGTTACCTATCCTGCCCAGCGCCACATACCTCAACGCAACATTGAATGAAATCGCTGACCAGCGGCGGAGTCTCGGCCGACGCGGGCCAGGCAACCGCGACGCGGCTCGGTCCGATGCCGCGCACCGGCCGATACACGATGCCGGGGCGCGGGTAGTAGCGCGCCGACGAGGCCGGGGTGAAACTGAGCCCGAAGCCGTTGGCGATGGCGGTGAGCCATTCATCGGTATTGCGGGCGATGGCCCCGATGACCGCGGTGCTGGCGGGCCGGGCGTCCGCGCCGATCCAGAAGTCGCGCCACCAGCCGTTTTCCGGTGGTGAGGCGACGAACGGCTCATCCCAGATCTCCCGGAATTCGATTTCCGGGGATGCGGCGAGCGGATGGTCGGCGGGCAGCGCGAGCCAGCGCGGTTCGGTGAACAGTTCCCGCGCCCGGAAGCGGTCGTCACCCGGGAACGGCAGTCGCACCAGCGCGGCGTCCACATCCCCGTCGGCGAGTCCGGCGCTGGGATCGGTCCAGCCGACCTGTCGCATATCCACCCGCCAGTCCGGATGCGCACGGCGGAATGCCGCCACGATGGCGGGCGTGAATTCGTTTGCGGCACTGGCGATGAACCCGACCCGCAGCACCTTCCCGGCCCGGCTGGCATCGCTTTTGGTGGCGCGCAGCATGCGATCCCAACCGGCCAGCAGTTCCGGGGCGTGCTCGGCGAATACCCGCCCGGGTTCGGTGAGCGTCATTCCCGTGCGCGATCGGGTGAAAAGCGCTACGCCGAGCTGGTTTTCGAGTTGTTTGATCTGTTTGGTGAGCGCGGGCTGGGATACGTAGAGCCGTTGGGCGGCCCGGGTGAGGTGGCCCTCTTCCGCGACGGCGACGAAGTAGCGCAGCAGCCGCGTATCGATGTCCATTCCATCAGGTTATGAATGCGGGTATTGGACGCGGAATTCGCCCCCGGCCAGGCTGAAAATCATGAACATCAGCGAAATCAACAGCCCGGTACACCTTGTCGTCGCCTATCACTCGGGGTGGGGACATACCGAAGTACTCGCCGAGGCGGTGGCGGACGGCGCGCGCACGGCAGGCGCGGCCACCGGGCTGGTGCCGGTGGACCGGATCACCGATCCGGACTGGTCGGCGCTGGACGAGGCCGATGCCATCGTCTTCGGCAGCCCCACCTACCTGGGCGATGTGTCGGCCGGGTTCAGAACCTTCGCCGAGGCCACCTCGCGCCGCTGCTCCGAGGGCCGCTGGCGGGACAAGGTCGCGGCGGGTTTCACCAATTCCGGGGCGATGAGCGGTGACAAACTGCATGCGCTCGTCTCGCTGTCGATATTCGCCGCACAGCATCACATGCACTGGGTGAATCTGGGTTTGACCGCGGGCTGGAATTCCACCGTCGCGAGTCCGGAGGATTCGAATCGCCTGGGTTTCTGGCTCGGTGCGGGCGCGCAGACGAATGTCGATCTGCCGCCGAATGCCATGTCCGAGTCCGATATTCGCACCTGCGCCCGGCTGGGCGAGCGGGTCGCGCGCGTGACGGCGCAATTGCGCCTGGGTCAGGCCGCGCTGCTATGAGGTGCGGCGGCCGTCGCCGGCCTGATGCCCCATGATGTCGGTGCAGCACCGAATGAAGTACCGCACAATGGGATCCGCTTCGGAGGCGTCCGGCCACACCAGTGCGACCCGGGTCTGCGCGATGCCGTGCACGGGCCGGAACACCACGCCCGCATGGGCATTGGCGGCCGCGGTGGAGGCGGGGGTGAAGCTGACGCCGTACCCGTTGGCGATGGCGCGCAGCCATTCGTCGGTGCTGCGGGCGATGGCGCCGATGATGGCGGTATCGGCGGGTCTGGCGTCCAGGCCCATCCAATAGTCGCGCCACCAGCCGGTTTCCGCGGGTGAGGCGACGTAGGGCTCATCCCAGAGTTCGCGGAAGGCGATGTCCTCGCGTTCGGCGAGCGGATGGTTGTCGGGCAGCGCGATCCAGCGCGGTTCGGTGAACAGTTCGCGCACGTAGTAGCCGTCCTGACCCGGGAAGGGTAGTCGCAGCAGCGCCACGTCCACATCGCCCTCGTCGAGTCCGGCGGTGGGATCGGTCCAGCCGCCCTGGTGGATGTCGACCTGCCAGTCCGGGTGCAGCCGGTGGAAGACGCGGATGATTTCCGGGATATGCCCGTCGGCGGCGCTGTGCACGCAGCCCAGGCGCAGTACGCGTGCGGCGCGGCTGGCATCGCTCTTGGTATCGCGCAGGATGTGGTCCCAGGCGCCGAGCAGTCCCGGAACCCGGTCGGCCAGGACCTTTCCGGCGGCGGTCAGGGTCCAGCCGGCGCGGGAGCGGATGAACAGTTCCACGCCGAGCTGCTGTTCGAGCTGTTTGATCTGGGTGGCGAGGGCCGGTTGGGCGACATGCAGGCGCTGCGCCGCCAGCGGCAGGGACTCGGTGTCCGCGACCGCCAGGAAGTAACGCAGCAGTCGCGTGTCGATATCCATGCACTCAGGTTATGGACGCTGCAACCGGTAGGCATACCCCGGCTTTGTAGGCCGGGACGGGATTGACGGTTCTGTCACACCGCCAATGCTCGCAGACGAGTCGTTCCAGGCGAACCGGATTACCCAAGGTGGATGTCGCGGCGAAACCCCGCACGCCACCGACCAGTCGGTTAGTTGCGCGCTAGGGTGAATTTGCCAGAAAGTTGCCGACTCGGACGGGCGGAAGGAGGCGTATGGATTCGGACACCCCCGACCACCCGCAACCCGAAAATCATCAACCCCAGCACCGCATCGCTCCGGCCCCGCGCCCCAGCAGCGGCCGCCTCTACGGGGCCACCCGCCGCGCCGCCGGTTCCATGGACCGCTGGCTGCGCCGGGTCAGCGCCGGCGCACCCGAGGTGCCCGCCGAGGACGCCCCCGAACCCGAGGAGCCGCCCGTCTCGGCCGATCTGCTGGATCTGCTGCGGCATATGGGCGTCGCGCTCATCGCCTCGGGCGAGACCACCAATCAGGTGCAGCGCATTCTCGACGATCTGGCCCGCCGCTACGACGCCGATGAAGTGCACTTCTTCGTACTGCCCACCGGAATCTTCGTGCGCGTGCATGATTCGCGCGGTTCGGCCGTCGATCTGCTGGACGCGTCGGTGGACACACTGCGGCTGGATCAGATCGCCGCGCTGTACAAGCTGATCGATCAGATCAAGAACAAAGTGCCGCCGCCCACCATGGCCACCGCCGCCCTCGCGGCGATCCTGCGCTCACCGCCGCCGACCGCGGTGTGGCTCATGCTGCTCGGCAATGTGGTGCTCACCCTCGGCCTGGGCCTGATGCTCAATCCGACCGCCAATGCCCTGCTCGGCTATATCGTGATCGGCCTGGTGGTGCAGCTGCTGATCATGCTCGCGGACCGGATGCCGCTGCTGTCCCTGGGTTTGCCGGTGGTCGCGGGCGGTGCGGTCACCATGCTGGCCTTCGGTTTTCCGCATGCGCTCGGCGGCGGCAATCCGCAGCAGCTGCTGGTGCCGGGCGTCTCGGCGCTGCTGCCGGGCGCCACGCTCACCAACGGTTCCATCGAATTGGCCACCGGATCGATGGTGGCGGGCGCGAGTCGCACCATCTACGGCCTGAACAAACTGTTCCTGCTGGCGTTCGGGGTTTTCATCGGCTTACAGCTGCTGGGCCCGAATCATCCGAATCCGCCCGAGCAGATGCATCAATTGGGTTGGTGGGCTCCGATTCTCGGTGTGCTGCTGATCGGGTTCGGGCATTCCTGGCGGTCCAGCGCACCGCCGAAATCGCTGCCCTGGCTGCTGGTGGTGCTGTACGCGGCGTTCGCGGCGCAGAAGCTCGGCGTGCAGATCGGCGGCGGTCTGCTGGGTTCGTTCCTGGGCGGCATGGTGGCGGTGCCCGCGGCATATCTGGTGCAGCGCAATCGGAACGCCCCGCCCACCCAGGTGACGTTCCTGCCCGCGTTCTGGATGCTGGTGCCCGGCGGTATCGGCCTCACCGGGGTCTCGCAGCTGGTGGCCGAATCCAATGCGAACGGCCTGCACGTGCTGGTGACGACCACGCTGACCGTCGCCGCCATCGCGCTGGGCGTGCTGGTCGGTTCCGGTATCGCGGCCAAGCGGCCGCCGCAGATCACGCCGGTGGTGGATCAGCTGCTCGGCCCGGATACCGGGCGGCATTCAGCGAACCGTCGGAAGCCCTGAGCCCGGATCGGCCAGCCACAGCAGCCAGTGCGGTGCGAGCAGTGCCGCGAATTCGTCATAGCCGGGGGCGTCGGGGTGGTAGCCGTCGCGCGCGGCGACCTCGCGCATCCAGATCGGATTGTCCCGCAGTGGTTGGTGCGCACGCAGATACCGCGCGTCGAGGGCATCGCAGATATCGGCGAAGCTGTCATCCAGAGCCAGCAGGCGCCGATTGTGATCCTCGTCCACATTCGGCGGCGGCGCGATCACCATTGTCTGCCAGCCTTTTTCCCGGGTTCCGCGCAGGATGGCGGTGAGATTGTCCGCCGAGACCTCGGGATCGACTCGGGGACGGCCGTTCTCGTACTGCGAATCGTTGACGCCGGTGGAGATGACCACCCGGCAGTCCGCCCCGGCGGGTAGTCGCGGGGTGCATTCGGCGGCCCAGCGCGCCCGCAATTCGGTACTGGTCTCCCGGCGAATTCCCAGGTTGTAATAGTTGAGCGGCTGTCCGGCCGCGGTGGCGCGCACCGCGAGGCGGCCCGCCCAGCCCAGGTGTTTTCGGTCGCCTATGCCCGCTACGAAGGATTCGCCGAGAAAACACACGCGCAGATCGGGCACCACGCGTCGATCCTCGCACGGGGCCGCGACGGCCCCGCGCCGAACCTATTAAGCAGGAATAACCGCGACGACGCGTTCGGCGTGGCGGCGGGGTCGTCCCGCTGGGACCCCGCGACGGGTTACGGTAACCGGGCACCAACCGCCCCGAGCCGACCATGGGACCGCAGTCGTTCCCACGATCCGAAAGCGCCCATAGGACATGCGAGTCGACGGACGGGAAATTCCTGTCTCCGGCAGTCTGCTGCAGCCGCGGATCCGGCGGACCAGCGACATTCTGCGCGTCGTGCTGTCCGCGCTGCTGACCGCCGTCGTCATCACCGGCTCACTCATCACGCGGCCGCAGTGGGTGGCGCTGGAGCGTTCGGTGTCCGAGATCGTCGGATTCCTCACGCCGGAGCAGTCCAATCTGGTCTACATCCTGTACGGCATCGCGATTCTGGCGTTGCCGTTCGCGATTCTGGTGCGCCTGATCTGGGGCAGGCAGTGGAAACTGCTGGGCGGCTTCCTGTCCGCGGGCCTGATCGCACTGCTGCTGTTCTCCATCACCGGCACCGGTTTCACCCCGCCGAAGTGGCATCTGTCCGAGGCCGAACAGCTCAATACCTTCCTGTCCCAGTTCCTGGACGATCCGCGCTGGATCGCCATGCTGGCGGCCACCCTCACCGTGGCCAGCCCGTGGCTGCCCCCGCGCTGGCGGCGCTGGTGGTGGACGCTGCTGCTGGCATTCGTGCCCATCCACCTGGTGGTGTCGCTGGTGGTGCCCGCCCGCGCCATGCTGGGGCTGGCGGTGGGCTGGCTGGTGGGCACGGTGATCGTGCTGGTGGTCGGCACACCCGCGCTGGAGGTGCCGCTGGACGCGGCCGTGCGGGTGCTGGCGCAGCGCGGTTTCAAGGTGACGGCCTTCCAGGTGGTGCGCCCGGCCGGGCGCGGGCCGCTGGTGCTCTCGGCCAAGACCGAGGGCGATCCGATCACCGTCGAGATGTACGGGCAGAATCAGCGCAGCCGCAGTGCGCTGCGACAGTTGCGGCGCTGGTTGACGATTCGGGCCAGCGAGTATCCGACCCTGTTCGCGTCCATGCGGCGCGCGGTCGAACATCGCGCGCTGATGGGCATCGCCATCGGGGATCTGGGCCTGGGCAGCAATAGACCGCTGACCGTCGCCGCCCTCGATCGCGGCTGGATGATGTACGCGCACACCGTGCCCGGCGGTAAACCGCTCTCGGCCGCCGACGGCGAGGAGATGCTCGCCAAGGTGTGGCAGGCGCTGCACACGCTGCACGACGCCCAGATCTCGCACGGTGATCTGCGTGCCGAGGACATTCGGATCATCGACGGGCAGGTGCGTTTCGGCGGTTTCATGACCTCGGAATTCGGCACCTACGAGGTGCGCTTCCAATCCGATGTGGCGCAGTTGCTGCTGACCTCGGCCGCGCTGTTCGGCGTCGAGACCGCGGTGCGCACGGCCATCGAATGCATGGGCGCGCAGCGGGTGCTGACCTCGTCCCGGCGACTCACCAAAACCGCCATCCCCGAACAGGTTCGGCACGCGGTGCCCGATGCCGGGGATCTGATGAAGCACACCCGCGACGAGGTGGCCAGGCAGACCGATCAGGACAAGATCGAGGCGGCGCGCATCACCCGGTTCTCCCGGAACCAGTTCATCCAGCTCGTGCTGCTCATCGGCCTGGTGTACGTGGCGTACCCGTACATCAGCGCCGTGCCGACATTCTTCTCCGAACTGCGCTACGCCAACTGGTGGTGGGCGCTGCTGGGCCTGGCGGTATCGGCACTGACCTATCTCGGTGCGGCAATGGCGTTGTGGGCGTGCGCTTCCGAAGAGGTGAACTTCAAGAATCTGCTCTTCATGCAGGTCGCCAATACCTTCGCCGCGACCACCACCCCCGCGGGTGTTGGCGGGCTGGCGTTGAGCGTGCGATTCCTGCAGAAGAGCGGACTGGGCGCGGTGCGCGCGACCGCGTCGGTGGCGCTACAGCAGACCATTCAGGTGGTGACGCACCTGATCCTGCTGCTGTTCTTCAGTGTGGCGGCGGGGGTTTCGACGAACCTGTCGCATTTCGTGCCCAGTGCGACGGTGCTGTATTTCGTGGCGGGCGCACTGCTGGGCCTGCTCGGTGTGACCATGTTCGTGCCCAAGATCCGGCGCTGGCTGCTCAATGAGGTGCGGCCGCAGCTCGCGGATGTCCTGGCGCAACTCAAGGATCTGTCGCGCCGTCCGGGCCGGCTGGCGATGATCGTCGCCGGTTGCGCCACCACAACGCTCGGTATGGCGCTCGCGCTCTGGGCGAGTATCGAAGCCTTCGGCGGCAGTACGACTTTCGTGACCGTCACGATCGTGACGATGATCGGTGGCACCCTGGCCTCGGCCGCGCCCACCCCCGGCGGCGTGGGCGCGGTGGAAGCCGCGCTGATCGGTGGTCTGGCGGCGTTCGGAGTGGCGGCGACCATCGCGGTCCCCGCCGTCCTCCTCTACCGAGTGCTCACCTGCTGGCTTCCGGTGTTCTGTGGCTGGCCGATCATGCGCTGGCTCACCAAGAACGACATGATCTGAAACCTATTTGCGGAGTTCGACCTTCAGCACCTTGCCGCTGGCGTTGCGGGGCAGCTCGGTCACGATGACGAGATCCTTGGGGTGCTTGTAGCGGGCCAGGGATTCGTTCAGGAAGGGCTCGAGTTCTTCGAGGGTCAGGGTGTCCACGCCCGCGGCGAGGGCGACCACCGCGACCGGCACCTCACCCCACTTCTCGTGGGCGCGGCCGATGACCGCGGCCTCGTGGATCTTGGGGTGGGCGAAGAGCACGTTCTCCACTTCGGCGCAGTAGATGTTCTCGCCGCCGGAGATGATCATGTCCTTCTTGCGGTCGACGACGTAGATGAAGCCGTCCTCATCCGCGCGCACCAGATCGCCGGAGTGGAACCAGCCGCCGTGGAAGGCTTCCGCGGTCGCTTCGGGCTTGTTCCAGTAGCCCTGCATGAGGGTCGGGCCGCGGTAGACGATCTCGCCGACGGTGCCGGGTTCGACATCGTTCATCTCGTCGTCGACGATGCGGGCCTGAATCGTGGGGATGGGCTTGCCGACCGAGCCGAGCTTGGTCAGCGCGTCCCGGCCTTCGAGCACGCAGGTGATGGGCGACATCTCGGTCTGGCCGAAGACCGCGACATTGAAGGCGTCCGGGAAGCAGTCGGCCATGGCGCGCAGCACCGTATCCGAGGCCGGGGCCGCGCCCCAGCACAGCGCGCGCAGGGCCAGTTTGCGGTCCTTGACCGTCGGATCCTCACAGATGAGCTGCCACTGCACCGGTACGCAGAAGGCGGTGGTGGCCTGCTCCGCCTCGATGGCGTCCAGGAATTCGGTGGGGTTGAAAGCGCCGAGCGGATGCAGCACGGTCTTGCCGCCGAGCAGGAAATACGGTGTGAGACTGCCCAATCCGGCGATGTGGAACAGCGGTGAGGTGCAGAAGCCGATGGAATCGGGGGTGATCTCCATGGCGCGGATACAGGTCAGCGCCTGGGAGTTCAGGTTCGCGTAGGACAGCACCGCACCCTTGGGGGTGCCGGTGGTGCCCGAGGTGTACATGATCAGCGCCGGAGAATCCTCCGGAATGTCCAGTGCGGCATGGGGTTCGCCGTCCTCGGCGAGGAAGTCGTCGTAGCCGATGACGCCGTCGCCGCTCTGCCCGTTGATGACCACGCAGGTTTCCAGGGCCGGGGCCTGGGCGCGCACGGCGGCGGCCAGCGGCTGCAGCGGCGCGTCGGTGACGATGGCCTTGGCGCCGGAGTCGCTCACGATATAGGCGACCTCGGGCGGGGTGAGCCGGAAGTTCACCGGCACCGCGATGGCCCCGACCGCGTTGATGCCGAGCACGGCCTCGATGTACTCGGTGTAGTTGAGCGCCAGGATGAGCACCCGGTCGCCGAATCCGACCCCGCGCCGGGCGAGCGCGTCGGCGAACTTCTCCGAGCGCTCGTGCAGCTGTCCCCAGGTGGTGTCCGTGCCCTGGAAACGGAAGGCGACACCGTCTCCCCGCATGGCCGCGTGGGTGGCGACCTGGTTGACCCAGTGATTGCGCCGCGACCGGATCGGCTCGTCGAGCGGCCGGAAACCTGTGGTCATTGTGTGCCCTTCCGTCTGATTGTTCGCGAGAATACCAACTAACTTCTTGGCGTGACAAGGGTTACAGAGAAGGTTCTGTACGATGTTTATCATCGATTCAATCAGCAGCTCAGAGGCTGAAAATCGCTCTTGATGACGGGGACGGCCGCTCGCGGTTATCCCCAGGTCGGCGTCCCCTACGCCACCGAAGGTGCAAACTCCGACTCACATCGGGGTTGAACCCCCATATGCAACTATGCGAGTATCGAGCCAGTTGTGAGAGGCCAGAGAGGACTGCGTCGATGCTGCGTACCAGGTTCACCGAGACCTTCGGGGTAGAGCACCCGATCGTGCAGGGCGGCATGATGTGGGTCGGCCGCGCCGAACTCGCCGCCGCCGTGTCCGAGGCGGGCGGTCTGGGCATCATCACCGCCCTCACCCAGCCCACGCCCGAGGATCTCCTGAAGGAGATCGAGAAGGCGCGCGAGCTCACCGATAAGCCGTTCGGTGTGAACGTGACCATCCTGCCGTCGATCAATCCGCCGCCGTACCAGGAGTACATGCAGGCGATCATCGAGTCGGGCGTGAAGATCGTGGAGACCGCGGGCTCCAACCCCGAGCCGTTCCTGCCGTACTACAAGGCGGCCGGTATCAAGGTGCTGCACAAGTGCACCAGCGTCCGGCACGCGCTCAAGGCGCAGAAGATCGGCGTCGACGGCGTGTCCATCGACGGCTTCGAATGCGCGGGTCACCCGGGCGAGGACGATGTCCCCGGCCTGATCCTGATTCCGGCGGCCACCAAGGCCCTCGATATTCCGGTGATCGCCTCGGGCGGTATCGCCGATGCGCGCGGTCTGGTCGCGGCGCTGGCGCTGGGCGCGGACGGCGTGAATATGGGCACCCGCTTCATGTGCACGCAGGAATCGGCCATTCACCAGACGGTGAAGGAGCAGATCGTCGCCAATTCCGAGCGCGCGACGCAGCTCATCTTCCGTACGCTGCACAACACCGCGCGCGTGGCGGATAACGAGATCAGCCGCAAGGTCGTCGAAATCGAGAAGGCGGGCGGCACTTTCGAGGATGTGCGCGAACTGGTCGCCGGTGCGCGCGGCCGCCGCGTATTCGAAGAGGGCGATCTGAACGCCGGCATCTGGTCCGCGGGTCAGGTCCAGGGCCTCATCGATGACATCCCGACCTGCGCGGACCTGGTGTCCCGCATGGTTTCCGAGGCCGAGGAGATCATCCGGGGTCAGCTGGGCGGCATGCTCGTCTGACGACCGCGCGGCATGTTCTCGAAAGCGCAATAGGTGTTTTGAGAATTTCCGCTAAGAGCCCTTGGCAGATCTTGCCAAGGGCTCTAGTCATTTCGGTTACCCGGGGCCCGTCGATGCGTCATGCTTTAACGACAGTCCGAAGTGGTGGAGGTGCCGAAATGGCAATCACTCGTATCTATCTCGACGATGACGCGCTGCGGCGGACAATGGCTATTTCGGGCGTTCACACCGAACAGGACGCGGTGAACCTAGCATTGCGATTCTTCACCTCGCATGCCACGGCGGCGGATCTCGAGCACCCGATTCACACCCGGGCGGCCTCGGCGTAGCAGCCGCGCCCCAGCCGATGTCGTAACCGCGCGCGGCCACACCGTGGCGGCGCGCGGCGCGCGTCCCACACCCGTGGATGGCACGCCGAGTCACAATCTACCTGCGCCAAAGCTCTTCTGGCGGCGGCGAATTCTTGGCAGAATCGCCGGAGGTACCTCGGCGCACACGTCGCCGGACCACGGGAGGGGTTCTCCGTGCGGCAGAGTACGACAGCATCGAACGATTCGGCGCCCGCTCCGCGGGTGTCGATCGTCGGTGTCGCGTACCGGCCGACAGGTACGGCCTTCGACAACGACTGGTTCGCGCTGCCCGAACACGAGGCGGCCGCCCTGGATCCGCGCCAGCGCGTCACCCTCGAACTCGCCGTCGAGGCCCTAGACGACTCCGGCCTGGGCCACCTCGCCCCCGGCTCCCGCGCCGCCGTGGTCTTCGGCGCCGCAACGACATTCGGCCCCGCCGCCGCGCTCAACATCGCCCACCTGCTCTCGCGCACCCTGGACCTGCACGGCCCCAGCCTGCTCGTAGCCAGCGACCGCACCGCACCGCTGGTCGCGGTCGACACCGCCGTCCGCCTGCTCGCCGACGAATCCGTACCGTTCGTCATCACCGGCGGCGCGGACCTGGCCCTGCTCCCCGACCCGCCTCTCCCCCAGCACATCTCGGCCGTCGCGCTGCCCGAATCCAGCCGCGGCGCGGTCCTGATCCTGCAGCGCACGCGGGACGCGTACCGCACCGGCTCCCGGCACTACGCCGAATTCCCCGGCACCGGAATGGGTTTCCCACATCCCGGCGACACCGCACCCCGGATAGCGCTGTGGCACAGCCATCCTCGGTCGGACGAGACCGACGGGCCGGTACGCACGTCGGACCGAGACACCCAGCCACCGCTGCCGATTCCCCTGTCCGCGCACGACCTCGACGCCCTGCACGAACTCTGCCTGCACTACGCGACCGCGATCGGCGGCTACCCATCGCTGCGTGACTTCGCGGCCGCGGTTGCTCGTCTGACACCCGGCCAATCCCGCGCTACGATCCTCGCCCACGACATCACCGATGCCGCAAGCCAACTCCGCGAAGTCGCCCGCGATATCACCGCCCTCGCGACCACCCTGCCCGTCTCCGCCGCCGCCCGCGTGTCCCCACGCGGCGGCCGGGTACAGCCCAATCGAATCGCGCATCTGACGGCAGCAGACGCTCCCGCGACCGCGAGTGCACCGACTTCGACGGCGGCACAGGGAAATCCGGCCACCCGACCGGAGAGCAACGGATCGGCCGGGCCGAGCACGGCGTGCGGTATCGCCGGGGAAATGGTCCGGCGGGTGGTCGGTTCAGCGCTGTCGAGCGACCCCGGATCCGGTGAGGTGGTCGGGATTTCCGAGTACGAGCGCGCCGGCGGGGTGCTGTTCCTGTTCTCGGGCGCGGGCGGGCACGCGCGAATGGGTCGCGCACTCGCGGCACGCTATCCGGTCTTCGCGGCGGCGCTGACCGATGCGGTCGATGCCATCGTCGCGGCCGGTGGACCGCGAGTATGGACCCCGCGCAACGGATTCGGATCGGGAACCGGCGGCGAAGACGTCGCGCAACCGGCGCTCTTCGCATTCCAGGTAGCGCTCGCCGCCCTGCTCGGTGTCTGGGGCATCTGGGCGGATGCCGTTGCGGGACACGGGATCGGCGAGGTCGCGGCCGCAGTGGTGTGCGGTGCGATATCGCTGGCCGACGGAGCCCGAATCGCGGTGGCCCGCGGCCGCCTGCTCGCCGGAACCGGTGTCGACGGTGCCGCAGCGGTACTGGAAGCCACCCCCGCCGAAGTACATCGGCTGATCGAACCCATGCGCTCCTCGGTCGGAGTCGCCGCCGTCGACGGCCCATCGTCCATCACGGTGTCCGGCGACCCGCGCTATATCGACACCCTGGTCCGCCGCGCCCACCGCCGCGCCATCTTCGCGCAGCGCATCGCCGCCGATGGCACCATCGGCGGCCCGATCCCCGTGCCGCACGCACCCCGCGCCCGAGACGTTGCCCCGCAACTGGTTTCGGAGCTCGCGACGGTTACGGCGCTGCGCCCCGAAATGCCGTTCTTCTCAACCACCCGGCGCGGCATGGTGATCGGACCGAAAACAGCGCCGGGGGGGAATGGGGTGGCGCAGGGGTGTACGGATGCGGCGTATTGGGCGCTGAATGCGGCTGGGCCGGTCGAACTCGGGGCGGCGTTGGATTCTGCTGCGGGGGCCGGTATTTCGACGGTGGTGGAGATCGGGCCGCATGGGGTGCTGACGCCGGTGGCGCGGGAGCATATGGCGTTTCGGGGGGCCGCTTATGCGGTGGGGTCGCGGGCGGATGAGGCGGGGAGTTTTCTGCGGGCGGTCGGGCGGTTGTTCCTGGAGGGGCGGCGGGTGGATTGGTCGGCGCTGGGGGCGCTGACGGTGCCGCCGCCGCAGCGGCGGTGGGGGCGGCGGGTGTCGGTGGAGGGCGTCGGGGTGCGGATGCCCGAGGTGCGGATTCGGGTGGACGGGACGTATGTGGTGGCGGGCGGACTGGGGGTGTCGGGCGCGCTGGTGGTGCGGTGGCTGCTGGACGCGGGGGTGCGGGAGGTGGTGGTGCTGACCCGGTTGGCGCGGGCGCTGCCGGAACCACTCGAGGGTATGGAGGAGTGCGTGGTGGTGGTGCAGTGCGATGCCACCGATCGGGTGGATCTGGCTGGGGCACTGGACGATATCCGCGATTCCGGACCACCGATCCGAGGTGTGGTGCTGGCGGGGCGGGCGTTGCATCCGGTGGCGGCGGGCAATCTGGTCGACTTGACCGCGGCCGATCCCACGGATTTCACCATCGGGTTCTCGGGGGTGGGCTGGCTGCCGCTGACCCGCGTGTCGGGCGGTGCCGCGCCGGTCACGCGGGAATGATGTCGGAATGGCCGAGGCGACTATCCAAGTGAAATGGAAGGACCAGCCGGACGAGCACGACTATCCGGCCGCGGCGGACTTCCTCGATATGCTGGGCGATCCGGATGTGGTGAACACGGTCATCGAGGAGTTGCGCGCCGCGCAGGTCACCCATAAGAAGGCCAAGGATATTCTGCGCGCCTCACAGCTGGAGATCCTGCCCGCGTACAACCCGTATGTGCGCCGCGATCTGGAGAAGATCCTGGCGGGCAAGGCGCTTTCGCCGATTCTGCTGGTGCGCGGCAACTTCCGGCGCGGTGTGCCCGCGCAGATCGCGGACGGCTATCACCGCGTATGCGCGATCTACTACTCCGACGAGAACATCCTCATCCCGGTGAAAATCGCTTCGCTGCCGTGACTTTCGAACTGCTCTCGCTGATCGTGCTGCTCGGCCTGGCCGGGCCGATCCTGGCGTGGCGGCCGCAATGGCACATCCCGGTCATCCTGGGCGAGCTGCTGGCGGGAATCCTGTTCGGCAGCACCGGTTTCGGGGTGCTGAACCCCGCCGATCCCACCTTCACGTTCCTCGCGGATGTGGGTTTCGCGGTGGTCATGTTCGTGGCGGGAACCCATGTGCCCATGCGGGATTCGACCATTCGCTCGGCGCTGGGCCGCGGCGCCGTGCGGGCCGCGCTGGTCGGTCTCCTCGCGGTCGCCGCCGGACAGGGTGTGGCCGCGCTGTTCGATACCGGCCACGGTGCGCTCTACGCGGTGCTCATCGCCTCCTCCTCGGCCGCGCTGGTGCTGCCCGTCATCGACGGGCAGTGCCTGACCGGAAAACCGGTGCTGGAGTTGACCGCCCAGGTCGCCATCGCCGATGCGGCGTGCGTGGTGGCGCTGCCGCTGGTGATCGATCCCGGCAATGCGGGGCGCGCGGCGCTGGGTGCGCTGGCGGTGTCGGCGTGCGCGGTGGTGCTCTACTTCGGGCTGAAGTACCTGGGCGATTCCGGCCTGCGCCATCGCTTCCACAAGGTGTCCGAGCAGCGCGGTTTCGCATTGGAGCTGCGGGTGAGCCTGGTGCTGCTGTTCGCGCTGTGCGCACTGGCGACCCGCACGCACGTGTCGATCATGCTGGCGGGTTTCGCACTGGGCCTGGTGGTGTCGGCCATCGGGGAACCGCGCCGGGTGGCGCGGCAGCTGTTCGCCATCGGCGACGGTTTCCTGACCCCGATGTTCTTCGTCTGGCTGGGCGCGCGCTTGAACCTGCGCGAGTTCGGTGATCACCCGTGGCTGATCCTGCTCGGCCTGGCGCTGGGTGGTGCGGCGGTGCTGGCGCATATGGCGATGCGGGTCGTCGGTCAGCCGATCACGTTCGGCGCCATGGCGTCCGCGCAGATCGGGGTGCCGGTCGCGGCGGTCACCGTCGGCACCCAATTGCACGTCCTGCGCCCGGGCGAGCCGGCGGCGCTCATGCTGGGCGCACTGGTGACCGTGCTCGCGACCGCCCTGGCCGCCAATCGTGCCGCCGCCCATTCCCCGAGCGACGAGGGTGGGAGCGACGGGGATGGCGAGCACGGCAAGGGCGCGAAGCACGGCGACTCAGGCGTCGCGGCCGAGTAGCCGATCCGTTTCGCGGCGTTCGCGTTTGGTGGGGCGGCCGCTGCCGCGATCGCGCTGCGGCAGGGTGGCGATCACCGCCGGATCGGGCGGGGGCGGGCTCTTGTCGATCATGCACTGCACGGCGACGGCCGCGCCCACGCGTTTGGTGAGCAGCCGCTGCACGATCACGATGCGTTCGACGCCGCCGACCCGGACCCGGATCTCGTCACCGTGTTTGAGCGAGTGGGCGGCCTTGACCGCCACGCCGTTGACCTTCACATGCCCGGCCCGGCAGGCGGTCGCGGCGGCGGAGCGGGTTTTGAAAAGACGAACGGCCCAGACCCAAGAATCAACTCGGGCCTGGGCCGGTTCGCTCGGTAGAGCTGACGTCACGGGCTACACGATACGTGCCACGCGTGCGCCGACGATCTTCGACTGGGCGGCAGTCGTTTCGAACTCTGTCGTTATGCGGTGATCGCCGTCGATCAGGCGGCGATGCGGCGCGCGGTGACGACCATGTCGGGGCGCAGGTTGGTGTAGGAGACGGGGGTACCGGTCTGCACCGCGTTCAGCAGCTTGCCGTCGCCGGCGTACATGCCGACGTGGCCGCCGCCGTTGGTGACGACGATGTCACCGGGCTGCAGATCCTGGAAGGCGACGGGCGCGCCGACGTGCGACTGCTCGAAGCTGGTGCGCGGCAGTTCGACTCCGGCCTGCTTGTAGGCCCACTGCACCAGACCGGAGCAGTCGAAGCTGAACGGGCCGGTGGCACCCCAGGAGTACTGGGCGCCGACCTTGGTCTGCGCGGCCTCGAGCGCGATCTGCGCGGGGCCGGTCTGCTTCTGCGGGAACAGCTCCGGAAGCTGGAAGCCGTTGGCGCCGGGGGAGGGATTCACCCCGACCTGAGTGCTCTGGAGGTCCTTGACCGCCTGGTTGAACTGCTGAACCTGGGGCGCGAAATCGTCCGGTACATCGAAGTTCCCGATACCCGGGATATCGATGGTGGCTGCCTGGGCGGTGATCGCCGGGAACACACCCGTCGTCGTCGCCGCCATGGCGCCCATTACTACTGCGCCCTTCACGGAACTCGGAATTCGAGATTCCCGCTGCATGCTGTGCTTACCCACCGAGCCGCCATCTCCGATCTTGCTACATCCCGATTCGCTGACGAACGTCTTTGTGGTTCGTCGTCGACTAGCCGGTAACGTCGCGGGCCGCCTCTCCGATGAAGCGACAGACTCCGCTAAGTCACGAAGAGATTACGACTACCCGGCTGTGTTGTCCACCCCACACGCGGCGCGTGTCGCGACACACCGCAAATCCCCCGGCCGCAGCACGAATTCCGCTATGCCGGGCCGGATCACGGGAAGATATACGCGATCGAAATGCCCGTTATCGAAGCGCAAACTCGAGATCAACCGCGTGCCTCCACTGCTCTTTCGAGATCGGCGATGCGGCGGCGCGCGTCCGCGAGTTCGACTTCGAGTTGACCCAGCGCCATCACGAGCGGGCCGACCGCGAGATCGGCGACCAGCTGCGGATCGTCATAGCCGCGTTCGATCGCCACCAGAATGTTGTTGCGAATGCGCGCGGCGACTATCGCCTCCGACGGTACGTTCCAGGACTCGACCACCTCGGCGACGGTGGACGGGGCTTCCTCCGACATGAACCCTCCTGCCCTGGGCATCTGTGAATCAGCCATAAGGGTAGCGAGGGTGCAAGCGCGACAAGGGGTACGAAGCGAACACCCGCTCCCGGCGAAACGGACAGTTCCTCGTGTCGCCGGTCGACAGGCGGCGTATGCCCGTCGATTGCCCTGTCTATGGGCTTCGGTAGATGCCCGGATAATCCCGAACTTTGGCGCTACCGTCGTGCGCGTGGATCCGGTCAGAAATCCCTACGCCCCAGGTGCCGGGCAGCGCCCACCCGAACTCGCGGGACGCGATCGGCAATTGGACGCCTTCGACATCGTGCTGGAGCGCATTGCCCGTGCTCGCCCCGAACGCAGCGTCATGCTGACCGGTTTGCGCGGGGTCGGGAAAACGGTGCTGCTGAATCAACTTCGCTCGGCCGCGCGCACCCGCGGCTGGGGTACCGGCAAACTCGAGGCACGCCCCGAGCAGGAATTGCGGCGGCCGCTTTCCTCAGCCCTGCACATGGCGGTGCGTTCGATAGCGGTGGCACATCGCAATCCGGATCAGGTCGACGATTTCCTGGGGATTCTCAAGGCTTTCGCGCTCCGATCGACCGCGGACAAGGGAATGCGGGACCGCTGGAATCCGGGTATCGATGTCCCGGCGGTCACCGGCCGGGCCGATTCCGGGGATATCGAAATCGATCTGGTCGAGCTTCTGCTGGAGGCCGCGCAACTTGCCCGCGACATCGGTGTCGGCATCGCGCTGTTCATCGACGAGATGCAGGATCTGGGCCCGCAGGACATCTCCGCCATCTGCGGCGCCTGCCATGAATTGAGTCAGGACGCAGCGCCTTTGATCGTGGTCGGCGCGGGCCTGCCGCATCTGCCCGCCGTGCTCTCGGCCTCCAAGTCGTACTCCGAGCGCCTGTTCTCGTACCACCGCATCGACCGCCTGGACCGGGAGGCCGCGGATCAGGCGCTGATCGCCCCCGCCGGTCGCGAGGATGTGAAATACAGCGAGGCGGCGCTGGACGCCCTCTACGAAAAAGCCGACGGTTACCCGTATTTCGTGCAGGCGTACGGCAAGGCGACCTGGGACGCGGCCGCGCAGAGCCCGATCAGCGAAGAGGATGTGGCGGTGGCCGCACCGCACGCCGAGGAGGAGCTGGCGGTCGGATTCTTCGGCTCCCGCTATGAGCGCGCGACACCCGCCGAACGCGAATACATGCGTGCCATGGCGGATCTCGCGGGCGATGACGGCCCGGTCTCCACGGCGGCGGTCGCACGCGAGCTCGATCGCAAACCGGCCTCCCTCTCCCCCGCCCGGGACGGCTTGATCAAGAAGGGTCTGATCTACTCCGCGGAGCGCGGAACGATCGGTTTCACGGTGCCGCATTTCGGCCGATATCTGCGGAGCGTGGCGTAGCCAGCGGTTCGCCGTGCAATCAAGATCATTGTCTGACAAGGGTTTTTGATCTTAACTGGCGTCTACCGGTGGGTAACAAACGCTTCTACACTCGAATGTGATTCCGATCACCTCCGAGGAGGACGCTATGGCGACCACAGCGAAAGTCGACGCCACCGAAGAGCAGGCTCGCGCACTTGTCGAGGAGTCCCGCGAAACCGACTGGGCCAAACCCTCTTTCGCGAAGGAGATGTTCCTCGGCCGCTTCCGTCTCGACCTGATCCATCCGTTCCCGACGCCGAGCAAGGCGGATCAGACCAAGATGGATCTGTATCTGACTCGGCTGCAAGCCTTCTGCGAAACCATCGACGGCCTGCGCATCGAGGCCGAGGGCCGGATTCCGGACGAATATGTGCGCGGGCTGGCCGAACTCGGCTGTTTCGGGCTCAAGATTCCGGAGGCGTACGGCGGCGTCGGCCTCACCCAGGTGGGCTACAACCGCGCGCTCATGCTGGTCGGTTCCGCGCACGCGAGCCTGGGCGTGCTGCTCTCGGCGCATCAGTCCATCGGCGTCCCGGAGCCGCTCAAACTGGCGGGCACCGATGAACAGAAGCGAGAGTTCCTGCCGCGCTGTGCCAAAGGCGCGGTGAGCGCGTTCCTGCTCACCGAACCGGATGTGGGTTCGGATCCGGCGCGCATGGCCTCCACCGCCACCCCGACCGCCGACGGCGAAGCCTATGAGCTCAATGGCGTGAAACTGTGGACCACCAATGGCGTGGTCGCCGAACTCCTCGTGGTGATGGCGCGGGTCCCCAAGAGCGAGGGCCATCGCGGCGGCATCTCGGCGTTCATCGTGGAGGCGGACAGCCCGGGAATCACCGTGGAGCGCCGTAATTCGTTCATGGGCCTGCGCGGTATCGAGAACGGCGTCACCCGCATGCACGATGTCCGGGTGCCCAAGCGCAATCTGGTCGGTCGCGAGGGCGACGGCCTCAAGATCGCGCTCACCACACTGAACGCGGGCCGTCTCGCCATCCCCGCGATGTGTACCGCGGCGGCCAAGTGGTCGCTCAAGATCGCCCGCGAATGGAGCGGCGCGCGCGTGCAGTGGGGCCGTCCGGTGGGTGAGCACGCCGCGGTCGGTTCGAAGCTGTCCTTCATCGCCGCAACCACTTTCGCGCTGGAGGCGGTGCTCGATCTCTCGGCCACCATGTGCGATGAGAACCGCAATGACATTCGCATCGAGGCCGCGCTGGCCAAACTGTGGGCGTCGGAGATGGCCTGCACCATCGCCGATGAACTGGTGCAGATTCGCGGCGGCCGCGGTTACGAGACGGCGGCATCGCTGGCCGCGCGCGGCGAACGCGCGGTGGGTGCGGAGCAGATGGTGCGCGATCTGCGCATCAATCGCATCTTCGAGGGTTCCAGCGAGATCATGCGATTGCTGATCGCGCGCGAGATGGCCGATGCGCATATGTCGGCGGCGGGCGCGCTGGTCGATCGCAATGCCGAACTCAAGGACAAGGCGAAGGCGGCGGTCGGCGCGAGCGGTTTCTACGCCAAGTGGTTCCCGCAACTGGCCGTCGGCACCGGCACGGTGCCCGCCAGCTTCGGCGAATTCGGCCCGCTGGCACGGCATATGCGTTTCGTGGAGCGCATGTCGCGCAAGCAGGCGCGGGCGCTGATGTACGGAATGGCGCGCTGGCAGGCGAGATTGGAGTACAAGCAGGGTTTCCTGGGTCGCATCGTGGATATCGGCGCGGAGCTGTTCGCCATGGCCGCCGCGTGCGTGAAGGCGCAATCGCTGCGCGTGGCGGGCGATCCGGACGGTGCCGCGGCGGAGGAGCTGGCCGAGGTGTTCTGCCGCCAGTCCCGGATCCGCGTGCAGCGGCTGTTCGAAGGGCTGTGGGACAACACCGATGACGCCGATACCGAATTGACCCGGGGCATTCTGGATGGCCGCTACAGCTGGCTGGAGGGCGGTGCGCTCGATCCCAGCGAGGGCACCGGGCCGTGGATCTCCGAATGGCAGTTCGGGCCGTCCACGGAGCAGAACCTGATCCGGCCGTTCCTGCCGTCGACGAAGGCGGGCTCGTCCACCTAGTGCTCGTCAGGTGAATCTGCCCCTCTCTAGCTTCTTCGGTAGAGAGGGGCAGATTGCTGTCGCGAGCACCTTCGCGAGCATTGACCAGGCGGTCTGTAGTTCTCATAAGCATCTACAGCTTTCTAGTGTCATCACTAGAAAGCTGTAGATAGCCCGATTGTGCAGCGATGGCGCAGAAATCCGGTCGAATCGGTATATCGATCACCGGCATCGGTTGGACAACTTGTGCATAACGCCTGGTGTGAACGGTTAACGGGAAGGCAATACCCATCGACAACCGGGCAAGAGGCGAACTCTCCAGGAGGCCGTCATGTCCATCCGCACCCCCGCCGCCGATCACGACGGTCACCATCTGACCGTCACCGCGGACGATGGCGTGCCGATCGCCGTTCGCGAATTCGGCCCCGCCGGCGCACCGCTCACCGTGGTCTTCGCACACGGGCACTGCCTGCGCACCGAATCCTGGGAGCTGCTGCGCGCGCATCTGCAACGACTCTGGGGCGAGAGCACGCACATGGTCTTCTACGACCATCGCGGACATGGCAATTCGGGTACCGCCGATCCGGCCACCTACACCATCGATCAGCTGGCGCTGGATATGGACGCGGTGCTGCGCGCGGTCGCACCCACGGGTCCGGTTGTGCTGGTTGGCCATTCGATGGGCGCCATGACGATCCTGGCGTACGCCCGGCTCTTCCCCGAGACCATCGGCACCCGCATCGTGGGCGTGGGCCTGCTGGCGGGCGCGGCCAACAGCGTCACCCGGGTCGGCCTGGGCCGCCTGCTGAACGGTCCGGCCGTGACCTCACTGCGGGTGGCGGTGCGCCGCGCCCCGCGCGCCATGCAGGCGTCCAAGCATTTCACCCGGCATCTGTTCGAGCCGATCATGCGCGAGGCCACCCTGGGCACCCGCAAGATCAGCCCGCGGGTGCTGGCGGTGGCCACGGCCATGCTGAACGAGACCTCACTGCTGACCATGGCGAGTTTCCTGGAATCGCTGATGCGCTTCGACGAGACCGCCACCCTGCACCGGCTTGGCGCGATTCCGGCGCTGGTGCTGGCCGGTTCGGCGGACATCGTGATCCCGTTCGCGCATTCGGTGGTGCTGGCCTCGCAATTGGACGATGTGGAGCTGGTGCGCCTGGACGGCGCGGGCCACAGCGTGATCATGGAGCGCGCCGAGGAGGTCGCGGCTTCCATTGCGGCACTGGTGGATCGGGCCGTGGCGGTGGTGGCCGATCCGGCCGGACGCCCCTGCGAGCGGGGCGAGGACTGTGGCCCGGAGTTCGCCATCGCGGGGTGAGGCGCTCGTCGTTCCGGGCCGCGACCGTCGCGGCGGCGGCCCGGATCCGCCTCGGGGACAGGCCGCTGAGCAGCGAATATGCCTCCGCGACGAGACGAACGGAGTATCTTCACGTACTGTGTTGTAGATCATATTGTGTGGTCGGTCACACGGCTCGAGGAGGCTTTCGATGACACGCAGCGAGATTGCGGAACTCCGCTACACGGTCGGCCAGCTCCGGCAGTGCGTCACCGCATTGCGTTCCCACTACGGGGAGACCGGTTCGATTCGCCGGTTGGAGAACGATCTGGAGAGGCTCGTCATCGACGCCGATGAATTCGAGCAGGCCCCGCCGAGCGAATCGGCGAAGGCCAAGCAGGAACCCATCTACGTCCCGGACGCCAAGCACGATGAGGCGGCCTGGATGGGCGCGCAGGACGAGGGTCTGGGCTTCCACTCCCGCCCGCGCACCAAGTAATCAACACTTCCGCCCACACCGGCGTGGGGAATCACTAAACTCCCGCCCGGGACAATGCTGCCCGGCAGTACCCATCCATGCGATGGGGCGGTCCCGGGCAGGAGTATGTGTGTGAGTCGCGCGGAGCGATTGACGGCGCGCGATGCCGTCTTCGTCTATGACGAATTCGAGCGGCACCCGTCGAATATCGTCGCGGTGTACGCCTTCGATGCCACCGCGGCCGGAGCGTCGGCTACCGATGCCGCGACCGTGATCGCCTGGGTCCGAGCGCGTCTCGGGCATTTCCGGTTTTTCCAGCGGCGACTGGCGCGGGTGCCGGGAGACCTGGATCTGCCCTATTGGGTATGGGACGCGGACTTCGACATCCATCGGCACGTCTCGATGGAATCGGCTCGGGACTGGAGCGCGGTACGCGCCCGGATCGCCGAAATCGCCGCCACCCGAATGGATCTGACCCGGCCGCCGTGGCGGATTCACATCTTCGAATCGGTCACCGGATATCCGGGCAGGCCCGATGCGGCGGTGACGCTGGTCCTGCTCGGCTTCCATCACAGTGCCGGTGACGGTGTGGCGACCCGGGAACTCGAACTGAAGTTGTTCGACGGCAGCGCATTACCGACACCGATCGATTCCGGCGACGCCCGGGAATGGTCCGCCCGCCGGGCGCTCGCCCGCGCGGTGGTGACACAGCCGTACCGGTTGCTCCGGTTCGCCCTCGGATTGCGGAGCACCCGCGCCGTCCCGTCATCGGCCCCGGAACCGCTCGCCATGCGGCCCGCCACCCGGTTCAATCGAAAAGTGGATCCGCGCTTCGGATTCGATCTGGTGCGCATTCCCATGGCCGCCGTGCTGAAGGCCAAAGCCGCTGCCCCGGAGCGGATTACGGTCAACGATCTGGTGCTGACCGTGGTCGCCGGAGCGCTCGCCGCCTACCTGGACGAGCAGGGCGAGACACCCGCCGATTCGCTGGCCGCCATGGTGCCGCGCTCCATGCGCGGTCTCGCGCACTGGGATTCGGTGAATCAGCTCACCCAGATGTCGGTCGATCTGCATACCGATATCGCCGATCCGGTGCGGCGGCTGCGGGCCATCCGGGAATCGGTGCGGCGGGAGAAGGAACGCGGCGGCGATCCGGCGTATCTGCGGCGGCAGGAACGCGTGCAGACCTCCCCCGCGTGGCTGCTGCGGCTGGCCGGATGGGGCAGGGCGCAACGGCGATTCGATGATGTCGCGCAGGTGCCGCTGTCCAATACCACCGTCAGCAATGTGCCGCCGGTGGCGGAACGGCTGGCCTTCCTGGGTGCGCCGATGATCAGCGCGTTCGGTGCGCTGCCGATCATGGACGGTGACGGTCTGCGGCATCTGACCACCTCGCAGGGCGATGAGCTGATCATCAGTTTCAGCGCCGACACCACCATGCTGCCCGATACCGGGCACTACGGGGAATTACTGCTGCGCTCGTTCGACGAGCTCTGGCAGGCGCTCGAATCCCACCGGGACTGAACGGCTTACAGCCCCAGCGCCGGACCGAGCACCGGCCAGGACCGGTGCAGCTCGTCCTGCCAATAGCCCCAGGAGTGGGTGCCCGGCGCGTCGAGGTTGTAGGTGATGTCGTTGCGGCCCAGGGCATTCGTGCGTTCGGCGAGCCGGGCGGTGCAGTAGTTGGTTGCCGCCTCGATACCGCCGCCGACCATCATCTGATTGGCCAGGGTCTTGGTGTTCTGCCGCACGGTCGGATCGGCCAGCACATCGTGCGGGCCGGGCAGTCCGGTGCCGCTGGAGATGTACATGGGGATGCGCGGCAGCCGGTCGGCGTTCAGCAGCACATCGTGCGCGCGCCATTCCGGGCCGTTCAGCGGACCCCACATATTCTGGGCGCGACCGCCGCCGAGGCTGATGACGAAGTTGATGAACGACTGTCCCAGTGGATCACTGGTCATGGCGCAGCCGCTGTACGCGGCGACGGTGCGATACAGCTCGGGGGCCGCAATGGCCAGGTCGAGCACCGAGGTGCCCGCCATGGAGATGCCCGCCAGGCCGTTCACCCCATTGGTGCCGAAGGCGTGATCGATGACCGGCGGCAGTTCCTCGGTGAGGAAGGTGGCCCATTTGTTCCGGCCGTTGTTGCCGAGCAGCTTGCCCAGGCCGGGATCGTCCTGCTGCCAATCGGTGTAGTAGCTGAACGCGCCCTCCATCGGGACCACGATATTGACCTGTTTATCGGCGAAGAAGCCGTTCAGATCGGTTTGCGCGACCCAGCTCGCGGCGTCCTCGCCGCCGCCCGCGCCGTTCAGCAGATAGAGCGTGGGCGCAGGGGTCGCGGTGTCGACGGGCCGCAGCACCTGAAGTGCGATATCGCGGTCCATGGCCGGTGAGTAGACGGTGATCTGCAGCAGGCGTCCCGCGCCTGCGGTCTGCGATATCAGCCGGGCCGGAACGGCGGCCTGCGCCGGTGCCGGGGCCGGGCCGACGGGAGTCCACAGCAGCGCCGCGGCCAGCAGACTCAGCCCGAACGCGGTGTTCCGCAACCGCCGTGTACTCATGAAATCGCCTGTGCCCCTGTGCTATCGCCAAGGGGGCGCACCCGAATCGGTGCGCCCCCGTAATCGACTATCCGTAGGTCTTACTTGCCCGCGGCGGGGGTGCCGCCGCTCAGCGTGATCAGCGCGTTCACGATCGTGGTGCCCAGGCTGCCGATGCTGCCGCTGCCCTTACCGAGGACATCCCAGAGTGATCCCATGGTGTATCTCCTTGTCGTGCTTGTGATTTAGCGAATTCGTCGGCTACTTGCCGCGGAAAGCGGCGAGCGAGCCGAGGAAGGTGTCCAGCAGGCTGTCGCCCGCGACCGCGGAACCGAGAGCCGGAATTATGGAGCCGAGCAGATCGCTCAACGAACCCATCGTGAATCTCCTTGTACGCGTTCGTCGTTGCCCCGTGCGAACGGCGCCTGCCCGCAAAGAGAAACGTCCACGTTCATCAATGAACGTGACGCAGGCAACATAACAAGCGACCACTTTATGATCAAGACATCACGCGAAAAATTCTTCGCCACGCGCACTATCGATCAGGCGAATTTTCAGCAACCACAGCTGATTTGGGCACTCCCCCGAAAACAGTGGCTTCCGCTACCGCCGACCCCGTGCTATTCGGGCGCGCGGATCGTTTCCGTTCAGCAGCAACAGTCGGCGTGTCGAACGGCGTGTCGAAATCGGATCAGGCGCGGTGCCTGCCGAAACGCCGGGGCGGACGCGCCCCGTGGAAGCGCGCACCGCGCGGGGTCGGCGCGACCTGTTCGGTATAGGCCGATTCGAAGACCGCGGCCAGCGCCTCGGACGGACCGGTGGGAATGGCAGCCAGCCCGTAACCGCCTTCGCTGCGGGCCAATTCGTGCAGCAGCGTGGTCACCATACGCAGTCCGGCCGCCCCGCCCGGATCACCGAGCGCGATGGCCGCGCCGTGCACATTGAGCCGCTCGGCGGAATCGAATTCCCAGCCCTCGCGCTCCCAAAGCCGGTTCAGCGCAAGCACTTCCACCGCGCTGGTCTCGTCGATCTCCAGCAGATCCAGGGCTTCCAGACCGAAACCGCTGCGCCCCAAAGCTTTTTCGATGGCGGGAGCGGCGGCGGGCACGGCCTGATCGGGTTCACCGGTGGCGGCGGCCCAGCCGACCAGATAGCCGAGCGGTTCCAGGCCCAGATCGACGAGGCGGTCCTCGGCCACCACCAGGCAGGCCGAGGCGGCCAGGGTGCGGGTGCTGCTGTTGCCGACGGTGGTGACGCCGCCCGGCAGGAACGGTTCCAGCGCCGCGAAGGCGCGCGCGGACACATCGTCGCGCAGGCCCTCATCGCGGTCGACCAGTTGCACCACACCGGAATTCACATCACCGGCGATGGCGTTCACCACCACCGGCGCGGTCTCCTCACCGAAGATGCCCTGCCGCCGGGCGCGCGCGGCGCGGCGATGACTGGCCGCGGCGAACTCATCGGCCTCCAGCCGGGAAATCCCGTAGTGCTGCGCGAGCAGATCGGCGTACTTGGATTCCTGCGGACGGCGCACACCCTCGGCCGCGGCCCACACCGCCAGCTGTTCGCCGGTGTCGACACCCATGGCCACACCGCTACCCACGGCAACACCGTTCGGCGCGGGCGGTGCGACCCGCTGCGCACCGATGGGCCTGCCATTGCGCGGACCGGTCGGCAGCGGTCCCGCACCCAGCGGGCCCGGACCGACCGGTCCCCTGGGTTGCACCGGGGCGCAGGGGAATTCGGCGCCGAGGGCGAGCACCACATCCGCCGACCCGGTCTGCACCATCATGGCCGCGGTGATCAGCGCGCGCAGTCCCCCGCCCGGACCCGCGCCGAGCGGGAATTCGCCCACGGTGGGCGGCAATCCGGCCAGCGGGACGGCGGCGCGCACCGCGCGCTGATCCGGCACCGCGGTGACGAGTTGTTCGATGCGGTACGGGTCGATGCCCGACCGGCCCACCACCGCGCTGAGCACGGTGGAGATCAGCCGTTGCGGGGCGACCGCAGCGAGGGCGCCGCCCGGCAGACCGACCGGTGTGCGCATCGGCATGACGATTGCGGCTCTTCTCATCACAACAGCTCCTAACTCACTACAGGGCAAGGTCCCACAGTGTTGTTGCTGCTGTGTGACGGCTGAGATAGCCGTTTGTTCACCAATCAAACGACGGGCCGGGAAAATCGCGGATTGTGGCGCAAATCACGGGATCACGAATTCGCGGTACCGAGCTCGAGTGATAGCTGCCCTGTCGTAGGGTGCTCACCATCACATTCGATGCCGGAGGTAACGATGACGTTCCACGGGGTAGAGCAGCGAGGCATCCAGCAGTGAGCGCCGCACCAGTCAAGGGTCCTGAATCGAGCACAACCGGGGTATTCAGCAAGGGTCGTGCGGCCATCTCCGCGCGCACCCTGCGGACCGACAGCTGGTGGGTTCCACCGCTGGTCACCGTGCTGGGCCTCGGCACCTTCGTCATCTACGCCACCGTGAGATCGTTTGCGCGCGCGGCATATTGGGTGAACGACTACCACTATCTGACGCCGTTCTACTCACCGTGCCTGAGCGCGTCGTGCGTCGAGGGTTCGAGTCACCTCGGCACGCCGATCGGCCACCTGCCCATGTGGATTCCGCTGGGCTTCCTGGTGTTGCCGTTCCTGTTGCTGTTCCGGCTCACCTGCTACTACTACCGCAAGGCCTATTACCGCGCGGTGTGGTTCTCCCCGCCGGCCTGCGCCGTGGCCGAACCGCACGCCAAGTACACCGGCGAGACCAAGCTGCCGCTGATCATCCAGAACGCGCACCGCTACTTCTTCTTCGTGGCGGCCATCATCGCGGTGATCAACACCTATGACGCGGCTATCTCGTTCCACGGCAAGGACGGTGGCTTCGGCATCGGCCTGGGCACCATCATCATCACCGGGAACGCGCTGCTGCTGTGGGCGTACACGCTGTCCTGCCACTCCTGCCGGCATATCGCGGGCGGGCGGCTCAAGCACTTCTCCGCGCATCCGGTGCGCTACTGGTTCTGGACCAAGGTGTCCGCGCTGAACACCCGGCACATGCTGCTGGCCTGGACCACCCTCGGCACGCTCATCCTCACCGACTTCTACGTCATGTTGGTCGCGAGCGGCACCATCAGCGATCCGCGTCTCATCGGCTGAGCACGGTACGACTGATCCCAATCCTCAAGTCTGTCAGGAGTATTCGGTTCCATGCCTGAAGTCGAACGGCACAAGTACGACGTCGTGGTCATCGGTGCGGGCGGCGCCGGACTGCGCGCGGTGATCGAAGCCCGCGAGCACGGCCTCTCGGTGGCGGTGGTGTGCAAATCGCTGTTCGGCAAGGCGCACACCGTCATGGCCGAGGGCGGCTGCGCGGCCGCCATGGGCAATGCCAATGAGAAGGACAATTGGCAGACCCATTTCAAGGACACCATGCGCGGTGGCAAATTCCTCAACAACTGGCGGATGGCCGAACTGCACGCGCAGGAGGCCCCGGACCGGGTGTGGGAGCTGGAAACCTATGGGGCGCTGTTCGATCGGACCAAGGACGGCCGGATCAGCCAGCGCAATTTCGGCGGCCACACTTACCCGCGGCTCGCGCACGTCGGCGACCGCACCGGGCTCGAACTCATTCGCACCATGCAGCAGAAGATCGTCTCGCTGCAGCAGGAGGACTTCGCCGCCACCGGTGATTACGAGGCGCGCATCAAGGTCTTCGCCGAACTGACCATCACCGAACTGCTCAAGGACGGCGACAAGATCTCCGGCGCGTTCGGCTACTGGCGGGAATCGGGCCGGTTCGTGCTGTTCGAGACCCCGGCCGTGGTGCTGGCCACCGGCGGAATCGGCAAGTCCTACAAGGTGACATCCAATTCCTGGGAGTACACCGGGGACGGCCACGCCCTCGCACTGCGGGCGGGCGCGACGCTGATCAATATGGAGTTCCTGCAGTTCCACCCGACCGGCATGGTCTGGCCGCCGTCGGTGAAGGGCATCCTGGTCACCGAGGGTGTGCGCGGTGACGGTGGCGTGCTGAAGAACTCGGACGGCAAGCGCTTCATGTTCGACTACATCCCCGGAGTCTTCAAGGGGCAGTACGCCGAATCCGAGGAGGAGGCCGATCAGTGGTTGAAGGACAACGACTCCGCGCGCCGCACCCCTGATCTGCTCCCCCGCGACGAGGTGGCGCGCGCCATCAACGAAGAGGTCAAGGCGGGCCGCGGCACCGAGCACGGCGGTGTGTACCTCGACATTTCGTCCCGGCTGCCCGCCGCCGAGATCAAGAAGCGGCTGCCGTCCATGCATCACCAGTTCCTGGAACTGGCCGATGTCGACATCACCGCCGAGCCCATGGAAGTCGGCCCGACCTGCCACTACGTCATGGGCGGCATCGAGGTCGATCCCGATACCGGCGCGGCCACCGTGCCCGGATTGTTCGCCGCCGGTGAGTGTTCCGGCGGTATGCACGGCTCCAACCGGCTCGGCGGCAACTCGCTGTCGGATCTGCTGGTGTTCGGGCGGCGCGCCGGTCTGGGCGCGGCCACCTATGTGGAGCAGCTGGCCGGGCGGCCCAAGATCACCGATCAGGATATCGCGGCCGCCGCGAAAGCCGCTGTGGTGCCGTTCGATCCGCCCGCCGAGGGGCCGGGCGAGAACCCGTACACCATGCACCTGGACCTGCAGCAGACCATGAACGATCTGGTCGGCATCATCCGCAAGGAGGGTGAGCTGAAGCAGGCCATCGAGAAGCTGTCCGAACTGCGCGACCGCTACGACGGCGTCACCATCGAGGGGCACCGGCAGTTCAATCCGGGCTGGCATCTGGCGCTGGATCTGCGGAACATGCTGCTCATCAGCGAGTGCGTGGCGCAGGCGGCGTTGCTGCGCACCGAATCTCGCGGCGGGCACACCCGCGACGATCATCCGGGCATGGATCCGGTGTGGCGGAACAAGTTGCTGGTCTGCCGCATCGATCCGGACGAGATCGGTTTCTCGGTGCCGTCGGTGACCGTCACGCCCGAACAGCAGATACCCATGCGCACCGATCTGCTGCGTCTGTTCGAACTGAACGAACTCGAAAAGTATTACAGCACCGCCGATCTCGCGCCCGTGCGGGACGGCGACGCCGGAGAGGCGGAATAGCCATGGCTTACGACGCGAAGTTCAAGGTCTGGCGCGGCGATATCGAGGGCGGCGAGCTCCAGGACTTCACCGTCCAGGTGAACGAGGGCGAGGTCGTGCTCGATGTGATCCATCGCCTGCAGGCCACCCAGACACCGGATCTGGCGGTGCGCTGGAATTGCAAGGCGGGCAAGTGCGGATCGTGTTCGGCGGAGGTGAACGGGCGGCCGCGACTGCTGTGCATGACCCGCATGAACACCTTCACACCGGATGACGTCGTCACCGTGACGCCGCTGCGCACCTTCCCGGTGATCCGGGATCTGGTCACCGATGTGTCCTTCAATTACCGGAAGGCGCGGGAAATTCCGTCCTTCACTCCCCCGGTGGATCTGAAACCGGGCGACTACCGCATGCAGCAGCAGGATGTGGAGCGGTCGCAGGAATTCCGCAAGTGCATCGAATGCTTCCTGTGCCAGAACACCTGTCACGTCGTCCGTGATCATGAGGAGAACAAGGAAGCGTTCGCCGGGCCGCGCTATCTGATGCGGATCGCGGAACTCGAAATGCATCCTTTGGACGTGGCCGATCGGCGTGATCTCGCGCAGGACGAGGCCGGGCTCGGATTCTGCAATATCACCAAATGCTGTACCGAGGTGTGCCCGGAACACATCAAGATCACCGATAACGCGCTGATCCCGCTCAAGGAGCGGGTGGCCGATCACAAGTACGATCCGCTGGTCTGGCTGGGCAACAAGCTCTTCCGGCGCTGAGACCGCAGACTGCCCGTCGTTCCACGGAACGGCGGGCAGTTTTTTTACGGTATGGCGGAAGGGATCACAGCATCGCGACGACGCCCAGCGCCACCGCGCCGACCAGCAGCCCCACGGCCACCGCCGATACCAATGCTCCGGTGAGTACGTATATGCCCATCGCCGATACCGCGAAGAGCATCCCTACGATCAGCCGTTCCATCCAGTCATCGGGACCTACTTTGCGGTACCGGGGTCGGGAATTCTTCAGCCCTCGGTCCACGAATACTTGGATACCCAACTTTAGCCGTCGCAAACATGTTTTCGATATGCAACGGCTGCCGTTTCGTGATCTTGGGAGGGCCGGGCGATGAACAGGAAGTTCATCGCCCGGCGACCGTTATCAATCGCGCACGATCAATTCCGTGAACGAATCCCATTCCCGCGCACCGAACACCAGGGCGGGGCCGCCGGGATTCTTGCTGTCCCGCACCCCCACCTGTCCACCGGTCAGGAACGCCACCTCGACGCACTCCTTACCGGCCCCGCTGCGGCTGCTCTTGAACCAGCGCGCACCAGCCAGATCCCGCACACTCATGCCGAATACTCCTTCGCCACCTGCCGCAGCAGGTTTCTGCTGTCCTGGACCTCCAGCGCGCAGCGTTCCAGGCATCCCTGCGCCCGGCGATAGCGCTGAACATCGCCCTGTCTTTCGAGATACAGATCGCCGGTGAACCCCTCCACGTACACCACCGGGGGTTCCACCGGCTGCCCTTTGCCATCTGTCCCGAACTCGAGAATCACGAATGGACCGGTCGAAAGTCCCAGGGGGACACCGGCATCAAAGGGCAGGATGCGCAGTGCGACATTGGGTCTGGTGCTCACCTCCGCCAGGTGCCGCGCCTGCGCCGCCATCACCCTTGCACCTCCCACCGACCGGCGCAATACCGATTCGTGCAACACCATGGCGACCGTCGCCGGATGCATGCGGCGGGTGATCAGCGCCTGCCGCTGCAACCGCAGCTGGACGCGTCGATTCACCTCTGCCGCAGACTCTTCCGGATATCCGAGGGTGTTCAGGGCCCTTGCGTAATCGGCGATCTGCAGCAGTCCGGGCACCAATTCCGATTGGTAGCAGGACAACTGCTGCGCGGATGCTTCCAGGCCGACGTAGACGTCGAAGTTCTCCGGGATGAGGTCGCCGTAGGAGTGCCACCAGCTCTTCACCGCGGCCTGCTGCGCCAAACCCTTGAGCCCCTCGGCGATTTCGGCCGGGATGCCGTAGATGCGGCACAGCTCGTGGATGTCGATGGTGCGGATGCGATCGGCATTGCCCTTCTCCAGCCGTTGCAGCGTGCTCGCGCCCCATTCCATGAGTTTGGCGGCCTCGGCGATGGTCAATCCCGCCTGTATCCGCCAATCCCGTAAATAGCGCCCGAGCTGGCGGCGGGGCAGGGTCGATGACGCAGGGCTCTCTGACACAGCGCGCTCCGTTCTCGGTCGCGGGCACGAGCGGGGCGGCGGCACGACGATGCCGGAGGGCTGGCGGCACGATAGTGTTGCGGCACACCGGCTCCCGCCCGGACGCACTTCTCATCGGCTGGGGGCTTCGTCCACTATGGAGAATCTTCCTCCCCCGGTTGGATTCACTGCTGGGAATTCGCGCAATTTTGCGTTCTCATCTTCGAAAATCACCCGCCGGGCGGCTGCTCATGGTGTGCTGGATATGTGCCCGGGGCGGTGTTGCCAGTCCCCTTTCGTTTCCTGAATGCTCCGGGCACTTCAGGAATTCCATGCGGAACGAGGAGTCATGGCCGAAGCAGTCACCCCCTACCACCTCTCTCTTGCGGAGGTCGGATCATGCAACTGACCGCCCTCAATATGCATGTAGCCGGATTGCTGCGGTGTCGCAGGGATCCGGGTGTCATGAGCGCCGAACAGGCCCACGCCGCAATGCAATTGCACCTCGATTGCACGGTTCAGACCTGCAAGGTGCGGCGCCGCGCCCGCGCGACGCTGGTGGACGAGGGGCGCTGCGTCCTCGACGAGCGCGCCCTGCCATGACAAACGGCGCCGACCGGTATGAGCGCGCGGTCTTTCGCGCACTGTGGTGGATGCTCGATCGCCGCCGCGCGTTCATCCGCCGGCGCCGCGTCCAAGGGCCGGGGAAGGCCCCTGGCCGCCAGAACAGCTGCCGCACCGCCTTTCGATAGCCGTCGCACCTTCCAACCTCCTGGGTGCGCCGGCCAACCCCCGCCGCGTTGCGTCAGCGCGGTTCGGCCCGCCCGTCCGGCAGACGGCAGGCGGGCCGAACCGCATCCCACCACGGCTCCCACCTGTGAGTACACTGCCTCCTGGCTCGTTTGCGGAGACACCGGCCCGGTGTGCCGTCTAGGCTTGACTCAGAGACTTGTGTACGAACGCAAGGGAGCAGATGACCACCATCGCGGAGACAGTTCGATCGTCGCCCGTGTACCGGGTGCCGGAGCGGGCGGACCTGCCCGACATCCAGATCATCGATGCGGCGGCCTTCCGCGACCGCTATCCGTATTTCGTGCTCCGCCAACTGCTGGACGCGCACAGTTCCGGTTGCGTCGTCGCCGTCGAACTCGGTGACGACGGCGAGGAGAAGGTCGTCGGCTACGCCCTGACCATCGGCGAGGGTGGCCGCGCCTGGCTGATCAGCCTGGCCGTCTCCCCCGATGCCCGGGGTCACGGCTACGGCCGGGGGCTGCTCCAGCACACCGTCGACGTCTGCCGCGAAAAGGGCGATGTGGACGAGGTATTGCTGACCGTCGACCCCAAGAATCAGCCCGCCTACAACCTGTTCAAGGATTTCGGCTTCGTACTGCACGAGCGCGATGAACGGTATTTCGGCGATGACGAGCCCCGCGATGTGCTGATCTACAAGGTGCACCGGGTACCCGATCCGTTACCCGCCCTGCTGCCCTGAAACGGTTACCCTGGAACCTGATTGGCGGTTCGCAGTTGGGGGAGTAACCGAATGCCGACGACTGATGAGCGGTGGGGGCGGCTGAATTCGGTCATCGAGAACATCGATGACCGCGCGGCCAGGCACACCGAGAAACTCGATGCGACGAGCGCCGCCGATCTCTCGAAACCCACTGCGCTGGACGACTTCCACGGCCGCGTCGAGGCGCTGATCGACAGATCCGAACTGCTGAGCCTGGGCCGCCGCGGTAATCGGCTGATGTTCGTGACGCTGTACGAGCGGGCACCGCAATTGGCCCCGGGCACCGAAGCCTGGCGTGCGCCGCTGCTGGCTGGACTGCTCGCCGCCGAGATCGAATTCCGCGGTCCGCTGCGCCTGAGTCAGACCCAGAACATGCTGCTCGCAGCGGAATTCGAGACGTTGGCGGCGGAACTGCGCAAGGCCGGACTGCCCGCGCACGCGGTGCTGGCCTGGCGGCGGGCGGTCGCACTGCATCGCCTCACCGAGGATGTGCAGGCCGAGGACCGCTGCGGACTCGAGCTGGCTCGGGCGCGCCGTCGCGCCACCGCATCGGTCTGGCGGCGGATACCGGGCGCCATCTCGGATCTGTTGTGCGGCTACGGATATCGGCCGTTCTGGCTGCTCGGCTGGGTGGCCGTGCAACTGGTGGTGTTCTCGCTGCTCGGCCTGCTCTGGCGGGGAACGGTATCGCGGGGCGATGTCGTCTACCTGTGCACCGTCGGCTTCCTCAATCCGCTCGATCCGGGCAATACCAAGGATATGGCCCCGCCCGCGGAGGCGCTGTTCGCGATCGAGGCGTGGCTGGGCGTGGTGTCGATGTCGGTGTTCTTCGCCCTGCTCGTCCGAAAGTGGTTCCGGCTCTAGCTCTTTCAGCGATAGTCGAGTCCGCCGCGCGCGGCGTAGTACGTCGCCACCCCGATGCGATGCTCGAGCTGTGCGACCTTGGTGTCCCACTGCCGCGAGAATCCCGCATCGGACTGCAGATTCCGCCACAGCGCCCGCATGCTGTCCGGGACGTGCGCACCCGGCATCCACAGGTGCGCGAGATGTTCGAGCACCGGGGCCAGCACTTCGACCTGCCGGTCGTACCCGCCGCCGAATCCGTCCGCGGCCAGCACTTTCGCATTGATGACGGTCAGCAGCCAGTCGTGCGCCGCGACGTCCTGGCAGAAGCGCAGTGCGGCGGGCAGATCCTCGGCGTGCTGCACGGTGACGGTCACGGACCGCGGGCGCTCGTCATCGCCGACGCGGAAGAACACCGAGGTGCCCCGTTCCCGGCCCATCCGGGCCGTCCAGCGCAGCCGGGTGATCGGCGCGAGCAGTGGTGGATTCTGGTCCAGCAGCGGCGATTTGCGCAATTCATCCAACTGCCGGGCGCAGACGGACGCGATATCCAGGATGCCGGGACCCGAGGCGGCGAGGTACGCGTCGGTCAATTGCTGATCGGCGCCCTCGCGATCGGGCAGCGTACCGATCACCTCCACCGTTCCGACCCGGCCGACGTAGTGCGACCAGGACCGGCGTTGCTGCTGCGGGGCGCGCACCACCGTGACGTGCGAGGACATCTGCGCCAGCCGCCCGCCGACCAGGACGGCCGTAGAGGCGACGGTACCCACGATGCGCGCCTTCGCCGCATCGCCCCGGGACAGATGACAATCCACCCCGACCGCGCGCGGCGGCGAAAAGGCAAGCGGCCCCGGCCTTTCCCGGCGGCTGACCGACGCGCCCGGGACCAGCGCCAGGAATTCCTCGGTGCCCTGACCGTCGAGTGCGGTGGAATGCGGCAGCAGACAGGTGCGGATCTCGCCCAGCGCCGCCAGCGGCGCCTGTGACACCCGGCGGCCGCGCGCGGGCGCGGAACGCGTATTCGCCGTCATGATCAGGTCCCCTCGAGCAGCAGATGTCCCACGCGTTCAACGACTTTGGCGGGCACCCCGACCCCCTCGGCGAAGCCCTGCGCGGTGACGTACGCGGCGATATCGTCATCGATCGCGAGGTGATCGAGGATGACCCGCACCGCGTGTTCGATGGGCAGATAGCGCTTGGGCAGCATGGACATCGTTCGATAGGCCGTGAACGGCGCGGCCTGCTCGTTGAGCCGCACCACCGGTGGCAGATCCCGCCAGGCGGTCGGCCAGTCCCGCCCGTCCAGCCACTGCTGGGGTTCGACCACCGCCGCACCGTGATACCGGAGCATCCCCAGGCGCAACAGCTGCCAGACCGCGGCCAGGAACGGGCAGGACCAGCGGCGCTCATCCCTGCGGTCGTGCCACAGTTCGACATCCAGGAAGATGGAATGCTCACGCGCGCCGTGTTCGCGCGGGGGAACGTATTCCTCGCGGTGCATCGCCGCCCGGGATCTGCCGGTCTGCTCCCGCCGCCCATTGCACAGCCAGCCGGATTCGGTGGTCGGCGGGCGGCGGCCATTGGCCGTCTCCTCCTCCTCGGGCTGCGCGATCAAGCGGGCGGCGACCATGGCCGCGACCGGAATCGGTTCTCCCACAGCGACTCCGCCGGTGAAGACCGGGGCCTCGTGGCAGCCGGACTCGCGCGCCAGATAGTCGATGGTCAGTCCGGCGTCGGCGGCGACGCCGAGCAGCCGGTCCAGCACCTCGGCCGGTTTGTGGTCGGTCTGGAAATAGTCGTCCGCGAGGTAGCAGGTGCTGACCCGGGCGTCGGGACCGAACTCGACCCGGGCCGATTCGGTGAAGGCCCGCACCAGCGGGACGGCGCGACGGAATTCGGCCCGGATCTTATCGGTCTCGTCGACTATCTCGTCCAGCGAGAAGTGGCCGATCTCGATCGACAGATGGGCCATGGGTAGCGGCGCGACGGCCGATTCCTCCGAGGACTCTCGGTAGGTTGGTTGACGTATCACTCGATATCCCAGGTCGACTTGTCGGTCAGCTTCCGGGCCAAGCTCATGTACGCGTCCACCGTCGCCACATTGGCGATCTTGGAATTCACGTCCACATCCATGATCAGCTGCTCGCGCCACTGCAGCACCGGTTCGATCGGCGTCTTGCCCAGCAGCATGGCGGTGCCGAGACCGTTCGCCAGCGCCAATTCCGTCAGCGATTTGGCCTGCGTATCCAGCCAGGTGCCCTGCGGTGCGCGATCACCACTCGGCGTGCGATCCGAAGCCACGGCGGTACGCACACAGCGCGTGGCGGCGAGCAGTGCGTCGCGATCGTGCCCCCATTCACTCCCGGCCTCGAGCAATCCGTGCGGGCCGTGCACCAGCCCACCGGCCGCCAGCACATGCTGACGGGTCCAGCGGTGGTAGACCAGCCAGCGATGTGGCCTGCGCCGCAAGCCATTCGACGCGGTCGCCCGCAACGCGATCTCCAACGCGACCGAACGCCCGGCGCTGAGATCCACGATGACCACGCTGAATTCGCTCAGGAGCGAAGACAGCAGGGCGACGCCGCGCGCCACCATCGCGTCATCGCATCCGGCGAATTCCGCGCCGCCCTCATCACCCGGCAGCAACACCAGCTTTCCGGCCCCGGACGGGACCTTGCGCAGAGCGATCCGATCGGTGGTGCGGGCGACATTGAGCCGCTCCGGTTCGCCGATCTGATCGAGCAGATACGAGTGCACACCGCCGCCACCGGGATTACCGCGCTCGACCTTGCCGATCTCGAAAAGCGCACCGGCCGTGGGTGATCCGAAGTCGAAGTCGACGTACGCCACATCGTGACCGCGCAGGCTGAGCCGGTACGCGATATTGCAGCTGGTGACCGATCGGCCCGTGCCGCCCTTGTCGGAGGTCGCGAACACCAGCATCGGGTCCATGCCCCGGACGCTCATCGAGTCGCGTCCTCGCGGGCGTAGGCCAGGGCGTTGAGCCGCAGCAGGGCGTCGGCGGCCAGACTCTCGGCGGTATGCGGGCGTTTGGCGGCGATGGCGCGGGCGCGATCCAGCGACTGCTCGATCGCCTCCAGTTCCTTGCGCCGGGGCGAGTACGCGGTATCGCCGATCTCCAGGAACTCCTGGTTCAGCAGGTGGTCGGCCTCGCTGATCCGGCCCGTCGCGCTGTTCACCATGCTCGCGGTGGCGACCGGCGGGCGCGAGAACGTATTGTGCGCGACCACAAGGGATTCCATCATTCGTTCGGTCAGGAACCAGGACGGTGCGGGCTCGGCGGCATGGTCGGTCGGCGCGAGATTGTCCCACAGGCCGGAGGAACGCCCGCGGGTGACGCTGCGCTCCTGCATATGCTCCATGGCCGAGGCCGCCAGATCGAGGAGTTGCTCCCGGGTTTCGACATCGCGTGCCAGCCGGGCCGCCTGTAGACAGCGCTTGAGCAACAGGGTGGTGAAGTCGGCGACGTGATATCCCATCATCGGGCCGTCGCCCACGTCCTGGGATCCCTTGAGGGTCAAGGTGATTCCGGGATAGTGCAGGGTGGCGGCCGGATCCTCCGGGATCTCCCGGTTGGTGATCCGCGCCCGCTGCGCCAGCTGGGTCAGCACCGCGACGGTGCGCGGCAGATCGGTGGTGGACTCCCGATCCAGCATGTCCTGGATCAGGAAGGACGTGACGACCAGGCTGTAGTAGTCCGATTGCTTACCGTCCGAGGTCCGCCACGGCAGATCCTCCAGCGGCCAGCGGCCGGTGCCGAAACGCGAAATGGTGGACCAGTAACGCTGGGTGAGTTCCGCACGCCGCTTGAGCGATTCGGCGAGCGCCAATTGTTCGCCCTCGAGCAGGTCCGGCTCCTGCGTGCGCTGTGAATAAAGGTCTTTGACACCGTCCAGGGCGACCAGCGTGAAATAGAGATACGGCTCGGAAACCGCGACGCCGGGCTGACTGGCGATACGGGTGTCGAGCTCACCGCGCGGTGCGGACTTACCGTCGATGCTCCAGCTCCATCCGCATTCGAAGAGCAGGTTGTCATCGCGCAGATCGGTATCCGGCGTCCGCAGGCTGCGAATATCGTTGCGCGCCTGGACTCGGATGCGCTCCAGCGTGCCGGAGAAGTCGGTGATGACGTCCTTGAACGCGGAACCGGTCTGGTTGACCAGCGTCAGAATCTCCTGTCCGGCGGGGGAGGAGAAATGCGGCGTGTGAATCACGAAACTGCGGATCAAACCCATCATGGCGGCGGTCAATCGGCTCTGCACGCGCGGTGTCAGCGCATCGATGCGCTTGTCCAGCCGCCCGGCCTGCAACCGCACCTCCCCGCCCAGATAACGCTGCAGACCGCGTACGAAGCGCAGCACCGCGATACACAGGCTCAGCGACATCGAATAGGAATCGACCACGTCGAGCGCGCGCTGTTCCTCGGTGGGCGCACCCTGCCCGACATCGCGAAAGTAACTGCCACCCGCGAAGATCGGCTCCCCCTCGGCATCGGTGTAGCGATCGAAGAACTGCTCGATGACCTCGACCAGGAATTCACCGATCCGCAGATCCTCACCCAGCACCGACACCACCGCGGCGACATCATCGGCCGTAGCGATTCGCTCCGGATCCAGCGCGAAACTCGAAAGCTCCGTCGCCGGATACAAAAGACACATCAACTGTTCGGCATCGCAGATCGAATTGCTGCCGTCCCGCCCACCCCAGACCCAGACCCCGTCCCGATACGACGTTTCCAGATGCGAACGCCATAGATCGAGCAGCTGTTGGCGCGGTCGAATCCTCATCGATCCCCCTCCACGAGCCGACCGGATACGGCTCGTCGTCGAACTCGTCCTTCCAGTGTGAGCGTTTCCCAAGATCTTGTCATCGGTTGCGCCGGAATATGTTTCGTCCCCGAGCCGGTGTTCGCGCACGAGTTATCGACCAGTTTCACTTCCGAAACCACCGCGATTTCTTTCGGTGTTCATCGCGGACACACCGGGCGGCGGGAATTCGCGTCCGGGTTATCGCGGCGGTAGCGTCGGCGCTCATGAACCGGGCCGTTAGGCGTGTGGCCACCAGTTATGTCCTGCTGTTGCCGAGTTTGATCGGTGTCGGCTGTTTTCTGCTGGTTCCGATCGGGGTGGTGCTGTGGCTCAGCCTGCACAGCTGGAATCTGCTGGGGCCGATGGAGTTCACCGGGCTGGCGAACTGGCGAGCGGTGCTGGGGGATCGGCAGTTCGGACATTCGCTGCTGGTGACGCTCGCGCTGACGGCGATGGTGGTGCCGGTGCAGACGGCGCTGGGGTTCGGGGTGGCGGCGCTGCTGGCGGGCCGGGGGCGCGGTGGGACGGTACTGCGGGTGGTGTACGCGCTGCCGTGGATGTGTGCGCCGGTGGCGGTGGGAGTGGTGTGGCAGTGGATATTCGCGCCGACGGGTGGGGCGCTGAGTGCGGTGCTGGGGCGGCGGGTGGAGTGGTTGAGTTCGCCGGTGCTGGCACTGCCGTGTGTGGCGGCGGTGCTGGTGTGGATGAACGTGGGGTACGTGGCACTGTTCTTCGTCGCGGGGATACGGGCTATACCCGGGGAAATACTCGACGCGGGGGCGCTGGACGGGGCCACCGGGTGGCGGCGTACGCGATGGCTGGTGCTGCCGCTGTTGCGGCCGACGATGTTCTTCGTGCTGGCCACGGGGGT
Source organism: Nocardia sp. NPDC056100 (assembly GCF_042266325.1). Classification (NCBI taxonomy): domain Bacteria; kingdom Bacillati; phylum Actinomycetota; class Actinomycetes; order Mycobacteriales; family Nocardiaceae; genus Nocardia; species Nocardia sp. NPDC056100. Next base: position 386,591 of record NZ_JBHJVY010000003.1, read on the forward strand.
TTTGACGGCATTTCAGACATTCGACGCGGTGTACGCGCTCACCCGGGGCGGGCCCGACCATCGCACGGATGTCGTTGCCATGCGGCTGTATTCGGAGGCGTTCGACGCGGCGCGACCGGGACGGGCCGCCGTCATCGCGGTGGTGATGTTCGCCGTGATGTTCGCGATCACCTTCGCACAGCATCGGTACTTCCGGAATCGGACCGGCTATGAATACTGAATCGCGCAGGGGCGCGGTGCGTTCCGGGGTGGCGTACCTGGTGTTGATCACGGGGGCGCTGCTCACTGTCGCACCGCTGGTGTTGAGCGCATCCACCGCGTTCAAGACCCCCGGGCAGTTCGCCGGCGAATCCGCGTTGACGCCACCGCATCCGGTGACGCTCGACAACTTCCGCACGGTGCTGGATCAGGGCCTCGGCCGGGCCGTGGTCGTGACCGCGCTGATGACGGTGTGCATCACCGTCGGACAGCTGCTGGTCTCGATCCTGGCGGCATACGCGTTCGCGCGCACCAGCTTTCCGGGACGGGAGGCGCTGTTCTGGGTGTACCTGGGCACCATGATGGTGCCCAGCGCCGTCACCCTCATTCCGCTGTATCTGATGTTCGCGAAGCTCGGATGGTTGAACACCTTCTGGGCACTGGTGCTGCCGTTCCTGTTCGGCTCGCCGTACGCGATATTCCTGCTGCGGCAGTACTTTCGGGCGATACCGGGTGAACTCATCGACGCGGCCCGGACGGACGGGGCGAATACGCTCGACATCCTGGTGCACGTGGTGGTGCCGATGAGCAGGCCGATCCTGGCCACGCTCACCGTGATCACCGTTGTCACGCAATGGAACAGCTTCATGTGGCCGCTGGTCGCGGCCAGCGGGGCGAAGTGGCAGGTGCTCACGGTCGCCACCGCGAATATGCAGACGCAGTACAACTCGCAGTGGCCGCTCATCATGGCGGCGACCACGCTCGCCATCGCGCCGCTGGTGGTGGTGTTCGTGGTGTTCCAGCGGCAGGTGCTGCGGTCCATCGCGTGGACGGGGCTCAAATGAGGGTCAAGGATTCCACCAGGGTCGTGCTCGGGATCGCACTGGTCATCGCGATGCTGGTGGGGGCGGCGCTGTGGCTGGGGCGGGACGGGGAATCGAGTGGGCGCACGGTGGTGCGATTGCGGATCTGGGATGAGAGCTTCGTTCCGGCGTACCGGGCGTCGCTCGATGAATTCGAGCGGGCCAATCCGGATATCGAGGTACGAATCACCCTGGTGCCGTGGGCTTCCTACGCGCGCAAGCTGCGACTCGATGTGGCGGGCGGGATCGCCGACGATTTGTTCTGGACCGGACTGTACGAGGACTACGCCGACAGCGGGCGACTGGTCGATATCGGTGCGGCGCTGGGGCCGCAAGCTGCCGCGGCCTGGGATCCCAGCGCGGTCGATCAGTTCACCCGTGGCGGAAAGCTCTGGGCGGTACCGCAATTCGTCGACGGCGGCAGTGCGGTGTTCTACAACCGGGACCTGCTGGAGCGCGCCGGAGTCGATCCGGGGGCAGTGACCGCCGCGCGCTGGAGTCCCGATGACGCGGTGGATACGTTCCGGCCGCTGCTGCGCCGACTGCACGCCGTCGCGCCGTGGCCGTACAACGCCGCCAAGGACTTTCAATCCATCGAACTACCGTACCTGGGTTCGGCGGGAGCCGAATTGCAGCGTGACGAACGGTTCGAGTTCGCGAATGCTCAGGGCAACGCGGCGTTCGGCTATCTGGTGGGGCTCATTCGGGACGGGCTGTCGCCGTCCGCCGCTGATACGAACACCAGCGGGGACTTCGCGAAAAACGCATTCCTGCAGGGGAAGATGGCGCTGTTCCAATCCGGCAGCTTCACGCTCGCGACCATCGCGCAGCAGGCCGGGTTCCGCTGGGGGCTCACCCTCATACCGCAGGGGCCGAAAGGCCGGATCAGCACCAATAATTCGATCGCGGTGGCGGGCAATGCGGCCTCGCCGCATCCCGACCAGACGCGGCGGGTGCTCGCGTGGCTGGGCAGCGCGGCGGGCAATCGCCATCTCGGGCTGACGGGGGCCACCATTCCGGCGGTGCTGTCGGAACAGCATGTGTACCGGGACTATTGGGCGCGGCACGGGGTGGATGTGACACCGTTCTTCGAGGTGCTGCGCGACGGGCGGATGGCCGGCGGCAGCGGGCCCGGATTCCCGGCGGCCCTGGAAGCCATGGATCCGATCCTCGCCGAAATGTTCCTCGGCCGGGTACCCGTGGACGTGGCGCTGCGGCGTGCGCAGGATGCCGGGAACGCGGCCCTGGACCAGCGTTGATCGGCATCGGCCCGGCACGGCCGCGAACAAAGGGGGCGGGTCAGATGCGGCTGTGATCGGTGTACGGCGTGCGCGGACCGAACTTCGGCTTGTGCGCGAACCCCGCCAGACCGAGCAGCCGGACGGCCCGATAGCGATGCGGCCGTAGCGGTTCCAGGTAATCGATCATCTCGGCATCGTCGATCGGACGGCCCAGCAGTGTCCAGCCGACGATCGCGGCGAGATGGAAATCGCCCACCGACAACGCATCCGGATCACCGAAGGCGCGCTGTGCGATCTCCGCCGCCGTCCACACCCCGATACCGGGCACGGTGCGCAGCCGACGCTCGGCGTCGGCATGACTCATGGCCGCCGCCTCCTCCAGCTTCCCGGCGATACGGGCCGCCAGCACAATGGTTTTCGAGCGCTGCGGACCGACATTCGCGCGGTGGTAGACCCACGACGGAATATGCCGCCAGGTCTCCGCGTCCGGCATCACCCGCAATCCGTCCGGCGCGGGTCCGGGCGCGGGAGTTCCGTACCGCCACACCAGCTTCCGCCACGAATCATGCGCGGTCCTGGTGTGCACCTTCTGCTCCAGCACGCACGGCACCAGCGCCTCGAACACCAGCCCGGTCCGCAACATCCGCAGGCCCGGATTGAGCCGATGCGCCTCGGCCACCTTCGGATGCTCGGGCGCGAACCCGCTCAGATCCTCGTCCAGGCACAACATGGTCGGCACTTGCTCGAGAAACTCCTCGGCCCCCGGACCCCACGCCCGAGCCTCCACCGCGCACCGATCAACCTGCCGCAATCGATAGGTCACCACCCCGGACGCCATCCGCGAGGCATGCCAGTGCGAACCGTCCGGCGTCTCCCGATGACAGGGATCGCCGAACCCGTGGCGCAGCGGCGCTACGGTCGCCGCGAGATCGATGGGACGCTCCGACCGCACCGTGCGCGTCAATGCGGTGGCGATCGGCGCGGTGGTCACCGGGACATTCTGCCAGTGCCCGAATCCCCGATCAGGAATTGGGCGAGATGCCGGGCGGACCTGCCCGCCAGCTGGGCGGCCTGGGTGCGGCAGGAGAAGCCGTCGGCGAGCAAGACCGCATCGGCGGGTGCGTCGCGCAGCGCGGGGAGCAGGCCGTTCTCCGCGACGGCGACCGAGACGTCGTAGTGGCCGCGCTGCATGCCGAAGTTTCCGGCCAGACCGCAGCAGCCCGCGATCTCCCGCACGGTCGCACCGGTCCGCTCCAGGATGCGGCGGTCCGCCGTGAAACCCGAGACCGCGTGCTCATGGCAGTGCGGTTGCACCACCACCGTCCGATCCGAGCGATCCGGGGGCGTCCAGTCCGGCTGCGCCTCGAGAAATTCCGCGAGGGTGCGCACGGCCGCCGCGACCGGGGCCGCACGCGGATCGTCGGGCAACAGCCGGGGGAGATCCTCGCGCAGCGCGGCGGAGCAGGACGGTTCCAGTCCGACCACCACTCCGCCCGCGCGCACATGCTCATCGAGCGCGTTCACGGTGGCGCGCAGGCGCTTTCGGGCTCCGTCGAGTTGACCCGTGCTGATCCAGGTCAGCCCGCAGCACACGCGCCGATCGGCGACGACAACCCGATGGCCCAGCGATTCGATCAGTTCGACCGCCGCCCAGGCGATCTCGGGATCGAACGCATCGGTGAAGGTGTCCACCCACAGCAGCACCGCGGGTGCAACGGGAACAGCACTCCCACCCAACGCGACCGCTTGATCGGGTGCGATGGGGAGCGACGGCTTGCGGCGAGCATTCCAACCGCGGCGGAAGCTCGTGCGCGCCAGTTCCGGCACCGTGCGGCGGGAATCGATTCCCGCCGCGCGCGACCCGATTCGGCGCAGGATCGCGTTCCCGGACAGCGCATTGGCCAGGCGGGGGAGACGGGTGGCGGCGGACAGCCACTGCGGGAGGCGGCCGAGGGCGTAGTGATCCAGGGGGCGGAGACGGCCCTGGTAGCGGCGGTGCAGGGTTTCGGATTTGTAGGTGGCCATATCGACGCCAGCGGGGCAGTCGGAGTGACATGCCTTGCAGGACAGGCAGAGATCGAGGGATTCGGCTACCGCGTCGGAGCGCCAATCCAGTGCACCCCGCACCACCTCTTGCAGGACGCGGGCACGCGCTCGGGTGCTGTCCTTCTCATCCCCGGTGGCCAGATAGGACGGGCACATGAAACCGCCGGAGGCGCGGGTGTCGGCGCGGCATTTGCCCACACCGACGCAGCGGTGCACGGCGGTTCCCAGATCACCGTCGGCGGGGAATGCGAAGCCGCCCGCGGCGGGAGTCGGCAGCAGTCCCGCCACCCGCAGATCGGCGTCGATGTTCCTGGGGCGCACCAGAACACCGGGATTGAGGACGTCGTCCGGGTCGAATAGCGCCTTGAAATCGGCGAACGCGGTGAGCGCGGCGGGGGAGTACATGTGGCGCAACAGTTCCGAGCGGGCGCGGCCGTCGCCGTGCTCGCCGGAGAGGGAACCGCCGAACGACACCACCTGGCGGGCGGCGTCCTCCAGGAAGTCCCGGAAGCGTTGCGGGGCATCGGCTATCGGCAGATCCAGGCGGACGTGGATGCAACCGTCCCCGATATGACCGTAGAGGAGTCCGTCCACGCGGTGCTCGGTCATGAGCTTCTCGAATTCGCGCAGGTAGTCACCCAGTCGCTCGGGTGGGACGGCCGCGTCCTCCCAGCCCGGCCAGGCCGGATTACCCTCCGGGGTGCGGCCGGACAGGCCCGCGCCATCGGCACGAATCGCCCAGAGCGCCTTGGCTTCCCGAGCATCGAGCACCAGCCGGGAATCCACGGCGTGGGTGGAGCGGCACAGCAGTTCGGCGGTCTCGCGCGCCTGCTCCGGAGTCTCGCCCTCGATTTCGACGAAGAGCCAGCCGCCGCCGCGCGGCAGCGGCGGCACCCCACCGCGATACCTGCGCACCACGTCGACCAGGCGCGCATCCATACCTTCCACGGCGACCGGCCGCACCGCCATGACGGCCGCGACATCGTCCGCGGCCGTTGGCATATCGGGATACCCGAGCACGACGAGGACGGTCGCGGCCGGGATCGGCACCAGCTCGACGATGGCATCCAGCAGCAGGCCGCAGGTGCCCTCGGTGCCGACGAACGCCTTGGCAATCGACGAACCATGTTCCGGCAGCAGATGTTCCAGCGCGTATCCGGACGCCTGCCGCTCGAATCGGCCCACCTCGGTGCGCAGCACGGCCAGGTTCACCAGCGTGAACTCGCTCAACCCCGGCACCGCCGACAGGTCGGTTCCCAGCCGCCGCTCGGTACCCGTACCGTCGAGAATTCGCAGTTCACGCACGGTATCCGAGGTTCGGCCCCAGGCCACCGCGTGCGGCCCGCACGCGTTATTGCCGATCATCCCGCCCAGGGTGCAGCGATTCTGCGTCGAAGGATCCGGCCCGAACCGCAGCCCGTGCGGGGCGGCCGCGCGCTGTAGCTCCCCGAGCACCAGCCCGGGACGCACCCGCGCCCACCGCTCCTCGGCGTTCAGCTCGAGGAGATCGTTCATATGACGGCTGAAATCCAGCACGATGCCCGCGCCTATGGCATTTCCGGCCACCGAGGTGCCCCCGCCGCGCGCGGTGACCCCCAGCCCTTCCGTCCGCGCGAACTCCAGCGCCGCGCGCACATCCGCGTCGCCACGCGGAAACACCACGCCCTCGGGCAGCACCCGATAGTTGGAGGCATCGGACGAATACTCGGCTCGCCGCCGCTCGGACCGGTCGACCTCGCCGTCGATCCGCCCGCGCAACTCCCGCATCGCCGATTCCATCCGCACCCCGCCAGCCTATGAGTCCGGGGCCGCGATGGACCGAACGCGCACACACCACGTCTGGGACGACAGGAGAGCCGGAGCCTTCGTAAGGAGATCCGGTGTTCGCCAACAGCGAATCTCTGCTGGTAACGGCTTGTCCTCAACCTTTGTTGAGGTCCTACTGTCGGTGGTCTGAGGTTCGATGAACTTCAGACGGTGAGGAGTGCGGTTATGACCATGGAATCCATCGCTTGGAGTCAGCTCTATCGGCAGGCGAACGCGCCTACCGCGCAGCGGCCGCTGCGGGCCGGGACCGCGCGGCGGATCCTGGTGTTCGCGCGGGCGCATCATCGGCGGCTGGCCGCGTTCCTGGCGTTCAGCATTGTCTCGGCGCTGCTCGCGGTGGCGACACCGGTGCTGGCCGGGCGGGTGGTCGACGACATCGTGAAGGGTTCGGCACCCCGGACGGTGCTGATTCTCGCGGCCGTCATCGCACTGGTGGCGGTGCTGGACGCGGCGCTCGGGGTGGTCATTCGGTGGCTGTCCTCCCGCATCGGGGAGGGGCTCATCTTCGATCTGCGCACCGCGGTCTTCGATCACGTGCAGAAGATGCCGGTCGCGTTCTTCACCCGCACCCGCACCGGCGCGCTGGTCAGCAGGCTCAACAATGATGTGATCGGTGCCCAGCGCGCGTTCAGCTCCACGCTGTCCGGTGTGGTCACCAATGTGGTGACGCTCGCGCTGACCCTCGCGGTCATGCTCCGATTGTCCTGGCAGATCACCCTGCTCGCGCTGGTGCTGCTACCGGTGTTCGTGCTGCCCGCCCGCCGCATGGGTGAGAAGATCGCGGGCATCCAGCGCGAGGCCGCCGGGCTGAACGCGTCCATGAGCACCCAGATGACCGAGCGGTTCTCCGCGCCGGGCGCGACGCTGGTGAAACTCTTCGGCCGTCCGCAGCAGGAATCCTCCGAATTCGCGGTGCGCGCCGGGCGCGTGCGCGATATCGGGGTGCGCACCGCCATGCTGCAAACCGTATTCGTCACCGCGCTGACATTGGTGTCGGCGCTGGCATTGGCGCTGGTGTACGGACTCGGCGGCTACTACGCGCTGAAGGGACAGCTGGAACCCGGTGCGGTGGTGGCGCTTTCGCTGCTGCTGACCCGGCTGTACTCACCGCTCACCGCACTGGCCAGCGCACGGGTGGACATCATGTCCGCGCTGGTGAGTTTCGAGCGGGTCTTCGAGATCCTGGATCTGAAACCGCTCATCGAGGACGCACCGGATGCCCGCGCGGTGCCGGAGGGTCCGATCGCGGTCGAGCTCGACAACGTGACCTTCGGCTACCCGTCGGCCGACAAGGTGTCCCTGGCCTCCCTGGAGGATGTGGCGACGCTGGACACCCGAGGCGGCGAGGAAGTGCTGCACGAGGTCAGCCTGCGTGCCGAACCCGGGCAGATGGTGGCCCTGGTCGGCTCCTCCGGGGCGGGCAAATCGACCATCGCGCAATTGGTTTCGCGACTGTACGACGTGGACTCCGGATCCGTGCGGCTCGGCGGCGCGGATGTGCGCGAGCTGACCGGGCGGTCCATCCAGGACACCGTCGGCCTGGTCACCCAGGATGGGCATCTGTTCCACGACACCATTCGCGGCAACCTGCTGCTGGCCCGGCCCGAGGCCACCGAGGACGAACTCTGGAATGCCCTGGAGCGGGCGCGCCTGGGCGAGCTCATCGCCTCCCTGCCCGACAAACTGGACACCGTGGTCGGTGAACGCGGCTATCGCCTCTCCGGTGGCGAACGGCAGCGGCTCACCATTGCCCGGCTGCTGCTCAAGCAGCCGCGCGTGGTGATCCTCGACGAGGCCACCGCCTCACTGGACTCCACCTCCGAGGCGGCGGTGCAGGAGGCGCTGGCCGAGGCGCTCGACGGCCGCACCGCACTGGTCATCGCGCACCGGCTGTCCACCATCCGCAATGCCGATCAGATCCTGGTGCTCGAACACGGCCGCATCGTCGAACGCGGCACGCACACCCAACTGCTGGCCGCGGGCGGGCGCTACACCGACCTCTACCGCACCCAGTTCGCCGATGACAGCGAGCCCGCCGCGGCTTGATCGCTATTTGCCGGTCCGGACACCTTTTGCCGGACCGGCAAACAAAGTTGGCAATACGGGAAAATTCGATACGGTCGTAGGAATGGGAGCACACACGCACGGGCACTCGCATTCACCCGATACCGTCGGCCATCACCACGGCCACACCTATGACGGGATCGATTGGACCGAGCAGATCGGCAATCTGCGGCGGGAGGATCTGATCACCGCCGACGCGCAGGCGCGGATCGCCGAGCGGCTCATCGGCCTGCCGACCGGATCCGACGGGCAGCCCGTGATCGTGGATATCGGGGCCGGTGCGGGCGGGCAGAGCGCCGCGTTCGCGGTGGCGCTGGCCAAGCGCGGCGGCGGACGGCTGATCATCGCCGACGCGGTGCCCGAATTGCTGACCGCGGCCCGCGAGCACACCGAACAGGCCCTCGCAGGCGATGATCGGGTGACCATCGAGACCGTGGTGGTGGACGCCGCCGCCGACAGCGTGCTCGAGACGGTCGCGCAGGCCGATATCGTCTGGGCCTCGCGCATGGTGCACCACCTGCCCGATCAGCAGGCGGGCGCCGATCGACTCGCCAAACTGGTGCGCGCCGGCGGCTGGCTGGCACTGTCCGAGGGCGGGCTCAGCACCCGAAATCTGCCCTGGGACATCGGAATCGGCGCACCCGGCCTGCAGGACCGGCTGCTCGCGGCCCGGGACGCGGCCTTCGTGCGCATGCGCGCCGAGATCACCGGCACGGTCCCCATGCCGTACGGCTGGACCACGACCCTCACCCGCGCCGGACTGACCGAGGTCACCTCGTTCAGCGTCCTCACCGATCACCCCACCGCGACTCCCGAGGTCCGCGCGTCCGTGGCCGCCTGGCTGGAATCGCTGCGCGACCACGTGAGCGATGCCATCACCGCCGCGGATCTCCAGGCTCTGGACGCGCTGCTGGATCGGAACGCCCCCACCTACGTCGCCAACCGCGACGATCTCTTCGTCCTCGGTGCGAGCACGATCCATATCGGACGCCGATAATCCTGTCCCGCATCGCATTTCACCTACCCGGCGGTAGCGCAGCGCTGCCGCCGGGATGACCGCGCATGCGCGGGGCGAACGGATTCATAGCGAATCGGTGCTACGACGTTTGCAAGATCAGTTGAGAATGCATCGTCGATGGTATCGGTGCGAGTCCCTCCTGTGACCGTTCCGTTAAGGTACGGCCGGTCTCAAATGCCCTGCTGTACGGCATAATTCGGGTTCCCTGGCACAGCAGTCGGACGCTTGTTTCACATGCCGGGGGAGGAGTTTCGGTGAGCCGTACCACGGAGCAGCGGCGGGTGCCCGCCTTCGGTTTCGATGATTTGCAGCGTTTCGCTGCCGCCGCGCGGAGAAGCGGTGAGCAGGTCCGAACGCCGGCCCCGGCGGCCCCGCCGCTGGAATTGCGCGTGACCGGTGAATCCCGGCGCACCGAGGAACAGTGGACGGTGCCGGAAAAGCTGGTCGCGGAATGCACTTCGGGCAAGGTCGTCGTCGACTTCACCCAGGCCTACTGCTCCCGGCGCGAAATCGATATGCGGGTCATCGCGGGCTCCGGCACCATCATCGTGATCGTGCCGCGCGGCTGGCGGGTCGACCTCGAAGCCGTGGAATTCGGCACCGGGGGACATGTCTCGAATCGCGTGACGCTGCCGCGTTTCCCGGGGGCGCCGCTGATCCGCATCGAGGGCCGGGTGGAAACCGGGGTGCTCAAGGCGCGATACGCGTACCGCTCGCCGAAGGCGTGGCTGCGCGGGGATCGCTAGCCCCGTCACCGCACCGATACCGCGCGGGTGAGCCGGTATCCGGGCATTTCGACAGACCATGCGGTATGACGGAAGGGTGACGCGCTGGCTGCTGCACGTCGACCTCGACCAATTCCAGGCCGCGGTCGAATTCCGGCGGCATCCGGAGCTGCGCGGTCAGCCCGTCATCGTGGGCGGCAACGGGGATCCGAAGGAACCGCGCAAGGTGGTGTCCTGTGCGTCCTATCCGGCGCGGGCCTACGGGGTGCGCGCGGGCATGCCGTTGCGATCGGCCCTGAAGATCTGCCCCGACGGGGTGTTCCTGGCTCAGGATCTCGCCACCTACGCGGAGGCGTCCGAGGAGATCATGACGCTGCTGCGGACCTTTCCCGGACGGGTGGAGGTGCTCGGCTTCGACGAGGCGTTCCTCGCGGTCGACACCGATGATCCGGAGCAGATCGCCCGCGATATCCGTTCCGCCATCGAGGAATTGGACCTGACCTGCGCGGTCGGCATCGGCGACAACAAACTGCGCGCCAAACTCGCCACCGGATTCGCCAAAGCCGTTGGTAAGAGCGGGGATACGGACAACACCGACTCGGACGCCACCCAGGCCACCGGCACCGGCATCTTCCGGCTCACCGCCGACAACTGGACCGAACTCATGGCGCACCGCCCCACCACCGCGCTCTGGGGCATCGGCGCGCGCATCGCGAAACGCATGAGCGCCTTGGGAATCGAGACCATCGCCGATCTCGCGGCCTCGGATCGCGATCTGCTCGCCAAGGAATTCGGGCCCAATACCGGCCCCTACCTGTGGGTGCTCGGGCACGGTGCGGGCGATACCGATATCTCGGAACCGCGTGAGCCGGTGGGTCATTCGCGCTCGGAGACCTTCCCCGCGGATCTCACCGAACACGCCGAACTCGATGCCGCCATCACCCGGCTGGCCACCCAGGTCGCGGAGGAGACCATCGCGGGCGGTCGCGGTATCGGCCGGGTCGGGGTCACGGTGCGCACCAAGACCTTCTTCACCCGCACCAAACAGAAGAAGCTGCCGCGACCCACCACCGATGTGGACGAGGTCGTCCGGACCGCGCTGCTGATCCTGCACACCTTCGAACTGGATCGCCCGATTCGCCTGCTCGGCGTGCGCGTGGAATTCGGGAGGGAATGACCGAACCGCAGGCGGGCACACCGCGTTTGTCATGCTGGGATCAGGCATACCGACGGAAGGCACCACCGGACAATGAGCAACTACCAGAACATCAGCTTCGTGGCGGACGGCCCGATCGCCCGCATCACGCTGAACCGGCCCAGCGCCGCCAACGGCATCGACCAGGCGCTCGCCGACGAACTGGCAGCCGCCGCGACCTACTGCTCCGAGGATCCGGCCGTGAAGGTCGTGGTGCTGACCGGTGCGGGCAAGTTCTTCTCCGCGGGCGGCGATCTGCGCGCCATGTCCGAGAGCCCGGACACCGGTGAGTTCATCGCCAAACTGGCCGACACCCTGCACCAGGCGGTATCGGCGCTGGCGCGAATGGACGCGCTGCTCATCGTGGCGGTGAACGGCACCGCCGCCGGGGCGGGCATGAGCCTGGCCGTTGCCGGTGATCTCGTGGTCGCGGGCGAATCCGCCGCGTTCACCATGGCGTACACCAAGGTCGGGCTGAGCCCGGACGGCGGCGCGTCCTACTATCTGCCGCGCCTGATCGGCGTGCGCCGCACCCAGGAACTCATGCTCACCAATCGGGTGCTGCGCGCGGCCGAGGCGCTGGACTGGGGCCTTGTGCACCAGGTGGTGCCGGACAGCTCGCTCACCGACACCGTCGACGCGCTGGCGCAGCAGTTCGCGCAGGGGCCCAAGGGTTCCAACGCGAATGTGAAGAAGCTGCTGCTGGTTTCGTCGCAGCACACCCTGGAGGAGCAGCTGGCCACCGAGGCCTCCTTCATCACCCACGCCGCGGAATCCGCGGACGGCGTCGAAGGCATTGCCGCGTTCCTCGACAAGCGGTCGCCCAAATTCGCTTGAGCCACATCGTGATTCGCCGAGGAACGCGGGCATTCAGCTCTTCAGGAACTCCAGGATTTCCGCGTTCACCTCGGCGGCATGGGTGATGTACAGGCCGTGCCCGGCGTCCCAGTACTCCTTCAGCACCGCGTGCGGCGCCAGCTTGACCGCCTGATGGCTGCTGATCTCGATCGGAATCGATTGATCGGCCAGGCCGTGCAGCAGCAGGAACGGGACCGTCACCGCGGCCACATCCGGGCGGTGATCGGAATGGAACAGGTCCCGCTGCACCGCGATCGTGGCATACGGTGACGCCGACAGGCAGCGCTGAATCTCCATATCGATGACCGCCTGCGAGGTGCCGCGCCGCAGATGCGTGGCGAAGTAGCCCTGTGCGCGCTCGGCGAACCACTGCGGGCGATCCGACTTCAATTGTGCCGCAGAGGCTTCGAAGGCCGCGCGGGGCGCGCCGACCGGGTTGTCCTCGGTCTGCAACATGTACGGGATGGCCGGGGCCAGCAGGGCGATGCGGTTCACCCGGTCCTGACCGTGCCGGGCCAGATAGCGCACCACCTCCGCGCCGCCCGCCGAATGCGCCACCATGGTGAAGTCGTTCAGGTCCAGATGCGCGATCAGGGCGGCGATATCGTCGGCGCGGGTGTTCACATCGTATCCGGCGGCCGGGCGATCGGAACGACCGTGGCCGCGCCGGTCCAGCAGGATGCAGCGGTAACCGCGCTCCACGAAGTAGTGCAGCTGGTACTCCCACATATCCGCGTGCAGTGACCAGCCCGCGATGAAGACGAGCGGCGCTCCGGTGCCGTACTCCTCGTAGGCGAGAGTGGTGCCGTCGGTGGTCTGGAAATAGGGCATATCTGCTGCGCTCCTTGGTCTTTCGCGATGCGGGGAGAATGTCTCCCGCTGTGCTGAGAACAAGGTTGCCGCAGTGCGGGAACGAAAGCGATTACGTGCGGGGTAAAGTCGCCGCTTCCCCCGGAACATCGCCCTGACCAGCGGTTCGAGTCCTATGCTCGGTGCATGGAGTTCCAGGCGATGGTGGCACGCAAGACGGACAGCGGGATCGCACTCGCGCGCGAGACGGTCGGCGACGACTTCCTCGGCCCGGGCGAGGTGACGATCAAGGTGCACTTCACGAGCGCCAACTACAAGGACGGGCTGGCCATCACGCCCGGCGGCGGCGTGGTGCGCGAGTATCCGATCATCCCCGGCATCGATCTCACCGGTGAGGTATTCGCCTCGGACAACCCGGAATTCGCGCCCGGCGATCTGGTGGTCGCGCACGGTTACGACATCGGCGTCGCGCACAACGGCGGTTTCGGCGAGTACGCCCGCGTCCCCGCCGACTGGGTGGTGAAGCTCGACGGCCTCACCCCGCGCGAAGCCGCCGCCCTCGGCACCGCCGGTTTCACCGCGGCCATGAGCGTGCAGGCGCTGCTGGACAATCGCATCACCCCCGAATCGGGTCCGGTGCTGGTCACCGGTGCGACCGGCGGTGTCGGCAGTGTCGCGGTGGATATTCTGGCCGGACTCGGCTTCGAGGTGATCGCCTCCACCGGAAAGCTCGGCGCCACCGAACTTCTCACCGCGCTCGGCGCGTCCAGCGTGATCGGCCGCCTGCCCGGTGAGGGCGAGAAGCTCCGGCCGCTCGGCAAGGCGCAGTGGGCCGCCGCGGTCGACAGCGTCGGCGGCACCTCCCTCGCGCATATCCTCTCGACCATCAAATACGGTGGCGCGGTGACGGTTTCCGGCCTCACGGGCGGCACCGATCTGCCCACCACCGTGATGCCGTTCATCCTGCGCGGGGTCTCCCTGCTCGGTGTCGACTCCGCGCACTTCCCGATCAAATCCCGCCGCGAACTGTGGGCGCGCCTGGCCAAAGACCTGAAGCCCCAGCATCTTTCACTGCTGGAGAACTACGCGCCCATCACCGAGGCCGAAGCCGTGCTGCACTCCATTCTGGAGGGCAACCACTCCGGCCGCACCGTGCTCGCCGTGGCGGGGGAGTTCTAGCCGATCGTCGCGCGTACGAGATTGTGGTCGGACACCCCGGCCACATCCTCGACGGCCGTGGCCCGCGCGGCGAGGCCGCGCGTCACCACGTGGTCGATGAACTGGGATTTCTCCGCACCGGAGCTGCGCGGGCGCGTCGCGATGGCAGCGGCCGGGAGCGCGGCAACGGTGTAGTCCGGCCCCAGTGCCGCACCGACTTCCGCGGCGGGCGCGTTGAAATCGCCGAGCAGCACCACCGGTCCGCCCGCGGTCAGTTCCGCCAGCCGCGCGAACTGCCCACCGCGCCGATCATCGCCGGTCACGTGCGTGGCGACCACGAGCACCTCGTCCAGCAGCACGGCGACATAGCCCTTGCCCGGATCACTGGTGAAGGCTCCGGCGGCGAAGTCACGCGCGGTGCCGTCCACGATCAACACCAGGAACTCACCGCGGTCCTCCAGCACCGAGGGCACCCGCCGCGGCCGCGGCACCCGCGGATACCGCAGCACATGGAACTCCCGCCCCGGCAACGCTTCCCGCAAACTCGCGAGTTGATCACCGCTCACCTCCTGTAGCGCGATGACCTGCTCGGATCTCCCCGCCACCACGCCGGTGACCCCTTCGATCCGCACCTTCTCCTCCGGCCAGCGCCCGGAAAACGAGCTGTCCCAGTTGTCCGCATGAACCCGATGCAGGACATTCCAAGTGGCAACAGTGATCACCCAGCACACGTTACGAGACACAAACGGACCGCGCGGGATTCACGTTTCATATCAACCATCCGTCCCAAGAAGACGGACTTGCTGCTCACGCTCTCACTGGCTGTGAGAGGAGTGGCTGCTTTAGGCCGGTTGATTGGCGGCCCGATAGCTTTCATACCCGAGTACGGCAATATTGTGGGCGGCGTTGTGATCGGCGTGACCGGTCCACGCGCATCGACGGCACCGAAACACTGGCTGACTGGGTCTGTTCGCCGAGTCGATGTGTCGACAGCGGTGGCAGGTTTTGCTGGTGCCACGCGGGTTGACGACCTGCACGGGAACTCCCGCAGCTTGCGCCTTATATGCGATCTGCTTCCGCAACTGCGCGAATGTCCAGGTATGTAATTGGTGCCGCTGCGTGCGAGCGAGCCGTACCCGGTCCCGGATTCCCGACAGGTCTTCCATCGCGATGCCTTGTCCGGTGCGTTGTGCTTGCGCGACAATGGTTTTGGAGAGCTGGTGGTTGATGTCGGTGGCGTAGCGGGTTTCCTTCCGGCGATGCTTCTTCAATTTGCGTTTCGCAGACTTGGTTCCCACCTTTTGTAAAGCTGTGCGCAGGACCTGATGCTTCTTCCTGACCGCGGTGACCGCACCACCCGACCAACGCAGATCGAGGTTGGAGGGATCATCGGCGGTGGTGACAGCCAGGTTCACGATCCCCAGGTCCACCCCGAGCCAGCCGTCCGGACCATCCGAAGGGGTCAGCGAGGGTGGAGTGCTTGTATCGACGGTGGCGTGCAAGTAGAAGTGGCCGTCGCGGAGGATCAGATCCGACTCCCCTTTGCGATCCGCAAGTAGTGCCAATTGCCATGGCGCACATACGAATCGTAAGCCCTTCATTCGTCCTGCCGTGGTCCAGATCGACACCGTCGAGTCTTCTAACTGCCATGACAGGCATCGATCGTCGAATGGTTGGCCCGCATCGTCACGGAACACGATGGCCTTGCCTGCGATCCTTCGATAGCGATTCGATCCGGGCAGTCCATAGTTCCCCCCGACGAGCTTTCCCTGCCGGGTCGCGTAAGCGTCCGAGACCTTCTTGATGACCCGAATCGCGGGCTGCGCGGACAGTCCGCGCGCCTTGAGATCGGCGTACACCTGTTTCTGTAATGCGAATGGCCTGCGATCGGTAGCGGTGTGCGCGAACCGGGAGACCGCATTCGCCCCTGTATTGCACAACTTCAATGTTGATGACAACGCCGCGTGCTGCTCCGGAGTGGGAACCAGCTTCACGGTGACGATCCGTTTCACGACCCGCCCCTGTCGTTGCTACCGTTTGGTCTATGTCACCGAGATGGGTATCTGATCCAGATATACGCCGAGGTAGAACAGTCATACACAATTTACAGGCGCATTTGGTCTTCGTCACACGTTTTAGACGAGAAGCCCTGAGTGAGCCGATGCTGACTCGCTGCGAGCAGATCATGGCCGAGGTTTGCGACAAGTTCGACGCAACATTGATCGAGTTCCGTGGCGGTGAAGACCATGCGCACCTGTTGGTCCACTACCCGCCAACTGTGCAGGTCTCCACGTTGGTCAACAGCCTCAAGGGTGTGTCGGCGCGCTACCTACGCCAGGAATTCCCGGAGAATATTCAGCGATCTTCGCGAGGCGCGCACCTCTGGTCACCCTCGTACCTCGCGGTATCGACAAGCGGAGCATCGGTGGCCGTCATCGATGAATACCTCGCTGCGCAGCGACAACCGGTGTCTGTGGACGAGGGCAGCCCCACCGGGTAGCCGGCGCGATTACTCCGAGGTGCAAGACGGTTTCATGTGAAACACGCGCGGTCTCGGTAGTTGACAGGGGAGGAGCCGTGCGTGTGGGACGCACGCACGGCTCCTCATGAGGAGCGCTCGCGGGTTAGGCGGTGGCGCTCAGGGGGCGGCCTTCCAGGGCCGGTTCGATGACCGGCTCGATGGCGTAGGCCAGGATTTCGGCCACGTCGGCGACGGGGCGGACATCCAGGGCGGCCAGCACCTCGGCGGGGACTTCGTCGAGGTCGGGCTCGTTGCGGGCGGGGATGAAGACGGTCTTCAGGCCCGCGCGCTGGGCGGCCAGGAGCTTCTGCTTGACGCCGCCGATGGGCAGGACTCGGCCGTTGAGGGTGACCTCGCCGGTCATGCCCACATCCGCTCGGACCTGACGGTCCAGGGCCAGGGACACCAGGGCGGTGACCATGGTGACGCCCGCCGACGGGCCGTCCTTGGGGACCGCGCCTGCCGGGAAGTGGATGTGGATATTGCGGTCCAGCACCTTCGGCTCGATGCCGATCTCCTCCAGGTGCGAGCGCACGTAGGTGAGGGCGATCTGCGCCGACTCCTTCATGACGTCACCCAGCTGACCGGTGAGGGTGAGCGAGCGCTCGCCCTCGGCGGCATTGGCCTCGATGTAGAGGACATCGCCGCCCGCGCCGGTCACGGCCAAACCCGTTGCGACACCGGGGACCGCGGTGCGTTCCACCCCGTCGGGGGTGAAGCGCGGACGGCCCAGGTAGTCCTTCAGATCACCGAGACCGATCACCAGCTGATCGGCCGAGTCCGGCACGAATTCACCTGCGGTGATGATGCTTTCGGCATCGCTCAGGTCCGCGGTTTCGGACAGCTTGGTCGCCGCCTTGCGCAGCGCCTTGGCGATCAGGCGCTCCATCTGGCGGACACCGGCCTCCCGGGTGTAGTTCGCCGCGACCTCACGCAGCGCCTCGTCCGTGATCTGAACCTCGGCGCTGGTGAGCGCGTTGCGCTCCAGCTGACGCGGGATCAGGAAGTCGCGGGCGATGGCGACCTTGTCGTCCTCGGTGTAACCGTCCACGGTGATCAGTTCCATGCGGTCCAGCAGCGGGCCGGGGATGGTGTCCATGACATTCGCGGTCGCGATGAACAGCACATCCGACAGGTCCAGATCCAGATCCAGGTAGTGATCGCGGAAGGTGTGGTTCTGCGCGGGGTCCAGCACCTCGAGCAGCGCCGCCGCCGGATCACCGCGGAAATCGGAGCCGACCTTGTCGATCTCGTCCAGCAGGACAACGGGATTCATCGAACCCGCCTCCTTCATGGCACGCACGATGCGACCGGGCAGTGCGCCGACGTAGGTGCGCCGGTGGCCACGGATCTCGGCCTCGTCGCGCACGCCGCCGAGTGCGACGCGAACGAACTTGCGGCCCAGGGCACGCGCCACGGACTCACCCAGCGAGGTCTTACCCACACCGGGCGGGCCGACCAGCACCAGCACCGCGCCGGAACCGCGACCGCCCACGACCTCCAGGCCGCGTGCGGCGCGACGGGCGCGCACCGCCAGGTACTCGACCATGCGGTCCTTCACCTCGTCCAGGCCGTGGTGATCGGCGTCCAGCACCGCGCGGGCAGCCGAAACATCGGTGCTGTCCTCGGTTTTCACGCTGAACGGCAGCTCCAGGACGGTGTCCAGCCAGGTCCGGATCCAGCCGGATTCCGGGCTCTGATCGCTGGAACGCTCCAGGCGATCGACCTCGCGCAGCGCGGCCTCGCGGATATTGTCCGGGAGATCGGCGGTCTCGACGCGGGTGCGGTAATCGTCCGCACCGTCGGGCTCACCCTCGCCCAGTTCCTTGCGAATCGCGTTGAGCTGCTGGCGCAGCAGGAATTCGCGCTGCGACTTCTCGACGCCCTCGCGGACCTCTTCGCTGATCTTCTCGTTGACCTCGGTCTCGGCGATGTGCTGTTTGGTCCACTCGATCAGCTTGGTCAAACGGGTTGCGGTGTCCAGGGTTTCGAGCAGCTCGCGCTTCTCGTCATGGCCCAGGTACGGGGCCCAGCCGGCCGCGTCGGCGATGGCCGACGGATCGTTCAGCTGATTCACCGCGTCGATGACCTGCCACGCCTCACGCCGCTGCAGCACCGCCACGACCAGCTTCTTGTATTCGGCCGCGAGCTCCTTGGTGCGGCCGTCGGGCTCGGACACCTCGACCGGTTCGGCCTCGACCCAGAGCGCCGCGCCGGGTCCGGTCACGCCGTGCCCGATCTTCGCGCGGCCCTCGGCCTTCAGCACCGCCGCCGGTGCGCCGCCGCGCATGCGGCCGACCTGTTCGATGGTGGCGACCACGCCGTAGCTGGCGTAGCCCTCATCGAGGCGAGGCGCGACCAACACCTGGTTGACCTTGCCCGCGCGGGCGGCATCGATGGCGGCTTGGGCGGACTCGTCGAGCTCGATCGGGACGATCATGCCGGGGAGCACGATCGGATCGGTCAGGAATAGCACCGGCAGGTTCTGAGGGTTGGTCACTTCTCTACCTCTTCCAAGATTGAGCGTCTCCTACTCAACTCAGGTTGAGCGTTACCCAGTCAACTCCGGCCCCCGCCGAGTAATTCCGCGACCTTGTTCGCCCCGGGCGAACGCCGGATTCACCCCGGTCGGAATATAGATTCCATGGACATAGTTTCCATGTACAGTAAGCGATAGGACGGCTTACTCGTCGATACAGGGAGTCACCATGACCACCGCACCCACACTCACCGGACAGGACATCGCCGAGGCGGAAGGGGCGGTCACCGCCCTGCTCGAGGCGACGCTGATCGCACAGGGATTCAGCACGACCGCCAATGAATACGCCGTGCTGCGGGCCCTCGCCGCGCGCGGGCCGGTCGCCGAACCGGGCGAATTCCATCGCTACCTGGCCGGGCAGCGGCAGCTCGGCGTCGATGCGGCGGGGACGGCCGAGCTGCTCGCCGGGATGGAGAAGAAGGGGTTCGTCAGCGGATCCGCGATCGACGGGCCGGGGCCGGTGGAATTGGCCGCCGCGGGTTCGGCCGAGTTGAAGACGCTGATGCAGACGATCGCGCCGTTGACGCGGCCGATCTTCGGCGGCTCGGACCCCGAGGAACTGGCCATCGCGCATCGGGTGCTGACCTCGGTCATCGAGCGGGCGAAGAAGCTGCGCGCGGGCGAGACGCTGTGAAAAAGCCTTAGCGACAGCGCTATTCGGCACCCTCGGGCGCATCGAGGAGTTCGCGCAGCATGGCTGCCAGCTCCGCGGTGCGCTCGCTGCCGTTCCCACCCAGCGGCGCGGTCAGGCGGTCGCGCATGCCGTGCACGAGTTCTATTGTGCGGCGGGCGGTTTCAGCGCCCTGTTCGGTCAGCGCGAGTTCGACCGCGCGCGGGTCGACGGAACTGGCCGCGCGGGTGACCAGCCCCTGGCGTTCCAGGGCGCGGACCAGTTTGGAGATGTAGACGGCGTCCAAACCGGTGAGGTCCGCCAGTTTTCGCTGACTCGGACGCGTCCCATCACCGGTCAGACCGTAGAGCGGGGCGAGCACCGAATACTGCGCCTGGGTGAGACCGTGCGGCGCGAGAGCGCGATCGAGGATAGCGCGCCAGCGGGTGGAGAGCCGCCAGACCAGATAGCCGACGTTCGCGTTCACATCACTCTCGGTATCCGCCACGCCGGACAGTTTATATGGCAACTATCCACCGGAGACACGCCGAAAACTGAGGGTTGACGACTTTGGCTAAAGTTATTAGCTTTATGGCTACAGGAATTAGCCACACGAAGGAGCGGACGATATGACCGAGTACATGGACATCGACGGCGGCCGGATCGCATACGACTCGATCGGCGAAGGCCCCCTGGTGGTGCTCTCGCACGGCATCGGCGACCGCCGCCAGGCCTACCGGTTCCTGGCCCCGATCATCGCGGCCGCCGGTTACCGGGTGGTGAGCACCGATATGCGCGGACACGGGGATTCCAGCATGAACTGGGTGTCCGAGACCGGTAAGGAAGCCATCAGCCGCACCGATGTCGCCAATGACCTGCTCGCGGTGATCGCCGGACTGAACGCCGGACCCGCGATCGTGGTGGGCCACTCGCTCTCCGGCGGCTCGGCCACCATCGCCGCCGCCAAATCACCCGAACTGGTGCGCGCCATCGTGGAGATCAACCCCTTCACGCTGACCCAAACCCCTTCCGTCGGAGCGCTTTTCACCGTGTCCCGGTACCGCCGCGGCATGACCGCGCTGATGGGCACCATGATTTTCAAGAGCGTGAACCAGTGGCTGAAGTACCTGAACATCGCCTACCCGACCAAGCCCGCCGACTACGACGAGTACATGGCCGCCAACGCCGCCAAGCTCCGCGAGCCGGGCCGGATGGCCGAATTCATGAAGACCGGCAAGTCGACTCCCGCCGACGCGCAGGCGCAGCTGCCCAACGTCACCCAGCCCGCGCTGATCGTCATCGGCACCGCCGATCCGGATTTCCCGAACCCGGAGGCCGAGGGCCGGGCCATCATCGCCGCGCTGCCCACCGGACTCGGCAGCCTCGGACTCGTCGAGAATGGTGGCCACTACCCGCACGCGCAGCTGCCGGAGCGGACCGCCGAATTGATCCTGCCGTTCCTGAAGGAGCACGCGAATGCCTAGAGCCGGGCTCAGCAAGACCGATGTCGTCGCGGCGGGAGCGCAACTCGCCGACGACGCCGGTTTCGCGAACCTGGCCCTGAGCCCGCTGGCTCAGCGACTCGGCGTTCGCACCCCGTCGCTGTACAAGCACATCGACAGCCTCGCCGATCTGCAGCACGGCGTCGCCACGCTCGCCATGACCGAACTCGATCAGCGGCTGCGCGACGCCATGCACGGGCTGTCCGGCAGCGAAGCGCTCGCGGCCTTCGCCACCGCGTTCCGGGAATACGTGGTCGCGCATCCGGGCCGCTACAGCGCCACCGTCGGGGCCACCTTCACCGGGCCGGACGATCCACTGCTGCAATCGAGTTCGCGCGTCATGGAATCCATGCGGGCGGTACTGCGCGGCTACGGCATCCCCGACGACGAGATGGTGCACGCCATCCGCACACTGCGCTGCACCTTCCACGGCTTCGCGACGCTGCAGGCGTCGGACGGCTTCCAGTGGAGCGACGACTCCGAGGACAGCTTCGACTGGATGATCCGCTTCCTGGACCGCGGACTCGGCCAAATCGGCACCGCCTGAGCCGAACTCCTATGACGCGGCCGCATTCCGGAGGACCATGGACACGACACCGGCAACGAAGCCACCTGGAGCGTCATGGAAGACTTCACCTTCGACGGGATCCGCATCGCCTATCTGAAGCGCGGTGACAGCGGACCACCGGTGGTGCTGCTGCACAATGCCGGATCCTCCCATCTGATCTGGACCGCGCAGACCACGGCGCTCGCCAGGAACCATCGGGTCTACGCGCTCGATCTGCCCGGCTACGGCTCCTCCGATCAGCCCGCCGACGGCTTCACCCTCGCGCGCTATGCCGAACTGGTGCACGCGTTCCTGCTGCACCATGAGCTCACCGATGTCCGGTTGATCGGCAATTGCCTGGGCTCGGCCATCAGCCTCACGCTGGCCCGCACCCATCCCGGCCTGGTGCACGCGGTGGTGGCGATCAACCCGCTCACCGAATCCACCGCCATGCGCGGCGATCTGGGCGCGGCGGCCCGGCTCACCCGCGCGCTGCCCGATTCCGGCGCTCGCGCGCTGTTCGGCTGGCACACCCCGAAATGGTTCGCCCGCACCACCATTCGCACCTGGTTCTCGAACGGCCGGGCCTATCGCGAATGCCCGTACGTGCAGCCGCTGTCCGACGGTTTTCCGGCCCGTGCGCTGGTCGGGCTGGTTCGCGACCTGGGATCCTTTGCCGCACTGGATAGCTGGCCGGACCGCGACAGCATGCCGCCGGTCTGCACCATCTGGGGCGTCGAGAATCGCATTCTGTCCGCGGCCGCCGGGCGCACGCTCAATGAACAGCTCCGCCCGGACCGCGCGGAATGGCTGGATCGCTGCGGCCACGTGCCGATGCTCGAACGCGCACCCGAGGTGACGGCGATCATCACCGGATTCCTGGAGTCGACATCCTCCGATACCCATCGGACCGCCCGGACCCGGCGGCGCGCGTCGACCGGGTAGCGGACGAAGCGGACCATTCACTCGAATTCTCGACCTAGCATGGCTGGCAGTGAGCAATGCTTCCAACCGCCATAGGAGTCGATGATCATGCTGGCCGCGCGACTACACCTGGGACCGAATCGCCGCTTGGAATTGGATGAGGTTCCGGTGCCCGAGCCCGGCCCGGATCATGTGCTGGTGAAGGTGGAGGCGGCGGGCGTCTGCCTGTCGGACGTGCACCTCATCGACGGAACGCTGTCGCCGCTGTTCCTCGAGGGCGATGTGGTGACGCTCGGGCACGAGGTTGCCGGAACCGTGCACCAGCTCGGGCCGGGGGTCACCGCCGCCAAGGTCGGGGATCGAGTGCTGTTGCAGGCCGGGGAGATTCGCGGGGGAGCCACCTTCACGCGCGGTGTCGACTACGACGGCGGCTGGGCGGAGTACACGCTGGCGCGCATCGATACGCTGGTGCCGATCCCCGATGATCTGCCGTTCGAGCAAGCCTGCTTCATTCCGGACGCGGTCTCCACGCCGTGGGCCGCCGTCACCGCGACCGCCGAGGTGAAAGCCGGTGAGGCCGTGGGCGTCTGGGGCGTGGGCGGACTCGGGGCGCACGGGGTGCAGTTGCTGCGGCTGGTCGGCGCGGCCCCGATCATCGCGGTCGATCCGCTGCCCGCGGCGCGGGAGCGGGCGCTGGAATTCGGGGCGGATCTCGCCTTCGATCCGGCCGATCCCGATCTGCGGCAGAAGATCTTCGCGGCCACCGGGACCGGGCTGGCCGCGGCCTTCGACTTCGCCGGTGTCGCCGCCGTGCGCGAACAGGCCGTGGTCTGCCTCGCACCGCAGGGGCGATTGGTGCTGGTCGGGCTGACCAACAAGCCGATCACCATTACCGGCGGAACAGCTTTCAGCTTCTTCCAGCAGCAATTGCGCGGGCACTACGGGTCCGGGCCGGAGCACGTCACGCAGCTGGTGAAGTTGCAGGGTTTGCAGCGGGTCGACTTCTCGCGATCGGTGAGCGCGGTGGTGCCGCTGGCCGATGCCGCCAAGGCGGTGCATGCCCTCGATGCCAAGGAAGGCAACCCGATTCGGATCGTGCTCAAGCCCTGAGGCTCAGAGGCGACGCTGGAATACGTTGGTGGGCTGACCGTTCGAGGGATCGACGGTGTGGACGGTCAGGTCCGCCGATGACGCGGTGAGGTCCAGCACCATGAAGCCGAGATCGGTGAAGTTCTCGAACAGCGCCGGGGTGATGCGGGCCGGATCCTTCTCGTGCGAACCGGAATTGGTCTTGGCGGCCGCGCCGGACACGATCTGCCGGGTGCCCTTGCAGGCCGGATTCGGTTCCAGCACCTGCAGGCAGTGATCGTGCCCGGAGAGCAGGAACTGGGCGCGGCCGAGCACATGCGCTTCGAAGAAGCGTTTCACGTGGATGCCGTTGACGGGTTCGATGCTCAAACCCTCGTATTCCCCGGCGTTTCCGTGACTGCCGTTGCTCAGGTACGGGTGGTGGGTGCAGACGATCTTCCACTTGGCGGTGGATGCGTCGAGCGCGCGATCGAGCCAGGCGGCCTGTTCGGTCATGAACTGGCCGTCCGCCGCCCAGTACGGCGCGAACAGCGGGGGCAGGTACGCGGCAATGGGATTCAGGTCCAGCACGAAGAATTCGACCAGATCGCCGATCGGGACCGAATAGTAGCGGGACGGCATCCACCAGCGCGGTGAGCGCGAGTGATAGGCGACCTCGTGATCGCCGCGCAGCAGCCAGCCGCCGTCGCCGGGCAGGATGGAACTGTTGTCGTGGTTGCCCTGCACCATGATCCAGGGGAAGTCCAGATCGTGGTTGGGGTCTTCGAATTTGGCGTTGAACTGGGCGTCGTCATCGGACTGCGGCCCCTGTTCGTAGAGGTTGTCGCCGAGTCCGATGGCGAAGGAGAAGGGCTGTTGCGCGTGCAGTGTGCGGGCGGCGTCGGCGACGGCCCACTGTGGGCGCGCGCCGGTGCCCGCGTCACCGGTGACGAGAATGCGCAGCGGCCCGCCGTCGGGGAAGGGCAGTTTGCCGGGCGCGGGTTGCGCTCCGGCGGGTGCGGTGGTCGCCAGGCTCGCGGCGGTGGCCAGGCCGGCGGCGGTGGCGGCGCCGGTCAGAAAGCCGCGGCGGTCGACATTCATTCATCTCTCCCTTGACTACCCTATTTGGTCGCCCGACCAGTATTGCCGGTCCCGTGAAACCACGCACAATATGACACGTTCTCCGAGGCCATCGACCTTTTGACAGCACACTTGGCCAATGAGAGTGTTGTGTGTCCGTTTTCTCACCATCGGCCGCAGGGGGACGCAGTAATGACGACAATGGCCTCGGGTGTCTTCCTCGACTGGGAGCAGCTGACCGGCCAACCCAAACTCGTCGTCGACCTGATCAGTTTCCCCATCTTCAGCGCCATCGCCGGTTGGCTCACCAACTGGACCGGCGTGCTGATGTTGTTCTGGCCGCTCTACTTTCGCGGTATCCGCATTCCGGGCCTGGACATTCTCTATCCCTATCTGCCGCGCCGCGTGCAGGTGCTGCCGACCTTCTCCGGCGACGGCAAACAGCTCGGCTTCCAGGGCTTCATCCCCGCACGCGCCGAGAAAATGGCCAGCATCTGCGTGGACGTCGCCATCATGCGCATCGGCAGTCCGCGCGATTTCATCCATGAGCTGGATCTGGACGGCATCGCGGATTACATCGCCGACGTCGGCCGCAAACAGGTGCCGTCCATGGTCAACGAGATCATGAAGCGGGAGAACCCGGATCTGTGGGGCGCGGTCCCGCGCGCGGCCCGAAATGTGTTGTACCAGCGCGTGGAACGCGAATTGCCGACGCTGGCCCGGCGGGCTTTCGAACAGCTCGGCGACAATGTCGATCAGCTCATCGACATCAAGAGTTTCGTCATTCGGTACCTGCAGGAGAATCCACACATCCTGAAGGACCTCACCACCACCATCGCCGCGCCCGAACTCAAATTCATGGTGCGCATCGGACTGCTCGGCGCGCCGTTCGGCCTGCTGCTGGCGCTGTATATGCAAGTGCACCACCGCATTCCGGTCGTCGGCTGGGTGCCGAGCTGGGTGGTCATCCTGGCCGCGGCCGCCGCCATCGGCGTACTGGTCAATGTGATCGCGGTGAAAATGGTGTTCGAGCCCGGCGATCCGCAACCGCGCTACAAGTACCTGTGGAAGCAGGCGCTGCTGGCCAAGCGGCAGCCCGAGGCCGCGGCCGATCTCGCGCACATCCTGGCCTACCAGGTGCTGACGCTGCCCAATCTGGCCAAGGAATTGCTCGACGGCACCAATGGCGACAAGACCCGGCAGCTGCTCGAGCGTCTCATCGCCGCCGAGATCCACCGGCAGCTCGGGCCGACGCACACCTTCGTGCGCACCGTGTTCGGGGCTCGGAATTTCGACAATCTGAAGGTCGGCGCGACCGCCGCGGCCGCCGGACTCGCGCCGAGCCTGGTCGAGGACGAGGAATTCGCGGCGGCGCAGGCCAAGAAGATCGACGAATTCGCCGCGCGCAAACTCCAGCAGCTGACGCCGGGCGAGTTCATGGAGATGTTCTACGCCTCGGTGGAACAGGACGCGTGGCTGCTGTATCTGCACGGCGCGGCGCTCGGGCTCGGCGTCGGCGCGGTGCATCTGATCCTGTTCGGCTGGTAGACGGCCGCTTCGAGGCAAATACAAGCACGCATGCTTGCATTTTTTCGGCCGCACTGCGATGCTGGCGGCGACGGCACACACAATGGCGTGTGTGCCCGTTCTGTGCCTGTCTCGGCACAGCGAGCTTGAGCGACAAGGACTTTCGATGGCCGATCTCGAGGCGTTGCTCGCCGACTTCACCGCCGAATGCGACGACCTGGACCGGCTCATCGCCGATCTCGATGCCGCCGAGTGGCAGCGGGACACCCCCGCGCCCGGCTGGACCATCGCCCATCAGATCGCACACCTGACCTGGACCGATCGCGTCGCCGCGATCGCCGCCACCGATACGGTCGCCTTCGACGCGCTCGTGCAGGCGGCGCTGCCCAAGGCTCTCACCTTCGTGGACGAGGCTGCCGAGGAAGAGGCCAAGACGCCCGCGCCGGAATTGCTCGCGGCCTGGCGGCGCGATCGCGCGGTGCTGGTCGAGGCTTTGCGAACGGTGCCCGCCGGAACCAAACTGCCGTGGTTCGGACCGCCGATGAGCGCGGCCTCCATGGTGACCGCGCGGCTCATGGAGACCTGGGCGCACGGGCAGGATGTGGCGGATGCGCTCGGGGTCACTCGGGTACCGACCGCTCGGTTGAAGAACGTCGCGCATCTCGGCGTGCGCACCCGCAATTTCGCGTACCTCACGCACGGACGCACCGCGCCCGATGCGGAGTTCCGGATCGAATTGACCGCGCCCGACGGCTCCGCGTGGACCTGGGGTCCCGCGGACGCGGCGCAGCGAATCAGCGGTCCCGCCGTGGATTTCTGCCTCGCCGTCACCCAGCGCAGGCATCTCGATGACCTGTCTTTGCAGGTGGAGGGTGCGCAGGCGCTCGAATGGCTCGGGCTGGCACAGGCTTTCGCCGGTCCGCCCGGAGTCGGCCGGACGGCGGGCCAGTTCCACTGACCCGCCGCCGATCCCGGCCTCCGGCCTAGATCTCCCCCAATTCCCAGGGAGTAGAGCGAGCGAGCGCCACCCTTGGGTGCGCCGTGCCTGGTGCCGACCGGACGACATTGGCCGGAGGTCCTCGAGTGGCAGTCGAGTGGGCGCTCGCCGCTCTCTGGTATTTACCCAGCCTTCCGATATCGGAAACCTGCCGATGCAGAAACCCGGGCGAAGTTCCCATTTCGGACCTGGCAGTCTCATCTGTCGGTACAGTCGCTGTGATCCTGGTCTCGAGGGCGGCGGGTGTCACCGCGCGTCACCGTAACCTGGACGGGCGTACGACTTTCAATGGTGCGGGTCGTGGGCGTCGAAAGACGCAGGGGGACCAGGGGAGAGGGAAAGGACCGCACCAGTCATGTCGCATCAACTCACGACGCAGGCCGCCGGATCATCGCGGCGTGCGGCACAGGTGCTCCGCTACAGCGCCATCGTCACCGCCGGAATGGCGAGCATCGGTCTCACCGTCGCCGCCGGCTCCTACATCGCCAACCAAATGGCCGACGCACAGAAATCCGGCACGATCGTGGCCGCGCCGGGTGACCGGCACGCGACGGTGACCGCGCCCGGCAACGTCACAGCACCGGTCGACAATACGCCGGTTGCCGACAATATCGGCCTCACAGCATTTTTCACACCGCATGTCACGGAAAATCCTGCACCGCTGAATATTCCGGCCACCCGCGTCGGAACGACCACCGAAACCACCCGCGCGGCCAAACCCGAGCCGATTGCCGGACAGTTGCGACTCGGCGGCGCATACGTCGGCGCGGCAGTCGTTCCGGTACAGCGCAATTCGGTCTCGCTGACCTTGGACACCAATGTGTTCGCCACCATCGCCGATCTGGTACTGCACACGCCGATCGGGGAGACCCTGGGCATCGGATCCGATCCGACGGCCAACACCCAGCTGCGCACCGATGTGGATACGCACAGCGGTGAGGTGACGGTGACACTGTCCGATCCGGCGCTCGGCCGCTACGGCGTCCAGCTGGCCAGGCACAACACACCCGCCGCGGCGACCGTGCCGAGCCAGGCAGCCGGGCAGAACCAGGTGGTCACGCCGAACGAGGCCGGAGCACAGCAGGTCTCGCCCGGCACGGGAGCGGAATCCGGTCGCACGGGCGGCCCGGAACTCACCACTGTGTGAGACTTCCGGTGTGTACGACTACTGCGTGATCGGCGGCGGCATCGTCGGAGTGGCCACCGCGCACCGCATTCTCGAACGGCATCCCGGCGCGAGCCTGCTGCTGCTCGAGAAGGCGGATGCGCTGGGCGTGCACCAGACCGGGCACAACAGCGGGGTGATCCACTCCGGAATCTATTACGAGCCCGGCAGTCTCAAGGCGCGACTGTGCCGGGCCGGGGCCGAACAGACCAAGGAATTCGCGGCGGCGCACGGCATTCCGTTCGAGGTGTGCGGAAAACTGCTGGTGGCCACCGATTCCGCCGAACACGCCCGGATGCTGGCGCTGTACGAGCGGTCGGTGACCAATGACGTCGAGGTGGAACTGCTCGACGCCGCCGAACTGGTGCGCCGCGAACCCCGGATCACCGGGGTGGGCGCGCTGTTCGTGGCGAGCACCGGAATCATCGACTACAAACTGGTCACCGCGGCGCTGGCGGAGGCGATCCGCGCGGCTGGTGGCGAGATCCGGCTCGGCGCGGAGATCACCGCGATCGACGAGAACACCGATACGGTAACCGTTTCCGGTCCCGCCGGGAGCTGGCGGGCGGCCCGGCTGGTGGTGTGCGGCGGATTGCAGGCCGATCGGCTCGCCGCGCTCGCCGGATTGCGCCCCGACCTGCGCATCGTGCCGTTCCGCGGTGAGTATTACCAGCTGCCGCCCGAGCGCAAGGGCCTGGTGAGCACGCTCATCTACCCCATTCCCGATCCCGAATTGCCGTTCCTGGGCGTGCATTTGAGCCCGACCATCGACGGCGGGCTGACCGTCGGGCCCAACGCGGTGCTCGGATTGGCGCGCGAGGGATACCGCAAGGGCAGCGTGAATCTGCGCGATGCGCGGGAAATCCTGGGATTCCCGGGTTTTCACCGGGTGGCCGCGGCCAATGTGCGAACGGGACTGCGCGAGATGCGCAATTCGATGTTCCGGCGCGGATATCTGGCGGAGTGCCGACGGTACTGCCCGGAATTGACGGTAGCGGATCTGTTGCCACGCGAGGCCGGAATCCGCGCGCAGGCGGTGCGACGGGATGGCACGCTGGTGCACGATTTCCTGATCGAACGGACGGCGAGGTCGGTGCACGTGCTCAATGCGCCGTCACCGGCCGCCACTTCGGCGCTGCCGATCGCGGCACATATCGCCGAACAATTGGACAACTGACCGAATTGCGCACGCACAGCAAATCCGGGTATCCATTCATTAAATAGGATTGCTGTAGTACTTTTGTTGGCAGCCGTGGGACAGGGAGCACCTATGGGCCACATGAAATACGCGTGCGACGTCGGGGCACCGGTGGAGGTCGCGTTCACCTATACCGACAACCATCAGTTCGTACCGGACTGGGCCTTCGCCGTCACCGCCTTCGAACCCCTCGGAGACAGCGATCACGGCTCGGGAGCCATCTTCGGGGCGCGGCTGCGGGTCGGCTTCTGGCATCCGGTCATCGAATGCGAGATCACCGACTACCGCCGCAACGCGGTCATCGAATACACGCTGCGCAGACGCAGGACGGGGAAGTCGGCGCCCGCGCAGCAGCACGATGGCGGCACACCGATCGGCGCACCACTGTGCGTCATCACCCTGCGATTCGATCCGCTCGGCTACGGTCGTGCGGTGCTGACCTCGGAAACCGAGTACCGCGTTCCGCGCGGGCTCACCGGCCGCCTGCTCTCCCGAATGCTGGCCGCCGCCGTACAATCGGCCGTGCGACGCACCGAATCGCAATTGCGAAGGGAGATAGAGGAATTCCACGGAACGGATCTTGTCGGCCGGATTGCGTAGGGTTGTGAGCATGATCATCGTGAGCACCGACGGATCGTGCCTGCGTAACCCGGGCGGAGCCATCGGCTGGGCGTGGGTCAATCACGCGGGCGGATCGGCCAGCGGCGGTGCGGCCTCGGGCACCAACCAGATCGCGGAGCTACGCGCGCTATTGGAAGCCATCCGCGCCCATCCCAGCTCGGAACCGCTGTTCATCGAATCCGATTCGCTCTATGCGATCAAGTGCGCCTCCGAATGGATCAACGGGTGGCGGCGGAACGGGTGGAAGACCTCCAGCGGGGGACCGGTGAAGAACCTGGAGTTGATCCGGGCGATCGATCAGGCCATCAGCACCCGGCCCGGGCCCGTGCGATTCCGCTGGGTGCGCGGACATGTCGGCAACTACTTCAACGAGCAGGCGGACACGCTGTGCGGGCAGGCCGCGCGCGCCATCGCCGCCGGGACGCTCGAGCCCGCGCCCGATGTCACCACCGATGATCCGATCACCGAGCCGATTCCGATCGATCCGATGACGGAGCCGATTCCGGTGATCTCGCCGGTGGAGAATGTCTCGGCGGTCGCCGAAAAGATCGTGGCGCAAGCGCATACGGCCCCGGCGACTCCGCGTCGCAGGGCCACCCCGGCGAAAACCCCTGCGCCCGACGCGCTGACCCTGTTCTAGAACAGGGGAAATGGGGGGACGCTGACGCTGGGTCTTGGGGGCTACGCCCCCAAACCCCCAGGCGGACGCGGTGACACCCGATCGAGGACGCGACCCCGAACCCTCGGCGGTGCGACGCTGGATCGAGGCGAGCTGGACCCTCGGCGGGTGCAATGCCGGGTTCGGGACGCCAGCCCCAACCGTTCGATCAGAAAGGCCCGCCCCCCGATTTCCATCGGGGGGCGGGCCTTTTCGTGTGGTGGCTCAGTTACCCGGGGCCGGGGTGGGGGCGGGAGCCGGGGCTCCGGAGGGGGCGGGCTGTTGGGTGGAGGGGGAGCCGCCGCCGGGGAAGAGGCCGTTGTTGCCGTTGTCGGCGATGGGCTCGAACTTGGAGACGAGCCACTTGCCGTCCTTCTTCTCCAGTTCGGCGTAGGTGGGCAGGGTCAGCACGAGGGGCTGGGCGCGCATGGTGTTGCTGGAGGTCTGGGTGAGGCTGACAAGGACGGTGGCCTTGGAGTCGTCACCGGATTCCCAGCCGCAGCGGACCGTGTTCAGCTTCGAGGAGGCGTGCACACTGGTCAGCACGTCCTTGAGGTCGCCGGACATCTTGTCGAACATGTCCCGGAAGTCGCCGGTGGTGGCGGCCTGGACGCGCTGCACGTAGTCGCCGAGGCTCTTGTCGTCGTAGACCGAGACGGTTTTGACGAAATCGCAGGCGGCCTTGGTGGAATCGTCGCGGTCGGCGAGTTCGTTCTTGTCGTTGTTCGACTGCAGCCAGAAGAACACGACCGCGCCGATCGCGGCGACCAGCAGTACGCCCGCCGCGAAGGCGGCGATCAACGGCAACGGCAGCGAGGACGACGACTTCGCCGCAGGCGGCGGGGTGGCCGGAGCCGAGCTCGCCGGAACGGGCGGCACCTCGGAGTCGGCCGCGGCCGCAACCGGTGCGGTGGGGATCGCGTCGGCGGGCTTGTCGGCGGCAGCGGCGGCCTTGTCGGCGGCGTCGGTGTCCTTGCCGAGGGCGACCGTTTCCGGTTCGGCCGCTTCCTGCTTCGCCGTCGGCGTTACGTCGGCGCTGCCCTGTACATCGGCCTCGGCGATCGAGTCGTCTTCGGTTTTCTTGTCCTGGGCAGCGTCATCCGACATGTATCGATCACTTCCTCGGTGCGCTGCGGGCGCACCGTTCTAGGTTCTTCAGCGAGTATGCCCGCTCACCGGATCGGCGGGAGAGTCCGCTCGTTCTGGTCGGCACCCGCGGGCGGGTACGCGCCATTGTTCGGCACATCCGGTCGCGGGGCGTTGCCCGAACCGCGAATCTGCTGGTCCGCCTGTCCATTGGTGCAGTAGCTGCCCCACTTGGAGAGGGTGGCGTCGGTCGCTGCTTCGGGGCGGATCTGCTTCGTCGAGTAGTCGCAGAAGGGACGCGGCCAGATATCGACGATGGTGTAGAACTCGCCGTCGTGCGCCGGCACACCCATGGCCGAGGTGCCGACCACCAGCGCCGGGAACAGCGCGCGCAGGGCGGGCTGCCGCAGTATCGCGCCCTTGGTGATGGCGGCGAAATTGGCGGCCAGGCTGGTCATCGGGTCGGCGGTCTTGTCGAGCACCGCTCCGAGGGCCTGCAATTGCGCGGGCGCCTGCTCCAGGATCTTCTGAAGTTCGGCATTGGCATCGTTGAACTGCTGGAACAACACACTCGAATTGCGGGTCAGCGTGGCCAGATCCGGCTGCGCCAACGAGGTGGTGGCATTGATCGTCTGCAGGTTCTTGATCAGATTCGTGGTCTGCGGCAGCAGGTTGTCCAGGCCGGTGGTCGCCAGGCTGATGCCGTTGATGAGCGATCGTAGCTGATCCGGTCCACCGGACAGCGCGGTGTCGAGTTCGGTGAGGATGGTGGAGAATTTGTCCGGATCGATCTGCGAGATCAGCTCACTGGAATTGTCCAGCACCGACCACACCGGGGTCGGCGTCTTGACCTTGTCCTTGTCGAACTGGACGATCGAGCCGTTGTTCAGGAACGGCGCCTTATCGGTATTGGGCCGGAAATCCAGGTACTGCTCACCCGCGCCGGACAGCGCGCCCACCGAAATCACGGTATCGCTGGGGATGCGGTACTTCTTGTCGATCTCGACGGTCGCCGCGATGGCGGAACCGTCCTTCTCCAGCTTGATATCGGTGACCTTGCCGATGCGGTAACCGCGCAGGGTGACGTCATTGCCGGACTGCAGACCGCCGGAGCGATCCAGATCGACCGTGACCCTATAGGTTTCGCGCAGCGGATTGACCCGCATGACGCTGATCGCCAGATAGGTCGCGCCGACGAGCAGAATGAGCACCAGCGCCGAATTCGACACCAGGTTCTTGTGGTTCTTCACCCAATTCATCGGTGGCCCCCGTTGATCCGGCCGTAAATGATCTGCAGTACCTGGATCAGGCTGCCCCCGAAGTCGTTCAGGTCGCGCAGGTCCGGGAACTTGCTATTGGCCGGATCGGTGAGCAGGCCGATATCGAGCATGCTGAGCGTGGCCGCCACCGCGAGCGTATTGCCCTTGAACGACGCGTCCACCGACGGCCGCAGCTCGTGGATGGCGTCGAGCATGGGACCGAAGTCGGGTTCGGTGCGAGCCAGCGCGGCCATCAGCTGCTGCACATTGTCGAGCAGACTGGCCAGATCACCGGAGGTGGTGTTGGCGTAATCGCCCAGGGCCGCACTGGTTGTGGAGATCTTGGTGAGCAGATCGCCGAGCGCCTGATTGTTCTCCGCGACCGCGCCGATCATGGCGGGCAGCGTATTCGCCACCTGGCCGAGCTGATCGTGATTGGCCTGAATGGTGTTGGCCAGCGCGCTGAATTGGGCGAGCACACTGTCCACCCGCGAGCTGTTGTTGTTGAGACTGCCCACCACACCGGTCATTTCGGTGATCAGGTGCGCCAGCGTCTGCCCCTTGCCGCCGACGATGGAGTCCATCTCGGAGGTCAGTTTGGACAGGGCCGCGATACCGCCGCCGTTGAACAGCATGGAAATCGACAGCAGCAGTTCTTCCACGGTGGCGCCCGCCGACGTATTCGTCAGCGTGTCACCGTTTTTGAGCATCTGCACGCCCGGATCGGTCTTGGGCTTGGACACCGCGACGAACACATCGCCCAGCGGCGTGGCCTGCCGCAGTTCCGCCGTACTGCCGGTGGGCAATTCGATATCGGTGCGGATGGCCAGATCGACATTGGCCTTGAAATCCTTGGTGCTGATCTTGGTGACGACGCCGACGTCGGAACCGCCGATCTTCACCTTGGCCTGGTCCGGCAGATTCAGCGCGTTGTCGAAGACCGCATGGATGGTGTACGTCTTATCGCCCGCGCCGGGCTTGGGCAGCGGCAGGCTCTCCACGGTCAGGCCGCAGCCGGAGACCGCGAGGGTGGAGGCCGCCACCGCCAGCGCGACGATGGTGTGCCGGGTTCGCCTGCCCGACCGCAACTCTCGGCGGAAACGGTTGCTCATTTCGTCATTCCCAACATTGCCGCCATCAGGCCGAGATCGGGGCCGAGGTCCTCCACCTTGCCGGTGCGGCAGCCGTCCGATTTCATCTGGATGCGTTCACAGAACAGGCTGATGATCTCGCCGGACAGCACCGTGCCGAGCACCGCGTGCAGGCGGATGAACTGGCCCTGCCGGTTCACCGAGCGGTCCAGGTTCTGCATGAGCAGCGGTGCGGTGTCGACGACCTCGATGACACCGGCGGCGTTGGCGCGCAGCTGATTGGTGACATTGGTGAGGCCGGTGAGGGTGCCGTTGAGCTGATCGGAGTACTGCGAGAACGCGCCACTGGTGTTGGCCAGGAAGGCATTGAGCTGTTCCAGCGTGGCCTGCAGGCCGGGGGCCTGGTCGGCGAGCAGCCCGGTCATCTGGGTCATGCGATTGCTGAAATCCCGGACCGACTGGTCGTTGTCGGCCAGCATGGTGGTCAGTTCGTTCAGCTTGATGATGATGGTGGAGACGGCGTCCTTGTTGTCGACACCGACCTTCAGCGCGCCCGAGAGCGAGTTGAGCACATCGCGCATCTTCTCGCCGTTCCCGTTCATCATCGGGTACAGCACGCGACCGGACAGCGGACCGAGACCGTCATTGCCGTCGGTCGGCTTGAGCGCCGCGGCGAAGGTGTCGATGGTCTTGATCATGGTGTCCAGCTCGACCGGGGTCTTGGTCTGCTGGGTGGTCAGGTGCGAACCGTCCTTGAGCTTGTCCCCGCCGGTGTAGCGCGGGGTCAGCTCGATATGCCGGTCCGTCACGATGGACGGCGAAATCAGCGCCGCCTGCACGTTTTTCGGGATGTCCACGCCGGCGTCCACCGTCATGTGCACCTCGACGTACTGACCCTTGGGCACGATCTTGTCGACCTTGCCGACATCGAGCCCGAGCACCGTGATCGGGTTGCCCTCGAACATGCCCGCGATATTGAGGAAGTCGGCGGTGAAGTGCTGGGTCTGACCGACCGCGTCCTTCACCCCGAGCGGCACGATGGAGCAGCTGCCGACCGCGAGCGCGGCGGTGCCGATCATGGCGGCCTTGGCGATGCGCCCGATGTTGAGCTTGACCGATTTCATCCCTGGCACCCCTGAATGACTTGAGCGAAGCACAACCAGTTGTCCGGGAACAGCCACGGCAGACCGACATTGCCGTAGTTGCCGTCACCGAACGCGTTGTTGAACGTGCGCACGCCGACCGGCATGGCGGACAGCAGGCGATCCAGGTTGTCCTTGTTCTTCTGCAGGCCCTCGGCCATGGTGTTGAGCTGGATCAGGGTCGGGCCGAACTGGTTGTCGTTCTGCGCGCCGATCTGCTGCAACTGGCTGCTGAGCGTGGCGACATTGTCCAGCAGGGTGCGCAGCAGGGTCTGCCGTTCCATCACCCGGTTGGCGATGGCCTCGCCCTGGGTGATGACCAGCAGCACGCTGTTGCGGTTGTCGCCGAGGATCTTGGTGACCCGGTCCAGATCCTTGAGCAGCTGGTCGACCTCGCCCTTGCGGTCGTTCATGGTCTTGGCCAGCGCGCCGACCGAATCCAGCGCCTGCACCGTGAGCTGCGGGGAATCACCCATCTGCTGATTGATCAGATTGAGCGAATCGGCGAGCTTCTTGGTGTCGAGTTCCTCGAACTTCGGCGTGCCCTCCTGCACCACATCGGCCAGGTTGTAGGGAACGGACGTGTTGGACTTGGGAAT
Organism: Nocardia sp. NPDC056100; assembly: GCF_042266325.1. Lineage (NCBI taxonomy): Bacteria > Bacillati > Actinomycetota > Actinomycetes > Mycobacteriales > Nocardiaceae > Nocardia > Nocardia sp. NPDC056100. The sequence goes on from NZ_JBHJVY010000003.1 coordinate 422,728, forward strand.
TCGATTGTTCTTCAGGCCGGAGCCGTCACCGGGCACCAGATCGACATAGCGCGCGCCGAGCAGCGTCGCCATCTTGATCGACGCCTTGGCATCGGGTCCGAACTTGACGTCGTTCTTCACCGAGAGCGAGACCATCACATGGTCGCCCTCGAGTTCGGCGCCGGTGACCGTGCCGACCGAGACACCCGAGACCGCGACCTTGTCACCGGTCTTGATGCCCGCGGTCTGCACGAATTCGGCCTTGATGGTCTTCTCGCCGATACCGATCTGGCGGTACAGCGTGGACCCGGCCAGCAGGCCGACGATGAGCAGCACGCCGAACAGGCCGAGCCACATATTGCGATTGGCGTTGAAGCGGGACTTGAGTTTCACCATCATGGCCGGCACACCGCCGAGTGGGAGTTGCCGCCGATCTGGTTGAACAGACCGCGCGGGAAGAGGATTCCGTACAGCGAGACATCCAGGCTGCACACGTACGCGTTGGCGTAGGTGCCGTTCTGGGTGAACTTGCCGATATCGGTGAGGATGTTGGGGAAGTCCACCGCGCCCTTGTCGAGCTTGTCGCCATTGGCGAGCAGCAGCGCGAGCGCGTCATGCGTGGAGTTCTGTGCCAGCACGAGTTTCGGCTGGATCTGACCGATCATGGTCACCAGCGCGGAGGTCGCGTCGGCGATCTGCACGGTGGAGGTCTGCAGCGACTGGCCCTGCGCGTACAGTCCGCCGATCAGCGAACGGGTCTGCGTCACCAGGGTTTCCAGTTCGTCACCGCGCTTGGCCAGACCGGACATGACACCGGAGAGATTGGTGATCACATCCGAGAGGATGGCGTCGCGGCGCTGGAAGTCGGTGGCCAGGGTGGCGGCCTGGGTGATGAAGGCGCTCAACGAGACCCCGTCACCCTGCAGCGCCTGGATGAAGGTGTTGGACAGGTTGTTCACCTCATCCGGTTGCAGTACCTGGAACAGCGGCTGGAAACCGTTGAGCAGACCGGATACGTCGAAGGACGGTTCGGTGCGCTCGACCGGAATGGCCCCGTTGTTCCGCAACACCGTGTGCGTGCCGGAGACCGGCTTGCCCTTGACCGGCTCCGCCAGCGCGATGTAGCGCTGGCCGATCAGGTTCTGGTAGCGGACCAGCGCCTTGGTGTCGCCGTACAGCGTTTGATCGCGCTGCACGATGAAGGTCACCTCGGCGGCGTTCTTCTTGTCCAGCTTGATCTCTTCGACCTTGCCGACGCGCACGCCCGCCATCCGGACGTCATCGCCCTTGCGCAGGCCGAGCACATCGGTGAAGGTCGCGGTGTATCGGTTGGTGGTCCCGTCCACGGTGCGCGCCAGGGTATTCCAGATGACCGCGGTCACCAGGACGGACACGATCGCGAAGATGCCGAAACCGATCAGCGGTTTGCGAATGCTCATCGACCGGGCTCGCTTTCGGTCACTTGCAAGGTTCCATCCCTCAGAATCGGGCTCAGCAGCAGGTATTCGGCCGCTGACGGGCGACGGCCCAGCAGCGCGGTAATAGCGGAGTCACCGGGGTAGGAGATTGTCCCGCCCTTGGGCAGCGTCTGCTGTGACGCCGGTGCGGCGGCGGGCGCCGCACCCGGCTGATTGCCCGGCGCCGCGGGGGCGGCGTTCGGGAAGAGGCCCTGCAGCGGGGTGCCCGCGAAGGGGTTGGCGGGCGCGGTGTCACCGGCGGCGGGGGTCGGCTCGACCATCGTCAGGCCCGGGATCAGCGGGAAGCCAGCGGGCGGCGGCAGTTTCGGCAGTCCGGCGGCGACATCGAGGGACTTGGGCCGCAACGATTCCGGCAGTGTGCCGGGATCGGAGATGAGCGGCGCGCTGGCGCAGCTCGGGGCGGCCAGTTCGCCGTAGCGCGGGCAGTCGTCACGGGTGTACGGCTTATAGGGCGTGAAGGTGAGCCCCATATTCCAGATCATCTGCTTCTGCGGGCCCCAGTGGAATGTGGACCCGAGCTTGCGCACCGAGTTGTTCAGGTTCGCGATGGCCTGCGGGATGGCGTTCGGATCGTCGGACAGGGCGCCGAACAGCGCGCTGGTGCCGGTCGTGACGTCCTTGCCCACGTTGGGGTTTCGCGCGAACAGGGCGTTGACCTTGTCCACGGTGACCGCGGTGCCGGAGATCAGCGAGGTGAGTTCGGCGCGGCGATCGGCGATGGTCTGCGCGGTCTTCACCGATTCGCTGAGCACGCCCATCAATTCCGGTGCGGACTGGTTGAGCGCGCGGAAGGAATTGGAGAAGTCGCTCAGCATGACGCCGAGATCCGGAATCGAATCGTCGACCGACTGCAGCCAGCGGTCCACCCGCTCGATGGAGGAGCCGGGCATGCGACCGGAACCGTCGAGGGCGTAGGACAGCGTGCCGAGCACCCGGCCGAACTGGATCGGATCGATCTTGCCGAGGATATTGCGGACCGTGGTGAGCGTGTCCTGCAGTGCGATGGTGCCTTTGGAGCGGTCCTCGGAAATCTGCGAACCCTCTTTGAGGTGCGCGGCGTCCGCGCCGTTGTAGACCAGCTCCACCGAGGTGACGGCGAACAGGTTGGAGGGCACCACGCGCGCGGTCACATTCGCGGGAATGCCGCCGGTGTACTCCGGCTTCATCTCGATGTGGACCTGCTGTAGTTCACCTTTGGCGGCGACCGAGACGTTCTTGACCGCGCCGACCAGCACGCCGCGGAACTTCACATCGGCGTTATCGGGCAGGCCGTCACCGGTGGTGGTGAGGTTCGCGGTGACATTGACCTTGTCGACGAACGCGCCCTTGTAGCGCGCCATCAGGAAACCCAGGATGAGTGCGAAGACGACGAGTCCGGCGACACCCGCGATGAGCAGTTGCCGCATGGTCGGGCCGCGGCCGCTGGGATCGAGAATCATGCTATGCGCCCCCTTATCCCGAGATCCGAATGCCGGGGTTGACGCCCCAGATGGCCAACGTGATGAACAGGTCCGCGAACACCACCGCGATGATGCTCAGCTTGATCGCGCGACCCGCCGCGACACCAACGCCCTCGGGACCGCCGGAGGCGAAAAACCCGTAGTAGCACTGGATGAACGTGGTGATCGCGACGAAGATGATCGCCTTCAGCAGTGAGTACAGCACATCGTGCGGCACCAGGAACTGATAGAAGTAGTGCTGGAATGTCCCGGACGCGGTGCCGCCGATCAACTGCACGGTCAGCGAGCAGGAGATGTACGCGAACGGCAGCGCCAGGCAGTACAGCGGCACGATGGCGATCATGGCCGCGATCATGCGGGTGCTCACCAGGTACGGAAGCGGCCGGATGGCAACCGATTCCAGCGCGTCGATCTCCTCGGAGATGCGCATGGCGCCCAGCTGTGCGGTGAACCTGCAGCCCGCCTGCGCCGCGAAGGCGAGGGTGGCGAGCATCGGGCCGAGTTCACGGGTGGTGGCGAACGCGGAGATGGCGCCGGTCAGCGGGCTCAGGCCGAGCAGGTTCAGCGAGGTGTAGCCCTGAATGGCGACCGTCATACCGCCGAACGCGGACAGGATGAGCACGACGCCGATGGTGCCGCCACCGACGATGAGATTGCCGTTGCCCCAGGTGACATCGGACAGCAGCCGCCACACCTCTTTGGGGTAGTGCCGGAACGCCATCGGCATCGAGCCGAGCGAGCGCAGGAAGAAGAAGACCTGGTGGCCGATGCGCGCGACGAAGTCACGCGGCGAGGAGGCCACACCCTTGATCCGTTGGAACGGCCGCAGCAGCGGCGGAACATACGTTGCTGACACGACTCAGACCATCTGTGGGGGGAACAGGGAGTTGTAGACCTGCGTGAGAATCAGATTCACGCCGAAGAGCATCACCGCGGACATGACGACCGCGGTGTTCACCGAGTTGGCCACACCGCCCGGACCGCCGCGGGTGTTCAGTCCGGCGTCGCAGGCGATGATCGCCGCGAGCACGCCGAAGATCAATGACTTGAGCAGCGCCACAAACAAATCCGTCGTGATCGCGAAGGAGGCGAAGGTGCCGACGTAGGAGCCGGGGGTGCCGCCCTGCGCGAAGATATTGAAGACGTAGCCGGTCAGGAAGCCGACGAAAACCACGAAGCCGCAGAGCAATACCGAGACCAGCATGGCCGCGCCGAGTCGCGGGGCGACCAGGCGGCGCATCGGATCGACGCCCATCACCTTCATGGCGTCGATCTCCTCGCGAATGGTGCGCGAGCCGAGATCGGCGGTGATGGCGGAGCCGACCGCGCCGGCGATCATCAGCGAGGTGACCAGTGGCGCGCCCTGCTGAATGATGCCCAGACCATTGGCCGCGCCGATGAACGAGGTCGCGCCGACCTGTCCGGCGACCGAGCCGACCTGAATGGAGACGATGACGCCGATCGGAATGGCGACCAGCAGGGTGGGCGCGGCGGCGACATTCGCCATGAACGCGCACTGCCGGACGAACTCGGCGAAGGGGAAACGCTTCCGGAAGATCGCGATGAACAACTCGGCGATTGCGGAGACGCCCATGGCCATCATTCGGCCGCCGGTTTCCAGCGACTTCTGTGGATGGTCCTGCCAGTAGCCTCTGGCCCAGTCCACGGCTGCGTTCATCCGCGACTCCGTGGGGCTCCCCTGCCCACCCGGGCTCTTGGTCAACTGCACTGACTACCCCTCTCGACGCCGGGTTACCCGCCTCCGGCACCTGTTTGCTTGACGCACCTTACTACGGAGTTAGGAAAAACACACCACGCGTTGTGGTTTCAGTCATAGAGGCAGATCACTTTGCATGAACTGTTGTGAACTGGCAGATCACGGTTGGTTTTTGTCACAAAGAACCAGGCAAACAACTAGAACTTGTTCTAATTTCGCAAGCGTTTGCGAACGATTTCCAGAGATGTGAAGCTTCGCCGGGTAAGAATTAATGGGAGAGAATTTATCGGAAATCGAAGCGAGTTATGCATTAATTCCATAACTCGTATCCAACTCGGTATCGCTCGCGAAGACGAGCAGGACACGGCTCCGCAACATGTGGCAGTACAAGCAGCAACCCGGAACGAATACTGACAGGATGAGTTCCGCAGCTTGACTCGAGCGGCTTCCGACGTCTGGAGGGACATGTTCAGGAAACTCGCCGGTGTGGCCGGCGTCTTCGCAATCGCCCTGGGGACCGCGCTGCTGGGCACCGGGGCCGCGAACGCCGACCCCGCTCCGGCAGTCATCGGTGGTGGCTCCGGCATCATCATCGATGACATGTTCGAGTGCACCGTCACCACCATCGGGCATGACGGCACCGGTCGGCTGGTCGGGCTCACCGCGGGGCACTGCGGTGACGCGGGCGCGAAGGTATGGGCCGAAAAGGACCGCGGCGCAGGACAGATCGGCCGGTTCGTCTACTCGAACCATGATCTGGACTACGCGGTCATCGAGTTCTTCGGGGATCGGGTCGTCCCGGTGAACCGGATCGGCAATGTCACCATCACCGGACTCGGCGGGCCGCCGAGCTTCCCGATGATCGTCTGCAAGGAAGGCCGCACCACCGGCAATACCTGCGGACTCTCCTGGGGTGACGTCTTCGCCAGCAATGTGGAGACCTGGAGCCAGATGTGCGTGGTGGAGGGCGATTCCGGCGCTCCGGTCGTCGTCGGCACCACCCTGGTGGGCATGGTGAACGCGTACCTGGCCCTGGCCTGCTTCGGCCCGGAGGTCGGTACCAATATGTCCGCGATCATGGCGGATCTGAACGGGCACGGCGGCATCGGATCCGGGTACTACCCGATCTAGCCGGGCGCGACGACCCGCGCGGGGGCGCGAAACAGACTGCGGGGGGCGGTGATCCGATGGATCACCGCCCCGCTCCTTATATCTATGGGGCCGCTACAGCGTGTTGACGCAGATGACGATTTTGCGCTCGTCGTAGACGTAACCCGAGTCGCCGTCGGCGCATTCGTCGACGCTGGTGCTGTTCTTCATGATCGCGAGCACCTTCACGCCGTTGGCCGCGCCGCGGGTGGAGCAGTCGATGCGCTTGGGATCGGCATTGCTGCCCTTGGCGCCCAGATCCAGGCAGTCGTTCACCACCCAGTCGATATCCAGGCAGAGCGCGCCGGTCTCGACGCCGACCACGGTCTCGTAATAGGCCTGATCGATATCGCTCGGGCACTGGGCGTTGGTGCGCGCCTTGGCCACCACCTTGTAATTGGAGTCCTTGCTCCCGCAGGTCGCCTTGTGGATGGTGGCGTTCTCGGTGGTGCCGCCGAGTTTCACGCAATCGCCGATGCTGGCCTGGAAATCGGTGTCGCCGCCCTTGTCGGCGTTGGTGGTGGTCGGGCGGTTGCCCTGCGTCGGCTTACCGGAGGGTTTGGGCGTCGTGGTGGTGACGACCGAATCCAGTCCGGGCGGGGCGGCCACCGGTGTGCCCGAGATGGTGGTGCCGCAACCCGCGAGCAGCAGGGCTGCGGCGGCGACGGCCGGGGCGGCAATCCGGGCGGAGATCTGCTGACGCAACACGAAACTGTCCTAAATTCGAGTAATACCAGGCGCGGAGTTCAATGCCCATGCATACACGACAAATACGACAAACGTCGAGCCATATGGCCACCCACCAGCCGATCCTCGAACCCGAGCGGGTACCGACAACGTATAGGGGAGCATGAGTAGCACCGATCGATCCGCCACCGGGCCGCCGCTGCGCGAACCCCGGCCGGTGCCGCTGCACGCACTGGCCGCCGCGATCGATCTGGAACGCTATTTCGACTGGCGGCGCGGGCGGGACGGCGATCCGTTCCTGATGCGGTTCCCGGCCTTCGGATCCGCGGTGTTCACCGGCACCGCGGCGGGGGCGCGCGAGATGTTCCGCGCGCCGGTGGAATTGCTGGAACCGCCGCTGCCCAATCCGATCGAACCCATGGTCGGCCCGGCCTCCTTGATCCTGGCCCGCGGGGAACGACATAGGAAGGAACGGTCGGTTTTGGCCCCCGCCTTCCATCGACAGCGAATCAGCGCCTACGGCAACGTTATTCGCGAGACCGCGCGGGACGAACTGTCCGGTGCGCGCACCGGGCGGGCCTGGCGGCCCGGCACCCGGATCGATGCGCGGGAAGCCGCGCGTGCCATGACATTGCGGGTCATCCTGGCGGCGGTGTTCGGGATCGAGGATCCGCGGCTGCTGGCCGAGTACACCTCGGCCACAACGGAATTCCTCTCGTCGTTCGGCGGGCCGCTGTTCCTGGTTCCGGCCCTGCGTCGCAATATGTTCGGATTGTCCGGCTGGGAGAGGTTTCTCGCGGCCCGGGATCGGCTGGACGCGCTCATCGATACCGAAATCGACCGGCGGCGTACGGATCCGGGCGCGAACGGCGGCGCGGATATGCTCGGAATGCTGCTGGAGACCAGATATACGGACGGCAGCGGGCTCGGTGATATCGAACTGCGCGAACAATTGCGCACGCTCATCGTGGCCGGACACGAGACCACCGCGACGGTACTGGTGTGGGCGCTGTACCGATTACACCGCGAACCGGCGGTGCTGGAGCGGTTACGCGCCGAACTCGCCTCCGCCGGAACCGATATCGATCCGGTCGAACTGGCCGAACTGCCCTATCTGGACGCGGTCTGCCAGGAGACGCTGCGCCTGCACCCGCCGGTGCCGATCGTATTGCGCAGGCTCACCGGTGATTTCGAACTGCGCGGCGCACCGCTGGTGGCGGGGGACACCATGGGGCTCTCCGTACAATTACTGCACAGTGATCCACAGGTGTGGAGTGAACCACAGCGGTTCCGGCCCGAACGCTTCCTCGAACGCCGGTACAGCCCATTCGAATTCGCACCGTTCGGCGGTGGGCACCGGCGCTGCGTGGGGGCCGCGCTCGCCGATTACGAACTGCGGATAGTGCTGGCGACACTGCTCGGGTCGGTGCGCTTACGGCTGTCGCCGCGGTTCGCGCGCGGGCGCGCGCCGTGGACGGTGCCGCACAATATCGCGACCGGTCCGCGTGCGGCCATTACCTTCGACGTGCTCGAACCCTGATGCGACGTCAGTGATTTCGATCACAACCAGGTTTGGGCATATCGACTCGGCCGCCGTGACCGGACAACCGGTCTGATTAGGGAATCGCCGACGCGAACGGCGATAACACACCGGCGATTCGGCCCTTCCCGGTTGTGTGCCCCGGAACACACCAAGAGGTCTGTACGCATAACCGGCGCAAGTCGATTGGCACACGCAGAATCGCAAGGTAGGAATGAACCCGGGGTTGGGACCTACGCGGGTAGAGCTGTGCCCGCGATCTGCGTATGAACAAGGATCGGAAGGACACCTAGCTGTGCGCAACACCCGGTATGGACTGATTTCCCTCGCCGCCATCGCGGCGACCGGAGCCCTGGTGGCCGCGCCCGCCTCAGCCGCCCCACTATGGCCGGGCGGCCCGGAAGTCCCGGGTGTGCCCTCCGCCGTCATGCCGCAGCCCGTACCCGGCGATCTGCCCACCGCGCCCGGCGCGAGCTCGCCGCTGCCGCCCGCGAACTTCACCGCACCGAACATCACCCCCGGTGACGGCGACAACGTCGGTGTGGCGCAGCCCATCATCATCAACTTCAAGGAGCCGGTGAGCGATCACGCCGCCGCCGAGAAGTCCATTCGCATCACCTCCACCAACAAGGTGGACGGGCACTTCTACTGGCGCGGCGACAGCCAGGTGCGCTGGCGGCCCGAGGAGTTCTGGCCGTCCGGCTCCAAGGTGACCGTCGAAGGCGGCGGCACCAAGACCGCCTTCGAGATCGGCGACGAATTCATCGCCACCGCCGATGACACCACCCACGAGATCGTGGTCACCCGCAACGGTGAAGTGGTGCGCACCATGCCCACCTCCATGGGCAAGACCGGGCACGAGACCCCGAACGGCACCTACATCGTCAGCGAGCGCAATCGCAAGATGATCATGGACTCGTCCACCTACGGTGTGCCCACCACCGCGCCCGAGGGCTACAAGCTCGAGGTCGAGTACGCCACCCGCATGTCCAACAGCGGCATCTTCGTGCACGCCGCGCCGTGGAGCGTTGCGCAGCAGGGCTATTCGAACACCTCGCACGGCTGCCTGAACGTGTCCACCGAGGATGCCAAGTGGTACATGGACAATGTGAAGAAGGGTGACCCGGTGGTCGTCAAGAACACCAAGGGCGGCACCCTGAGCACCAGCGACGGCTGGGGCGACTGGAACTGACGTTCCGCGCGCTCCCACAATAACTTTCGTCGGCCCCGCCTCTGATGAGGCGGGGCCGACGTGCTTGGAGGGGGATTCAGGAGAGCGCGCGCTCTCAATACTGTTCGAGGCGGATCGCGTTGGCGGCGTGCTCGAGTGGCTTCGTGATGGAGCGCAGGGCCATGCCCTTCCAGGGGAGGTGGCGCAGGGCGCGCATGGCGGTGGTTTGAATCCACACGGCGAATTTGTCGGCGGCGACCATGCGGGTGGCGTTGTCCCAGCCGATCGTCAGGTTCAGGTCGATGTATTCGCGCATGCGGTCCTGATAGCGGGCGAAGGCGATACGGTGATCGCCGCAGGCCGCTTTCAGTTCGCCCGCAAGGACATACGCGCCGACCAGCGCCATGCTGGTGCCCTGCCCGGACAGCGGCGACGGGCAGTACGCGGCATCGCCGACCAGCGCGACGCGGCCGCTCGACCAGCGCTCCAGGTGGATCTGGCTGACCGAATCGAAATAGAAGTCCGGTGAATCGGCCAGGTGGCGCAACAGGTTCGGGGTTTCCCAGCCCGCGTCCGCGAACGACTCCGCCACCAACCGCCGCTGCGCTGCGATATCGCGGCGATCGGGCAGGCCGTCCGGAACGCCGAAGATGAACTGCGCCTTGGCCGAATGCCGCTGGGTGCTGTACATCTGCACGACGCGGCCCGGCATCGGATGCATGATCTCCCAGTGATCCAGGCCCAGATAGTTGGGCACCGAGATGACGCACGCGGCCATACCGGTGTGCCGAGCGAACTGCTCCTCGGGGCCGAAGGTGCTGCGGCGCACCGTGGAATGCGCGCCGTCCGCGCCGATCACCAGATCGAAGACCTCCGGGGGCGCGTTCCGGAAGCGCACCGAGACGCCGTTCGAGCCCTGGGACATATCCGCGATGGAATCGCCGAAAAGGTACCGGACGTCATTCTTGGTGGCATCGAACAGGATTCGGGCCAGATCACCCCGCAGCACCTCATCGTCACCCGGCGCGCGCAGCCCGATGAGATCCGGCCCGAGCGTGGCCAGCGCCTTTCCCGAGGCATCCACCCACTCGCCCCCGCGCATGGCGGTCGAAGCGCGCTTCAACTCCGGCAGCAGTCCCATTCGCTCCACCACCCGCATGGCGGCCCCGCGAATATCGACCTTGTATCCGCCCTCCCGCAGTGCGGGGGCCTCCTCCACAACGGTCACGGTGAACCCGTGCCGATGCAACCAGTAGGCCAGTGCCGGGCCCGCCACGCTCGCACCACAGATAAGAACGGTCTTGCTGCTGAACTGCCGCTTCGTCATGCCCGAAGCATCATCCGCACCCCTCACCGCCGACTCACCGTCGACTCACCACCCCGCCGATCACCGGTCCTGAACAGGACCGATCTGCGCCAGGGCGACGGCCTGATCTACCGGCAATGCGACACCGCGACTGAAGGCGGCCTCGAAATCGCGGTCGCCCAAGATCTTCCGACATTGTTCGGCGAGGTCCGATACCTCGGAATCGCCGGTTCGTGTCAGACCGCGCATACCCTCGGCCGCGCCGAGCAGCACCGCCGTCGCTTCCACAGCGCCAGTTTCGAAAGATGCGGCAGCCATCTGCTCGACCGCGCTCGCCGCCACGGGCGACAGGCTGTTGTCTACCGCTAGATCCAACGCCGCCCGATAGTGCGAAAACGCCTGTCCCGCATCCTGCTCGGCGATGCTCAGCCGACCCAGGCCGATCAGGGTACGAGCGCGGGACTCGGCGGCACCGATGGAGTTGTCGGCGGGAAGGGACAGCGCCGCTTCATAGTGGGCACGCGCGGCCACCCGATCGGTGTCGAGGGCGAGGTCACCGAGCCCGCGTAAAGCGTTGGCGCGCATATCGGATGCGCCTATCGTGCGGGCCAACTCGGCCGCGCGTTCGTAATCGGCGCGGGCTCGGTCGCGTTCGGCCTCATCGCCACCCGCGCAAATATCGCCACGACGGCTGAGCAGATCGGCGATATCCGCGACCATGCCCAGCTCCGTACCCATCGCGATGGCCTCGTCGATCAATGTCAGCGCGGTCCCGTGGTCACCGCGCAGTTCGGCGACGGCGGTCAGCTTGTCCAGGGTGGCGGCAATCGCCCAGCGGTCGCCGATGCTGCGGAAACCGGCCAGGGCCGCGAGGAATTCGGGCTCGGACTCGGCGGCCCGCCCGGACATGAACAGCCCGAGGCCGTCACCCAGCCGCACAAACGCCTGTGACCAGGGATCCGACCCGAACAGTTGGCGCATCCGGTCCGGATCGCCCGGTATCCGCTCACCGGCGAACGCCAGCAGCAGCACGAGATACGGCCTCCGCAGCGGAGTTTCGAGTCTCGCGACCGCGGCGGCCGCCTGCGCGATGACTGTCGTGTATTCGGCCGCTACCGCATGACCGGCCGCATCGAAGGCCTTGGCACCCCGGGCGGCCACGGTGACACACAGAGCGAACTCCTCCGCGTCCCCACTCGAATTCTGCTTCGCGCGTGCGAATTCCCCGCCGGCTTTGCCGGAATCGAGCTCGGTTCGTCGCCCGGACCCTGTTCGCGCACCTTCGAAATCGCTTGGGGCACGCCCCGAAGTCGCCTCGGTACGGCCGAATCCCGGGTGCGGATCGCCGGAATCTCCCAGGCCCCGAGCGAGATACAGATCGGCGGGTCGGGAACCCGGGATCACGGGATCGGAAAGAACCTCGGTACCCGGGGTGTCCGCGCCTGTGCGGGCGGGTCCTGCCGCGATGTCGGGACTCAGGCCCGTGAGGAGGCGTCGGGCCAGTGCGGGGGCGTCGCCGGGACGGCCGGTCAGCCACCAGTACCAGGCTTGGGAAGCTATGAGGCGTTGTGCCAGTGCGGGATCGGCGCGGGCCGACCAGTGCAGGGCGGCTTGGAGGTTGTCGTGGTCCGCGGTGAGGCGGGCCAGGTGGGTGAGCTGGTCGGGGCCGCGCAGGGCCGGTTCCGAATGTTCGGCCAGGCGGAGGTAGAACTCCGCGTGCGCGCGCAGCAGGCGGTCGTGGTCGCCGGAATCGCGCAGCTCGCGCAGCCCGAATTCGCGGATCGTCTCCAGCATCCGGTAGCGGCCGGATACCGCCACCACCAAGGATTTGTCGACCAGGCCGGACAGTAGTTCGTCAACGTCGCCCGGAAATTCGCGGTCGTCCAGCCATGTTTCGACGCCAGCGCCCTGGTCTTCGGCACCGGCGTTCCGGCCCTCGGCACCGGCGTTCCGGTTTTCGGCACCGACGTTCTGGTTTTCGGCACCGGCGTTCTGGTTTTCGGCACCGGCGTTCTGGCGTTCGGCGCTGGTGTCGGTGTTTTCGGCGCTGGTGTCGGTGTTTTCGGCGCTGCCGCGAAGGGTTTCGCCGCCGATGGCCGGGTTGCAGATGTGCTGGGCCGCGGCGAGGGTGGCTCCGTTGGCGAAGATGGTGAAGCGTTGGGCTAGTTGGCGTTCGGCGGGGGTGAGTAGGTCCCAGCTCCAGGCTACGACGGCGTGCAGGGTGGCGTGGCGGGGTTCGGCGGTGCGGGCGCCGCGGGACAGGAGGCGGAAGCGGTCGGTGAGGCGGGCGTCGATATCGTCGATATCGAGGGTGCGCAGGCGGGCGGCGGCCAGTTCGATGGCGAGGGGGAGGCCGTCGAGGCGGGCGCAGATGCGGCGGACCGCGCCGATGGTGCCGGCGTCGACGGTGAATCCGGGTTTCGCGGCGGCGGCGCGGTCGGCGAAGAGGCGGATGGCGGGGCTGTTCAGCTGCTCGGCGAGCGCGGCTTCCGGTGCGGCGATGGGCAATTGGCCCAGGGGGAAGACCGCTTCACCGGTGATGGCCAGGGGTTCTCGGCTGGTGACCAGGACGCGCAGGCCGGGGCAGGCCCGCAGGAGACGGTGGGTGAGGTGCGCGGTGTCGAGGACCAGGTGTTCGGAATTGTCGAGGATGAGCAGTAGGGGCCGGTCGGCGAGCATGGCCAGCAGCTGGGTTTCGGGGTCACGACCACCGGTTGAATCGCGGCCTCCGAGAGCCGCCACGACCGCGGGCGCGACCTGGGCACCGTCGGCGAGAGCGGCCAGTTCCACGACGCACACCTCACCCTGTACTCGCGCGCCGACCTCCAGGGACAGCCGGGTTTTCCCGGTGCCGCCCGGTCCGGCGATCGTCACCAGGCGTGATCGGGCGAGCAGTGGAATCAGTTGTGCGAGTTCGGTTTCACGACCGATGAAACTGGTGAACTGGGCGGGGAGCCGCCGCACGGCGGGTGCCGGGGCGGCATCGGCGCGCAGGATCGCCAGGTGTGCCTCGGTCAGTTCCGCGCCGGGATCGGCCCCGAGTTCCTCGGCGAGCAGGCGTCGTCCCTGTTCGAATGATTCCAATGCGTCGGATTGGCGGCCCGCCGCGTAGAGCGCGCGCATGAGTAGGGCGCGCAGGCGTTCGCGCAGTGGATGCGCGGCCACCAGCTCGGGCAGCGTGGCCACCACCGAATGGTGATCCCCCAGTGCCAGTGCGGCTTCGGCGCGATCCGCCAGCACGGAGAGGCGGGCCTCGTCCAGGCGCGCCACCTGCACCTCGGCGAAAGGCGCGTCTAGGACATCGGCGAGGGCGGGTCCGCGCCAGCAGGCCAGCGCCTGATCCAGCAGCGTCGCCGCAGCCGCCGGATCCCTGTCGCGCAACGCGTTTCGTCCCTGTTCGGCGAGCCGCGCGAAACGGTGCGCGTCCACCGCCCCCGATTCCACCGCCAATCGATAACCCGCAGGCGAGGATTCGACGAACTCGCTCGTGGCGGACCCTGTACTCGTACCGACCGGCCCACCGGCGGACGCGCCGGTCGCGGCGGACCCGGCCTTGCCGGACCCAGCCGTGGCGGATCCGACCGTGGCAGGTCCGGCCGTGGCAGGTCCGGCCGTGGCGCGCAGGGCGCGGCGCAGGCGGGAGACCTGGGATTGCAGGGCGTGGGCGGCGTCTCCGGGCGGGTCCTCGCCGTAGAGGCCGTCGATCAAACGCTCGCGGCTGACGAGTTTGCCCGCGTCCAGCGCCAAGAGCGCCAGTAGCGCTCGCACCTGCGGTCCGCCGACCGCGATCGGATCACCATCGGTCCGCCGTACCTCGATCGAACCGAGTATTCCGAACTGCACGCCCGTCAGTATGCCCGCGCGCTCGCCGCGGTCGTATCGGGCGATCGACCCCGATAACCGGGCGTCCGGACGCATGCGGCCGGGGAGTGCGACCGTCTCGCGGGGGATGATCAGCCGCCGATGGCCGGGCTGATGGCCGATCCGCCGCTGACGTCGATCACCGCGGCGGTGACCCAGCGGGCATCGTGCGAGGCCAGGAAGGCGACCACATCGGCGACGTCCGCCGTCTGCCCCATGCGGCCGAGCGCGGTCATGGCGCTCATCTGCGCGCGGGCCCCGGGGTTGGCGTCCAGGAAGGCGGCCATGCCCTCGGTCTCGGTCGCGCCCGGGGCCACCGAGTTGACCGTGATACCGCGCGGACCCAGCTGTACGGCAAGGGTTTTGGTGAGCACATCGAGCGCGCCCTTGGTCATGGCGTAGGCGACCTGCGACGGAGCGGCGATGCGCGGTGCGCACGAGGAGATATTGACGATGCGCCCGCCGTCGGCGAGCAGCGGCAGCGCCCGCTGGGTGATGAACAGTGGTGCGGAGACGTTCACCGCGAACAGCCGATCGGTCTCGGCGGGGGTGAGCTGTTCGATGGAACCGCCGCCACCGCCACCGCCCGCGTTGTTGACCAGGATGTCCAGCTGGGCACCGGCCAGGCCCGCCGCCAATCCGTCGAAGAGGTCGTCGATGCCGGAGGGCGCACCCAGTTCGGCTCGCACGGCGAAGGCCCGGCCGCCCTTGGCCCGGATCTCCTCGACGGTCCGGTCGGCGGCTTCCTTATTACTGCCGTAGTGCACGGCCACCGTCGCGCCGTCGGCGGCCAGCCGCAGTGCGATGGCGCGGCCGATGCCGCGGGAGGCGCCGGTGACGAGTGCGTGCTTACCGTTGAGAGACATGGTGAACTCCTGTGCCGTTCGGGTTTCGGTGCTGGACACAGCGTCGCGGGGAGTCCTCACCGAGCACTCACCGAGTGCTCACCAACGGTGGTGATCGATTCCGGCCTTGAAAGAGACTGGGCGGACGTACGATTCGGCGCATGTCCGCGCCTCCAGCGGGTGCGTCCGGTGAACAGTCGGTTGCGCCCGTGCGCCGACTATTCAACCGGGCGGCATCCAGTCGTTACCGGCTAGTCGCAAGCAACCGTCACGCTGCGCGGGTGAGATCGAGCCCGGAACGAGTACTGCCGCAGCCCGCCGGGCGCGGATGGCGAGGTAGACCCTGGCGGGACTACGCGCTGTTCATAGTGCTCGTCGCACCAAACCTGGTGCTGCTCTCGGTATTTGTGTATCGGCCGCTGATCGACAATATTCGCCTGTCGTTCTTCGACTTCAATATCTCCGATACCTCGGCCACTTTCATCGGCGTCGACAACTACACCGAGTGGTGGGGTCGGCATGATTCGTGGCAAATCGTAAGCAACACGGTCATCTTCACGCTGGCCGCCGTTATCGGCAGTATGGTGCTGGGTTTGGGTCTGGCGCTGCTGCTGGATCGGAAACTGTTCGGGCGCAATGTGGTCCGCTCCGCGATCTTCGCGCCATTCGTCATCTCCGGCGCGGCCATCGGCGTGGCCTTCCAGTTCATCTTCGATCCCGGCTTCGGCCTGGTACAGGATGTGCTGCACCGGCTCGGCGTCGACAAGGCCCCGGACTTCTATCAGGACCCGCACTGGGCACTGTTCATGATCACGGTGACCTACATCTGGAAGAACCTCGGCTACACCTTCGTCATCTATCTGGCCGCCCTGCAGGGGACTCGGGCCGATCTGATGGAGGCCGCCGAGATCGACGGCGCGAGCCGGTGGACCACCTTCACCCGGGTGCTGCTGCCGCAATTGCGACCCACCACGTTCTTCCTGTCCATCACCGTGCTGCTCAATTCCTTGCAGGTCTTCGACATCATCAATGTGATGACCCGCGGCGGGCCGCTCGGCACCGGCACCACCACCATGGTCTTCCAGGTCTACGAGGAGTCGTTCCGGAACTTCCGGGCCGGATACGGCGCGACCGTCGCCACCATCATGTTCCTGGTGCTGCTGACCGTGACCCTCGTGCAGGTGCGCATCATGGATCGGAACGAACAGTGAGCAGTGCCCTGAACAAGCTCGACAATGACCGCTGGGCAACGATTTTCGGTTATCTCGCCATGGCGTGCGTGCTGATCATCGTCGGCGTACCGCTGTTCTGGATCATCATCACCTCGTTCAAGACGCGCGGTGACATCTACGTGCAGCCCGCCGTGTACTGGCCGCACAGCTGGCATCCGGAGAACTACAGCGAGGCCACCACCACGCTGCCGTTCTGGACGTTCCTGCGCAATTCGCTGATCATCACCGGGGTCATCTCGGCGGTGAAGTTCGTGCTCGGCGTGCTCAGCGCGTACGGCCTTGTCTTCCTGCGGTTTCCGGGCAAGACGGTGCTGTTCCTGGTGATCATCGCCGCGCTCATGGTGCCGAATCAGATCACCGTCATCTCCAATTACGCGCTGGTCGCGCAAATGGGCTGGCGAAACACCTTCCAGGGCATCATCGTTCCGCTCTGCGGCGTCGCGTTCGGCACCTTCCTGATGCGCAATCACTTCCTGTCACTGCCCGCCGAGGTCATCGAGGCGGCGCGCATGGACGGTGCGGGCTGGTGGCGACTGCTCACCCGGGTGGTGCTGCCCATGTCCGGGCCGACCATGGTGGCGTTCGCGGTGGTCACGCTCGTGAACGAATGGAACGAATACCTGTGGCCGTTCCTGATGGCCGATGACTCGCGCGTCGCCACGCTGCCGGTCGGCCTCACCCTGCTGCAGAACACCGAGAACCCGAGCGTCACCAACTGGGGTCCGGTGATGGCCGGAACCCTGCTCACCATGCTTCCCATTCTCATCGTCTTCCTGGCATTACAGCGTCACATGATCAAGGGCCTCACCTCCGGTGCGGTCAAGGGGTAAGTCCCAGAAGGAGATTCCCGTGTCCGAAGCACGTTTTCCCGCTCTGTCCCGGCGCGGGTTCCTAGGGTTGGCCGGCGCCACGGCGGCCGGACTCGCGCTGACCGCGTGCGCCGGATCCGGCGGCGGCAGCCAGCAGGGCGGCGACTCGAAGACCATCACCTTCTGGTCCAACCACCCGGGCACCTCCAAGGACCTGGAGCTCGAGCTCATCAACCGGTTCCAGGCCAAGTACCCGGATCTGAAGGTCAACCTCGTCGACGCCGGTAAGAACTACGAGGAGGTGTCGCAGAAGTTCAACGCGGCGCTGTCCGGCGGCGACCTGCCCGATGTGGTTGTGCTGTCCGATGTCTGGTGGTTCAACTACGCGCTGAACAGCACCATCGAACCGCTGGACTCGCACTTCGGTTCCGCCGGTGTGAAACTCGACGACTACGTCGACTCGCTGGCCAACGACTACAAGTTCAACAACAAGCATTACGCGCTGCCGTACGCGCGTTCGACGCAGATCTTCTACTACAACAAGGACGTCTGGGCCAAGGCCGGACTGCCGGACCGCGGCCCGAACTCCTGGCAGGAATTCGACGAGTGGGGCCCGAAGATCCAGGGCGTCATGGGCGGCGACAAGTTCGCGCACGGCTGGGGCGATGCCAAGAACTACCTGGGCTGGACCTTCCAGGGACCGATGTGGACGTTCGGCGGCGGCTACTCCGACGACTGGAAGCTGAAGTTCAGCGACCCCAAGTCGATCGAGGCGGGCAAGTTCTTCAGCGACATGATCAATGTCAAGAAGTACGCCAGCATCCGCCCGCAGATCGCCAATGAATTCGGCACCGGGCTGCTCGGCTCCACCATCGCCTCCACCGGTGACCTCAAGGGCATCATGAAGAACGCCGAGGGCAAGCTGACCGTCGGCACCGCGTTCCTGCCGCACCCGAACGGCGCGGGCGCCACCACCGGCGGTGCGGGACTGGCGATTCCGTCGCGCATCTCCGATGCGCGCAAGGAGAACGCGCTCAAGTTCATCGAGTTCATCACCAATGCCGCGAACACCGCGTACTTCTCGCAGGGCACCGGATACATGCCGGTCCGCAAGTCGGCGCTGAGCGATCCGAGCGAGCAGGACTTCCTGGCCAAGAACCCGAACTCCAAGACGGCCATCGATCAGCTCGCGGTGACCAAGTCGCAGGACTTCGCCCGGGTGTTCGTGCCCGGCGGCGATCAGATCATCGGCACCGGCATGGAGCAGATCGGCCTGCAGAACCGCGATGTGACTTCGGCTTTCGCGGATATCAGCAGCCAGCTGCAGACCATCATCGACCGGCAGATCACGCCCAAGCTGCCCAAGTAATACCGAGCTAGGAGACCCGCCCGCATGGCGACTGTGCAGTTCGAGGGTGTTTCCCTCAGTTACCCGGGTGCGCCCCGCCCCGCGGTCGAAGACCTGAACCTGGAGATCGCCGACGGCGAATTCCTGGTGCTGGTCGGACCGTCGGGCTGCGGCAAATCCACCAGTCTGCGCATGCTGGCGGGCCTGGAAGCGGTGTCCGCCGGGCGAATTCGCATCGGCGGCATCGATGTCACCGGCCTGCCGCCCCGCTCCCGCGATGTGGCCATGGTGTTCCAGAGCTACGCGCTCTACCCCAATATGACGGTCGCGGAGAATATGGGCTTCGCCCTGCGCAACGCGGGAGTCAGCAAGGCGGACACCTTGATTCAGGTCAAGGAAGCCGCCGCCATGCTGGAACTGGAAGAACTGCTGGACCGCAAACCGGCCAAACTCTCCGGTGGTCAGCGCCAGCGCGTGGCCATGGGCCGCGCCATCGTGCGTCGTCCCCAGGTCTTCTGCATGGACGAGCCGCTCTCGAATCTCGATGCCAAGCTGCGGGTTTCGACCCGCTCACAGATCGCGGCGCTGCAGAAGCGGCTCGGCACGACCACCGTGTACGTCACCCACGACCAGGTCGAGGCCATGACCATGGGTCACCGGGTGGCGGTCATGAAAGACGGTCACCTGCAACAGATCGCCGCACCCCGCGAGCTCTACGACAACCCGGTCAACACGTTCGTCGCCGGTTTCATCGGCTCACCGGGCATGAACCTGCTCACCGCCTCGGTCCGAGACGGCGCGGCCGTGCTGAACGATCTGCGAATCCCGGTGCCGAACAACGCTTCCGGCGACAAGATCATCATCGGCATCCGCCCCGAGTCCTGGGAAGTCACCACCGATCCGGAGAACTCCCTGGCCGTGGAGGTCGAACTCCTCGAAGAACTCGGCTCGGAGTCCTTCCTCTACTCGCACGGCATCACCGACGAATGGTCCAGTCGCTCCGGCCGCGTCGTCGCCCGCGTCGACCGCCGCTTCCGGGTGGCCCTCGGCGACCGCCTGCACCTGACCCCCAAACAGGACGAACTCTTCTTCTTCGACGCCGAAACCGAAGACCGCCTGCGCTAGGGGAGCGGTTCGGCCCGTTCGAGAATCGCGTCCACCGTCTCGTCGACGGTGAGATCCGAAGTGTCGAGCCATAATCCGAGGCGCGGGGTGGTGGCGTGCAGACCGGTGTCCAGGTCCTCGACCGTGTACGGGCCGTACGCCTGCTTGGCGCGGCCCGCCTCCCGGGCGGCCACGGCCTCCGGGCGCGGGGCCAGCACCACCACATACCGTGGGCGGGTGCGGATCTGGTCGGCGAAGTAGGGCAGGAAGTCACCGAGAACGACGTCTTGGACGACGGCGGTGAACCCCTCGGCCGCATAGGCATCCGCGGCCTGTGCGGCCAGGCGATGCCGTAACCGCAACTGGGACAGCGCCTCTTCCGGCGGATCCGGGCGCATATCGGCGCGCCCGGACACCACGAACCGCCGGAAGGCGTCACCGCGCACATGCGCCGAGCGGGGCAATCGCTCCGCCAGCGCCTGTGCCACGGTCGATTTACCGGCAGCCTGAATGCCGGTGATCAGATAGACGGCTCCGGTCACCAGATCTTCACGCGCTCCGCGGGGTCCAGGTAGAGCTCGTCGCCCTGTTTCACGTTGAACGCTTCGTGGAAGCTGTCGAGGTTGCGGACTACGCCGTTGCAGCGGAACTCGGGCGGGGAGTGCGGGTCCACGGCGAGGCGGCGGATGGCTTCCTCCTGGCGGGCCTTGGTGCGCCAGACCTGGGCCCAGCCGAAGAAGACGCGCTGGAGACCGGTCAGGCCGTCGAGGACCGGAATCTCCTTGCCCTCCATGGCGATTTCGTAGGCGGCCAGGGCGATGGTGAGACCGCCGAGGTCGCCGATGTTCTCGCCGATGGTGAACTCGCCGTTGACCGTGTGATCGTCGGAGAGTTCCTTGGGGGAGAAGGCGTTGTACTGGTCGATGAGAGCCTTTGTGCGCTTACCGAATTCGGTGCGATCGGATTCGGTCCACCAGTCGATCATGTTGCCGTCGCCGTCGTACTTCGAACCCTGATCGTCGAAGCCGTGGCCGATCTCATGACCGATGACCGCGCCGATACCGCCGTAGTTGGCGGCGTCGTCGGCGTTCATATCGAAGAACGGCGGCTGCAGAATGGCCGCGGGGAAGACGATTTCGTTCATGCCCGGGTTGTAGTAGGCATTGACCGTCTGCGGGGTCATGAACCATTCGCCGCGGTCCACCGGACCGCCCAGCTTGTCCAGATCGCGATCGTGTTCGGCGGCATAACCGCTGCGGTAGTTGCCGACCACATCCGCCGGATCGATGGTGATGGCGGCGTAATCGCGCCACTCGTCCGGGTAGCCGATCTTGGGGGTGAACTTCTCCAGCTTGGCGATGGCGGCCTGCCGGGTGTCCGGGCCCATCCACTCCAGACCGGAGATACTGCGGCGGTACGCCTCCTGCAGGTTCTCCACCAGCTCGACCATGCGGGCCTTGGCGGCGGGCGGGAAGTGCCGGGCCACATACAGTTTGCCGACGGCCTCGCCGAGCAGATCCTGCACCACCGAGACGCCGCGCTTCCAGCGCTCGCGGTTCTCCGGCGCGCCGGTCAGGGTGCGGCCGTAGAAGTCGAAGCTCTCCTCGACCAGGTCATCGGTGAGGTACGCGGCGCGGGCCTTGACCACGCGCCAGGCCGCCCACGCCTTCCAATCGTCCAGCGATTCCGAGGCCCACAACTGTGCGAATGTGCGCACATAATCCGGCTGGCGGACCACGAGTTCGGCGAACAGTTCCGGACCGGAGCGATCCACGCCCGCGGCGAGGGCGGAAGTCCAGGCATTCCAGTCGAATTCCGGATTCTCGGCGGCCAGGGCGTCGAAAGTGGTGAGGTTGTAGCTCTTTTCGGCATCGCGACGCCGCACCACATCCCAATGGCCCTGCGCCAGCTTCTTTTCCAGTTCGAAAACCCGCTGCGCGTCATAGTCCAGGCCCGCGAGCGCGAACATGCGGCCGATATGCGCGACGTACTTCTCGCGAATCTCGGCATTCTCCGGCTTGTGGTAGTACGACTCGTCGGGCAGGCCGATACCGGACTGCGAGGCGTGCACCAGATAGCGCTCGGAATTCTTGTCATCGGTGTCGACGTAGAACCCCAGCGCGCCACCCACACCCGTGCGCTGATGACGGCCGATGAGCGCGGCGAACTCACTCCGGTCGGACACCTCGGCGATCGCGGACAACTCCGCCGCGATCGGGGTCAGCCCGGCGGCCGCGATGGCCGCGGTGTCCATGAAGCTGTTGTACAGATCGCCGATCTTGCGCTCTTCGCTGCCGGGCGCGGCATCGGAGGCGGCCGCCTCCTGGATGATGGTCTGCACATCCCGCTCGGCCTGGTCGTAGAGCGTGCGGAAGGCGCCGTCCACCGCCCGGTCCGACGGTATGTCGTATTTATCCAGCCACTCGCCGTTGACGTGGGCGAACAGGTCGTCCTGCACCCGCACGCCCTCGTTACGGAAGGACAGATCGATACCGGAGGGAGGCGTCAGCTGCGAAGTCACGCCCTCCAGTATGCCGATCCCGGCACGGTCGGGGCGGGATCACGCGGAGAGCGAAACAAGATCAGGCGGCGAGCGCGATCCGATCGAATTCGCCATCCCGCACGCCCGCCAGGAAGGCATCCCATTCGCCAGGGGTGTAGACGAGACCGATCTCCCCGTACCCGAGTGTGGTGAATCCGTCGGCGGCGGTGTGCGCGGTGAGCTCCGCACCACCCGCGGGGCGGTCCCGCAGAACGGCCAGGAAGGACATCCATTCGACGGCGCTGACGGTGATGATGGGTTCATCGTGTGAGCTGTTGGCCGGATTTCGCCGGTACTTGCTGTCACGGATGAACACCGCCGCACCGTCGAATCGGACCTCGACGCACTGATTCCCATTATTGGTGCGCGTCGACGTGAACCAGCCGGTGGATTCCGGTTGATACTTCGCGGTTTTCAGCATAGGCAGCATTCTACGGTCTCGCATGCGTCTCCTACCCTTGCGAATAACTCTTGATCATTTCCAAAGACTTTGCACGACTGAGAGATTGGTCGAGTGCACGCACAAATGCGAAATCCAGATCGCGAATCAGATCCGGATCCTCCACGGCCCCACCGAAAACCGCGCTCTCCACCCAGCCGAAGGTATGCAGCGCGGTGGAGGGGAAATCCAGCAGATGGAAACTGGAGCCGCCGAGAATCGCACCGCGGGTGGCGGCGAACGGAATCACCCGCACCGTCACCGAATCCAGGTCATCCAAGAGTGTTGCCAGGTGTTCCAGTTGTCCCCGAAGGACTTTCGGGCCGCCGATCTGCTGCACGAGCGTGGCCTCGCCGATGACGGCGGTCAACTCCGGATGATCGCCGTCGCGTAATCGTTCCTGTCTTCGCATTCGCACCGCGACCAACTGCTCCACCTGCACCGGGCGAATCATGACATCGGCGCTGATCAGCGCCCGGGTGTAATCCTCGGTCTGCAGCAGACCGGGCACCACGAGCGAGTCGTAACTGCGAATGGCGTCGGCGCCGAATTCCATTCCGTAGTAGCGCTGCAGCTCCGGGCCGATCAGCGCGGGGGATTTGGCCCACCAGCCGCGTTCCTTACTGGCGGTGAGCAATTCGAGGAGCTCGTCCCGCTCCTCACCCTCCACCTCCAGCAGTTCCAGCACCGGGCCGATGGTGGTGGCGGTCAGCACCCGGCGGCCCTTCTCCACATGGGACCAATTGGCGGGGGTGAACCCGACCCGCTTGGCGAAGGTCGCCGAATCGAAGCCGCGCTGCTCGCGCAGCTCCCGTAATCGCAGTACCAGTTCCCACCGGGCGACGGTGGGTGACACGGGCGCCATGACTGCTGACTCTACGCTCTCAACTCACCGGCGTGTGACTATTGTCATACCGATTGCGGGAGAATAGGGTCGGTAGCAGGAGGTTCGCCATGAGCGCGCTGGACCCGTCCTCGTACACCGCCACCCAGGAGGCGCTTGCCCGCTGCCGGCGCTACCGCAAGGAGCATGGCCTCTACGGGATAGTCGACTCCGCGCTGGGCCGGATCATGTTGGAGATCGGCTCCGTCGGAGCCGTCACCATGCCCGCCGAACTGGGCGCACGCGTCCGCGACCACCTTATCGCGCGCCGCCGCTGCGGCCCGGTGATCAGTCATCCGCGCTCCGGGCGCTGGACCTTCCTCACCGGGCCGACCGACGATTCCTACCTCGATATGGCGCTGTTCTCCGACCTGTTCCGGGACTGCGCGGCGGTGGCGCTGCCCGGTAGCCACATCGTGCTGCCCTCACCCACCGATGAGCACAGCGGCTACCGGATCTGGATCTGCCCGCCGGACAGCGACTTTCGGCCCGAACTCGCCGAAGTCGTCGGCGCCACCCGCGAATGCGGCACCGTGCAGCAGTAGCCGCGGCGCTCATCGAGCCGGAAAGGGCTCAGCGAGTCCGAAGGGCTCAGCGGGTCGGCATGGGTGTCAGCGTGACGCTGAACTTGTCCTCGATGCGCTGCTGGAACTCGTCCTGGCACCGCTGCTGCGCGGTCGTGTCACTGCCCGCCTTGTTCAGGCAGTCGACCAGATCCGTGCCGCCGTTGTCCTTGAACACCACCCAGACCAGAATGCCGACCACGATGCCGCCGATCAGGCTCAGCACGCCCAGGATCAGACCGGCAACGGCCATACCGAAACCGCCGGAGGTGCCCTTGCGCGCCTTCATCATGGCGATCAGGCCGAAAATGGCGGCGAGCAAACCGAAGAAGACGCCGACCACGGTCAGGATGATGGTCCAGAACGTCAGCACCGCGATGATGCCGAGCACCAGGGCGGTGATCGCCAGGCCCTTGCCCTTCGGCGATTCCTGCCAGTACTGCGGCTGCTGACCGCCGGGCGGCGGGTAGCCACCGGGTGGCGGCGCGGGGTATTCGCCGTAGTTACCGGGGGGCGGGGGCGGGTACTGCGACATGGGCGTCGTCCTTCCGTCGGTGCTGCTCCCGGTATCGCCAACGCTGCGACCAGCCGTTAACGGGTCCGGTTCGTCCGGAATCAAGTTATCCCGAAATGCTATTGGCCACCCAGACGAGCATGCATTTCCCACACCAGGATTTCCGACGGCAGGTTCGCGGTCACCCGCTGACCGCCGCTGCGCGCCATGCGCACCGCGTCACCCTCGTACAGGGTGCCGACACCCTCCAACTCCACCTCACCGCGCGCGATGAACAGATGCAGATACGGCGATTCCGGTAGTCGCACCTCCGGCGCGTCGGCCGCCACCGGCATCCGCGCCACATGCATGGCCGAATGACTGCTGCCGATCGCGATGGCCGTGCGATCCCGATACCGGGGCAGGCCCGAGGCCACCGTCACCAGACCGCCGGACGCCAGCTCGTCATCCACCTCGAGCTGCTGATAACCGGGCGCGGAGCCCGGCTCATCCGGAACCACCCACATCTGGACGAAATGCACCGGTTCCTCGTGTTCGGGCGCGGTACTGATGCGCCACGAATCATTCTTCTCCGAATGCAGAATCCCCGAACCCGCGCTCATCCGCTGCGCCAAACCCGGATAGATGACACCGTTGTGGCCGAGCGAATCCTGATGCACCAGGCTGCCACTCAACACCCAGGTGACGATCTCCATATCGCGATGCGGATGAGTTTCGAAGCCCTCACCCGGCAACACGATGTCCTCGTTGTTCACCAGCAAAAGACCGTGGTGTGTGTTGTCGGGGTCGTAATGTTCCCCGAACGAGAACGAATGCTTCGAATCCAGCCACGCCACACGAGTTTTCATGCGGTCGCCGCCCCGATGGACATCGATGTGTGGTCTCGTGAGCGTGGACACCGCCCTACTCCCTTCACCGGCGTGCACCGATCGGAATCCAGGGTAGGGCCACATTCGGTGACCCGGGCTGAACTCCGGGTAAATTTTAGCGTGCGAGCAGCGCCGCCCGCACGCCGCCTACCAGGCAGGACACCCGGGGCGTCATTGTTCATGCCCTGCCAGCGGCATTCGGTCGGCGACCGTATCATGATGTGCCGCAAGTGAAACCGGAGGGAGAGCAAGGGGATGCGACCCGACGTACTCGCGGGCATCGAACGCGAACTCCGGCAGCAGGCCAACAGCGAGGGGATCACCCACTTCGTAGTGGGCGTGGCCGTTTTCCGTGGGGGAAAACTCCTGGTCGTACGGCGTGTTGCCGATGATTATCACGGGGGGATGTATGAACTCCCGGGCGGCGGAGTGGAATCGGGGGAGAGCTTCGCGCAATGCGTGGAGCGCGAACTCTTCGAAGAGACCGGACTGCGCGTACTGCGCATCACCGATGTGCTCGGCGGATTCGACTACGCCACCCGCACCAAATCCCGCGTACGCAAATACAGCTTCGTAGTCGAAGCGGAATCAGGGGAAGTGTTGCTCGCGCCCGGCGAACACGATCAATTCCAATGGATCGACGCCGACAGTCTGGACAACCTACCCATGGCGGACGATATGCGCGCCGCCGTATTCGCACTCGTCACCACCCACCCTTCCAGGTGAACGGGGCCGAGATCGAACCCGCAGAGGTACCGACCACACCCGCACCGCCACCGGAACCGCACCGGCTGGAGCGGATCCGGCGTGGCGCGAGCACGTTGCGCACCGCGCTGCGCGAGAGTCCGGGAGCGCTGCGGCTCGCCGCCGTGCGGTTGTCCGGGCAGTTCGGCGACGGCATGTTCCAGGCCGCGCTGTCCGGGGCGATCCTGTTCAACCCGGAACGCGAGACCGATCCGCTGGCCATCGCGGGCGGGTTCGCGGCGCTGCTGCTGCCGTACTCGATCATCGGGCCGTACGCGGGCGCACTGCTGGATCGGTGGGATCGGCGCACGGTACTGCTCATCGCGAACATCCTGCGCGGGTTGCTCATCGGCGTGACCGCGGTGAGCCTGCTCGGCGGGGTGCGCGAGACGCCGCTGCTCTTACTCGCGCTCTCGGTGGTCGGCGTGTCGCGGTTTGTCGGCGCGGGCGTGTCGGCTTCGCTGCCGCGCGTGCTCGCACAACGGCGACTGGTCGCGACCAACTCCATCCTGGCGACCGTGGCCTCCGGCTGCGCGATCCTCGGCGCGGGCGTCGCCTTCGGGCTCATCGCGGCCATCGGCGCGGGGGATCGCGCCTCGGCCACCGCGGTCGCGGTCAGCGCCATCGGATCGATCGTGGGGGCTTGGGCCGCAGCCGGATTCCGCAGACACGCGCTGGGACCGGACCCGGACGAACCACTCGCCGGGTCCGACGCGGCGCGGGAGTCCGGGCAATCCGGCGCGGGCGCGCCACCCGCCGAGAGCTCGCTGCGGGCCATTGCCTCCGGATTGCGGTCCGGGGCGGGGGCGGCGTGGCGGTCGCGGGAAGTCACCACGGCGATGATCGGAATCGCGGCGCACCGGGCGGTATTCGGTGCGGACACGCTGCTCATGGTGCTGGTGCTGCGGCGCGGATCCGGGAGCGGCGGCGGGGGCGGGCATCACATCGCGAAATTCAGCGCCGCCATCTCCGCGACCGGGGCCGGAATGCTGCTGGCCGCCGTCATCGCGCCCATTCTCATTCCGCGGCTGGGTCGTTCACGCACCATCGTCACCGGACTGCTCACCGCCATCGTGGTGCAGATCGCGCTGGTCACGCCCATCACCATCGCCGACGGGACCGGGGAGCGGCGGGCCGAACTGTGCCTGCTCGCGGCCGCGTTCCTGCTCGGGCTGGCCGGGCAGACCATCAAACTCACCGGTGACGCCGCCATGCAGATCGATATCGACGATCTGCATCGCGGACAGGTATTCGCGCTGCAGGACACCATCTTCAACATCACCTACGTGGGCGCGCTGGCGGGCACCGCACTGTGGATACCGGCCGACGGGCGCTCACCGATGGTCGTGCTGGTGGCGGCCGGGGTGTACTGCTGTGGAATTGCCGCCATCGCGCTGGTATCGGCTCGATCACAACCGGGCGAAAACCGCCACCCCTGAACGCGCACGACGCCCCCGCCGGTTACGGTGGGGGCCGTTCGATCTCGCGCAACCCGGACGAGGAGACCCGCGCCGCATGGGATTCCGCACGACCGATGCCCTGATCCTGTCAGGCGTACTGACGGTCGGCGCGATCCTGTTGCCCGCCGCACCCGCCGGGGCGCTGCCGCAATGGCAGCCGCCGCCGGTGAACAGTTGCGGGGAAACGGGATTCGATCCGCTCAGACGCGAGACCGCGCCCGAACCCGCTCCGCCGCAGCCGGATCCGACCATTCGCATCCAGATACCGGTCCCCGAGATCACCCAGGTGCCGATTCCGGGACCGCCGCCGGACAACACCCGCATCGAACCCCAGGCGCTGCCCGAGGATCCGTGCGCCGCGCCCTGCCCGGACATTCGCGACAATCCCAAGCCGCCGCCGGTCACCACACCGCCGGAAGGCACTCCGGCGGAAAACGATCCGGCCACCGACGCGCCCGCCCCCACCACCACCGCGCCCGGCGGCTCCGGCTCCGGCTCACTGCCGAAACTGCCGCGCATCGAGATAACACCCGAGACCGAACCCATCCCCATCCCGGTCCCCGGCGGTGAACCACCCGAACCGCAACCCATGCCCGAACCGGCCGTCCAACCGCCCGCCGCCGCACCCGCCGCGCCACCGGTCGCACTGCCCCGGGTCGACTCGGTGGACCTGGTCAACCAGATCACCGGGCACGGGTCGGTCAACCGCACCGATATCCGCTGGGGCGTCGACGGCACCGACCTCGGCCTGATGTGGGAGAACAAGCCCGGACAGGTCGCCGTCGTCTTCGGCGACACCTTCGGCAAAGGCTGGGAACCCATCGGCGCGGGCACCGGCGACCAGGACTGGCGCAGCAACACCATCGCCTACAGCAGCAATCGGGACCTCTCCGAAGGGCTGGTGCTGGACGACTTCGTCCAGGACACCCGCTGCCACGCCGCCGAGATCCTGGACAGCCGCAAGATCCGGAACTTCGAGATCACCACCATCCCGACCTCCGGATTCGCCATCGGCGACCGGCAGTACCTGAGCTATATGTCGGTCAACCGCTGGAGCCGGATCCCGGGCATGTGGTGGACCAACCAGGGCGGACTCGCCTGGTCCGACGACAACGGGCGCACCTGGACCAAATCCCAATGGGCACGCTGGGACAACCTGTTCGGACTCGGGCGCTTCCAGGTCGCCACCATGGCGCCGCAGGGCGATTACGTCTACATGTTCGGCACACCCAACGGGCGCATGGGGGTCATCGGGCTCGCTCGGGTGCCGCGCGCACAGGTGCTGAACAAATCCGCCTACCAGTACTGGATCAACGGCGGCTGGACCGCCGCCGACGGGGCCAACGAATTGCTCGCCACCCCACTGGTTTCCGGCACCGCCAGCGAACTGTCCGTGCGCTACGACCAGGACAGCGGGCAATGGCAAATGGTGTACCTCGATCTGCAACGGCATCAGATCGTGCTGCGCACCGCCGCCGAACCGCAGGGCACCTGGACCGAACCCGTCGCGCTGCTGGACACCGACGACTATCCGACCGCGTACGGCGGGTTCATCCATCCGTGGTCGACGGCGAAGGACCTGTACTTCACCATGTCCGCGTGGAACAGCTACAACGTGTATCTCATGCACGCCACGCTGAATCGCGAAGACTGAGCACGGTTCCGTCCGCGATCAGCTGAAATGCCTGTGGCACAGCCGGAATCAGGTTAGGCAGGGCCGGAAGCGAATGCGCTGACCAGGCCGCGCCTGCGCCACCAGATCCACCTCGGCATCGGCCACGACGCCGATCACCGGATAACCACCGGTGATCGGATGATCGGCGAGGAACACCACCGGCTGACCGCTCGGCGGGACCTGAATCGAGCCCAGTGCCATTCCCTCCGTGGGCAATTCGCTCGATACACGGCGTTCCAGGGCGGGACCGCTGCGCCGATCCAGGCGCGCGCCGATGCGATCGGTCGCCGACGAGACCGTCCAGTCGCCCGCGAAAAGCGCTGTGACGGACGAGAACCAGTCATCGCGCGGACCCGGAATCACATGAACGGTGAGCAGGCCCGACGCCGGCGGCAAGACCGGAGCCACATCCACGATCGGATACAGCCGCGGCGGCGGGCCGACCGGCAGGACATCGCCCGCCCGCAACGGATCCGGGCCCAGACCCGACAGTGTGTCGCGACTGCGTGATCCGAGTACCGCGGGCACGTCGATGCCACCCCGCACCGCCACGTAACTGCGCAAACCGGCCATTGCGAAACCCAGGCGAAGTCGTTGGCCCGCTTCTATTTCCAGCACACTGGCCGCACCCATCGGGCGGCCGTCCACCGACGCGGGCGCGGCCGCTCCGGTCACGGCAACCGTCAGATGCCGATCGGCCAGCAACTCCAGCCCACCCAGCAGCACCTCTATACCGGCCGCGCCCTCCGGATTTCCCACCAGGCGATTGGCCAGCCGCAACGAGGCGCGATCCGCCGCCCCCGCGATACCCACACCGGAATCGAACCAGCCGGGACGCCCCAGATCCTGAATCGTGGCCAGCGGGCCCACCCGCTCGACCCGGATCACGCGAGACTCGCTTCGACATCGACGAATTGGACGGCGGCCGCGGCGCGAATCAGGGCGGGCGGATCACGATCCACATCCCACAGCGGTGCGTCGGTACTGCCGATCAATTGCCAGCCACCCGGACTGCGACGCGGATAGACGGCGGAATAACCGCCCGCCAGCGCCACCGCGCCGGGCGGAATCGCGGTACGCGACTCCGGGCGGCGCGGCACCGTGAGACGGCCGTCCGCGGATTCCAGATATCCGAAACCGGGGGCGAAACCGACGAAGGCGCAACGCCATACGGTGGACGTGTGCTGCGCGATCACCTCGTCCCGGGTCAGCCCGAGCAGGCGGGCCACGTCGGGTAGGTCCGCGCCGTCATAGCGCACCGGGATGCGGATCGGCTCCGCGTCGACCGCCGAACCCTCCGGGGGCGCATCGGGCAGGGATCGCCCGCCGGGTGCTACCGGAGCACCCGCGCCCACCCGCGCATCCGCTTCCAGTCGAGCGAGCAGTGCGTTCAGGCGCGCGCGGACCTGTTCGGCGGCAAGAGATTCCGACAGGGTGACCAGTACTGTTTCGGCGGCGGGCAGCACATCCACCACCCCCTCGGGCCGGGGCCGCAATGCCACGACCAGATCGGCCACCAGCGCTCGCGCCGCCGGAATCACCAGCAGCGCAGAATCTCCCGCCGTACGTATCTCGCTCCGCATCGGACCCTCGCTCACTACTCGAAGTTGTCCCACCGGCGACCGCCACCGCCGAATGCCGCGGCCCGATCACCACCCCGTACGCGGACCACGATCATCGGGCCGCCGCGCCGGAATTCATACGCCGCATATGAAATATCGCGCGATTCGGCGCGCAGCGGGCGAAAACGCGCACCGCGGACGGGTCGGCGACGAGAGTCCGCGAGCATCAGGTGAAGGGGCGGACGGGAATTGCCGCATCGGCCAAAGCCGCTCGGATACGGACGGCCATTTCCACCGCCGCGGGGGAATCGCCGTGCACGCAGATGCTCGCCGCCGAGATCGCGACCGTGCCGCCGTCGACGGTGATCGTCTTGCCGTCACGGGCGATCGAAAGAGCCTGGGCCAGCGCATTATCCGGCGACAACACCGCGCCCGGGGTACCGCGCGGGGCCAGCAGGCCGTCGGCGGTGTAGGCGCGATCGGCGAAACCCTCACCCAGGAAAGGGGTTCCGGCGGCGTTCGCGGCGGTCTCCATCTCCGTGCCCGCCGGGCCGAGCAATGCGAGGGCGGAATCGAATTCGCGCATGGCCGTGACGATCGCGGACGCGAGCGCCGGATCGGCGGCGGCCGCGTGATAGAGCGCGCCGTGCGGTTTCACATAGCGGACCCGGTCACCCGCCGCGCGGGCGAAAGCGTCGAGACTACCCAGCTGATACAGGGTTTCATCGCGGATCTCGGCGGGCGGGACCGCGATGGCGCGGCGGCCGAAACCGGCGAGATCGCGATAACCGATATGCGCGCCGATCCGTACACCCCGCTCGACAGCCAGCGCGCAGGTGCGGCGCATGATCGACGGGTCGCCCGCGTGGAAACCACAGGCGATGTTCGCGCTGGTGACCACGTCCAGCATGGCGGCGTCATCACCCATGCGATACGCGCCGAAACCCTCGCCCAGATCGCTGTTCAGGTCCACCGTCATGCCAACGATTGTGGTCGCGGGCGACGCCGCGGACAACATGCCTGCCGGAATGTTCGTGACTCAGGTCATATCCGGACGCGGTTCACCTGTTGGGCACACCATGTCCCATGTCGGCACCGGCCAGTACGCTCGAAACAATCATGGCCACGTATTTCGATCCCAGGGCCTGGTCACCCCTGCGGGCGGTGGACATGGGGCTCGACCTGGGGAAACGCCTGTTCGACCAGACCTGGGTCGACCAGTGGACCGGCTTCACCACCGCCTGGCTCGATCCCGTCGCAGACCTCGGGGTCGGCACCGTCACCGCGCTCATGCCCGATGTGCTCATGACGCTGCTGTCCGAGGGGATACTCAGCCGATTCGGCGGGCAGGAGGTGAGCGCCACCTTCCTCGGACACGATGTGCGGGCCAACCTGCACACGCTCAAGGTGCGGCGGCGGGGAGCGCATTTCCAGACCAAAACCGTGCTCACCGAGATGTATTGGGATGAGCATCCGATCGAGGAACTGACGGTCATCGCGCACGGGGTGCGGCTGGTGCCGGGGGTGCCGACCAAGCTGCGGGCCGCGCAACTCGATGTCACCGGGGTGATATCGCGTGCGGCGCTGCTGGATTGGGTCAACAGCTGGCAGCCGGACTGGGAGCTGGAACCCGCCCCGGACGGGCTCGCGCTGGCACGGCACAAGCGAAAACGGATCAGGGCGCTGGTCGATGCCGATATCACCGACAATCTGCTCACCATCACCGTGCACAGCGCGCACTGGCGAAAAGTGCGTGCGCCGAAACGACTTACGACGCTGAAGCCGATTCCGCTGGTGGATTTGCCGAATCAGGCGCGGATCAGTCGCACCGAGCGGCTCGGGGACCACGTGCGGTTCACCGCCGACCTGCCCGGACTGGCCGGATCCTTCGACCTGGCGCAGATCCGGTCGGCGATCGTCGCCGGAACGACACTGATCGTCTTCTAGCTCTTGGCGGTTTGCCACCATTCGAGGAGGGCGGCTTCGGCTTCTTCGCGGGGGAGGGGGCCGCGGTCGAGGCGGAGTTCTTTGAGGAACTTCCAGGCTTTGCCTACGTCGGGGCCTGGTTTGATGTCGAGGAGTTCCATGATGGCGTTGCCGTCCAGGTCGGGGCGGACGCGGGCCAGGTCCTCCTGTTCGGCGAGTTTCTCGATGCGGACTTCGAGGTCGTCGTAGGTGGAGCGGAGCAGGGCGGCGCGGCGCTTGTTGCGGGTGGTGCAGTCGGCGCGGACCAGTTTGTGCAGGCGGGGGAGCAGTTCGGCACCGTCGGTGACGTAGCGGCGGACCGCGGAATCGGTCCACTGGCCCTTGCCGTAGCCGTGGAAGCGCAGGTGCAGGTAGACCAGGCGGGCCACGTCTTCGGTGAACTGCTTGGGGTATTTCAAGGCGCGCATACGCTTTCGCACCATTTTCGCGCCCACCACCTCGTGGTGATGGAAGCTCACCCCGCCGCCGGGCTCATTCTTCTTGGTGGGCGGCTTGCCGATGTCATGCAGCAGGGCGGCCCAGCGCAGCACCAGATCCGGATCGCCCTCCTCCTGATCGATGGCCTGGCGCAGCACCGTCAGCGAATGCTCGTAGACGTCCTTGTGCTGGTGATGCTCGTCGATCTCCAGCTTCATGGCCGGAACCTCGGGCAGCACCCGCTCGGCCAGCCCCGTCTCGACCATGATGTCGATGCCCTCGGTGGGATGCTCGCCGCCGATCAGCTTGTCCAGCTCCGCGTGCACCCGCTCGGCGGTGATGCGGTCGATCTCCGGGGCCATCTCCACAATCGCCTCGCGCACCCGCGGCGCGAGCCGGAAACCCAGCTGCGAGACGAAGCGCGCACCGCGCAGCATCCGCAGCGGATCGTCGTTGAACGAATCCCGCGGCAGCGCAGGGGTATCCAGCACGCCCTCGAGCAGGTCCTCCATCCCGTTCAGGGGATCGACGAACTCCAGTTCGCCCAGTTCACCGATGCGCACCGCCATGGCGTTCACCCGGAAATCGCGGCGCACCAGATCCGCTTCCAGGGTGTCGCCGAAGGTGACCTCGGGATTGCGCGATACGCGATCGTAGGAATCGGCGCGGAAGGTGGTGATCTCCAACTGCTGCCCGGCCTTGGACGCGCTCACCGTCCCGAACGCCAGCCCGCCGGTATCCCACAGATGATCGGCCCACCCGCGCATGAGCTCCTGCACCGCCTCGGGCCGCGCGTCGGTGGTGAAATCCAGATCGGTACCCAACCGGCCCAGCACGGCGTCACGCACCGTGCCGCCCACCAGATACAGCTCATGCCCGTGCTGGGCGAACAATTCCCCGAGCGGGGTCAGGACATCGGACAACCGGCCCACCGTGATCGCCGCCGAGGCCAGCAATCGGGTTCGGCGATCCACGTTTGCTTCCTCGGACTTCTGCGAAACCACGAAATCCGAGCTTAGTGGACCGGGCAAACCCTTTGATCGGAGCGTCGCGTTCCCAGCGTGCGCCCGCGACGTAAGGCGCGCGGCACCTGGCAACCGGCAGAAGGCGCGCTGAGGCGGGATATGCTGGCGCGGTGTCTCCGGCCGATCGCGCGAACAGTCGACGCCGCCAGCCCCGGCGCCGTAGTTCGGCCGGTAATGCGGCGAAACCTCGTATGCGCACGGTGCGGGAGACTTCCGCCGGTGGACTCGTGGTCGACGGCCTCGACGGGCCCCGGGAGAAGCGCTGCGCCGCACTGATCGGGCGCACCGACCGCCGCGGCAGACTGCTCTGGTCGCTACCCAAGGGACATATAGAAGAGGGCGAGACCGCCGAGCAGACCGCCATCCGCGAGGTCGCCGAGGAAACCGGCATCAACGGCAGCGTGGTCGCCGAACTCGGCAGCATCGACTACTGGTTCGTCACCGAGGGCCGGCGGGTACACAAAACCGTGCACCACTATCTGATGCGCTTCCTCGACGGCGAACTCTCCGACGCCGACGTCGAAGTCACCAAGGTGGCCTGGGTTCCGTTGAGCGAGCTCGATTCCCGGCTCGCCTACGCTGACGAACGCAGGCTGGCCGAGGTCGCGAACCGGCTGATCGACCGGATGGAGAACGGCAGACAATGACGCGTGCGGGGTCTGGGCGTCCTGGGCAAGACACCGCGGGGGCGCTGCACCGCTGGATCCTGTCGCTCGTCGCGGTGGTGCTGGCTGTGCTCACCGGGGTACCGGTTGTGCTCACCGCGCATCCGGCGGCGGCCGAGCCCACCGGTAGCAATACGTCCACGGGGCCGAAATTCCTGAAACTGTCGCTGGATTCGGTGACGCCTACGGCGATCACCGCCACCAGCGACCCGTATTTCGTGGTGTCGGGGACGGTCACCAATATCGGCGACCGCCAGGTCGACGATGTCAGCGTGCGCATCCAGCGCGCCGCACCCGTCACCAACCCCAGCGGACTGCGCTCGGCGCTGCGCCTGGATCAGGGCAGCTACGACATCACCGGCGAATTCCAGGATGTCGCAGACCAATTGACGCCCGGCCAGCGAAAGCAGTTCAGCCTCACCGTCGCTCTGCACTCGGCGACCGAACTGCCCAGCGGCATATCCACTCTCGACATCACCGCACCCGGCATCTATCCGCTGCTGCTGAATGTGAACGGGCAACCCGCGTACGGCGGACAGGCCCGGCTCGACGACGCCCGCTTCCTGCTGCCGGTGCTCGGCATCCCCGCCGCGGCCGCCGATCCGAAACATCCCGCGCCACCGGCGGTTCCGGCCGCCCCGGACGGCGGACCCGTCGCCACCACCATGCTCTGGCCGCTCGCCGACCGGCCGCGCCTGGTCGCCGGTAAGCCCGGCTCCGCCGACGGCGAAGCGCTGCTCACCGATGACGACCTGGCCGCCTCGCTCACCTCCGGCGGACGCCTGGACCAACTGCTGTCCGCGCTCGAGACCACGCTCAAACCCGATACCCCGCGCGATAAGAGCCTGAACACCTCGCTGTGCCTGGCCGTCGACCCGGACCTGCTGATCACCGTCTCCGATATGAAGGACGGCTATCGCGTCCTGGCCAGCCCGTCCGATCCGGACGGCAGCACCCGCGCGGGCACCGGCGATCACGCCGCCAAAGCCTGGCTGGACCGGCTGCGCTCCCTGGCACCGAGCATGTGCGTGGTCGCGCTGCCGTTCGCACAGGTCGATCCCGGCGCCCTCGCCGCCACCGGCGACATCACGCTCTCCGATCGGGCGCTCAACGCACCCGCCGACCTGGTCGACCAGCTGCTCGCGGTGAAATCCGTGCGCGGGGTGGCGCTGCCCGACGCCGGCAGCATCGACACCGAGGGCGCGCAACTGCTCGCCCACCACGGCTACAGCACCGCCCTGCTCGCCGACAACGCCGTGACGCCAGCCGACGGCCGCTCCAATATCTCCAGCGCCAAAAGCCCGGCCGCCCCGGCGGATTCGGTGAGCCCCGACCTGGTGCGACTGGACGGGCTCACGCTGCCCGCACCCGGCGGCGGCGACCCGGCGCCCGGCGCACCCGAATTGCACGCCGCCACCTTCGACATCTGGTCCGCCACCGCCCTGGCCGCGGTCGGCTCACACCCGCCGACCCCGCCGTACACCCCGGACCGGGTCCGCTACGACGTCACCAACGACTCCCGCGCCGCCCGGCTGCAGGACGCGCTCGGCGCCATCACCTGGACCGCGCTCAACCCGCAACCCGGCCGCCCGCGCTCACTGCTGCTCATGCCACCGCAGCAGTGGGGACCCAACCGCGACGAGGCCACCGCCCTGCTCGGACAGCTCGACCTGATGTACCGCGACAACCTCGCCGCCCCGCGCTCGCTCACCGATCTGCTTGCGCAACAGGTCGATCCGCAGCCCTACGACCTGGACTATCTGCCCACCGCGGCCGATGAGGCCGTCCCCGGGCACTTCGCCGAACCGGTCCGGCAGCAGGCGCACAACATCACCGAACTGATGAGCGCGCTGGCCGATGTGCCGCAGCAGGAACTCAGCCCGCGCGGGTTCCTCACCCCGCTGCGCGACGATCTGATCCGGGCGCTCACCATGTCCGATCGGCGCGCCGGCGGCGCACAGGCCGACACCTTCGCGCAACGCCGCATCGACCAGACCACCCGCACCGTCGACGACCTCTTCCGCTCGGTCACCGTGCTGCCGCCCGGCGGCGTCTACACCCTCGCCTCCGAACAGAGCCCGCTGCTGCTGGTCGCCCGCAACGACCTGCCCGTCGCCATCCGCATCAAGTTCCGGATCGACGCGCCCGCCGAGACGAACATCACCGATATCGGCGAACAGGTATTACCCGCCAAGGGCACCCGGTCCTTCCAGATCCCGACCGAGGTCTCGGACAGCCGAAACCTGGTGATACCCATCGCACTTACCACACCCGACGGGGTGCCACTCGGCAATGCGGTATCGGTATCCGTGCGATCCAACGCTTACGGTCGTGTGTTGGCGATAATTACCGCTAGTGCCGGTGCGCTGCTGCTCCTGCTGGCCGGACGCCGGCTCTGGCACCGCTTCCGCGGCCAGTCCGATCCGGCCGACGAGGGGCTGGATCCGGAAACCCGACGCCGGGTGAACAGGTTCTCGCGCGCCAAACGCGAGCAACGAAAGGAGGCGTGATGAGCGAGTACGGCGACGATCCCCGCTCCTCCGGCCGTCCCGACGGCAATGCCTCCGGCCGTCCCGACGGTTATGACGCACCGCGTCCCGACGGTTACGACGCACCGCGTCCCGCGGGCCGACCCGACGGTTACGACGGACCGCGACCGACGGGACGCCCCGACGGCGGCGCACCCCGCGCGGGCGGGCGACCCGTTCCCCCGGAGGGGGCAGGCGCGCGCCGCGCACCCTCCGCACCCTGGGAACGCGGCATCCCACCGCAGCGCCCGCAACGGCCCGGACCGCCGAATCAAGGCCCGCGAACCGGGAATCCGCCGTCCCAGGGAATTCCGACCGTCATGCCCGGTCGCCCAGCCGGTCAACCGTCCGGTCCGCCCACCGGGCCCGGACCCGGCCTGCGCACCGGCGAATCCGGTCCGATCATGCAGCGGCCGCCCGGTCAGCCCCCGCGCCGCCCGCAACCCGGACCTCAGGCCAACCCGCAGCCACCCCGGCCCGCCGGACCACCGCAGGGCCGCGGCGCACACGTCGCACCCGAGGACCGCTACCACTGGGGACACCGCCCCGGCGACCCCAATCAGCCACCCGGCGGCGGACCGTACAACACGCCGACCGGCGGACAGCGCTACCCGACCCCGCAGTCGAATCCGCTACCGCGGCAATCACAACCGCTGCCGCGCGTAACCGGCGGACCCAACACCCGCGAACAACGGGTCGCCGTCGCCGAGAAACCGGAGAGCTCCAACGCTCGCCTGGTCCGCGACTCCGGCTCCATCGCCATCGCCACCCTCGCCAGCCGCATCACCGGCTTCGGCAAACAGCTGCTGCTGCTGACCGTGCTCGGCCCGGCCATCGCCAGCGCCTTCACCGTCGCCAGCACCATCCCGACCATGATCTCCGAGCTGCTGCTCGGCGCGGTGCTCACCGCCATCGTGGTGCCCACCCTGGTGCGCGCGGAGAAAGAGGACCCGGACGGCGGCAGCGCCTTCGTACGGCGACTGTTCACCGCCGCGCTCACCGTGCTCGGCACCGGCACGCTGATAGTCCTCATCCTCGCGCCGGTGCTGACCACGCACGTCTTCCTCTCCAATGACGGCAAGGTCAGCACCGCGCTCACCACCGCGCTCGCCTTCCTGCTGCTGCCCGCCGTGCTGTTCTACGGCACCTCGGCGCTGCTCATGGCCATCCTCAATACGCACGGGGTGTTCAAACCCGGTGCGTGGGCGCCGGTGCTGAACAACCTCGTGGTGCTCACCGTGCTCATCGCGTACCGGATGACACCGGGCGAGATCAGCCTCGACCCGGTGCGCATGGGCGAACCGAAACTGCTCATCCTCGGCATCGGCGTCACGCTCGGCGTGGTGGTGCAGATGGTCAGCCTGCTGCCCGCCATCCGGCGCGAGGGCATCGATCTGCGGCCGCTGTGGGGCGTGGACGCCCGGCTCAAGCAGTTCGCGGGCATGGGCGCGGCCATCATCCTGTACGTGCTGATCAGCCAGGTCGGCTGGACCTTCGCGACCCGCATCTCCTCGCACTGGGACAAGGCCGGACCGGCCATCTACCAAAACGCCTGGCTGCTACTGCAATTGCCGTACGGCGTGCTCGGCGTGACCCTGCTGACCGCGATCATGCCGCGACTGAGCCGCAATGCCGCCGCCGACGACACACCGGCCGTGGTCGACGATCTCGGCACCGCCACCCGCTTGACCATGATCGCGCTGGTCCCGGTCGTCACCTTCATGACCTTCGCCGGACCGCAGATCGGTGAAGCCCTGTTCGGCTACGGGCATTTCGGGCTCGGGCAGGCCGCGCGACTCGGCGAGGCAGTGTCCTGGTCCGCATTCACGCTGATTCCCTACGCACTCGTGCTGATTCATCTACGGGTGTTCTATGCCCGCGAACAGGCGTGGACACCGACCTGGATCATCCTCGGCATCACCGGTGTGAAGATCGCGCTCTCGGCGCTGGCCCCCGTGTTCTTCGATGAGCGGCACGTGGTCATCGCGCTCAGCGTCGCCAACGGCCTCGGCTTCGTCACCGGCGCGGTCATCGGCGGATTCCTGCTGCACCGCAGCCTCGGCGATCTGCGCATGACCAATGTCGGGCGCACCGTCACCCGGGTCGTGCTGGCCTCCCTCGCCGGTGGCGCGGTCATGCTGATCGCGGACAAGGTCATCGGGCTGCACCGGCTCTCGGACTCGTTCGGCGGACTCGGCTCACTGGTGCGCGTCGGCCTCACCGCGCTCATCATGTTCGGCGTGGCCTTCGGGCTCATGCGCCTGGCGGGCATCCCGGAGATCGTCGCCATCACCGTGGCCATCTCCCGGCGACTCGGCTTCACCGCGCCCGCACCGGATCTCGAACTCGACGGCGGACTGGTCGGCGATCTCGGCGAAACCACACTGCTGCCCAAGCCGGATCTGCGCGCCGCGCCGTACTACTACCGGTTCGATCCCTATCTCGACGCGCAGACCATGGTGCTGCCCGTCATCCGACCCGATGCGGTTGACATCACCGGCAAGGGTGAGTTCCCGTACCCTGTTCGGCAGGCAAGCGCAAGCTCCGGACACGCCCTCCCCGACCTCGGTGGCAGGGCGGATCCGGGTGCTCGCGCCGCTTCGGACGACGGTGTCCGCAGGACACCTGGTCCGGCCCAACAGCATCGGTCTCCGACATACCAGGGCGAAGGAGGAACGAGGGTGAGCGACGACGCGGCGAGCGGCGTCCCGGCCGCCGAATCCGCAGCGGCCGCGGGCGGTGGGCTCTCCACGGATGCGCCCCCGACTCCGGATCGTGCGGATGAAAAGCGGGGCGGCACGGCCGATTCCACGCACCGGAACACCGGGCGGGACGACCGGGAGGATCCGGACGACCTAGAGGAGGCCCAGGCGGGCCCCGAAACCGGTGTCTACGAGGCGATTTCGCCGCAGATGCCACCCATGCGGGTGGAGGCCACCAAACGCATCCAGCGCGGGCCCAAACTGCTGCCGGGCGCCTCGGTCGCGGGCGGCCGGTACCGGCTGCTCGCCGGGCACGGCGGCGCGCGCGGGCTCAAGTTCTGGCAGGCGCTGGACGTGAAACTCGACCGCGAGGTCGCGCTCACCTTCGTCGACGCCGACCAGCAGGCCGCCGAGAACTCCGGGCACGACGGACCGCAGGCCATCCTGTCCCGCACGCTGCGCCTCGGGCGGATCAACTCGCCCGGCCTGGCGCGCGTACTCGACGTGGTGCGCGGTTCCTCCGGCGGCATCGTGGTCGCCGAATGGACGCCCGGCCGCTCCCTCAAGGAGATGGCAGACACCGTCCCGTCGCCGATAGGAGCCGCACGCGCCATCCGGGCGCTCGCGGCGGCCGCCGAACTCGCGCACCGCGGCGGCGGCTCACTCTCCATCGACCATCCGGACCGGGTGCGCATCAGCGCCTCCGGTGACGCCGTGCTCGCCTTCCCCGGCACCCTCGGCGATTCGGACGCGCAATCGGACGTGCGCGGCCTCGGAGCCATGCTGTACGCGCTCATCACCGCGCACTGGCCGATCCGCGTCGGCGGGGTCACCGGCACCGCCGCCACCATCGGCGGACTGCCCCTGGCCGATTTCGGCCCGGACGGAACTCCGGTGGAGCCCAGAACGATTCGGCCCGAGGTGCCCTTCGAGATCTCCGCGGTCGCCGTGCGCTCGCTGGAATCCAACAAGGGCGTGCGCACCGCCGCCACCGTCCAGCACGTGCTGGAACAGGCGTCCGTGGTGGATCAGAAGACCGATCTCATCCCGGTACTGCGCCTGGGCCAGCGGCCGCCGTCCGCACCGGACGAAACCCTCGCCGATCCGGAACTGCTCGCCGCCGAGAAGGAACGCTCGCAGCGGATGATGTGGATCCTGGTCGGGCTCGGCGTACTGGCCGCGCTGGTGGTCGGCGTCATCATCTGGTGGCTGCTGAGCGTGTTCGCGCCCGGCAGCTCCGAAGCGCCGCTCAACGAACAGCGCAATATCGGGCTCACCACCTCCAGCCTGGCCCCGCCCGCACCGGGCTCACCGCAGACCACCGCGGGTGCGGCGGCGGGCGTTCCGGTGCCGGTCACCGGGGCCATGGTGTTCTCGCCCGAGGGCACGCCCGACGGGGTCGGCAGCATCGGCGCGGTACTGGACAACAATCCGGGCACGCTGTGGCGCACCGACGCGTACTTCCAGCAGTTCCCCGCCCTCAAGAAGGGGGTGGGGGTGCTGACGACGCTGGGCAGCCCCAGCAAGCTCACCAAGGTGATCATCGATTCGCCGACGCCGGGCACCCAGGTGGAGATCCGCACCTCGCCGACCGCCTCACCGACGCTGGATCAGACCCAGTTGATCGGGGCGGCGACGCTCGGCAACGGCACCACCGAGATCGCGGTGCAGGCCGATCAGCCCGCCCGCTACGTGCTGGTGTGGATCACCGCGCTGGCGCAGAACGGCGGTCAGTATCAGACCTCCATCGGGGAGATCCGATTCGAGGCCGCTCCATAGTTTCGTGATTTTCGGGTCGTTCCGGTTATCGAAGACGCTGTCCGGTTCGCCCGAAAACGCCCGCTAGCTGCGCTTTTATCGCGCATTCCATTGCTGCCGAATCGTTATCTTCGATATGATCTTGCGTACTCTCTGCTGGTTTCAGGAGTCGCATTGTCGTCAGCTCACGATTTCGGAGTAGCGACCGAGTCACGAACTCGGGCCTCAGCGACGGCTGTCCGCACCCGCCACCGGGTCTGCGAGGCCACCGATCGCGATCTGCTCGCCGCCCACGCCCTCGGCGAGCGGCACGCCTTCGCCGAGCTATTACGCCGCCATCGCGACCATCTCTGGCAGATCGCGCTGCGCACCTCCTACACCCCCGAGGACGCCGCCGACTCACTTCAGGACGCCCTGCTGTCCGTCCATCGCTGCGCGGGCGGCTTCCGCGGCGAGTCCGAAGTGCGTAGTTGGCTGCACCGCATCGTGGTGAACGCGTGCCTGGATCGCATCCGTCGCAACAAACTCCGGCGCACGGTACCTTTGTCCGACGAGTCCGTACTCGAACCCCTTTGTCCCCGCGACGATTTCGCGAGCCTGGAAGCAACGCTCGTGGTCGATGCCGCGTTGTTCACGCTACCCGCCGAACAGCGCACCGCCCTGGTCGCCGTGGAGCTCGAAGGCTATTCGATCGCGGAAGCCGCTGTGCTGCTCGGTGTTCCGGCCGGAACCATCAAAAGCCGGTGCGCCCGCGGGCGGCGGCGACTCGAAGAACATCTGCACTCGATGAACACCTGATTCCGCCGCGCGCGGAGCAGGATATCCGGGGAACCGGACGCGACTCCGGTGCGTCGAAAACTAAGACAGGTCTGCGATTTCCCACACGGGTCCGATCTGGAGGGGCAATGAACGAGGACGACGCAGTACTCGCAGGATCAATGGCACCGGGAACGGCGACCGCCGGAACCATCCCGCGCCCGCCCTGGTCCGACGAACTGCTCGCCGATCTGCACGCCGGGAACGTCCCGGCGGATCTGTCCGCACAACTGTGGACGGAAGTGCGCCGCGATCCCGCGGCCATGCGCTATCTGCGCTCACTCGACCAGGTGAACCTGCGCCTGCGCGATCTGGGCCGCAACGACCACCTCATCCACCCCATGCCGGACGAGATCACCACCC
The DNA here is from genome assembly GCF_042266325.1 of Nocardia sp. NPDC056100. Taxonomy (NCBI): domain Bacteria; kingdom Bacillati; phylum Actinomycetota; class Actinomycetes; order Mycobacteriales; family Nocardiaceae; genus Nocardia; species Nocardia sp. NPDC056100. Next base: position 465,925 of record NZ_JBHJVY010000003.1, read on the forward strand.
GGCTCGAGCGCATGATCGGTGACCTGGCCGCCACCGACATCACCGATCCGGGGCAGATCGCCACCGTGCACCGGTTACCCGTGCCTCGCCAATCCACCCATCCCGCACCACCTTCCACCGCACCCATGCCGGTGCTGAACGGCTCCGCGGTATTCGACACCGGTCAGCTCGACCCGCGCGAACTCGGCGACCTCACTCCCGAGGAACTCGACGACGACTACGAACCGGACACCGATTCGGTCCGGCCCGATGAACGCTTCACCCGCCGCCAGCGCTGGCTCAGCGCCGCCGCGGCCGCGGCGGCCGTGCTCGCGGGCGGGGTGGTGGCCTTCGACGCCATGCACAACCGCAGCGCCGCGCCCGCCGCCGCCCAGCCCGCCGACAATCAGCTGCCCGCCGACTTCCCGCCGTCCATGGCGCTGGCCGCGATGGGCCGCCACGACATCAGCGGCCCGCTCGCCCACGGCAGCGCGCTATCGGACTGTCTGACGGCCGCACAGCTGGACAATCGGGTGCTCGGCAGCCGCAGCGTCTCCTACGGCGGCCAGCAGGCCGTGCTGGTGCTGCTCGCCGGACCGCACGCCCCGCAGATCACCGCGGTGGTGCTGGGCAACGGCTGCACCGCCGCCAATCCACAATTGCTCACCAGCGTCGATATCGGCTGAGCCCGCGCCGGCGGTGGATCGGCATCGCGCAAGCCCGTTCGATACCGCGCGACGGTAATCGGCTGAGTCCCAACGGCACTGGTCAGCGGGATATGTAGTCCGCACGCCCGGGCGGTTTCGCCCGGAGTGTGGCGGCTCACGCGCGCGCCCGGTCCACGCGGGTTCGGGAACAACAGCGTTTACCCTGTTGTTGACCGACCTGCCTGTTTCACATCTGCCTTCGGAGGCCCTCTTGACTACCGCTGTTCGCGACCTGATCATCGTCGGTTCCGGACCGGCCGGATACACGGCTGCCGTGTACGCCGCGCGAGCGGAGTTGCAGCCGTTGCTGTTCGAAGGCACCCAATTCGGCGGTGCGCTCATGACCACCACCGAGGTGGAGAACTTCCCCGGCTTCCGCGGCGGCATCATGGGCCCGGATCTCATGGAGGAGATGCGCGAGCAGGCCAAACGCTTCGGCGCGGACATCCGCACCGAGGACGTGGACGCCCTCGACCTCTCCGGCAAGATCAAGAAGGTCACCGTCGGCGGTGAGACCTTCGAGGCCTACGCCGTGATCCTGGCCATGGGCTCGGCCGCGCGCTACCTGAACATCCCGGGTGAGCAGGATCTCCTCGGCCGCGGCGTCAGCGCCTGCGCCACCTGCGACGGCTTCTTCTTCAAGGGCCAGGACATCGTGGTGGTCGGCGGCGGCGACTCCGCCATGGAGGAGGCCACCTTCCTCACCAAGTTCGCCTCCAGCGTCACCATCATCCACCGCCGCGAGGAGTTCCGCGCCTCCCGCATCATGCTCGAGCGCGCCAAGGCCAACGACAAGATCCGCTTCCTGCTGAACTCCGAAGTCACTGCGGTGCACGGGGATTCGGCCGTCACCAGCCTCACGATCCGGGACACCCGCACCGGCGAGACCAGCGAACTGCCCGCCACCGGCCTGTTCGTGGCCATCGGCCACGATCCGCGCAGCGAACTGGTCACCGGCCAGGTCGAACTGGACGGCGAGGGCTACGTGAAGGTGCAGGGGCAGTCCACCTACACCTCGGCCGAGGGCGTCTTCGCCGCGGGCGATCTGGTCGACCACACCTACCGCCAGGCCATCACCGCCGCCGGAACCGGCTGCCGCGCGGCCATCGACGCCGAGCGCTGGCTCGCCGAGCAGGGCGACATCTCTACCAATACTCTCGATCACGCCGGCCAGCCGGTAGAAGTGAACAACTAAGGAGCGACCATGTCCGACGCCAAGACCTCCGCCACCATCACGGTCAGCGATAAGACGTTCGCGCAGGACGTGCTGGCCAGCGAGAAGCCGGTACTGGTCGACTTCTGGGCGGCCTGGTGCGGTCCGTGCAAGATGGTCGCGCCCGTGCTGGAGGAGATCGCCGCCACCCATGCCGACGCCCTGACCATCGCCAAGGTCGACGCCGACGCCAATCCGGAGGCCTCGAAGGACTACGGCATTCTGTCGTTGCCTACCATGGTGCTGTTCCAAGGGGGCAAGGAGATCAAGCGGATCGTCGGCGCAAAGGGCAAAGCGGCCCTCTTGCGCGAACTCGAGGGTGTTATCTAACGACGCGCCGTACGATGCCTGCACTCGACAGTTGCCGAAATCTGGTCCGGGTCTGAGACAATCGACCGACGCTCCGGTCGTGCACAGGTGTGTAAACCTGTGCACGAGTGGGTACCCGGGTTGGCGGAAGGAAAGGGCTCTTACGCATGCACCGACTTCGTCACGGCGATACTGGACCAGCCGTAGCTGAGGTTCGGAGCACCCTCGCAAGTCTCGGATTCCTGAACTCACACCCCATTGCCGACACCAACGGCAATGGCAACGGCGAGTACTGGAAGAACATCGAAGCCACCTTCGACCACGACCTCGACTCCGCGGTGCGCGCCTTCCAGCAGCATCGCGGTCTGCTCGTCGACGGCGTGGTGGGCCCGGCCACCTACCGGGCCCTCAAGGAAGCCTCCTACCGCCTCGGCGCACGCACCCTGATCTATCAGCTGTCCGCACCGCTGTACGGCGACGACGTCGCCACACTGCAACGGCGACTGCAGGATCTGGGGTTCTACGTGGGCCGGGTGGACGGCTACTTCGGGCCGCACACACATGAGGGGCTCACCTCCTTCCAGCGCGAGATCGGTCTCGCGGGGGACGGCATCTGCGGGCCGGACACGCTGCGCTCGCTGGAACTGCTGGGCGCGCGCGTCACCGGCGGCAATCCGCATCGCATCGCCGAGGAAGAAGTCGTACACCGCGCCGGTCCGCAGCTGACCGGTAAGCGCATCGTCATCGATCCGGGCATGGGCGGACCCGACAAGGGCTCCTCGGTGCCCAGCGAATTCGGTGACGTCTACGAATCGGAGATCCTCTGGGATCTGGCCAGCCGCCTCGAAGGACGCATGGCCGCAACGGGTATGGAGACCTTCCTGTCCCGGCCCTGGGGCGCGAACCCCTCCGATGCCGAACGCGCCGAGACCTCCAATACCTTCGACGCCGATCTGATGATCTCGCTGCGCTGCGCGGGCAATCCGAGCACCTCCGCCAGCGGTGTCGCCAGCTTCCACTTCGGCAATTCGCACGGCTCCACCTCGATGATCGGCCAGGTGCTGGCCGGGTTCATCCAGCGTGAAATCGTCGCGCGCACTTCACTTCAGGACTGCCGCACGCACGCCCGCACCTGGGATCTGCTGCGACTCACCAAGATGCCGACCGTCCAGGTCGATATCGGTTATCTGACAAACGATTACGACTCGACGGTGCTGACCAACCCGCGCATGCGCGATGTCATCGCCGAGGCGATCCTCATCTCGGTGAAGCGGCTGTACCTGCTCGGCCAGGACGATCAGCCGACCGGGACGTACACCTTCGCGGAACTGCTCGCGGAAGAACTCGCCGCCGCCGACCGCATCTGAGTTCACCGGAACTACGGAGACCACGAAAAACCCCGCTGCGCCGATTCGCTCGGCACAGCGGGGTTTGTTCGTCTCGGCCGCTGCTAGAGGGTGACGAGCCGGTTCGGCATCGTCATCGCCGCCGCCGCGAGCAGCTGATCCAGCGCGCGCTCGACGTCTTCCTTCCACAGGTGGTCGCTATCGAGTTCCAAACGCAGCCGCGGAAAACGATGATGCGCGGCAACCACTTTGAAACCGACCTCCTCCAGGAAATCGGCATCGATCATGCAGGTGTCCGGTGCGCACCCCGCCGACGGCGGCGGAGTCTTGGACGCACGCGGGGGAGTGGGTGCGATGCGCTCCAGCAGCGTCATGGAACCGAACCGGTCCGCCATCGCGGTAGCCGGTGGATCCCAGCGCATTCCGAACGCCTCGATGGCGCGCACACCACGACGCACCAGATCGGCTACCACGGCCGAAATGAGCTGCTGGGCGACATCGGTGTCCTGATAGGGACTTTCGGCCCGCAGCGTGGTCAGCAGGACGGCATCCGGGCTCACGGGGGAGGTGGGGAAGAGCCCGGCGCGCGGCACCCGGCTCGGCGGTGAGTACAGCGCCACCCCGGCCGACTGTCCGTCGACCAGAGCGACCTGCCCACACGACCCCCACTCCAGGAGTACGGTCGAGAGCCAGGCCTCCTTTTCGAAGACCGGGTCACTGAATTCGCGGGAGTCCGCTGCCACTGCCGGATCCATCTCCCAGAACACGCACCGCCGCGCGTGCGAGGGGAGTTTGTCGAGTCCGCCGAGGGTCAATGCGGTAACGCTGGTCGACACCGCTCTGCTCAGCCTCCAGCTGTCCGATTCATCCACACTCACGCCGCATCGATATCTACTCGCCAGCAAGAATAAGCGATCAAAGCAACACGCCTCTCGGGGCCTGGGATCGTGTACGTCACAGTGACGTTTCAGCCTCGACCCCAGAGTAGGGCCGATTTCAAAGCTTGGATTGCTCCATCAGGCTGACAATTCGCTCGAGATCGTCAATGGAACCGAACTCGACGGTGATCTTGCCTTTGCGCTTACCGAGCGCCACCGTGACGCGAGTGTCGAAGGACTCCGACAGTCGCTCGGCGACATCCTGCAAACCCGGCATCTGAATCGGCTTACGCTTCGGCGCCGGGGGAGTGACCGCGCTATCGGGATTCCGATTCGCCAATTTGACGGCTTCCTCGGTCGAGCGAACCGACATGCCCTCCGCGACGATCCGCTTCGCGAGCTCCTCCTGCGCCTCGGCTCCCGCCTCCAGCGCGAGCACCGCACGGGCATGCCCGGCGGAAAGCACGCCGGCCGCTACCCGGCGCTGCACCGGAATCGGAAGTTTCAGCAGGCGAATCATATTCGTCACGACCGGTCGGGAACGGCCGATTCGCGAAGCCAATTCCTCATGGGTGACGCCGAATTCCTCGAGCAGCTGTTCGTAGGCCGCCGCCTCTTCGAGCGGATTCAACTGCACGCGATGGATGTTCTCCAGCAGCGCGTCCCGCAGCAGCGCATCATCCGCGGTCTCCCGGACGATCGCCGGGATGGCCTCGAGTTCCGCCTTCTGGCTCGCCCGCCAGCGCCGCTCACCCATGATGAGCTGATACTGCGGCTCCGGCACGGTCGCGATCTGACGCACCACGATCGGCTGCATGAGACCGAACTCTTTGATCGAGTGCACGAGTTCGGCGAGCGCCTCGTCATCGAAAACCTGACGCGGCTGCTTCGGATTGGGCACGATCTGCTCGGGCGGAATCTCCCGATAGACCGCGCCCGCGTCCACCTCGTCGACCGCCGCCGTCGGCTCCTCCGGATCCGGAACCCGATGCAGGAAGGCCGAAGCCGGCTGCGGGCCGATCGGATCCAGCCCGATGACGACATTGGCTGCGGCGCTGCCGAGGCCCCCCGGTGTGACTGCGGGTCCGGTAGGGATCAGCGCGGCGAGACCGCGTCCCAGTCCACCCTTCTTCGCCTGACTCATCGGTCTAGGACCCCTTTCGTTGTTCACCATGCACCGCAGCCGCGATTGTCATTACACACTGGATCCGGCGTCGGTGGTCGGCACCGGCTCCGGGCGCGCCGCCTTGGCTGCCATCTCACGTCCCGCATCCAAATAGCTCATGGCGCCACGTGAACCCGGATCGTAATCGAGCACGGTCATGCCGTAGCCCGGCGCCTCGGAAACCTTCACGCTGCGGGGGATGACCGAGCGCAGCACCGCGTCACCGAAGTGCGCGCGCACCTCCTCGGCCACCTGGTCGGCCAGCTTGGTGCGGCCGTCGTACATGGTGAGAACAACGGTGGAGACATGTAATTCGGGGTTCAGGTGCGCCTGCACCAGACCGATATTGCGGAGCAACTGACCCACGCCCTCCAGTGCGTAGTACTCGCACTGGATCGGAATCAGCACCTCCTTGGCCGCCACGAGCGCGTTCACCGTGAGCAGGCCGAGCGAGGGCGGGCAGTCGATCATGACGTAGTCGATGTCGTATCCCGCGAGGTTCGCCTCCTGGATGGCGGCCTTCAACCGGCCCTCGCGGGCGACCATGGAGACGAGTTCGATCTCGGCACCGGCGAGATCGATGGTGGCCGGAATGCACAGCAGCCGTTCATTGTGCGGGCTCTGCTGGATGGCGTCACGGACGGTGCACTCGCCGATGAGCAGTTCGTAGCTGGACGGAATGCCGGAGTGATGCGGGATGCCGAGCGCGGTGCTGGCATTGCCCTGCGGATCGAGATCGACCACGAGCACGCGCATCCCCTGCACCGCCAGCGCGGCCGCCAGATTCACGGCGGTGGTCGTCTTACCCACGCCGCCTTTCTGATTCGCGATGGTGATGACACGCTGTTCGCGCGGGCGCGGGATCGCGGTATTGCCGGGGTGCAGAACCTGGCTGGCGCGCTGCGCTTCCGCTGCGATCGGGGTCTCGGTGGGGGAGATATTTCCGAACGGGGTGCGGCTGAACTCCTCTACATCGAAAGCTCCGGTATCGAGCATGCCGGGCACCCGGGACGTTGTTTCCCGTGAAACATTCGCCGGACCGTTGGACATACAGGCTCCTAACCCCGAGAACTCAAAGACACGTGGCCGAGTGGATGCGCGTAGGGAAGGCCGCCGGGCACCGCCACTGTGGGGCACTCACGCTCGACGTTCATAGCTTGCCAGTACCGGACACAATACGGAAGTTGAACAGCAATCCCGCACCCGCGACACGCATAATCGATCACCCCGAAGGGAATTCGCGCGATGTTTCACGGGAAACCATGCCGGACAAAGACTCTGCGGCGGGGGTCGGACGGAGTCGCGGCCGGGATCAGCCGACCAACCAAAACGGGAACGGGCGCGACGGCGGGCCGGCCGTCGCGCCCGTTCCCGGGACGCGGTGGGGGAGTAGCTACTTGGCGGAGAGCGAGCTCAGCAATCCGGCGAGCGGGTTGCTCCCGGAGGAGCCGGTGCCCCCACCCGGGGTAGTCGGCTGAGTCGTCACAGTGACGGTGGTCGACTTACTGCTGATGATCTCCTGGGTCGCCTTCAGCTCATGCGAACCGGTGGTGCTGGGCGTCCACTGGATGGTCGCCTTGCTATTGCTCACGTTCGCCTTGCCGATCTCGGTGCCGTTATCGGTGAAAGTCACCTGGAACAGCATCGAGGTGAAGGTGACGTCCGCGGTGATGGTGTAGGTCTGGCCGACATACAGGGTGGTGTCCGAAACGCTGATGCCGTTGACGAGAGCGTTGGCCTGGGGCGCGGTCACCAGCGCGGTCGTGGCCAGTGCGCCCAGCAGTGCGACGCCGAAACCGGCACGCCGTGTGGTCTTCATGAAAACTCCTGTGCTCCGATCCCACCTCGGTGTGGGTGACCCGGACAGTACCGAGCCGGGGCGCGGCGCACAGGGGTTTTGAAAGAATAGTGTTTCAACTATTTCTTCGGGCGCGCTTTACGACGATCGGCCCGGGGGAGCTTCTCCGCACTGATCACCATGGTCGGCGTCTCCAGCACTCCCACACCGCATTCGAGCACCTCGGTCCTGCCCGCACCGGCCTTGGCGAGATCATCGCGATCGCGCTCCAATTCCTCGACCGCGCTGATTCCCTTGAGCGCCAGCATGCGTCCGTGATCGCGCACCAGCGGCATGGACCAACCCGCCAGCTTCGCCAGGGGAGCGACCGCGCGGGAGGTCACGACATCCGCGCCGCCCGCCTCCTTCTTCACGCCCGGCTGTTCCGCGCGCCCGCGCACCACGGTCACCCCGAGCCCGGCGGCCTCGATGAACTCCGCCAGGAAAACGGTCCGTCGAAGCAGCGGCTCCACCAACGTGATTCGGAGATCCGGGCGCGCGATGGCGAGCGGGATACCGGGCAGGCCCGCGCCGGAACCGATGTCGACGACGGTCGCGCCCTCGGGGATGAGCTCACCGATCACCGCGCAATTGAGGATGTGCCGATCCCATAGCCGGGGCACCTCGCGAGGTCCGATCAACCCGCGCTCGACTCCCGCACTCGCGAGCACGGTGTAGTACCGGCGCGCGATCTCCAATCGATCGCCGAAGATCACCGCGGCTGCGGCGGGCGGCTCGACAGCGAGATCGGTCGACTCGGTGCCAGGTTCCACGTGAAACATCCTTCCCAACTGATGACGAAAAGCGGTCGACTCGGGACAAGCGTAGGGCCCCCGGTCTGTTCGACGCGGGGGCCCCGGCTTCGGTGCGGTGTGCGTGTCACGCGGGGAGGACGACGACCCGTCGGCTCGGCTCCACGCCTTCGCTTTCGCTGACGACACCATCGACGGCGGCGACCGCGTCGTGCACGATCTTGCGCTCGAACGGGGTCATCGGGGTGAGCGCCTCGCGCTCGCCGGACTCCAGCACGCGCTTGGCGGCCTCGGTGCCGAGCGCGCTCAACTCGCTGCGACGGCCCGCGCGCCAGCCCGCGACATCGAGCATGAGGCGACTGCGCACGCCGGTCGCCTGCTGCACGGCGAGGCGGGTCAGCTCCTGGAGAGCGTCCAGAACCTCACCGCGGCGGCCGACCAGCTTCGCCAGATCCTTACCGCCGTCGATGCTCACCACGGCCCGATCGCCTTCGACATCGAGGTCGATGTCACCGTCGAAGTCGAGCACATCCAGTAGCTGTTCGAGGTAGTCACCGGCGATCTCGCCCTCTTCGATGAGCGCTTCCTCGGCATCCACCACGGGCTCGGCCGCCGCCGCGGTCTCGGTCTCCGGTGCCGCCGCCGTCGCAGCCGTCACTGTGGGGTCCCCTCCGTCGGTTTCAACAGTCATGGTTGTTTCCTTCATCTGGAGTTGTAGAGAAGATCAGCGACGGCGCTTCTGGTTGGCACGCCCGCGATTGCCGGACCGCTTCTTCTGCTGGTTCGACTGTTGATTCGACTTGGCGGAACCGTTCTGGCCGGCCTGCGGCGCATCGGTCTTGGCCATATCGACGCCATTGGTGTCGGCCTGCGCGGGTGCGTCGACGACCGGCTTCTTGCGGGTGTCGACCGGCTTCGCGCCCGGCTTCGGAGCGTTCTGGGCGCGACGCTCGATGGCGGCGTCCTTCTTCTCCTTCTCTTCCTTCTCCATGCGGCCGAAGACGAGATGCTGCTGCGCGTAGGTCCAGATGTTGTTGGACACCCAGTAGATGAGGATGGCGATCGGCAGGAACGGGCCACCGACGAGCACGCCCAGCGGGAACACGTACAGCGCCAGCTTGTTCATCATGGCGGCCTGCGGGTTGGCGGCGGCCGCCTCGCTCTGCCGCTCCACCGAGGCGCGCGCGTTGAAGTGCGTCGCCAGGCCCGCGATGATCATCAGCGGCACCGAAACCGCGATGATGGCGACCTTGCTCGGCATACCGCCGTACTCGGCGAAGGATTCCAGCACCGCGTTCTTCTCGGTGATGAAGCCCGAGAGGGGAGCACCGAAAAGCCGTGCGGTCAGGAAGGACTGGACGTCGCCCGCGCTGAAGAAGTAGTTCGCGGTATGCGCGTTGTCGTACGGCGTCATGCCCAACTGGCCGATACCGGTGCCGGTCCGGTTGAACGAGCGCAGCACATGGAACAGACCCAGGAACACCGGAACCTGCAGCAGCACGGGCAGACAGCCCATGAGCGGATTGAAGCCGTGTTCCTTCTGCAGCTTCTGCATCTCGACCGTCATCTGCTGACGATCGTTCTTGTACTTCTTCTGCAGTTCCTTGATCTGCGGCTGCAGTTCCTGCATCTGCTTGGTGGTGCGGACCTGCTTCACGAACGGCTTGTACAGCACCAACCGCAATGTGAACACGAGGAACACCACGGCCAGCGCCCAGGCGAAACCGCTGTCATCGCCCAGCGCCCACCCGAAGACGCGGTGCCAGAACCAGAGGATTCCCGACACCGGGTAATAGATGAAATCGAGCACGGCGTTATGTACTCCCGTCGTTCGTCTCGCCGGTCACCGCGGACGGTGACCCTTGTTTGGCTGCTGCCGCGTGCCGGTGACGTGAACGTTCCGGTACGGGGTCCCACCCACCAGGGTGCCAGGGTGCGCATTTCACGATTCGCACGGCTGCCAGTCCGAGTCCGACGAACAGACCGCGGGTGCGCAGCGCGGTCACCGCGTACTCACTACAGGTGGGAGTGAAGCGGCACACCGGCATGCGGGTGGGGGAGACATAGGTCCGATACAGCTCGATGAGGAATATCAGAGCTTTGGCCGGGAGACGGGCAGCGGCGCGCAGGACGTTCATGAGTCGCTGCCAGCTGTTCCCGATTCGCCACCGGCCGGACCGGATTCGCTGAGGGTGCCGAGTTTGCGCAGGCCGCTCCGGATCTGACGTTCGAGATCGACGGAAGCGGCGTTCGCCGCGCCCGGCAGGGCGCGCAGAACGATATCGGCGCCCGCGGGTAGATCCACCGCGACGCTCGCACAGATATGACGCAGGCGGCGGGCCACCCGGTGGCGTACCACCGCCGGACCCACCGCCTTGCTGACGATCAAGCCGAAACGCGGACCGCCCACCCGAATGGATGGTTCCGGTCCGCTCGACAGATCGTCGTGTAGCAGTACGTGCACAACGAGATCCCGTCTCCCGATCCGCCGGCCCTGGCGCACCGTCCGGGAAAAATCGGTACGACGGTGCAGCCGATACGGCTCAGGCAGCACTGATCTCGAATCAGGCCGTCAGAGACTTACGGCCCTTGCCACGGCGCGCCGAAACGATGGCGCGGCCCGCACGGGTACGCATCCGGAGACGGAAGCCGTGGACGCGCGCCCGACGACGGTTGTTCGGCTGGAACGTCCGCTTGCCCTTGGCCACGGTCAACACTCCTCATAGGTGGCGGGCGTCGGTTGACGCCCGAAGCTTTATCGGTGAAACGGTCTGCGATCCGGCGAATCTGAGATCCGCGGACGCAAATACCCTTATCGGCACGGGCAGCAGACAGCCGCCACCGCACCATAGGGTGACTGTAGAAGGGTACTTATCTGCTGGACGAGGGTCAAACTCGGGGTAAGAGCGCACTTTCCGGGGCTGAAAAGCCGGTTCGACCGAATGGCCCCGCTTCATGTACCGTCCTTCGAGGCGTTGGAGCGACCTAGCGTGTAGTTGCCAGCTGATTGCTGAAGAACCGCAGGTCTGCGCCCGAATAGGGGGATTCGACGGGATGCGACACGCATCCCCAGGTTGTCCACATCTGTGGATAATTGTGTGGAAACACCCTTGGAGTGGCATATTCGTGGGGCTGACGGTGCTCGCCGACACCCGGTTACCTGGGGGAATCGAGCAGTCGCCGCCCGTCTGCTCCAATCGACCTTGCTCCGGGGAGGACTCCGTTCGTGAACGACGAGCAGAATGTGCTGACAGCTGTCTGGCCCGAGGTGATCGCGGAACTCGCGAGCGGCTCCGCGGACGGAGAGATCCAGCCGGTCAGCAAGGCGCACAAAGCCTGGCTCGGCATCATCGAACCGATCACCTTCGCGCAGGGATTCGCCCTGCTCTCGGTGCCCGGAACCATGGCGCAAGAGGTGGTGGAACGCGATCTCCGCGAGCCGATCCTGCGCTCGCTGGCCCGGCGCGGACTTCAGGTCGAGGGCCTCGGCGTGCGGATAAGGGCACAGCAGAACTCCCCGGTCGACCGCTCGCCCAACGCACCCCGGCACGCCCGCATGACCTCCCGGCCGGAACGCCCGCGTGAGCCCGATCACGCCCCGATGAGCTACCAGCCGGCACCCCCGGCACCGGCTCCGGTTGAGCGCCAACAGCCCCACTACCAGGCACAGCCGGACTATCCACAGCCCCGCTACGCCCCTGCACAGGACTACCCCGCGGAGTACGGCGAGCGCGAATCTTATCCACCGGTGGAATTCGGTCAGCCACAGATGGCCGAAGAGTTGCCGGTACCCGTTCCGGAACCGCAGCAACCGCCGCGACGCCGGGAAAACCATCGCGCGCCGAACCTGCCGCCCGGCCAGGAGTCGCTGTTCTCGCCCGAAGCCGATCCGGAACCGGCGCATATGGCGGCGCAACCCGCCCATATGCCCGCACCGCCGCCCCCGCCCATGCCGTCGCAGCCCGCGCGCAGGCCGGTGGACGAGGATCACGAGGACGACGAACCGGTCGTGAACGCGCGCAATTCGTGGCCGACCTATTTCAACAAGTCGCCCGAGCGCGAGACGCCGCAGCCGTCGTCGGCGAACAGCCTGAACGCCAAGTACACCTTCGAGACCTTCGTCATCGGCGCGTCCAACCGGTTCGCACACGCCGCGGCGGTCGCAATCGCGGAGGCGCCCGCGCGCGCCTACAATCCGCTATTCGTTTGGGGCGCTTCGGGTTTGGGCAAAACCCACCTGCTGCACGCGGCCGGGCACTACGCCCAGCGGCTGTTCCCGGGCATGCGGGTGAAGTACGTGTCCACCGAGGAATTCACCAACGACTTCATCAACTCGCTGCGCGACGACCGCAAGGTCGCGTTCAAGCGCCGCTACCGCGAGACCGACATCCTGCTGGTGGACGACATCCAGTTCATCGAGGGCAAGGAAGGCATCCAGGAGGAGTTCTTCCACACCTTCAACACCCTGCACAACGCGAACAAGCAGATCGTGGTGTCCTCGGACCGGCCGCCCAAGCAGCTGGCCACCCTGGAGGAGCGGCTGCGCACCCGCTTCGAATGGGGCCTCATCACCGATGTGCAGCCGCCCGAGCTGGAGACGCGCATCGCGATCCTGCGCAAGAAGGCGCGGATGGATCGCCTGGATGTGCCGCATGACGTGCTCGAACTCATCGCCAGCCGGGTGGAGCGCAATATCCGCGAGCTGGAGGGCGCGCTCATCCGGGTGACCGCGTTCGCCTCGCTGAACGGGCAGCCGCTGGATCTGTCGCTGGCCGAGGTGGTGCTGCGCGATCTCATGCCGGACGCCACCACCATGGAGATCACGGCGTCCACGATCATGGCCGTGACCGCGGAGTACTTCAACACCACGCTCGAGGAGCTGACCGGTCCCGGTAAGGCCCGCCCGCTCGCGCAGGCCCGGCAGATCGCCATGTACCTGTGCCGTGAACTGACGGACCTATCGCTGCCCAAGATCGGCCAGGCGTTCGGCCGCGACCACACCACGGTCATGTACGCCGACAAGAAAGTGCGCAAGGAGATGACCGAGCGGCGCCGGGTGTACGACCAGGTTCAAGAACTCACAGCCCGGATTAAACAGCGTTCCCGCTGATCCACAGCTAACAGGCCCCCACGTCGTCTGACGTGGGGGTCTTGTGTTTTCGGGGGTGTGGATTCCTCGAGGAATCCTCGAGGAAACTGTGTGGAATCCTCGAGTTGTGCACCGGTTTACCCACAGGGCTCTACTAACAGGGGTGCACAACCGGTAGTGCACAGTTCCCACAGGTTGCTTCATCCTCGAGGTCTGACCTGGGCGGATGCGAGTTGTGCCCTGTGGATTCCTCGAGGAGTCCCATGGGAGTCCTCGAGGAAACTCGTAGTTGTCCACCGATTCGCCCCCATGTGCGCAGGTAGGCCGGAAACCGTGGAGCAACTCGAGGATGGCTCGAGGATGGATGTGGAAACTGGCGGTGACTCCACAGCCATCGGCTGTTCATCCTCGAGACACCCTCGAGACATCCACACGCCGCCGCACCCTCGGACCTGCGGAAAGGGGGGAAGTCCACAGATTCCACAGTGCCTACTACTACTTCATTTCTCTCTAATTAGAATTCTCTTCTAAAACAGGTGTGTGGAAACTCGGCTTGGGAGCGAACGGTTCGCCGGGAGCGGTTCCCGGCTCGTGCACAAGGACGCCTGGAGAAGAACGGACACCCTGGACTCAGTTGGACCCTCCGCCCCGGCGCGCGCAGATCGCGGGTACGGTTTGATGTCGGCCCCCTGTGCGAGACTGCATGGGTTCCAGGGGGAAGCAGCCCCTGACGAATTCACTGATCACTACTGATCGAGACTGGGAGAGGAACAGACCGGGCGATGGAGCTTGCAAGCATGAAGTTTCGGGTCGCTCGCGAGGACTTCGCCGAATCCGTAGCCTGGGTGGCCCGCAGCCTGCCGTCGCGGCCTCCGGTGCCTGTGCTCGGCGGTGTGCTCCTCGTGGCCGATGAAGATGGTCTTACGGTGTCCGGCTTCGACTACGAGGTCTCCGCGCAGATGCGTGTGGCCGCCGAGGTCGCCGGTCCCGGGCAGGTACTGGTCTCGGGCCGCCTGCTGGCCGACATCACCAAATCACTGCCCAACAAGCCGGTGGACGTATCGGTGGACGGCACCCGCGTGCTGATCGCCTGCGGCAGCGCCAAGTTCTCGCTGCCCACCATGCCGGTCGAGGATTATCCCCAGCTTCCCGAACTTCCTCCCCAGACCGGTGATCTCGCGGTGGATCTGTTCGCCGAGGCGGTCGGTCAGGTCGCCGTCGCCGCCGGCCGCGATGACACCCTCCCCATGCTCACCGGCATCCGGGTCGAGATCGAGGGCCCGAAGGTCGTCCTGGCCGCCACCGACCGTTTCCGCCTCGCCGTGCGCGAGCTGGAGTGGAATCCGGGTCGCGCCGATGTGGAGACCGCGGTGCTGGTCCCGGCTCGCACGCTGTCCGAGGCCGGTAAGACGCTCGGCTCCTCGGATCAGCCGGTGCAGCTGGCGTTCGGCACCGGCAGCGATGGCCTGCTCGGCATCGTCAACGGCGGTCGCCGCACCACCACGCGCCTGCTCGACGCCGAATTCCCCAAGTTCCGCCAGTTGCTCCCCAAGGAGCACACCTCGGTGGCCACGCTCTCGGTGAGCGCACTGGTCGAGGCCATCAAGCGCGTGGCCCTGGTGGCCGAGCGCGGCGCCCAGGTGCGGATGGAGTTCTCCGAGGAGGGCCTGCTGCTGTCGGCCGGTGGGGATGACGCCGGTCGCGCCGAGGAATGGCTGGAGGCCGACTTCCGCGGTGAGGGGCTCACCATCGCCTTCAATCCGGGCTACCTGGTCGACGGGCTCGGTGCGCTGCGCACCGATAAGGTGACCTTCGGATTCACCACCCCCAGCCGTCCGGCCGTCTTCGTGCCCGCACCGGAAGAGGATCCGGCACAGCTGGATTCGGGTGCGTTCGCGGCGCTGGCCAGCAGCTACATCTACCTGCTGATGCCGGTGCGACTGCCGGGCTGATCGGCGATCGGTCGGCCGAACACTGTGCACAGTGTGGGTAAACCTGTGAAAAACTCGGTGCGCGTTGGGGTTTCACCCCGCGCCGCCGGGTTTTTTCGCTGCACGGGGTGGATATCCCCAGTTCCATCAACATTCCCCAGGTCGAAGGGCAGGGTGGCTAGCCGGATGTATGTGCGCACCCTGTCGCTGCGTGATTTCCGGTCCTGGGAAGCCGCCGAACTCGAATTACCGCCGGGCCGAACGGTTTTCCTGGGCTCCAACGGCAATGGCAAGACGAATCTGATCGAGGCGGTCGGGTATCTGTCCACACTCGGCTCGCATCGGGTGTCCGCCGATGCCCCGCTGATCCGCATGGGCGCGCAGAAGGCCCGCATCGGGGCGACCGTGGTGAACACCGGTCGCGAGTTGCGCGTGGATATGGAGCTCAATCAGGGCGTCGCCAATCGCGCGCAGATCAATCGCTCACCGGTGCGGCGGCCGCGCGAGATCCTGGGGATTCTCCAGACGGTGCTGTTCGCGCCGGAGGATCTGTCGCTGGTGCGCGGTGATCCGGGGGAGCGCAGGCGTTTCCTGGACGAGCTCGCCACCGCGCGGCTGCCGCGCCTGGCGGGCGTGCGCGCGGATTACGACAAGGTGCTGCGCCAGCGCTCGGCGCTGTTGAAAACCGCTGGGCGACTTGCCCGTTCCGGTGGGCGTGGCGCGGAACTGAGCACCCTGGATGTGTGGGACGGACATCTCGCGGCGCACGGTGCGGTGCTGCTGGCGCAGCGGCTGCGACTGGTGCACGAACTTTATCCACATCTCGCACAGGCCTACGGATCGATCGCGCCGGAATCGCGGCCCGCGTCCATCGCGTACCGAAGTGGTTATCTGCCACCGGAATTGCTCGATCCCGCGCGTACTCCACAGCTCGACGACGACGCCGATCTCGAGGCGATCCTGTTGCGCGAGTTGGCCGATGCCCGGCAGAAGGAACTCGAGCGCGGGGTCTGCCTGGTCGGCCCGCATCGCGACGATCTGGAATTGATGCTCGGTTCCGCGCCCGCGAAGGGTTTCGCCAGTCATGGTGAATCCTGGTCGTTCGCACTGGCTTTGCGGCTCGGCGCGTTCGAATTGCTGCGCACGGCGGGCACCGATCCGGTGCTGATCCTCGATGACGTGTTCGCCGAATTGGATCGCCGCCGCCGTACCGCGCTGGCCGCCGTCGCCGCCGAGGCGGAGCAGGTGTTCATCACCGCCGCGGTGGTCGAGGACGTTCCGCCCGAACTCGAGGCCACCCCGATGCGCGTGGAAACCACGGGCGAGGCGGACAGCCGCACCTCGCGAATCGCGGTGTAGCCCACCCGTCGGCACGGGCGCCCGGCCGAAACGCGCCGGGATGGCGAACGGGTCCAGCCGGGGTGACAGCCGGATCGCGGCGCGATGACGGCGAGGTCGCCGGTGGGTGTACGGCCGGTGACCTGCGCAGAGTTATCCCCAATTCCCCAGGTTTCTCCCCAGGTGCGGGATTGTTACCCGGCCGCCGTGCCGGTGGCGCGAGTGCGACATCACCCCTGGCCACGGCGTGCCTGTCGGCGGTATGCGGCAGAATCGCCGGGAAGCTGCAGATCTTGGAACCGAGATCTCGAACCGATCGCGACCGAAGGGACCTGTGCATGGCCGAGCAGCCGGAAGCCTTCGATCCCGCGCGATCGGCGGCGGGGGAGTCCGCCACCGGGCCCGATGGTGAGTTGCGGGGTGTGGATCTCGCCCGCCGGGCGCTGGAAGAGGCCAGGGCCGCCGCTCGTGCCGCCGGTAAATCGGTGGGTCAGGGCCGGGCGTCGCCGCCGCGCAAGGGCGGGATTCGCGCATTGCGCGGTAAGCGGCGTGGTTGGTCCGGGTCCGGGCCCGATGATCGCGATCCGCAGTTGCTCGGCGCGCTGACCGGTCAGCTGGCCAAGGGGCGCGGCTGGTCGGGCAAGGTGGCCGAGGGCATGGTGTTCGGGCAGTGGGCGAAGGTGGTGGGGGAGGACATCGCCGCGCACGCGCAGCCGGTTTCGCTGGAGAACAATGTGCTGAGCATTCAGGCGGAGTCGACCGCGTGGGCGACGCAGCTGCGCATGTTCCAGTCGCAGATCCTCGCGAAGATCGCGGCCGCGGTGGGTCACGGGGTGGTCAAACAGTTGCGCATCAATGGCCCGACGGCCCCGAGTTGGCGTAAGGGCGAGCGGCATATCAAGGGTCGCGGCCCGCGCGACACGTACGGATAGACGCGCGGAATCGCTTGCGCGGCTGACTCCTTCGCTGGTCAAACGATCGTTTCACGTGGAACGTGCGCGGAAATTGTCGGTGCCGCGCACTAGGCTGGGAGTGTCCGGATCTCGATCGCGGCGAACCCTGTCGCTAACTCTCCCGGCGGCTCGCTGTCATCGCCCGCTGAAGGTCCCGGAACCCCTCTCACCCATGACCGGACATATTGATGGTCGATTTCACGCACGTATGAGGCACTCAGGGGTGTCATAGGTGCATTCTGTGTCGGTCGTACCAGTAGGATGGGGGAGTAACTAGCGGCGATACCTCCCGGCGCGTTCGGCGACAGCTTGCGCGTGGATCCGTAACCCTCGAGCAGACCTGCTCCGGGGCTCCACGTGTGCTCACCGTCCGGCGCCCGGAGGATCAGCAAGTAAGGAGAGCTACCGACCAGTGGCTGCCATGGACTCCAACGCAGACGGCTCGACCAAGCCCAAGTCAGGCAACCCGGGCTACGGTGCCGACTCCATCACTGTTCTCGAGGGCCTCGAAGCGGTCCGCAAACGCCCCGGTATGTACATCGGCTCCACCGGCGAGCGCGGCCTGCACCACCTCATCTGGGAGGTTGTGGACAACTCCGTCGATGAGGCGATGGCCGGTTATGCCTCCCGCGTCGATGTGACCATCCTGGCCGACGGTGGCGTCGAGGTCGTCGACGACGGCCGCGGTATCCCGGTCGCCATGCACGCGCAGGGTGTGCCCACCATCGAGGTGGTCATGACCCAGCTGCACGCGGGCGGCAAGTTCGACTCCGACGCGTACGCCGTTTCCGGTGGTCTGCACGGTGTCGGCATCTCGGTGGTGAACGCGCTGTCCACCCGCCTCGAGGCGGAGGTCGACACCGACGGATTCCACTGGACCCAGGAGTACAAGGATTCCAAGCCGGGCAAGCTGTTCCAGGGCGATGCCACCAAGCGCACCGGTACCACCATCCGGTTCTGGGCCGATCCGAATATCTTCGAGACCACGGTCTACAACTTCGAGACGGTCGCGCGCCGCCTGCAGGAGATGGCGTTCCTGAACAAGGGACTCACCATCACGCTGACCGATCAGCGGGTGTCCGACAGCGATGTCACCGACGAGGTGGTCGGCGATACCGCCGAGGCGCCCAAGCATCTGGACGAGAACGCCCCGGCCGCGACGCCGAAGGTGAAGACCCGTACCTACCACTACCCGGGTGGGCTCGAGGATTTCGTCAAGCACATCAACCGGACCAAATCGCCGATCCACAATTCGGTGGTGGGCTTCACCGGTAAGGGCACCGGGCATGAGCTCGAGGTCGCCATGCAGTGGAATTCGGGTTACTCCGAATCCGTGCACACCTTCGCCAACACCATCAACACCCATGAGGGCGGCACCCACGAAGAGGGTTTCCGTGCCGCGCTCACCACGGTGGTGAACAAGTACGCGAAGGATAAGAAGCTCCTCAAGGAGAAGGACGGCAACCTCACCGGTGACGACATCCGTGAGGGCCTGGCCGCGATCGTCTCGGTGAAGATCTCGGACCCGCAGTTCGAGGGCCAGACCAAGACCAAGCTCGGCAATACCGAGGTCAAGTCGTTCGTGCAGCGCACCTGCAATGAGCATCTGGCGCACTGGTTCGAGGCGAATCCGGCCGATGCGAAGACCATTGTCACCAAGGCGGTGTCGTCGGCGCAGGCGCGGGTGGCCGCGCGTAAGGCGCGAGAGTTGGTGCGCCGCAAGTCCGCCACCGATCTCGGCGGTCTGCCGGGCAAGCTGGCCGACTGCCGCTCCAAGGATCCGGTGAAGTCCGAGATCTACATCGTGGAGGGCGACTCCGCCGGTGGTTCGGCCAAGTCCGGCCGCGATTCGATGTACCAGGCGATCCTGCCGCTGCGCGGCAAGATCATCAATGTCGAGAAGTCGCGTATCGACAAGGTGCTCAAGAACAACGAGGTCCAGGCGATCATCACCGCCTTCGGCACCGGTATCCACGACGAGTTCGATATCGCCAAGCTGCGCTATCACAAGATCGTGCTGATGGCCGACGCCGACGTGGACGGTCAGCACATCTCGACGCTGCTGCTCACGCTGCTGTTCCGTTTCATGCGGCCGCTGGTCGAGCAGGGGCACGTGTACCTCGCGCAGCCGCCGCTGTACAAGCTCAAGTGGCAGCGCACCGAGCCGGAGTTCGCCTACTCCGACCGTGAGCGCGACGGTCTGCTGGAGGCCGGTCTGGCCTCGGGCAAGAAGATCAACAAGGACGACGGCATCCAGCGCTACAAGGGTCTCGGCGAGATGAACCCGAAGGAGCTGTGGGAAACCACCATGGATCCGAGCGTGCGCGTCCTGCGTCTGGTGACGCTGGACGACGCGGCGGCCGCGGACGAGCTGTTCTCGATCCTCATGGGTGAGGACGTGGAGGCTCGGCGCAGCTTCATCACTCGCAATGCCAAGGACGTTCGGTTCCTCGACGTCTAGCGAAGTAGGACCCGGGAGTTCATTCCCCCGGGTCCCCCTTGCGTCCGGAACCCCTCGAAAAGACTTCCTACGGAGACCAATTCATGACTGAGACTTCGCTTCCGCCTTCGGGCGGCGACCGCATCGAACCGGTCGACATCCAGCAGGAGATGCAGAACTCCTACATCGACTACGCCATGAGCGTCATCGTCGGGCGCGCGCTGCCCGAGGTGCGCGACGGTATGAAGCCGGTGCACCGCCGGATTCTGTACGCGATGTACGACAACGGCTACCGCCCGGATCGCAGCTATGTGAAGTCCGCGCGCCCGGTCGCCGACACCATGGGTAACTACCACCCGCACGGTGACACGGCGATCTACGACACCCTCGTGCGCATGGCCCAGCCGTGGTCGCTGCGCTATCCGCTGGTCGACGGCCAGGGCAACTTCGGTTCGCGCGGTAACGACGGCGCGGCCGCCATGCGCTACACCGAGTGCCGCCTGACCCCGCTGGCCATGGAGATGCTGCGCGAAATCGACCATGAGACGGTCGATTTCACCCCGAACTACGACGGTAAGACGCAGGAGCCGATGGTGCTCCCGGCGCGGGTGCCGGCGCTGTTGATGAACGGCTCCAACGGCATCGCCGTCGGTATGGCCACCAATATCCCGCCGCACAATCTGACCGAGCTGGCGCAGGCCATCTTCTGGGCGCTGGACAATCACCTGGCGGATGAGGAGACCACCCTCGAGGCGTGCATCGAGCGGGTCAAGGGTCCGGATTTCCCGACCTCGGGCCTGATCGTGGGCACCCAGGGCATCAATGACGCGTACCGCACCGGTCGCGGTTCGATCCGCATGCGCGGTGTGGTCGAGATCGAGGAGGACGCCCGCGGGCGCACCACGATCGTCATCACCGAACTGCCGTACCAGGTCAATACCGACAATTTCATCAACGCGATCGCCGAGCAGGTCAAGGACGGCAAGATCGCGGGTGTCTCGGATATCCACGACGAGTCCTCGGACCGCGTCGGCATGCGCATCGTGGTCACCGTCAAGCGTGACGCGATCGCGAAGGTGGTGCTGAACAACCTCTACAAGCACACCCAGCTGCAGACCTCGTTCGGCGCGAACATGCTGTCGATCGTGGACGGGGTGCCGCGCACGCTGCGCCTGGATCAGATGATCCGGCTGTACGTGAACCACCAGTTGGACGTCATCGTCCGGCGCACCAAGTACCTGTTGCGCAAGGCCGAGGAGCGGGCCCACATCCTGCGCGGCCTGGTCAAGGCGCTCGATCAGCTCGACGCCGTGATCGCGTTGATCCGCCGGTCGGCCGATACCGATACCGCGCGCACCGGCCTGATGCAGTTGCTGGAGATCGACGAGATCCAGGCGACCGCCATCCTCGATATGCAGCTGCGCCGCCTGTCGGCCCTGGAGCGCCAGAAGCTGATCGACGAATTGGCGAAGATCGAGCTCGAGATCGCCGATCTGAAGGACATTCTGGAGAAGCCGGAGCGGCAGCGCGCCATCGTGCGCGATGAGCTGGCCGAGATCGTCGACAAGTACGGCGACGATCGTCGCACCCGGATCATCGCCGCGGACGGCGATGTCACCGATGAGGATCTGATCGCCCGCGAGGACGTGGTGGTCACCATCACCGAGACCGGGTACGCCAAGCGCACCAAGACCGATCTCTACCGTTCGCAGAAGCGCGGCGGCAAGGGCGTGCAGGGCGCGGGTCTCAAGCAGGACGATCTGGTCCGGCACTTCTTCATCACCTCCACGCACGACTGGCTGCTGTTCTTCACCAACAAGGGCCGCGTCTACCGCACCAAGGCGTACGAGCTGCCCGAGGCGAGCCGGACCGCGCGCGGTCAGCATGTGGCGAACCTGCTGGCGTTCCAGCCGGACGAGAAGATCGCCCAGGTCATTCAGCTGACCACCTATGAGGACGCCCCGTACCTGGTGCTGGCGACCCGCAACGGCCTGGTCAAGAAGTCCCGTCTGACCGATTTCGACTCCAACCGCACCGGCGGCATCGTGGCGGTCAATCTGCGCGATGGGGACGAATTGGTCGGTGCGGCACTGTGTTCGGGTGAGGACGATCTGCTGCTCGTCTCCGCGCACGGCCAGTCCATCCGGTTCTCCGCCAATGACGAGGTGCTGCGCCCGATGGGCCGCGCCACCTCCGGTGTGCAGGGCATGCGCTTCAACCAGTCCGATGAACTGTTGTCGCTCAACGTGGTTCGCGACGACGATCAGACGTACCTGCTCGTCGCGACCGCGGGCGGGTATTCCAAGCGGACGGCGCTCGGTGAGTACACCGCGCAGGGTCGCGGTGGAAAGGGCGTATTGACCATTCAATACGACGAAAAACGTGGCAGTCTGGTCGGAGCGCTCATCGTCAATGACGATGATGAGCTGTACGCCATCACATCGGGCGGCGGCGTTATCCGGACTGCGGCCAATCAGGTTCGCAAGGCCGGACGCCAGACCAAGGGTGTGCGATTGATGAACCTCGGTGAGGGCGATACCTTGCTTGCGATCGCGCGTAACGCGGACGAGCCCGACCAGGTTGCCGAAGATGACACCAGCGGTTCGGCGTAGCAGTAGTTTCACCCCAGCAGCGGCGGCACAACGGATCGAAGGATTCACCATTGACCAATCAGCCGAATGACCAGCGCGGTCATGCCAATGGCGTGACCGAGAGAATCGCCCCGTCTCCGATTCCGCCGCGGCCGATTCCACGGCCGGGTTCGGGGAACGAGGGAGGTACGCCGCAGGTGTCCAATGAAATCCCCGACAACTCAGGTGATTTCGCCTCGGATGTCACGGGCCGAATCAGCGATCCGACGGAGGTGACCGCCCCCGAAGCCGTGGACGGTCAGTCCGCCGGTAACCCCTACCAGGACGGCGGGTGGTCGCAGCTGCCGCAGCGGGAACCGCAGTCCAACCTGTACCGCCCGGGCCAGGCCCCCACCACCGGTCGTCCCGGCGGTGTGGGCCTGAACGCGGGTGTCTCCAACGCGCGCACCACCGCCGACCTGGCGGCCAAGGCGGCGCGCAAGGAGGCCGCCATGGTGAAGTCCGTCGGTATCGACGGGCCCACCCGCAGCATCGCCCGTCCGGAACTGGTGAAGGATCTGCCGGATCTGTCGGAGATGCGGCATCCGCTGCCGCCGCCGGAGCCGATTCCGCCGTCCGGTCCGGTATCGCCGTCCGCCCCCGCGGCGGTGGCCGCCGCCGCTGCCACCGGTGAGCCGCTGCGCGCGACCGTGCAGGTGCGCCATATCGATCCGTGGTCGACGTTGAAGGTGTCGCTGGTCATCAGCGTCGCATTGTTCTTCGTGTGGATGCTGGCGGTCGGCCTGCTGTACCTGGTGCTCGAGGGCATGGGTGTGTGGGAGCGGCTGAATTCCACGTTCACCGATATGGTTTCGGACTCCTCGGCGTCCGGGCTGATCGACGCGGGCACGGTGTTCGGCTACGCGGGTGTCATCGGCATGATCAATGTGGTGTTGCTGACAGCGCTTTCGACGGTCGGCGTGTTCGTCTACAACCAGTGCACCGATCTGGTCGGCGGCATCCAGGTGACCCTGGCGGACCCCGACTAGAAGCAGTCTCGCAACGGCCGGTCGCACCCGTCAGAACAGGGCTGTGACCGGCCGTTTTGCTTATCCGCACAACCTTCGGGTAATCTTCAGCCTCGGTTCGAGTGACACACTCGGAACCGGATGAGGGCCTATAGCTCAGGCGGTTAGAGCGCTTCGCTGATAACGAAGAGGTCGGAGGTTCAAGTCCTCCTAGGCCCACTCTCGAACATCACAGTAGGGTGGGATTCATGAAATTTCTCCTCACGATCGGCGTCATCGCCGCGGTGATCTTCGGAATCAGCAAATTGCGCCAGCGCAATGACGCGGATCTCTGGCACGAGGTCACCACGCGCTGATCCCGGCTCGGGGCCTTAGCTCAATTGGCAGAGCACTGCCTTTGCAAGGCAGGGGTTAGGGGTTCGATTCCCCTAGGCTCCACTTCTTCTCGTTCCGTGTTGTGACACACAACATCGGCGCGAAGCCCATTGCGTTCGCCCCGTAAGGTGGCGGCATGGCGTCCCCGAATCTGTCCAAGCTGGTCCAATCGGTGGTGGAGCCGTACCTGCTGAACGGGCCGCGCAAATACAACCGCCGTGAGGTCGCCGAGCGCACCGGGGTGCCCTCGTCGCTGACCCGCCGGTTGTGGGTGTCGCTCGGATTTCCCGCCGATCCCAATGACGACGCCATCGAATACACCGATGCCGATATCGAGGCGGCGCAGGCGTTCAGTCGCCTGAATGTGCTGGCGTCAGCGGACATTCACCGTCAGACCACCGCGGCGCGCACGCTGGGCCGGTCCATGGCGCGGCTGGCCGAATGGCAGGTGGATCTGGTCACCGAGGAGATTCTGGCGCGCATCGCGGCGCGGGCCGCCGCGGAGCCCGAGGCCGATCGCACCGAGCTGGCGCGCGAGGTGACCGCGGAGGTGGTCGAGGAGTTCGAAGCGTTGCAGCGCTACGCATTCCGGCGTCATCTGGACGCGGCGCTGGCGCGCTCACTGGACAATGGCGCGGTCGCGGGGGACACGCTGCGGGTGCTGGCGGTCGGCTTCGCCGATATGGTCGGCTACACCCGCCTGACGCGGCATCTGGAGCCCGATGAGCTCTCCGCGCTACTGGAGGCGTTCGAAACCGCCACCAGCAATGCCATCACCGCGCACGGCGGCTGGGTGATCAAGAACGTCGGTGACGAAGTCATGTTCGCCGCCAATACCGCCGAACAGGGCGCGCGCATCGCCCTGGCCATCCAGGAGGCCGCCACGGCCTCGCACGGCGTCACACAGGAGCTGCGGGTGGGTCTGGCCTACGGCGAGGTCCTGCAGCGCTTCGGCGACCTCTACGGCTCCGTGGTGAATGTGGCCGCGCGCCTGACGGGTGTGGCGCGTCCCGGCACCGTGCTCATCGATGAGGGCGCGTCCTATGCGATCGGTGGCGATCCGCAATTCGATCTGCGCAATCTGCGCACCGTACGCGTGCGCGGCATCAACCGCCTGCACGGGCACGTCCTGCGCCGCAATGAAATTCGCCCACTGGTGTGACCGGGATTCGACCGCCGGTGTAATCGCTGATCAAACCTGGTCCGGACATGGGGGCGGGCCTCGGCGAAGGGGGGGAGTTAGCCGAGGCCCGCGTAGGTCGGCCCGGGGGGGAGGGGCCGACGCGATCGATCCTACGCGACACCGGCGGATTGCGTGGAAATCGGGGGCGCGTTCCGGAGATTTTTTTCGAGGAAAAAGTGTCATACCCCTGTGCGAACATACGTTCGTGCCCGGGAAAGCGGTGTCGGCCTGTCGGATTCGAGTAGCGCGCTACTCGCGATCCGGGCTCGCTCGTGGGGCGATCATCGAGGTGGCCGCATCCCGCACCGGCAACCCCGAGCACCGCCGGACCCCCAGCGGGATGCGGCCCTCGTCTTGTTCACTCGCCGTGGTTCGCGAGGAAAAAGTCATGGCATCCCGTCTGCGTCCCAGGCATACTCAGTCCCAAATGTCCGGTCTTGTTCAGCAGCATATTTGCAGTTCAGAGCCCCTGCGGCTGCCACATCGCGAGACATCAGGAGAATCATGCCCGACGCAATAGTCGCCGAGGGTCTGGTCAAGAAGTACGGCAAACTGGTCGCTCTTGACGGACTCGATTTATCGGTGCCCGAGGGCACCGTAACCGCCCTGCTCGGCCCGAACGGCGCGGGCAAGACCACCACCGTCCGTGTTTTCACCACGCTGCTCATCCCCGATTCCGGCCGCGCCACCGTCGCCGGGGTGGATGTGCTCAAGGATCCGCAGCTGTTGCGCTCCCGCATCGGCGCCTCCGGGCAGTACGCCGCGGTTGACGAATATCTCACCGGTTTCGAGAATCTCGAGATGGTGGGGCGGCTGTATCACATGGGGACGCAACGCAGTAAGGATCGCGCCCGCGAACTACTGGAGCGTTTCCGGCTCGCCGACGCGGCCGATCGTCCGGTCAAGGGGTACTCCGGCGGTATGCGCCGCCGGCTCGACCTGGCGGGCGCGCTGGTCGCCAATCCGCCCGTGCTGTTCCTGGACGAACCGACCACCGGCCTGGATCCTCGTGCGCGCCAGGATCTCTGGGATGTCATCGAGGAGTTGGTGGCGGGCGGCACGACGCTGCTGTTGACCACCCAGTACATGGAGGAGGCCGATCGGCTGGCCGATTCCATCGCCGTCATCGATCACGGCAAGGTGATCGCCGAGGGCACCGCCGATCAGCTCAAGGCCATGGTGGGCGGCGATCGCATCGAACTGGTCGTGGACCATGTGGACAGTCTGCCGATCGCGCAGCGCGCGCTGGAAGGCTTGGCGCAGGGCGAGATTCGGCTCGAACCGAGTCTGCGCCGCATCATCGTGCCGGTGAACGACGGTTCGCAGGCGTTGGTCGATGCCATCGGCCAACTCGCCAAACATGAAGTGACCATTCATGATGTCGGCCTGCGGCGGCCTTCGCTCGATGACGTATTCCTGTCGCTCACCGGTCATGAAGCAGACGAATTGGTCAATGGCGGCAAGACCGCCGCGGATTCCGCAGGAGGCAATCGATGACCGCCGTCGTGCTCACCGCCGGAAAGCCTTCGCTCGCAGAACGTTTGAGCATGGTCTTCACCGACAGCGTGACGATCACCAAACGCAATGTCATCAAGATTCGGCGCGTGCCCGATGTGCTGATCTTCTCGACGCTGTCGCCGATCATGTTCGTGCTCTTGTTCGCCTACGTCTTCGGATCGGCGATTCAGTTGCAGGGCACCTCATATCGCGAATTCCTCATCGCGGGCATCTTCGCGCAGACCGTGGTGTTCGGTGCCACGTTCACCGGTCTGAGCCTGGCCGAGGATATGCAGAAGGGCATTATCGACCGCTTCCGGTCGCTACCCATGGCGCCGTCGGCGGTGCTCATCGGGCGCACGCTCGCCGATGTGTGCATCAATGTGGTGAGCCTGGTGGTCATGTCGCTGACCGGTCTGGCCGTGGGCTGGCGGATTCGCGGATCGTTCCTGGACGCGGTGTTCGCCTATGTGCTGCTGTTGCTGTTCGCCTACGCCATCTCGTGGATCATGGCGGTGGTCGGCCTGCTGGTGCGCGCGCCGGAGGTCTACAACAACGCCAGCTTCATGGTGATCTTCCCGCTCACCTTCATCGCCAACACCTTCGTGCCGACCGCGACGCTGCCCACCGTGCTACGGGTGATCGCGGAATGGAATCCGGTGTCGGCGGTGACGCAGGCCAGCCGCAATTTGTTCGGCAATACCAGCCCGATGGGGCCGAGCGCCGATGTCTGGCCGATGCGGCATCCGGAGATCACCACGCTCATGTGGGTGGTGGTGATCCTGGTGATCTTCGTGCCGCTGGCACTGAAGCAGTACAAGCGGTCGGTGAGCCGCTAGCCCGAAAAGTGTGAATTACCCACTCAGCGCGCGGATTCCGCGATCTGAGTGGGGGAGGAGCCGTTGCGCGAATAACCCAGGCGCGGCGGCTCCGCCGCGGGGGCCGGCGGCTGCGGACGGCGACTCGCGAAGATCGCGGCGACACCACCCGCGATCGCGAAGACAGCCGCAACGATGATCCGATTCCGAAAACGCCCCAGGCCCATCCGACCACTCTGGCACAGCGAAAGACTTCGCGCACCCAAGGGTGCACAGGAGGGGTTCCCGGGGGCTGGTGCCCCCGGGAACCCGGGGTGGGCGAAGGGGCGAATCGGGTTACTCGACCGTCACGCTCTTGGCGAGGTTGCGGGGCTTGTCCACATCCCGGTTCAGGGCGATGGCCATGTGATAGGCCAGCAGTTGCAGCGGGATGGTCAGGATGATCGGGTCGAGTTCGGTCGCCACCGCGGGGACGCGGATCACGGCGTCGGCCAGGCCGTCCGGCAGATCGGTGTTGGTGATGGCGATGACCGGGCCGCCGCGCGCCTTGATCTGCTCGATGGTGGTGATGTTCTTGGCGAGCAGTTCGTCACCCGGAATCAGCACCACGCTGGGCATTTCCGGATCGATCAGCGCGAGCGGGCCGTGCTTGAGTTCGGAGCCCTGATACGCCTCGGCGTGAATATAGGAGATCTCCTTGAGCTTCTGCGCGCCCTCGCGGGCCACCGGCCAGCCGCGCACCCGCCCGACGAAGAACATGCTGCGCGCCTTGGCGAAACGGGCGGCGACCTCCGCGATCTCCCGATCCTGTTCCAGCACCGCCTCGATGGCGTCGGGTAGCGCGCGCAGGCCGGTGACAATGCGCTCACCCCCTGCGGCGGACAGATCGCGGACCCGGCCCAGCAGCAACGCCAGCATGGCGAAGGACACGGTCATATTGGTGAGAGCCTTGGTGGAGGCCACCGAGACCTCGGGCCCGGCGTGCAGGAACATGCCCGCACCGCATTCGCGCGCGATGGCGCTGCCGACCGCGTTGACCGCGCCGATGACGCGTCCGCCCTTGCGCTGCAATTCCTGAACGGCCGCAAGGGTATCCAGGGTTTCCCCGGACTGGCTGATGGCGATGTACAGCGCGTCCGGATCCACCACGGGATTGCGGTAGCGGAATTCCGAGGCGGGTTCGGCGGTGGCGGGAATGCGCGCCAGTTCCTCGATGAGCTGTGCGCCGAGCTGTCCGGCGTAATAGGCGGAGCCGCAACCCAGGAAGACGACCTTGCGAATCCCGCGCAGTTCGCGCGCGTCCATGTTGAGGCCGCCGAGAATGGCGGTGGCGAAACGCTCGTCGAGCCGCCCGCGCAGCGCGCGGCGCACCGCGTCCGGCTGTTCCGCCATTTCCTTGCGCATGAAGTCCGGGTAGCCGCCGAGCGCGTAGTCCTCGGCCGCCATATCGATGGTGGTGGGCGTCTTGTCGGTGCGGCTGGCGTCCAATCCGAGTGTGCTGGTGCGGAATTCGTCCGCGCGCACGGTGGCCAGCTCGCCGTCGTCGAGGAAGACCACGCGCTGGGTGTGGTGCACCAGCGCGGCCACATCGGAGGCGACGAACATCTCGCCGTCGCCGACGCCGAGCACGATGGGGCTGCCGTTGCGGGCGACCACCAGTTCGTCGGGGCGGCGCGAATCCAGTACCAGCAGACCGAAAGTGCCCTCGACGTGAGCCAGTGCGCTGCGCACGGCGTCCTCGAGGGTGTCGGTGCTGTCCAGGGTGGCGGCGATCAGGTGTGCGATGGCCTCGGTGTCGGTGTCGGAGAGGAATTCGACGCCGTCGGCGATGAGGGCGGCGCGCAGTTTCTCGGCGTTCTCGACGATGCCGTTGTGCACCACGGCGATTCGGCCGGAGCCGTCGGTGTGCGGGTGCGCGTTGGCGTCACTGGGTTCGCCGTGCGTGGCCCAGCGGGTGTGCGCGATGCCGACGGTGCCGCGCAGGCGGGTGCCTTCGGCGTCCACCCGGTTGCGCAGATCCTGTACGCGCCCCTGGGTTTTGGTGATCCGCAGCCGTCCGCGATGCGGGACGGCCAATCCGGCGGAGTCGTAGCCCCGGTACTCCAGCCGGTGCAGGCCCTCCAGCAGGACCGGGACCGATTCGCGGTGTCCGATGTATCCGACGATTCCACACATTGCGCGAGGCTCTCCTCGATCAGGTATATGACGTGGTCAATGGGATGCTGCGGCGGTAGCCGCCGGCTAGCCGTAGACGATGCGGCGCAGTTGCCGTTCGGTGAATTCGGGGGCGGCGACCGGGCGCTGCGTGAGCTCGGTCGCGATGCGCTGCCAGATCTCGGCATTGCGCACCTGGCGGCGCTGTAGTTCGGCGTGCCTGCGGCGCACGAATTCCTCCGCGGTCTCGCCGAAGTATCCGGTGACGTCGGCGACCACCCGGGCCGCGACGGCCTCGGGCAGCCCGGTGGATGCCGCCACATGGCGGACCAGATCGGCCGGAACCCCGTCAGTCACGGTCCGAGCTTGCCTGATGGATCTTGTTTCGCCAACATATGTGCCCGAATTCGGGCAGGGAATCACAGGAAGCGGTCGCCGGCCGCCGCTGGGTGTGCCGCGCCGGAGCCCCTCTCGCCCCGGGCTCTAGGCTGGTCGCGTGACCTCACCGAATCAGACTGCTGTTGCGACGCTGCACACCAATCAGGGCGACATCAAGGTCGCGCTTTTCGGTAACCACGCTCCCGCGACCGTGCGGAACTTCCTGGGCCTGGCCGACGGCACCGCCCCGTACAAGACCAAGAACGCCTCCGGCGGCACCGAGGGCCCGTTCTACGACGGCTCGGTCTTCCACCGGATCATCGACGGTTTCATGATCCAGGGCGGCGATCCGACCGGCACCGGCCGCGGCGGCCCGGGCTACGAGTTCAAGGACGAGTTCCATCCGGAACTGCGCTTCGATCGCGGTTACCTGCTGGCCATGGCGAATGCCGGTCCGGCCACCAATGGTTCGCAGTTCTTCATCACCGTCGG
Source organism: Nocardia sp. NPDC056100 (assembly GCF_042266325.1). Lineage (NCBI taxonomy): Bacteria > Bacillati > Actinomycetota > Actinomycetes > Mycobacteriales > Nocardiaceae > Nocardia > Nocardia sp. NPDC056100. The sequence continues at coordinate 496,357 of NZ_JBHJVY010000003.1, forward strand.
CCCGCAGCCGCACCTGAACCGCAAGCACACCATCTTCGGCGAGGTGGTGGATCCGGAGTCGCGCAAGATCGTCGACCTGATCGCCAACGCCGCCACCGATCGCAATGACCGTCCCAAGGACGAGATCGTGATCGAGAAGATCAGCATCGCCTGAATCCGGTCCGAGCCGAAGAGAATTCGACATGCAACCGCAGCAGCCCGCCCCGACCTGTTACCGGCATCCCGATCGGCCCACCGGCGGTCTGGGATGCAGCCGCTGCGGGCGTCCCGCCTGCCCGGAATGCCTGACCCCGGCCGCGGTCGGACAGCACTGCGTCGAATGTGTGCAGCAGGGTCGCGCCGATGTGCGGCCGGTGCGCAATCAGGCGGGCGCGGTGCAGGGTAAACGCCCGGAACCGTATGTCACCTGGGCGCTCATCGCCGCGAACGTGATCGTCTTCGCGGTCACCGCGATTCAGGCGCACAGCGTGGTGGACAACAAGTTCTCCGCGCTGTTCCGGGACTGGATGCTGGTGCCCGCGCTGGTCGGGCACGGCGAATGGGTGCGGGTGATCGGCTCCGGCTTCCTGCACATCGGCCCGATTCACCTGTTGACCAATATGTTCGCGCTGTACGTGCTCGGCCCCTACTGCGAGGTCGCGCTGGGCCGGGCACGGTTCATCAGCGTGTATCTGGTGTCGCTGCTGGGCGGTTCGGCCGCGGTGACACTGCTGTCCGATCCATTGCAGGCGTCGGCGGGCGCATCGGGCGCGATCTTCGGCATCTTCGGCGCGGTGGCGGTGGTGATGCTGCGGACGCGGCAGAACCTGACCCAGATCCTGGTGCTGCTGGTGATCAACCTGATCATCACGTTCGCGGTGCCGGGGATCTCGATCTGGGCGCATCTGGGCGGGCTGCTGGCCGGTACCGCGGCGACGGGCGGAATCCTGTATCTGCCGCGCTGGCTGAAGGCGAGCACACCGGCGACGGCCATGCGGATCGGCTGGATCGCGGTGGCGGTGGTGGGTGTGATCGCGGTCCTGGTGACGGTGCTGGGCGCGCCGACGCTGTACTAGCGCCGGGTCCTGTACCGACGCGGGGTCACAGCGCTCACTGATTCACCAGGTACGGGCGCAGCGAGTCGAGCACGCTCTCGGGGCGCGCGCCCAGATCCCAGCGGCCGAAGATGATGAGCCGCTCTTCGCCGTCGTGCCGCACATCCATTTCCAGCATGGGCATGCGCCGGCCGAGACGGCGGTACTGCACGACGCGGGCGCGCAGCACCTGATCGGGTGTGTAGAACCGTGGCCCGGTGAGGCCGCGCACCACGATCTTGGGGACGGGCCCGGTTTCGACGGCCAGACGCGGTCGCTGCCGCAGTCCCATAGCGGCCAGGAACAGCAGGCCGAGGGCGGCCAGGCCGATCAGCAACCGGCCCGCGTTATCGCTGGTGACGACGGCCGCCACGGCCATGACGAGGCCGCCGAGACCGCAGACGACCAGCGCCGCCGGGGGTGTGGACCAGGAGAGTTGGGGATCGGTGGTCACTTTCCCCACTCTGTCCTCGAGTTGTCCACAAGGTCATCCACAGGTGTGTATGAATAACAATCGTGTAAGGAGCTCATCGCCAGCGCATGGTCATGATCAGGCCGACGACCATGAGGCCGAACCCGATCAGGAAGTTCCATGCGCCCAGATCGCTCATCCAGCCGATGTGGTCCGCCGCCAGGTAGTACACCAGCAGCCACACCAGGCCCGCGAGCATGAAGCCCAGCATGATGGACACGTACCAGACCGGCGACGGGCCGGCCGACTTCACCTTCACAGGCGTGCGGCTGGCCGGGTTGATCGTGTAGTCGGTCTTCTTCCGGACCTTCGACTTGGGCATGACGTCCTCAGTTTCGGCGTGCAGGTCTTGGTAGACATTATCCCAGGTCACTCGAGCGCTCCCGGCGCGAGCCGCCCTTGGGGAATAAACGATGGTATTGCGTGCGACGCGAGCGAGCCGGGTGACTACTCTCGAATCATGCGTGTACTGGTCGTCGACAATTACGACAGCTTCGTTTTCAACCTGGTCCAGTATCTCGGACAGTTGGGCGTGGACGCGGTCGTCTGGCGTAATGACGATCCCCAACTCGCCGATGTGGACGCCGTCGTACAGGACTTCGACGGAGTTCTGATCAGTCCCGGCCCGGGCACGCCGGAACGCGCGGGCGTCAGCATCGATCTGGTCAAGGCCGCCGCCCGGCATGAGCGCCCGCTGCTCGGGGTGTGCCTGGGCCATCAGGCCATCGGTGTCGCGTTCGGCGCGACCGTGACCCGCGCCCCCGAACTGCTGCACGGCAAGACCAGCGAGGTCTTCCACGTCGGCGCGGGCGTGCTGGCCGGACTGCCCGATCCGTTCACCGCCACCCGCTATCACTCGCTGACCGTGCTGGAAGAGACCATGCCGCCCGAGCTGGAAGTGCTGGGCCGCACCGAATCCGGGATCGTCATGGCCATGCGGCATCGCACCCTGCCGATCCAGGGCGTGCAGTTCCATCCCGAATCCGTGCTCACCCAGGGCGGGCATCGCATGCTCGCGAACTGGCTGGGTCAGGTCGGGGAGCGTCCGGCGGAGGGTCTGGTGCGCACGCTCGAGGCGGAGGTCGCGGCGCTGGTATGAGTGCCGGTCGAGATCGGCCTCATGTGCTGCTGTCGGTCGCGGTCAGCATCGACGGTTATATCGACGATGCGGGACCGGATCGGCTGTTGCTCTCCAACGCAGCCGATTTCGATCGGGTGGACGCGCTGCGCGCGGACTCGGACGCGATTCTGATCGGCGCGGGCACCCTGCGCAGCGATGATCCGCGCCTGCTGGTCAACAGCGAGGATCGCCGGATTTCGCGGGTCGCGGCCGGGAAACCGGAGTATCCGCTCCGGGTGATCGTCACGGCGACAGGAGATCTCGATCCCGCGCGCCGACTGTGGCACTGCGGCGGCGAAAGAATCGTCTACACAACCGATTCCGGGGCCGCACGCATCGGGCACGGCCTCGACGGGCTGGCCAAGGTCGTATCCCTGGGCGCGACAGTGGATTTCGCCGCACTGCTGGACGACCTCGGTAGCCAGGATGTCGGCCGCCTGATGGTGGAGGGCGGCGGTGCCATCCACACCGCGTTCCTGGCCGCCGATCTGGTGGACGAGATCAGCATGGCCGTCGCACCGATCGTGGTCGGTGATCCGGACGCACCCCGTTTTCTCGGGCCCGCCGATTTCCCGGGCGGTCCCGGGCACCGCATGCGACTGGCCGAGGTCGGCCGCATCGGTGATATCGCGGTACTGCGCTATCTGCCGAAGGAGGATTCCGATGTCGGATGAGGCTCGCTCGGATCGCGGCTGGATGCGGCACGCCATCGGCCTGGCGCGACTGTGCCCGCCGAGTGCGACCGCGTTCTCGGTGGGCGCGGTCATCGTCGGCGCGGACGGGGTGGAGGTCATCCACGGCTGGTCCCGCGAAACCGATGACAAGGTGCACGCGGAGGAATCCGCGCTGAACAAATTGGAACCCGATGACGATCGGCTGTCGTCGTCGACCATCTACAGCACGCTCGAGCCCTGTTCGCTGCGCAGCAGCAAGGATCGCGCGCCCTGTACGGATCGCATTCTGGCCGCGGGCATTCGGCGCGTGGTCATCGCCTGGCGCGAGCCCGGCACGTTTGTGGACAACTGCCAGGGTGTGGAGAAACTGCGGGAGCACGGTGTCGAGGTGGTCGAACTGGCCGATCTCGCCGAGGAAGCCATGTCGATGAACCGGCATCTGCGCCTGTAGACAGCTTTTCAACAAGAAAATCGGGTTGTGGATAACTTCTCCACAACCCGATTTCCGTCAGTCCCGGATGTCTGTCACGGCGGGCCGAGCGAGATGACGCCGGTCGTGATGGTCACCGTCTGATTCTTGGCGATCGAGGATCCCGCGGTCGGCTGCTGGGCGATGACCCGGCCGACGCTGCTGGCGTCCAGGGTGCTCTGCGTGTTCTGGGTGATCTGCCCGTTCCAGCCGCGCTGCCGCAGGATATCCACAGCCTGTGCGGGGGTGAGCCCGATCAGGCTCGGCATCTGCACGTTATCGCCGGTGGAGACCTGCACGGTGACGGTGGAGCCCTTGTCCGCCATGGTGCCCGCGGCCGGGTTGGTGCCGATCACGGTGCCCTTGGGCAGATTGTTGGGGACTTCCTGCACGCTGACCTTGAAGCCCGCGCTGTCGGTCAGATTCGGTTGCGCCACATCGATCTGCTGCCCGACCACATCGGGAACGCGGACCTTCTCCGGCCCGGAACCGAGGGTGATGGTGACCTGACCGCCGGAGTCGACCTTCTGCGCCTCGCCCGGACTCTGGCTGGTGACCTTGTCCTTCTCGTCGACGCTGGACGCTTCCCGCTTCACATCCGAATTCAGCCGCAGCCCCACCGAATTCAGCTGTTGTTCGGCCTGCTGCTGGGTGAGTCCGGCCAGGCGCGGCACCGCGACCTGCGAGGGTCCGGTGGAGACCTGCAGGGTGACGGTGCTGCCCTTGTCGATGCGCGAGCCGCCGAGCGGCTGGGTGGCGATCACATTGCCGGGCGCGATCTTGCTGTCCGCCTTGTCCTGCACGGCGACGCTGAAGCCGAGCTTCTCCAGATCGCGTTGCGCGAGCTGGGAATTGTGATTCGACAGTTCCGGCACCGCCACCTGATCGGGCTTGCTGCCGGGTCCGAGGAGCAGCCAGATGGCGACACCGGCGACCGCGAGGATGCCGACCGCGAGCGCCGCGATCAATCCGATGCGGCGGCCGCCGCCGTCGGCGGGTGCGACGAGTTCCTGTTCGGTGGTGTCATCGCGGCGCTCGACGGTGCGGTAGGAGCGCGGCGGCGGCAGATCGTCGTCGAGGAAGCTGTTGCGGTCCTCGTCGTTCATCACCATGGGCGCGGTGGGCTTCTGCCCGCCCAGCACCCGGATCAGGTCGGCGCGCATCTCGGCGGCGGTCTGATACCGGTTGGCCGGGTTCTTGCTCATGGCCTTGAGCACGACGGAATCGAGTTCGCGGGGCACGCCCGGATGCACATGCGAGGGCAGCCGGGGGTCCTCGCGCACATGCTGGTAGGCGACCGCGACCGGTGAGTCACCGGTGAAAGGCGGTTCGCCGGTGAGGATTTCGAAGAGTACGCAGCCGACCGAGTACACGTCCGAGCGCGCGTCGACCTGTTCGCCGCGGGCCTGTTCGGGGGACAGGTACTGGGCGGTGCCGATGACCGCGGCGGTCTGCGTCATGGGGTTGGAGCTGTCGGCCAGCGCTCGCGCGATGCCGAAGTCCATCACCTTCACCGCGCCCGCGCGATTGATCATGATGTTGGCGGGCTTCATATCCCGGTGCACGATGCCGTTGCGGTGCGAGAAGTCCAGTGCCGCACACACATCCGCGATGATCTCCATCGCGCGCCGGGGCGCCATCGGCCCCTTGCCGCGCACGATATCGCGCAGCGTATCGCCGTCGACGTACTCCATCACGATGTAGGGCAGCGGCCCGCCGTCGATCTCGGCCTCGCCGGTGTCGTACACCGCGACGATGGCGGGATGATTCAGCGCCGCCGCGTTCTGCGCCTCACGCTTGAAGCGCAGATAGAACGTGGGGTCGCGGGCCAGATCCGCGCGCAGCACCTTGATCGCCACATCGCGCCCGAGCCGCAGATCCCGCGCCTTGTGCACCTCCGACATGCCGCCGAAGCCGATGATCTCACCCAGCTCATAGCGGGAGGAGAGATTCTTCGGGGTCGTCATGACTGTCCTTGGGGGAGGGCGGGAGCACTGGGTTCCGTCGTTCCGTAGTAGCCCCGGGCGCCACCGGGAACCGCTGGCCATGATGGTAGGTCCCACGGCGGACGCGCACCGCGACTGGTGGTCGTCGGCGCGGTCGTGGTCTTGGGGACCGTGGTGGTCTGCGGTGTCGTCGTCACCGGCGGCGTCGTGGTCGGCGGCGGCGTGGTGGTGGGCGGCACCGTGGTGACCGGCGGTTCGGTGGTCGGATCGTAGGTGGGCGGCGGCGGAACCGGCTTCTCCCGGGTGGTGGTGGGTGGCACCGTCGTGGTGGTGGTCGCCACGGGGGGCGGCGCGACGACGGCGCTGGTGCGGGTGGTCGGGGTCGAATCCGACGGGGAGCCGTTGAGCAGCACCACCGCGGCGGCCGCGCCCAGGATGAGCGCGCCGACACCGAGTCCGGCCATGGCCTTCTGCGAGTTGGTGAAACGCCCGCCGTCACCGTCGCCGTCCGGCGCGCCGACGTGCATCGGTCTCGGCGGACCCGGCGGTGGCGTCTGCGGACCCGACATCATGACCGTGGAACCGGTCATCGGCGGCTGCTGCGGCTGCCGCATCGACTGCGGCGGGGTGGCGTAGCGGGTGGTGGCCTGATCGGCGCGGCCGCCCGGAATCATCATGGTGGGGCCGGGCGGCAGGATTCTGGTCGCACCGGTGGGGATGGCGGGATTGCCGCCGCCGGGGGTGTGCGCTCTGCGACCGGATCGCACCGCGGCCACCGCATCGGCGAATTCGCCTCCGGTGGCGAATCTTTGGGTCGGATCCTTCGCCATGGTGATCTCGATGAGCTCGCGCACGTTCGGCGGCAGATCCGCGGGCAGCGGCGGCGGCGCTTCGCGCACATGCTTCATGGCGACGGTCAGCGCGCCGTCACCGGTGAACGGGCGTTCCCCGGCGAGCGCCTCGTAGCCGACCACGCCGAGCGCGTACACGTCCGAGGCGGAGGTGGCGTCCTCGCCGGTGGCCTGTTCGGGGGCGATGTACTGGGCGGTGCCCATCACCATGCCGGTCTTGGTGACCGGGGAGGCGTCCACGGCCTTCGCGATGCCGAAGTCGGTGATCTTCACCTGACCGGTCGGCGTCACGAGGATATTGCCAGGCTTCACATCCCGATGCACCACGCCCGCCGCGTGCGCGACCTGAAGCGCGCGACCGGTCTGCTCGAGCATGTCCAGACCCTGATGCACGGACAGTCGCCCGAGCCGGCTGAGCACCGCGTTCAGCGGTTCGCCCTGTACGAGTTCCATGACCAGATAGGCGGTTTCGCCGCCGGAGGGGTCCATGGTCTCGCCGTAGTCGTAGATTCCCGCGATACCCGGATGATTGAGCTGCGCGGTGGTGCGGGCCTCGGTGCGGAAGCGGTGCCGGAAGGTGGGATCGGCGGAGAACTCCGCCTTGAGCACCTTCACCGCGACCCGGCGATCCAGCCGGGTGTCGAGAGCTTCCCAGACCTGGCCCATGCCACCGGTGGCGATCAGCCGATGCAGCCGGTAGCGGTCCGCGATCATCGCACCGTTGTTCAGCATTTCCGACCCTGTCTACCTTGCCCTGTCATGTCCGTTCAGCCCCCCAGCCCGGCGTCGAGCACCGCCCGCGCGACGGGCGCGGCCACCGAACCGCCGGTGGCGGCCAGGGCGCGGTCGCCACCGTTCTCGACGATCACCGCGATGGCGATCTTCGGGTTCTGCGCGGGCGCGAAGGCGATGTACCAGGCGTGCGGCGGGGTATTGCGGGGATCGTTGCCGTGTTCGGCGGTGCCGGTCTTGGACGCGATCTGGTAGCCCCGCTGCTGGGTGCCTCCCTGGGTGTTCTTCTCCGACTCGATCATCAGATTGGTCAGCTGGGTGGCCACCGGTGCGCTGATCGCCTGGCCGACCGACATGGGTTTCACGGTCTCCAGGGTGCTCAGGTCCGGGGCCTGCAACTGATCGACCAGATGCGGCTGCATCCGCACGCCGCCGTTGGCGACGGTCGCGGCGATGACGGCGTTGTCGAGCGGAGTCAGCGCCACATCGCGCTGTCCGATACTGCTCTGGCCGAGGGCCGGTGCGTCGGGAATGGTCCCGACGGTGCTGTCCGCCCACGGAATCGGAATGTTCGGATGGGTTCCGATGCCGAACGCGGCGGCCTCGTCCTTGAGTTTCGCGGCCCCCACCTTGATACCGAGGTCCACGAAAGCGGTGTTACAGGAGAACTTGAACGCGTCGGTCAGCGATGCGGTCGGCGCGTCGCCGGGACCACAGTGGCTGCCGTTGTAGTTCTCCAGCGTGGTCGTGGTGTCCGGCAACGTGATTCGCGACTGCGCGGTCAGCTGATCCTCGGGCTTGGCGATGCCGTTGGACAGCGCCGCGGCGGTCACGATCACCTTGAAGGTGGAGCCCGGCGGATACGTCTGCGACACAGCGCGATTCAGCATCGGCTGGCGCGGATCGGACTGCAGGTTCTGCCACGCCTGCGCGGCGGCCGCGCCGTCGTGGCCGGAGAGCAGGTTCGGATCGTAGGACGGCGTCGACACCATGGTGAGGATGCGCCCGGTGCTCGGCTCGATCGCCACCACCGAACCGGTGTAGCCCTTGGCGGTCAGCTGCTCGTACGCGACCTTCTGCATAGCGGGGTTGATCGTGGTGATCACATTGCCGCCGCGCGGATCCCGGCCCGACACCATATCGATGAAGCGCCGCCCGAACAGCTGATTGTCCGAACCGTTCAGCACCGAATCCTCGGCGTGCTCGAGTCCGGTGCTGCCGTACTGCATGGAGTAGAAACCGGTCGCGGGCGCGTACGCCAGCGGATCGGTCGGATAGGTGCGCAGGTACTTGTACCGGTCGTCGGTGGACACCGAACTCGCCAGCACCGTGCCCTGCGCGGAGATCTGGCCGCGCTGGCGGGCGTACTCGTCGAGCAGTACGCGGCCGTTGCGCGGATCGTTGCGCAGGCTGTCCGCCTTGCCGATCGGCCCGAATTGCACCTGGATGTAGGTGGCGTTGATAAGCAGCGCGACGATCATCAGCATGACCGCCATCGCCACCCGGCGCAGGGGTGTGTTCACGCGGTACCACCCTTCGGTCGCCGTACCAGTTCGGTGGGCGCGTCCGCGAGCGGCTCCGGCGCCCGCTTACGGACGGGGGCCGGGGCGCGCGCCGCATCGGACACCTTGATCAAGAGTGCCAGCAGTGCGTAGTTGGCGAGCAGCGAGGAGCCGCCGTAGGAGACGAACGGCGTGGTCAGACCGGTCAGCGGAATCAGTTTGGTGACACCGCCGACGACCACGAACAGCTGGATGGCGATGGTGAACGCCAGACCCGCCGCCAGCAGCTTGCCGAAACTGTCGCGCACCGCGATGGCGGTGCGCAGACCGCGAATCACGAAGACACAGAACAGCATCAGCACCGCGGCCAGGCCGATCAGGCCGAGCTCCTCGCCGATGGCGGAGATGATGAAGTCGGTCTTGGCGAACGGCACCTGCGAGGGCCGTCCGCTGCCGAGCCCGGTTCCGGCCAGCCCGCCGGTGGCGAGCCCGAACAGCGACTGCGAGATCTGATAGCCGGTGTTGTTGTAATCCGCGAAGGGGTGCAGCCAGGTCTCCACGCGCACCCGCACATGTCCGAAGACGTTGTACGCGAACACGAATCCGATACCGAGCAGCAGTGCGCCGACCGCCACCCAGCCGACCCGCTCGGTGGCGATGTAGAGCATGCACAGCACCGTGCAGAAGATCAGCAGCGAGGTGCCGAGGTCCTTCTCCAGCACCAGCACGCCGACGCAGACGATCCAGACCACCAGCATCGGGCCCAGATCGCGGGCGCGCGGCAGTTCCATCCCGAACACGTGCTTACCGGCGGCGGTGAACAGGTCGCGCTTGGCGACCAGCACCCCGGCGAAGAAGATGATGAGCAGGATCTTGGCGAACTCACCGGGCTGAACACTGAAGCCGGGCAGTCGAATCCAGATCTTCGCGCCGTTCACCTGCGAGAACCGATCCGGCAGGATGGCCGGGATGGCGAGCAGCACCAGGCCGACCAGTCCGAGCGTGTACGCGTACCGCGCCAGCGTCCGGTAGTCGCGCAACAGCAGCAACAGGCCCGTGAAAACCACCATCCCCAACCCCGTCCACAGCACCTGCTGGTTCGCATCGGGGGAGGGGATGGGCTGCGAGGCGAAGATCGCATCCTGCTTCTCGGCCAGGTCCAGCCGGTGGATGAGCACCAGGCCGAGACCGTTCAGCAGCGCCACGATCGGTAGTAGCAAAGGGTCCGCGAACGCCGCGAAACGGCGCACCGCCAGATGCGCGACACCGAACAACGCCAGATAGGCCGCGCCCAGTTTGGCGATCTCCCAGGTGATCGCCTGTTCCTGACTGGCCTCCACCAGCACCAGCGACACCGTGGTGACCACCGCCGCGAGCCCGAGCAGCAGCAGTTCCACATTCCGCCGGGTGGACGGCGGGGGCGCGGGAGCGAATCCGCCCGGAGGACTGGGAAAGGCCCCAGCGGACGGTGGTGCCGGTGCGGACATCAGTCCGTCACTCTGCAGTTCTGCCCCGGCTGCTGCGGCGCGGTCGTAGTGGTGGGGGTGGGCTGATCGGTCTTGCGGGGTTCCAGCGGATGGTTCTCGCCACCCGGCACGGCGGCCGGGGTGGTGGTGGGAACGGCGGGGGTGGTGGTGACGGGCGCGTTCGGATCGACCGGGGTGCTCGGCGGAGTCGTCGACGGCTGCGGCTGCGGCTGTGCCTTCTCGCAGGGCGGCAGCAGATCATTGCGGGTCAGCGCCTGCAACTGCTTGCCGGCTTCCTCGCGGGAGCCCGGCGGCAGACCCTTGTTGACCGAATCGCGGCCGGTCGGCTTGAGATCCAGCAGGCGCAGTTCGCGGCAACCCGCGCCGAAGCTGGAACCGATCGCGCTGATCTGCAATTCACCGGTGCGGGTGACACAGGCGATCTGATCCACATCGTGGATCGAATAGCCCAGCACCGAACCGGGCAGTCCGCGCAGCACCACGACCTTGTCGTCCTGGGTGCCCACGTAGTAGTTGCTGCGAATCATGTTGTAGCCGACCGTGAGTCCCGCGCCGATGGCGACCAGCAGGGCCAGCGAGAGCGCTATCCAGCGCAGTTTGTGGCTCTTGCGCGGCGGCTCCGGCTCGGGCTGCTGTACGGCCCGGCGCGGGGCGGCTCTCGGCGGCCGCATGGCGGCGGCGCGACCGGCGGCGGTATTCGGCGGGGGAGTGTCGTCATCCTCGCCGGAGGCCGCGCCCGCCACGATCGGATGACTCTGTCCGTAGTCGAGGTCGATGACATCGGCGACCACGACGGTCACATTGTCGGGACCGCCACTGCGCAAAGCCAATTCGATGAGCCGGTCGGCCGCCTCGTCGGTGCTGCCCTCGCGCATGGTGTTGGCGATGGTCTCATCGCTCACCACATCGGAGAGGCCGTCCGAGCAGAGCAGATACCGGTCCCCGGCGCGCGCCTCGCGCACCACCAGGGTGGGCTCGATCTCGTTGCCGGTGAGCGCGCGCATGATGAGCGAGCGCTGCGGATGGGTGTGCGCCTGCTCCGGGGTGATCCGGCCCTCGTCCACCAGCGACTGCACGAAGGTGTCGTCGCGGGTGATCTGGGTGAGTTCGCCATTGCGGAGCATGTAGGCGCGGGAGTCGCCGATATGGGCGAGGCCGAGTTTGCGCCCGGCGAACAGGACGGCGGTGAGCGTGGTGCCCATTCCGTCGAGTTCGGGCTCTTCCTCGACCTGATCGGCGATGGCGGCATTGCCCTCGTGCACCGCGCGATCGAGCTTGCCGAGCAGATCATCGCCCGGTTCGTCGTCGTCGAGATGCGCGAGCGCCGCGATCATCAGTTGGGAGGCGACTTCACCGGCGGCGTGGCCGCCCATGCCGTCCGCGAGCGCGAGTAGGCGCGCGCCCGCGTAGACGGAGTCCTCGTTGTTGGCTCGTACGAGACCGCGGTCGCTACGGGCGGCGTAGCGCAGAACAAGAGTCACGATCGCAGCTCGATCACTGTCTTACCGACACGGACGGGGGTGCCGAGTGGAACTCGGACCGGGGTGGTGACCTTCGACCGGTCGAGGTAGGTCCCATTGGTGGAACCGAGATCCTCGACATACCAATCCTCCCCGCGCGGCGACAGGCGCGCATGCCGGGTGGAGGCATAGTCGTCGGTGAGGACCAGCGTGGAGTCGTCCGCGCGCCCGATCAACACCGGCTGCGTGCCGAGTGAGATGCGGGTGCCGGCGAGTGAACCCTGAGTCACCACGAGATATTTGGCGCCCTTCTGGCCTCGGCGCAAGGAGGGGAGCACCGCGGAACCACCTTGGGTCCGCGGCGGCACCCGGATGCCGGAGGCCGCGTAGATATCGCTGCGCAGGGTCCGGAGCACCGCCCACACGAACAGCCACAACAACAGCAGGAACCCCGCCCGGGTGAGTTGCAGGATCAGTCCCTGCACGGTGCTCCACCTCCTGTTCGACCGTGTCGTAGGTACGGGCTGTCAGTACGGAGAAAGCTCCGCGACCCCCAACCGGTGCGCCTGGTCGGCGCGGCCTGTTGAGCCGCGAGTAATGGCAGCATCATAGGGCCGTCGACCGGTTGCGATCACGATACGGCGCAGGAAAATCCAGCCATATCGTGATCTGCACCGCGAGCTTACGGGATCAGACGATCCTGATCAGGATCTCGGAATGCCCGGCGCGGATGACATCGCCGTCGGCGAGCTGCCAGTCCTGGACGGGCGACCCGTTGACCAGCGTGCCATTGGTGGAACCGAGGTCCGAGAGCATGGCCGTCTGGCCGTCCCAGCGCACCTCGATATGCCGCCGCGAAACCCCGGTGTCGGGAAGCCGGAAGTGCGCGTCCTGGCCGCGGCCGATGATGTTGGAACCCTCGCGCAACTGGTAGGTGCGACCGGAGCCGTCGTCCAGCTGCAGCGTGGCCGAGTAGCCCGAGCCACTGCGCGCGGGAGCGGCGTAACCGCCCGCGGCGGGCTGCTGGCCGTACCCGGCCTGCTGGCCGTACTGGTCGTCGCCGTAACCACCGGCGGCGGGCTCGGCATAGCCCTGCGGCTGCCCGTAGCCCTGCTCGGCGTACCCCTGCTGGCCGTAGCCCGGATCGGCATAGCCCTGCTGGTCGCCGTAGCCCTGCTGCTGGCCGTAACCCGGTTCCGCGTACCCCTGCTGGCCGTAGCCGCCCTGGTCGTACGCCTGCTGGCCGTAGCCCTGCTGGCCGCCCTGTTCGGCGTAGCCGCCGCCCTGCTGGCCGTAGCCGGGTTCGGCATAGCCCTGCTGGCCGTAGGCCTGATCGGAGTATCCGGGCTGCTGCCCGTAGGCCTGATCGGCATAGCCCTGCTGCTGGCCGTACGCCTGATCGCCGTAACCACCCTGCTGAGCGCCGTAGCCCTGGCCGCCCTGCTGGTTGTAGTCGTAGCCGTTCTGGTACTCGCCATAGCCCTGCTGATCCGGGGCAGCGCCGTAGCCCTGCTGATCCGGGTACTGCGGGGCAGCACCGCCGCGGCCGTATTCGCCGTAGCCCTGCGGAGCGGGTCGGCTCGCGGGCGGGGGCGCGTACCCGCGGTTTCGTGGATCGGACTCCGCGGGCTCACGGCTTGGGTCGTAGCCTGAGTTCTGCGTCATGGGGCCAGCTCCTGGTTGCGGGTTGGGTCGTGGTGTGCGTTCAGGTCCCACCGCCGGACCCGCCCGGCGGTCGACACTACCGCCGACGGCGTCCGGGTCCACTCGACCGCGTGTCCTGAACTGTCCGGTGTGCAGCGTAGGGGATGCCTCGAATTCCACGTGCACTTCGCCGTACGTCTGCCAGCCTTGCTCACGGATGTAGTCCTGTAAGTGTTTGGCGAACGCGCGTACCGCGAGGTCGTGGTCGGCCTGTCCCTCGCCCTGGACGAGCTGCCCCAGGTCCGACTCGTTGATGGTGATGACGTAGCTGTTCGGTGCGAGCAGATGCCCGTTGCCGAGGTCTTGAACGTGGTCCGCGGCCTCGCGCTGGAGCGCTGCCTCGACCTCCTGCGGAACGACACTGCCACCGAAGACGCGGGCGAACACATCGCCGACAGCACCCTGGAGGCGACGTTCGAATCGCGAGACGATCCCCATCGAGCCCCTCCTCTCGGGTCAGGACGCTCCCGCGAGTGAAGCGTGCTTCGTGTCTTGGTCTCCTGGTGGCGCCGTGTGGTCTGCGGCGGTCCTACTGTGCGACACGCGGACATGGCGTGTCGCCGCTGGGACACGGTCCTTGCATGATATCCACGATCGTCCACACCTGTAACTCCTGGAAACGGGTCGGGGTTCCCGTGCCGGCATCGGCCGCCGTCACAGCCGATAACCAGGCGATTTCTTTTTGGTGCATACCCCGTGATACGTTCTTTCAGTCGCTCGGGCGAGTGGCGGAATGGCAGACGCGCTGGCTTCAGGTGCCAGTGTCCGTAAGGACGTGGGGGTTCAAGTCCCCCTTCGCCCACCAAGACGAAGAGCCCCATCCGGAATCGGATGGGGCTCTTCGCTTTTCGCTGTCCGTGACCCCGTTCGGGGCCCGGTCCCGCGTAGGCGGGGGTCACCGCAGGTCACACCGGATGTGACGAAGATCGCAGGCATATCGGGGACTCCTCGGCCGGGGCGTTGCCGGATGGCCTCCGGCGGTCCGCGGAGGGGTGAAAATCGATTGCCGGAAGGTGTCGGTTCGAGTATGCGACCGATTATCTGCGGCCATTGCCTGATGCTCGTTTAGTCAAAACTGAGTTAAACAAACTTGGGGTTTGTTTATCCTCGGGCGACCGCTTGGCAATGGTGCCGACCAGCCACGAAACTCCAGCTTAACGCGGGTTGAACCGGTGATGGAGGGTTATCGCGAGAGAAATCGGCAAACCGGGCGACGGGGGTGTTCCGGAAGTCCGAGCGAGGGGTCGAAACACGGTCGCCGAACGGTACCGCGCGGGTGGTTTCCTTAACCTCCGCAGACCGCTCGCAAAGCGTATGCCGGTAAATAGCGGACCTCTCGGGTTGCCTTCGCACAAAGGGCATTTCGCCTGGTGGCCATATACGCCCACCCAGCAAGTCGGAGGTTGCGTAGCCATAACGATTGTGTAGAGTCGACGGTAACGCTGGCCGCAGCTGAGCCGGACTCGCTGCGGCCAGTGGAAATCAATTCCGGGCCGTTGCCACCAGTGTCGAACCGACCACTCCCGCAACCGCTTCCGGATTCCGGACCGCCGAGTTGCCGGACATGTGCTCCCGCGCCGCGGCCGTCTCCTCCTCCAGCACCGCCCGCCGGCCCAGACCGAAGACGTAGGCCAGGAAACCGATTTCGGCGAGCGCGCCGATCCCGATCCGCACCGCGTCCGGCAGCTCGCTCGGGGTGACGAAGCCCTCGATGAATCCGGAGACCAGCAGCACGCCCACCAGGCCCAGCGCGATAACGGCCGTGGCACGGCCCTGTCGCGCCAGCGCCTGCGGACGGCTCTCGCGGCCCGGATCGATCAGTGTCCAGCCCAGTTTCACTCCCGCGCCGCCGGCCACGAAAATCGCGGTCAGCTCCAGCATGCCGTGCGGCAGGATGTAGGTGAAGAAGGCGTCCAGGCGGCCCGCGTCGGCCATCAGGCCCGCGCTCACGCCCACATTGAGCGCGTTCATGGCCAGCGCGTAGACCGCGGGCAGGATGAGTACCCCCATGAACAGGGCCACCGCGGCCACCGCCGCGTTATTGGTCCACACCTGGGCCGCGAAGGCATCGTGCGGATGTTCGTAGTAGTAGGTCTCGAATTCGCCGCCGGGCTTGGTCAATCGGTCGGTATCGGTGTCCAGGCCCAGATGTCGCCGCGCGGACTCCGAATTCGCCACCCACGCGCCCACGGCGGCCGACGCCGCGATGAACGCCGCCGCGACCGACAGCCACCAGCGCCGGGACCGGTACAGCGCGGCCGGGAAGCGATGGGTGACGAAGCGCAGGATCTCGGCGAGAGTGTCGGTGCGGGCGCTCAGCACGCGCCCGCGCGCCCGGGTCAGCACGGCGGAGAGTCCAGCCACCAATTCGGCGTCGGCCGAACGCGATTGCAGGCGGGCGAGCTGCTGTGAGGTGAGCCGGTACAGCCGTACCAGTTCGTCGGATTCCGTGCCGGAGAGTTTCTTACGGCGCGTCGCGAGATAGTCCAGCCGATCCCAGGAAGGTTTGTGCAGGAACGTATACGCGTCCAGGTCCATCGGTTGCCTTCCTGTGCCTCGGCTCGGAAGAATGCTAGTCGCCCCCGAGCAGGAGTGACATGGCCCTTTTCACCACCGGCGAGGCCGTCGCCGTAGAACTGCCCATCGCGCGCATCCCCACCCGGGCCGCGGCGTTCCTGCTCGACCTGATGATCCAGTTGATCTTCGGGACCGCGGTGTTCTTCTTCTGCCTGTGGGTGCTGTTCCTGTGGGGCGCGGATTCGGCGTGGATCTCCACCATGCTGGTGGTCGTGCTGACGCTGACGCTGATCGGCTATCCGGTGCTCAGCGAAACCCTCTCGCGCGGAAGGTCGCTCGGCAAGATGGCGCTCGGCCTGCGGGTGGTGCGCGCGGACGGCGGCCCGACCGATTTCCGGCACGCGGTCACCCGCGGTCTGGCGGGCATCGTGGACTTCTGGATTCTGGGCACCGGGTTGATCGCGGTCGTGGTGTCGCTGTGCTCGCCGAACGCCCGCCGCATCGGCGACGCGCTCGCGGGCACCGTGGTGGTGCACGATCGCAGTCGGCTGCCGTTCGCCGCGCTGGTACTGCCGCCGCCGTGGTTGCAGGGCTGGGCGCGTCAGCTCGATCTGACCGGGCTCTCCGATGAACTCGCGGTCTCGGTGCGCCAGTACCTGACTCGCTTCCGCACCCTCACGCCCGTGGCGCAGGATCAGCTGGGCCGTGCCCTGGTGGTCACGGTCTGCGCGCGGCTGCACACCCCGCCGCTCAATGGCTATCCGCCCGTGCAGATTCTGGGCGCGGTGCTCGCCGAACGCCAGCGCCGTTCCTTCCCGCCTCCGCCCAAGCCGGACACCAAGGCATTCCAGCGGGCGGCCTGACCAGCTCGCGAATTACATTGCGCCCGTTTGCTTGAGCTCCAGGTATTCGTCCGCGAGCGCGCCCGGCAGCCGGTCGGGGGAGTCCGAGATGACGCGGATGCCCATGCGGCGCAGGGTTTCCCGGGCCACCGCGTGCTCGGCGATGACATTCTCGGCGGCGGCCGCGGTGTAGAGGTCGTCCAGCGCGGAGCGGCGGGTGGCGGCGGCCGCGATATCCGGATCGGTGACCGCGACGATCAGCACGCGATGCCGGTCGGCCAGGATCGGCAGCACCGGGAGCAGGCCCTCCTGCACGGTGGCGGCATCGAGGTGGGTGAACCAGACGACCAGGCTGCGGCGGCGGGCGCGCTGCAATGTGGTGCGCAGCAGGCCCTGATAGTCGGTATCGGCCAATTGCGGTGTGACGCCCGCGAGGGCGTGCATGAGCTTGAGCTGCAGGCGTTTTCCGCCGATGCCGCGCACTTCGGCGCGCAGCGCGTTGTCGTAGGCGAGCAGATCCACCGAATCGCCGCCCGCGGCGGCGAGTCCGCCGAGCAGCAGCGCGGCCTCGATGGTGGCGTCCAGGCGGGTGCCGTCGCCGACGCGGCCCGCGCTCACCCGGCCGGTATCGAGCAGCATGACCACGTGCCGGTTGCGTTCGGGCCGCCAGGTGCGCACCAGCACGTCATTGGCGCGCGCGGTGGCCCGCCAGTCGATGGTGCGCACATCGTCGCCCGCGACGTATTCGCGGAAGGAATCGAATTCGGTGCCCTGTCCGCGCCGGTTGGTGGTGTTGCGGCCCTCGAGATGTTGCAGCTGACGGACTTTGGAGGCGAGCAGCTTCTCACTCCGGAACGGCGGCAGTGCGCGCAACCGGGCGGGGACGGTGCGGCGCGTCTGGCGTCCGGCGATGCCGAGCGGGCCGAGCAGGCGCACGGTGATCGGACCGGCGACCCGGTCGCCCCGATATTCCGGGGTGAGTTCGGTGTGCAGCCGAATCCTGGTGTTGGGCGGCAGTTTCAGCGCGTGCGCGCGATTGCGGGCCTGTGCGCTGTTCGGCCAGTCGTCCCACAGCGTGCCGCGCAGGGTGCGGTCGCCGGTGTTCAGCGCGGTGAGTTCCACCTCGGCGGTGCGCCCGGTTCGCACCGTGGTGAGGGGATCGCGCGAAAGTTCCAGCGCCCCGGGCGAACCCAGCAGCAGGACGTCCAGCAGTACCAGCGCCACCAGTACCGCGGTCGCGCCGAGCAGTCCCGCCCAGGAGGGCAGGACGAAGGTGACGAGGAGTGCGGCGGCGCCCGCCGCGATGGCCAGCCGGCCGGTGACGACCACGACTACACCGGAACCGGGACGGACATCAGCAGGGACGCCATCACCCCTTCGGCGGTGACGCCCTCCACCTCGTGTTCGGGCCGCAGTTGCAGGCGATGCCGGAGCACCGTCGTGGCAACGGCTTTCACATCGTCGGGGGTGACGTAACCGCGCCCGTTCAACCAGGCGAAGGCGCGCGCCGCCGCCATCAGCGCGGTCGCGCCGCGGGTGGACGCGCCGTGCGCGACGGCGGGGGAGGTGCGCGTGGCGCGGCACAGGTCGACCGTGTACGCGAGCACTTCGGGACTCAATGTCACCTGGGCGACGGCCTTGCGGGCGGCGGCGATGTGCTCGGGTCCGGCGACCGGCCGCAGTCCGGCGGCGTCCAGATCGCGCGGATCGAAGCCTGCCGCATGGCGTTGCAGAATCCGGAATTCGTCTTCGCGCCCGGGCAATTGGACGTCGACCTTGAACAGGAACCGGTCCAGCTGCGCCTCCGGCAGCGGATAGGTGCCCTCCTGTTCGATGGGGTTCTGGGTGGCGATCACCACGAACGGATCGGGCAGCGGCCGGGGCACGCCGTCCACCGAAACCTGGCGCTCCTCCATCGATTCCAGCAGTGCGGACTGGGTTTTCGGTGGGGTGCGGTTGATTTCGTCGGCGAGTAGCAGGTTCGTGAAGACGGGACCGCTGCGGAAGGTGAACTCGGCCGAATGCGGATCGTAGATCTGTGATCCGGTGACATCGCCGGGCATCAGGTCCGGGGTGAACTGGATGCGGCTGTGCCGCAGGTCCAGCGCCTTGGCCAGGGCGCGCACCAGCAGCGTCTTGGCCACGCCCGGAACGCCTTCCAGCAGTACGTGACCCTGGCACAGCAGTGCCAGCACCAGGTACATGACCGCCTGGTCGTTGCCGACGACAGCCTTGCCGATCTCGGCGCGCAGGGCGAGCAGCGCCTGCTGGGCCTGTTCGGGCGTCGGCGCGTGATTGGTGTCCATCACGACGACGGCTGTGGGCTCTGATCCGGTCACAAGACCTCCGCTTCGATCCATTCGAGTTGTGCGGCCACGAGTTCCAGCGTGCCCCGGTCCGGGACCGGGTCGTACAGTGCGGCCCGCAGCATGGCCGGGTCGGCGTGCAGGCGTGCGGCCAGGGGCGCGATCACCAGCTCGGGCAGGGTTTCGGCGGTGACGCCGAGGGTCGGGCGCAGCCGCCGCAGGGTGGCCGCCCGCAGCTTCGCCGCCACATGGTCGTGGTCGCGGGATTTGCGGTACAGCCCGGCCTGTCCGGCCAGCACCTCGTTGGCGGGCGCTTCCACGGGCAGCGGTTCGCGCACCACCGCACCGCGGCGGCGGCCGCGCCACCACAGCACCGCGCCCCACGCGATGAGCAGCTGCGCGCCGCCGAACGCCGCCCACGCGGGCAGGCGTTCGAAGATGGAGTCGTCGCCTTCGCCGAAGTTCGGCGGATGCCGGGGTGTCGGCGGCGGTTTCGACGTCGACGGCGGCGGTGTGTAGGGCGTGTTGTCGTGATGCTCGGGCGGTGAGGGCGGCGGCGGACTGATATGCGTCACCAGGTAGACCAGCACCACGATGCCGAGCAGTGCGCCCAGCACCGCCCAGAAGCGCCAATCCCGCAGCAGCGCGGGCAATTCGAGGGGCTCGCGTTCCTTCTTCTCGCGCGCGCCCCGCTGCTTCCTGGTCTTGCGGCGCTGTTCGGTGATCTCGGCGGGCGCGTTCTTGGGCGGCGGCGCGACCGAGAATTGATCGGCCTGTTCCAGCCGCCGGTATTCGGCCTCCGCGCCGGGGCGGCCGCCGTACACGATCTCGTCGAAACTGTGTGCCGCCGCGGGCAATTCGACGGCCTCACCGGGGAGCGCGCTGGTCGCGGCCTGCGCGGTCTCGCGGGCGGTGCGGGCGCGCTGCTCCTCGAGAATGCCGCGCTGTTCCAGACCGCGGGTGACCGCGCGATACCGCTCGCGCAGCGCGGTGCCGAAATCCGCGCGCCGGGCGGCGTCCTCCGCGGCGGCCAGATGCGCGGCAGCAGGCCCGAGCGCGGGTTCCGGCGGTGGCCCGAAGTGGTTGTCCGGCAGGGGAGTGCTCACGGCCGGGCCTCCCCGGGGATCTTGATATCCCAGCCCTCGCGGCGGCAGCGGCGGTCGACGTAGGCGACCACCTGGGCGGAGGATTCCACCATTTCGGCGAGCGCGACGAAGAGCAGACCGGCGGTGATGAGCAGGACGGTGACCGCCCAGCGCCGGGTGCCGGTGATGCCCGCCGCGAACTGCGGCAGCGCGAGCAGCGGCACGATCAGCACCAGCAGCAGTCCGCGCAGATAGAGCAGTACGCCAACCAGCTGCCAGTCGGTGCCGGATATCAGCAGTTTCGAGCGCAGCGTGGCGATCCGGTACGTGGTGTTTTCCTCGAAAATGGCCGGGACCGTGGCGAATCGGCGGGCCCGCAGCCACAGCAGCCAGACCACCGCGAACGGCGCGGTGAACATCAGCGGTGCGCCCAGCGCGAGCACGCAGACCCCGATGAGCGTGTACATGGCCGAATACCCCAGCAGCGGACCGGCTTCGGCGGATAACCGGCCCAGCGCCGCCCGCCAGCTCAGCGGCTGCCGGTGCACCACCGCGAGTCCCATCGGCACGGTGAAACCGCGCACGAACAGGCGCAATACCCAGGCGGCGATCAGGGTGGTCAGCAGTGCGCCCCAGAAGGTGCCGCTGTCCGAATCGCCGGTGGCGACCGAGACGAAGACGGTGACGCCGACCGAAATAGCGGCCGCGATCGCGACGGCGACCCCGAAGACGGCGGCGAAGGTGGCGATCCGCGCCTGGATCACCGCGAATGGCAGATCCAGCAGTTCACGGAACTGCACGGGTCGGATCGGGACCGTCGCCGGTTCGGTGTGCGGTTCCCCCACCGACCCGGCCGACGGACCGACTGAATCGGCGGCGGCGGGCAACACGGACCTACTGTAACCGCCGGGTGCCCCGTGGTCGCTCCATGTTTATTCGCCGAGCAGCCGTGCCACGACCTGGCGGTACAGGGCGGGGTCGACGGGCGGCATGCCGAGCAGTGCGCGCAGGTAGACGCCGTCGCCGACGAGCCGGACGATTTCCGCTTTGACCGGATCGCGTATTTCATTGTCCAGCGCGGTTTTCCAGCCGCTCATCATTTCGGCGAGCGCCCGATCCGCCTCGTCGGCGGCGGTGTCCTGGGGGCCGTCGACGGTGCGCATGGCGGCCAGCATGGAGCGGTACAGCGCGAGCTCCAGAGCATCGGAGTCATTGTCGGGATGCGGGGTCTGCAGATACCACTCGGCGACCGATTCGCCCTGTGCGACGGCGCTGTTCAACTGTTGATCGGCGCGTTCGCCGAGGCGGCGGACCAATCCGGCGAGCAGTGCGTCCTTGCTTTTGAAGTGATAGAGCAGTCCGCCCTTGGAGACGCCTGCCGCCGCCGCGACGCTTTCCAGCGTCACCTGGGACATGCCCTTGTCGAGCAGCAGGGTTTCGAGCGCGTCGAGGATCCGGTTGCGGGTGCCCGCCGGATCGCGAGGGGTTGTCACGGTGCATCACTGTACGGCGAATTGGTCATACTCACGCTGCATAACTGTACCGTCCGGACGGTAAGTCTGTTACTGTACCGTCCAGACGGTTCAACTCTGGAAGAGAAAGCTCCCATGGCCACCCACACCTCCGCCCGATCCGGACCCGGATCAGAGGCGGATCCCAGCGTCAACGACCCCCGGCCCGCCACCGCGCGCCGGGATTCCGGCATGCCCGCCACCCCGGATTCGGCCGCGGCGTTGGCATCCGAGAGCGGTTCGGATCGCGCGTCCCTGCGTGACTGGGCCGGGCTCGGCGTGCTCGCGCTGGCCCTGCTGCTGGTCTCGGTCGATGCCACCGTGCTCGATCTCGCGGTGCCCGCCATCTCCGGCGATCTCGCGCCGACCACACCGCAACTGCTGTGGATCATCGACGTGTACTCGTTCGTGCTGGCCGGTCTGCTCATCACCATGGGCACGCTCGGTGATCGCATCGGGCGTCGGCGGCTGCTGCTGATCGGCGCGGCCGGATTCGGTCTCGCCTCCGCGGTCGCGGCCTGGTCGGTGAGCCCCGAAATGCTCATTGCCGCACGCGTTCTGCAGGGTGTCGCCGGTGCGACGCTGATGCCCGCCACGCTCGGTCTGATCCGATCCATGTTCACCAACGCGCGCCAGCGCACCCTCGCCATCTCGGTCTGGGGTGCGATGGCGGGTTCCGGTGCGGCCATGGGTCCGCTGCTGGGCGGCTGGCTGCTGGAGCATTTCTGGTGGGGTTCGGTGTTCCTGGTGAACCTGCCGGTGATGGCGCTGCTCATCGTGCTCGGACCGCTGCTGGTACCGGAGTCGAAGGATCCGAATCCGGGCCGCTTCGACCTGATGAGCGCGGGCCTGTCCATGCTGGCGCTGATCCCGATCGTGTACGCGGTCAAGGAGTTCGCCGCGCACGGACCGGCGCTGAATCAGCTGATCGCGGGTGTGATCGGTGTGGTCGCGGGTGTGGTGTTCATTCGCCGCCAGCGCGGGCTGACCGATCCGCTGATCGATCTGGAGCTGTTCCGGCTGCCGCCGTTCCGGGCCGCGGTGCTGACCAATCTGCTGTCCATCTTCGCGCTGGCCGGCGTGCTGTTCTTCGGTTCGCAGTATCTCCAGCTGGTGCTGGGGCGCGCGCCGTTGCAGGCGGGTCTGCTGTTGATCCCGGGCACGTTCGGCAGTATGGCCGGTTCATTGCTGGCGGCGTGGCTGGTCGGTCGCTGGCGTCCGGTGAGCGTGCTGTGCGGTGCGCTGGTGACGGCCGCGGCGGGTGCGTCCCTGTTCTGGCTGCTGGAAGCCGATCCGTCGGCGTCGGTGCTGCCGTTCATGATCGGATTCCTGTTGATCGGCCTGGGTGTCGGTGTGGCGCTGACGGTTTCGGCCGACATGATCATCACCACCGCTCCGGCCGAGCGCGCGGGCAATGCCGCCGCCATTTCGGAGACGGCGCTGGAAGCCGGTGTGGCACTTGGCGTCGCGGTGCTGGGCAGCGGTGTGATGGCCGCGTTCCGGCACGGCCTGGACCTGTCCGCGGTTCCGGCCGCGCACACCGACGCGGCGCGGGAATCCCTGGGCGGTGCGGTGGAAACCGCACGCTCCCTCGGTGAACCGGCGTCGAGCTCACTGCTGGAGGCCGCGCACGGCGCGTTCGTGGACGGCATCCACCTCGCGGCCACCGGCACCACGCTGATCCTGTTGGTCACGGCGGTCATCACATACCGCGCCGCGACGAGCAAGCGCAAGGCGCGTAGCAACTGAAAAAGGCTGTGGCCCGGCTGTTTCCGTGTTCAACGTGAAACATGCCGGGCCACAGCCCTGTTCGCAGGTCCTATTGATCTTTCGCGGGCGGCAGTTCGCGCGGGCCGCGGTATTCCAGTTCCGGGTTGTACCGGCCCGGGATCGCGCCCTGATGCGGTGCGGCGGGCAGCGGATATCCGGGCTCGACGACCTGACCCTGCGGCAGCGCACCGTAATTCGGGTACTGCTGCTGATACGGCTGATCGACCACCTGCGAGGCGACGCGCTGCGCGTACACCTGCTGCGGCGCACCCGGCGGCAACTGGTACCCGTACTGCGGTTGCTGCTGATACATCTGCTGCTGCTGCGCCTGCGCCCCGGAATCCGAGGAATCCACCGTCACCTTGCGGGTCCGCTTGAGCGTGAAGGTGATCTCCTCCGCCTCCTCGAACGCCTGGCGCACGGTGCGCAGCGGATGCGTGGCGGTATCGATGGCATTGGCGACGAAGGACGGCACCAGTGGCCGGATCCAGCGGGCGGCGGTATCGGTGAACGGCACCGTCCCGATGATCGGAAGTTCCAGTCCGCCACCCTTGTTCGCGGGTGCGGGCTGCGGTGCGGGTGCGGGCACCAGTGCCGCGCCCGGGCCGATCGGCGCGAGTCCGCCGCCCTGGCCGAGCTGGGCGGGCAGGTTCGGCGTCGGTGTCACAATCCCCTCCTGGGACACGGAGTCGTCCTTTCGGACCGCGGCCGGAAGCTCATGCTGTGCGGCCCGGTCGAATTCGTCGATGGCGCGCTGTTGCGCGGGTTCGGTGATGCCGATCTGGAAATTGCCGATGGCCGCGATGATGCGGGTGCGCTGGCGCTCCCGGTCGATGGCGGTATCGGCGTGCAGCGCCAGTTTCGCGGCGGTGAGCTGTTGTTCGGCGCGCAGTTTCTCGGCTTCGACGCGGACCTGCGCCTGGGTTTCCGCGATGGCGACCTCGGCGGCCTGTTCGACCCGGTCGGTGGCGGTGCGGGTGGCGATATCGCGGTCGAAAGCCGTTTCGCCGCGCCAGAATCGGAGCAGCAGCGGCAGTAGCGCGAGCACGATCAGCAGCAGTGCCACGGCCAGGCGCAGCACGAACGGCCCGGCGTGATCGGTGGTGTAGTCGTTCATGGCGACCCAGCGCGCGCCGAGTCCGCGATCGCCGTCGGTGTAGGCGTCGGCGCGGGCCGTGCCGAGCGCCTTGTCCTTATCGCTGACCTTGGTATCGAGTCCGTCGATCTTGGCGCGCGCGGCGGTGAGCTGCGCCCGCGAATCGTCGAGCATCTGTAGCGCGGTGCGGGCCTCCGCGCCGTATCCGGGCACCCGGGTAATGCGGGTTGCCGGGCACTGCGGGTCCGGATTGGTCTCGCAGCGCGCGATCACCAGTGCGGTGTCGACATCGGTCTGCGCCTTGGCGATCTGCTGATCCAGGTCCTTGCGATCGGCGCGGGCCTGGTCGAGTTCGGTGCGCGCGGTGATCACGGCGGGCGCGGATTCGACTCCGCGCCGGGAGGTTTCGTCGAGCAGCCGGTTCACGGTGCCGCCGAACAGGACGGTGCAGGCCAATTCGGCGATGACGATGCCGACGAGTACGGCCACTCCGGCGCGGGCGCCGAATTCGGCTCGTGCCCGGCGGCTTTCACCGCGCGCGGGTGTCGACGCGGTGGCCAGCGTGCGAGATACCGCCCCCACCAACAGGGTTGCGATCAGGGCGACCACGATCACCGCGGCCAAGGGCCATTGCGCCGCGCTCGTGGTTAGTGCAGTGATTACCCCGGCTGTCAGCGCGAACAACGCCACCACGGCACCGGTAACCGAATACCCCGTGCGCTCGTGCCGATCGGTGACCCCCGCGTGCGCTCCGCCGAGCCAGGTGAGCAGAACGGTCATGGGAGCTCACATCCTCTAAGTCCCAGGCTTATTCGGGTTCTCTAAACCGTCGCTGATTCGTTGTTTCAGCGTGACAGGAAGGGGGCGGTTACACCGAGTGTGGTGGCTGTGATGTGTCCAGCCTCACATCTGACGGCTTCCCAGCCGTGACGTGGCATTGATCACGCAGGTATCGGCCGCAGAATCCCTGAAGTAGTGACTTACCGCATATTCACTGTTTGCCAGACGTGTGCCAAATCCCACGTTTAAGAAAGATTCCGTACGGTCGGATCATTGCATTGGCTTGTCGCCCGGACCTCCGAACCGCTTCCCGGAGGTCTCCGGAGAATTAGCCGCAGCACGCCCGGTTTGCCGGATGCCCTTGTGGGGAAGTCTGTTTCATTGCAGGTAGGAGGCTGTCCCGGGGCCGCGCCGGGGCACTCGGCCACCTCCCTCGCGCGCGCGGAGAACTATGGGCAAGTCAACTGCGGGTCCCCCGCATGCCTGCTTTACACTGGACAACGCGCAGGTACTGGAGGATCGATGAAGAAGCCCAGCTAGACGCTGGTATTAGTGCAACCTAAGTTGGTTGGGCTCGAGTCCTGACTTATCGTTTGCTCTTACGCCGGATGCGACAAGTTCGGCATATCGCCCCATACCGTCCAGAGGCCCGATCGGTGCTCAGCGTAATAGGCGAGAACGGCGCGGTTGGTAGCTAACACGTAAGCGTTCGGTTACCGCCGAGCACCCGACGAAAAATCGAAACGGGTGAAAACAACTGGAGAGTTGACTGCACGGGACGACCATCAGCGCCGCTGGTCTCCGAACCGCCTGGGCGCAGTCTGACGGAGGCGTTCGACGAAGGCCGCAATTCTTCGAAGGCCTGTTTTTTGTGAAGGCAGAGGCATGACGCAACTTCCCGGCCACAGGTCCCCCACCGGCGGTGCCGGCTATGGGCACGGACCCCGCGGGCTCTATGACCCGGCGAAT
Organism: Nocardia sp. NPDC056100; assembly: GCF_042266325.1. Lineage (NCBI taxonomy): Bacteria > Bacillati > Actinomycetota > Actinomycetes > Mycobacteriales > Nocardiaceae > Nocardia > Nocardia sp. NPDC056100. The sequence goes on from NZ_JBHJVY010000003.1 coordinate 522,723, forward strand.
GAACACGACGCCTGTGGCGTCGCATTCGTCGTCGACATGCACGGCCGTCGTAGCCGCGACATCGTCGACAAGGCTATTACCGCCCTGCTGAACCTGGAGCACCGCGGCGCCGCGGGTGCCGAACCCAACTCCGGTGACGGTGCGGGCATCCTGATTCAGCTCCCGGACAAGTTCTTCCGTGCGATCGTCGACTTCGACCTTCCCGCCGAAGGCTCCTACGCCACGGGTATCGCCTTCCTTCCGCAGGCTCGCCGCGAGGCCGCTCGCGCCGGATACGGCGTCGAGAAGATCGTGCGCGAAGAGGGCCTCGAGGTCCTGGGCTGGCGCGAGGTCCCGATCGACGAATCCTCGCTCGGTGCGCTGTCCCGCGACGCCATGCCCACCTTCCGGCAGATCTTCATCGCCTCGCCGAAGGATGCCGCCGAGCAGCTCTCCGGCATGGATCTGGAGCGCCGCGTCTACGTCATCCGCAAGCGCATCGAGCATCAGCTCGGCAAAGCGGGCGCCGGTGAAGGCAGCGTCGGCAAGGAATCGGTGTACTTCCCGAGCCTTTCCGGTCAGACCTTCGTCTACAAGGGCATGTTCACCACGCCGCAGCTGCGCGCCTTCTACCTGGATCTCCAGGATGATCGCGTGGAGTCGGCGCTGGGCATCGTGCACTCGCGCTTCTCCACCAACACCTTCCCGTCCTGGCCGCTGGCGCACCCCTTCCGCCGCGTCGCCCACAACGGCGAGATCAACACCGTCTCCGGTAACGAGAACTGGATGCGGGCGCGTGAGGCGCTGCTGAAGTCGAACGCCTTCGGCATCGACTCCGAGGGCAACAACCGCCTGGAGAAGATCTTCCCGGTCTGCACCCCCGGCGCGTCCGACACCGCTCGCTTCGACGAGGTGCTCGAACTGCTGCACCTGGGCGGCCGCAGCCTCCCGCACGCCGTGCTCATGATGATCCCGGAGGCGTGGGAACGCCACGAGTCCATGGATCCGGCCCAGCGCGCCTTCTACCGCTACCACTCGTTCCTGATGGAGCCGTGGGACGGCCCGGCCTCGGTGGCCTTCACCGACGGCCGCTTCGTCGGCGCGGTGCTGGACCGCAACGGTCTGCGCCCCGGCCGCATCTGGGTCACCGAGGACGGCCTGGTCGTGATGGCCTCCGAGGTCGGCGTGCTCGACATCGACCCGTCCACCGTGGTGCAGAAGACCCGTTTGCAGCCCGGCCGCATGTTCCTGGTCGACACCGAACAGGGCCGCATCATCAGCGATGACGAGGTCAAGTCGACGCTGGCGAACGAGCACCCGTACCAGGAGTGGCTGGACAACGGCCCGACCAAGCTGTCGGACCTGCAGGACCGCCCGCACGTGCACATGTCGCACGACCGCGTGCTGATCCGCCAGCAGATCTTCGGATACTCCATCGAAGAGCTGAACCTGCTGATCTCGCCGATGGCGCAGACCGGCGGCGAGGCGCTCGGCTCGATGGGCACCGACACCCCGATCGCGGTGCTGTCGGCGCGTCCGCGCCTGCTGTTCGACTACTTCTCGCAGCTGTTCGCGCAGGTCACCAACCCGCCGCTGGATGCCATCCGCGAAGAGGTGGTCACCTCGCTGCGCAGCATGATCGGCCCCGAGGACGATCTGCTGAACCCGGGCCCGGACTCCTGTCGTCAGATCACCCTGACCCAGCCGATTCTGGACAACGACGAGCTCTCCAAGCTCGTGCACATCAACGATGACGGCTCGCGCCCCGATCTGCGTTCGGTCGTCGTGCACGGCCTGTACCCGGTCAAGAAGGGCGGCAAGGGGCTGCGCAAGGCCATCGAGGCTGTGCAGCAACAGGTTTCGACCGCCATCGACGGTGGCGCGCGCATCATCATCCTGTCCGACCGCGAATCCAACGAGAAGCTGGCGCCGATCCCGTCGCTGCTGCTCACCGCGGCCGTCCATCACCACCTGGTGAAGGAGCGCACCCGCACCCAGGTCGGCCTGGTCGTGGAGGCCGGTGACGCCCGCGAGGTGCACCACATGGCGCTGCTCGTCGGTTTCGGTGCGGCCGCCATCAACCCCTACATGGCCTTCGAGTCGATCGAGGACATGCTGGAGCGCGGTCAGCTGCAGATGCCGGGCAGCACCGGCGATCATGCCGAGGACTTCAAGAAGGCCGTCTACAACTACAACAAGGCCGCCGGCAAGGGTGTGCTGAAGGTGATGTCCAAGATGGGCATCTCCACCATCGCCTCCTACCGCGGCGCCCAGCTGTTCCAGGTCGTGGGCCTGTCGCAGGAACTGGTGGACGAGTACTTCACCGGTCTGCGCTCGCCGCTGGACGGTATCGGCCTCGACGACATCGCGGCCGAGGTCGCCACCCGGCACAAGGTCGCGTTCCTGGAGAACCGCAATGAGCGCGCGCACCGCGAGCTCGAGGTCGGCGGCGAATACCAGTGGCGGCGCGAGGGCGAATACCACCTGTTCAACCCGGACACGGTGTTCAAGCTGCAGCACGCCACCCGCTCGGGCCAGTACAAGGTCTTCAAGGAGTACACCAAGCTCGTCGACGATCAGTCGGAGCGCTTGGCCTCGCTGCGCGGCCTGTTCCAGTTCAAGTCCAAGGGCCGCAACCCGATTCCGCTGGACGAGGTCGAACCCGCCAGCGCGATCGTGAAGCGTTTCTCGACCGGTGCGATGAGCTACGGCTCCATCTCGGCCGAGGCGCACGAGACCCTGGCCGTGGCCATGAACCGGCTCGGCGGCCGCTCCAATTCCGGTGAGGGCGGCGAGCATCCGGCTCGCTTCGAGCCGGAGGAGAACGGCGACTGGCGTCGTAGTGCGATCAAGCAGGTGGCCTCGGGCCGCTTCGGCGTGACCGCGCACTACCTGACCAACTGCACCGATATCCAGATCAAGATGGCCCAGGGCGCGAAGCCGGGCGAGGGCGGACAGCTGCCCGCGCACAAGGTGTACCCGTGGGTCGCCGAGGTCCGGCATTCGACTCCGGGCGTGGGTCTCATTTCCCCGCCGCCGCACCACGACATCTACTCGATCGAGGATCTGGCGCAGCTGATCCACGACCTGAAGAACGCGAACCCGCAGGCGCGGATTCACGTGAAACTTGTCGCGGAGCCCGGCGTCGGCACCGTCGCCGCGGGTGTGTCCAAGGCGCACGCGGACGTGGTGCTGATCTCCGGTCACGACGGCGGCACCGGCGCTTCGCCGCTGACCTCGCTCAAGCACGCGGGCGGTCCCTGGGAGCTCGGCCTGGCCGAGACCCAGCAGACGCTGCTGCTCAACGGTTTGCGCGACCGCATCGTGGTGCAGGTCGACGGTCAGATGAAGACCGGCCGCGATGTCATGATCGCTGCCCTGCTGGGCGCCGAGGAGTACGGTTTCGCGACCGCGCCGCTGGTGGTCTCGGGCTGCATCATGATGCGCGTGTGCCACCTCGACACCTGCCCGGTCGGCGTCGCCACCCAGAACCCGGTTCTCCGTGAGCGTTTCACCGGTAAGCCGGAGTTCGTCGAGAACTTCATGCTCTACATCGCCGAAGAGGTGCGCGAACTGCTCGCCTCGCTGGGGCTGCGCACGCTCGACGAGGCCATCGGCCGCGTCGACCTGCTCGACACCACGCAGGCCAAGGAGCACTGGAAGGCCGCCAAGCTGGATCTGTCCCCGATCCTCGACGATGTCGAGACGGCGTTCATGATGCAGGACCGCCGCAACACCAAGGGCCAGGACCACGGTCTGGACAAGGCCCTGGACAACCAGCTCATCGCGCAGGCCGCGGATGCGCTGGAGCGCGGTAAGCCGGTCAAGTTCGACACCAAGATCACCAATGTGAACCGGACCGTCGGCACCATGCTCGGCCACGAGGTGACCAAGCTGTACGGCGGCGTCGGCCTGCCGGACAACACCATCGACATCACGTTCACCGGTTCCGCCGGTAACTCGTTCGGTGCGTTCGTCCCGGCCGGTATCACCCTGCGTGTGCACGGCGACACCAATGACTATGTCGGCAAGGGTCTTTCGGGTGGGCGCATCATCGTGCGGCCGTCCCTGGACGTGCCGGAGGAGTTCGTCGCGGAGCGGAACATCATCGCGGGCAACGTGATCCTGTTCGGCGCGACCAGCGGTCAGGCCTTCATCCGCGGTGTGGCCGGCGAGCGCTTCAGCGTCCGCAACTCGGGCGCCACCGCGGTGGTCGAGGGTGTGGGCGACCACGCCTGCGAGTACATGACCGGTGGCAAGGTGGTCATCCTCGGCGAGACCGGCCGTAACTTCGGTGCGGGCATGTCCGGCGGTATCGCCTACATCTACAACCCGAACGGCACCTTCGAGAAGAACCTCAACGGTGAACTGGTCGACCTCGAGCAGCTCTCCGCCGAGGAGACCTCGTGGCTGCGGGACACCATCTCCCAGCACCGCGACGAGACCGGTTCGGCTGTGGCGGAACGCATCCTGGGCGACTGGTCGCAGCAGGTGAACCATTTCGTGAAGGTCATGCCGCGGGACTACAAGAAGGTCCTGCTGGCCATCTCGGAGGCCGAGAAGGCCGGCCGCGATGTCGACGCGGCGATCATGGAGGCCGCTCGTGGCTGACATGACCTGCACCGGATTTGTTGGGTGCGCCCGCGTTGGCGCGAAAGTTGGAGTCGTAAATGGGTGACGCACAGGGCTTCCTGAAGCACACGAGTCGGGAACTGCCGAAGCGCCGTCCGGTCGAACTGCGCCTGCTGGACTGGAAAGAGGTCTACGAGGAGAAGTTCTCCCACGAGACGCTCCAGAAGCAGGCCAGCCGCTGCATGGACTGCGGTATCCCCTTCTGCCACAACGGTTGTCCGCTCGGGAACCTGATTCCCGAATGGAATGACCTGGTGTACAAGGGTTCCTGGAAGGAATCGTTCGACCGGCTGCACGCCACGAACAACTTCCCGGAGTTCACCGGCCGCCTCTGCCCCGCGCCCTGCGAGGCGTCCTGTGTCCTGGGCATCAACCAGGATCCGGTGACGATCAAGCAGGTCGAGGTCGAGATCATCGAGAACGGTTTCGACGAGGGCTGGGTCACCCCGGTGTACCCGACCCGTCTGACCGGCAAGAAGGTCGCCGTCGTCGGCTCCGGCCCGGCCGGTCTGGCCGCCGCGCAGCAGCTGACCCGCGCCGGTCACACCGTGACCGTGTTCGAGCGTGACGACCGCATCGGCGGCCTGATGCGCTACGGCATCCCGGAATTCAAGATGGAGAAGCGCTTCATCGATCGCCGGATCGCGCAGATGGAAGCCGAAGGCACCGTCTTCAAGACCAGCGTGAACGTGGGCGTCGACATCACCGCCGATCAGCTGCGCGAGCGTTTCGACGCCGTGGTGCTGTCCGGTGGCGCGACCATCGCGCGTGATCTGCCCATCCCGGGCCGCGATCTGGACGGCATCCATCAGGCGATGGAGTTCCTGCCGCTGGCCAACCGCGTGCAGCTGGGCGATCCGATCACCGATGAGGACGGCCTGCCGCGCATCAACGCGCGCGGTAAGAAGGTCATCATCATCGGCGGCGGCGACACCGGCGCGGACTGCCTGGGCACCTCGCACCGTCAGGGTGCGGAGTCGGTCCACCAGTTCGAGATCATGCCGCGCCCGCCCGAGGAGCGCGCCGGTTCCACCCCGTGGCCGACCTACCCGCTCATGTACCGGGTGGCGTCCGCGCACGAGGAGGGCGGCGAGCGCCTGTTCTCCGTCAACACCGAGCGCTTCGTCGGCACCGACGGCAAGGTCACCGGGTTGCAGGCGCACGAGGTGTCGATGGTGAACGGCCGTTTCGAGAAGGTCGAGGGCACCGACTTCACGCTCGAGGCCGATCTGGTGCTGCTGTCCATGGGCTTCGTCGGACCGCAGAAGAACGGTCTGCTCGAGGGTCTGGGCGTGGGCTACGACCAGCGCGGCAACGTCAAGCGCGATAACGACTGGGCCACCACGGTTCCCGGCGTCTTCGTCGCCGGCGATATGGGCCGCGGTCAGTCGCTCATCGTGTGGGCCATCGCCGAGGGTCGCGCGTGCGCGTCCGCGGTCGACAAGTTCCTCGAGGGCGAGACGGCGCTGCCGTCCCCGATCCGCCCGACCGATGTCGCCCAGCGGTGATGTTCGTCCCAGTGTGAGCTGATTTGTGAAGCGGCCGCGGATCTTCGGATCCGTGGCCGTTTTCGTTTGCGCGATGTCTCGTACAGGGTTTTCCGGCCACCGCACAGGCCGCGTCATGAGTGGCGGCACCCTGACCTGACGTGCCGAATAGGGGTCGAAATCGGACAACTTGTCCTGGTCGCGTGGCGCGCGGACAAGGTCACCTTTATTGTTATCGGCGTTGTGTCGCTGATCTCTGTCTTGCGGTCTGGTTTGCGCATCTCATACGGGGCGGTTACTTCGGTTAACCCTGAGTGCACCGGATTGTCATCCGGCGACGACACCATGATCGGGAATCGGGATGGAGAAGTTATCCCGGGCAGGCGTGAACTGGAGCAGTAGTGCGGTTGAAAAGAATAGTCGCGGCTGCGGGGGCAGCGGCGAGCGTGCTCATAACTGGAATCGTGCTGGGCAGTGGTCCCGTTACGGCGGACCCCGGATGCCCGGTCATGTACACCGTGGCCATCCCCGGCACCTGGGAGACCGGTCACGACAAGACCCCCGGCCCCGGAATGCTGTCGCAGGTTACCAACGGGCTACCCGGCGAGGTGGACTACGTGACCTACGCGGCCACCGCCTTCCCCTGGGAGGGTGACGTCTACGGCGCCTCCAAGAAGGAAGCCACCGATAACGCGCGCGGCCTGGTTCAGGCCATGGGGGCGCGCTGCCCGGGCACCAAGATCTCCATCACCGGCTACAGCCAGGGCGCGGACGCCGCGGGCGATCTGGCCGCGGAGATCGGCTCGGGACTCGGTGTGGTGCCGCCGGATCGCATTGCGGCCGTGGCGCTCATATCCGATCCGCGTCGTTCCATCACCGATGTGCAGGTCGGCCCGATCGCGCCCGGTGCGGGTGCGGGCGGTCCGCGCATGGGCGGCTTCGGCTTCATCTCCGATCGCGTGCGCACGGTCTGCGCGGTCGGCGATCTGTACTGCTCCACCGAGGAGAGCGACTTCGTCAGCCGGTTCGCCGGATTCCTGGCGCAGACCTCCGACCCGAACCCGGCCAACCTGTGGCGGTACCAGCTCGAGGTCGGCGCGATCATCAACGATCTGATGGCCCAGGGCGGTATCCCCACCCTGCAGTCGCAGCTCAGCGAGGGTGCGAACGAGCAGCGCGCCCAGCAGTTCGAGCAGTTCTTCCGCACCGGACGGCACACCAGCTACGGCAGTTACGGCGTCGGCGGCGGTCAGACCGCACTGAGCTGGATGCACAACTGGCTCGCCAACGCGGCGTAAGTCGTTCGCTCACAACAGAATACGAAAAGGCCGCTCCCACCATTCCTGGGAGCGGCCTTTCTCGTTGTCTCCCAAGGTTATCCGGCGGAGCCGGTGGCGGGCGGCTGCCAGGGCGCGGGCGGCGGGGTGTTGTCGCCCGGCTGGCCGCCCTGGTTCCAGTCGCGGTCACCGGGGTGGTCGCCGCGATTGCCGCGATGGTGGTGATCGCGATCGCCGTCGTTGTTCTGGCCGGGCCAGTTCTGATCGACCTGCACGGCGGTCGGGGTGTCGGGGGTGGCGGCGGTGGCGGGCAGGGCGACCAGGGCCAGCGGTACGGCGGCCAGGACACCGGCGGCGGCGATGCGCAGCGCCATGCGGCGGCGGGACTTGCGGGGTGACGAGGAGGCGGTCACGGTGGATCCTTTCGCGGGGGCCGGGCCGCGCTTGCGGCTCGTGGTCCCCATACAAGTGGCCGGGCCTGGGAGCGTGGTCCGACGACTCTGGGAATCGACTGCGAGGCCCCCGGGCGGCTCACTCGCGCGGCTGGCGATTCCTCGGCAACAGGTCGAAGACGTGCCCGTTCTCGTTCACCGTGGCGACCGTGCGGCGGCCGGTGCGGGAGTACAGGATTCGGGTGATCGAGCAGTAGTCGATCGGGAAGGTGAGCGGCCGTTCCAGTCCGAGCACGTCCTGCAGCAGCACGTTGATGACGCCGCCGTGCGCGAATGCGACCACGGTGTCGTCATGCTCGGCGGCAGCGGCGATGGCCGCCGCACTGCCGAGGACGCGGCCGCGGAAGGCGTCGCCGTCGATTTGCTCGGGCAGGTATCCGGCCTTGATGCGGTCGTAGACGGCGCGGAATTCCTGCTGCGCGTCCTCGATCGGAATGTAGGCGGGCAGCTCGCGATCGTATTCGGCGAGGCCGTCGATGATTTCGGTGTCCAGGCCCAGCTTCTCGGCGGTGGGCCGGGCGGTATCGCGGGCCCGCAATTGCGGACTGCTGACCACGCGGGCAATGCGATGGTGGGCCAGCGCGCCGGGTACCCGGGCCGCCTGCTCGACCCCGATCTCGGTGAGATCGGGGTCCGCCGGGCCGGTGAGCCCCTGGACGCGTCGCGGCTGGGCGTGGCGGACGAGGATCAACTGCACATCCCCACTCTGCCGCACGCCGCCGACGCGTTCCGTTCGGGGCGGGGAGGGCCTACTGTCCCTGGTTCTTCTTGTTCTGCATCAGGTAGACGATGCCGAGGATCAGCACCACGATGCCGATGCAGCAGACCGCGCCGAAGATCCAGAAGCTGCCACCCTTCTTGGACGACTTCTTCTTGGCGGCGTACTCCATGGTGGAGGTCCAGGTGTCCGGATTGGTCCACACCTGGTGGTCCAGCAGGTTGGCCTGGGTCATCAAGTCCAGGTAGTGCATGTGAAACCCCATCTCATCTATTCGGTAGCCCCCTCCCCGGGACTGCTCACAAGGTTAACGGGCAGTCCCGGTTCTGGGAGTCCACTGTGAATCGGCTGTGAACATCGAAACGTTCACAAGATCGCCGAGACTCTTCGAAACGGGTTACCCCGTACGGGGTTTCACAAGCGGGAAGGGCAGGGTTTCGCGAATACTGCGCCCGGTGATCAGCATGACCACGCGGTCCACGCCGACGCCGAGGCCACCGGTGGGCGGCATGGCGTGCTCGAGGGCCTGCAGGAAGTCCTCATCGAGTTCCATCGCCTCCGGATCGCCGCCCGCGGCCAGCATGGACTGTTCGGTGAGGCGTTTGCGCTGCTCCACCGGATCGGTCAATTCGCTGTAGGCGGTGCCCAATTCGACGCCCCACGCGACCAGGTCCCAGCGTTCGGTAACCCCCGCGATATGCCGGTGCGCGCGCGTCAGCGGGGAGACCGAGGTCGGGAAATCGATGTAGAACGTGGGTTCCTCGGTGCTCGCCTCGACCAGATGCTCGTACATCTCCAGCACGATCTGCCCGGCGTCCCAGCCCAATTGCCAAGTGATACCGGCTTTATCGCAGAGCAGGCGCAGGCGTTCGGCATCGGTCTCGGGACTGATGGTCTCGCCGAGCTTCTCCGATACCGCGCCGTGCACGGTCTTGACCGGCCAGTCGCCGGAGATGTCCACCTCGGTGAGCGTGCCGTCCGGTCCGGGCCGCATGGCCACCATCCTGCCGTTGGCCGCGAGGGCGGCCTCCTGGATGAGCTGGCGGCAGGCGTGCATCATGCGCTCGTAATCGCTGTGCGCCTCATAGGCTTCCAGAATGGTGAACTCGGGATTGTGGCTGTAGTCGACGCCTTCGTTGCGGAAGACGCGGCCGAGTTCGAACACCTTCTCCATACCGCCGACGCAGAGCCGCTTCAGGTACAGCTCGGGTGCGATGCGCAGGTACAGGTCGAGATCGTAGGCATTGATATGCGTGGTGAACGGGGTGGCGTTCGCACCGCCGTGCACCTGCTGCAGTACCGGGGTCTCGACTTCCAGGAATCCCCAGCCGTGCAGGGTGTCTCGCAGCGAGCGCACCACGGCGCTGCGCTTGGCCATCACCTCGCGGATATCGGTGTTGATGGCCATGTCGACGTAGCGCTGCCGCACGCGCGCCTCGGGATCGGCCAGGCCCTTCCACTTGTCGGGTAGCGGGTGCAGGCATTTTCCGATCATGCGCCAGTCGGCGGCGAGCAGGGATAGCTCACCGCTGCGGCTGCGCCCGATCTGACCGCTGACCTCGATGAGATCGCCGAGATCGAAGTAGGTGTCGAAGTCGGCGCTGCGTTCCGCGCCGACCCGGCCGCGGTCGATGACCAGTTGGATCTCCCCGGACCAGTCGCGCAGCAGTGCGAAGCTGACGCCGCCGTAATCGCGAATTCGCAGGAGCCGTCCGCAGACTCGCACCGTGGTGCCCTGCGGGGAGCGGCGCGCGGCGGCGACGGTGTGGGTCGGGGGATAGGCGACCGGATAGGCGTCGACGCCGGAGTCATTGAGTTTGCGCAGTTTGTCCATCCGCACCCGCACCTGTTCGGGGCGGCGCGGTCCGGATTCGGCGAGATCCTCCGGTGGCAGATCGGGCATGCTGCCGTCGGCGTGCAGTCCGGTCATGGTGTCCGGCACCGAGGAGCGCAGACCGGTGTGCGCGGAAGCGTTCTGTTCCTTGCCGATTCGCGGCAGGAAGCCCTCGGCGAGCGCGCTGGCGATGGCGACGCGCGGCAACTGGCGGCGTTCCTCGAACATGGAGAAGCGCGGCACCCAGTCCGGCTGATATTTCACATTGGAGCGGTACAGCGCCTCCAGCTGATACCAGCGCGAGAAGAACATCAGCACCGAACGCCACAGTCGCAGTACGGGTCCCGCGCCGATGCGGCTGCCCTCCTCGAAGACCGCGCGGAAGACCGCGAAGTTCAACGAGATTCGGGTGATGCCGTACTGGTCGGAGGTGAGCGCCAGTTTGGAGATCATCAATTCCATGACGCCATTGGGGCTTTGGCGATCGCGGCGCATCAGATCGAGTGAGACGCCGGTGCGGCCCCACGGCACCAGGGACAGCATGCCGAGCACGCGCTCGTTCGCATCGATGGCCTCGACCAGCAGGCAGTCGCCGTCCAGGGGATCGCCGAGCCGGTCCAGGGCCATGGAGAAGCCGCGTTCGGTCTCGGTATCGCGCCAGAGTTCGGCGCGGTGCATGACCTCGCGCATCTCCTCCGGTTCGACTTCCTTGTGCCGCCGCACGCGAACGGTGATGCCCTGCTTGGCGAGCCGGTTCACGGCCTGCCGGACCTGTTTCATCTCCGGGCCCGCGAGCGAGAAGGTGCGGGTCTCCAGAATCGCCTCGTCGCCCAGGCGCAGCGCGGAAAGTCCGGCGCGCTTATAGGCGGTCGCGCCGATCTCGCTCGCGCCCATCACGGCCGGGGCCCAGCCGTATTGGTCGGCCAGTTTCAGCCAGGCGTCGATGGCGTGCGGCCACGCCTCCTTCAATCCGATGGGATCGCCCGAGGCCAGGCAGACCCCGAGTTCCACGCGATAGGTGACCGCGGCCTTACCGCTGGGCGCGAAGACGACGGCCTTATCGCGGCGGGTGGCGAAGTAGCCGAGCGAATCCTCCACATCCGAGCGTTCGATGAGCCCGCGCAGCGCGGATTCGTCGAGCCCGGTGAGCGCGTTGGTGGCGCGCTGCGAACGGAACAGCACCATCACCGCGGCCAGCAGCGCGATCGCGCCGAACAGGCCGAGCAGCAGGTTCACCAGATGCGGCGGATGCCCGTCGAAGTCCTCGTTGCTGACCAGGATGGCTCCGGTGACCCTCGAGATGGCCCAGAGCGGCCGCTGCTCGTCCGAGGGCAGGCTGCCGGGGAAGAGTTCCACCAGGCCCCAGCCGACCACGCAGCCGAGCGCCAGGCCGCCGAACAGCACGCCGAACGAGCGCAGGATGGTGCCGCCGCGCACCCGCGTGTAGAACTCGCTCCACGCCGCGAGCAGCACACCCATCACACCGAGGTGCACGATCAGCGCGACGAGCGCGTTCACATCGCCCTCGGTGCCGAAGTCCAGTGCGTTGGCGAGCGCGTACGCCGCCATATAGCCGAACAGTAACCACCAGGCGATGCGCTTGCGGCTGGCGGTCGCGCCCGCGAGCAGGCCGACCACCAGCGCCCAGACGAGGGAGGTGTCGGGCGCGTCGAAGTAATAGGTGTCGACGTAGTGCCGCAAACCGGAGGTCAGATAGCGCAGACCGGGCGAAATACTCCACATGGCACACAGGACCGCGAAGACGCCCAGGACCAGCCCCGCAACGTGCGGGACTTCCCGGAGACGCCCGTGTCCGCGATGCGGCACTTCGGGCGACCGCGCGTCGGGTCTGTGTTCGAGTTCCCGGTGCTGCCGGTCCTGCGTCGAAGTCACCGCACCAGTGTGTATGTTGGCGTCGCTCCCGCGCACTCGGAACCCGGTTCGTGTCTTGTTGCGGGTGCCTTACCGACGGGTTGCGGGCCCGATATTTGGTCTCGGGGAACCCGCGGGTGAGGATGTAGCCATGTCGGATCCAGTCGATGTGCCGATCGAGGACGAAGTCATTCGACTCGGCCAATTCCTGAAGCTGGCGAACCTCATCGATTCCGGTTCGGAAGCCAAGAACGTCATCGCGGGCGGCCTCGTCCGGGTGAATGACGAGGTAGAGCTACGCCGCGGCCGCCAATTACAAGCGGGAGACGTGGTCACCATCGCGGGCCACAAAGCCCGCGTCGCCAACTACTGACGCTCCTGTCCGAAGCGCCCCCGTGCGCCCCGGAGCGAACGTGCGCCGGGGCGGGGAAACAGGTCGCTGAGAGTATTCACAGAGTCTCTCGAGAAGCGGGCTTCCGGGTGTCGCTGTTGGGGTTTCAGGGGCGGAGCCCCTGAGAGTTACGAGAGTTGTTCAGTCCTCGGAACGGACGACGACGCCGTCATGGTCGCTGTAGAGCATGTCGCCCGGGGTGAAAGTGATGCCGCCGAACTCCACCGGCACATCCTTCTCGCCCGATCCGGTCTGGGTGCTCTTGCGCGGGTTGGTGCCCAGCGCCTTGACGCCGATGTCCAGCGTCCGCAGGATCGCCGAATCGCGCACCGCGCCGTTGACGATCACGCCGGACCAGCCGTTGTCGACGCCGCGGCCCGCGATGATGTCGCCGACCAGGGCGGTGTGAATGCTCGCGCCGCCGTCGACGACCAGCACCCGGCCGTTGCCCGGCTCGCCGAGGGTCTGCTTGACCAGCAGGTTGTCCTGGAAGCAGCGGATGGTCACGATGCGGCCGGCGAAGGCTTCGCGGCCGCCGAATTGAATGAACTGGGTGTCGCAGCTGCGGATCTCGGGGCCGATCTCATCGGCTAGGTCGGCGGTCGCCACGATGTTTGCTGATTCGGTCACCCGCTTATCTTGTCAGGGCGAAAATACGCAAATCACGCGCGGTGCGGTTCTTGTAGGCGGTGTACGCCTGCGTGGTCTCCTCGAATCGCGTGAAGATCTCGCCCTTGCGCGCCTCGTCCTCGATGAGGCTGGCGCGCACCGGAATCCGCTGTCCCGCGATGGTGACCTCGCCGTCCGGATTGACCAGCAGGTTCCCGGTCCAGGCCGGATGGTGTTCCTGTCCGAAATTGCTGCCGATGACGTACAGCGTGTCCCCGTCGTGCACGTACAGCAGCGGGGTGGTGCGCGGCTGCCCGGATTTGCGCCCGATGGTGGTGAGCAGGATGACGGGCGCGCCGATCGGCCCGAGCACGGTGTATTTGCCGCCGGTGCGCTCGAGGATCCGCCGATCCAGCGGCGTGAGCTTGCGTATCACCAGTGACCCGAGCTTGGTCGCGGCGAACGGACTGGCAACGCGGGAAAGAAGATTGGTGCGCGAACCCCAGATACGGTCCGGAAACTGCTCACTCATGTCCGGAACATTAGTGCCCGCGACGGTGTGCTGTCCGCCCGTCGCGACGGTTCAAGGCTCGTCGTGGCCGCCTCCGCGACCGTGTCCGCGCAGGTAATTCGGTACGCCAGTACCGAGTTGCGGGCGCATACTGAAGTCGGTGGCCGCACCGGAGGAGGACCGGTTGCCATGGTGTACGCGGAGGGCATGAGGTTGGAGTCTGCGATCGACTCGGACGCTGTCGGCGAGACCCGCTCGCTGCTCACGGCGGTCGCGGCACGCTTCGCCGCGGCCTGGGAGCAGGCGGGCCGGCCACCGGAACTGTCCGAATTCCTGCCGCAGGCAACCCAATTCCGCCGCCTGTGCCTGATCGAGTTGATCAAGGTGGATCTGGAATACCGCTGGATCCGCTACGACTTCCCGAAGCGCCTGGCCGAATATCGCCTGGAATACGACGAACTCCGCTCCGGTCCGCTGCCCCCCGATCTGGCCTACGAGGAATTCCACGCGCTGCGCCGTTCCGGTCGCGGTATCGACGAGAGCGGTTATCCCACCGAGGCCGCGCTCACCGAGGTCGCCTGGGGTGAACGCGACTATCGCAGCACCCTGATCGCCAGCCCGCGCGCCCGCGCCGCCCTGGAGGGCATCGAGGTCGGTGACCGCGTCGACGATTTCGATCTGCTGGTCGAATTGGGCGCGGGCGCGTTCGCGAGGGTCTTCCTGGCCCGGCAGCGTTCCATGCAGCGCCTGGTGGCGGTGAAGGTGTCGCAGAATCACGGCACCGAATCCGAGACCCTGGCCCAGCTGGATCACGAGAACATCGTGCGGGTTTTCGATCAGCGTCTGATGGATGAGCGCGAACTCAAACTCATGTACATGCAGTACCTGCCCGGCGGCACGCTGTCGAAGGTGCTGAGCCTGGTGCGCACCCGCCCCGAGGCGGAGCGCGATGGCGGGCTGCTGCTGGAAGCGGTCGATACGGCCATGCGCGACAAGGGCGGATTGGTGCCGAGCGAATCGGCGACCCGCACCGCCATCGCCGCGCACACCTGGCCGGAGACGGTGGCGTGGCTGGGCAGCAGGCTGGCCCGCGCCCTCGACTATTCGGCGGACAACGGTGTGCTGCACCGGGATATCAAGCCCGCCAATGTATTGCTCACCGCGGACGGCATTCCCAAGCTCGCGGATTTCAATATCAGTTTCAGCCTGCACGTGGCGGGGACGAGCCCGCTCGCGTATTTCGGCGGTTCGCTGGCGTACATGTCGCCGGAGCAGCTGGCCGCCTGCCATCCGCAATTGCCGGATACCGCAGAGGATTTGGACGGCCGCTCCGATATCTTCGCGCTCGGCGTGGTGCTGTGGGAGCTGCTCACCGGTCATCGCCCCTTCGACGATGAGACCCGCGCGGGCGATTCGGAATCCTCGCTGGAACGCATGCTGCGCCTGCGGCAGCGCGAGATCGATCCGCAATACCTGGAACAGCTTCCGGCCGACTGCCCGCCGACCCTGCGCCGGGTACTGCTGAAATGTCTTGCCCCGCATCGTGACGACCGCTGGGTGAACGGCGCGGCGCTGGCGCAGCAGCTGGATCTGTGCCTGGATCACCGCGCCCGCGATCTGGTGGATCCGCCGCGAAACAGCTTGCGCGCCAGGGTCGGACCGTGGTCGCTGCTGCTGTTGGTGACGGCCGCGAGTTTCCTGGGCGATTTCCTCGGTATGGCGTACGCGAATCTGCACAACGGCCCGCTGTGGGATATCTGGTTCACCGAGACCGAGCGGCAGCATCTGCAAACGGTGGGTGCGGGTTTGGCGTTGTTCACCACGCCCGCGGCGATCATCGTCACCAATTACCTGTGCCGTCGCGCGTTCATCGTGTGGCGCGGGCTGCGCCGGGGCCGCAGCTATGACCCGGAGATTCTGGCCCGTGCGCGCCGGGACACCCTGGTCAATGGTGATCGGGTGGCACTGCTGGCATTCCTGTGGTGGGTGGTGTCGGCGATCGTGGCGGCGATTTCGCTACTGGTCTATACCGATCTGTCCACGGGTCAGCTGGTGAATCTGACCGCGACACTGCTGGTTTCGGGTGCGGTGGCGGTCGCGTACCCGTTCTTCCTGGTGACGTTCTTCGTGGTGCGCTGTTTCTATCCGCGTTTGCTGACGCACGGTGAGATGGCCGGTGATCAGGACGCGCTGCGCGCGCTGGGCCGCCGCTGCACCCGTTATCTGGCGGTGGCCGTGGCGATTCCGCTGATCGGCGTGGTGACCAGTCTGCTGTTCCTGACCCCGCACGAGGTGTCCCTGGCGATCGGCCCGATCAAATGGCTGTGCCTGGCCGGTGTGCTCGGATTCCTAGGCGACTATTGGCTTTTCCGGCAATTGGAGGCGGATTTGCGGGCGTTCGAGCGCGCGGTGTCCTCGCATTCGGATTTCCGTTGAGCCGCTCGTCAGTTCAGCATGAGCAGTGCGAACAGCAGTAGCCAGAATCCGCCCGCGGCGACTCCGGCGATGGCGAAGCCCTTGTCCTGGCGTTTGGGGTCGATGGCGATCGCGGCCGCACCCAGTGCGACCGCCGGGATGGCGGTGATACCGCAGACGAATCCGAAGAGGCCGAGCATGAACGCGGTGAGCCCCATGCCATTCCACTGCTGCTGCCGATGCTGCCGGTAGTACATCGGGGCATTGCCCGGAATCACCGACATGCCCGGCATCGGCGGCCTGGGCCGCACCACGGGCAACCCCGTGAGCACCATATCGAGGTCGGCGAAGGTGCGGGCGTTGAAGGTCTGCCCTATTCGCTCGGAGAGTTCATCGGCGGTGATCCGGCCGTCGCTGAAACACTGATTCAGGCCCTCGATCACGCGTTCCCGGTCGGCATCGCCGGCTCGCAGTTGTGCGGGATTCCAATACGGTTGCATGTGGTTCTCCGTGAACCCGAAGCGGTATAGGTCTTCTCACCGAGATTAGGCCGGTATCCACGGATCGCACCGCATTCGAGACCGGAACCACAGGGAACGCTCAGGCTCGGCCGTGCCGTTGTTCGTACGACTGTCGTTCGGCGGCTTCACGATCGCGCCGATCGGCGTCCGCGAGCGCCGGATCGAGTCCGTGCTTGATGAGTTTGTTGCGCCGGAACACATAGGTGAGCGCGACCGTGAAATAGATCAGCGGCAGATACAGCAGCGCCATCATGGCCAGGCGCATCCAGAGCGGACCGGGGATGAGCAGGAACAGGCACAGCACCGGAATGATCGGAATCAGAATGCGGAGCAGATAGCGGCGGGTGGCTCCGGGACCGATGACATCGTCGCGCACCCAGTCCGTCATCGACGGTGGCAGCGTGCGGCCGCAGATATAGCCGAGGCGCTGCGCGAGGGTCGGGGTGCTGCGTTCGGGCATGTGCCCAGCATCCCCGCCGTGGCCGAATCGGACAAATATTCGGGGGGTCGGCGGCTTTGGCGACCCCGGGCGATCAGGCGCTGGTGCGTTCTTTGTGGAATGCGGCGACCTGCGTCACCAGGTTGTGCGTCGAGCTCTTCACGGCCAGTTTCACGAACGGCTCGATGGTCTTGCCGAGCAGTTTTCCGGCGATGCCGCCGGGCACCCGGTAGTCGACGATGGCGTCGATGGTGCAGGCTTCGTCGCCCCGGTCGTGGAACAGGAAGGTGGATTCGATCTCGAAGCCCTTGATGGACTTCACCGCGATGGCTTTACCGGGTTCGTGCCGCACGATCTTGATCGTGGAATGCAGTGAGACCGGGCCCAGTCCGATGGTGCCGTCGAAGGTGGCGTCGACGCCCTCGGTCTGCTCGGTCAGCGGCTTGAAGCTGTTGATCTCATTGATGAATTTGGGCAGATTGTTGTAATCGTTGACGTAGGCGAAGGCGGATTCCGCCGAGGCGGTGCAGTCCGCGACGATCTTGACTTCGGTCATGCGCACGACAGTAACCTGTTGCAAATTCATGCGCGGATGATGAGGTGAGCGCCACATTCGGCGCGCGCCGCCGATTCCTACGCGGTCACCGCCAGCGTGCCCGCGACACCGAACACCACCGCCATCAACAGCACTTCGAAAATCGCACGGCGCAAAGAGGATTGCGCGTCCATGCGGTGATCGGCGGCCACCGGCACCCAGGTGCGCCGCCACCGCCAGCCCAGCGCCAGCAGCGCGATGAGGATCACCGTCTTGGCCAGCAGCAGCCGCCCGTATCCGGTGGTCGCCAATTCGGTGAGCCCGCCGACCCGAACCAGGCCGTTCACGATGCCCGTCAGGGTCACCGTGGCGGCCAGCGGCAGCGCCCAGCGCGAATAGCGGGGGAGCAGCACCGCCCACTCACCCCGGGTGCGCACGGTCAGCGCCAGCGCCAGCAGCACCCCGAACCAGGCCGAGGCGGCCAGCGCGTGCACCGCGCCCAGCACCGATCCGAAACTCTGCTGCGACATATGCCCGGTGATCGGGCGCAGTGCCAGGGTCACCGCGGTGAACACCAGCACCAGATCCGCCGTCACCCGATCCGGATTGCGAAAACCGAAGGCGCTGTACATCGCGACCGCGCCGCTGCCGATCAGCAGTGCGATACCGATCTGCCCGCCGCTCACCGTGGTGAGGTAGTCGCCGAACTGTCCCGCGCCCAGCTTCGCGACCCGAATGCCCTGTACCTCGGAGGCTTCCAGCACCAGCATCGCGAATTCCATGACCGCCCAGACCCCCGCGGCGACGGTGAGCAGCCGCCACGGCGGGGACAGGCGTTCGGACAGCCGCGGCAGCGCGGCCGCGCCGAGCACGATCGCGCCCGCGCAGTCGGCGAGCACCCGCACCGGCGCTTCCGCCTGGACGGGATCGTTCGCCGCGAGCGCCCAGGCCAGCGCCCAACCGCACAGTGCGAGCGGAATGACCAGCAGCAGTAGCCATCTCAGTGGACTGTCGCCGGTCGTCCCGCGCTCGCGGCGGCGATCGGTGCCCTCGGACCGGTTCACTGACGCTGCTTGCCCCGCCCGCCCAGCAGTGCGAAGGCCAGCCCGCCGCCGAACAGCACCACCGCGCCCGCGATGAACACCCACAGCGGCACTCCGCCGCCACCGGAACCGCCCGATTTGGCCGAGGAGTCGGCCTTCGGACCGGGAGTTCCGTTGCCCGCCTTGGTGAGCGTGAAGGTGCGGGTGCCGCTGACCGGATGCCCGTCCGCCGAGGTGACCCGGTACGCGATCTTGTAATCGCCGGTCGGGCCGAGCTCGCCGACCTCGATGCTGACCGTCGGGCCCTCCACCTTGGGCTGGCCCTTGGACCACAGGTTGCCGTCCGGTCCGGTGACCGTCATGGACGGGTAGCTCTCCTGCAGATTCTCATTGAAGGTGACGCTCGCCCGCGCGGGGGAGACGTTGATCTGCGAGCCGTTCTCCGGACTGGAGCCGATGGCCGCCGAATGCGCATTCGCCACACCGCCGCCCAGCAGGGCGAAACCGGTGATCAGCAGACCGGTGAGTACACCGGCGAAGAGCTTGCGGCTCATGACTTGCGACCGCGGATGACGCTGCCCAGACCCAGGGCCGCACCGAGCGCGCCCAGCACCAGGCCGATGCCGCCGAGCCAGCGGGCGGTGTTGTCGGTGCCCTTGTCTTCCTTGGCCTCGGTGGTGGTCGCGGCGTGATCGTCGTCGCCGCCACCGGCCGCCAGGGTCAGCGCGGGAGCCGGATGCTCGGGCTCGCTGCCGTCCGGGTTGTCCTTCTGATCCCAGACCACGACCTTGCCGTCGCTGTAGGTCTGGGTGGCAGGGAAGGCGACCTTCTCCTGCTTGGGCAGCGCGACCGACAGCACGAAGCGCTGGAACTGACCGGGCGCGACACCGGCATTGCCGGGATCGGCGGTCCAGGTGACGGCGACGGCCTCACCCTTGTCGTTCTTGTCCACCTTGGCGGTCCAGCCCGGCAGCGGTTCGGTGCGGGCGCTCTTCAAATTCGGCAGCACCACACTGACTTTGGTGGTGGAGGCGGTATCGGATTCGGTCGGCACCTTGAAGGTGGCGACCGCGTACCCGCCCTGCGACGCGCCCGGCGCGTCGACGGTGACATGCGCGGACGCGATTCCGGTGCCCAGCAGCGTCAAACTCGCGGCCGCGACGACCGTGCCGAGCGCGCGCGAAGAGGAAATAAGCATGAGTGAATGGCCTTTTCTGGCAAAGGGTTACGGGTGCGAGGAAGTCACGCCGCAACCGGCGGAGCCCGAGACCCATTGGCCCCCACCGCGAGCCGCCCCAGCGACTCCACCCCCGCGGCCCAGCGAGCAGCCGCGCGCCCGATGACGGGCGCGGCGGGGCGGGCGAGCACCGCTCGAACCGCCTGCGAGACAAGCCCGTACAGCCGCTCGGCCGCCAGAATCAGCACCGCGAACAGCACGGCCGCCACGGCATGCGCCGCGAGCATGACGCCGTCGTTCACGAAATCCATTGCCCCCGAGACGTGCCCGTGATGGGCCGCGCCGCTCAACGCCAGATGGCAGGCCGGTTGCCCGAGCACCATCAGGACGGGCAGCGTGCCGGGGGAGTGCAGTACCGCCGCCGATGCCCCGATCGCGGCACTGACCAGCAGTAACAGGGTCGATCCGGCCGAATCCGGATAGCCGCCGCCCGCGATACCGTGCGCGGCGATCGCGAGCACGGCCATCGCGGCACCGGCGAGACTGCCGCGAAATGCCTTGTGCGGCACCCGCGATGCGGAACCGCGTACGAGGACAGTCCGCGGGCGTGGTACCCGGCTGCCTGCTCGTACGCGGTGCGTCATCGTGGGGTACTGATCAGTTCACGCCGAGGCGGGCGAGCACATCGGCTTCGATACCGGAGAGCTCGTTCGAGATGGAGGCGTGCACGGCGCGCCGCCGCTGCACGGGCATCTGCGCGGCCGTGCGCACGGCGGTGGTCAGGCTCTCCAGCCGATCGCGCGTGGCGGCGACGAATTTCGCGGTATCGGAGTCCTTCGGGTTCTTCTTCTCCAGATCGGTGAGCGTGCTCTCCACATTCGCCAGCCGGGCCTGCAATTTCGCACCCGGACCGGCGAACTCGCCGAGCTGATTCACCCCGACGCCCAACTGCTGCGCCCGCCGCGTATCCAACTGCCCGCGCAACATGGTCGCGCCGCGATAGGCGAGCGGTGCCAGCACCGGCACCAGAATCCGGGCAACTCCCAGATACTTCCGCACCGAGGCCACGCTGAACGGATCCCGCTCGGCCTTGGCGGCCAGCTTCACCGCGGCCTTCTCCTCGGCCTGCAGCTTGGAGATCTCCGCATTGGCGATCTTCCGCTGCAACCGAGCCTCACCCCGATGCTTCTTCCGCTCATTGCGAGCCCCGAGCTTGGCCTCCATACCGGCCTTGTGCTTCAGCGCCTTGGCCTCAGCCCGCCGGCTGACCTTCTTCTTGCGCTTGGTGAACAACCCCATAGATGGCCTCCGTCATGCTGGTTCGCCATGGCAGCACAGGGCCGGGGGAATTGCCTGTCCGCCCATGAAACACAGTTTGACCGCCACCCTATCGTTTCCCCAGCCAACCGAGCGAACACCATGCCCAATCAACGAACCGCCCGCCTCCGCGGTTCGAGGAATGGGGGGACGCTGACGCTAGGTCTCGGGGGCTTCGCCCCCAAACCCCCGCAACGACGCCGAGCGCTGTCCGTCAACTCGCCGTACCCCGCAACGACGCCGAGCGCTGTTCGTGAACTCGCCGTACCCCGCAACGACGCCGAGCGCTGTTCGTGAACTCTCCGCACCCCCGCAACGACGCCGAGCGCTGTTCGTCAACTCTCCGCCCGGCGGGGCGCGGATCCTGGGCCCGAGTTCGGACTCCTCTCCGCCGCCGGGGTCTGCTCGCGTCCCTTCGTCATTGGGGGTTTGGGGGCGGAGCCCCCAAGACTCAGCGTCAGCGTCCCCCCTTCCCTCTGTCGGGGGTTCGGGGGCGGAGCCCCGGAGTGTTTTCGCACCACCCGGGGGTGCGCGCCCCTCGCTCGCATCATCTTCTCCGCGCGCCGAGGGGCGCGGGGGTCGGAGTGTCGGGGGATAGCGCCATACTGCTATCCGTGTATTCGGGCATCGGTGACCATGGCGAGCGGGCCGCGTTTCTTGACGCGCGGGCCTTGATCGGCTGCCGGCACCGGCTGCTTTTGGACTCCTCGCATCCCCAGGTGCTGACCGGAGTTACCGAGGACGCCGGGGTGCAGCAGCGACGGGATGCGGCGGCCGCGCATCGAATTCAGGTGCGGGACACGCTCGTCGGGGGCGATCCGGAGCGCTGGACCGTCATCGACGCCGCCCAGTCGGCGGGCCGTCGCGCGGAGGCGACGATGGCGGCGATGGCGGCGGGCGCGGACCGCATCTGGGGCGGCCTGCTGCCGCAGGAGGCGGACACCGGCCGGCGCGGTGGTTGCGAAATCCTGTGGCGGGACGCGGATCGCGGCGGATACATCCCGATCGTGGTGGTCAATCACAAGGTGACCGATCCGCGGCAGCCGGATCCGGCGGACTTCCATCCGATCACCAGCGGCCTGTACTCCTGGACCCCAAAGCCGGACCGCTACGTCCGCACTCGCCCGCAGCCGCGTGATCAGCAGCGCCTGGCGCACCTGTATCGCATGCTGCAGCGGCACGGCTATGCCAGCCCCGCCCTGGTGGGCGGTGCGATCGGATATGCCTTCGACCGCATCCTGATTCACGATCTGGGCCCCATCCTGGACGATTACGACCGCCGCTATGCCGACCGCATCGCGGTGGTGCGCGGCGAGCTGCCGACGGTCCCGTCGAAGGTCCCCGAATGCCGCCAATGCCCGTGGTGGACCCGCGCTCCCGAGGAGGGCGCGCTCAGCTGTGAGAAGTGGCTGGCCGAACACCGCGATATCAGCCTGGTCGCCCCGGGCGCGCGCGCCGAGGTGCTGCGCCGCCACGATGTGCACACCATCGACGATCTCGCCGCCTGGACGGGCGATGATCCGGACGACTGGCATTTCGAGCCGTTCACCGAAACCATTGTGACCGCGCGTGCTTGGGCCACCGGAGCCCCGCTGGTCCGCCGCGTCGATCAGGTTCGGGTGACCCGCGCCGACGTCGAGGTGGACGTCGATCTGGAGAGCTTCCAGGAGCACGGCGCATACCTGTGGGGCACTCTGCTGGACGGCGTCTACCGCCCTTTCGTCACCTGGGATCCGCTGCCCACCGAGGATGAGGGCCGTTCCTTCGCCGAATTCTGGGCGTGGCTGATGGAAACCCGCGCGCAGGCCGCCGCCGACGGCAAAACCTTTGCCGCCTACTGCTATTCGCGCACCGCCGAGGACAAGTGGCTGTACGAGTCGGCCCGTCGTTTCGCGGGCATGCCCGGCATCCCGACCGAGCGCGATATCCAGAAGTTCGTGGACAGCCCGCAGTGGGTGGACATGTTCCAGGCGGTGTCGGAGCAGTTCATCTGCCCGAACGGCAAGGGCCTGAAGAAGATCGCCCCGGTCGCCGGTTTCTCCTGGCGCGATCCGGAGGCGGGCGGTGAGGCATCCATGAGCTGGTACCGCCTGGCCGTCGCCTACGACGGCGGCGAACCGGACATGTCGCAGCGCACCCGCATCCTGGAGTACAACGAGGACGATGTGCAGGCGACGAAGGTGCTGCGCGACTGGATGACCGATCGGGCCGATGCCGAGGTTCCCGCCATCGCGGATTTCGCGCGACGTAATATCGCGTCGTGACCGAACACGTCGAGCACCTGGAGTTTCAGGCCGAGACCCATCAGCTGCTGGAGCTGATGATTCACTCGGTGTATTCGAATAAAGACACGTTCCTGCGGGAGCTGATCTCGAATTCCTCGGACGCGCTGGACAAGCTGCGCCTGGAATCGTTCCGCGACAAGGATTTGCAGGCCGATATCTCGGATCTGCACATCGAGTTGTCGGTGGATCGCGATCAGCGCGTGCTGACCGTCCGCGACAACGGCATCGGCATGTCCCGTGCCGAGGTGGTGGATCTGATCGGCACGCTCGCCAAGTCGGGAACGGCCACGCTGCGCAAGCAGCTGTTGGAAACCAAATCCGATGCCGCCGCCGAAGAGCTGATCGGCCAGTTCGGCATCGGCTTCTATTCGACCTTCATGGTGGCCGACAAGGTCACCCTGACCACCCGCAAGGCGGGCGAAACCACCGGCACCCGTTGGGAATCCGCCGCGGGCAGCTCCACCTACACGATCGAGGAACTCGACGAGGCCCCGCAGGGCACGTCGGTATCGCTGCACCTCAAGCCCGCCGATGACGAGGACCACCTCTTCGATTACACGATGGAGTGGAAGCTCCGCGAAATCGTGAAGAAGTACTCGGATTTCATCGCCTGGCCCATCCGCATGGATGTGGAACGCACCGTCATGGACGGTGAGGGCGAGGAGCAGACCGAGAAGACGCTCACCGAAACCCAGACCCTGAACTCCCAGAAGGCGCTGTGGACCCGCCCCAGGAGCGAGGTCACCGACGAGGAGTACAAGGAGTTCTACAAGCACGTCTCGCACGCCTGGGATGACCCGCTGGAGGTCATTCCGATGAAGGCGGAGGGCACGTTCGAATATCAGGCGCTGCTGTTCCTGCCCTCGACCGCGCCGTTCGACCTGTTCACCCGTGAGCACAAGCGCGGCGTGCAGCTGTATGTCCGCCGCGTGTTCATCATGGACAACTGCGAAGAGCTGATGCCGGAGTATCTGCGCTTCGTCAAGGGCGTGGTGGACGCACAGGACCTGTCGCTCAATGTCTCTCGCGAGATCCTGCAGCAGGACCGGCAGATCCGGATGATTCAGAAGCGCCTGGTGAAGAAGGTGCTGTCCACGGTCAAGGATTTGCAGAAGGCCGAGGATCAGTCCAAGTACCAGACGTTCTGGCGCGAGTTCGGCCGAGTTCTCAAGGAGGGCATGCTCTCCGACGCCGATAATCGCGAAACCATCCTGGGCGTCTCGTCTTTCGCGTCCACGCATTCGACCGAGGAGCTCACCACCCTCGCCCAGTACGTGGAGCGGATGCCGGAGACCCAGACGGCGATCTACTACATGACGGGCGAGTCCCGCGAGCAGATCGAGAACTCCCCGCATATGGAAGCCTTCAAGGCCAAGGGCCTCGAGGTGCTGGTGCTGACCGATCCGGTCGACGAGATGTGGGTCGGTTCGGTGCCCGAGTTCGCCGGTCAGCCACTGCAATCCATCGCCAAGGGCGAGGTGGATCTGGAGTCGGAGGACGAGAAGAAGGAGTCCGAGGCCCTGCGCGAGGCGCAGGACAAGGATTTCGCCGATCTGCTCGGCTGGCTGACCACCGCCCTGGACGAGAATGTGAAGGAGGTCCGCCTGACCTCCCGCCTCACCACCTCGCCCGCCTGCATCGTGGGTGACGTATTCGATTTCACGCCGCTGCTGGAACGCATGTACCGGGCCTCCGGTCAGGCGCTGCCCGAATCCAAGCGGATCCTGGAATTGAACCCCTCGCACCCCCTGGTCACCGGCCTGCGGGATGCGTTCGCCAAGGTCAAGGATGACGCGGACAAGCCCGCCGACCTCACCGAGACCGCCGAACTGCTCTACGGCACAGCGGTTCTGGCCGAGGGCGGCGAGCTCAAGGATCCGGCGCGGTTCGCCCGGGTGCTCGCCGACCGCCTCACCAAAACCCTCTGACTGGCGGATTTCGGTCATACCCGGTTCGGCGCGATTGTGACGCGCGCGATGATCCGCCGAACCGGGGAACTCGCTGGAACGCCATACGTTGTACTGCTTGGTCGTAAGTTTTTCGTGTTCGTGTCTCACATGCTCGCGCTGAACATCGTGCGGGCGCTTCTCTTGCCAGGCAAGCTGCAAGTCGCCTTCTGATTCGACCCGGTCGCCGTGACCGCGGCGGCCGATGCAACATCCAGCAGGAGAAAGTTATGGTTCAGGGCACCGTCAAGTGGTTCAACGCGGAGAAGGGCTACGGCTTCATCGCCCGCGAGGACGGCCCCGATGTGTTCGTTCACTACTCTGAAATCGAAGGCAACGGCTACCGCCAGCTCGAAGAGGGCCAGGCCGTGAGCTTCGAAATCACCGAGGGCAAGAAGGGTCCGCAAGCCGCGGCCGTCCGCCCCCACTGAGATTTCCGGCAGGGCGCTGAAGCCTCCGCGTCCGCCGACCTCGTGAAATAACAAGGCCCGCACGGTAATCCGTGCGGGCCTTGTGCCGTTTCAACGCTTAACGCGGGGCCATGCGGAGAGCGCCGTCCATGCGGATGGTCTCGCCGTTCAGGTAGTCGTGCTCGGTGATGTACTGCGCGAGCTGCGCGTATTCATCCGGGCGGCCCAGGCGGGACGGGAAGGGAACGCCCGCCTCGAGGCCCTTGCGGTATTCCTCGGTGACACCGGCGAGCATCGGGGTGTCGATGATGCCGGGGGCGATGGTGTTGACGCGAATGCCGAACTGCGCCAGGTCACGCGCGGCCGGGATGGTCATACCGGCGACGCCGCCCTTGGAGGCGGAGTAGGCGATCTGCCCGATCTGGCCCTCGAACGCCGCCACGGAGGCGGTGTTGATGATGACGCCGCGCTGGCCGTACTCGTCGACCGGCTCGGTCTTGGAGATGGCGTCGGCGGCCAGGCGCATGACATTGAACGAGCCGAGCAGGTTCACGGTGATGACCGTGCGGAACAGCTCGAGATCGTGCGGTCCGTTCTTGGACAGGATGCGTCCCGCCCAGCCCACACCGGCGCAGTTGACGACGATGCGCAGTGGCACACCGGATTCCACGACCTTGGCGACCGCGGCGGCCACCTCGTCACCGCTGGTGACGTCGGTCGGGATCAGGGTCACACCGGCCGGGACGCTGTCGCCCGCGCGCTCGATCGACTGGGCCAGGTCCAGGCCGAACACAGTGGCGCCGGCGTCGGCGAGGCGCTTGGCGGTGGCCGCACCGAGGCCGGAAGCACCTCCGGTGACGATGGCGGCGGAGCCGGAAATCTCCACGGTGATTGGTCCTCTCGAACGTGGAGCGCCCTCTCACTGGCCCTCCGTCAATAGGCACTGTAATTTCCGCCCTCCGCTGTCCTCCGCGCGGGGGCTGCGGAAGAAGGTCGTCTGGTTTGCGCAGGCGAAAAGACAACTACCCCGTTTGCGAACATGGGTGTTCGTTGAGTGCTACTGTCGCTGCTATGAACGCCCACGCGGCCCGACGTTCGCGCCGTGGTCTCCTATCTCCCGCCCGGCAGGTCGCCGGGCAACGCATCCTGATCACCGGTGCCGCCCGCGGTATCGGGGCGGCTCTCGCCCGGCAGTTGCATGCCCACGGCGCTTTCGTGGCGCTCCTGGGCATCGAAGAGGGACTGCTGGCCGAGGTCGCCGCCGACTGCGGTGACGCCCCCTGGCGCTACTGCGATGTCGGCGATCCCGCCCAGGTGCAGCGCGTGGTCAACTCGCTCACCGTCGAACTGGGTGGTTTGGACGCGGTGGTGGTGAATGCCGGTATCGCCCGGCAACTTTCGCTGCTGCACGGCGATCCGACGGTGCTGGAACAGACGCTCACCGTGAACGTGCTCGGCGCGTACTACACGCTGCGCGCCGCGGGCCCGCATATCGCGCATCCGGGCGGGTACGTGCTGCTGGTGTCCTCACTGGCCGCCGCCATCCACCTACCCCTGGCCGGTGCGTACAGCGCGTCCAAGGCCGCGGTGGAAGCCCTCGGCGACACCCTGCGGATAGAGCTGCGCCACACCGGCGCGAAGGTCGGCATGGCCTACTTCGCCGAACTCGACACCGATATGACCAGTCGCGGTTTCGGCACCGATGCCGCGCGCAGCATTCTCGGCCGCAGCACGGTCTCGGGCATCGCACCGCTGGGCCCAGCCATCGACGCTATGGAACGCGCCCTGGCCCGCCGCTCCCGCCGGGTGTTCTCGCCGTACTGGGTGGGTGTGGTGCTGAGCTTCCGAGGGGTCGGGCAGCGGGTTGTCGACTACGCTCTGCGGCACGGTGTCGCACCGGGTCTGGAAGTGGCGCGCACCGAACCGGTGGCCTTCACCACCGAGCAGCCCGCCCGCCCGAGCAGAATGAGGAAGCTCGCCTGATGCCCGATTCGGCAGTCACCTCCCGCCAACTGCCCCGCGGCCGCCACGGCCTGCCGCGCGAGACCGTGGTCGCCGCGCAACGCGACCGCATCCTGCTGGCAATGGCCGAGGCGATGGCCGAAAACGGTTATGTCGGAACACCTGTCGCCGCGGTCATCAAACGCGCGGGTGTGTCGCGGGAAACCTTCTACGAGCAATTCCGTTCCAAGGAAGACTGTTTCGAGGCCGCGTACGAGCGCGCGGTGGAACTCATGCTCACCGGCATCCTCGCCGTCACGGGCGCGGAGTTCGATGGGGAAACCCAATCCGAGCGCATCGAACGCGTGCTGGGCGCGTATCTGGACGCCCTCGCCGCCGAACCCGCCTATGCCAGACTGTTTCTCGTCGAGGTGTACGCGGTCGGCCCCGAGGCCATCATCCGCCGCACCAGCCTGCAGGAAACCTTCGTCGCCATGGTCGCGGACATTCTGCGCGCCGACACCGAGGAACAGCGCTTCGCCTGCCAAACCCTGGTGGCCGCGCTCAGCGCCATGGTCACCAATCGCATCGCAGTGGGCGATATCGACGGCCTGCGCGCCCTGCGCGAACCCCTGACCAATCTGGTCCGCCGTGCGGGCGCGCTATTCGGCGAGAGTCCGCTCGACGACTGAATCGGTTGCCGGGGCGGAGTGCTTGCGCCGCAACAGCATCAGCACCGCACCGGCCGCCGCGGGCAGTACCGCGCCGAGGGCGATGTTGCCCAGCGTCCCCAGTTCCGGCGCCAGCGCGCCGAGCAGCGTGACCGCGCCGAAGTACAGGAACAGCAGTCCGGAGCAGAGCGCGATGGCCCGCTCGGGAATGTGCTTGCCGACCGTGACGCCGATCAGAATCGCGAGCCCGCCCGCCGCGACCATGCCCGCGACCGAGCCGATCCACACCGCGATCCAGCCGTTCTTGGTGGCCAATGCCATGGTCGCGAACATGGTGCGGTCGCCGAGTTCGGCGAGCAGAAACGCGGACAGCACAACCAGGAACGCCGACCGCGACTTGGTCTGCGGCGCGACCGTTTCGGCGTCGTCCTCGGGCGCGTTGCCCGGCAGCAGTTCGCGCAGCGTCCACAGGCCGACCGCGATGAGGGTGGCGGCGGCGAAGAACGCGATGAGATCGGTGGGCAGTGCCGCACCGAGGAAGTGCCCGACGCCGACGGCGATGAGGTTCACCAGAATGCTGGCGACGGTGATGGCGCTGAGCACCACCCACCAGCGGTAGCGCAGCGCGAACGTCAGGGCCATCAACTGCGATTTATCACCCAGTTCGGCGAGGAAGAGCGCGCCGAAGCTCAGCAAAATCGTGGTGATCATGAATGTCAGCTCCCAGGTCTCCGGCCTGTCGACTGAAATGCGGGGGCGCTTCAGCCGACATCCGCACCGTGATCGGTTTGGTTTGTCTCGGCCGAAGGTCTCGCCCACCGGTGGATCCCGGTTCGCGCAGCCGGACCCTGGAACGGATCAGTATGTCGACTACACGATTGGGGGCTACTCCCCTTCGCTGCGAACCACCTTATCCGGCAAACCCGGCATGCGCAAACACCTGTAGTCGAAATCGCAATGCGCACAATAAGTTTGGACGCACTGCCGAGAGGTTTCGGGAACCCTTAAGCGGCCAGCAGCATAGCCAGAACCGCGGTATCGGGATCACTGATCGGATCGACGCCCACCCGCGAAACCATCGAGGTCACCGCCCCGTCCATATCGGTTTCCACCCAGGCCGCCCGATGTTCGAGTCCCAGATGCGGCAGCCCCGGCAGCAGCAGCGTCCCGGATGCCGCGCCCGCGCATTCGGGCAGCGACGGCCGCGTCTCGCGCGGCGGATGCAACATGATCAATGCGGGCGGCACACGTTCGGCAAACCTGCCGGGAGCCAGTGCGGCCTCCCCGAGCACGGTCCCCTCGGCGATCACCAGTCCCACCATCCCGGGTTGCGGATCATCGGGCAGCTCTTCCCGCGCCCCGAACACGGTGGTGGTCGGCAACAACCCGGGCAGACTGGCCACCCGCACCGCGAGTACCAGCAGCTGCGCCCATTCCTTGGTGGAGTCGGGCCAGCGCCCCGAAATTACGAACCCATGCAACGACCCATGAGCCTGAAACGGCAACACACCGATCTGATCGCTCATCGCGGCCTCCCGAAGTGAAGAAATCCGGGGCGGCTATGCCCGTCCTAGTAGTACCCGAGTTTGTACCCGGTTATGTCTGGCACACAAGTACCAAAGAGTGCCAGCACCCGGCCGCCACGCCCCCGAACAACACAAAAGCCCCGCGAATCAATCGATTCGCGGGGCTGCTGCGCTGAAAATCCAGGGCTGCGTCCCAGGTTCTCTGCCCACCGGGTCCCCGAACCCGTGATCACGTCGGGCGTGTCTCGGGGTGTCCCGGCAGGGGTGTGGGAGCCGGAGCCCCCACGAAGTCCCGGCCTATCAGCCGAAGATCAGGCCCTTGCCCTGGGTGACGGCGCGCGCGAAACGATCCTGCACGTCCGCCCAGTTGACGACGTTCCAGAACGCGGTCACGTAGTCGGCCTTGACGTTCTTGTACTGCAGGTAGAAGGCGTGCTCCCACATGTCGACCTGCAGCAGCGGGATGATGCCCAGCGGCACGTTGGCCTGCTGGTCGTACAGCTGGAAGGTGAGCAGCTTCTGGCCCAGGGTGTCGTAACCCAGGACGGCCCAGCCCGAACCCTGCAGACCGTTGGCCGCGGCGGTGAACTGCGCGCGGAACTTGTCGAACGACCCGAACTGGTCGTCGATGGCGGCTTCCAGGTCGCCGACCGGCTTGTCGCCACCGTTGGGGGAGAGGTTCTTCCACCAGATGGAGTGGTTGGCGTGGCCACCGAGGTGGAACGCGAGGTTCTTCTCGTTCAGGAAGATGCTGGCGTGATCGCCCGCCTCACGGGCGGCTTCCAGCTTCTCCAGCGCGGCGTTCGCGCCCGCGACGTAGGCGGCGTGATGCTTGCTGTGGTGGATCTCGTTGATCTGCCCGGAGATGTGGGGCTCCAGGGCGCTGTAGTCGTATTCCAGTTCTGGCAGCGTGTACTCAGCCACGATGTCCCTTCCTCAGTGTCGGGGCTGTGTGCCCTCGGCGATTGTGCCCGGCGCACCCAACCATCATTCGTACACCCGCTTCATGGCAACCGGGGTGTCTGCCCCCACATTCCGGTGTACAGCGGGTTATCCCAACCCTTGGACTGCCCGTGATCGCAATCGGGGGTGCGCATGGTGAGGGCCGCACCGCGAGTGACGGTGCGGCCCAGTTCTGCGCCGGGGGCTGTCCGGAAGTTACAGCGGCGGCACGATATTCGGCTTCATGGTGCGCGGATCGCCCGCGTCGTGCGCCTGCCACCAGCGCACTCCGCCCGCGATGAATTCGGTCAGCGGCAGTTCGGCGCCCTGCTGATCGGTGACGACCATGCCGTCGAACCACACCCGCACATCGAGTTCGCGCGGATCGATGCCTTCTTCCTGCGAGATTTCCAGCATGTGCGCGGCCGGGCGGTCATCGAGCACGGTGTCGAAGCTGAGCAGTTTGCGCCACTGGGTCCAGGCCCGGTCGCTGAGGTCGAAGAATTCCCAGCCGTGCAGCGCGCCGCCGCCGAAGCTGCTGACGGCGTCGTGCAGGCCGTCGAGTTCCAGGGGCAGTACGACCGGTTCGAGGTCGTCCCAGCGCTGCCTGCGCAGTGAGGCGGCGACGCGGGTGACCCCGGTCAGGGTCAGGTACAGATCGCAGTCGGCGGGCGGTGGCCCGCTTTCCGGGAGGGTCAGAACGTCGAGTTCCAGCCGTAGTGTTCCGGCCGCCGCGTCGACGTCGATTCCGAGGCAGGTCGCCTCGGACAGTGCGGTGTTGAGTCCGGTGATGTCCAGTCCGTCGAGTAGCCCCCTGCTCACAGTCATAGCGCCAGGCTACCGATCTTGCCTGTACCGGCTGAGGATTTCCGATTTTCTGTAGTGTTGTCGTTTTTTTCGGGAGCGAACGGAACCGATCGGGATCCGCCGCCGTCCAACCAGTTGTCGGGTCGGCCGCTCCGAGACGTGGAGGGGACATTTCGGAACGGTTGACCCGGCATTACG
The DNA here is from genome assembly GCF_042266325.1 of Nocardia sp. NPDC056100. NCBI lineage: Bacteria > Bacillati > Actinomycetota > Actinomycetes > Mycobacteriales > Nocardiaceae > Nocardia > Nocardia sp. NPDC056100. The sequence continues at coordinate 554,658 of NZ_JBHJVY010000003.1, forward strand.
AACCGCACGGCTGGAGATTCCGGACAGTTCTCAACCTGTGGATCAGGTTGTGGATTATGTGGATAACTCGGGACGGAACTCCACGTCCCTCGCGTGCCCGTGGCAGGATCGAAGGCGTGACCAGTCCCCATATTCCCTCGGTTCCGATCGAGGAGGTGCCCGCGGAGTTCGACGCCGCCGAGCCCTGGGCGACCACCGCATCCGCACCCGCGCTGCTGGTGGATGTGCGCGAGGACGATGAATGGCGGCTCGGCCACGCGCCCGGCGCCCTGCACATCCCCCTCGTCGACCTGCCCCCGCGCCTGGACGAATTGGATTACGACGCCCAGATCTACGTGATCTGCCGGCAGGGCGGCCGTTCGGTTCAGGCGGTGCAGTACCTGGAGAGCGTCGGTTTCGAAGCGGTCATGGTCTCCGGCGGCATGGTCGCGTGGCAGCAGGCCGGGCGTGCCCTCACGGGTGACGATCCGGCCGCGGCGAAGATCTACTAGTGAGGTGCAGCCGATGAACGGGGGGAATGTGGCGAATCAGCGATCCACGGTGGTTCAGCCGTGTGCCCGTTGCGGGGCGCGCTGGGCCGTGCAGGGCAAACCGCTGCACTGGTGCCCGCGCTGCCACGGCGTACTGCTCTCGCCCGCGGCCGTGGACGCGCCGCCCGCTCGCCGTAATTACCGCTGGGTGGCCCGCCCGCCCGGCCGCAAAACGCAACCGGCGCAGCCCGTTCGGCAGCCGGTGGCGGCGCAGACCCCGCACTACACGCAGATTCCGCGCTGGGGACTGCAGGACCGCGTCTCCGAGGCGGCCACCACCACACCGGTGGGCAGGCTCGAGGCCCTGGCCGCGCGCGTACCGCGGCTATTGCTCACCACCGCGGTCGTTTTCGGTCTGGCCGCGCTCGCCGAACTGGGCCGGTACGGCATTCTGCTGCGCAATCGCACCCGCCTGATCCCGCCCTGGCAGCTGTGGGTTTCCGATGGCGCGGTGACGGTTTCCGCGATCGCGGCCGCCCTGGTGGCGCTGCTGACCGCGGTCGCACTGGTCGGCTGGCTGGTGCAGGTGCGCCGCACCGCGTATGCCGGTGTGCGCCGGACGGATCCGCGACATCCCGCCGAATTGTTCCTCGGCTCTTTGATTCCCGGCGTGAATCTGCTGTGGCCGGGTGTTTTCCTCACCGAGACGATCCGCGCGGGCGAGCTGGAGCCGCGCCTGCTGCGCGTGGTCCGGATCTGGTGGGCGGGTTGGATTCTCAATGGCGTGCTGGTGGTGGCGGTGACGCTGTACCGGTTCGCGGCCTCCCTGCAGGTGCGGGCGGACGGCGTACTGGTGAGCATGTGGGCCGATCTGGTCGCCGCCGGTGTCGCGGTGCTGACGCTGTGGCTGGTGCGCGCGTTCGCGGGCCTGGACCTGCGCGGTAATCCGCATACGGTCAAGCGCTGGCTGCCCGCGACCACGCCCGCGGTCCCGGTGATCGCGCCGGTGCGGCCCGCGGCCGAGCGGGCTTCGGGTTCCGCCGGGCGCGCGCCGCTGGACGCGGTCGGGAATGATGAGGCGACCGCACCGAATCCGGCGACCGCGAACGCGGCGGCCGACGGCGCGCCGGAATCGAAGCATGAGGAGGTATTGGCGAAGTGAGCCGGGAGAGCCGCGCACCATTCGTGGTGGCGCACCGGGGGGCGTCGGCGGCGCGACCCGAACACACCCTCGCCGCATACGATCTCGCGCTGCAGGAGGGCGCCGACGGCGTCGAATGCGATATCCGACTGACCAAGGACGGTCAGCTGGTGTGCGTGCACGATCGCACCGTCGACCGAACCTCCAATGGGGTCGGCGCGGTCAGCGAGATGACCCTGGACGAACTCCGCGCCCTGAACTTCGGCACCGCCGAGGAACCGTCCCCGGTGCTGACGCTGTCCGAACTCATTGAGCTGGTGCTGGATTGGAAGAGCCGCCCCACCAAGCTCTTCATCGAGACCAAGCATCCGGTCCGCTACGGCGCGCTGGTGGAAACCACCCTGCTCACCGAATTGCAGCGCTACGGCATCGCCGCCCCGGCCTCGGCGGACCATTCCCGTGCCGTGGTCATCTCCTTCGCCGCCACGGCGGTGTGGCGCATCCGCCGCGCGGCGCCCCTGTTGCCGACGGTCCTGCTCGGCGAATCCTCCCTCTACCTCTCGGGCGGCGCGGCCACCACGGTCGGCGCGACCGCCATCGGCCCCTCGGTCCGCACCCTGCGCGAACATCCGGACCTGGTCGACAAGGCCGCCGCCGCGGGCCGCGCCACCTACGTCTGGACCGTCGACGACCCCGAGGACGTCCGCCTCTGCGCCGACCTCGGCGTCAGCTGGATAGCCACCAACCACCCCGGCCGCACCAAGGGCCTGCTCCCCGTCGCCTGATTCGATAAGCCGCACCGCAGCCCGCTCAATCGGACACGGTACGTTTGCCAGCTATGGGTAAGAGCAAGCGCAACAGTCCCAAGCCGGACAGTAACCGGGCGCAGAAGCTGGCCGAGCGCCGCGCCGCGCAGGAGGCGGCGTCGCAGGTCGTGACGCGCCCGTTCGAGGGCTTGGCCGCCGAGTGTGATCTGGTGGCGCTCCGGGAGTTCGTGCCTTCCGCCACCGCGACGTTGAAGTTGTCGCCGAGTGTGGCCGCCGAGCGCGCGGTGACGCTGTCGACGGTGCTGCCGGGCGCGGTGGCCGCGCTGGTGCGCGCCGGTGATGAGCCGGTCGGGTTCGTGGGCACGCAGGTGCAGTTCCAGTCGGATAATCCGGCCGCCGATCTCGCCACCGCGATTCTGTGGACGCAGTCCGCGGAGCCGGGCGATTCGCTCGCGGCCGCGAGTGTCGAAGGCGCGCCGAGCCTTTCGGACGTTCTCGACAACGCCGCGCTGGATCTGACCGTGCATCAGGACTTCAATTGGTGGGTGCCGGAGGGCGTCACCCCGGATCCGCAGGTGGCCGCCACCATCGAGCAGGCCAATCAGGCGATCATGCCGTCGGCCCGCCTGAACCTGGGCGCGGACGCGATCGGCGCGGCCTGGTGGGTGGACGCCGGTGAGAAGGCGCATCTGCGCTGGGTGCGCCCGGAGGACGAGGACGCGCTCATGGTGGCACTGGCGCGCCTGCACGCGGCCGGTGAACTGAACCTGGGTGAGGGTTCGCGTTTCGCGGGCTCGTTCCGCACCCACGGTTTGCTGGTGCCGGTGTTCGATCTGGATCCGGAGCGCCACCCCACCGAATGGGAGCCCGCCGCAAAGGAATTCGGCGCCCGCCTGGCGGCCGCGCTGAAGAACGACGAGCCGATGACCTCGGATATCCGCCGTTCCCGCGACGGCCTGCGCTCGCGCCAGGTCACCCTGCGCTGATAGCGAAAGGCCCGGTCCCGCAAGGGAACCGGGCCTTTTTCGTATGTCCCTAGAGCGAGCCGCCCGCGGTGTGCGGCGAGCCGGACGCGTCCTTCGGCGAGCTCATCTCGCGGGAGACGAAGTTCTCCAGGTCGAACATGTTGGCGCTGGCGCGCTCGGCGACGGTGAGGAGGGTCTTCATGGTCGCCACCTCCTCGACCTGCTCCTTCAGGAACCACTGCATGAACTGCTCGCCCTGGTAGTCGCCCTCTTCGCGGGCGGTCTTGGCGAGCGCCACGATCTGCTCGGTGACCGTCTGCTCCTGGGAGAGCGCGAGCGCGATCGGCTCCTTGGCGTTCTCGAAGCTGGACTTGGCGGCGCTGTTGTCGGCCACCTCGACCACGAAATCCTGATCGAGCAGGTACTGCGCGATCATCAGCGCGTGATTGCGCTCTTCGACGGCCTGCTTGTAGAAGTACTTGGCCAGGACCGGCAGATCGGCGTGATCGAACCACAATGCGATGGCGATGTACTGACGCTCGGCATTGAATTCGTTGCGGATCTGATCCTGCAGCAGGGCGTGGAACTTGCTGCTCTTGGTTTGGGTTCGGCTGGACATGCGGATGACATTAACCCTGGTCAGAGCGCGTGTCATCCAAGTGCAGCCTTATTGAGTACAGCCTTATTGAGGCAATACTTGCCTAATTTCGCTAATTTCCGACGGTGGTGATCAAATCGCTCGGGATGGGTTTATCCGCGGCCAGGGCGTCGAAGAACTGACCCGCCCGGGTCTTGTCCCACAGCAGCACATTGCCGCTGCCGTCCACATCCTCGAACCCACCGACCGGCACGGTTGTCGCTATCGGATTGCCCGCCATCGCCTTGCCGAGCAGGGCGAGGTTCCAGACGTGCGAGCCCTCGTCGACCTTCAAGGTTTTCGTCAAGCCCTGTATCAGCGGCCAGGACCGGAACGGGTTGGCGAGCGTGCCCACGCTGGTCGCCTTCTTCAACAGGGCGCTGAGGAATTTGCGCTGGTTGAGCATGCGATCCAGATCGGCGCGGGCGGTGGCGCGCGAGCGCACGAACCCGAGCGCCTCGGCGCCGTTGAGATGCTGACAGCCCGCCTGCAGGTCGATACCCGCCAGCGGATCGTTGATCGCCTGGTCCAGGCACATATCGATCCCGCCGACCGCGTCGACGATATCGGCGAACCCGCCGAAGCCGATCTGCGCGTAATGGTCGATGCGCAGTCCGGTGGCGAGTTCGACGGTCTGCGTCAGCAGCGGTGCGCCGCCGAACGCGAAAGACGCGTTGAGCTTGTCTTTTCCATGCCCCGGAATGGCCACGTAGGAATCGCGCGGGAGGCTGACCAGCGTCGGCTGCCCGGATTTGGGCAGGTGCACCAGGATGATGGTGTCGGTCCGCTCGGAGCCGACCTCACCGCCGGTGGCGAGCTCCTGTTCCTGCTCCGCGGTGAGCCCGGTGCGACTGTCCGAGCCGACCAGAAGCCAATTCGTCCCGGGCGTGTCGCCGATCCGCCCGGAGTAGCCGGGCAGCGCGTCGATCCGGGTCAGATGCGTATCCACGTAGATGCCCGCCACGATCGGCGTGAGCAGCACGATCAGCAGCAGCGCCGTGATCCACCGGAACCAGTGCCGCTTGCGCTTCGGCTTGGGCCCGCGCGGCGGACGGTCACCGCCGCCGCCTTTACCGCCACCGCGTTTGGGCGGCAGCGCGGGCGGTGGTGGTGGCGGTGAATCCTCGCGGAAGGGTTGCGGAGTCTGCGTGGGTGCGTGCCCCATGGGCGCGGCCACGCGTGTCCGCTCGTACTGGGATGCCCCGCGCTGTCCCGCGCCGGGTGGCTGATTGCGTTGTCCCGCAGCCTGTTCCCGCGGCGCCGGTTGATTGCGCTGTGCCGCACCCGGTTCGCGCCGGGGTGGCTGATTGCCCGGTGCCGCACCCGGATTCCGCTGCGGCGGCTGATTGCGTTGCGGCGGCCGGTTCATGGTGGGCGGGACTTCCGACCAGGCCAGTGCTGGTCTCGGCTCGTCACGCGAGATCTTGTGGGTGGGGCCGTGCGCTCCGGCGGCCGGATCACCCTGGCGCGGATTCGGATTCGGCCGCGCACCCGGATCGCGTGCCGCCGGACCCTGGTTCCGCTGCGGTGGCTGTCCCGCGCGCGGTGGTCCGCCCGGCTGCGCCCGCGGCGGTTGCGGTTGGTTTGCTCCGGGCCGTGCGGGTCCGGCCGGGGGCTGGCTCGCACGATTCGGCGGCGGCTCCCGGCGCATCCGTGCGTGTTGCTGGGGGTCGTCGCCGTTCATCACCGGAACTCTACTGATTCCACCCGCTCGAGGGTTCATTCCAATCGCATTACGGCAGCCAGGAGACGTGTCCGCGCAGTACGGAATAGCCGATGTAGGCGACGGTGTCGATCAGCGCGTGCGCCAGCAGCAGTGGCCAGAGCCGGTTGGTGCGCTGCCAGTAGCGCCCGAATATGAGTCCCATCACCAGGTTTCCGATACCGCCGCCGAGTCCCTGATACAGGTGGTAGCTGCCGCGCAGCAGCGCCGAGGCCAGCAGCGACCGGTTCTCGGACCAGCCCAGCGCCCGCAATCGGGTGATCAGATACGCGACCACCAGCACTTCCTCGGCCGCCGAATTCGCCCAGGCGTTCAACACCAGCACCGGCAGCCGCCACCAATGATCCAGTGAGCCGGGCACGATCGTGACGCTCACCCCGAGCGCGTGTGCCACCAGATACAGTCCGAGCCCGGGAATCCCGATGATCGCGGCCAAGGCCAGCCCCGGCAGCACATCGGCCCGCCACCGCATACGGGCGATGCCGATCAGGCGCGGCCCGATTCCACTGCGCCACAACAGATACACCCCGAGCGCCGCCCACCCGAGCAGCCGCGCCACGCTCAAAAGCTGGAACAGCAGATCGATGGCGGATTGCGCGGCCCGCGACGGATTCAGCGCGACGGTCTGCCCGCCCACCCCGCCCGGCGCGAGCGCGCTCTCGAGCAGCGACAGCGCCGCATTAGCCCCACTCAGCCCGAACGTGACGACCAGGACAATCGCGATCTCGATCCGGATCGCCCGCCGTTCGGCGTCGGTCGATGCGGGCGCGGGCCACGTGGCCGAGGTCTCGGCTCCCGAATTCATGCCGCCAATCTATGCGCGCGACCGAAACCACCTGCGCCGAGCGGGCGGGCGGGGTTCCGTCGTCCCAGCGTGGTTCCGGCCGGGAGTCGGGCCCGGTGAACCGAATTCGGCTAGATGCGGTGCAGGCCGTGCTCGAAAGGGTTGGCCGCCAATGCCTGTACGGCGCGGCTGAGCGATTCGACATCGTGCGCGGGGGTAGGGAAGGGGATGCGGATGTCGTGGTCGGCCTCGACGGCTTCCACGCGCAGTGTGACCCCGTACCGGTCGATGGCGAGCGGATGCACGAGCGCGCCGCGCCGCAGTGCGGGCGGCAGATGCCGGGCGAGCCGGTCGATGACGTCGGCGTGGTCGGCGTGCAGGTGTTGCAGCCACGCGCCTTCCATGGCGCAGAACGGGTCCGGATGCGCCTGCCGGAGTTGTTCGCGCGTCACCGAATCCGCGCCGGAGGTGTCCGCGACGACGGCGGAGTCGACGACCAGCCGCAGCAGGGTGGCGGTGTGGCCGATATCGAGCAGTGCCGGATGCGGGTGGTCCTCGGCGACGGCGGCGGCGAGCGCGCGCTGGGTGTTGCTGGGGACCGCGTGCACCCAGCCGCGCAGCCAGACCAGGGCGCGGACGGGTTCGCGCAGCGGCAGCGGGGCGTGGTCGGTGAGTTCGAGCACGGCGGGCGAGCCGGTATTGCCGCAGGTCATAACCAGTACGGCCGCAACCGAATTGGACGGTACGGCGATGACGATGTCGCCGCACTGGCGCAGCAGATGCACCGAGGTCGGTACCGGGTCGAGGCCGGGCACGGCCAGCATCGCGCTCTCGGCGTGGGCGCAGGCGCTGTGCACGCGCTCGGCGGTGTGGGGCGCGACGACCGGAGCCGTGTTGGTCATGCCTACCTCCATGATGAATTAGGTAAACCTAAGCTAAGTCAGAGTGTGATCTTGCGCAACCCATCGACTCAGTACGGTTGACCCCGTGCCGCATGATTCCGCCCCCGCCCCCGAACCGGTCATCCTGCAATTGAGCGTCCCCGGGAAACCCGCCGTGCAGGGCATAACGGACGGCCTTATCCGTCCCATCAGCGCGAATCCGGCCCCGGCCGAGGTGCTCGACCTGAGCGTCGACGATGTGGCGGTCGCGGAATTCCTGGTCCGAATCGCGCACGGCGACACCGGTTTCGTGGCCCGCACCGATTCCGGCGAACGCGCCCTGGCGATCGTCGCCGCCACCGTCGCGGCGCTCATGGGCGAGGACATACCGACCGCTCTCGCCGCCCCGGACCTCCCCTTCCTGTCGGGTCTGAAACAGCCCGCCGTCGAAGCGCTGCGCACCGTGCTGCTCGCCATCGAGACATCAGATCCGGACGCCGTCACCGCGGGACTGCGCGCGCTCCAGCCTTAGGGGTAGGTAAGGGAGTGATTCAAAATAGGGAGTTGCTCAGCGTGCGCAAGTAGTGTCTAGACCGTGCCGCGCATCGCCTATTTCGGGCCGTCGGGAACCTTCACGGAGATGGCCCTCGCAAAACTCGAGTCCACCGGAACCTTCGGCGGGCCGGTCGAGCGTGTCCCCGCCCCGAGTCAGGGCGCGACCATCGAACTGGTGCGCGCCGGGCAGGTCGACGGTGCGGTGGTGCCGATCGAATCCTCGGTGGACGGGTCGATCGCGCCGACGCTGGACGCGCTGGCGCTGGGTCCCCGGTTGCAGATCATCGCCGAGACCGAACTGAATGTGGCGTTCACGATCCTGGCGCGGCCGGGTATCGAACTCTCGCAGGTGCGGCGGATCGCCGCCTATCCGATCGCGGCCGCGCAGGTGCGCATCTGGTTGGCGCATCGGTTGCCGGAGGCGGAGATGTTCACCTCGGCCTCCAATGCCGCCGCCGCCGAGGACGTGGTGGCCGGGCACGCGGACGCGGCCGTCTCGACCGCGCTCGCGGGTGAGCGCCTGGGTTTGGCCGCGCTGGCGACCGATGTCGCCGATGTGGATTCGGCGGTGACCCGTTTCGTACTGGTCGCGCCGCCGCAGCCCGCGCCGCCGCGCACCGGGGTGGACCGCACCTCGATCGTGCTGGAGCTGGCGAACGAACCGGGTTCGCTCATGCGCGCGTTCGCCGAATTCGCCACCCGCGGAATCGATCTCACCCGTATCGAATCCCGCCCGACGCGAACGGGCATGGGCACGTACCGCTTCTACCTGGACTGCGTCGGCCATATCGATGACACCGCGGTCGCCGAGGCGTTGAAGGCGTTGCACCGCACCGCCGCCCGGATCCGGTTCCTCGGCTCCTGGCCCGCGACCTCGGCCACCGGTGCTCCGCCGCCCGCCGATGAACCCGCGGCGGCCTGGCTGGCAGACCTGAAGAAAGGGGTGGCCGACCTGTGACCGGCAAGCTCATCCTGGTGCGACACGGCGAGACCGAAGGCAATGTCGCCAAGATCCTGGACACCAGGCTTCCCGGCCTGCCGCTCACCGAACGCGGTGTGGCGCAGGCGAAAACCTTCGGCGCGAACCTGTCGACGCCGCCGCGCCGCCTCTTCTCCTCCGAGGCCCTGCGCGCCCGCCAGACCGGCGGCCATATCGCCGACGCCACCGGCGTGAAGCTGGAAACCCTGGAGGGTATGCAGGAGGTTCAGCTCGGCGACCTCGAGGGCCTGAACACCCGCGAAGCGCACGAAACCTTCCAGGACGTCTACCACGCCTGGCATTTCGGCGATCTGAGCCAGCGCGTCCCCGGCGGCGAGACCGGCATGGAAGTGCTGGACCGCTACGTCCCCACCCTGGAACGCCTACGCGACGAGTATCTCTCCGACGATGACTCCGACGATGTCATCCTGGTCAGCCACGGCGCGGTAATGCGCCTGGTCTCCCGCGAACTAGCCTCGGTCCCAAGGCTTTTCGCCGCCAACAACCACCTCGACAACACCGACACCATCGAGCTCCTGCCGCACTCCGACGGCACCTGGGAATGCACCCGCTGGGGCCGCTACCTCCCACCCTTCGGCGAGGACACCGCCCCCACCGGCGACGACCCCATGGGCTGACCGCCTGCCCCGACAGGCCGCGATGGCGCACAAACCCCCGACAGGGTTGAGGGCGCAGACACGGGGTGGGGCGACGTGGTGGACTAGCTGGGTGCCCGGAACTTCGGAAACTCCTGGCGCAGAGGCAAACCGGCGATCAGATCCTGTAGCGCTGTGCGCAGACGGGCCGGTGTGCCCGTTGCGAGCGATGTCCATTTGGTGCCGTCGTCGGCGGTGCTGGCGGTGGCGAGGAATCGGCCGTGCCGGGTGTTGAAGACGGCGATGTGATTGTCGGCGGTGTCGCGGGTGCCGTCACCGTAGATGACGCCGGCGATCTCGGCGTGCGAGTCGACCTGAACCAGTGCGGAGGCAAGGGTTTTCGCGTCGCGCGGCGGTTTGCCGACCTCGGCGAGGCGGTTCGCGGTGGTGGTGACATCGCCCGCATCGTCGAAGATGGGGGCCAATTCCGCTGTGGGCGCGTTCATTCCGTCGAGCTCGAGCGGGTCCGCGGGCCCGAGGGCAGCCATGACCGTGCCCGGCAGATCGTGCCCGGCGGTATCGATGACGTAGGAGTGCGGGCCGCGCAGCGCGACGACTTCGATATCGTCGCCTTTGGCCAGGCAGAACCGGTTGACCTGGCCGTTCACGTACCAGCGCAGGGCGATCACCCAGTGCGGGCGGTAGAGCACGCGCAGCCGCTCGGCGAGTTCCGGATGCACCTGATCACCGTCGAGCAGATCGCGTTCGGCCAATGCCGTCGCCGCGGCATGCATGGCCGTGTCGTGATCGGCGGCATTGTCGTATCGCCCCATGGCATTCAGCACCACGGGCAGCTCATCGAACTCCAAAGCCTCCTGGAGATACTGCATTTCGTCGAGCGAGAGCGTGACCGACCGCAATAGCGACGGACCGCGCCCCGCGCCGAGCACGGTCACCGCTGCGCCGCCGAATCGCCGACCGCTGTCACCGGACCGGTGCTGACCCTGCTCACCGGGCATCCATCGCATCGCCGCCGATCACCGCGGGCGCGATGACCCGGCCGTCGGCGAAGTGTTCCACCGAGCGCCCGTAGTCATGCCCGTCGTAGGTCTCGTCCTCATCGCGCTGTGCCTGATTGCCCAGCAGCGGACTGGAATTCGAGGCGCGCACGGGTGCGGCGGATTGCGCGGCGGGCGCGACGCTCACCGGTTCGGCGACGGCCACGGGGGCCGCCGGTGCGCCACTCGGCATTCCGGTGCCCGCACCCCAGCCTTCGGGCAATTTCAGTGCGCCGCCACCGTTTCCGATGCTCACGCTCGTACCGCCGCCACCGAAGGAAACCGCGCTGGTGCTCACTCCGGTCACGCCCGCGCCCACGGTGGCAAGGCCCGCATCGCCGACGCCGGGCATGGCGGTCCCGATATGACCCGGCGCAAGCCCATTGGCCACGGCTGTGATCGCGGTGCTCGCGACATTGCCGACGGTGGTCGCACCGGAGGTGGCCACGGTCCCGGCCACCTCGGCCGCCTGGCTCATGGCGCTGAGGACCGCGGGGTTGTTCGCCAGCCCGGCCGCGGCGGCCAGCGCGGCCTGCACCGGATCGCCGGAGCCGTCGCCGAAACCGCTTGCGCCATTGACGGATCCGGCCCCCATGGCGATGGCGGGCGGCATGAAGAATTCCCCGGGCGTGGTGACGAGCGCGGTGGTGGCGGCCTCGTAGGTCTCCATGACCAGCGCGGCGCGGATATCGAGCGCGAGTTTCGCGGCCTCGGCCGCTTCGGCGGTGCCGTTGAGCGCGCCACCGGTGGAATGCGCCGCCACCCGCGCGGCTTCGACGACCGCGATCTCGGGCAGGCTCGGCATGACGATCGACGCCACGGTGTACGCGGTCACGTTGGCGGCGGCCTTGGCGGCCATGGCCGCGGCCAGCACGCTCTGCTGTTCGGACCACAGGGTGAATCCGGTGAGGCGGCCCAGCACGTTCAGTCCGTTGATGCCCTGGAGCCCGACCCCGACCTCGGCCATGACCCGGGCGACGGTGGTGGTGGCGTCGACCCAGGCGGCGGTGAGCCCGCCCCAGGCGGTGCCCGCGGCCGCGATCGGTATGGCGTGCGCCCCGGCGTTCAAGGTGACGGAGTTCAACTCGGCCATGCGGGGGAGCCAGAAGACCCCGGTGATGCCCAACGTCATTCGAGTGTTCCCCTCTACACCTGGATGGCGGCGATACCGGCCGCGCGCACCGCGTCCTGCACCAGGTACTGGGCGAGCTGGGTGCGCAGGGTGGCGGCGGCGTGATGCAGTTCGAGTACGGCCTGGGCGGTTGCCCGATCGTGGCTGAATGCCGCCTGATTGAAGTGTGCGGCGGCCAGGAAGGAGACTTCCTCGGTGCCGGAGGGCAGTACGTGGGTGGCGGGTGCGGTGAAAGCGGATGCCGCCGAGAGTCGTTCGGCGAGCAGGTCGAGCTCGAGAGCAGCGGCGAGAATGACCTCGGGCTGCACGAGGACGTGGCCGACCATGAAGCGACTCCCCTCCTGGTGTGTGGAACAGACAGCGGTACCGGCTATGAATTCTTGGACGCACCGGTTAGCTGAATGGTTCCCCGCAACCCCGGATCAGCCCCATCCCAGCTGATGAAGGCGGTCGTCGTCAATCCCGAAGTAGTGCGCGATCTCGTGAATCACTGTGATTGCCACCTCTTCCACCACCTCTTCTTCGCTGTGGCACATACCGAGGATGGCCTCGCGATAGATGGTGATGGTGTCGGGTAATGCGCCCCCGTAGTGGCTGAAGTCCCGTTCGGTGAGCGCTATCCCGTGATAGAGCCCGAGCAGGTGCGGGTCCTCGTCGCTGCGCGGTTCGATGAGAACCACCACATTGTCGATGGCCTTGGCCAGCTCGGCCGGAATCAGGTCCAGTGCGTCACCGACGAGCTCTTCGAAGCGCTCGTCGGACATGGTTACCGACACGGTGCGCCGTTCTGTTCGATCACCGCGGCTGCGGGATGACCGGCGGCGCCGCGCCCGGTAGCGGCGGCGGGGTGTAGCGGCCGTTGTTCGGCGGCGGCACCGGTGCCTGGCCGTCGATGAGCAGATCGCCGCGCGCGGAACCGGTGATGGTGGCGAAGCCCTCCTGGTCCGCGCCCTTGCCGATCAGGCAGTTCAGGCTCTGACTACCGGCCAGCCAGCTGCGGGTGTCCAGGAAATCCCAGAACAGCGTGAGGGTCTTGTTGCGCAACGCGTCCGGTGAGCCGAGGTAGTCGGTGGAGTCCTTGGCGCACTGGTCCTCCATGACCTTGTCCTGATCGTCCTTGCTGGGCGCGCCGTTCGGGAAGCGCGCGCCGAGGTCGACGGTGGAGACGATCTCGAAGGCGTGCGGTTGCGCGCAGTCGACCGGATCGGTGGGCAGGTTGCGGGCGATGCCCACGCACGTGCCGACGTCGAACACCTTGGACTGATTGACGTTCCGCACGCTGCCGGAGATGGGATGCGTCGCGGTGCCCGCGCTGCCGGTGACCTGCAGGCCGCAGCGCAGCGTGCGCTCGCCCGCCTTCCAGCCCGCTTCGCCCGGATTGATCAGGCCGACGACGAATTTGCCGCGCGGATCGAATTTGCCGCCGAGGTAGCTCTGCGCGGCGCTGACGCAGTGCTCATCGCGCAGTTCGGAGAAGCGCAGTGAATCGGGAAAGCGTGAGCCCGGCCCGAATTCGCGGCCCGGGTACTTGCTCAGATCGACATCGGCGGTGACCTCGAACAGGTGCTTGCTGCCGCAGTCGACCTTCACCAGATCGCTGGCATTGCTCTTGCTCCAGCTCAGGCAGTCGCCCTGTTTGGCGGTGCCGAAGGCCGCGCCCGCGACCGCCCCGGTGGGCTGCGCTCCGCCCGGGGTGTGCGCCTCGACCCGCCCGGAGTCGAAGCCGGAGACGACCATGGTGATGAGCGCGGCGACCACCGCACCCACCGCGACGGCGAGCAGCCCCCAGCGCAGCGTGGGCGCGGACAGCGGACCGTCCGTACTCAGCTTCGATCGCAGCCCGGACAGCGGCCCCGACCGCCCAACCGACGAACCTGACCGACCGGAGGGACCCGGCCGCCCGGAGGGATCCGGCTGACCGTACGGATCCGGCTGACCGGACGATGGACCCGACCTGCCCGCCCGCCGTGACCCCCCTTTTCGGGGACCAGCGGGTGGCCACGCGGGCTGCTTCTGCGGAGGCACTCGTTCGTCGGACATCGCCGTCCATCATGTCAGCGCGGCATCGCCCCCGCCATGTCCCACTGAACTTCGCACCCCGACGCGCCGGTTCCCGGCGTGGGAACCGGCGCAGCACACCGTATTTACCCCGCGATCGCTATCCGGCGATGAGGTCGGCGGCCTTCTCACCGATCAGCACCGCGGGCGCGTGGGTATGCCCGCGCGTGATGATCGGCATGACCGACGTATCGGCGATACGCAGCCCTTCGACCCCGCGCACCCGCAGTTCCGGATCGACGACGCCGGTGGAGTCCGAACTCATCCGGCAGGTGCCGACCGGGTGGTAGAGCGTGTGCGAATGCGCGTCCAAACACCGCTTGAGCACCTCGTCCATCGGCGTGCTCGCGGGCATCTCGGGCTGCATGAGCTCTCCGATGTGCTCCTTGAGCGCGGGCTGCGAGGCGATTTCGACGCAGGTGCGCAGTCCGGCCATCAGCGTGATGCGGTCGTTGATCTCCGAGACGTACTTGGGATCGATGCGCGGCGCGACGAACGGATCGGTGGAGGTGAGCGTGATCTCGCCGAGTGATTCGGGCTTGAGCAGCACCGCCGCGAAGGTCAGCGCGTGCCCGTCGGGTTCGCCGAGTCCCTCGCCGATGTAGGGCGCGGGCGCGAAGATCAATTCCAGGTCCGGCAGGTCCAGATCCGGGCGGCTGCGCACGAATCCGTATGCCTCACCGACATTGGAGGTGAGCTGTCCGCGCCGCCGCAGCAGGTAATTGCCCAGTTCGAGCAGGTTCTTGTCCGCGCCGTAGAGGCTGCCCGCCTTGGTGCGATACACGATGGGCGCGGCCAGATGATCGCGCAGATTGCGCCCGATCTCCGGATTGTGGTGCCGCACCGGGATTCCCAGCGCGGTCAGCTGATCCACGGGTCCGATACCGGACAGCATGAGCAGCTGCGGTGTGTTGATCGCCCCGCCGGACAGGATGACCTCGCGTTTGGCGTGCAGCTGTTTGGTCTCCCCGCCGATCCGGTACTCGACGCCGACCGCGCGATTGCCTTCGAACAGCACCTGCGTGACATGCGCGTCGGTGATCAGCGTCAGATCCCGGTGCCGTTGCAGCGCGGGCCGCAGGTAGGCGTCGGCCGTGCTCCATCGCGCCCCGCGCTTCTGGCTCACCATGGTCTGCGTGAACCCTTGCGGCACATCGGCATTCGCGGTCTCGAGGGTGAATCCGGCCTGGGTCGCGGCGGTCAGGTACTCCTGGGTGATGGCCCGCGGACTGCGTTGCGGCGAGATGTACAGCGGTCCCTCGCCGACGTTGCCCTCCGGCCCCTCGACGGTTTCCATGCGCTGGAAATAGGGCAGCACCTGCTCGAATGACCATCCGGGCCCGGCGTGCTCGGCCCATTCGTCGTAGTCGGCGGCGAAGCCGCGCACCCACATCATGGCGTTCATCGATGAGGAGCCGCCGAGCATTTTGCCGCGCGGCCAGTACACCTGGCGGTCGTGCAGTTCGGTTTGCGGTTCGGTGCGATAGTTCCAGTCGTTCTCGCCCTGGAAGAGCTTGGAGAATCCGGCGGGGATGTGCACGAATTTATCGCGGTCGGCGCTGCCCGCTTCGACGACGGCGACGCTGACGCCGGGCCGGTCACTGAGCCGAGCGGCCACGGCCGCCCCGGCGGATCCGG
The DNA here is from genome assembly GCF_042266325.1 of Nocardia sp. NPDC056100. Lineage (NCBI taxonomy): Bacteria > Bacillati > Actinomycetota > Actinomycetes > Mycobacteriales > Nocardiaceae > Nocardia > Nocardia sp. NPDC056100. The sequence continues at coordinate 570,042 of NZ_JBHJVY010000003.1, forward strand.
CGCCGACGACGATGAAATCGACTGTGCTCGGCGTGTATTGGGGCATGGGGACTCCTCGGGAGGTCTGGCGAGGGATACGTGCGCGGGCGCAGCGGCGTTCCGCCCGTACCCATGACCCAACTCTGGTCGATCCTGTGAATGAGGGCGACCGGAACGCGGGAATCGGGCGGAAACTGGCGCTGACGCATTTGTCCGGTCCTGGACCTAAGGGAAATTCGCTGGCCCCGCCCCGATAGGCTGGGCCGCATGATCGACCTTCGATTCCTGCGGGAGAACCCGGACGTGGTCCGCGCGTCGCAGCGGGCTCGCGGCGAGGACCCGGCCCTGGTGGATGCCCTGCTCGCGGCCGATACGGCGCGACGCGCGGCCGTCGCCAATGCCGATGGTCTGCGCGCCGAGCACAAGGCGCTGGGCAAGAAGGTCGGCAAGGCGTCTCCGGAGGAGCGTCCGGTACTGCTGGCGCAGGGTCAGGAGTTGTCGGCGAAGGTCAAGGAGGCCGAGGTCGCCGAGAACGCCGCCGATGCCGTGCTCGATGCGGCGCAGCGCGCGCTGTCGAATGTGGTGCAGGAGGGCGCGCCGGCGGGCGGCGAGGACGATTACGTCGTGCTCGAGCATGTCGGCACCCCGCGCGAATTCGATTTCACCCCGAAGGATCACCTGGAATTGGGTGAATCGCTGGGCATCATCGATATGGAACGCGGTGCGAAGGTTTCGGGTGCGCGCTTCTATTTCCTCACCGGTTATGGCGCGCTGTTGCAGCTGGGCCTGTTGCAGCTGGCGGCGCAGCGGGCCACCAGGAATGGTTTCACCATGATGATTCCGCCGGTGCTGGTGCGCCCGGAGATCATGGCGGGCACCGGTTTCCTGGGTCAGCACGCGGCGGAGATCTATCACCTGGAAGAGGACGACCTGTACCTGGTCGGCACCTCGGAGGTTCCACTGGCGGGCTATCACTCGGGCGAGATCCTGGATCTGGGCGCGGCGAACGCCAAGCGCTACGCGGGCTGGTCATCGTGTTTCCGGCGCGAGGCGGGCAGCTACGGCAAGGACACCCGCGGCATTATTCGCGTGCATCAGTTCGACAAGGTGGAGATGTTCGTCTACACCCGCCCCGAGGACGCGGACGCGGAGCACAAGCGCCTGCTGGCCTGGGAGCAGGAGATGCTTGCCGCCATCGAGGTGCCGTATCGCGTCATCGATGTGGCCGCCGGTGATCTGGGCAGCTCGGCCGCGCGCAAATTCGACTGTGAGGCTTGGGTTCCGACCCAGGAGACCTATCGCGAACTCACCTCGACCTCGAATTGCACGACATTCCAGGCGCGCCGCCTCAATGTCCGCTACCGCGATGAGAACAACAAGCCGCAAACCGCCGCCACCCTGAATGGCACGCTCGCCACCACCCGCTGGATCGTCGCGCTGCTGGAGAATCATCAGCAAGCCGATGGCTCGGTCCGGGTCCCGGCGGCGTTGGTCCCGTTCGTGGGTGTCGAAGTGCTCGAGCCGATCCGGTGAGCAAATATCAACTCACCGTTTAGGCTGGGCAGCGTGCGAGGAATCGGGTCTCGCGGCGATACCCGAACGCGGGTGCGGACGGCTTCGGCGCTGGCGACGGCAATGGTCATGGCTCGAACCACCGGTGCGTTCTACGTCATGGGTGGTGTGCTTGGTCTGGTGATCACGGCCGTCGCTCCGGGTGATGAGGGCAATCGGCCGCTGGTGGGTAGTGCGGCGCTGGTGGCATTGCTGCTCGGGGTGAGTCTGCTGTTCTGGGGCCCGCGCATGCCGCATTACGTGCATCACGGCTATGTGGCGGTGGCCACGGTGCTGGTGACCGTTGCGGTGCATTGGTTTCCGAATACCGTCGGCGCGATCAGTCTGGCCGCGTTCTATGTATTCGTGGCGTGTGATGCCGCGATTTTCTTCGCCTGGAAATGGCTCGGCGCGCATCTGGTTTTCGCGGTGCTGTGTTGTTTGTGGGTGGTGCCCTCGCGCGGTCTGCCGTGGTGGTCGGGTTTGATTCCGGCGGGTATCACCATCGGAATCGGCATTGTGGTCGGCATTCTCACGCGGATGGCGTCGGACGCGGATATCGATGTGCTGACGGGTCTGCTGAATCGGCGCGGTTTCGATCGCGCGCTGGCCAATGCCATCGGGCACGCGCAGCGCACCGGTCAGGCATTGTCGCTGGTGCTGGTGGATCTGGATCGTTTTCAGAAGATCAATGATCATCTCGGGCATCGCGCGGGTGACGCGGTCCTGCAGCGGGTGGGTGACACCTGGCAGAAATTGCTGACCCCGGAGCAGCGGCTGGCCCGCTACGGCGGTGACGCTTTCGCACTGCTGCTGCCGAATTCGACCGAGCAGGCCGCGATTCTGCTGACCGAGCAATTGCGCGCCGCGGTGACTACGGGTTGTTCCGCGGGTGTCACCTCGTGGCAGCCGGGTGAGTCGGGTTCGCTGCTGGTGAGCCGCGCCGACGTGGGCCTGTACCGGGCCAAGCAGGCGGGCCGCAATCGCACGGTGCTGGAGTCGTCGCGGCAGTTGCCGCTGGCGGTGGAGCTACGCGAGGCGATCGATCGCGGCACCCTGGATGTGCAGTATCAGCCGATCGTGAGCCTGTCCGACGGTGCGACCCGTGCGGTCGGGGTGGAGGCGCTGCTGCGCTGGTCCTCGCACGCGCAACCGGATGTGACCACCGAGGGCCTGATCCGGGTGGCCGAGGAATACGACCTCATCTCCGATCTGGACGAGCTGGTATTGCGCCGGGCGTGCGCCGACGCGATGCGGTTGCAGGAGACGTTCGCCCAGCTTGATCTGACGCTGAACGTGAATGTGAGCGGCCTGGAATTGGCCGAATCCGCCTATGCCGACCGGGTTTCCGGAATTCTGGCCGATACCGGCTGGCCCGCGGATCAATTGGTCCTGGAAGTGACCGAGAGCGAGATCGCCGCCGAATCCGAGACCGCCATCGCGAATCTGCACAAGCTGCGCGAGACCGGCGTCCGCATCGCCATCGACGATTTCGGCACCGGCTATTCGTCCTTGAGCCGTCTGGCCACGCTGCCCAGCGACATCCTGAAGGTGGATCAGTCCTTCGTGGCCGCCATCCGCTCCGATTCCCCGGCCCCGCCGCTGCTGGGAGTCATTGCGGCGCTGAGCAAGTCATTGGACCTGCAGGTGATCGCGGAGGGTGTGGAGACCGAATACCAGGCCGCGGTGCTCACCGAACTGGGTTTCGCGCTGGCGCAGGGGTACCACTACAGCGATTCGCATCCGGTGTCCGAGCTCATCAACGATCTCAATGACCGGCACGGTCTGGTCGGGGTGGGCCGCACCGAGCACGAGGTGAACACCAACGGCTGGATTCCGGTCGACAATCCGTTTGACGGGGGAGCGCCGGGCGCGCAGAGTTGATCTCATGCGCATGCTCGTCTACGCCTGTTGATCCCGGCTCGCACTCCTAGGTAATCGCCGCGCCGATCCGGTGCGCGGTCTCACGCTGCGCGCGGTGCTGTTCGCGCTGACGGCGGATCTGATTCCGTATTACGCCCTGTACGCGCTGCTGTTCGCCGACCACGGTCTGAGCACGGCGCAGATCTCCTCGCTGCTGGCCATCTGGTCGGCGACCTCGTTCCTGCTGGAGGTGCCCTCGGGGGCGTGGGCCGATACGGTATCGCGCCGCGGGCTGCTCATTCTTTCCGGTGTCCTGCTCACGGCCGGTTTCCTGGTGTGGACGCTGTTGCCGTCGTATGCGGGTTTCGCGGCGGGCTTCGTGCTCTGGGGCACCGCGGGCGCACTGCGTTCGGGCACCTTCGAGGCGCTGATCTATGACGATCTCGCCGCCCGTGCCGCGACCTCGGCGTATCCCCGGCTGATGGGTTACACCCGTGCGGCCGCCGAATCCGCCGCGCTCGCGGGCATTCTCGCGGCCGCGCCGCTGTACGCGTGGGGCGGTTACGCCCTGGTCGGCTGGTCGAGTGTGGTGCTGGCGGGCATCCACGTGCTGTCGGCGGTGGCACTACCGAGTGCGCCGAAGGTGGTATCCGCTTCGGACGTAGAGGAATTGGAGGAGGAGCCCGATGCCGCGCCGGCTGCGCTCTCAGCAGCGTCGACTCCGGCCGGTATATCGCGATATGCGCACATGTTGCGTTCCGGACTTCGAGAGTCACTGCATGTCAGGGTGATTCGGCGCGGTGTGATCCTGGTGGCGCTGTTGAACGGCATCACCGCGTTCGACGAGTACTTCGCGCTGCTCGCCGACCACGCCGGTGTCTCGCCGTCGATATCGGCGGTGCTGGTCGGTGTGACCGTCGCGGGCGCGCTGGCGGGAGCCGCTCTGGCCGGTCGCACCGAAAGCGTTTCGGCGCGGGCCTTTTCGATCGCGATGGGCATCGCCGGCTTACTGTTCATCGGCGGCGCGCTGCTGTGCGGTCTCGCCACCGCGCACCCCGGTGTCGTCTATCCCCTTGTCGCGGTGGGTTTCACCGCCATCGCGATCGCGTACGGCATCGACTACAACGCCGATGTGCTGGCCTCGGCTCGGCTCCAGGACGCCATCGAGGGTCCGGCCCGGGCCACCGTCACCTCGGTGTCCGGCCTGGTCACCGAGGTGATCGCGCTGATCGTCTTCATCTTCGCCGGTGTGGCGGCGGCCTGGCTGCCCATTCCGGTGCTGGTGGCGGCGCTGGGCACCCCGCTGCTGTTGATCGCCGCGCTGCTGCCGACCTGGCTGCCGGGTGGGGAGGGGGTCAGACCACCGACGGCCGATTGATGCTGGACCGCAGCACATCGCCCTGTTCGGCGAAGCGCCGGGCGAGTTCGTGGCGCGCGTCGGCGTCGCCCATCGAATTGTTCACGCAGAAGCGTCCTTCGGCGACGGTCAGCAGTTTCACATTGACCAGCCGGATTGGTGACAGCGGTCCGGGTACGGTGCCGGGTAGCTCATCGCCGATCAGGCCGAGCATGACCACCAGCGCACCGTCCTCATCGAGATAGGTTCCGGTCGCGGCGCGCGGCAATTGCGCGTTCTCCAGTTGAATGGTGATGACCCCGTACTGCTCCAGCATGTCCGAAACCCGGAATCCATACTGCGCCACCAGATTCGACACCGTCATCACGGTCTGCCCCAACCAGGAGGTCGCCACCGAAATGGTATCGCTGTCGGCGGGAATGTCCGGCGATATCCCGAACACCTCCAATTCGTACCCATTCGTCGGATCCGAGTTCTCCCATTCGGTGGGGTCGGCCAGCCCGCTACTGGCGACCAGCAGCGCGTCATCGCGCCGCGAAATGGCGTGTGCCTGCCGCAATGCGGGCCACTGCGGCCCGCCCATGAACGCGGGATTGATCAAATGCGCGATCACATCACTATCGAGCCGCCCCCAGGAATTCCACGCTTCATCAAGTACCCGATAGGTTTCGGCGTCGTGCGTATCGCCGATTGTTGATTCGGTCACGCAACGACCGTAACCGACCCACCCCGCCCCGGGCCATTCTCAGCTTCGTTCCCGCGCAACACATCTCGCCATTCCGGCCGGGCTGTGGAAAAGCCGGGCGGTCGGCACGGGGAGGATTGAAGTGTGACTGGGCGACGGCGAGCGGGATTGGTGTTCGGGGGTTGCATCGGCGCGGGTGTGGCGGTGCAGGCGCGCGTGAACGGTGAGTTGGGGGAGCGCCTGGGCGATGGTGTCGCCGCCGCGGTCATCAGTTTCGGGTCCGGGTTGCTGGTGGTGGGTGCGATCGTCGTGCTGAGCGCGCGGGGGCGCGACGGGCTGCGGCGGGTGTGGGATGCGCTGCGCGCAGGGGAACTGCGCTGGTGGCAGCTCTTGGGCGGTTTGTGCGGCGCGTTCTTCGTGGCCTGCCAGGGGCTCACGGTGGCGGCCATCGGGGTCACGGCTTTCACCGTCGCGGTGGTGGCCGGGCAGTTGACGAGCAGTCTGCTGGTGGATCGGGTGGGGCTGGGTCCGCGCGGGCGGACGCCGGTGACCCTATTGCGTTCCGTGGGAGCGGGATTGGCGCTGGTCGCGGTCGCGCTGTCGGTGGCGGGGCGCTCAGGTGAGCGGGGCGGGCTGTCGGTGCCGGAGGGGTTGCGCGGCGGGCCGCAGCTATTGCTGATCGTATTGCCGCTGGTGGCGGGCTTCGGGGTGGCCTGGCAGCAGGCGGTGAACGGCCGCGTGGGCGCGGTGGGCGGACCACGATCGGCGACGCTGGCGAACTTCGCGACCGGCCTGGCGGGTCTGCTGGTTGTCGAGGCCGTCGTGATCTCGGGAAGTGGTTGGCCGCATGGATTTCCCAGTGCCCCCTGGTTGTACCTGGGTGGTGTGATCGGCGTGGTGTTCATCTCGCTGGCGGTACTGGTGGTGCGCTGGATCGGGGTGCTGCTGCTCGGCCTGACCTCGGTGGCGGGTCAGTTGTTGATGTCGCTGACTCTCGATGTGGTCGCCCCGACCGGGTCTGGAGTGTCGACCTTGGCGGTCATCGGCTGTGCTCTCACCTTTGTGGCGGTGGCTATCGCCGCGCGGGAGTGACCGACCACCGGCTGCGAGGTCCGGCACGGCGCACGCTCGGGTGACCGAACGGTCGGTGTTCTTCGCCCCGGCACATGTCGAAATTCGTTCCGCCCATTACGGATTGGGCCACCATCGCGCTGTGTGATGGTTGATCGATGACCATCGAATACGGGGTGTGGGGGCTGCGGCTGGCGCTCGGTGTGGTGTTCGGGCTGGCGGCGGCGGGTAAGTTCGCCGATCCGGCCGGAACGCGGAAGACGGTGGGGGAGTTCGGGGTTCCGATCCGCTGGACTCCGCTGGTGAGCCGGAGCTTGCCCATTGCGGAGACGCTGGTCGTCGTGCTGCTGGTATCGCCGTGGACCGGGTTCGCGGGCGCCCTGTTCGGCCTGGCGTTGCTGCTGGCGTTCACCGCCGCGGTGGCCCGGCTGCTGCGACAGGGAAAGCATCCGTCCTGCGCGTGTTTCGGCGCGGCGAGCACCGCGCCGATCGGCCGGGCCACGCTGCTGCGCAATGCGGCGCTGATCGCCTTCGCACTGGTCACCGGGGTGGGCGTGCTGGCCGAACCCGATGTGCCGGGCTCGCTTCCGGTGGATCACGCGATCGGAATGGTGGTGATCGCGGTCTTCGCCGCGCTGTTCACCCGGCTGGCGGGCGAGCTGCGCGCGGTGCGGCGGCGACTGGACGAACAGGCCCTGTCCACACTCGGCGCGGAGGGTCTCCCGGTGGGTGCGGTGGCCCCGGAGTTCGAACTGCTGAATGTGACCGGCGGCCGCACCGGTCTGGAAGCACTGCTGGCGCAGGGCGGTTCACTGCTGCTGGTGTTCGTGCACCCGGGCTGTGAGATGTGCGCGGCACTGGCGCGCGAGCTGCCGCGCTGGCGGCAGCGTGCGGCCGGAGCCCTCACCATCGCGATGGTCGGCAATGGTGACCTGGACGAACACGCCGCCTGGGCGCGTGCGCAGGACCTCGGCGCTATCCCGGTGCTGGTGCAGCAGGGCAATGAGGCGGCGCTGCGCTATCGCGTGCGCGGTACGCCGTCGGGTGTGCTGATCGGTGCGGACGGCCGGGTGCTGGCTCCGGTGGCACGCGGGGCCATGGCCATTCGTGACCTGATCGCACAGGCGAAACATGTTGGTGCCCAGTATGTTTCCGGAAGAAACGGTCAGTCGGTCTCGAACACCGGCTAGCTGATCTTCCGGCTGCCGTTTCCCCCGCGACAAACGGCCCGGTCCCGCAATTCCTTTGCCCCGCAATCGAATTCGAGGAAATAGCGAGCTCGGTCAACCTACCATCGAAGGGCAGGTTTCTTTCGATCCGATCGCATCGTCGAGAGGGAATGTCATGGCCTACTTCGCATTCACCGACTATTCCGGCAAAGAATTCGTCATTCAGCTGAACAATGACCAGCGCATCGCGGAGGCCCGCCGGATTCTGTCCGGTGAGGAACAGATGTCGATTCACGTGATGGGACGCATCAGGAAGCGGCGGGAGGCGTACAACCCCGGCTGGGATTTCGCGCTGGATCCGGACACCATCACGTTCTTCACGGTGGCCATCGAGGTGTGCGATTCCAGCATCGACTACCTCAATGACAATCTCGACGAGGCGTGCGGGGCCTTCCTGCCCGGTTGTTTCTGGTGTCCGTGGTCATCCCGGCTGACCCGCGAATTGAAGGATTCCGAAGTTCAGAAGTGATTCGGCCCGGAAGGGCCTCCTGAGTTCCAGGTCCGGCCGGAGTCCCTCGGGCTCCGGCCGGAAACCACTGGTCAGGCGGGTGCGTCCAGCTTCCGCGAGCGCAGCTCATGTCCCTTGGAGGTCTTGCAGCGCCCGGATTCCAGATCCCACTGCCAGCCGTGCAGATTGCAGGTGAGGGTATTGCCCTCGACCACACCGAATTTCGACAGGTCCGCCTTCAAATGCGGGCAGCGGCGCTGAATTTCCCAGCCGTCGAGTTCGGTGGAGGCGGAATCGTCGTGCGCCTCGGAGAACCAGCCGTCGGCGTAGGCGATGCGCTCATCGGTGAGGCATTTGAAGAAGGTGTAGAGGAATTCGTTGTATCCGCCGATGCGCCAGGTGGTGAAGCGCGTGGACAGGAAGATGGTGTTCACCCAGTCGGGTTCGTTATCGCGCAGGACGGTGCGCACCAGGGTGGGGTCGATGCGGAAGCCGTAGCGCTGCTTGCCTTCTCCGTCGATGGGCGCGCGCACGATCCGCTTGGGGAAATCGAGCACGACGGTCTCATCGCCCATGACCAGCGCGACCGAATAGCCGATGCCGTCGCAGATGAGATCGCTCTGCGCCATGATCGGTTCGAAGAGATCCTTCAGGCGCGGCAGCAGCGGTCCGTCGGATTCGCTTGCCCAGGAAGCCTTTTCGGCCGCGATGACGGGCGCGAAACGCTGTGCCATGGCCTCGATGTAGGCGGCCTTGTCCCCGTACACGGTGTCCGGGTCGACCGGATGCTCGAGCTGGAGTTCCTTACCGCGCACATCGGCGACCGAGCCCGGGATCATCAGGATCCCGCCCTCGTTGCCGTGGATCCGCATCTGCTCCAGGAAGACGACCTGGTCGGGGAAGATATTGCCTTCGTCCCCGCGATCGTCGTTGAGGTAGCGCAGTTCGTCGTCGAGGAAGACCGGCGGCCCGGCGGACGGCACCACCCAGGTCGCGCCGACCTGTTCGATATAGGAGCGCGCCCGGTCCATACCGCGCTGGCGCTTCTGCTTGCCGAAGTTGGCCTTGGTCTTGGTGGGGATGTCGTACACCATCGGGTACCAGATGGCCCCGGAGTACTGCAGCAGGTGAATGTCGATGTGCCCGAACGCATCGTGCAGCACATCCATATCGACCGGCCGCGCGTCGTTCATGTTGAAGCACACGGTCTCACCGTCGGAGACGATGATGCCGGAGTCGCCGATGGGCCCGTCGGCGGGCGCGCGCAGCGCGATGATCATGATCTCGAGGTCGCCGCCCGGTCCGGTGACGGTGTGCTTGACCGAATCCTCGGTTTCGAAGAATTTGGTGAAGCCGAGCTGTTCCAGTTCGCGGCGCAGGTCCGGCACGGGATAGTCGGGCAGCAGGACGGTGGCGTCCTTATTGATCTTGTCGGCGAGGTGCTTCGCGTCGAAGTGATCGCGGTGCAGATGCGAGACGTAGAGGAAATCGCAATTGCCGAGCGCGTCCCAATCCAGCTGGGTGTTATCGGGGAAGGGAACCCATGAAGCGAAATATGCCGGGTTGACCCACGGATCGCACAGGATCGTCCCCGCTGCGGTGGAGATGTGGAACCCGGCGTGTCCGACGCTGGTGATCTGCACGAGCTTCTTCCTCCTCGACCGTTACCAGCCACCCAGGGTACTTGCTACCCCGAAACGTCGCCTATGCAGGAACCCCTCCCGCCGGAGTTCAGGGTGAATGTCTGTTTTCAGCGAATGGCTGTTACCTGGATCACTGGTAGCCGCGCGAGCAGCGACTACGCTGACGCAACTGTGGAACCCGTCTACTTCCCGATCATCGGGCTGGCCCGTACCGTCTTCGCGGCTCAGGGCCTGAAGTTCACTGTCACCGGCGACGAAAACATCCCGGCGAGCGGTGGCGCTGTCGTCGCCATCAATCACACCGGGTACATGGACTTCACGTATGCGGGCCTGCCTGCGCGTACGACGAAGCGCTATGTGCGTTTTATGGCGAAGAAGGAGGTATTCGACAACTCGATCACCGGGCCGATCATGCGGGCGCTCAAACATATCCCGGTGGATCGCGCCGCAGGCGCGGACTCGTACCACGAGGCCGTGAATCGGCTGCGCTCCGGCGAATTGGTCGGCGTCTACCCGGAGGCCACCATCAGCCGCAGTTTCGAGTTGAAGGAATTCAAGTCGGGCGCGGCACGCATGGCGATCGAGGCGAATGTGCCGATCATCCCGATGGTGATCTGGGGCGCGCAGCGCGTCTGGACCAAGGGGCATCCGAAGCGCCTGGGTCGCACCAACACCCCCATCTCCATCGAGGTGGGCGCGCCGATTCAGCCGTTCGAACCGGCTGCGGAGCTGACCGATCAGCTGCACAAGACCATGGAAGCCATGCTGCTCAACGTGCAGAAGGATTACGCGCACGAGCCGGGTGCGTACTGGGTGCCCGCCCGATTGGGCGGTGGCGCACCGACTTTGGACGAGGCGAACGAGCTCGATCGCGCCGAGGCGGCGGAGAAGGCCGCGCGCCGCGCCGAGCAGTAACGCGCACAGGCCCCTTCCGGCCTCGATGAGGAGGGTGAGAGTCCGGAAGGGGCTGCGTGCCGCGGTTATTCGACCGCCGCGGCTGCCTTGGTGGTGATGGCCTCGGCGGCCGTCACCGCGTCCGCCGGTTCGTGCTTGGCGACCGGAACGGTGAGATGGTCCAGCACATAGGCGGTTTCACCGTGCACGGCCAGATCCAGTCCGGCGTCCTCGGCCTCGTCATCGGCGCGAATGCCGCCGAACAACTGCATGACCTTGGCGATGGCGAAGGTGACCACGAAGGTGTAGGTCAGCACCGCCAGCACCGCGACGGTCTGCCGCCACAGCTGATCCAGTCCGCCGCCGTAGAACAGTCCGGCCACGCCATTGGGCGCGGAGCCGTCGGCCAGGAAGCCGATGAGCAGCGTGCCGAGAATGCCGCCCGCCAGGTGGATGCCCACCACGTCGAGCGAATCATCCAGTCCGAAGCGGTATTTCAGCGAGACCGCGAGGCAGCACACCGCACCGCAGGCCGCGCCGACGATGAGCGCGCCCATCGGTGACACCGCACCGCAGGCGGGGGTGATGCCGACCAGGGCGGCGATGAGTCCGGAGGCCGCGCCCAGCGAGGTGGCGTGTCCCTCCTTGAACTTCTCCACCACGATCCAGCCGATCATGCCCGCGCAGGACGCGGCGATGGTGTTGAGCACCACCACCGACGCGGCGTTCCCGGCGGCCAGCGCCGAACCGCCGTTGAACCCGAACCAGCCGAAGAACAGGATGCCCGCGCCCAGCATGGTCAGCGGAAGGCTGTGCGGCCGTGGGGCGTTCGGGAACACCTTGCGCTTGCCGAGGATGAGCGCCAGCGCCAGCCCGGCGATGCCGGCGTTGATGTGCACCGCGGTGCCGCCCGCGAAGTCGATGGCCTTGAGCTTGTTGGCGATCCAGCCGCCGTGCACCGAACCGTCCTTGCTGTCGAAGGCGAAAACCCAGTGCGCGACGGGGAAGTACACCAGCAGCGCCCAGATGCCCGCGAAGGTCATCCAGGAGCCGAACTTCATCCGGTCGGCGACCGCGCCCGCGATGAGCGCGACCGTCAGTGCGGCGAACAGCAATTGGAAGGCCGAGAAGATGGCCGGTGGCAGTCCCGGTGTGCTCGGCGCGTCCAGCAGTTTGGACGATCCGAAGTATTCGAGCGGATCACCGAGGATGCCCGCGCCGCCCAGCGAATCGCCGAAGGACGCCGAGTAGCCGACGATGATCCAGAGCACGCCCACCACCGCGAGCGCGCCGAAGACCATCATGGCCATATTCAGGGTGTTCTTGACGCTGACCATGCCGCCGTAGAACAGCGCCAGTCCCGCCACCATGAGCGACACGGCGGCGAAGGCGGCGAGCATCCACGCGGTATCGGCCGCGGCTACTGCTTGTTCCATGTATCACCTGACTTAGAAGCGAATCCATACCAACGGTGTCCCTTGATAGGAATCGCCGTTGCGTGACAGTGGACCATCGCCGATGTTGCGTCGTGGTACGCCACTGTGAAAGATGCGTAAACCGCTGGGCTGTCCGCTCACCGCTATGGTTTCATATCAATCAACAGTGATTCACTGTAGAAGACACATGAAGCCGAAGGATGGATATGACCGACACCGCGGAATTCCTGATCATCGGCGGTGGCCTGGAGGGGCTCGCCATCGCCTGGTCCCTGGCCGACCGCGGTGCCGCCGACGTCCTGGTGCTCGAGCGCGCCACCCTCTGCTCCGGGATGACCGGAAAATCCAGCGGGGTGGTCCGATGCCATTACGGCGCACCGTCATTGGCCGCCATGTCCTGGTGGTCGGTGCCGTTCTTCGAGAACGCGTCCGAGATCCTCGGCGATGACCTGGGATTCCGGCAGTGCGGTTACGCGGTCGGCGTCGGCGCGGACAATCTGGATCCGCTGCTCGCCAATGTGGCCATGCAGCAGGCGCTCGGTATCGAGGTGGAATTGCTCGGCCACGATGAGATGGCAACGCTGTGGCCGGGTTTGCGCGTCGACGATTTCGCGGGGTTCGCCTATGAACCGCGCGGCGGACGCGGTGAGGCGTATCTGACCGGTATGGCTTTCGGTGCGGCGGCGCGTGGGCGCGGCGTCCGGATCCGCCAGCAGTCACCTGTCCTGGAGCTGATCGTCAAGGGCGACAACGTCATCGGCGCACGCCTGGCCGACGGCACGGAGGTGCATGCCGCGAATGTGGTGCTGGCCGCCGGACCGTGGACGCCCGGTCTCGCCGCCACCGCCGGGGTCGAGGTGGACGTGAAAGCCCAACGCGCCCAACTACTCCTGATCGATCAGGGTGAACCGCTGCCACCCGTCCCGGTGCTCTCGGATCTGGTGAGCCTGCAATACCTGTGCCGCGAACCCAATGGCGAACTGCTCGCGGGCAATAGCGATCACGCCGTTCCCGAATACATCGATCCGGACGATTTCGTGAATCGCGCCGACGATTCGACCGTCGAGAAGGTGGTCGGGCGGCTGGAACATCGCCTGCCGGATATGCCGGACCCCCGGATCACCGGCAGTTATGTCGGTGCGTACGACGTCACCCCCGACTACAACCCGATCATCGGTCCCGCGCCGGTGCCCGGACTTTTCCTGGCCACCGGTTTCTCCGGTCACGGTTTCAAGATCTCCCCGGCCGTCGGCCGCCTGGTGGCGGATCTGCTGCTGGACGGCCGCACCGACCTGCCGAATGTCGAGGCCGCCGACTTCCGCTACGCCCGGTTCGCCGAGGGCCAGCCCCTGATCAGCCCGCACCCGTATCTCGGTGCCGGTGAAATGCGCTGAAGCACAACCACATCCGTACCTCTGTTCCAGGAGCCGATATGGCGATAGACACCACCACCGCGACGGTCACGCCGATCTCCCCGGCCATGCCGTCGACCGGTCACCGCACGCTCTCCGAGCTGGCGCGGGCCACCGACACCACCTTCATCCTGGCGTTGTTCACCACGCTGTCCGGTAAGCCGTGCGCGAAACTCGTTCCGGTACAGGCGGTTGGGCAGCTCGAACAGGACGGGGTCGGGTTCGCCGGATACGCCGCCGGAATGATGGGGCAGCAGCCTCGCGATCCGGATCTGGTCGCGATTCCGGACCCGGAGACGTTCACGCCGATTCCGTTCGTGCGCCCCGGTCTGGCGCTGGTGCACTGCACCCCGCACGTGGAGGGCAAGCCGTGGCCGTTCGCGCCGCGAGTCATCCTGCAGCGCACGCTGGCTCGCGCCGCCGAGCGCGGGTATACGGTGAACGTCGGCACGGAGATCGAATACTTCCTGGTGGACAAGGGTCCGAACGGTCTCGCGCCCGCCGATACCGCCGATCTCAGCCTGCAACCCTGTTACGACGCCCGCGACGTGACTCGAATGTACGACCATCTGGCCGAGGTCTCGCAGGCCATGAATTCACTCGGCTGGGGCAACTACGCCAGTGATCACGAGGACGGCAACGGCCAGTTCGAGCAGAACTTCGATTACGCGGACGCGCTCACCACCGCCGACCGCGTGATCACCGCCCGCTATCTGCTCTCGGTGATCGCCGAAAAGCGCGGTATGAAGGCCACTTTCATGCCCAAGCCGTTCACCGACCGCACCGGCACCGGTATGCATATGCACCTGTCGGTGTGGAACGGCGATCAACCGCTCTTCCCCGATGCCGATGACCCGCGCGGCCTGGGCCTGTCCGCGACCGCCTACGGGTTTCTCGCCGGAATGCTCGACCACGCCTGCGCTCTGCAAGGCGTGATCGCGCCAACGGTGAACTCCTACAAGCGAACCGGGGCCACCAGCACCGCGAGCGGTGCGACCTGGTCACCGCGCTACGCCACCTACGGCGGCAACGACCGCACGCACTATCTGCGGGTGCCCGATCAGCATCGCGTGGAATTGCGCGGTGCGGACGGTTCCGCGAACCCCTATCTCGCCACGGCCGCCGCCATCGCCGCCGGACTCGACGGCATCGATCGCGCCCTCGATCCCGGCCTGCCCGGTGAGCAGCGCGGCGACATGCTGCCCATGACCCTGGTGCACGCCATGGACGCCCTGGAATCGGATCCGGTGGTGACGGCCGCGCTCGATATCGCCGGTCCGGGCGTCGCGGCCTACTTCGCCGAGCGCAAGCGCGAGGAGTTCTTCACCTGGCACAACACGGTTTCCAGCTGGGAGATCGACAACTATCTGACGGCGTTCTGACGTCCCTGACTTCGAAAGGAGGGTGATTTCGATGTGTGGAATCGTGGGCTTGCACCTTCGAGACCCGGCGCTGTATCCACGCCTGGGTGCCCTGCTGACCGGCATGCTGGATCAAATGTGCGACCGCGGCCCGGATTCGGCGGGTATGGCGGTCTACGGCGATCCGGTGTGGTCGCCACCGGGCACGATCACCGTGTCACTGCTGGACAGTCCGCTGTCGGCGGCCGAACTCGCCGAAAGGCTCACCGCCGCATTGGGTACGGCGGTCACCGCGATTGCACTGGACCCGACCATCGTGCTGCACGCCGCTCTCCCCGCCGAGGGTGGATCGGATGCGCTGGTGCGCGCGGTGCGGGATATCGCGCCCGATGCGCGGGTCATCGGTTTCGGCTCGGATCTGGCCGTGCTCAAGGGGATCGGCAACCCCACCGAGCTGGCGCATCGATTCGGCCTGCCGAACGCACAGGGCTGGCAGGGCGTCGCGCACACCCGGATGGCCACCGAATCCGCTGTGACAGCGGAGGGTTCGCACCCCTTCTCCGTCGGCCCGGGCCAATGCCTGGTGCACAACGGCTCGTTCAGCAATCACATGAGCATCAAGCACGAATTGCAGCGCGCGGGAGTCGAATTCGACAGCGAGAACGACACCGAGGTTGGCGCGCGTTTCGTCGCCAGGCAGCTGGCGCAGGGTGCGGACCTCGAGAAGTCATTGCTGCTGCTCAATGACGCTTTCGACGGTTTCTACACGCTGCTGGTGTCGACGAGCGATTCGTTCGCCGTCGTACGCGATGCCATCGCGTGCAAGCCCGCGATCATCGCCGAGACCGATCGCTGGGTGGCGATGGCATCGGAGTATCGCGCACTGGCGGATCTGCCGGGTGTGGCACAGGCCCGAATCTTCGAACCGGAACCGGAAGAGGTGTATGTATGGCGGCGATCGTGAGTGAGCGCACCGTGCTCGATGTGGCCGAATCCGGCACGCGCGCGGTGAATTCCGTCCTCATGGCGGCGGAGCCCCCGGCCGTGTTCGGCCTCGCCAATCCGCGTGGCGCGCACGCGCTGGCCTGCGGTCTGGACCGTGAGATCGAGGTCGGCATCGACGGCCATGTCGGCTACTACTGCGCGGGCATGAATCAGCGCGCGGCGGTGACGATCAATGGCAGCGCGGGGGTCGGCGTCGCGGAGAACATGATGTCCGGCACCGTCCGGGTGCGCGGTGATGCTTCGCAGTCGGCGGGCGCGACCGCGCACGGCGGACTGCTGGTGATCGAGGGCAATGCCGGTGCGCGCTGCGGTATTTCGATGAAGGGCGTCGATATCGTGGTGGGCGGCAGCATCGGCCATATGAGCGCCTTCATGGGGCAGGCCGGTCGCCTGGTGGTGCTCGGCGATGCCGGTGAGGCACTGGGTGATTCGCTGTACGAGGCGCGCATCTACGTGCGCGGCACGGTGGCGTCGCTGGGCGCGGACTGCATTCGCAAACCGATGCGCCCCGAACATCTCGCCGAACTGCGCGAACTGCTCGACGCTGCCGGATTCGACGCCGACCCCGCGGATTTCATCCGCTACGGCTCGGCCCGCGAGCTCTATCACTTCCATGTCGACAACGCCGCCGCGTACTGATCGGCCAGGAGGCCACACCATGACTTCCCCGAATCCCGTGCTGCGCGAATCGGCGACCTTCGATCGCCGGGCCATCGCGGAAATCCAGCGCGCCGCCGACACCGGTATCTACGATATTCGCGGCTGGGGCGCCAAACGCCCACTGCCGCACTTCGATGACCTGCTGTTCCTCGGCGCGTCCATGTCCCGGTATCCCCTCGAGGGGTATCGCGAACGCTGCGACACCGATGTGGTGCTCGGCGACCGGCACGCGAAACATCCACTGCACCTGGATATCCCGGTCACCATCGCGGGCATGAGCTTCGGCGCGCTGTCCGGCCAGGCCAAGGAGGCACTGGGGCGCGGCGCGAGCGCGGTCGGCACGTCGACCACGACCGGTGACGGCGGTATGACGCCCGAGGAGCGCGGTCAGTCCAAATACCTGGTGTACCAATACCTTCCGTCACGATACGGAATGAATCCGGACGATCTCCGCAAGGCCGACGCCATTGAAATCGTGCTCGGTCAGGGCGCGAAGCCGGGTGGCGGCGGCATGCTGCTCGGTCAGAAGATCAGCGAGCGCGTCGCCGGAATGCGCACCCTCCCACAGGGTATCGATCAGCGCAGCGCCTGCCGCCATCCGGACTGGACCGGTCCGGACGATCTCGCCATCAAAATCCTGGAACTGCGCGAGATCACGCGCTGGGAGAAGCCGATCTACATCAAGGTCGGCGCGACCCGCACCTACTACGACGTGAAACTGGCCGTGAAGGCGGGCGCGGACGTGGTGGTGGTCGACGGTATGCAGGGCGGCACCGCCGCCACCCAGGACGTTTTCATCGAACACGTCGGCATCCCCACCCTGGCCGCGATCCCGCAGGCCGTACAGGCGCTCCAGGAACTCGGGGTGCACCGCAAGGTGCAGCTCATCATCTCCGGCGGTATCCGCACGGGCGCGGATGTGGCCAAGGCCATGGCCCTCGGCGCGGACGCGGTGGCCATCGGCACCGCGGCACTGATCGCACTGGGCGACAACAGCCCCCGCTACGCCGCCGATTACGAGGAACTCGGTTCCGCCCCCGGCTTCTACGACGATTTCCAGGACGGCCGCGATCCGGCGGGCATCACCACCCAGGACCCCGAACTCGCCGCCCGCTTCGACCCCGTCGAGGGCGGCCGCCGCCTCGCCAACTACCTGCGCGTCCTCACCATGGAAGCGCAAACCCTCGCCCGCGCCTGCGGTAAATCCCACCTGCGCAACCTCGAACCGGAAGACCTGGTCGCCCTGACCATCGAAGCCGCCGCCATGGCCCGCGTGCCACTGGCGGGCACCAGCTGGGTTCCGGGAGCCCCGCTATGAGCCTGCCGGACAGTGAATCGGCCTCGGCGGGAGCGATTTTCGATCCGCTCTGGACGGAGATTCTCGAGGTCGGCCGCGACGGCGACTCCGGCGGTTACCGCCGCTATGCCTGGTCGGACGCGGATCTCACACTGCGCGAATGGTTTCGGGGCTGTGCCGCCGCGCGTTCGATGCAGCTGGAACAGGATCGCAACGGCAATCTCTGGGCCTGGTGGTTTCCCCGCGATTGGCTCGGCGATCCCAAGGGCGCGTTCGTCACCGGCTCACACTTGGACTCGGTCCCCGACGGCGGCGCGTTCGACGGCCCGCTCGGCATAGTCTCGGCCTTCGCGGCGGTGGACCTGCTCCGGGCTCGCGGTATCGAGCCCACGATTCCCGTTGCGGTGGTGGCCTTCTCGGATGAGGAGGGCGCGCGCTTCGGCGTCGCCTGCATAGGTTCCCAGCTCTCGACCGGCGTGCTGGCCCCGGAACGAGCGTTGGGTCTGCGCGATATCGACGGAATCACCCTGGCGGAGGCGTTGATTCGCGCGGGCCGCCGCCCCGAGAACCTCGGTGCGGACACCACCCTCACCGAGCGCGTCGGCGTCTTCGTCGAACTGCATATCGAACAGGGTCGCGCCCTGGACCTGGTGGATTCCCCACTGGCCCTGGCGTCCTCGATCTGGCCGCACGGCCGCTGGGAGTTCGATTTCACCGGCGAGGCCAATCACGCGGGCGCGACCAGACTGGTCGACCGCCACGACCCCATGCTGGCCTTCGCTTCCACCGTGCACACCGCGCGCACCGAAGCCGCCGCACTGTCTGCCGTGGCGACCTTCGGCAAGGTACTGGTATCGCCGAACGGCACCAATGCGATTCCATCCCGGGTCCGGGCATGGCTCGATGCTCGGGCCGCCGATCAGCCCACCCTCGAGGTGCTGGTCGCGCACATTACGGCGGCCGCGCGCGGGCACGCCACGGTGGACGGCATCGACCTGAACGTGCTGGCCGAATCCATCACGCCCATCGTCGATTTCCCCGCGGAGCCGCGTAATCGCCTGGCCGCCGCGCTATCCCATCTCGGTGAGATCCCGGTCATCCCCACGGCGGCGGGCCACGATGCGGGCATCCTCTCCGACAGTGTTCCGACCGCAATGCTTTTCGTCCGTAACCCCACCGGCGTCTCGCATTCCCCGGCCGAGCACGCGGATCCGGTCGACTGTCACGCGGGCGCGACCGCGCTGGCGGAGGTGATGGCGGCCTGGGTCGCCTGACTACTCCTCGACGTGGTTATCCGGATACGCGGTGATGGCGAGGAAGCGAATCGGCAACCGCACCAGCTCATTCGGCCCGTGCGGTCCCTCACCGTCGAGCAGCAGCGCATCGCCGGGCCGCAGCGTGTACTCGGAATCCCCGTGCCCGTAGACCATCACACCTTCGAGCATGTACAGCAGTTCGGTCCCCGCGTGCTGGAACAGCGGAAAGGTCTCGCTGGCCTCGGTGAGCGTGACGAGCACCGGCTCCAGCCGCTTGTGCTGTCCGCGCAATGCCCCGAGCAATTCGTAGTGGTGCCCCACCCTGGTGCCGCGCCCCACGATCCGCGCGCCATGTCCCGCCGGGGTGAACACCGCCTCGCGCGCGGCGTCCGCCCCCCGGAACAGTGAGGTCACCGGCACATCCAACCCGGCCGCCAGGCGCGCCAAAGTCGAAAGGCTGCACGAGGTCTGCGCATTCTCGATCTTGGACAACATGGCCTTGGAGATCCCCACCCTGGCCGCCATATCCCCGACCGACAGCCCGCTGGCCAGCCGCAACGACCGCACCTGCTTACCGATGATCCGTTCCAGATCGACCCCGGTGGGTGTATCCGCCGCGATCTCCCGCTGCACCGGAGCCGGATCGCCGGTATCGCGAATTTCCGTGCGCCCTGTCATAACCCGATCCTAGCCTGGCCGTTTCCTGCCAGTTGACAACGGCTACAGCTACCGGCGTCAGCTGGGATCGGACCCGCGCACCGCCGACAGCCAGATGGCCGCCGCCGCCCCCACGGTGGTCCCCGTCGCGAAAGCCGTTGGCCCGCCGCCCGCCACATACACCCACAGCAGCCCGATGAACGGTCCCGCGATGGCGGCCTGCGCGTCCAGCAGCAGCCGCCGTCCATACTTCGCGGCGGTCGCCGCCATGACCGTGGCATTGTCATCCGGCCGCGCCGGATTGTCGATGAGCCGCCCCGCCGGTTCGGTACTGCGCATCCGCCCCGAGGGATACACCCGCACCCCGTCGACGGTGATCGCGCGCCCGGCCATCGCGGCGTTCCCCTGCGTCAGCGTCACCAGACCGGGATCGAAATACACCGGCAGCCACCGCGTCCGCCCACCCGTGGTGAACTCCAGCCACGACCGGCTCACCAGCCGATGCTGCTGCCGCACCCGCCGCACCCCCACATCCCGGCACCCCTCACCGCGCGGCAACCCGACCGGCAGCACACCCAGCGCCCCGGCGAATTGAAAAGCGCTGTACCCCAGGATGATCACCGCGACCGTCCCGAGCAACGCACCCTGCTCCGAACCGCCGAACGGCGCCCACGCGAGGCAAATCGCGAGGGCGCCGATCGTCATAACGGCCGGATAGGTCAGCGGATGACCCGTCCGGAGAATCACTTGAGGAAGCCGACCTTGGTGTAGTCGGCGCTGGCCAGACCGAACGCACCCCAGTTGGCGAGGTTCGCGCGCACGGCATGGGTGCCGGAGGCCTGGTTGAGGGGCAGCGAATGCACCTCGTTGAAGATCATCAGATCGGCCTTGTTGGCGAGTTCGCGGGCCTTGGCCGGATCGAGCTCGGACAGGGTCTGATCGATGAGGGTGTTCAGTTCCGGCGATCCGACGCGAGCCTTGTTGCCCTGCCAGTTGGCCGGATCGTAGTAGTAGAACTGGCGCAGCGCCTGCAGCGGCAGTGTGGAGCCGGAGATGCCGGACTGGGCGATATCGAAGTTGCCCGGGTTGATCACATTGGTGAAAAGTCCGGTGCCCGGGACGGTTTGGATGATCATCTTGACGCCGACCTTGGCCAGGTTGGCCTGGATGATCTTGGCGGTATCCACCCATCCGGCCTGGTCGTACATGACGTCGCGCAATTCCAGCTTGCGCCCGTCCTTTTCGCGGACATCACCCTTGAGCACCCAGCCGGCCGCGTCGAGTTCCTTGGCGGCGGCATCCGGATCGAAGGCGACAACCGCTGAATTGTCCTGGTAGCCGGTCTGTCCCGCGATGAAGACGTGGTTGTTGACCACCTGCGGCTGATCGACGATGCCGTGCTGGCTGGTGTTGACGATGTTCTGCCGGTCGATGGCCTTGGCGATGGCCCGGCGCACCGCCGGATCCTCCAGCAGACCACCGGGCGCGCCGTTGAAGGTCAGGATATTGACGCTCGGCTCCGAGGTGCGCCGGATCTCCACGCCGGGGGCATTGCGCGCCGCGGTGACGTTCTCCAGACCGGCGACGTACGCCTCATCCAGCTCGTTGTTCTGGATCGCGGGCACCACCGCGGTGCTGTCCAGCACGCTGAAGGTGATGTTGGCCAGTACCGGCTGATCGCCCCACCATTTCGGGTTGCGGCTCAGGGTGATCCGGTTCTGCGTCCGGTCCAGATTGGTGATGATGAACGGCCCCGAGCTGACCGGCAGCGAATTGCGCGCCCAGTCGTTGAACGCCTGCGGGGATTCGGTATCGGCCTTCGGGTACAACCCGCCGAACAGGCCCTGCCATTCGCCGTACGACTTGTCGAAGGTGACGACCACCTGCCGGTCGTCCGTGCCGCGTTCCACCTTGCCGATGGCGTTGTAGCCGCTGGAGGAGGCGACCTGGTAGTCCGGGTTCCGGCCGTTCATGGCCTGCCACTGCGAGCGGAAATCCTCCCAGGTGATGGGGGATCCGTCGGACCACACGGCCTTCGGGTTGATCGTGTAGGTGACGACCTGCTGCGGGCTGGTGCTGGTCAGCTGGATATCGGTGTAGTAGTTGTTGTCGACGCTGAGCTCACCGGCCGCATTGCTCTTGAACGTCTGCGGCAGCGTCGGACTCACCACATCGTTGGTATCGGTGGTGTTGCCGTCCACGTGCAAGCCGTTGAACGACTCCGGGTACGCGCTCAGCGACAGCCGCAGATTGCCGCCGTCGGCCAGATCCGACACCGGATGCGGATTGATCGCATTGGTCGCGCCGAGTGCGGCGGTACCGCCCTCCGTGCTGTCGCCGGCGCTACAGCCGGACACGATCACGCCCAGGGCGACCATGGGGATCGCGAGTCGTGTCACTGTCGAACGTATCCGCATGGACCGCTCCTTCCGCCGAGACGGCTGTAGTTACTTCAGGAACCCGATCAAGGTGTAGTCGTACGTGGCCAGTCCGGGTGCACCGTAATTGGCCAGCTCGGACCGTACCCCGTAGTTGCCCTCGGACTGGGTCAGCGGCAGTGAGTGGCCCTCTTCGAAGACCTTGCGGTCGACCTGATTGGCCAGTTCGATCGCCTTCTGCGGATCCAGTTCCGAGAGTGTCTTGTCGATCAGCTCATTGAGTTCGGGTGAGCCGATGCGCCCGTAATTGGCCTGCACGTCATCGGGGTAGTAGCCCCAGATCTGCGGGACGCTGCCGAGCGGGAAGGCGTCGCCCTGGAAGGTGAACTGGCAGACGTCGAAATCGCCGGGCTGAATGACATCGGTGAAATACCGTGCGCCGGGCCGGGTGTCGATGGTGAGCCCGACGCCGATCTTGGCCAGATCCGCCTGGATCATCTTGGCGATGTCGACCCAGGTGGGGTCGTTGTACATGACATCGCGGATGACCAGCTTCTTGCCGTCCTTGCTGCGGGTGCCGTCACCGTCGCGCCGCCAGCCGATGGCATCGAGTTCGCGTGCGGCGGCATCCGGATCGAAGCCGAGCGAGTTGTCCTGATATCCGTTCTGGCCCTGCAGATATACGTGATTGTTCAGCGCCTGCGGATTCGCGGACAGTCCGTTCTGCACGGTGACGGCGATGCGCTGCCGGTCGATCGCCTTCGAGATGGCCACGCGCAGTGCGGGATCGGCGAGGATGGAACCCGGAGCGCCGTTGAAGGTGAAGTGCCGCCAGCGATTACCGGGCGCGTGCCGCAGATCCATCCCGGGGGTATTGCGCACGTTCTGCACATCGTTGATATCGCCGAGCAGCGCGGCGTCGAGTTCCTTGTTCTGCAGTGCGGGCACCCAGGCGGTGCGGTCCAGCACGCTGACGGTGATGGTGTCCAGCTTCGGGGTGTTACCCCACCACTTCGGATTACGGGCCAGCACGATTCGGCCCTGCGTCTTATCGGTGGACTGCACGACGAACGGTCCCGCGGTCAGCCCGATGCCGTTGAGCAGTGCGGTGTTGAACGAATCCGGGTCGCGCGTCACCTGTTTCGGGAACAGTGTGGCATTGCCCGCGAATTGTCCACGCCAGTCGGCGAAATGCTTGGCGAAGGTGATGACGGCCTGCCGGTCGTCCACCCCGCGCTCGACCTTCTCGACCCGGTCGAAGCCATTGGAGATGGCGATCAGGAAGCGTTTGTCCTTGCCGCTCAGCGCATTCGCCTCGGCGGCGATGTCCTCCCAGGTGATGGGGCTGCCGTCGGACCACACCGCCTTGGGATTGATGGTGTAGGTGACCACCTGCGGATCGGTGGAGGTCAGCTGCACATCGGTGAAGTAGTCGTGATTGACGGTCAGGTTGCCCGCGGCGTCGGTATCGAAGGCGCGCGGCATGAGCGGCCGGATACTGTCCATGATCTCGCCGTCATTGCCGTCCACCTGGAGCGTATTCCAGTTGACCGGGAACGAGGTGACGGCCAGCCGCAGATTCCCGCCATCGCGCAGGTCGTCGCGGGGATGCGGATTGATCTCGGCGCTACTGCCGATGATCGCGGAACCGGTGGGGGCCTCGGTGCTGCCACCGCAGCCCGCCACCAGTAGTCCGGCGGTGAGAAGTAGTGCGGCGCACCGTATTTTCCGCATCGCATCGCTCCTATCGGGTGGTCGCCGGAACCGGTACCGCGTCGATCAGCGCGCGGGTGTACTCGTGTTCGGGAGCGGCGAAAATGCGTTCCGCCGGGCCGTATTCGACGATCTGTCCGCGATACATCACCGCGATGTCGTGCGCCAGATTACGCACCACGGACAGGTCGTGTGAGACGAACAGATACGAGAGCCCGCGCTCGGCCTGCAGGTCGCGCAGCAGATTCAGCACACCCGCCTGAATCGAGACGTCCAGCGAGGACACGGGTTCGTCCAGCACCAGCAGTTCGGGATCCAGCGCCAGGGCGCGCGCGATATTGATGCGCTGCTTCTGCCCGCCGGAGAAATCCGCGGGGTAGCGGTCGGCGTGCTCGGGCCGTAATCCGACCTGTCGCAACAACTCCGGCACCCGCCGGTTGATCTCCTCGCGGGAGCGGCCGTCGATGCGCAGCGGTTCGGCCAGTACATCGGAGATGGGCAGGCGCGGGTCCAGCGAGGACGACGGGTCCTGGAACACGATCTGCATCTTGCGCCGGATATCGCGCCGCTGCTGTTTGGTCAGCGCGGTCACGTCATTGCCGAGGATTTCGATGCTGCCGCTCTCCGGCCGCACCAGATCCATGATCTGGGTCAGCGTGGTCGACTTGCCCGAACCGGATTCACCGACCAGCGCCAGCGTGCGGCCCGCGCGCACCTCGAAACTGATGCCGTCCACGGCCTTCACCTCGCCGGTGCGCCGCTGGAAGATGACGCCCTTGGTGATGGGGAAGGTCTTGCGCAGTTCCTTGACCTTCAGCACCACCTGCGAGGCGTCGACCTCGGTCTCCTCGGGTGGTGCGTCGATCTCCCTGCGGTAGGCGGTGAACAGCGCGTCACTGCCCACCTCCTCGGTGCGGATGCACGCGGCCCGATGTCCGGGGCCGGTATCGCGCAGCGGCGGTTCGGCGGCCAGGCAGTCCTCGACCGAGACCGGGCAGCGCGGTTCGAACGGGCAGCCCGCCGGAAGGTCGTGCATGGCGGGCGGGGTGCCGACGATGGGAATCAGCGGTGCGCGCGGCGGACCGTCTATGCGCGGAATCGAGCCGAGCAGCCCGACCGTGTACGGCATCCGCGGTGCGTGGAAAAGCTCTGCGGCCGGGGCGGTTTCGACGACCCGTCCGGCGTACATGACGGCGACGCGATCGGCGAGGGTGGCGGCGATGCCCATATCGTGGGTGATGAAGATGACGCCCGCACCGGTGATATCGCGTGCCTTGCGCAGCAGGTTCAGAATCTGTGCCTGCACGGTGACATCGAGCGCGGTGGTCGGCTCATCGCAGATGATGAGTTCGGGATCGTTGGCGATGGCCATGGCGATGACCACGCGCTGGCGCATACCGCCGGAGAACTCGTGCGGAAAAGCCTTGGCGCGCACCGTCGGATCTGGAATGCCTACGAGTTCGAGCAGTTCGATCGCCTTGGCGGCGGCCTCCTGCTTACTCATCTTGCGGTGTGCGAGCAGGGCTTCCGCGATCTGATCGCCGACGCGATAGACCGGCGTCAGCGCGGACAGCGGGTCCTGGAACACCATGGAGACGCGGCTGCCGCGCAGCTCGGACATCTGCTTATCGCCGAGCCCCAGCAACTCTCGCCCGCGCAGCCGGATCGAACCGCGCACCCGCGCCTGTTCCGGCAGCAGGCCCATGATCGCCATGGAGGACACCGATTTACCGGAACCGGACTCACCGACGATGGCGACGACCTCGCCGTCGTTGACGGTGAAGTTCACCCCGCGTACGGCATCCACCCGGCCTTCCTCGCCGGGAAAGGACACCTTCAGATCGGAGACTTCCAAAAGCGGTGCGGTGGTGCGCCGCTCGGTCGACTCCGGCACCGTCTCACTCATGCCTCGGCCTTTCGGTCGGCGCGCTTGCCACGCTGTTTGGCGCGCGCCCGCTTGGCGCTCGGATCGAACGCATCGCGCAGGCCGTCACCGATGAGGTTGGTGCACAACACGATCGTGACCAGGAACGCGCCGGAGAATACGAAGGTCCACGGATAGTTCAGCGCCGAGGAGCTGTACCGGCCGATCAGCGAGCCCAGCGAGATGTCCGGCGGCTGCACACCGAAACCCAGGAAGCTCAAACCGGTTTCGGCCATGACCGCGCCGCCGACCGCGAGGGTGGTGTCGATGATCAGGATGGACGCGATGTTCGGCACCACGTGCGTGGTGATCACCGTCCAGGTCGACGCGCCCATATACCGTGCGGCGCGGACGAATTCGCGTTCCCGCAGACTCATCGAGAGCCCGCGGATGATGCGCGCGCTGATCATCCAGCCGAAGAAGGCGATCAGCACGGTGAGCAGCAGCAGTGAGCTGTTGCCCTTCGTCTTCGGCGCGAACAGCGCGATCATGATGAAACTGGGGATGACCAGCAGCAGGTCGACCAGCCACATGATGGCCCGATCGGTCCAGCCGCCCAGCAGACCCGCGAGCGAACCCGCGATGGTCGCGATCACCGCGGACAGGAACGCCGCGCAGAAACCGATGATCAGCGACTTCTGCAAACCGTGCAGGGTCTGCGCCAGCACGTCCTCACCCGAGAGCGTGGTGCCGAACCAGTGCTTGGAGCTCGGCGGCTTCAGCTTCTGATTGAGGTCCGGATCCATATCGGTGTACGAGTACGGCACGAAATGCGGCAGCACGAACGCGGCCACGAACACCAGCGCCAGCACGATCAATGCCGCCACCGACACCTTGTTGCGCAGGAACCGGCGGATCACCAGCTTGCGGCGTCCCACCGGGTTCGGCGCACCCTGGATGATGGTCTCGACTTCGGTCATCCCACACGCACCCGGGGGTCGAGCAGCGCGTACGCGATATCGGACAGCAGGCCCGACAGCAGCACCACGATGCCGGTGAACAGGGTGGAGGCGAGCACGATATTTATGTCCTGCGCGCCGATGCCGTTGACGATCCACTCACCGACGCCGTGCCAGCCGAAGATCTTCTCGGTGAAGGTCGCGCCGGTGATGAGTCCGCCGAGGCTGTAGGCGAACAGGGTGGCCATGGGTATCAGCGCGGTGCGCAGCCCGTGTTTGTAGAGGGCGCGGGACCGGGTGAGGCCCTTGGCCCGCGCGGTGCGAATGAAATCGCTGCTCAGCACGTCCAGCATGGCATTGCGCTGATACCGGCTGTATCCGGCCATCGCGCCCAGTGCCAGGCCGAGGGTGGGGATGAACAGGTGCTGCGCGCGATCGACCAGCTGATTCCACAGGCCGTGGATCTGCGTCGCGGAGGTCTCACCGGTATAGAGGAAGATCTGCTCGCCGGTGGCCTGATTGATCTGCAGCGCACCGAATTTCAACAGGGTCGCGAGCAGGAACACCGGTGTGGACAGCAGTAGCAGCGACACGATGGTGCTGAAATAATCGCTGAACTTGTACTGCCGGATGGCATTCGCGGCTCCGATCAGCACGCCGAGCACGCTGCCCACGATCGATCCGATGAGCAGCAGTCGCAGACTGACGCCGATGCGCCGCGGCAACTCCTCGCTGACCGGCTGTCCCGGCAGCGTCTTGCCGAAGTCGCCGTGCACGACCCCGCCCGCCCAGGCCAGATATCGCTGCGGGATCGGATCATCGAGATGCAACTCGGCGCGTTTGGCGTCGATGACCGATTGCGGCGGTCGCGGATTCCGCTGTTCCAGGTAGTCCAGCGGCGTGAATGTGAGTGACGCCACGGTGAAAACCAGGAACGACGCCAGCACGAGCAGCACGACATAGTTCAGTGCGCGTCGCAGGAGAAAGCCGGCCATCAGTCCCTCTCGGGTCGAGTTCTTGTGCAGATCATAGGGAGTCCTGTGGATAACCGTGCGTTACGGAGCGCAGTGGCGGATAACGAGCAGGGCATCGGGGCGGTAACGAGGATCAGCCAATGCCGGGCAATTCACCCGGGCTGCACATTCCGGGCTCGGATTTCAGGCAGGATGGACTAGGTGACTCTCTTCCACCTGCCCAAACCCAAGATGGTCGCGACCGATGTCGATGGGACCCTCATCGACAATGGTGAGCAGGTGACACCGCGCACCAAAGCCGCGATCGACGCCCTCATCGCGGACGGCGTGCCCTTCGTCCTGGCGACCGGTCGCCCGCCCCGGTGGATCGATCCGGTGGTGGACGGACTCGGTTACGCGCCGCTGTGCGTATGCGGGAACGGCGCGGTCATCTACGACAGCGCGCAGGATCGAATCCTGGCGAGCCGAACCCTCGATGTGGAGACCCTGGCCTGGGCGGCGGATCTGGCCGAAACCCTGCTCCCCGGTTGCGGACTCGCCGCCGAGCGGGTCGGCGCGACCGCCCACGACGCCGCCACCCCGCAATTCGTGAGCTCCCCCGAATATGAGCACGCCTGGCTGAACCCGGATGACACCGAGGTCTCGCGCGCGGAGGTGATCGCGTCCCCCGCGATCAAAATGCTCATCCGCCTGCCCCGCATGACCAGCGGCGAAATGCGCGCCATCCTGGAACCCCACCTCACCGGCCGCGCCGACCTCACCTATTCCACGGACAACGGCCTGATCGAACTGTCCGCCCCCGGCGTCACCAAGGCCACCGGCCTGGCCAGCGTCGCCCAGCGCCTGGGTGTTCAGCACGCCACCATCATCGCCTTCGGCGATATGCCGAACGACGTCCCCATGCTCAAAATGGCAGGCCACGGCGTCGCCATGGGCAACGCCCACCCCGAAGCCAAAGCCGCCGCCGACGAAGTCGCCCCCGCCAACCATGAAGACGGCGTAGCCCAAATCCTCGAACGCTGGTGGCTCTGACCCCTCCGTCATCCCGGCATGCTTTTGGCCGGAATCCACACCTCTCGCGTGGAAACCCGGCCAATCGCATCAATCCCTGAAACCTACTGCCCCGCAGCAGCTTCCGGTATGGCAGCCGGAATCGGATCCGCCTGCTGCCCATTACCCAGCATCGCCGGAATCGGCGCGGGCCCCTGACCCTGTCCGGCGCCGAGGTTCTTCAGCACCGTAGTGACGATCCCGGTGATCTGGCTGAAAATTAGCGACCCGTTCTGGAAGTCGGTGCGCACCCCATCCTGCACCGGGTACTCCCCGCTGGTCGGCAGTCCGAGCGCCCCGGTCCCCGCTCCCAATTGCAGGAACCGTTCCAGGATCTTCCCGACCACCGCGAACGCCTGCCCATCCGGCGTCGAGTACACGTATCCGTTCACGAATTGCGCGTACTGTCCGCCGTTCGCGGTCGCGATCGGCTCCGACTTCGCCTGTCCCATGGGACCGTTCGGCCCACCGGACGCCTCGTAGTACTTGGCCACCGGACTGGTCTCGAGCATTCCGAGCAGCTTGGTGGTCAGATCCGCGAGCGTCGCCAGATCGGCCTCACTGCTCGGATTGCTTTGCGGCTGTTGCTGATTCCCCGCATTGCGCTGCGGCCGAGTCTGCGTCGGCCGTTGCTGCTGCGGGGGCGGCGGTCCACTCGGCTTGCCCGCGACATTCTCCGCGAGCGAGCGAATCCGGTCCATCAGGTCGTATGCCATATCACCCGGGCACGTGGTGTTGCCGACATCCCTGTGCGCGAACACATTCGGCAGTTTCACGGCCTGTCCGAGCGGATAGCGCGTGTAATCGCTGCCCTCGGAGTACATGGTGGTCTTGCCCTCGGGATCGATCCCGGCCACCTTGGCCCGCCAGCCGATGAAATTACCCATCGCCTGCATGGCTTCCTCGGTGGGCGCTTCCTCCTCGTGATTGCCCATGAACGCCACACCGGCGGTGTTGATATTGAATCCACCCGCGTGCGCGCCCTCGACGGGCCGATCCAGTCCGCCGAAGCGGCCTTCGAAGATCTGCCCGTACTTGTCGACCAGCGCGTTGTAGCCGATATCGCACCAGCCCAAGGTCTTCGCGTGATACGCGTAGATCGATCGCACGATGCCCGCGGATTCCGAGGCGGTGTAGTCATTGCGCCCCGCCGTGTGGTGCACGGTGATGGCGTTGACGGCGTCGTCGTAGGTGGGTTCCTCGCAGCGCAGCGATTCGTCCGCACCCCATTGCGCGCGGCTGATCACCTTGGGTCCGCCGCCGGGCAGCGGCGCGGCCACCCGATTGAGGTTCTCATCGGCCGCGCCACGGCCCGGATCGATGAGGATGGCGGCGAGTTTCTCCAGGTTGATCTGCGCCGGATCACCGTGATCGGTGAACGGCGCGACCTCCGGCTGCGCGGGCGTGGCCAGCGTGTCCGGGTTCGCGGGAGCGTTCGGCACCGGCTGCGCATCGGGGTTGGCCGCGGGCGCGGGCTGAGCCTCGGGATTGGCCGGCGCGTTGGGCGCGGGCTCCGGGGCGGCCTGAGCTCCGGGGGCGGCCTCGGGCGCCGGATTCGCCGGAACATCCTGTGCCGCAGGCGGATCCACGGGAGCCGCCACCGCGCGCCCGGTGTTCTTCTTGGTCACCAGGATCTGCACGGATTTGGTCTTGCCGACGTAGATCGGTTCGGTGCCGGTGCGCCCCGGCTTCTTGGCGGGGGTGTCGACGGCTTCACTGTCGTACCAGGGTCCCCAGCCACCATCGGAGCGTTTGGCGCGAATGTACGCGGTGGTCCCCACGAGTTCGGGCGCGGTGAGCGCCACCATGCTGAACGGGGTGTCCCGGCTGAGTTCCTTGACCTGCGCCCCGACCTTGTTGACCAGCTCGTTCGGCACGGCATTGGGGGCCAGGGCGGGAGTATTGAGATCGCCGGTGAGGTCCGGCTTCTGCACCGGTTTCGGTGCGGGGGAGGGGTTTCCGGTATCGGCGCCCGGCACCTCGGGGCCGGGGGCGGCGATGAATCCTGGTGCGCCGCCGGGGTTTACATAGTTTCCTGCGCCCGGCATACCGGGCCTGCCTAGTCGCGGTAACGGTATCTCGCTGGGTAAGCCGAGCCCCGGCGCGAGCCCGGGCGGAATGTGGATCGACGCCGGCAGCGGCAGCATGCGCAGATCGGAGAGATGCAGATCGGGCAGGTTCATCCCGGTCAGTTCACGGAGCGGCAGCACCAGATCGGGGGCGGAGGCGAGTGCGACCTCGGCCATTTCCGCTGGTATTGCTGCCGGATTGCTTGCGTCGGTGGGCTTGATGTCCCGAGAGTCTCCCAGCGCCAGAATGCCGAGCGGCGTCGTGATCGCCAGGATGGTGACAACCGGGAGAACATACGAGTGTTTCGTTCGGCGGTACGGCACGAGCAGCTCCCATTCGACGTAAAACCGTTGCGGATCGCCGGGGCCCGGGGTTGCTTCCCGGCGAACCAACGATCACACTAGTCCCAACTGTCACAATCCCTGAACGTGTGGTTGAGGATTAGCTTTCGGTAACTCGAATGTAGCTTCGGCTATCGACAGAATGGGTATGACATGCCGAACGGGCATCTACATCAACGTCGGAGACGGCGCCGCCTACTAGCCTTATCGGTCGCCGCGTGCACCCTGGGTGGCGCGACCGCGGGCCTGCTCTGGGCCTGGCCGGACGAGGAGTACGAATTCGTCAACAGTCCGGGTCACGGCCGCGGGCTGAGTCAGAACGGCGCGTTCGATCGCGCCGTCGGCGGCAATACCGCCGAGACGATCCTGGCGCACTACTACCCGGGCGCGCAGCTCGACACCCTCGCCTCGGTACCGGTTCGCGTCCGGCTCATGGGTCTGGACGACAAGACCCTCGACGTCGAATCCGAGACGGGTTTGTACGTCGCGGGCCGCCGGGTGGTTCCGGGCCAGGCCGCGCACCTCACGCCGACCGCCGCGGGCGCGGACGTCACCATCACCCAGGGCTGCGATGGCGCGGTGCTGTGGGAGGGAACGACCGACGATCCCTACGCGTATCCGCTGGAGAACGGCAGCAACCGGCCCAAGGACGAACACCTCGAGCTCTGCGAGGGATCCAACTATCGTGGCGTGCTCGGTGTCACGCTGGATGGCAACTCCAGCCGCGTGATCAACGAAGTCGATCTCGAGGACTACCTGCTCGGCGTGGTGCCCGCCGAGATGGTGCCCAACTGGGCGGATGAGGGCGGCTCGGAAGCCCTTCGCGCACAGGCGATCGCGGCCCGGTCCTATGTGCTGGCCGAACAGCGGTACTCCTATGCGCAAACCTGCGATACCACCGACTGCCAGGCGTATCCGGGGACGGACAAGGAAGACGCGCGCACCACGGCGGCCGTGCAGTCCACGGCGGGGCAGGTGCTGGTGCACGACAATCATGTCCTGCGCGCCGAGTACTCCGCCGCGCCCGATGGCGGCATTCCTAGCATCGACAATCTCGAGGTCGGTCCGGCGCTGAGCGAATTCCATTCCGCCCCAACACTTATCGATCCGACGGTGCCGACCTACACCGACCCGTCGTACACCGATCCGACCCTCGGCGATCCGTCCGGCACGGACCCGGGCTATTCCAACCCGGCCGCGCCACACGATCCGGCGGGCGCGATCCTCCGGAGCCTCGCCGATATGCTCGCACCGCAGCCGCGCCCGAACCGCGGCCTTTCCCCCGCAAGCCATTTCGGTGTTCCGGGAACCCTGGCCCCGACCACCGGACCCGTCATCCCCGGCAACACCATCGCCCCCAGCACCGCCTCCACCCCGACCCCGCCCGCCGCGCCCTTCTGATTCCGAGCGACTGGATGTAGTAACCGCTCGTCATCCCGGCATGCTTTTGGCCGGGATCCACGGCCCGCTACTGTGCCGTGGCCAGTTCACCGGCCACCGGGTCGGCCCCCAATGGCACTAGCCAGCCGAGCCCCGCGTCCGGCGCGAATTCCGCCATGCGGCTGGACAATTCGTCCTTCTGCGCGTCGGTGAGCGAATTCGCTCCGTCGCGCAGCCGGTCAACGGCCTCGCGGTACGTCACCAGGTATTTCCGCTGCTCGGCGAGAATCCCGATATCACCGGCGGGTCCATGTCCGGGGTACAGCGTCAGCCCGCCCAGTTCGGCGCTCAGTCGCTCCAGCGCCGCCAGCCATTCGGTCGAATGCCCGTCGGTCATATAGGAGTGCACACCGCAAAACGCGAGATCCCCGATGAACGCGACCCGCTGCTCCCCGCTCTCCACGAGAATCCAACTGTCGGAATGGCTTTCACCCGGACCGATCTCGTGCACGGTCACGCGCACGCCGCCGATCTCGATGGCAGATCCGCTCTCGACCAGGGTTTCCGGCACCCGGTACCGATCCGGCCATTCCGCCCCGTAGGTCGGACCCCACTGCGCCCGCTTGGCATCGGCGCTGTCCGCGATCACCTTGGCCACGGCGGCGGTCGAGTACACCGGCGTCTCCTCGGCCACCACGTACGGCAGCCCGTTGAAGTGGTCCGGATGCGGATGCGTCACGAACGCCGCCGCCACCGGCTTGCCGATCGCCGCGATCTTCTCCTTGAGCGCGTGCGCATCGGAGACCAGCAGCGTGGAGTCGATCAGCACGACCGCCTCCGCCGTCTCCACCAGGTATCCATTCACGAAAATGCCGTTCTCCCCGGCCGTGAACGTATGCACCTGAAATTCCTGCGACATGGTGTTCTTCCCTTCTCCACTACGGTGAAGACGAAGTTAGAACCGCCCACCACCCGCCGCCAGAAGGCACTTTCAAGTGCCCATACCCCGGGAGCCCCCATGCCCCTGGTGATACCGGATGTCCTGGAAGAATCCTGCGCCACCCGCCAAGCCCTGGAACGCCTCTCGTCCAAATGGCGAATCCTGCTGATCTACGCCCTCCTCGACGGCCCGCACCGCCACGCCCACCTCCGCCGCCGCCTCCCCGGCATCACCCAGAAAATGCTCACCGAAACCCTGCGCTCGATGGAGTCCGACGGTTTGGTCGAACGGCACGTCTATAAGGAGACAGCTCCCCAGCACATCGAGTACGCGCTGACCACCCTGGGCAAGTCCCTGGAGCAGCCCCTCGCCGCGATCTGCGATTGGGCGGTGCAGAACCAGGTGGGCGAGTAGCCGCTGTTGGTCCACTCGCCGGGTTTCCCGGATGTGTTGTGCCACACTGCGTTTGTGACGTGGTTCAGCCAGATCTTCGATGCCGAGGCCATGCGAGTGGTGGCCACTCGCCTGGGTGCCGAACTGGCACAGCGCATTTCGGGCGGTACCCCCACCCTCGAAGATCTCTTCCGCGTCTCGGCGGCCCTGAATCGCGATCCGGTGGATCTACTCCCCGCCAGCCTTGACGATCTCGACCGACCTGGCGACGATCTCCTGCGGCGAGATTTCCAGCGCAGTGCATAGCGCGTAAAGCTGTCCCAGATCCGGTGACCGCTCCCCATTCTCGAACCGCTGAATGGTGCTGACCGCCACCCCCGATACGGCGGCGAGCTGAGGCCGTGTCATGCCGCGCCGTCCACGGGCAGCCCTGAGCTCCCCGCCGACGGCGCGATTGAGTTCGTGGAGATCCCGCAGTTCCATATGGACTATTCTGAGGTCCGAACGGCCCAGTTGCAAACGACTCGAGAAAATCCGTGCCGTATCTCTGCCGTATCGTGCCAAAACAGTAACAGGTCCATACGGACTTGAAAAAGGTCCAAACGGACCTTAATGTGTTCCGTATGGACCTGTTCAGTTATCTTCCAGCCGAGGTATCCGCGTGATAGACGTTCTGATCGTCGGCGGTACGGGCGTCCCCTACGGCGAAAGCATCACCGACACCTTCTCCCGCACCCTCGACCACAGCCGCTTCGCGCCCCGCATGGTCCTGTATCCGGCCGACTACGGCCTGCGCGTCTCCTACGCCGAGAGCAGCGCCGCGGGGAAGGCCGCGCTGCTCTCGGCGATCAGCGATTCCGCGAATCGCGTTGTCATCGCGGGTTATTCGCAAGGCGCGGCCATTGCGGGCGATGTGGCCGCCGAAATCGGCCGCGGCCTCCACCCCGATCTCGAGGTCCTCGCCTGTGCCTTGATCGCCGACCCCCTCCGCCCTGCGGGTCAATGCATCACCCGGGACCCCGGCGACCCCATCACCGCGCTTCCCGCGGGCAACCCCCTGCGCACGGTCGCGGATCTGACTCAGTACTTCTGCATCTCTTCCCCCGAAGCCGCGTTGCGCTGGGGTCAATCCCTGGTCGACGCGGTCCTACACCAGCGAGTCCAGCGCTGGTGGGCTCCCAAGAACTGGTCCGCCTGGAGTGGAGCCCTCGCCTACGCCCGCGGCTACCTCACCGACGGCCGCCACACCGACGACTACGTCCGCCAGGGCCACGCCGCCCTGCTGGCCACCATCATCAACCGCGAGGTCGCCTGATGCCCAACACCGACCACCTTTACCTATCCCACGAGGCCATCCGGGAGCTGGCGACCGTTCTCGCCGAAATCCCCGATGTAGCAGAGGATCTCGAAGACGCGGTCACGCGCCGAGCCCGGCACAACGCCCCGAGTCACCGCCTGTCCTCCCGCACCAGCGATCAGCCGCTGCCCTTCAGTCCCACCGCCGCCCGCGCCCGAGACCACCTGCACGCCACCCTGGTCGCCTGGGTCCGCCTGATCTGCGAACAACGCGCCGTCCCCTACAAAGGTGACCCCACCACCCCCGGGCTCTCCCGCTGGCTCCACCGCAACCTCATCGCCTTCGCCATGACCGAAGGCGTCGAATCGGCTCCTGCCGAAATCCGCTCCGCGGTCGACGCTGCCCTGAACATCATCAGCCCCGCACCGGCAAAGCTGACCATCAACGCGTCCCAGCTGGCCGCCGCCCGCCGAACCAGACTGAACATGTCCGGAATAGCAACCCTCGCACGGGAACTGGGTGAACCCTTCGCGAAGGTGACCGTCCGCCGCATCCAAACCCTGCGCGACGCAGGCAAAATCACCCCCATCCCCGGCCCCTGGTCCCCCGACTGCCCCGAACAATTCACGGTCGGCGAAGTCCTCGACGCCCACCTCGCCCACCCCATGCGCCAACGAAAGTCACCACACCTCTCCCCGTGTCAGTAGACGTGTCAGGTGAGTGTCAGAGGCGTGTCAGCAGCTCCGTTCAAAGTGTGTACATCGAACAAAACGACCTGATCAACAGGTTCCCAACACCTTTCGAGGAGCACACCATGTCGAACAACACCACCGCTACCGTCACCCTGACCGACGAAGCCAAGTCCACCCTCCGCACCGCCGCCTACGGCACCGTCTCCCTCCTCGCCGCCGCCGGTGCGCCCCATAAGGGCAATGCCCAGGCTTCCATCGCCCTCACCTCGGCCACCGGCCTGGTAGGCCACGTCCTCTCCGCCAAGTCCAAGGACATCCACCTCACCGGCAAAACCGTCGCCGACCTCGCCGACCAGGTCCTCCCCGCCCTGACAGCAGCCATGACCCTCCTGGAAACCCACTCCCCGGCGGAGGCCACCAACTTCCGCGCCACCATCCAGGTAGCAGTAGAAGCCGCCCTCCAGTCCGGCAAGGGTGACCCCACCCCGGTCCTCATCGCCATGGCCAACAAGATCACCGAGGCCCTCGACGCCGCGTGACGGCCATGAGGCCGACGACCAGCCGTGCCACCGCGTCCCGATGAGGACCCGTGGCACGGCTCAGTCGTGTTTCAGTCGAGGTCGTCGAAAGTCTCGATCGCGGTTCTGAATGAATGCCCGGCCGCGGGTTCGATCAGTACGACGAAGTCGGGAAGTGCGGACGGGGTGGCGTCGCCCTCGTCATCCATGGCCCCGGGTTCCGCCTCCCAATCGAGAAGGTGCACCGTCACGGCGTAATCCCCAGCGGGAAGGTCGATTTCGGTGGGAACCATGTCCGCCACCGACGCCTCGGTATCGTCGAAAGCGCCGACACTCTCGATCCCACTCACCTTGGCAGTCCCCGTGGACCGGAACAGATACGGCTCCGAAGACTCCTGCAAATACTTGCGCTCCCGCGCGGTGAGCTCGGCCGCACCGGTAGCGTCCACCCGCACCAGCACCCCAAATCGCCCGTCGGCCAGGATATTCAGCGGAACCAGCTTCCCAGTCTGAATATGCTCCCCAACCGGCTCATCCTCGAGCAACTCCACCTCCCACCCGTCGTAATCCACGACGTGCGCGAAGCTGACCGGATCCCAAAGCGCAAGCATCCCCGACCCGGTAACCGCCGTGAACACACTATTGCCCGCCGCATCCGCCGACGATCTCGAACTCATGCCGCAGAGCTTCTCAGAAGGGTCCGACAACCCGGAATTCGGTTGTGCCATAACCCGGCTGAGGGCTTCCTGGAGCAACTGGAGAGCGCGCGGTCCGTCAGCTTCAGCCAATTCCGGGGTGGCAGTTCGGTGTCCATGAACTCCCGCCCCTTGGACGAAATCGATACGGAGACAGTGTCGAAGTGCACGCCGGTGAGTTCGAGCCGTTCGATACTGCGCGCGAGATCCTCGGTGACGATGAAGCACGGGGTCGATTCGAGTAGCGCGTCGCCCAGCCAGCCATCGAACCTGTACTCCAGCGCCGTCACTGTGACCGGCACTGTCGATCGGTCGTACCGGGTGCCACGGCCATGGCCGCCGGCGACTTCGGGCTCGACGAGATGAAATCCCATTCGTGCAGCTTAGAGGCCGGATTCCAATGGGGCTCCGTGGCTGTCACGGGAGGTTTCACGGTGTCAGTCGACATGTCAGCCGGGCGTCAGGGTGGTGTCAGCGGGGCCGGACAAAGTGTGTACATCGAACAAAGCAGCTCGGGCCGAACCGGTTCGGGCAAGCGCCACACACGATTTCGAGGAGTACACGAAATGTCTGTCACCACCATCGCCACCGTCACCCTGACCGACCAGGACAAGAGCGTTCTTCGCAGTGCCGCGTACGGCGCGGTTTCTCTGCTGGCTGCCGCCGGCGCCAAGGGCAATGCGCAGGCTTCGATCGCGCTGACCTCGGCTACCGGAGTGGTCGGCCACGTCCTGTCGGCCAAGTCCCGGGACATTGTGTTGCCGGGCAGGACCGTTGCCGAGTTCGCCGAGCATGTGTTCCCCAACCTGACCGCGGCGATGGCGATCCTGGAGCGGCAGTCACCGGCCGAGGCCGACAACTTCCGTAGCACGGTGCTGGTCGCGGTCGAGGCCGCGGTTCACTCGCGCAAGGGTGCCCCGAGCCCCGTCGTGAATGCGATGGCTCGCAAGATCGCCGATGCGCTCGACGCCGTGTATTAGGCCTTCTACCTGCGTCTTTCATGAATTTTCGAGAAGGGTGTTGACATTGGTCGCCGCTTAAGTGAAGCTATCTGCAGCGCCACAGTTGCGCCTTCATCCCGAATTCGCGGGAAACTCGCTCTCCGGCAAGAGGTTTCATCCTCTTCAGAGCATCTGTCTTCGAACCAACGGAACCCTCGATCCGCCAGTCGGATCGGGGGTTCTGTCGTTGAAGCATGCCTGCAGCCGTCGAATCAGGAGGTATTGCAATGGTTTTCGGTCTCACTCTGGATCAGTGGATCACCGTCGGCGGCCTCGTCGTCAAGTTGCTGGCCGCCGTCGCCCAGCTGATCGCCTAGCCCGCCCACGACCCTGCTTCCAGAGCGGCAATCGGGGTCCGTTGGCATTGCCGGAAGGAAGAATTTCATGCGTATCAATGGGGTTCCCGAGCCCGCTCTGGTGCGATCCGTGCTCGTCGCGATCACCGGCCTCGTCGCCTATTTCATTGGGCACCAGGTGAATACGGATTGGATCGACGCGGTACTCCAGCTCTACGGCCTGCTCACTCCCGTTATCGCGGGTCTGATCATCCGGCCGGCGGTGACTCCGGTACAGCGTCCGGGCGGTGAGGGCTGAATGCAGCAGTGGCTCAGCCCCGATCTCGTCCAAGCCACCGGCGCGGCCGCGGCGACAATCATCGGCGCGGTCACCGCCTGGCAGGCCCGCGAAGTCGGCAAACTCCGCGAACGCGTTGCGGCACTGGAGGATCAGGCCGCAACCGATCAACGCCGCTTCCGCGACGCCATCCGCCTCATCCGCGCCCTGCAAAGTCATATCGACGAGCTGCTGATCTTCCTGCGCCTGCACGTCCCCGGTCAGGAACCGCCCCCGGTCAAGTACCAGATCCCGGCAACTCTCGAAGAAGAACTCTGACGGTCCCCACCGTCATCGAAGCCCGTGCGGCCAGCCCCCGAAACCTCTCGACAGGTACACCGCGGGATTAGAGCCAGCCGCATGCCCGCCCCTGACGCACCGTCTCCCGCAGGTGGTCCGCGGTAGTAGACGTTCCCAGTTGCGCAGGGGCGCAATAGGTCCCGCCCCCGGGTGCCCCCCATTTCCCCGGGGGCGGGACCTTCCCACGTGATCCCGAGCCCGGACCGGGCCGAGGTTCAGCCACGCCCAGAACCGAAAGGCCCGCGAATCCCCATGTCCGGCAAGGAAATCATCGAATCGGTCCGCTTCGGCAACCACGCGGCCCCCTCCTCGGAATACGTGAAGACCGACACCGGCCAGCTGGTCACACCGGAATTCCTCGCCCTGCTCCAGCAGACGCTGTCGGGCAAACTCGCCGAACCCAAGCCGGACGAAGAGCAAGACCCCCAAGTCCGCGCTCTCGCAGAGGAACTCGCGGTAATTCACCTCCCCGAATGGCACAGCCAGGTGGGCCGCAAACTAGCCGACCCCACGGTGACCAGCATCAAACAGGCCACCCGAGTAGCCGAATACCTCGTCAAGCGTGGCGTCCGAGTCCATCCCGACCTCGAAGAAATCCGCTGGCACCCCACTCCGGGCGGCCTCCCCGGCGCCTTCGACACCGGCATGCACACCACCCCCGACGAAAACGGCAACTGGCCCACCCCCGACCCCGAAACCTTCTACGACCTCGACCTCATCGAGGTGAAGCAAACCGACGAAGGCTTCTGGTCCGCCACCCACCCCCGCGGCCTCTCCACCGAAGCCCCCACCAAAACCGACGCCTACGCCACCCTGGTCAACCAACTCCGCCAGCGCATCAACGAAGCGCGCGCATCCCGTGAGGAGTGATCAATGTCGATCGCCCCAACCGTCGATGCCCCGGACTGGGTGGCCACCCGCGCCGCAGCTTGGAATCAACTGATCAGTGGCACCGTAGGCGAGCTTAACCTCGGATCTTCCAGTGGTGGAAGAACGTTCAATTTTCCACGTATGACGTCCGGTGAGGTTGTCAACCAACTGAACCGAATCAACAACGCGCTGGGTCTCGTGCCCGATACAGGCAGTTCGGCCTTGTCCGGCACGCCCACCAACGTGCCCCAGGCGCAGTTCGTCGCCGATCCTGACGCCTTCGTCAATTTCGACGACCAGAATCGCCGGATTCCAACACCCGGGACGGTGCCGAACCCAGGTTCAACCCTCGAGACTGCTCCCGCTCCGGCTGTACCGACGCCAGTGAACCCGCTGAATGAGCCACCCATTCAGGTGCCTGCGACGCAACCGTCGACGCCGAGCGGACCGGCAACGAGTCTGCTGGATATGCCTAATACGGGCGGCCGCCCGGAAGGCAGTACTTGGGACGGCAAAATGCTCGATGGCCGCCCAGTCAAGTACTTCATTCCCCAGGGGAATGGTTCGAACACGGTCGACCTCGAAATCACCAATCCCAACGGCACCATCGATCGCTGGCGCATCGCCAGCGATGGTCATGGCGGACTACAGCATTGGCATGACGACGCCGACGGCAACTCTTCCTATGCGAGCCGCACAGACCCGAACTCGAACTGGTATGTGCAGAGCTTCGATCCTGGGGCGTCGACATCGGCCGCTCCGAGCCACGACCTCGAAGCCACGGCGACCTTCAGCCACGTCTTCACTCCGTCATTCGACGCGAACGGCAACCGCGTCGGAACAGACGTCGGAATCCTGAACCAATTCGGATTCTATGACAACAACCACGTCGACAACTACGGCAACCTGACGATGACCACCGCTCGGCCTGACGGAAAAGGCGGGGTAACAAGCAGTTTCGTCAAACAGCTCGACAGCAACAGTTGGCGATTCGGCAGCGACGGCCAGATCTGGGAGATGGGCACCGATCTGCGCGGCCACACCACATACGGCCGCACGGAGTCGGACGACGAGGGCACACACTCATTCCTCATCTCCGACAACGTCCTCTACGACTCGTTCTACGGCAGAAATGGCGGACGGGGCTCCCACACAGACCAATACAACTTCGACGGAACGATCACCCGAACCATCCCGAACGGCCCCAAGCTGCTCATCCGTCGCGACGGTACTCATACGGTGCTGCGAGATGCCCCCGGCGGCTACGACAGTGTGACCAAGGCGCTGATGACCGGATGGGACGTGCTGAAGGGCATGGGTTCCAGCCTCAAGACCTGGGGCACAGACCTGATCTCAACCTTCGATTTCCGCCCGGGCCTCCTAGCCGCCGGAAACCCAACAAACCAGGCCTACCAAGCCGCCGCGGCCGAGCACTTCGAGCGCACCAACGCCGCCATCCAGGCCCCCTTCTATCTCCTGATCATCGATCCTGCCGAGACGGTGGCAAAAGCGGTCTACTACAAGTACAGCGGCGCAATGCTGGGCTTGACCGGCGACCCAATCACCCCGGGCGGCCGTATTCGCGCCCAGCAGGGCATCGACCAAATGAACAAAGCCCCCAGCGACATCGAAACCCTCCTTGCCGCCTCGACCTTCTTCTTCCCCGAATCAGCAGCAGCCCGAGCCGGCGCTACCACCGCCCTTCGTGGAGCGGACCTGGCCCTTGCTGATCTGGCTGCAACCGCAGCGAGAAAACCGCTGACCCAACTGTCGACCTCGACTATGTGGTCGGGAACGAACGCCCTCAAGTTCGAGGTGATGCCAGCCACGAGGAGCGGGTTCGGGGTTGCCGAAATCCCGACGAAGGCCGGAATGGACCGCTGGTTGCCGTCAAGCTTCTCCGACATGCCTGCCGCGATTGTGCCGAAATCGGGTTCAAACGTTTCGCTTGTGCAGGTGATTTCTTCGAAATACGGTCTCACCGCATTCGATAGAAATGCAAGCATTGCGCATCAGGGACTTCAGCTGGATCGTGCATTACGGCTCGGAGACGATATTTCCCGTTCGTCCGAGAAACTGGTAGTTCAAACCGAGCAGTATTTGCAGCTCCAGATCGGACATTCACCGGTCGCGGCCAGTGTTCATTCCGGAGCGGGCGGGGGATTTGGAGCTGCGGGCGCGCCTGCCCGCGTTGGCTCATCATCGGTTTCGCGCTCGTCTGGCGCGAGTTCCGCCAGCCCCGGACGGGGAACCTCGGCTACTGGTGGGCGTCCCCCGTCCCCGCCCCGCGGTTCGTCAGGTGGAGGCGGTGGTGCGGTTTCCGGTGGACCCAGTGGTCCTGTGCCTAACCCTGCCTTTAAAAGGGCGCCAACAGGGTCGGTCGATGTCACGCTGCCGGACGGGCGAGTATTGAAGGCCGGCGAGTACAAAGTAGTCGTCAAAGGTCAAGGGGATGTGAAGTACTATTCCGACAGCAAAGGCCGACCAGACGTGGCTGTTGCTGAGCTGGAGCCGCCGCCGCCGGGACGCCCTAAAGTTGGTGTGAGTGGCAAGCCGTACCCTCTCGGCTGGCTGCGCGGTATCGATAATCGAGGGCATATGGTGCCCGAGATCGGGGTGAAAAATGAGAAATGGGCGAATGTAAACGAAAATCTATTCGCGCAGCACGTTAAAGCGAACCAGCCTGGGAAACGGGATTGGGAGGATGCCGCAGTAGCCTGGGCTCGCAAGCATCCAGGTACGAAAATGCAGGCTACCGTCCTGACGAGATACAGATCTGGTAGACCTAGATTGACAGAGTATCGACTTTACGACAAAGACTGGAACGAGATACCTGGATTCCATCTCAAGTTGGATAATCCGACAAGTCTGAGTAGATACTTCATAACTACACCCAGAAATCCGGTATGGCCCACACCTTAGCGATGTGGGTGGCAATGAGTGGAGCTGAGCATGCAAGAGAGCAAATTTTCCTATTCGGATCAGCATGCCGCCGATATGTCAATTTACGCCGAAGTGCTCTCGTTGTTGCGCGATGATGAGCGGTCTGCCGAGCTTGTTATAGCGGTCGATGGGCCGACGATCTCCATCGAACTGAATTCCAGCTTGCAATCGATGATTATTCCGACAGAAGAATTATGCACAGCGATCGGATTCATGGTCGAAGCGCACGAAAATTCTGCCACGGGTTTGACGCGGGCATTCTATCAATACCAGAAAATAGATTCTGGTCGATGGCGGATGATCACCGATTTCACGTATGACGAATAGCTCTACTTGGTAATTTGTTGAAAGAAAGGAGGTTGACGATGCCTGAACGGATCGTTTTTTCTGATATCGAGAAGATCTTGACTGATTTTCTGACAGCGCAGTTCGCTGCGTTATCGGAGACCGCGAAAGCTGTTACGAAGGTGCCGGATCCCAAGCCGACGCGGATGGTGCGGGTCAGCCGCAACGATCGCAAGGCTCGGGGGGATGTCGAGGATCAGGTTGGGCGGCGTGGTGCTCAGTTGGTTCTCGATAAGCCTCGGGTTGTTTTCGAGTGTTCTGATGATGCCGGGAATGCGGCGGGGCTGGCTGCGCTGGTGCGCAGCATTGTGAATGCTGCCGCGCCCGGGTACATCGGCAATGTGTGGTGTGACTACGTGGAAGATGTGGGGGAGGAGAATGACACCGATCCGGTGACCGCTGCCCCGCGGTACACGATTGTCACCGACTTGATTGTGCGAGGCACTGTTCTCGCGTAACTCCCACTGCGGTGCGAGTTGATAACTGAATAAGCACGATTCCCGAGGGCCTGCGCAACATCCCAAGGGAGATAACAACAATGGCTCTGCCTTCCAGCAAGTACATCGGCTCCGGCACTCCTAACCTCGCGGTCACCGGTGGCGTTCTCGTCGCCCCGATCGGCACCGCGCTTCCGGCCACTGCGGCCGACGTCATCAATGCCTCGTTCAAGCCCCTGGGTTACGTCTCCGAAGACGGCATCGAATCCCAGGGTGAGCGCAAGGTCGAGACGGTCAAGGACTGGAACGCCGATATCATCGCCAAGCTGCAGACCGAGCACTCGGTGCGGTTCGGGCTTACCCTTTACGCCGCCTGGGACAAGGATGTGCTGGGCGAGGTGTTCGGTCCGAGCAACCTGACCGTCACCCCGGCCACCGCCACCACCGGCACGCTGCTGAAGATCAACGAGACCGGTTCGGTGCTGCCGCGCCGCGCTTGGGTTTTCGACATGCTGAACGACAAGAAGAAGCTGCGGATCGTGCTTCCGAACGCACAGATCTCCGCCGTCACCGAGAAGAAGTTCGTCTCGAATGAGCTGGCCGGCTTCACCATCACCGTCGAAGCGTTCAAGGACGACACCGGTATCAAGGCGTACCGCTACCTCGACGACGGCATCACCACCGCCTAATTAGACCCCCAGCGGCGACGGGTTACACACCTATGCGCAGGCCCGCTCGTCGCCGCTGGGCCTTTCCCTGTCACAAAATCAACGAAAGGGTCTGTGTACCAATGACTTCCCCGAAAGCCCCCATCACCATCTCGACCCCGACCAAGGTGAAGGACGACTTCTCCTACAGGGTGAACGGCATCGAAATCGAGTTGCCGTCGCTGTCCTACCTCAAGCCGGGCCTGGTGCGACGCATCCGCCGCCTGGGCGACGTGGACGCGATGTACACCCTGCTGGAACTGACTCTTACACCGGAAGCGCTTGCGGCCCTGGACGATATGGATCCGGACGCCTACCACGAACTGCTGGAGGCCTGGCGCGCGCACTCAGGGATCAGCCTGGGGGAATCCTAGGCCTCGATGTTCTTCTCGAAGAGCATTCCGAGGCAATCGAATACGACCTGATTGCTCTCGGCCTGCGGTTGCGCCGGCTCAGCACCGATGAGCTGAGCTGGCGCGA
The DNA here is from genome assembly GCF_042266325.1 of Nocardia sp. NPDC056100. Classification (NCBI taxonomy): domain Bacteria; kingdom Bacillati; phylum Actinomycetota; class Actinomycetes; order Mycobacteriales; family Nocardiaceae; genus Nocardia; species Nocardia sp. NPDC056100. The sequence goes on from NZ_JBHJVY010000003.1 coordinate 614,805, forward strand.
CCTCAAGGCCATCGTCAAGTTCCTGCCGCCGGATTCGGCGTTGACCCGCCATATGTACGCCGAGACCAGCCGCTGGCAACTCGACCAGTATCTGCTCGCCGATATGGCCGACTGCCTGCGCTGGCTGGTGTGGTCCAAGAGCGACGACGCCCGGCACGGGCGCAACCGGCCGGAACCGATTCCGCGCCCCGGCCTCGAATCTGGTCGCGAAAAGCTCGGCACGGCAACGGATATCAACCAGATCAACGAATTCCTCGGCTGGAGCCAGTAGTCACGTCGCCGATGGCCGAGCTCGGGCGCAATCAGCTCAGAAAGTGGATGAATTGTGGACAAGCAACGCCCATCGGCGATGACACTGCCGGACATTCTGGCGATGACGAGCAGCGGGCAGCCTGGGCCTGGCAAGAAGGTCACGCTGCCCAGCGGTGCGCTGTGGGAAGGCGGCCCCACCGCGGGGACCTCGCTGATCACCCTGCCCGACGGCGATCCGATCCTGATCGCGGACAACGGTTCCGGGCTCTCCAACTCGATCGTAGGCCGCTCCGGACCGTTCGGGGCGATGGCCCGCGTCTTCGAAGAAGTCCTCGGTCACGTGCCGAGCTTCTTCGCCAATCGTGTAGCCGCGCAGGCGCTCGAGCTGGTTCGCGGCCTCCCGGAAGCGGATGAGCGCGAAACCGAGACCCGCATAGTCAAATTCAGTTCTAAGGCCACGCTCCTCAACCCAGCCAAGAGTCGGAATCGATCCGGCTCATCGAGTGATGATGCGGAAACGTTCGGCGTAGAGCCGATCCGCCGCGCCAACGGCGGCTACATCGACGAGTCCGAGTATCGGAACCGTGCCGCCGGAATGGTGCGCGGGCCCGGCGGCTCAACCGGCGACGGTGTACCCCTGCGCGCCTCCGATGGCGAGTTCGTCGTCAGAGCCTCGGCGGTCGACAACACCCTGCCGCTGCTGGAGATGATCAACTCCGGCTGGGTCCCGTCGGCGCGCTTCCTTACCGGGATGTTGCAGCAATTCAGCGGCCCCGCAACCGATCCCACCACCGACGCGCAGAACTGGCGCGACATGCTCGGCCAGGGCGTCATCGCCGACAGCATCGGAAACATCGGTAGTGCCGCGCTGAACACCGGCGCGTGGGCGGGAGCCGCACTCGGCTCAGCCCTGGCCCCGATGTTCCGGCCCGGTGGCCTGCTCGCGCCCCGGCCCGGTGCGGGCGGTTCCCCGGCGACACCGGGTGATTCCGCGCAATCGCAGTCCGGGATAACAGCGTCGATGCAGGCGACCCCCTCCGGCATTCTCGGAATGTTCGGCGGGTCGAGCGCCTCCAGCTCCGCCGGTGACGGTACCGAATTGACCTCGCTCGCACAGGCTCTCAGCTCCGGCATCGCCGGTGCGGCGACCGCGGCGGGTAGCACCCTCGGGTCGATGCTCGGCAATGCCATCAAGCCCGCGCTGGGTCCGGGCGGTGACCTCGCCCCGCAGATCGGTGAGCAGCTCGGCCGGTTGATCGGATCGCAGTTCGGCGGTGCGCTGACGGCGTCGATGAGTGTGAAAACCGAAGGTGGCCAGCTCGGTTCGGGTGGTGGCCTGGGTGGCGGTACCTCGGTCGGCGGTGGAACATCCGTCGGTGGTGGAAACCCGGGCGGTGACGGAACTCCCGCAGGAGGCAACGGTGACACCGGTGGCCCCGAACCGACAGGAGACAATGGCGGCGGAACCACCGTCGTCGACACCTCGGGCCCGGCCGGTGGCTCCGGAGGGGGCTCCTCGGGCGGTACCCCGGACTTGACGTCCCGCTGGGAATATCTGAACGGCCAGGACGGTAATGGCAATCCGGTTTCGGGCTGGGCATATTTGGTGCCCAAATCGGAGGAAGTGGGCGCGCTCAAGTCCGAGGTCCCTGATGGGATGGCGGTCAGCCAGTACCTCAAGGACGACGGCACCGGCCCGTTCATCCGCGATACATCCGGGACGAGCTGGATCGATGCGCTCACGGGCAAGACCGACCCCGCGGAGGCGCAGGACCTGGTCGGCACCGGCCACCGATACAACCCGAACTCGGGCAATTTCGGCGATTTGCTCCAGGTAGTCGCGGACAAGGCCGGAGGTAATTTCGGCGAGCTGCTCAAGCCGATTCTGGGCGAGAACGCGCCGGAAATCGTTAAGTCCCTGGCCGAGAGTTTCACGAAACCGATCGGTGACGCGTACAACGCCGCCGACCCGAATCACGAGTACACCAACACGCTCGGGACCTGGCTCAGCAATACGTTCGGCATCAAGTGGACTCCCAACGGGCAGAGCAGCTCGTCGAGCGGCGGCCAGCTCAGTCATGAACAGCAGACCGGCGTCGCCGCCCTCGAATCCGGCGTCCAGGGCCTGCAACAGCACGGCCTACTGGGCGGGCTCACCGGAGCCATCTCCGGTGCGTTCTCCACCGGCGGCAGCCTGATCGGCGGCGCCATCGGCACCGCCATCGCGCCCTTCCTGGGCCCGGCCGCCGCACTCGGTCCCGCGATCGGCTCATTCCTCGGTTCGATGGCAGGCGGCGTCATCGCCTCGGAATTCACCCGCCCCATCGAATGGGCCGGAAACGCCATAAAAGAGCTCGTCGGAACAGGTTTCGGTCTCACCGATCTGGCCGACGGCCCGGGCGGCCGCACCATGCGCGGCGATATCTACAACTTCAACGGAACAGACCCCAAGAGCGCGTCCATCGCGACGGAGCGGGTTCGCCGGCGCCGGGCTGTGGCGCAGCAACGCGGAGGAGGTATGGGGCGATGACCCACCAACTTTTGGAAACCCACGGCACCAAGATCGTGGTGTGGGATGTGAACGGCCGGGTGTGGCATCTGTCCGGCGCCAACTCCGGGCGCGAGGGCGTGCGATTGTCCCAGCAGAACGGCTTCATGTTCGCGCCCGTGCAACTGCTGATCACCGAGGGCGCGCGACAGGACGGCGCGACCTTCGAGCGCTCGGTGCGGTCGAAGAAGGAATGGGATTTCCTGGTCGTCATCACCGGCGCCTCGAAGGATCCGAGCGTGGACCCGGTCCGGGATTTCCACGCCGTGCACGATGCCTGGTTCCGGGGCTGGTCCACCGATAAGCCGGTGACGGTCGGGTACTTCACCAGGCATCAGGGCTGGCGGTTCCAGCAGGCCCAGCTCGATGCCGCCCCGGAGCCGGTCGCCAGCATCGATCCGGCGGTGAATGCCCTTGCGGCGTACAAGATGTCGGCGATGGCGATGGATCCGCTGGAGCACCACCTCGAGGAGAGCTCGGTGTGGACCAACACCGCGGGCGTCGGGCAGGGCATCGTGCGTGTGCGCAATGCCGCCGACCAGCCCGCTTGGCCGCGGTACACCATGAACGGCCCCGGCCGCTGGTTCATCACGGATCCGACCGATGGCCCGCTGCCACGCCTGGTTCAGACCCCGGTGCTGGCGGCCGGTGAGACGCTCCGGATCGACACCCATCCGAGGCACCGCACCGCCCGCGTCTACTCCGGAAACAGTCCGGAGGGCCGAAATGTATGGGCACAGTTGGCCGGTCGGCGCTGGCTGGCGCCCATGGACCCGTGGAGTTCCACTGATATCACCGTGCGCGTCGAGGGCGGATCGCTCGCCTCGAGCCTGATCGCCACGGCCACCCCCCGCTCCTCGCGGCCGTTCTGATGACCGGCGCCGAAAGCGACGAACCGTTTGTGGTCGGCGATGTCACCGTCCCCATGGAGTTCGTCGAAACCTTTGCGGACCAACCGTTCTCAGCCCCTCGACTCCTTCTTCGGATTCCTCGGTCGGGGGCACTGACGGTACCGGTCGATCCCCCCGAGACCCCCGCGGAAGGCGGTAGCAATGGTTGACAACCCCAGCTGGGATCCACAGACGGAAGCCCGCCGCATGGACGAGGTGTTCCGAGCCGACCAGGAACAGGCGCACGACCCAGAGGTGCTGGTGCGCTACTGGGACAAGTTCATGCGCGAAGTCGGCGAGGAGCACAGCTACCTCTCCCTCGAATTCACCTATCCGCGCAATGCCGCGGGTGGCCTGAAGATGATCTGCCCGCGCGACATGGTGCATTACGATCACCTCTTCAACAACCCAGACGGTGAAGACGCCACCATCCCGATCACAGTGAACACCAAGGGATTTCGGTGGGACGGCTACATCACCAAGGCATCGCTGGTACGTGATGACAATGGCGTCGAGACGGTCGATATCGAAGCCATCCACGCCTGGAATCACATTGCCACCATCTGCTGCTGGGCTTCGCCGTTCGCGCCGGTGCTGGCCCAGTTCCCGCGCCACCACATCCTTTTCGGCCCGGTGCGCACCATCATCACCACGTACCTGACGATGAACCTGATGCGGTTGCAGGCCCCGGGCTGGGCGCCGCCGGGTACCGAGAAGGACCCGCTGTGGGCCGGAGTCGGCAACCCGCTGTTCCCGGTCGCGGTCGTACCGGTCGATCCGGCCACCGACACCAGCCGCTGGAGCGCGGCCTCCGCGCGATTCGATATGGCGGACAAGCTCTTCGAGCCCATGCTCGAGGATTCCGGTGTCATGCTCACCGCCCGCTTCTTCCTGCCCGGCGAGGACGAGCAGCCCGCACCCGGATGGTTCTATCTGGAACAACCGACCGTGGTGCTGGAGACCGTGGACAAGTCCGGCGTGACCGGCCCCACCGGGACGTTGCTGGACGGAATCGCCTCGTGGATAGAGGAATTCGCGGATGACGGCACGACTCCGATTCGCTATCCGAGGTTCGATTCCACCACCGAGTACGAGGCGATCTACGGCCAGCCCGGAAAGTTCGGCACCACAAGGAACTTCCCCTGGGTCTGGTACTTCGAGGGCGAATACTCCGGTATCGGCGCTTCCGAAGTGGCACTGCACAAACCGCTCGCCACCGATGTCATCATCGGTGGCCGTTCGCCCGGCTGGGTGAACGCCGGTATCGAGGTGGTCATCAAGGGCCTGTTGTCCCTGATCGGCCTGGACTGGCTGTATCGCGGTCAGCTCAACGACGTCTTCCTCGCGTGGATGGTGTACCGGGATATGGCCCGGGTCGACCGCGCGGGGCCGTACGCGTTCCGTGAGCTCTACATCACCGGCAGCGATAAGGCGTTCAACCTGGACGGCCTGGTCGCCGCCCGGCAGGGCTTGCATCTGACCCGCGGCTACACCAGCCACAAGGTCACGATCGAGGACAACGCGCCCTATCTGCTCGGCCGCGATTTCGGCCTCGGCGATCAGATCGGCTTCGCGGTCGGTGATCACGTATTCACCGACTACGTCACGGAATTGACTTTCCACGACGATCGCGAAACCCCCTCGAAATGGGCCATCACCGTAGGCGACGGCTCGGACGAAGAGGATTCGATCGTCAAGGCGTGGCAGCGCCTCGGCCGCTTCGCGCACGCCATCAAAGACCTGTCCACCGATGTCGGCGCCGACCTCGACCTGCTCATCTTCTGATTCGCCCGTGAAGGAGTGAAACCCATGGCGGATACCAGTTTTCCCGCCCACCTGAGCGTGGATCGGCAGCTCGACGTCGACGGTGTGCCGATTCTCACCGCGAACGTCTCGGTCTCCGATGACATCGCCTACCTGCCGCTGCCCGCCGGTCCGGCCGGTCCGCCGGGACCCCGCGGCCGATCGCGCAGTACCTTCCGCAAGATGGGGGAGATCGCCAATGCGGCGGGCCGCCCCATCGGTCTCACCACCGAGGACCGCGGCAAGTGGTGGCACCGGCTCGATGACAACGGAATGGATGTCTGGACCGGGACGGCATGGAAGCATTCGCCCGCGTCGGTCGGCGCGCGCGGTCCGGTCGGGGAGACCAACGCGATCACCACCACCCCGACGGGCAAGCAGCCGAACCTCACCACCCCCGCGGTCGAATTCGTCGGCGCCGGTGCACAGCAGCAGTTGAACACCACCTCACCCGCAGGTCTGCAAGGCGCGAAGGGCCCGGCGGGTGCGTCCGGACAGATCACCAAATCGCCGGATTTCGATCAGAACTCCGCGCTTTCGCACGGTGGTGTCTTCGCCTATCAGCGTTCCAGCGGAAAGTTCCGAGGCATGCCCGCGCCCATGGGCGCGGGGCCGTGGTCCTGGTACGAGTCCGATTTCATCGGCGATCAGGAGACGGCGGTCGGGCAGCTGATCGCCGGAACGTTCACCATTCCGGCGCAGCCGTTCGCCTGGCGGCCGGTCGTGCACGGTCACATCTCGTCGTACTCGGCCAACAACGGGCAGCAGACGGTGCGGGCGGTGGTGCGGCTCTACAACTCGCAGGGTCAGGTGGTCTCCTCGACGGCCGGCGGCGCGGGCGTCTATCTGTATCTGCCACTCATTCCCACCTACCGCGATGAGCAGTCCACCCGAACCCTTTCTCCGACATCCGATTTCGCAGTCGTTCCGGCCGGACAGCCCGCCAGCCTCGTGCTCGCCGTCGAGCGGGACAACGGCAACGGCACCATCGGCTACCGGACCAGCAGGGCATCGCTCGTCGTCTACGCCCGACCCATCTGAGTGAGGTGACATGTCCACCATTGGTGAATACTTCGAACACACCCTCATCCGGGGACTCGACGAGGGCATCGGCACGCCGGGCCTGGTCCAGTCCATGCACGGCACGCCGCGCGACGGATCACTGGAACTGATGACCGGATCGCCCGGGCCGACCGGCCCGGTCGGCGAACCGGCTCGTGCCTTCCGCTGGGAGGGCGATATCGCCGATCAGGCCGCGCTAACCGCGCTGTCCACGAAACTCGGTGTGGCACAAGCGGGTAAGGCGTGGCGAGTGCTGTCCACCGATACGCTGGTCTACTGGAACGGCGTCGGATTCGACAGCTTCGCGGACGCGTTCGGCGCGGCGGGGCCGGACGGCATCCCCTGCACCGTCAGCATCGGAACCGTCGACACCGGGCCGGTCGGATCGGACCTGCAGGCCACGGTCACCGGCACCGCGCCGAATCTCACGTTGAATCTGACGGTTCCGCGCGGGGTGAAGGGGCTCAAGGGTGACAAGGGCAGCCCGGGACCTATTCGCAACGCGCCCGACTACGCCAACGGCACCCATATCAATAACGCTGTGCCCCGCTGGGATTCGGTCGCGGGCAAATGGACGCCGAAGCCGTATCCGGGCCTGCGCGGCCCGTGGTCCATCGCCGAGACCGTGGCCTGGGACGGCGGACCGGCCTTCGCCGCAACCCAGATGAATATCGGCACTTCGCCGAATACCGTTGCGCGGCTGAATATCCCAGCGCAGGACTCGGACTGGCGGCCGTTGGTCGCGGGTGCGGTCTACCTGCAGACCGCCGAGGGCGAGACAACGTTCGATACGCGGGTCGACGCCGAGGTCCGCCTCGGCTCCGACAGCGGTCAGCTGGTTGGCTTGGGCTCCGGCACCCCGTCCGGCATCGACGGCCCCTGCCGATTCCAGCCGTTCTTCGGCGCGCGAGTCACCCCGGACAGCGCCATCGGCGTGGTGCCCGCGGGGCAACCGGCCGTGCTGTACGTCGTGGTGCGCCGCATCACCGGCGGTTCGAATTACTACTACTACCAGGGCGGCGCTCAAATCCTTTGCTGGGCACAGCCGGTCGGCATGACGCCGCCGTCCGCTTGAGTAGGGAGCACTAGCTGTGACCAACGAACCCACCACCGTCTACGACGACGATGTCATGATCACCATGCGCGGTATCGCCGACTCGATCGGACTGCCGCACACCGTGAATCCGGTCGAGCACGTCGGCCGCGAAGCCCTCATCGAACTGCGGCAGGGACCGGCGGGTGACGCCGGGCCCATGGGTGATCCCGCCTGGCCCTGGGATTGGCAGGGTGATATCGCCGATATCGCCGCATTGCAGGCGCTCAACCTCACCACCGCCGATGCCCGCAAGGCGTGGCGGGTAATCGCCGAGAACGCGGTCTACTTCTGGACAGGTCTGGAGCTGGTCGCGTTCGCGAATGCGTTCGGCAAAGCCGGTCAGCGTGGAAAAGCCAACCGGCTCAGCGGATCCGCCGTCGCCGGACCGACCGGCTCCGCCGCGAGTGCCCGGATCACCGGGACCGCCCCGAATCAGAATGTCGAGATCACCTTTCCGCGAGGTGAAACCGGTGACGCCGGTGACGCGGGCGTCGCCGGGCGCATTCAGGACTCGGCCGATGTCCTGATCGACGACACGCATCCGCTCGGACAGGATCTCGTCCTGGCGTGGAGTACGGACCTGCAGAAATTCGTCCCGACCCCCAGCCCTCGACTGGGCGGGCCGTGGGCCATCGGGCAGGGGCAGTTCGCGGGCGGCACGGGCCTCAATGAAGACTCGAAGGTGCTGGCCACCATCACGATTCCCAGCCAGGCGATGAATTGGCGGCCACTGGTCGAAGGCTGGATCAATATCGGCACCGAGGGCCCGCGCTACCGGTCCCGTCTCAATGTAGAGATTCGAATCGGCAGTCCCACCGGCGATCTCGTCGGATACGGCCTCGGTACCAGCGTTCCGACCTACACCAGCGTCTGGATCTCGCCGTGGTTCCAGTTCCCGGTGACGCCGAGCTCCACCTTCGGCGTGGTGCCCGCCAACCAGACCATCACGCTGTACGTCGTCGCCCGCCGTGTGATCGGCAGCGAAACCTACTTCGTGAAAACCAATAACGCCCAGGTGATCGTTTACGCCGATCCCGTGTAGTCACCGGAATCGATTGTCTCCCAGGCTCTGCTGAGCCGACTCCTCCCAGGTACGCCGCTTCCGGCTGCCCGCTGTCCGAAAGGCATCCTCCATGGCCGATCTGCCCCCGCTGAAGTACGGAAAGGTCGTCGGGCGGTTCCTCGCCAATGTCGCCGACGGCCCCGACATCGGCGACCTGCCCGAATTCCCGCCGCTCGCGGGCACCGTGACATTCACCGCCGACGCGCCGAAGGTGCTGGTCGCCGCAGGTCAGCCCGCGCCCGCCACCTATGTGCAGCTGCCCAATCACTACGTCTGTGAGCTGGATGAATTCGGCTTCCTCACCTGGCGCGGCAAGCGCGGGATTCGGCTCGTCGCACCGACCGCGGACACCAATCCGGGAAACTGGACCTGGCGGGTGTCGTTCGAACTGAACTACGAGGGTGAACCCGTCGCCCTCGATCCATTCAGTTTCAGTGTGGCCGAATATGTTCCGGGAGCGGATCCGGCGAATCCGGATACCGGCTCCACCGGACTGGTCGATCTGACCTTGGTATCGCCGGTGCCGGCCAGCGCGGGCAACGCGGTGGTGCGCGGTGAGCGCGGCACCGGTATCCAGTTCGACGGTCAAGCCGCCACCTATGCGGCATTGCCCGCCGCGCCCAAGGACGGCGCGCAGTATGTGGTGAAGGCGGACGGGCTGCTGTACGTCTACCGCACCGTCGGCGGATGGACGCCGAATGGCCAGGGCATCGCGGTGCGCGGGCCCGCGGGCACGACCGACTGGACCGGAATCACCAATAAGCCCAGCACCTTCCTGCCGGTCACCGGAACCACTCCTGGGACCGCGGCGGCGGGCGATGACCCGCGCCTGTCCGATGCCCGCACGCCGATCGCGCACACCCACACCATGAGTCAGATCAGCGATGCCTCGGCATTCGGGCGCACCGTGCTCGCCGTCGCGGACGCGAATACGTTGCGCACCAACCTATCCGCCGTCGCGACCAGTGATACGCGGCTCACCGACGCTCGTACGCCCACCGCCGCCGGGCAGGTGTACGACATCGCGTTCAAATCGCACACCGGAACTCGAGTCGCGGGTGCGGGCAACTCCATGCCCGAGGGGTTGCGGATCGAGCGCAATATCTCGATCAGTGCGATCACCTTCCGCGGTGAGACGGCGGGTACCGGCAATCTGGTGGTCGAACTGCGCAAGAACGGCACCACGATCGCGGGCACTTCGGCCACGATCACCCCGGCCAACCAGATCCTGGACACCATCGTGACGGCCGGTGGGCCGTTCGCGTTGAGCGCCGGGGACCGCCTCACGGTCTTCGTCACCACCCTCGACACGGCACCGGGCAAGGGATTGCAGGTCAGCTTGAAGGCGGTGACCGTCTGATGCCGATGATCGTGGTTACCGGTGGCGACAGCTTCGTGCCGTCGGGCATGAACAAGGTCGCCCCGGTATTCCAGCTCAGCAACGTCATGACCGAAGTCCCCGGTTGGACAGCGGATCCCGGCTCGCCAGGATCCACGCTGTCCAACAATGCCCTGCGTAATCAGGGCATCAAAGCCGCCGCGACCATCACCGCCAACCTGGTGTTCTCCGGCGCTCAAAGCGCCACCACGATTCAGCAGGCCCGAATCTTCGTCAATGGCAACGCCGTCGGCAACCTCGCTTCGGTAACCGGAGCCTCCGGGACCCTCGTCTGCACCGCGACGGTCCCACTGGCCGATGCCGACCTCGTGACCGTGCAGGCCACCGGCAACGCGACACTCGGCGCCTGGAACGCCGCCATCCAAGTCGCGGGCACGACCGTGCGAATCACATAGCCGACTCCATCGGAAAGGCGAAAACCCATGTCCTGGACCGGAGATCCCATCTGGCTCGCTGACGTCCTACGGGACGCGGGCCTGAAGGTCATCGAGCACGACGGCTGGCGCGACCGCGGCCACGGCGACTTTGCCGATATCCGCGGCGTGCTCTGCCACCACACCGCCGGAGGCACCACCGACGACTGGCGCATAGTCCAATACGGCCGTCCCGACCTGGAAGGCCCACTGGCCCAACTGGTTCTCGAACGCGACGGCACCTTCCGCGTCATCGCCGCCGGCGTCTGCTGGCACGCGGGCCGCGGCTCCTGGCCCGGCTGGCCCACCAACAACGCCAACTACTACGTCATCGGCATCGAAGCCGTCTCCCGAGGCGACGGAACCGACTGGACCGCAGTGCAATTGGATGCCTACAAACGCGGCTGCGCCGCCATCCTGCGCCGCATCGGCCGCAACGCCGACGACTGCGTAGCCCACCGCGAGTACAGCTCCGAAGGAAAAATCGACCCCGCCGGCATCGACATGGACGCCTTCCGCCGCGATGTCCAGGCACTGATAGATGGAGAGGACGCCCCCATGAGCGCCGTCGAAGTAACCCAAATCCAGGACTTCATCACCTCGTTCTGCGGCCCGATCAGCAGCGATGTCAAAGACATTCGCGAACAGCTGTGCGGCAAGGACCAACGCGACAGCGGCGAGTTCGCGGGCTGGCCGCAGCTCGGCAACCGAACGCTTGTCGACGCCCTCGCCGAGATACTGACTCGCCTGGAGAAGCTCGAGAAGTAGGACTTCCCCATGACGAATCCCGTCCCCGCCTGGAAGCCCGGAAGCTTCAGCGCCGCAACACCTTCCGGCACAAGCGGTACCCCCTCGAGAACCTTCAATATCAACAACCTCGGCCCCGACATGCCCCATCGCATCACCCGCATGCGCACCGGCAGGGAAATGGTCAACAAGGCAATCGCCGAAAACCAGACCGCAAAACGGGCGTAACCCGCCGCAGCACAGCCGATCCCCATTCCCGCCCCCGGAATGGGGATTTTTCATGCCCGAATCCGAAAGGCGGACCGGCTCCCATGTCGAACAACACGACCGAGACCACCGGTCCGCCCGGCTGGATCACCCAGCGAAGCAACTGGCTCGCAGCCGCGATCCCCGCCACCGCGACCGCTCTGACCGGCGGTGCCATCCACAACATCTCGGTTAGCGACAGCGCGGCGGCAATTCAAAAGCTAACCCGAATCAACGCCGCAACCGGCTTGACCCTGAACCTCGACGCTCCCGCATCGGGAACCGTTGTGCCACAGGCGAGTTTCGTCTCCGATCCGGAAGCCGGGACCCACCTCGACGAACACGGCAACTACATCCCCACGCCCGGAAGCGTCCAAAATCCAGGTTCCAAGGCTCAACTCTCCCCGGACGCTCCGGCTCCCGCGACACCCCCTATTCCAGTCAATCCGGTTCCGGCGCAACAGCAACCGGTCCCCGTCGGCGCGGGCAACTCGAATTCCCAGCCGAACAAACCAGCAGGAACCACCCCCACAGGCGATCAGCCGACGCTTTTCGAACAGCTGTACATCAACCCGGCACCGCAGGTGGAGTCCCCGAAATCGTTGACGGAAATGTTGGTTCCGGGCTACAAGGAACCGAACATAGCCGATCAGCTGATTCAGCAGATGATCGATCCACAGCCGGATCCCGCAGCCGAAGCGACTCCCAAGTCGCTGACGGAGTTGCTGGTTCCGGGCTACAAGGAACCCCCGGTCACGGTCACCGCACAGACCACGGTTCCGGTCACACCCGCTGTGCCAGATGCGATTACCCACCCGCAAGTGGCCTTTCGTATCGGCGCGAACGGCGTGGACGGATACAACTACAGCAGAGACCAATTCTTGCTGGATCTGGCGACCTATCTGGCGGGCCGTCCGAATCCTGTCTTCGGCCCCGGAATCACCAACACCGCTGCCGACGCGTACGACCAGGCGAGGTCACGATTGTGGGCGGCCAGATACACGCCCACCGAACAGTGGACCGACCTGCAGTGGGCCTACTTCACTCCGCGAAATCCCCAGGAGGAGTTGGACAGGCAGGCCGCTCTATCCCGCCTGTACCAAAGCGGAATCCCTTGGCGCGCGGACGGTGTCGAGGACTACATCAAAGACCCGAAACTCACCTTCTTCACCGATCCCACCCAACCGGGGCGCTGGAACGCGCCACAGCTCAAAACCCCGATGCAGATCCAGCAGGAAATCCTCCGTGCCAACAGGCCGGACGTGAGTTTCAAAGACTTCGCCAACAACATGTTGATGGACATGACGATCGGCCCGGCGATCGTGCTCTGGGACGCCGCGCACGACCGCGGCGATCACAGCGGCTGGGAAATCGCCGGAGCCGCACTGATGCTCGGCATCAACATCATGACCATCGTCCCGGGCGCCGGTACCTTGGCAGCCGCAACCGCTCGCGCCGGTCTCGGCAAGATAGCTCCTGAATTCATGGCCGAGCTCGCCGCCGCCGGCAACTCGGCAAGAGCAATCGAACTGGCCCGCGTGCGCCAGTCCCAACAACTCCTCGACGACATCAAGGCATACGGCCAACACGTCGCAATCCCCCCGAGCCACGTAGGCATACCACCGAAAACCCCTCCGCTCGACCTAGGCTCCGGCGCGGTCGTGAAGGAAGGCGGTGCGCTCGGCACCAAGGGCCTGGAGCTTCCACGCGGTCCAGGACCGGAGGTTCCTCCCGCGATTCCACAAATGAAGCAGGCTCCTGTCACCACCTCTGAAATCAAGCCCACCCACGTGGAATTCGGCGACAGGATGCCGATGAGCCCGGTGCTCGATCGCGAAGTGACGGTTCAACTGGAGTCATCTGCTCCTATTCCGGCCTGGAAGCCAGGACAAGTCTTCGATGGAACTGCGAACCTCGGGGATCTGCCTCAATTCGTCGACCTGCGAAGCCCCCGACCGGCCGATTTCGACTATCTGCAGATTGGTCGTGAGGTTGACGAAGCAGCACCGTCGCTTATGTCGGCCCCCAGATCTAGTGATCCTACTTTCGATCGGCTCATTAAAAAGAATGAAGCGATTCGTAATGGTCCGATTACGCGCGGCGAGGCCGGCGCGAACAGGAGGAATGCGAAAGCGTTCGAGAACAGTCGGACCATATCCAATGGTGAGGCTGCTGGAACAATTAATGGAGAAAGATTCGGGAGTGAATTGGGTGGTGTAAGCGGTGAGGTTGTAAATCTACGGGGTACTCCTGGGGAAACGCTTTCGCAGCTTCCTGAGGATGGTAAGCTGATTTTCAATACTGAACACGTCGGCCATGATCGTGCATTGGATTCCGAGCCCAAAATATTTGAAAACCTCGCCAGAGATATTCTGAAAACTGCATCGGGTGAATCCGCAGATGTTGTTGCGGAGGCGGTTGCCAATGCAATCCGGAGGGCTCCTCTGAATCCGCGCAGGTACCCGTTGGATTCTCGGGCCGTCATCCATGACATCGCTGATCAGCTCGGCGTGGATATTTCCAAGATTGATATCGAAGTCAAACTTGTCATCGACTTTCCCTGGGGCCGTGAGAATCTCACTTCGCCAGAACTCATCTATCAGCAGATTTGCGATTCTTGCCGTCCGTTGATGAAAGCCTTTCAAGAGGCTTTCGATGACGGGGTGAAAATCAAGGCAAGAAACCGTGACGATGTACTGTTGTGGCCATTGGAAGGAAGGGAGGAACCGTAAATGGTTGCGAGTATGCGGGACATATTCAAAAGGGCGGTTGAGGTGGGATTCCGGTCAGAATTGACCGAGGGTGCAACCGATCTCGAGATCGACGGCTTTGCGGAGGCGCAGGGTGTGCTCGCTGTTCCTGAAGCTTTTCGAGAAGTGCTTCGCATTATGGGAAGGCAGGCGGGTGCGGTATTCCCTGGAACAGTTTTCGGCGTAAAAGGTCCGGACGCGGATACCAAGGAAGATGCTCTCGACTGCCTGGAAGGGTCGGACCAGCATGATATTCGGGATCCCGAGGGGATGTTGGTAATTTCCGAAGCCGGTGGTTACAGTTTTCTTGTTATCGACGGTATAGATATCGCGAATCCTGATCCGCCTCTGTGGGAATTGATTGAAAATGGAACAGTCTCCAAGTGTGCCGGATCGTTGACGGAGTGGTTCGATCAAGTTGTCAACGCCATTATTCAGAAGAAGCATCAATTGATCGAATATCGAGCTGAAGGCCAGCCCGATCGCACGCAAGAGTTGCTTTTCCGCTGGGACTGATACAGGTAGGCCGGGGCCTCATTCCTGGATCGGGATGAGGCGGTGTAGCCACCAGGGGCGGTCGGGGAATTCGGGGCTGTAGAGGCGTGCATTCAGTTGGTGCACTTGGTTGTTCGAGGGGTCGTGGATTGTTATGCGGTCGTGGAAGAGGGATTGGGGTGGGAGGGCTGTGGTCCAGAGGTGATCCCATTCGGGGGACTGGCGGCAGCGGGTGATGAGTTCGGTGGTGTGGGAATCGGGGGTGGGGGTGAGGATTCGGAGGCCGTAGATCAGGCGGTGGGCTTCTCCGTGCCAGTCGACGACGGTGGAGCGGGCGGTCGGGTCGAGTAGGAGCCACTCGATGAGGTTGGTGCCGTTGGTGATTCCGGGGAACAGGGTGCGGTAAGCCTCGTTGACCGCTACCAGGGTGAACCTTGGGATCAGGAGGAAGCCTGCGGGGTGGGGGAGGCTGGCTAGGTCGGCCAGGTCGTCGGGGGTTGGTTCCGGGATGGTGTCCGCGGGGTGGTTCAGGACGCCGGGGAGGCTCAGGTTGAGGATGTGGCGGCGGTGCAAGGGTGGGACATCGAGCCCGTCGAAGAGGGTTTTCAGGGTGTTGAGGGTGGTGGGGCGGGAACCCAGTTCGATTTTCTCGATGAGGGAGACCGAAATGTTGACTCGGGCGGCGAGTTGTTCTCGGGTCAGGCCGGATGCCGTTCGCTGTAGGCGAATGTAGGCGCCGAATGGGTTGCCGGACAACGGGTCTCACCTGTCTATTGGGGGATGATGCCTATTCGATATGGGGTCCTCGGACGGATTGTGTGGACGGTGGTTGTTGACCTCGCGTCGTGTGTTCTCAGATAATAGAACATATGTTCGAACAGCAACTGATGTGGTGGCGCGTGTCTTCATGGGCGAGGGCTCGAGCTGCACGTTGTGGCTCGAGTGGGAGGCGGTCCGGGTGGACTGGATGGGCAAATGTGTCGGTAAGAGGGTTGGGCGCGCAATGAGTGAGGCGGGGGTGAGTGTCGCGGAGCTTGCCGAATGGAGTGGGCTGCCGGAATGGCTGCTCGGCGACCGGCTCGACGCGCCGGAATCTTTTCGACTCGATGAGCTCATTCTTATTGCATCGGTGATGAAACAAGAAGTGGCGGAACTGCTTCCGTGTCATGCGGCGGCGAGCGGGCGACCTTGTGAATGCGGTGATGCGGGAACGTGAATCAGGGCGGTACTCCGATGGGAGTGCCGCCCTTTTTTGGTGTGTCTCAGGTGAGGGAGGTGTCGCCGAGGGAGATTGCGAGGGTGCGGAGGAGGGGGTTGAGGTGGTCTCGGTCGGTGGGGGAGAGGGCTGACAGGAGGCGTTCCTCGTTGACCATGTGGAGGGGGAGGAGCTTGTCGACCAGGGCCAGGCCCTCGGGGGTGAGGTTTACGCGGATGGCGCGGCGGTCATCGGGGTCGGGGATGCGGGCTACCAGGCCCTTGGCGGTGAGGCGGTCGATGCGGTTGGTGATGGCGCCGGAGGTGCGCATGGCGGCCTTGTTCAGCGCCCCCGCGGTCAGGCCGCGGGGGTCGTTGGAGCGGCGGAGGGTGGCCAGGACGTCGAACTCCCAGAACTCGAGGCCGTGACCGCGGAAGAACTCGGCCAGTTCGCGCTCCAGCAGGTGGGAAAGCCGGTTGATGCGGGCCACGATCTCCATGGGGGAAACGTCCACGTCAGGACGTACTTCTCGCCAGGCGGCGGTGATCTGGTCGACGGCGTCGGGCACCGGCGCTCCTCTCAATGGAAATAATCTCAACGTGAAGATACTTGACGCTGAGGTATCTCAGTGGTTTTATTTCAACGTTGAGATTATCAATGAGGAGCTAGAGATGACCATCGTGACCCGCCCCAGCGTCTCCGGAACCGCCGCGACCCTGGCTCTGACCGGGCTCGCCCCGCTGGTGTGGGGCTCCACCTATGCGATAACCACCGAATTCCTGCCGCCGGACCGGCCCATGTTCACCGCGCTCATGCGCGTGCTGCCCGCCGGACTGCTGTTGCTCGCGATCACCCGCAAGCTGCCGCACGGCGAATGGGTATGGAAGGCAGGGATTCTCGGCGTGCTGAACATGGGCGCGTTCATGCCGCTGCTGTTCCTCGCCGCCTACCGGCTGCCGGGTGGTGTGGCCGGGGTACTGGGCGCGGCCGCGCCGCTGGTCGCGCTCGGCTTCGCCGCCCTGGCATTGAACGAGCGGCTGACCGTCCGGAAAATCCTTGCGGCCGTTATAGGTATGGCGGGCGTCGGACTGGTGGTGCTGCGCGCCACCGCCGCACTCGACACCATCGGCGTCATCGCCGGACTCGGCGGCGCGGCCTCCATGGCGGCGGGCACCGTCATGACCAAGCGCTGGGGCCGCCCCGAAGGTGTGAAACCGCTGGCCATGACCGCGTGGCAGCTCATCGCCGGCGGCATCATGCTGCTGCCGATCGCCTTCGCCATCGAAGGTATGCCGCCCGCCCTGGACGCCCGCGCCATCGGCGGCTACCTCTACCTCGTGCTCATCGGAACCGCTCTGGCATACGCGATTTGGTTCCGCGGACTGGCCCGCGCCAATGCCACCTCGGTCGCATTCCTCGGCCTGCTGAGCCCGCTCTCGGCCACCATCATCGGCTGGATCGCCCTCGGGCAGTCACTCGCACCGCTGCAGGTGCTCGGCATGGTCATCGCACTCGGCGGCACCCTGCTCGGGCAGACCGCCGGCGCTCCCAAGCCCGTCACCGAACCGGTCAAGGAAACCGCGCGCGTCGCGGCCTGATCCACCACCCATCGAAGGAGTTCAGCAGCCATGCGTATCACCGTTTTCGGAGCCACCGGCGGAGTCGGCAGCCGCGTCGTGGCCGAGGCGATCAACCGCGGACATCAGGTCACCGCCGTCTCCCGCGATCCGGGCAGGGTGCGCGGACTGCCCGCGGCGGCCACGATCATCGCGGGTGACGCCACCAACCCCGAGGACATCAAAAACGCCGTCGCCGGAAGCGATCTGGTGATCAGCGCGACCCGGCCCGGCATAGGCGATGAACAGCAGCTGCCCAAGGTCGCCGCCGCACTGCTGGAAGCTTTGGCGGACAAGGATATTCGCCTGCTGGTCGTCGGCGGCGCGGGCAGCCTCATCGTCCCCGGCACCGATGCCATCCTCACCGAACAGCCCGGTTTCCCCGCCGAACTCATGCCGATCGCCACCGCCTGCAATGATCAACTCGCCGTCTTCCAACAGGCCGACACCGAGGTCGACTGGGTCTACGTCAGCCCCTCGGCCCTGCTCGAACCGGGCGAGCGCACCGGCGCGTACCGGATCGGAGCGGGTGAACTGCTACAGGATCACGAAGGCAATTCGGTGATCTCGATGGAAGACCTCGCGGTCGTCCTGCTCGACGAGGCCGAGAATCCCAAGCATCACCGCATCCGGTTCACCGCCGGATACTGAAGTCCCCCAACGAAAACGCGGCCCCCGGTCATGAGACCGAGGGCCGCGCTTCGCATTTCGAGATCAGAAGGGGCGGAAGCCCGCACCCGCACCGCCGCGGCGGTCGATATCGGCCAGCACCATCGAAATGGTGGTGGACAGCTCCGGCTCGTGGATCAGATCGCCCGCGCCCTTGCAGGCGGGGAGTTCGATCGAGATCGGACCGGCGTCGAAATCGGTTCCGGCGACGACCATTCCGACCAGGCGATCACCCAGGATCACCGGCGCGCCGGAGTCACCGTGGTTGGCGCACACCTGGCTGCGGAACCAGTTCGGGGTGGACTGCCAGACCGGGCCACAGGTGTAACCGGTGGTGCGGCCGTTCTTGCACGGGATATCGCCGACATTCGGCGGACCGCCGACGGTGTTGATCACCGACTGTGCGACCTGCTTGGTCGGGTTCACCCGGGACGGGTCGAAAACGATTACCGCCCAATCGTTTCCGGCGCTCTTGTTCGCGATCACGCCGATACCGCCACTGCGGGTGTACTCGGCGGCGATCCGCGCGCCGACCTCACCGCAGTGCCCGGCGGTCAATCCGACCAGCCGTCCGTCCCGGTCGTAACCGATGGTGGTGAGCGTGCAGTCGGCCGTGCTGTTCGGATCGTCGAGCTGCTCGACATAGATGCCCGAGCCCCCGCCGAGCGTCACCGGGGGAGCGGCGTCGGCCGTCCCGGTGAACAGTACGGAGGCGCTCAGCGCGGTCACGACCGCGGCAGCCCAGGACAGCATTCGGGCGCGGCCCGTTACCTTCATTGATTCCTCATCCCCCGGAAAAGAATTCGAGCGACGCGATGAATACCGGTCTCCGCCATCACGCCGGGCGATCGTGTCATGCGCCGGATCACTGAAGCAAGTTCGTTCCTGACTTAGGCTTGACCTTGACGCTACGTCAACTTGCATGCTGAATTCATCGAGGTGAACGAGGGAGGACGGGATGGCTACCGAATGGTCTATCCAGGATCTGGCCAAAGCCGCCGGGACCACCAGTCGCACGCTGCGGCATTACGGTGAGCTCGGGCTGCTGACGCCGACCCGGGTGGGGGCCAATGGGTATCGCTATTACGGCCAGGAATCTCTCGTTCGATTGCAGCGGATCCTGCTGCTTCGCGAGCTCGGGCTGGGATTACCGGCCATTGGCGAAGTGCTCGCGGGGGAGAAGGACACCGCCGCCGCATTGCGGACGCATCTGGAATTGCTGAAACAGGAGCAGGACCGGATCGCACGGCAAATCGCCTCGGTGCACACCACATTGCGGAAAACGGAAGCGGGTGAGCCACTCATGGCTGACGAAGTGTTCGACGGATTCGACAACAGCAAGTACAAGGACGAGGTCATCGAGAGGTGGGGAAAGGACGCCTGGGAGAGCGGCGACCGCTGGTGGCGGTCCATGAGCGACGCCGACAAGAAGGCGCATATGCAGGCCCACCTCGATATCGCCGCCGATTACGGCCGGGCGCGCGCCGCCGGGCTGACGGTCGACAGCGACGAGGTGCAGGCCATCGTGCAGCGCCACTTCGACTGGGTCACCATCGGCTGGCAGGGTAGGCGGCCGAACGCGGAGTACTTCACCAATCTCGGTGAAATGTATGTCGCGGACCCGCGATTCGCGGAGAACTACGACCGGCACGGCGCGGGCACCACCGAGTTCGTCCGGGACGCGATGGTCGCGTATGCCGCCGCGCGACTGTAATCAGGTAATACCGCAACCCCTTTCGGTGTCATGGCACCGGAAGGGGTTGCTGCTTTCCGGGTCACACGCACCGAATATGGCATCGCCGGTGTCGGTGCCGCGCGGTAGAGTTCCCGCCATCGAAATGGGGAGGGACCATGAGTTATCCGTACGGACCGCCGGAGAATCCGTGGCAGGGGGAGCCCGGATATGAGCAGCCGGGATATCCACAGCCGACCTATCAGCAGCCGGGTTATGCACAGCCCGCTTATCCCCAACCGGGTTATCCACAACAGGGTTACGCGTATCCACAGCCGGGATATCCCGGCTATCAGCCGCCGCCCAGTGGCGCGACCGCCATTGCCGCCGCGGTGCTGTCGATCCTCGTCGCGGTGCTGGCCGGACTGGCCGGCCTCGGCATCATTCTCATCGGCGCGACCTTCGGATCGAGCCACTACAACACGGACTACGAGAGCTCATCGTTCGACGACGACGTCACCGTCGCGATCGGCCTGGGAGTCCTCGTCCTGGTGATGGGCGTGCTGTGGTTCGTCGCCGCGCTACTACTGCTCGCCCGCAAGACGGCCGGGCGCGTCATGCTGATCGCCATCACCTCGATCGCACTGATCGGCGGCCTCGTCGGCCTGGCCGAGAGTCCGGAGAGCCCCGACCTCATCGGGCTCGCGATCGGCCTGCTGATCCTCGTACTCGCCGCGGTACCGCCCACCGGCCGCTGGATCGCCGCGGCGAAGAATCCGCCGCCGGCGATCCCGCAGGGCTACATGCCCTACCCCTACGCCTGAACGATCACGCCTGAATGATCAAGCGGCGCACATGGACTGCATGACGCCGCGCAGGATCGGCATGCCGTACGTGGTCGGCGCGAACGCGAGGGTCTGCGCGATGCCCAGCGGGGTGGTGATCGTGGAGGCCACACCGGTGAAACCGGCGATGGTGCTGCCCACGGTGATGAGCAGGCTGGTGGTGTCCAGGGTCAGCGTGATCAGGTCGAAGGCGTTCTCCACCTTCACATCCGCCAGCGAGACCGTATTGAGCGCCTTGCCCTCGTAGATGTCGAAACCGAGGTTCGCCAGGAACGTCAGCGGGCCGTAGTCCATGGCGTTCACCAGCGGGCCGAGCTGTTCGATGCGGCGCATGGTGACGATGTCCGCGACCCGGTTGTCCCGCAGGAACCCCTGCAGCGCATCGGCATTGGCCTGTACGGCGGCGGGATCGACCGGCAGTCCGGCGGTCTGGGTCAGGAAGGCGCGCGAACGCTCGACCAGATCGGAGGTCTTGAGTTCGGCCAGCGGGGTGCAGGCGCCGTCGGCCTTGACCAGCTGATTCGCCAGATCCAGCAGCGGCTGCGGCACGGCGACATGCTCATCGGGCAGTTCCAGCCGCAACTTCTCATAGGCGTTGGGCGCGTCGCAGTTTCGGACCAGCTGCGCCTGTACGGCACGGGCCAGGGACTTCACGCCGTTGAAGATCGCGCCGACGATCGGCTTGAGAATGAAGCCCGCGGTCGGCACCAGGCTGGCGGCCAGCTGCGCCGGAATCTTCACGATGCGGGTGCCGAGGATGAATACCTCGACCACATCGGCGACGGTCACCTGGGAGAGCGAGACCGTCTTGTCGATGGTGCCGGTGCGGATCGCGTCAAGGCTGTTGACCAGGTAGGACACGATCGGATCATCGAGGAATTCGAGCCGGTCGCCCGCGCCCACCGGGCTGCTGGGCAGTCCGCGCCGGTGCACGTGGACATCGGCGATGGTCTGCCGGAAATCATTCACCTGCTGATCGAATGCGGTCAGCTGACCTGCGGGAACGACGGTGCGGATCGCGGTGGCGGCATTGGTGACGATGTCGTCGAAGCTTGCCGCCCCGTTGCCACACAGGCCGGGGGATGCGGCGACCGGCATGGTCGCGAGGGTTTCGGTATCGGCGTGCGCCGGAGCGGCGGCCGGAATCAGGGCGGCGGTGCCCAATACGGCCGAGAGGGTGAGTGCGCCCACGAAGGGGGCGAGGCGATGAAACCGCATGTGGATAGGTCTTCCGGGTCGAGCGTATGGGCACGGCCGCTGATGCGCTCACGGCAACAAACTGGACGGGCGTTCAGTCTGGTGCGTATGTAATACAGCGCCGGTGAAGCCCCTGTCCCTACTTCGGTGAATATTGAGCAAATACCTCGACAACCCATCCCGATCACCGGGATGACCACCGCCCATTTCGGTCGTATCCTCGGAGCCCCCCGAACCCCGCATACCGGAGCCCACGCACGGCAATACCTTCTTCCACTACGCTGGGCTCCCGTGACCGTCGCATCCCCCTTCGATCTCATCGTCGTCGGCTCCGGCTTCTTCGGGCTGACCATCGCCGAACGCACCGCCAACCTGCTGGGCAAGCGGGTCCTGGTGGTCGAACGCCGCTACCACCTGGGTGGTAACGCTTATTCGGAGGCGGAGCCTGAGACCGGCATCGAAATCCACAAGTACGGTGCCCACCTTTTCCACACCTCCAACAAGCGGGTGTGGGACTACGTGAATCAGTTCACCGAGTTCACCGGCTACCAGCACCGCGTCTTCGCGCTGCACAAGGGCCAGGCCTACCAATTCCCGATGGGACTGGGCCTGATCTCCCAGTTCTACGGCCGCTACTTCAGCCCGCAGGAAGCCCGCGCGCTGATCGCCGAGCAGGCCGCCGAAATCGACACCAAGAACGCCGCCAATCTCGAGGAGAAGGCGATCTCCCTGATCGGCCGTCCCCTCTACGAGGCGTTCATTCGCGACTACACCGCCAAGCAGTGGCAGACCGACCCCAAGAACCTGCCCGCCGGCAATATCACCCGACTGCCCGTGCGCTACAACTTCGACAACCGGTACTTCAACGACGCCTACGAGGGTCTGCCCAAGGACGGGTACACCGCCTGGCTGACCAAGATGGCCGAGAGCGATCTCATCGAGGTGCGCGTCGACACCGACTGGTTCGACGTCCGCGACGAGATCCGCGCGCAGAACCCGGACGCCCCGGTCATCTACACCGGACCGCTGGACGCCTACTTCGACTACGCCGAAGGCGAACTCGGCTGGCGCACCATCGATTTCGAGACCGAGGTCTTGGAAACCGGTGACTTCCAGGGCACCTCGGTGATGAACTACAACGACGGCGACGTGTCCTACACCCGCATCATCGAGCCGCGCCACTTCCACCCCGAGCGCGACTACCCCACGGACAAGACGGTCATCATGCGCGAATACTCGCGCTTCGCCCAGACCGGCGATGAACCGTACTACCCGATCAACACCCCCGAGGACCGCGCCAAGGTGCTCGCCTACCGCGAGCGCGCCAAGGCCGAAACCGCTTCCGCCAAGGTGCTTTTCGGTGGACGCCTGGGCACCTACCAGTACCTGGACATGCATATGGCCATCGGTGCCGCGCTCAGCATGTTCGACAATGTGCTGCGCCCGCACCTGGAGTCCGGCGCACCCCTGGTGGACACCGCCGAATGACCGCACAAGCGACGCTGGAAGAGATGACCCCGGAAGAGTCCAACACCGCGACCCGCGCCAAATCGCTGCTGCAGCGCATCATCCTGCCGCGGCCGGGTGAGCCCCTCGACGTGCGCAAGCTGTACCTCGAGGAATCCGACACCAATGCCAAGCGGGCGCACGCGCCCACCCGGACCTCGCTGTCCATCGGCGCGGAGTCCGAGGTGTCGTTCTGCACCTACTTCAATGCCGTGCCCGCCAGCTACTGGCGGCGCTGGAGCATTCTCGAATCCGTGGTGCTGCGGCTGGAACTGTCCGGCCACGGCCGCGTGGACGTGTACCGCTCCAAGGCGGACGGTTCCCGAATTCACGTGCAGGGCTCTGAGTTCGGGGTGGATCCCGGCCAGAACCATGCCGGGATGACGGATGCTGATTTCGGCGCGCACGGGACCGGAGCCGTCGAGTTCGAGGTGGATCTGGGCCCGTTCGAGGACGGCGGCTGGATCTGGTTCGACATCACCACCGACAGCGCGGTCGAGGTGCGCAGCGGTGGCTGGTACGCGCCCATCGAGGCTCCGGGCGAGGGCAGCATCGCCGTCGGCATGCCCACCTTCAACCGGCCCACCGATGCGGTGAAAACCATTGCCGCGCTTGGCAATGACCCGCTGGTGCTGGAGAAGATCAAGGCCGTCATCATTCCGGATCAGGGCAATCGCAAGGTTGTCGACGAGCCCGGATTCGCCGAAGCCGCACTGCCCCTTGGTGATCGGCTCGCCATCCACAATCAGCCCAACCTGGGCGGGTCCGGTGGCTACAGCCGCGTCATGTACGAAGCGCTCAAGACCACCGATGCCGAGTACATCGTCTACATGGACGATGACATCGAGATCGAGCCGGACAGCATTCTGCGCGCGCTCGCGTTCTCGCGATTCGCCAAGTCTCCCATCCTGACCGGTGGGCAGATGCTCAACCTGCAGGAACGCTCGCATCTGCACGTCATGGGCGAGATCGTGGATCGGTCCATCTTCATGTGGACCGCGCCCGCGAACGTCGACTACGACCACGACTTCTCCAAGAACCCGCTCAGCGACCGCGACAACTCCAAGTTGCTGCACCGCCGCATCGATGTGGACTTCAACGGCTGGTGGACCTGCGTCATCCCGCGCCAGGTGGCCGAGGAGATCGGGCAGCCGCTGCCGCTGTTCCTCAAGTGGGACGACGTCGAATACGGTTTGCGCGCAAGGGATCACGGCTATCCGACCGTCACCCTGCCGGGTGCGGCCGTATGGCATATGGCGTGGAGCGACAAGGACGACGCCATCGACTGGCAGGCGTACTTCCACCTGCGCAACCGCCTGGTGGTCGCCTCGCTGCATCTGCCCAACGACGGCCGTCCGATGGTGGTCAACACGGTCAAGGCGACGCTGAAACACCTGCTGTGCCTGGAGTATTCGACGGTGGCCATCCAGAACGAGGCCATTCGCGATTACCTGGCGGGACCGGACAAGCTGTTCGACCTGCTGCCCAGCGCGCTGGGCAAGGTGCACGCCATGCGCAAGGAATTTCCGGACGCCGTTGTGCTGCAGTCCTCTACGGAACTGCCGCTGCCCAGTCACGCCGAGGTCGGCGCGGTCGGGGAACCCGGCAATCCGCTCGCCAAGATCGCCCGGCTCGGCAAGGGCGTGCTGCACAACTTCCGCAAGGCGAACACCGCGCATCACGACACCCCGCAGCTGAACGTCCCCACTCTCGACGCGCGCTGGTTCCTGCTGTCCCAGGTGGACGGCGTCACCGTCACCACCGCCGACGGCCGCGGCGTCGTCTACCGCAAGCGCGATCCGCGCAAGGCCGCCGAACTCTTCAAGGAGGCCATGCGCCTGCGCAAGGAGCTGGCCGAGCGCTTCCCCGAGGTGCGCGAGCAGTATCGTGCGGCGCATTCGCATCTCACCAGTAAGTCCGCGTGGGAGAACACCTTCGGCATCGACAACTCAGGGAACGGGAGCAAATGACCGCCAGCCAAGCCGCCGAGTCCGACCGCGGATTGCATGTGGTTCCGGACGCTCCGGCTCCGGCCGCCCCGCCCGAGGTAAAGATCCTGAACCTGGTGCAGGGCACCATCGGCCGCAATCCGGCGGTCATCAAGGCCGCGCGCGGTATGTCGCATTTCGGTGAGCATTCGCTCGGCTGGATCGGCATCGCCGCGGTCGGCGCGCTCGTGGACAAGCCGCGCCGCCGCGAATGGGCCGGGGCTGCCGTCGGCGCGTTCGGTGCGCACGCCGCCTCCGTGGTGATCAAGCGGGTTGTTCGCCGTCCGCGCCCGAATGATCCATCCGTGCAGGTCAACGTGTCGACGCCGAGCAAGCTGAGCTTCCCGTCCTCGCACGCGACATCAACGACGGCAGCGGCTGTGTTGCTCGGCAGGCTCACCGGGTTACCCTTGCCCGCGGTGCTCGTCCCGCCGATGCTGCTGTCCCGGGTCGTCCTCGGGGTGCATTACCCATCCGACGTGCTCGCCGGTTCCGCGCTGGGCGCCGCATCAGCCGCTGTAGTGCTTGCCGCCGAAAAGAGACTCGCGAAGTGACCGCGCAGGAAGAAAGAGCCCTTGTTGACATGAGCGAAGAGCCGACCAGCACCGAGCTGGACGAGGCGGTCGTCAAGGGACCGCCGAAGACGCTGGGCGGCGGCCTGATCAAGGCCATGCGCCCGCGTCAATGGGTCAAGAACGTGCTGGTGCTCGCCGCACCGCTGGCCGCGGGCAAGACCGCGGCCGGCGATCTGGTGCTCACCGACGCGTCCGTGCTCGGCCACGTCGCCATCGCGTTCGTGGTGTTCTGTATGGCGGCCTCGGGTATCTACCTGGTCAACGATGCGCTGGACGTGGAGGCCGACCGGGCCCACCCGACCAAGCGCTACCGGCCCATCGCCGCCGGTGTGGTGCCGGTGAATCTGGCCTACGGCCTGTCCGCGGTGCTGCTGGTGGCATCCATCGCGGGTTCGTTCCTCGCGTCCTGGCATCTGGCCGTGGTGATGTCGGTGTACATCGCCATCCAGCTCGCCTACTGCTTCGGCCTCAAGCATCAGGCCGTGCTCGATATCTGCATCGTCTCCTCCGGCTTCCTGCTGCGCGCGGTGGCCGGCGGCGCGGCCGCGGATATCAAGCTGTCCCAATGGTTCCTGCTCATCATGGCGTTCGGCTCGCTGTTCATGGCGGCCGGAAAGCGCTATGCGGAGTTGAAGATCGCGCTCGACACCGGCGCGAAGATCCGCAAGTCGCTGCAGTACTACACCGCGACCTACCTGCGTTTCGTCTGGACCGTCTCGGCCACCGCGGTGGTCGTGTTCTACGGGCTGTGGGCGTTCGAACAGGGCCGGGTCAAGGACACCGATTGGTTCGCGATCTCCATGATCCCGTTCACCATCGCGGTCCTGCGCTACGCGGTGGATGTGGACGGCGGCGAAGCCGGTGAACCCGAAGAGATCGCCCTGGGGGACCGGGTCCTCCAGTTCCTCGCAATCGCCTGGATCGGAGCGGTAGGTGTCGCTGTCTATCTCACCTGACGTGGTAGAGGGAGAAGAGCGAGAGGGGGGCGCGCCTACGGCACAATTGCCGCTCGGGCGCGCCCATCGGCGTGCGACGGATCCGTCCGCGCGCAGATTCTCGCGACTATCCCGCACCGTTTTCGTCGGTGGGATCGTGCTGACCGCGACCCTATTCGCGGCCGGAGGCTGGCAGCGGCGCTGGATCGCCGATGACGGCCTCATCGTGCTGCGCACGGTGCGAAACCTGATGGCGGGCAACGGCCCGGTATTCAATGCGGGTGAACGCGTCGAAACCAATACCAGCACCGCCTGGACCTATCTGGTCTGGTTCTTCAGCTGGCTGACCGATCTGCGGCTGGAGTACGTGGTGCTCGGCATCGCGCTCACGCTGTCGGTGCTGGCCATCGTCTTCGCCATGCTCGGTGCGGCCCGGTTGTGGGGCGGCACCGGATCGGCGCTGTTGCTTCCGGCCGGTGCGCTGGTCTACATCGCGGTGCCCCCGGCCCGCGACTACGCCACCTCGGGTCTGGAGTCCAGCCTGGTCATCGCCTATCTGGCGGTGCTGTGGTACCTGCTGATTCGCTGGAGCCAGGCCGAACGGGTCCGGCTGCCAGGGTTTTTCGGCCTGGTGTTCTTCGCCGGGCTGGCACCGCTGATCCGCCCGGAGATGACCCTGGTGGGCGCGCTGGCGCTGCTGATGATCTTCTGCGCGCCGCTGCCCGAGACCCGGCTGCGGCCGATCGTGTTCCGTGCGCTCATCGTCGCGGTCGCGGGGCTGGTGCCGATCGTCTACCAGGTGTGGCGGATGGGCTATTACGGTCTGCCGTACCCGAATACGGCCGTGGCCAAGGACGCGGGCGGCGCGAAGTGGAAGCAGGGTTTCGTCTACCTGTGGAATTTCGCCGGACCGTATTGGCTGCTGATTCCGCTGGCGCTGCTCGCGGTCGCCGCGGCGTTCGCGGTGTGGTCGGGACGCGCCGACGACGAGACCGGTCGGCACTCCGTCGATGACGACGAGACGGCCGGAACGCCGGACAAGAGCTGGCGCACTCGGATTCACCGCTTCAGCGTGTGGCTGCACACCCCCGCCGCCGTGGTCGCGCTCATGGTCGGCAGCGGTCTGCTGCTGACCGTCTACGAGATCCGCGTCGGTGGCGACTTCATGCACGGCCGCATGCTGCTGCCGCAGCTGTTCTGCCTCATCCTGCCGGTGGCCGTGCTGCCGATTCGGATACCGCGCGGCCTGTTCGCCGGTACCCGCGAAATGCGCCGCCGGGATTGGGCTTTCGTGGTGGTGCTGGCCGGATTCCTGGGTACGGCGGGCTGGGCGCTGTTCGCGGCCAACACCACCGCCATCACCACCGGAACCAAGATCAGCTCCACCGGCATCGTGGACGAGCGGATCTACTACGTCCTCAATACCGGTCACGATCATCCGATCCGGGCCGAGGATTACCTGGACTATCCGCGCATGCGCGCCATGGTCCGCGATATCGCCAACACCCCGGACGGCGGCCTGCTGCTGAATTCGCCGTCCTTCATGTTCTGGTACATCGCACCGCCGCCGGAGCCCATCGCCCCGGGTGGCAACGGACATACCGTGTTCTTCCTGAATCTCGGCATGACCAGCATGAACGTTCCGCTGAGCGTGCGCGTCATCGATCAGATGGGCCTGGCGTATCCGCTTGCGGCGCATACCGAACGGCTCGAGGACGGCCGCATCGGCCATGACAAGAACCTCTACCCGGACTGGGTCGTGGTGGACGCGGGCATGGTGGATCGGCATCCGTGGCTGCCCTGGTACATGGACGACAAGTGGGTGGCGCAGGCGCGGGTGGCGCTGAGCTGCCCGGCCACCCAGGACCTGCTGTCCTCCTCGCGATCGCCGCTGACCTTCGAGCGCTGGCGGCACAATGTGATGCAGTCGCTGGGCTTTTCGAAGTACCGGATCGATCGGGTGCCCAAGTACGAGATCGAGCGTTGCGGTCTGGTTGATCCGTACCCCTCGCCGCAGAAATAGCGAGGACCGGGAGTAACTCCCGGCAAAATTCACGAAACACCCACGGCGGCGGTCCATTAACACAGGACCGCCGCCGTTGTGTCCGATTCGGGATAGCAAACCGATATCTCATCTCGGTTTGGTAACACCGGGAGGTGTGTTCCGCGATAGCATCCACGGACACGTTCGTCGCGAATCATCTTTGTATGTGTCGCAACGTTTGTCGCAATACTGATGAGAGGCCGCTCGGATGCGAGGCTTGACTGTGGGTGGGGCGCAGCGGATTCCGGACATGGGAAGGCGTGACCTGCTCAAGCTTTCCGCGTCGGTATTGACTGTGGCGGCCCTGCTACCGCTCGGGGTGTCGGTGGCCGATGCGGGACTCGCACCGAAGGCGCGGGCCGCCTTCGATCCGGCCGGTATGGACTTCTATGTCGATTCGACCATGGGCCCCATCAAATCCCGGGTGTTCCGGGCCGCCGACGGCAATACCAACCGGGTGGTTTACGCACTCGACGGTATGCGCGCCCGCGACGATCTGAACGGCTGGGAAATCGAGACCACCGCCGTACAAGCCCTGACCGCCGCCAATATCAATGTCGTCATGCCGGTCGGCGGCATGTCCAGTTTCTACGCCGACTGGACCTCGGCCAGCACCTTCCTGGGCATTCCGGCGGGCACCCTGTCCGGCACCGGATCCGGTGCGGCACAGGCGCTCGCGGGCGGACCGGGCAAAACCACCGCATACCGGTGGGAAACCTTCCTCAGTCAGAACCTGCCCGCCGCGCTGCGAGATCGCCTGGGCTTCAGCAGCACTCGCAACGGCGTGGTCGGACTCTCCATGAGCGGCAGTTCCGCGCTCACCCTGGCCGCCTACTATCCGAGCCAATTCTCCTATGCCGCATCGCTGTCCGGCGCGCTCAATCTGTCCATGTCCGGTATGCGGGACGCGGTCCGGGTCGCCATGCTCGACGCGGGCGGCTATAACATCGACGCATTGGCCACCGCCAAGGACGCTCGGTGGCAGCACATCGATCCGTACACCTTCGCGCCGAAGTTGAAGGCCAACAACACAAGACTGTTCATCTCCGCGGGCAGCGGCCTGCCGTCCTCGGCCGATGCCATCAATGCCTCGACCGTTCAGGGCATGGGCATCGAAGCCATTGCGCTGGTGGGCACCAAGTCATTTCAGACTCGATTCAACAGCATCGGCGGGAAGAACGTGACCTACGACTTCCCGGCGGTGGGTGTGCACAACTGGAAGAACTGGGAGAGCGAGATGCTTCGCCTCATCCCCGATCTGTCGGCCAATATCGGCTGATGCGATTGCCGGGTCACATTCACAGCAACTCCGCAGTGCGCGCACAGCGGGCGTTTTTGTGCCCCTTGTTGTATCAATGTGCTGGTCCAGACCATAAAAGCTCGACGGAGTGGTCCGGGTCACATATATCTCATTCCGATAACGCTCGGTTAGCCATGGGGCGATAGGCTCCCCGAGACGCCCACCGTGCCCCGCGATGCACGGTGGAGACGAACGATATGAAAAGGACCTGATGATGCGAGGCGCGCAGGAGAGACGTCGGAGATCGAGCGGCGGTTGGGTGAAGCGGTCCGCGGTCGGCGTGGCCTTGGCACTGCTGGTGCCGTTCGGGGTGTCGGCGGCAGGAGTGACGGGAACCGCCAACGCGGCCTTCGATCCGTCCGCGTTCGACTTCTGGGTCGACTCGTCGGCCGGTATGGGCCCGATCAAGACCCGCGTCTTCCGCGCGGCCGACGGCAATACCGATCGCGTGGTCTACGCGCTCGACGGTATGCGCGCCCAGGACATCCTCAACGGCTGGGAGAACGACACGGATGTGGCGCGGGCGCTGACCGCCGCGAATATCAATGTCGTCATGCCCGTCGGCGGTGAATCCTCGTTCTACGCCGACTGGGCCGCGCCCAGCACCTTCTTCGGCGTCCCCGGCGGCACCGGCTCCGGTTCGCTGTCCTCCTCGGGCTCCGCGTCCGGATCGTCCTCGGGCTCCGGCGCTTTCCAGCTCATGGCCGGTGGACCCGGCAAGAGCTACCGCTACACCTGGGAGACCTTCCTGACCCAGGACCTGCGCAACGCGCTGCGTGACCGGCTCGGCTTCCGCGCCACCCGCAACGGTGTGTTCGGTCTGTCCATGGGTGGTTCGGCCGCGCTGACGCTGGCCGCCTACCACCCGGATCAGTTCAGCTTCGCCGGTTCGTTCTCCGGCTACCTGAACGTGTCCGCGCCCGGTATGCGTGAGGCGCTGCGCCTGGCCATGGTCGACGCCGGTGGCTACAACATCGACTCGATGGCGCTGCCGTGGAGCCCGCAGTGGCTGCGGATGGATCCGTTCGTATTCGCACCATTGCTCAAGAACAACAACACCCGGCTGTGGGTATCCGCGGCCAGCGCCATTCCCGGCGCGGGTGACGTGACCTCGTTCATGTCGGTCATCCAGGGCATGCCGCTGGAGGCGCTGGCGCTGGTGAACACCCGGGCCTTCCAGGCGCGGATGCTCTCCATCGGCGCGAGCAACGTGACGTACGACTTCCCGGCCACCGGTGTGCACAACTGGCAGAACTGGGCCTCGGAGGTCTACCGGATGATTCCGGACATGTCGAACAACATCGGATAGGACAACTCTCGTAGCTCTCAGGGGTTCCCCCTGAAACCCCGGTAGCCGAGGGGTTCTCCGAGCCCGTGAGCGCAGCACGGCCCCCG
Organism: Nocardia sp. NPDC056100; assembly: GCF_042266325.1. Lineage (NCBI taxonomy): Bacteria > Bacillati > Actinomycetota > Actinomycetes > Mycobacteriales > Nocardiaceae > Nocardia > Nocardia sp. NPDC056100. Next base: position 646,506 of record NZ_JBHJVY010000003.1, read on the forward strand.
CCCAATAGGGCGGGGGCCGTTCCGTTTCGGTTGGTCGCCCACCAGGGACTGGGCGGTCTTCTCCGTAACACGCCGGTCGGGTCAGCCGTTTAGGGCGTCGCATCGCTGATGATCTGTTCAGCAAGAGTTTTCCGGTACGTCTGCAAGCTCGGTTCTGCTCCAACGAGAGGGCTAGGTCGATGCGGGTTAGAGGCTTCAAACGGGTGGTGCTGGGCTTGGCCACCGCGCTGCTGCTGCCATTGGGCGTGACGGTGCTCGGAACTCCGCCCGCGACGGCGGCTTTCAACCCGGCGGCTTTCGACTTCTGGGTGGACTCTCCGGTGATGGGGCCGATCAAGACGCGGGTGCTGCGCGCCGCGGACGGCAATACCAATCGGGTGGTCTACGCGCTGGACGGCCAGCGCGCCACCGAGCTGTTGAACGGGTGGGAGAACGACACCAACGTTCCGGAGATCCTGGCGGCCTGGAATATCAATGTGGTGATGCCGGTCGGCGGTGAGTCCAGCTTCTACGCGGACTGGAATTCGCCGAGCTCGTTCTTCGGCATCCCGGCGGGCGCGGGATCCTCGGCGGCCAACACCGGTTCGGGCGCCACCGAGGCGCTGGGCGGCGGTCCGGGCAAGAGCTACCGGTACGACTGGGAGACCTTCCTGACCGATCAGCTGCGCTGGGCGCTGCGAGACCGGTTGGGGTTCAACCCCTATCGCAATGGCGTGTTCGGCCTGTCCATGGGCGGTTCGGCCGCGCTGACGCTGGCGGCCTACCATCCGGACCAGTTCAGTTATGCCGGTTCGTATTCGGGCTATCTGAATATTTCCGCGCCGGGTATGCGCGAGCTGATTCGCGCCGCCATGATCGACGCGGGCGGCTACAACGTCGATTCCATGGCGCCGCCGTGGGGTGATCGCTGGCTGCGGATGGATCCGTTCGTTTTCGCGCCCACGCTGATCGCGAACAACACCAGGCTGTGGATCGCGGCGGGCAGCGGTACGCCGATGCCGCAGGATCTGGATATTCCGCTGGGCGCGGCCGCCGATCGACTGGTGCGCGGTTCGCCGCTGGAGGCGTTGGCGCTGGCGAATACTCGCGCGTTCCAGATCCGGATGGATACGCTCGGCGCGCGAAATGTGGTGTATTCCTTCCCTCCCGCCGGTCTGCACGCGTGGACCAACTGGCAGGACGAGGCGTACCGCATGATTCCGGACATGTCGGCGAATATCGGGTAACCCTCACAAAAGGGTTGTAATACCAAGCCCCCTACCCAATCTGGGTGGGGGGCTTTTCGCATTTTTGCCCGAAGAGTCGATCTAGTCACAATTCGGTCTCCTGGCCGTTTTCGCGCCGGTCCGCTCCGAATAACCGCATATAGAGGAGCGAACGCTTCTCCATTTCTGTTGTGGTCAACGGCGATCGCGGTGAAAGGCGAATCGATGAGGTCTGTTCGGACACTCGGCTCGGTCCAGGTTCGGCACGGCCGCACCTTCCTGCGCCGTTCGGTCGCCGGTCTCGCGATGGCGCTCGCACTGCCCTGGATGGTCGCCCTGGGCCCCGCGGCGGCCCCGGCGGCCGCGAGCTTCGATCCGGGCGGACAGGACTTCTGGGTCGACTCCAGCATGGGCCCGATCAAATCCCGCGTCTTCCGCGCGGCCGACGGCAACACCCAGCGCGTGGTGTACGCCCTGGACGGCCTGCGCGCCCGAAACGACCTGTCCGGCTGGGAGATCGACACCGAGGTCGAGCGGGTGCTGACCGCCTGGAATATCAATGTGGTGATGCCGATCGGCGGCCAGTCCAGCTTCTACTCGGACTGGATGGCGCCCAGCAATACCAACGGCCAGGCCACCGCCTACAACTGGGAAACCTTCCTCACCCGGGATCTGCGCTATGCGCTGCGCGACCGGCTCGGCTTCAATCCGAACGGAAACGGCGTATTCGGTCTGTCCATGGGTGGGAGTGCGGCGCTGGTGATGGCGGCCTATCATCCCGATCAGTTCCGCTATGCCGCTTCATATTCCGGATATCTGAATATTTCCGCGCCGGGTATGCGCGAGGCGCTGCGGCTGGCGCTGCTGGATGCGGGCGGCTTCAACATCGACTCCATGTGGGGACCGCCGTGGAGCGAATTGTGGCTTCGCAACGATCCTTTCGTGTTCGCACCGCAGCTGCGGGCCAATGGCACCCGATTGTGGATATCCACAGGTAACGGCCGGCCGAGTGCGCGCGATGCGGTGAACTCGCCACTGGATGCTTACAACCTGACGAATGCGGCGGGTCTGGAGACTGTCGCACTGGCGAATACCCGTGCGTTCCAAGCCCGTATGGACTCACTCGGTCCCAGCAATGCGGTGTTCGACTACACCCCCGAAGGTGTGCACAGCTGGAAGTACTGGGAGGACCAGGTCTACAAGATGCTGCCCGATCTGAGCGCGAACATCGGCTGACCGTAAGGATTTTCCTGTTGCCGCGACATCACTGATGATTCGCGATAAGGTCACCGCACGATTACGGTCTGGATTTAGCATCACCTTGCCAACCGTGTGGAAGGTCGAATACCCTCCAGCGAGCGCATGTAACCAGACCGTGGGAGCGCCTCACTCACTTCGGAGCGTCGGGATTCGTCGTGGGTGCTGATCGCTTATGCAGCAACGGTATTGCCCGTTCGCGCAGAGCGACTACAACTGAACTAACAGCAGTAGAGAAGGAGCAGTATCCATGCGTTTCGGCAGGTCTGCCATGCCGGGTGGAGTCCAGTCCAGACGTGGTGTTCAGCGTGGATGGGGAACACGACTTCTGGCTGCGAGCGCCGCGGCGCTGGCCATTCCGACCGCCGCAGCGGTCGCGGCCCCGACGATCGCCATGGCCGCTCCGATCGCGGGCCCGGTGCACCGCACCCCGGCCGGCGGTTACGAAGAGCTGATGGTCCCGTCCAGCATGGGCCCGGTCAAGGTGCAGGTGCAGTGGGCGAAGAACGGCGGCAACAAGGCGCTGTATCTGCTCGACGGCCTGCGCGCCCGCGATGACAAGAACGCCTGGTCGTTCGAGACGAACGCCCAGCAGCAGTTCGAGAACGACGATGTCACCCTGGTGATGCCGGTCGGCGGTCAGTCCAGCTGGTACGCGGACTGGACCTCGGCGAGCAATACCAACGGTCAGAAGTACACGTACAAGTGGGAGACGTTCCTCACTAGGGAGCTCCCGGATTTCCTTGCCGGATACGGTGTTTCGCGCACGCAGAATGCCATTGTCGGGCTGTCGATGAGTGGTCCGGCCGCACTGCGCATGGCCGCCTACCACCGCGATATGTTCAAGCACGCCTCCTCGTTCTCCGGTCCGCTGAACTGGAACGCGCCGGGTATGCGTGAGGCCATTCGCGTCATGATGCTCGATGCCGGTCGCTTCAATGTGGATTCCATGGCCGCGCCGTGGAGCCCGGCGTGGCTGCGCATGGACCCGTCGGTGTTCGCGCCGCAGCTCAAGGGTCTGCCGATGTACATCTCGGCCTCCAGCGGTCTGCCCAGTGGCGCCGATGCGGCGTCGGGTGTGTTCAATACCGCGAATGCCATGGGCATCGAGGCCATTTCGATGGTCACCACCCGTTTGTTCCAGGGCCGGATGAATCAGCTGGGTATCGGTCAGAATGTGACCTACGACTACCCGGCGATCGGTGTGCACAACTGGAAGAACTGGGAAGCGGAGCTGTGGAAGGCTCGCCCGCAGATTCTCGCGGCGCTGAACTCCTGATTTCCGGTTTCCGGCAAATCTAGACATACAGGACCGGCCATCCCGACGGGGTGGCCGGTCCTTTGTGTATGCCGAAGTTCGGAAGCCGCAGGGGCGGAAGCGAACTAGTGTTGCACCTGTGGCAAGAGGTAGACGACGGAGACCCGGGTGGGGTGGGCTCGTGGCGCTTGCGGCGGCTACGACGGTTCTGATCGGGGGAGGGACTGCCACGGCGGATCCCGGTGCGGCGCAAGTATCGTCGATACCGGCCATTCGAAATGTGGTGTGGCTGACCGATAGACGGGTCGCCCTGTGGGTCGATTCGCCATCGATGGGGACTCGGATCCAGGTGCAGCTGCTGCTGCCAAGGGAGTGGAATATCAAGCCGGACAGCAGATTCCCGGCCCTTTTCCTGCTGGATGGTTTGCGCGCGGCCGATGACGAGAACGGCTGGACCAAAGACGCGGGGGCACAGGCTTTCTACGCCGACAAGAACGTCACGGTGGTGCTCCCGGTAGGCGGTCAGTCCAGCTTCTACACCGACTGGCGTAAGCCCGACAACGGCAAGTTCTACCGGTGGGAAACGTTCCTCACCAAGGAATTACCGCCCCTGCTGGACCGGGAGTGGCGCACCGGCAATGTGCGCGCCATCGCGGGCCTGTCCATGGGTGGCACCGCGGCCATGACGCTGGTCGGCCGCAATCCCGGCTTCGCGCGTTTCGCGGCCTCCTATTCCGGCCTGCTGACCACCACCACTCTCGGTATGCCGCAGGCGATTCGGTACTCCATGCATGATTCCGGCGGCTACGACTCCGATGCCATGTGGGGATCGATCAACGATGCGGAGTGGGGCACGCACGATCCGTACGCGCTGGCCGAACATCTCAAGGGTGTGAGCCTGTACGTCTCCAGCGGCAGCGGGCTGGTGGGCGTCTACGACATCCCCTCCGGTATCCCGGGGGTGAGCACCAGTTTCACGGCGACGGCGCTGGAGATGCTGGCCAGGGTCTCCTCGCTGCAGTTCGTGGCCAAGCTGAACAAGCTGAGCATTCCGGTGCAGGTGAATTACCGTCCGTCCGGGACGCATTCGTGGCCGTACTGGGATTTCGAGATGCGGCAGTCCTGGCCGCAGGCGGCGGCCGCGCTGGGTGTGGAGGCCGCCAAGCCGGGGTGCGCGTCGGCGGGCGCGATTCTGCCTGTGGCGCTGGCGAAATCATGGCTCGGCGAATGCCTCACCCCGGAGTTCGCGGTGGCGGGCGGTGCGGCGCAGGATTTCAAGGGCGGCCGGGTGTTCTGGTCGCAGGCGGGTGGTGCGCATCCGGTGGGCGGAATGATCGGCGGCGCGTACGAGGGAGCGGCGGGACCGACTGGGGCACTCGGATTTCCGATTAGCGACGAAAGTCCTATTTCGAATGGCGTGCGGCAGAATTTCCAGCACGGATTCATCGACTTTCACGACGGAAAAGCCGAAATACACGCCAGCTGACCGAGATACCGGCCAGTTACCCCCTATGCACCGGTAAAGTGCTGCCCTGTCCGTGACGCCGGTCACGTTTGGTGTCGTTCCCCCTTTGCGGTTCAGGAGCACATTCTGATGGCAGTAACGGGTGCGTCATGCCCAGATTCGGTTCGGAAAACTGTTTCGGCCCAGCGCACCTCGGCTGCCGGGCGCGCGCACAATTGGCGTCGCCGGGTGCTGGCGGCCGCCCTGACGGTGACCGCCCTCCCGGGTGTCGCCGTGCTGCCTGGTATGTCGGGACTGCCCGGCATCGCCGGGACGGCGCAGGCCGCGCCCACCGGTCCGCTGCGCCAATCACCCGATGGCACAGTCGAACCCGCCGGTGAGACGGGCAGCACGCCCGCACCGGTGGCCGAGCCCGCCCCACCCGCCCCGCCGCCGGGCGCACCCGGCGCGCCCGCCGCCGAGCCCGCGCCAGAACCCCCGCCGCGCCCGCGCTTCGAGGAATTCATGGTGCCCTCCAGCATGGGCCCGGTGAAGGTGCAGGTGCAGTGGGCAAAGAACGGCGGCGACGCCGGGCTGTATCTGCTCGACGGTCTGCGCGCGCGAGATGACTTCAACGCCTGGACATTCGAGACCAACGCGCTGCAGCTCTTCGCCGACGACAACATCAATCTGGTGATGCCGGTCGGCGGCCAGTCCAGCTTCTACACCGATTGGCGCGCGCCCTCGAGCACCAACGGCCAGAAGTTCACCTACAAGTGGGAGACCTTCCTGACCGAGGAGCTGCCCGCGTTCCTGGAGCCGATGGGGGTGTCCCGCACCAAGAACGCGATCGCCGGACTCTCCATGGGCGGTTCCGCGGCGCTGGCGCTGGCGGCGTATCACCGCGATATGTTCAAGCACGCCTCCTCGTTCTCGGGCTACCTGAACATCTCCGCGCCGGGTATGCGCGAGGCCATCCGGCTCGCCATGCTCGATGCCGGTCGCTTCAATGTGGATTCGATGGCGTGGCCGTGGAGCCCGCAGTGGTTGCGGATGGATCCGTTCGTCTTCGCGCCGCAGCTGCGCGGTCTGCCCATGTACATCTCGGCGTCCTGGGGTGTGCTGGGCGCGCACGATGATCCGGAGAACGGCGCGTTCAACACCTTGAACGCGGTGGCGCTGGAGGCGCTCTCGATGTTGAACACGGTGTCGTTCATGTCGCGGATGAACGAGCTCGGCATCGGCGCGCACTACAGCCTGCCGACCAAGGGCACGCATTCGTGGGGCTATTGGCAAGACCAGTTGACCGGTGCGCGCCCGGACATTCTGGCGGCGCTGGGCGCGTAGCCGGGAACTCGTACCGGACGAGTCCAAAAAGAAACCGGTCGTTTGCTGTAGTGCCCTCGATTACCGCGCGTCCTACCGGGCGGCGGACCTGATCGGGGGTACAACACTTGTGTGGTTGGAGTTGTCAGTGGGACGAAGCGGGCGCGCCGACGCTGGGCGGCATGCGCCGTCGCAGCCGTGTTTCCGCTGGCCGCAGCTATTTTCGGGGGTGCGGGCGGGATAACCGGCGCGGGTATCGCCGCCGCCGAACCCGACGCCGCCCCGAGCGTGCCCGCCACCGTGCAGAAAGCGGTGTGGCTGGGAGATCGCCGGGTGGCCCTCTGGGTCAATTCACCCGCCACCGGAGCACCCGTCGAGGTGCAATTGCTGCTGGCCCGCGACTGGCGCGCCAAACCCGACGCCAAATTCCCGGTCATGTACATGCTCGACGGCCTGCGCGCCACCGATGACGAGAACGGCTGGACCAAGGACGCCGGCGCCGCCGGATTCTTCGCCGACAAGAACGTCACCGTGGTGCTGCCCGTCGGCGGCCAGTCCAGCTTCTACACCGACTGGCTGCAACCCGATCAGGGCCGCAACTACAAGTGGGAGACCTTCCTGACCAAGGAACTCCCGCCGCTGCTGGAAAGCCAGTGGCACGCCACCAATGTGCGCGCGGTATCCGGACTTTCGATGGGCGGCTCGGCCGCCATGATGCTCGCGGCCCGCAATCCCGGCTGGGTCCGGCACGCCGCGTCGTACTCCGGCTTCCTCACCCTCACCACGCTCGGCATGCCGCAGATGGTCAATTTCGCCATGAAGGACGCGGGCGGATTCGATTCCGGCGCCATGTTCGGGCCGCCGTCCAGCCCGGAGTGGAAGGCGCACGACCCGTACGAGCTCGCCGACAAGCTCAAGGGCATCGGACTGTACGTCTCCAGCGGCAGCGGCACCGCGGGCGCCACCGATCCACCCGGTGAACTGCCCGGGCTGACCACCAATTACGCGGGCATGGGCCTGGAAGTGCTGTCCCGCTTGAGCACTCAGAACTTCGTCGCGAAACTGAACAAGCTGAATATCCCGGTGCAGGTGAGCTACCGTCCGTCCGGCACGCACACCTGGCCGTACTGGGATTTCGAGATGCGCCAGTCCTGGCCGCAGACCGCGGCCGCGCTCGGCGTCGACAGCAGCCTCAGCGATTGCAAGCCCGGCGGTGCTATCGGCGGCGCGCTGGCCCTGAACAATTGGCTCGGCGACTGCCTCACCCCCGAGTACCCCGTCGGCAATGGCGGTGTGGCACAGGACTTCCGCAATGGCGTGATGCTCTACTCGCCCGCGACCGGCGCACAGCCGGTCGGCGGCGCGATCGCGGGCAGCTACTCCGGGCTCAACGGCGCGGCCAGCGGCCTCGGCTTCCCGACCGGCGGGGACGCGCCACTGCCCGACGGTCGCGGCCGCTTCCAATCGTTCCAGGGCGGTTCCATCTACTGGACCCCGCAGACCGGCGCGCAGATGGTGCGCGGCGCGATCCTGGACGCCTGGGGCAAACAGGGTTTCGAGCGCGGACCGGCCGGATATCCGAACGGTCCGGAGATCGCCACCCCCAACAAGGACGGCGTGGTGCAGGGCTTCGAGAACGGCCCGATCTACTTCAGCCCCAAGACCGGAGCGCATATGGTGCAGGGCCTGATCCTGGGTCGCTACGCCCAAATCGGTTTCGAGAACAGTCCTTTCGGCTTCCCGATCAATGAGGAGCAGGGCCTGCGCGACCTCGGCCGCTTCGTGGCCTTCGAGGGCGGCAATATCTACTGGAGCCCGCTCTCCGGAGCCTGGGGCGTGCGCAAGGGACCGATCATGGAGGCTTGGGCCGCACAGGGTTTCGAGAACGGCGGCCTCGGCTTCCCGATCGGCGATGAGGGCACCAACCCCAATGGCACTGTGCAGCAACCCTTCCAGGGCGGCACGGTAATGGTGCAGGACGGCCGCGCCCAAGCCTTCGGCCTGGACGGCAAGCCGATCGGCGCCCCCGTCGGCGGCCCGCCCCCGGCACCGGCCCCCACCACTCCCACACCGGCTCCGGCCGCCGCACCCGTGCAGCCGACGGCCCCGGCGCAACCGGCGGCCCCGGCCGTCGAACCGGCGCTACCGGCGGAAATGTTCCCGCTGCCCATTCCGGCCCTCGGGCCCGAAGTGCGTCCCAACTGACCGGTAGGTGTTTTTCGAGTGCGAAATCGGGTACCGCCGAGAGCACCATCGGACACTGAGAAGTGCATGAGGTTCGCAAAGGGAGCGGGGACGTGCGCCGAGGTTGCCGCTAGCCTGGGTGCGACCTTGTGCCCGCAGACAGATCAAGGAATCCATCACATGCATCGGACCCGTGGAAAGGTTTTCGGCGTAGTGCTCACTGTCGCCGCAGCCGGACTGCTTGCCGCCTGTGGCAACAATGATTCGACCGCGACGAGTACGCCCACGCTGGCTCCGACCACGACCAAGACCTCGGCGGCCGCCACCACCGCGCCCGCCGGCGGCGGCTCCACCGATCAGCCCGCACCGCAGACCTCCGAGGCCGCGCCCACCACGGTGCCGCAGGCCGAGCGTCCGCAGCCGGTGCCGAGCCAGTTCCTCACCACGCCCAGCGGCACCCCGGCGCTGACCGATCGCGACAAGACCTTCCTCGAGGAGCTCAAGAAGCGCGGAATCAACCCGGGCGCACCGGATATCGCGCTCACCGCGGGCAGCCTGGTCTGCCAGGGCACCGCCGAAGGCGCCACGCAGGATCAGATCATCACCTACGTGACCGCCATCGCCGGATCGGATCCGTCCTTCGACGAGTCGAAGATGTCGGTCGATCAGGCGGGCAAGATCTACTACGAAGTCGCCTCGAAGAGTTACTGCAACAAGTGACCATCCGACGCCGCTCCGGAAGCCGGTCGAAACCGGCGGGTTGCCTGCTGCTCATCGCCGCGATCGTGATCGTCATCATCGTGGTGCTGCTGCTGTGGTACCTGCTGGCGGGCCGGCTCCGGCTGCCGGGACCGAAACCGCCCGGGCCGAAGGAGCCGACCTCGCAGTCGGCGGACTGCCCGGATGTGCTGATGCTGTCGGTCCCGGGCACCTGGGAATCCAGTAGTGCCGACGACCCGTACAACCCGGCCTCGAATCCGGCGTCGCTGATGCTCAATATCTCGAACCCGGTGCGGGAGAAGTTCCCGAACGATCGGCTCGAGGTCTACACCGTTCCGTACGTGGCGCAGTTCTCGAATCCGATCGCGCTGCCCCCGGACGGTCAGCAGTCCTACAACAACAGTCGTTCCGAGGGCATCACGCGCGCGACCGACAAGCTGGCCGCCACCTACAAGGCGTGCCCGCTCACCACCTACGTCATCACCGGCTTCTCGCAGGGCGCGGTGATCGCGGGTGATGTGGCCGCACAGATCGGCGCGGGCAAGGGGCCTATCCCGGAGAACAAGGTGCTGGGCGTGACGGTCATCGCCGACGGGCGGCGCGATCAGGGTCCGGGTCAGGCCACCGAGATCGGGCAGTCACCCGCCGGTGTGGGCGCCGAGGTGGCGCTGCGCGGGCTCAATGTTCCGGGCATCACCATGACGGGACCGCGAGACGGCTTCGGCTCCTTGGCCAATCGCACCTTCACCATCTGCGCGCCGGGCGACATGATCTGTGATTCGCCCAAACAGGCGCTGAACCCGATGAACATCCTCAGCAGCGTCGGCACCCTGGTGAAGGCCGCGGGCAATCCGGTGCACAGCCTGTACAACGGATTCGTCGTCGACGAGAACGGCACCACGGCCACCCAGTGGACCGTGAGCTGGGCAGATGGCCTGATTGAGAACGCGCCGCATCCCGCCCACTCCTGAAGTTCCGACCGACCCCCCAGTTTCAGGGTCACGCTGTAAAGTGCTCCGAGTCGTGTTACCGGCGAGTCCGGTAAGCGGTTCGGTCCGGACAGCCAGGAGCAGGTGTTGATGACAGCAGTGGGGTTCGGCACACCCGCGCCGTCCCTCGCCCGGGCGACCCGGGTGCGGCAATTCACATCCCACCCCTCGGGGCGGGGGGTTGCGCACCCAAACCATCGCATTCGCGCCGGTGATCCCGTATGTGCGAGTCGAGTGAGCTGGGATATGTTTAGCCGCTCCGGAGCATGGCAGGGTGGCTCCTCTGTAACATGACCCTGGTTTGAGTACATCTAGCCAATAGACGGTCACCGCGCAGACCGCAACGGAATTCTGCAGGTCGGCTCTTCAAGAGCTTCCCGCGGGCGAAAAGTCGGGGCCTCACAGGCAACAGCGGCATCGTCGCCGCCCATGTCGCGTGTGCCTCGGAGGAGAAGAAGGAATGGACGAGACTTTCGACGATTACCTCGACGAAACGGGGAACATCACGATTCCCGAGGGGCGCACCCTCGTCGACTACGTCGAGAAGCACACCCACGGGAACGACGCCGATGATCTGGCTTACCGGTACATCGACTACTCACGCGAGCGCGACGGTGTGTATCAGGATCTGACCTGGAGTCAGTTCGGCGTTCGGCTGCGCGCGGTGGCTGCACGTCTGCAACAGGTGACCAAGCGTGGTGATCGTGTCGCGATCCTGGCCCCCCAGGGCCTCGATTACGTCATCTCCTTCTTCGCTGCCATCTACGCGGGCACCATCTCGGTACCGCTGTTCGATCCGGACGAGCCGGGCCACACCGACCGCCTGCACGCGGTGCTCGGTGACTGCACGCCCTCGGCGATCCTCACGGCCAGCTCCTCCGCCGCCGGGGTCCGCCAGTTCTTCCGTGGTCTGCCCGCCGCGCAGCGGCCCCGCATCATCGCGGTCGACGCGATTCCCGACAGTGTCGGAGAGTCGTGGATCCGGCCCGATATCGCGGTCGACGATATCGCGTATCTGCAGTACACCTCGGGTTCGACACGCGTCCCGGCGGGTGTCGAGATCACCCACCGCGGTGTCGGCACCAACGTGCTGCAGATGGTGAACGCGCTGGACCTGAACTGGAATTCACGCGGCGTCACCTGGCTGCCGCTGTACCACGACATGGGTCTGCTGACGGTGATCCTGCCCGCCGTGGGCGGTAAGTACATCACCATCATGTCGCCGTCCGCGTTCGTGCGGCGGCCCTCGCGCTGGATCCAGGAACTGGCCGCGGTCTCCGACGGCGCCGGAACCTTCGCCGCCGCACCGAACTTCGCGTTCGAGCACGCCGCCGCGCGTGCCGTGCCGAAGAACGGTGAATCACTTGATCTTTCGAATGTGATCGGCCTGATCAACGGCTCCGAGCCGGTGACCACCGGATCCATGAAGAAGTTCAACGAGGCGTTCGCTCCGTTCGGCCTGCCCAAGACCGCCATCAAGCCCTGCTACGGCATGGCCGAGGCGACCCTGTTCGTATCGGCCACCCGGCACGAGGACGAGGCCAAGGTCATCTACGTCGATCGCACCGAGCTCAATGCCGGTCGCATCGTGAAGGTGGAGCACGGTACGCCGAACTCCATCGCCCAGGTGTCCTGCGGTTATGTCGCACTCTCGCAGTGGGGTGCGATCGTCGATCCGGAATCGCTCGATTCCCCCGAGGGCGCGACCGAGCTGCCCGAGGGCCGGGTCGGTGAGATCTGGTTGCACGGCAACAATGTCGGCATCGGCTACTGGGGTCGCGCCGAGGAGACCCAGAAGACCTTCCGGAATCGGATCGTCAACCGGGTCGCCGAGGGTTCGCACGCCGAAGGTGTTCCGGCCGACGGCAATTGGCTGCGCACCGGCGACTACGGCGTCTACGTGGACGGCGAGCTGTACATCACCGGCCGCGTCAAGGACCTGGTCATCGTGGACGGCCGCAACCACTACCCGCAGGATCTGGAGTACTCCGCGGGGGAGGCGTCCAGCGCGCTGCGTGCCGGTTTCATCGCCGCGTTCTCGGTCCCGGCCAATCAGCTGCCCGCCGAAGTCTTTGCCGCGGACAGTCATTCGGGTCTGACCTTCGACGCGGACAACGGTTCCGAACAGCTGGTCATCGTGGCCGAGCGTGGTCCGGGTGCCGGTAAGGCCGATCCGGGTCCGATCGCGGACGCGGTCCGCGGTGCGCTCTCCGCTCGTCACGGAGTGACCGCGCGCGACATTCTGCTGGTACCCGCGGGCTCGATTCCCCGCACCTCCAGTGGCAAGATCGCGCGTGCCGCATGCAAGGCCGCGTACATCGAAGGCACGCTGCGTGGTGGTTACACGCAGCAGGCCTTCCCCGATGCTCCTGACGAGGAGTGAGGCCGAGCATCTAACGTGGAGTGGCGCGGGCCGGACAGGTCCGCGCCATTCATGCTTGGAGCACACCACCGTCCCCGACGGGAACGGTGAAATCTCAATACCGCCGCGCACGGTACGCAGACAGGTAACTTGAGGAATTGATGGCTGAGAACGAGGGCACGTCCCCCACCCAGACGACCGACAATGCTCCGACGGTGTCCGAAGGCGCCGCGAAACCGGCTCCCACCGGTGCGAACATGTCCGTGGGCGAGCTGCAGGAGTGGCTGCGCCGCTGGGTCGCCGACGCGACCGGGCAGCCGATCGAGAAGATCACCACGGACCGGCCGCTGGAGGAATTCGGCCTGGCCTCACGCGATGGGCTCGCGCTCGGCGGTGACATCGAGGATCTGACGGGGGTCATCCTCAATCCGACCATCGTGTTCCAGCACCCGACGATCGCTTCGCTGTCGGAGCGAATCATCAACGGGGAACCCGATCTTCCGGCCGAATCGGCTGACGACTCGTTCTACACCGCCGGGTACACCCCGGACGAGGCGCACGATATCGCGATCGTCGGGCTGTCCACGCGTCTGCCGGGTGCGGGCGAGACACCCGAATCCACCTGGGAATTCCTGATCAATCGCGGTGACGGCATACGCGATCTACCCGAGGGCCGCTGGTCCGAGTTCATGAGCGATCCGCGTGCGGCCGAGGCCATCGCGAACGCGAATACCAAGGGTGGCTACCTCGATCAGAACGTGATCAAGGGCTTCGACGCCGAATTCTTCGCCACCTCACCGGTCGAGGTCGAGCGCATGGATCCGCAGCAGCGGTTGACCATGGAGCTCACCTGGGAAGCCTTGGAGCACGCCAGGATTCCGGCGAACACCCTCAAAGGGCAGCCGGTCGGCGTATACATCGGTTCGTCCGGCAACGAGTTCATGCTGATCGCGGCGATGAGTGTCGGTAGCAGCCAAGACGGTGAGACGAAGACGCCGCTCTCGGCCGAGGCCTACGGCATCATGGGCAGTGTTTCTTCGATCATCGCCAACCGCACCTCCTATTTCTTCGACTTCCGCGGCCCGTCGGTGGCCATCGATACCGCATGCTCGTCCTCGCTGGTGGCGGTACACGACGCGGTCCGCGCGCTGCGCAGCGGTGAAGCTGATCTGGCGGTGGCCGGTGGCGTGAACGCGCTGGTCGCGCCGATGCCCACACTGGGGTTCGACGCCAACGGCGGTATCGCCAAGGATGGTCGCCTCAAAGCATTCTCGGCCGATGCCGATGGTTTCGTGCGTGGCGAGGGCGGCGCACTTGTGGTGCTCAAGCGCCTGGCCGATGCCGAACGCGACGGCGACAAGATCTACGCCGTGGTCAAGGGCTCCGCGGTCAACAATGACGGTCGCTCCAATGGCATGCTCGCGCCGAATCCGGATGCGCAGGCCGAGGTGCTGCGCCGTGCCTACCGGGATGCCGGAATCGCACCCTCCAGCGTGGATTACATCGAGGCGCACGGCACCGGCACGCTGATCGGTGACCCGATCGAGGCGGACGCGCTCGGTCGCGTCGTGGGTCGTGGACGTGAGGCCGACAAGCCCGCCCTGCTCGGTTCGGCCAAGACCAACTTCGGTCACCTGGAGTCCGGTGCGAGCGCTGCCGGTCTGGCCAAGGTGATCATGGCGTTGCAGCACAATGTCATTCCGCCGACCATCAACTACTCGAGCCCGAACCCATATATTCCGTGGGATCAGGTGCACCTGCAGGTTGTCGATCAGCCCACCGAGTTCCCGCGCTACAGCGGTACCGCCACTGTCGGCGTCTCCGGCTTCGGTTTCGGTGGCACCAACGCGCACGTGGTCATTCAGGAGTACGTGCCCACCGCGGCCGCCTCCGCCCCCGCCGCCGATACCGTCGACGGCGATCTCGATGACGAGACCACCGATGTGCTGGCCGAGGCCGAGCGCATCGTCTCCGACGGCACCGAAACCGCTGCGCCGGAACAGGAGTGGACCCGCGAGGAGCCGCTGCCGGTGATCCTGCCGGTGTCGGCGTACCTGCCCTCGCGCCGTAAGCGCGCCGCCGCGGATCTGGCCGATTGGCTGGAATCCGAAGTGGGACAGGCGACTCCGCTCGAGGATGTGGCCCGTTCGCTGGCCAAGCGCAATCACGGCCGTTCGCGCGGCGTGGTCATCGCCACGACCCGCGATGAGGCGATCGCCGGTCTGCGCGCCATCGCGGAGGGCAAGCCGGGCACCGGCGTCTTCACCGCCGACGCCCCGGCCGCCAAGGGCCCGCTGTGGGTGATGGCCGGTTTCGGCGCACAGCACCGCAAGATGGGCAAGCAGCTCTACACCGAGAACTCCATCTTCCGTAAGACCGTCGACCAGGTCGACGAATACGTGCAGGACGAGGCCGGTTACTCGGTCGTCGAGATGATCCTCGACGATGAGCAGGACTGGGATATCGGCACCGGTCAGGTCGGCACCTTCACCATTCAGCTCGGCCTGGCGGCCGTGCTGCGCGCGCACGGCGCACAGCCGGAAGGCGTTGTCGGACATTCACAGGGTGAGGTCGCGGGCTCGTACATCTCCGGCGGCCTGAACCTGGAGGACGCGGTCCGCGTCATCTGCGCCCGTTCGCGGCTGATGGCCGAGGGCGAGGCCATGCTCACCGATGATCAGGTGCGCAATATGGCGCTGGTCGAATATTCGGCCGAGGCCATCGAGGAAGTCCTGGTCGACTACCCGGATCTGGAGGTCGCGGTGTACGCCGCGCCCACCAACACCGTGATCGGCGGCCCGCCGGATCAGGTGCACGCGATCGTGGCGCGCGCCGAGGCCGAGGGCAAGTTCGCGCGCGTCCTGCAGACCCGCGGCGCGGGCCACACCTCGCAGATGGACATGCTGCTCGGTGAATTGGCCGCGGAGCTGGCCGGTTTGGAGCCGACCGCGCTGAAGCACGACCTGTACTCGACGGTGCACAAGGACGGCGTCTACCGCGCCGGTCACGCCCCCGTGCACGATGTGGACTACTGGGTCACCAATATGCGCGGCTCGGTGTACTTCACCAATGCCATCCGGCAGGCCGTGGACACCGGCATCACCACCTACCTGGAGCTCGCGCCGAATTCGGTGGCGCTCATGCAGGTGCTGGGCACCACCTTCGCGGCGGGCGTGCACAATGCCGCGCTGATTCCGACGCTCAAGCGCAAGGAAGACGAATCCGCCGCCGTCGTATCGGCTTTGGCGCAGCTGTACGTGCAGGGCCACCCGGTGGATCTGCCGTCGCTGCTGTCCGCCGGTGATTACGCCGATGTGCCGCGTACCGCGTTCGTGCGCAAGCAGTACTGGCCCAAGGTCAACCTGTCCGGTGATTCCGGCAGCAGCCGGATTCCGGGCGCGCACGTCGCCCTGCCGGACGGCCGCCACGTGTGGGAGGTGCAGGCCACCGCCGCCGAGGATCTCACCGCGCTGGTGAAGGCGGCTGCGGCACAGGTGCTTTCGGATGTCGCCGTGGGCGCGTCCGTGGCGCACGGCGCGATTCCGGCCGCCGGCACCCTGACCACCACGCTCACCCCGCATCCGGGCGGCGCGTCGGTGTCGGTGCACGCCAAGGAGGGCAACGCCTTCCGTGCGCTGTTCGACGCCGTGGTCACTTCGGGTGCACCGCTGCCGGAATCGGTTGTGACACAGCCTGTTACGGCCGCGGCGAGCGCCGAGACCGCGCTGGCCGCCGCCGTCGAGGTGGTCGAGGAGGCCGGTGAGCGCTGGAACCCGAACGGTTCGCAGACCATCGAGCAGCGCCTGGCGATCATCGTCGCCGAATCCATGGGTTATGCCGTGGAGGATCTGCCGATGGAGATCCCGCTCATGGAGCTGGGTCTGGACTCGCTGATGGCCATGCGCATCAAGAACCGCGTCGAATACGAATTCGACATCCCGCAGCTGCAGTTGCAGGCGGTCCGCGATGCCAGCCTGCTCGAGGTCGGCAAGGTGCTGCGCTACGCCATCGAACACCGTGATCAGCTGGACGCCATCGCCAAGCGGCAGGCCGCGGGCGAGGACATCGCGGTCGACGCCGATTTCGTGAGTGCGGCACGGGCCGCCATGGCCGCGGGCACCGATCCGCTGGCCGCGCTGCCCGACGCCACCGCCAACGCGGTGCCGTCCCTCGCCGACCGCCTGGACCGCGAGACCACCGACGTGGTCGCGGCCGCCACCGAGATCGTCGTGGAAGCCGAAGCCGCCGAGGGTATTTCGCTGACCCCGGCCGATATCGAGGCCGCGCCGCCGGTCGCCGAGACCGATAAGGACAATGTCCCGCCGCGTAATGCGCCGGAGCGCTTGGCCTTCGGCACCTGGGCGCTGGCCACCGGCAAGTCCGCGGGCGGCATCTTCAATCCGCTGCCCGAGCTCGACGAGGCCACCCTGACCAAGCTGGTCGACCGGCTCTCGGAGCGGGTGAAGGCTCAGGTCAGCGTCGAGGACGTGCGTGCCTGCACGACCATCGAGAAGCTGGCCGATCTGGTCGCCACCTATCAGGAGCACGGCGATGACGTCGAGGGCTTCGTGCGCACGCTGCGCGCGAAGGAAGCCGGATCGAATGCGGTGCCGGTCTTCGTCTTCCACGCTTCGGGCGGAAACACGCTCGTCTACGAGCCGCTGCTGAAGCGCCTTCCGGCGGGCACCCCGATGTACGGTTTCGAACGCGTCGAGGGTTCCATCGAAGAGCGTGCGCGCCAGTACATTCCGGAGATTCGCAAGCGGCAGCCGGAGGGTCCGTACTTCCTGTACGGCTGGTCGCTGGGTGGCGTGTTCGCGCTCAAGGTTGCCGAGCTGATGCGCGCCGAGGGCGCGGATGTCCGCGAGGTCGGCCTGATCGATGTGGCACTGCCTTCCCAGCCGCATGTCGACACACCGGAAGAGCGGTTGAACCGGGTGCGTCGTTTCCAGAACTTCGCCAAGAAGACCTATGGTTTCGAGGGCGAGCTGGATGACGAGCAGCTCGAGGAGCTGGCCGCCGCGACTGATGCCGAGCAGATCGATATCGTGTTGCAGCTGGTCAAGTTCGCGGGCGTGGATATTCCGGGCGGCGTGCTCGAACATCAGCGCAGCTCGTACATCGACGGTGGTGAGTTGCAACGCATCTCGCCGCAGCGGTATGAAGGTCATGTCGTGCTGTACCTGGCCGATCGCTACCACGACGGAATCATCGAGCTGGAACCGCGTTTCGCCGAGCGACTGCCGAACGGTGGCTGGGGTGAGCACATTCCGGATCTGGAGATCATCCACATCCCGGGTGATCACATCGATATCGTCGATGAACCGCGTATCGGGGTCATCGGTGCCGATCTGACCAAGAAACTTGGGGCAATCGACACGACCCCGAAATAGCCCCACCGTGAAAAAGGTTCTGCGAAAGTAGGTTTCTACCGAAGGGAGCCCCGTGACCACGACCGCTGAGAAGCTCGCCGACCTGCGACACAAGTTGGCCGTTGCGAGAGAACCGGCGGGTGCGGCGGGGCTGGCGAAGCGGGCCAGGAAGGGTATCCCTTCCGCCCGCGATCGGATCAACATGCTGTTGGATCCGGGCACCTTCGTGGAAATCGGTGCGCTGGTGCGGAATCCGGGTGATAAGAACGCCCTGTTCAGCGATGGTGTGGTCACCGGGCACGGTTTGGTGGAGGGCCGCCCGGTGGCGGTCTTCTCCCATGATCAGACCGTGTACGGCGGTTCGGTCGGAGAGATGTTCGGCCGCAAGGTCGCCGGGATCATGGAGTTCGCGGCCAAGGTCGGCTGTCCGGTGGTGGGCATCAATGATTCCGGTGGCGCGCGCGTGCAGGAGGCGGTCACCTCGCTGGCCTGGTACGCCGAGCTGGGTCGCCGCCAGGAGCCGCTTTCCGGTCTGGTGCCGCAGATTTCGATGATCCTGGGCAGTTGTGCGGGTGGTGCGGTGTACGCGCCGATCAATACCGATGTGGTGGTGGCGACCGAGGCGGCGTACATGTTCGTCACCGGTCCCAAGGTGATTCGCGAGGTCACCGGCGAGGATGTGAGCCTCGAGGAGCTCGGCGGCGCGCGCAATCAGGCCGAGTACGGCAATATCCACCATGTCGCGAAAGATGAAGCGGCAGCGTTCCAATGGGTGCGGGACTATCTCGGCTTCCTGCCGTCCAGCTGTCAGGAGCTCGCCCCGATCGTGAATCCGGGTATGGAACCGGAGCTCACCGAATCGGATCTGGAACTGCGCGGCATCGTCCCCGATGCCGATAACGCGGGCTACGACATGCACGACATCCTGCTGCGCATTTTCGACGACGGCGATTTCCACGAGTTCGGAGAATCCGCGGGGCGCAACGTGATCTGCGGTTTCGCGCGCGTGGACGGTCGTTCGGTGGGTGTGGTCGCCAATCAGCCGCTGGTCTACGCCGGCGCCCTGGATGCCCGCGCCTCCGATAAGGCCGCGCATTTCGTCCGGCTCTGTGACGCGTTCGAACTTCCGCTGGTGTTCGTGGTCGACACCCCGGGCTTCCTACCCGGTGTGGAGCAGGAGAAGATCGGCGTCATCAAGCGCGGCGGCCGTTTCATCTTCTCCTTCGTGGAGGCCACGGTTCCCAAGGTGACGGTGGTGATCCGCAAGTCCTACGGCGGCGGTTACGCGGTCATGGGTTCCAAACAGCTCGGCGCGGATGTGAATCTGGCCTGGCCCACCGCGCGGATCGCGGTCATGGGCGCGGAGTCGGCCGTAACCCTCATCGGCGCAAAGTCTTTGGACGCGGCCCCGGAGGAGCAGCGCGCCGCCATGCGCCAGCAGATGATCGACTTCTACAACGCCACCATCGCGACCCCCTGGGTGGCGGCCGAGCGCGGCTATATCGACGGTGTCATCGACCCGGCTTCGACCCGGCTGGAAATCCGCCGTGCCCTCCAGGTCCTGCGGGATAAGACGCTGCCGCGCAACCCCCGTAAACACCACCTGCTGCCCCTGTAGGCGCGGCTCGCCGATTGTGCTGAATCGGTCGGTCGGGTGGGGTGGATGTGAGAGCCTTCAGCTATGAGTAGCTCACCGAAGGCATTGCTCGAAGGCGGACCTGACGGGCTGGAACAGCGGATCGTGCCCATTACGCCGCCGGGTATCGAGTTGAGGGTTGCGCACGGGGGCGGGTACGAGCGGTTCAAGGTGACGCCGCGGTGGGAGGACACCCCGGAGGGCAGCCTCCCCGTCTACGAGTGGGTCGCGCACACCGAGCACTGAGTTGACTCGGACAGGCACCGAATGAACTCGGACGGGCACTGAGAGAGCATAAGCACTGCGATCAGGCGGGAGCGGCGCGGCGGATGGGCTGTCGCGTCGGGACCGGATCGTTGGTCAGGAAGTCGGCGATCAAGGGGTAGACCTCGTTCGGCTTCTCCATGACCAGCAGGTGCGAGGTGCCGGGAATGATCGCGAGTTCGGAATCGGGAATCGCCCGGTAGAGGGCGATGGTGTGTTCCAGGGAGACGGAGTCGTCGTCACCGGACATGACCAGCGTGCGGGTGGAGACGGCCTTCAGATCCTCGGGGGTGAGATCGGGCTGCGTCTCCCACATTTCGGCCAGTTTGCGGGCCACGATCGGGAAGTGCTCTTCGCCGTCGGGTGAGACCGCGCCGTAGTTCGAGCCCAGGTAGCGCATGGTCTCTTCGTCTTCGAAGCCGTCCAGCACGCCGGGCAGAATGCCGTCGTAGTGGAAGTTCCCGCTGATCAGCACGAGCTTGCGGACCAGGTCGGGGCGGCGCAGTGCCACCAGCAGGGCCACGTTCGCGCCGTCGCTGTGCCCGATGAGGTGCGCGGGTTCGCGGACGACCTGTTCCAGGAACGCGATGGTGTCCTCGGCCATGACGTCATAGGAGATCGGGCCGGGCACATCGGGGGTGTGCCCGTGGCCGCGGCGATCGTTCGTGTACACCCGGAAGCGGCCGACGAGCGAGGGCATGGCGGGCGCGAACATGCGCGAATCGACGAAGGCGCCGTGCAGCAGGACCACGGCTTCACCGTCGCCGTGCACGTCGTACCAGGCCGCCACATCGCCGAGTTGCATGTTCACCATGGGCTCTATCCTCCCGGGTGGGTCGCGCCGGTCTCACAACGGGTGCCCACTGATGGTGAGGCGACCCCGGAAACGGAACCGGCCGCCCGCGTTTCGCGGACGGCCGGTTGTCGTTCGAGGGGAGGTCAGGCCCGGAGTTTGCCCGGTGACCAGAGTCCGGAGCGGGTTTGCGTCCCGGTCTGGATCTCGGCCGGATTCGCCCGGTAGTACGGCGTGTACTTCTCCAGCGAACCCCAGTCGCGCGCCCAGTTGTCCTTCAGATAGGTGGGCACGGTCTCGGAGGAGCCGAGCATTTCCGCCCAGCCGAGCGGTCCGCCGAATTCCTCCGCCTGCCAGGTATTGGTGGAGCTGATGGCGAGCGGGCGGTCCGGCAGGATGCGGAAGTTTGGCACCTCGGCCACGCCGTAGCGGTGGTCGAACGGCCGCTGGCACGGGAATTGCAGGCCGACGGCCCAGTCCTCCAGGATCGGCTGTTCGGTGCCCAGGTAGCTGTTGAGCGTCTGCAACTTCGGCATGCGCGGCGGGGTGAACGCCAGCCACTGATCACCGATGAGGATCGGATCGTTGGCGTTGATGCGAATCACGTCGGTGCCGTCCGGCAGTGCGTCCACCGGCACCCGCAGATTGCGCCAGGACGGTGCCGGGCCGATGTCCTGCGGCCGGTAGTTGCCGGGCAGCTGGCTGACCGATCCGTCCGCGTTCTGATGGCCGAACTCGACCAGCAGCTGCTGGCCGTAGGTCATATTGCCGGTGTCGTCGAAGGACATGATGCGCCCGGCCGCCGAGATCACGATGAGCGGTGAATCGGCCGAGCGGGCTGGCAGCTGGTACCAGCTGGAGATCAGGCTGGCGGGCTGCTGCACGCCGTCCTGCCAGCTGCCCATGATCGGGGTGGTGGCCGGGTCCAGGCCGAACGGCAGCGCCACGGTGGATCCGTTCACGCCCTCCGCGCCCTTACCGCCGCCGGTGCCCGCGTTCTGGCCCTTCTCGAAGGCCGGTCCGACGGTCTGGTTGGAGGTGTTGCCGGTGCCCGGCTTCACCTCGACGCTGTCGGCGTCGAGCTTCTCGGGAACTCCGTTGGGGGAGAAGCCCTTCGGATCCGCACCGGCGAGCGGATCGCCGTTCAGCGGCGGATGCGCCGGATCGATGACCGGAGTCAGGTTGCCGCCGTTGACATTCGGTTCCACCAGCACGTCATTGGCGAGCCCGCAGCTCTTACCGGACAGCGCGTCGAAGTTGGAGCGGGCCAGCGAGTACGCCGGGTACTGCGTGGCCGCGCCCTTGACCAGCGACAGCACCTCGAACGCCACCATGAGCGCCGCGACGACCGTCAGCGGAATGGCGGCGAATTTGCGAACTCGCCTGCCGCGCGCGGTCTTTCCGTTCGCCATCGGTTTGGCGTAGCCCTCGCGCAGTGACTGCCAGGCCACCACCGCGAGCGCGAGGCCGAAGAACACCAGCATCAGCGTGTTGGACTGGAAGCCGTGCAGTGAGACGCGCTTGTCGAACCACGGCACGCCGTAGCTGGAGACGTACCAGTAGCCGTTGATGCCCGAGAACGCCAGCGCGAGCGTGAACATGAGCCCGGCCAGGAAGACCGAGCGGTTCTTGCGCGAGCGCAATGCGGTGGCGGACACCGCGACCGCGGTCACCGCCGCCAGCGCGCCCGCGATGCCCGCGTACGAACCGAAGTGGTGGGTCCACTTGGTCGGGTTGAACATCATGAAGAAGATGGTTCCGAACACCACGCCCAGCAGTCGCCAGGTCGGTCCGGAGGCGATGCCCGGCACCTGCCGCCGGCGCAGCAGCACCAGCAGCGTGGTGACCAGGCACAGGATCATCACCAGGAATGCGAAGCGGCGTGCCAGTGATCCGTCGACGGTTTCGACGAACAGGTAGTAGTAGCGCAGATAGTCCTCGTACCAGGCCAGATTCGGTCCGGTGGCCTGCCGCACCCGGTTGGCCTCCATGATTCCGGCGAAGGTCTGATCGCCGAAGACGACCACCAGCACCAGGAATCCGGCCGCGGCGATGGGTGCGAGCAGTGCGAGATCACCGAATTGTTTACGCCTGCGCACCACGATCCGCACCAGCGGCCGGATACCGGCGAGCAGTGCCGCCACACACATCAAACCCGTTGGGGCCGCGGCCAAGGTGAAGGCCGCGACCAGGACCGCGACCGCGGCGGGCAGCAATCGTGAAGTGGCGATGGCTCGTTCGATGGAGACCCAGGTCAGCAGCGCGCCCAGCGCGACGATGGGCTCGGAGCGCAGGCCGTTGTCGTAGGGCAGCCAGAAGGCCAGGAACACCAGGCCGCCGGTCCACAGCGCCACCTTGGAGGTGGCGACGCCGCGCCCGAGCCGGGGCACCACCTCGCGGCTGATGACCAGCCAGCAGAGAATGCCGCACAGCAGCGCGGGAATTCGCACCCACGGGCTCGCGGTGGAGATCTCCGCGAACGCCTGGATGACGTAGTAGTACCAGCCGAACGGCGCTTCCGGAACGCCGAACCAGCGGAAGTAGTTGGCCATGTATCCCGCGTGCGGTGCGACGCGCACCATGGTCAGGATGTAGCCGTCGTCGGAGGTGTTGGCGCCCACGAAATGCCAGAGCGTCAGCGTGCCGATGATGCCGCCGTCCGCCCAGGTCGGCTGCAGCCAGTGCCGGGGGAAGATGCGCCGGTGCCCGCGCCCGTCGCTGGTGTCGAGTACCGCCAGCGCGCCCATGGCCAGCAGGGTCAACAGCACGGCCGCGATGATGGCGACCAGTTTGATGAGCGTCGGCGACGACGAGAACCGCGAGTCCACATTCATGTGGAACGAGAGGCCCTGCGGCACATCACCTTTCAGATCGGTGAAGACGCCGACCACCTGCGGCCGCAGATCCCCGAGCAGCGAGTTCTCCACCGGCACGGTGACGAGTTCGCGGCCGCCGTCGGCGGTCGGCTTCTCGATGGTCCGGTTGAGGCCCTCGAACTTCGCGTAGGTGCGCTTGGCATCGGATTCGATGACGATGGCGGAGCATTCGGTCATCTCCGAGCGCTGCGCCGACACCACGACCGCATTGCGATCGAGCACGTCGACGGTGTCGCCGGAGACTCGGACGAACAGTCCCTCCAGGTCCGCGCCCTTGCCCTGCGGCGGCGCGGTTGCCAGCAGAATGCCGCCGCGCGGATCCAATTGCCCGATCGCCGAACAGGGGATGGTGGCGCTCAAATCGATCGGCACCTGCGACATGAGCGGTGCGTCGACATTGCCGAGGGTGCCGTTCTGCGGCCAGTTCACCACCGCGGTGGTCTGGGTGACCGGAAGGAACGGCGTCGCCAGCGCGAACAGCGCACCGAGCACACCGGCGACGATCGCGATCATCTTCGCGATGCGGAAGTCGCGCGGCGTCGCGGTGGGAATCGGCGGCGTTGGCGGTTTGCTCAATACAGCGGAGGCGTCGGGCACGGTTGCTGATGGTATCTGCCCCCGGCCCGAGTGGCGCTCTTCACTCCGGCGGCGCGACACGTATGCCGTGTCGCACCCGATTCCCGCGGTGTCGCCGGTTACTTCGCCCTGATCGGCGAGTCCTTCGCCAGTCCGGAGCGCGTCTGCACCGTCACATCCGGCGCGGCCTGCACCGCGTCCGGGACGTACGGGGTGAACTGCTCCAGCGAACCCCAGTCCCGGCCCCAGTCATGGTTCAGATAGGATGGTTTGGTCTGCGATTTCAGCAGCAGTCCGGTCCAGCCGAGCGGGCCGCCGCCGATATCGTCCTGCCAGGCATTGGAGGCGTCCGCACCGGTGCGGTCGGGCAGGATGCGCCACTGCGGCACCTCGGCGATGCCGTCGTGGTGGTCGAACGGGCGCTGGCAGGGGAAGGCCAGGCCGACGTGCCAGTCCTCGAGCACCGGAGCCTGATGGCCGACAAGCGAATTCAGGGTTTGCAGTTTCGGCAGTCGAGGAGGGGTGACAGCCAGCCACTGTTTGGGTGTTATGTCCGGATCATTGGCGACCAGGCGGATGCTGTTGGCGCCCACCGGGATATCGGCGATCGGCACCCGCAGATTGCGCCACGACGGTGCGCCACCGATATCCAGCGGCCGAATCCGATTCACCTCGCTCATGGAGCCGTCGGCGGCGCGGGTGCCGTATTCCACCCACAGGTCCGCACCGTAGGTCTCCACATGATCCTTGTTGATCGAGCGGATGCGCCCGGCCGCGGTCACGATGAGCACTTGATAGGCGGGGTCATTCCGAACGCTGTCGGAGAGGTCGACCCTGTACCACTCGGTGGTCAGCTTGGCCGGAGCCTGATCACCTTCGGTGTAGCTGCCCATGACCGGCGTGCGCGCCGCGTCCAGCCCGAACGGCAGTGCCACCGTGGAGCCGTTGACACCGGCCTGCGTGGTCTTACCGCCGCCGGTACCCGCGCCGGTGGTGTTGGTGGTCTTGTTGTCGTCCTTGTTCACCGAGTTGGCTCCGCCGGTGACGGTCTCCTCGGCATCGGCGGTGAGATCGGTGGCGACGCCGTTCGGGGTGAATCCGGTGTTCTCCGCGGCCAATCCGTCGGCGGCCGCGCCGGTCCACGGTTGCAGCAGTGAGTCCGCGGTATTCGTCTCCACCAGTACGTCATTGGCGAGCGCGCACGAATCGCCCTTCAGCGCATCGATATTCGACTTGGCGATGCTGTACGCCGGGTACTGGCTGACCGCGGCCTTGGCCAGTGACAGCACCTCGAACAGCACCAGCAGCGCGGCCGCGATGGTGAGCGGCATGCTCGCGAATTTATCGAAGGCGCGCACCGGTTTCGGCTGCCGGTACGGTTCGCGATAGTGCTGGAAGGCGGCGATGAGCAGGCACAGGATGGCCAGGCCGAGGAAGAGCGTGGACAGGCCCTTGCCCGCGATCAGCGGGGCCTTGTCGAACCACGGCACGCCGTAGCTGGACACGTACCACCAGCCGTTGGGTCCGGTGAAGGTGATAGCCAGCAGGAACAGCACCGCCGCGCAGAACAGCGTCCGATTGCGCGGGGAGCGAATCCCGTTGACGCCCACCGCGACCGCCGCCAGCGCCGCCACCGATCCGGCGAGTCCGGCGTAGACGCCGAAGTGGTGCGTCCACTTGGTGGGCGTGAACATCATCAGGAACAGCGACATGAACACGATGCCGAGAATGCGCGCGGACGGTCCGCGTGAGGCCCCGGGAATCCGGCCGTTCTTGCGCAGCATCACCATGACGCAGACGCCCAGGCACAGCAGCATGGCGAGAATGCCGAACCGGCGGGCCAGCGATCCGTCGGGGGAGAGCATGAGCAGCGAATCCCAGCGGGTGCGTTCGTCGAACCAGGCCACGTTCGGCCCGATGATCTTGCGCACCCGGGTGGCCTCCAGCACCGAGGCCAGCGTCTGATCACCGAAGACGACCACCAGCACCAGGGTTCCGGCGGCGACGCCCGGCGCGAGCAGTGCGGCGTACCGCAGCAGCGCCGATCCGGTTCCCTTGGCCTGCTTGATGATCACCTGGAGCACCGGTCGCGAGCCCGCGATGAGGGCCGCGATGCAGATGAGCCCGGTCGGCCCGGCGGCGAGCGAGAAGGCCGCGATCAGCACGCCGACGGCGGCGGGCAGCAGTCGCCCGGTGGCGATGGCGCGCTCGATGGAGCACCAGGTCAGCAGCGCTCCCGCGGCGATGATCGGTTCCGGCCGCAGTCCGTTGTCATACGGCATCCAGGCGGCCAGGAACACCAGTGCGGCGGTCCACACCGCGACATTGTCGCGGCGCACCCGAGCGCCCAAGCGCGGCAGTACTTCCCGGCTGATCACCAGCCAGCACACGATGCCCGCGAGCAGTGACGGCAGGCGCATCCAGGGGCTGGAATCGCTGATCCGGGTCATCCAGACCAGCACTTCGTACGGCCACCCGAACGGTGCTTCGGCGACGCCGAACCAGCGGTAGTAGTTGGCCATGTAGCCCGAAACCTTGGAGGCCCGAGCCATATTCAGGATGTAGCCGTCATCGGAGGTATTGGCCCCGATGAAATGCCACAGCACCAGCGTGCCCAGCGCCACGCCGTCGACGAGCCGGAAGCGCCACCAGTGCGCGGGCAGGAACCGGCGCGGCCGCCGCCCGTCCCGGGTGTCGAGCAGATGCAGCGCGTACAGCGACAGCAGCGTGAACAGCACCGCGCCGATGATCGCGGCGTACTTGAGCCAGCTCGGGCTGGAGGTGAATCGGGCGTCGATATCCGCCTGCGCGGCACCGGTTCCGAGCTGTGCGCGGCTCAGATCGGTGAACATGCCGACCACCTGCGGCCGGGTGTCCCCGCCCACGCTGCCGGCGAACGGCGTGCCGTCCTTGCGGCTGACACCGGTGAGCTCGACCCGGGTCGCGCCGGCATCGGAGTGCAGGGTCAGCGCCGTGCAGTCCTGGATCTCGGCGACGGGTGCCGACAGCAGCGGGATATTGCGCAGCAGCACCGACAGCGTGGGCGCGGCCTCGGCCCCCTCGTCGACCTTGATGACCAGGCCCTTGTCGATGGCCTTGCCCGAGGCGACCGGCACCGTGGAGAACAGCGTCCCCTTCGGCAGCTCCCGCAGCACCTGGCACGGCAGGTTCACATCCAGGTTCAGCGGCACATAGGACACCAGCGGCGCGTCGATATTCGCCGAATCCCCCTGTGGCCAGTGCACGGTGGGCCGGTCCTGCCGTACGGGCAGGACCGGGGTCAGCACCGCCAGCAGGAATCCGAGAATTCCGGATACCACGGCGAGCAGTCGGACTCGATGAAACGCTCGGGTGTCTTCGCGCACGAGTGCCGATGCTATCCACCCTGCTCGAGTACGCGGCGCAGCCGGGCTACCGCGGCGTCGAAATAACCTGTGCCCCCGCCGCGTTCATCTTCCCCCGCGAGGTGGAAACTGGCTCTTCCGGTGGAAACACGTCAGGATGGTTGTTATCCGAACTGGGCGAGGGGCCGGGCCGGGAGATTACGAGGGAGCATGACCGAGCTGCGTCCGGGCGAAGTGATCGCCGGGTTTGTCATAGCGCGGCGAATCGGTGCTGGTGGATCAGGCGTCGTGTACGCGGCGCGGCATCCCCGGCTGCCCAGGTTGACGGCGCTGAAGATTCTGAAGCGCGATGACGTCACCGCGGCCGACGAGGTGTGGAAGCGATTCGAGCGGGAAGCCGATATCGCCGCGCACTTCGATCATCCGAATATCGTGCAGGTGTACGACCGGGGGATCGAGGACGATCGGTTCTGGATCTCCATGCAGTACATCGAGGGCACCGATGCCGCTGAGCTGCAAGGAGTTTCGGCGGATCGGGCATTGCGGATCGCGGAGGAGATCGGCGGCGCGCTGGATTACGCGCACGGCAAGGGTGTGCTGCATCGCGATGTGAAGCCGTCGAACCTGCTGATCGCCGCCCCGGACAGCGGTCGCCCGGAGCGTGCGCTGCTCACCGATTTCGGCATCGCCCGGCTGCGGGACGAGACCACCAATCTGACGAGTCCGGGAAATATCTCGGCGACCTTCGCTTTCGCTTCGCCCGAACAGGTTTCGGGGAAACCGGTCGGTCCCGGCTCCGATCAGTACTCACTCGCCTGCACGCTGTTCGTCCTGCTCACCGATCAGCGCCCCTTCACCGCCGACAATCTGCTCGGCTGGGTGCACGCGCACACGCAGGGAAAACCGTTGCGCGTCAGCGATATCCGCCCGGACCTGCCCGCCGCGCTGAACCCGGTGTTCGCGCGGGCGCTGGCCAAGGATCCGGCGGACCGCTATCCCAGCTGCCGCGAATTCGCCGAGGCCGCCACCGCCGCCTACTACTCGGATCCGGCGCTCGCGGTCACCGCGCCCGCTCGCGTCACCGCGCGCGGGGCCGCCGCATCGCCCGCGTCCGCACCGCGAAAACCACTGGCCCGGAGACTGTTTCGCAGGCAGATCGGCGTCGCCGTGATCACGGCCGCCATCGTCGCCGCCGGTGTGAGCTTCGCGCTCTACCGCACCGGCTCCGAACCGCCCGCCGTCGACACCGGCACGGTGCCGGACAAATTCGTCGGCACCTGGCTCGCCACCGAGGGCCAGACCAACTATCGCCTCATCGTGCAGCAGGGCCGGGTGGGCGATTCGATTCTGCAGAACCGCGTGGACGGCGTGCTGCCCAACGGTTCCCCCTTCCACTGCGAGTTCGCCGCCCCGCTCGGCCAGGTGCCCGCCGACGGCGACCGTCTGCTCATCGGCACCTCCGAGATCGTCGACCGCGAACCGGCCAATGCCTGTCGCGCCAACGGCCCCACCACCCTCACCCTGCTCTCGGACGGGCGGGTGAGCCGCAAAACCGATGTGAGCGGGCTGATCACGTACACCAGCGCGGGCGCGGTCGCCGATTCCTGGGGCCGGGACCACGAACCCATCGCACAGGCTTTCCCGAGCCTGATCGGGCAGCTGGCGTCCACCGGCGGTGCGGTGGGCTGGCAGGGCGCGAACTGCCAGAAACTCGATCCGGCTGCCGGTGAACCGGCCCAGGGCGCGCACCGGGTGCTCTGCAATGCCCAGGACCCGACCGGTCAGGTCCGCTTCAGCCTCTTCGATTTCGGTGTCCGCCCGGCCCAATCGGCGGCGGCGATGTTCTTCGGCGGCAATGCCCGCACCCTCTCGTTCCCGCATCAGGATGTGGCCGGCGCGCTGACCGTCACCACCGGAAACAGCGTGGACCCGGCCACTTTCACCGATACCGATGCCAAGCACGCGATGGCCGCGGTCAGCTTTCCGGACGGCGATCCCAGGTCACGTTTCGTGCTACTGCTCCGCTGGCCGGGCCACACCGTCGATAATGTTTTGAGCGACTGGCTTTCCCGAGCGCCGCTGAAGTAGGTGCGTCATGGCGGAATTGCGTCCCGGCGAGGTGATCGCCGGGTATGTCATTCAACGCGGTATCGGTGCCGGGGGCTCCGGTGCGGTCTACCTGGCCCGCCATCCGCGACTACCCCGGCTGGCCGCCATCAAGGTCTTCGGCAGTGACAAGGTGCACGCCGATGCCGAGGCGTGGAAGCGCTTCGAACGCGAGGCCGATATCACCGCGCGCTTCGACCATCCGAATATCGTGGCCGTCTACGACACCGGGGAAGACGCCGGGCGACTGTGGATCTCCATGCAGTACGTGGAGGGCAAGGACGCCGACGCCCTGCGCGGTACGCATCCCGAACGGGCGCTGCGCATCGCGAGCGGGGTGGCCTCGGCGCTGGATTACGCGCACGGCAAGGGCGTCCTGCACCGCGATGTGAAGCCGTCGAACATCCTGCTCTCCCCGGCCGAGGACGGGCGAGCCGAGCGCGCACTGCTGACCGATTTCGGAATCGCCCGGCTGCGTGACGAATCCACCCATCTCACCCGCACCGGCGATGTGGCGGCTACCTTCGCCTACGCCTCGCCCGAACAGGTCTCCGGGCGCGATCTCGATCCGCGCACCGACCAATATTCGCTGGCCTGCACGCTTTTCGTACTGCTCACCGGGCATCGGCCGTATATGGCCAAGGATCTCGCGGGCTGGGTGCTCGCGCACACCCAGATTCCGCCGCTGCGCATCACCCAGGTGCGCCCGGATCTGCCCCGCGCCCTGGATTTCGTGTTCGATCGGGCGCTGGCCAAGAATCCGGAGTACCGGTTCGGCGGTTGCGCCGATTTCGTGGATGCCGCGTGGACCGCCCTGTCCGGGCCGGTGACCGCCGATCAGATGCCGTATATCAGTGCGCCACGGCCGATTCCGCCGGTTGACCCGGCGCGGATGAAGACGACGCTGCGCGCATCGGGGTTCGCGCCCCCGTATACGCAGCCGGAGCCGACCCCGCCGCCGACTCCGGTCCCCGTGCCGCCACCCGAACGCGGCGGCTCCCGCGTACTCGCCGGAGTGCTCGGCGGCGCGGTCGCGATACTGCTCGCCGGTGGCGGATTCCTGCTCGCCTACAAGCTGGAGAGCAATGGGAGTACGCCGGGCGCACCGCTGTCCGCCATCGTGCAGACGGCGGCGACCGCGCCGGTCACCCCGGCGTTCACCGCGCCCACCGCCACCGTGCCGACCGCGACCACCGTCGCCACACCCGCCGGTCGCGTGCCCGCCGCGTTCCTGGGGGAGTGGACCGGCTCCAGCGATCAGAACGCCGACGACTACCGCCTCACCATTCGGCAGGGCGAGCTGAACCAGGTGGTGGAAACCTCGACGGTGTACCGCAATGGAACCCTGGTGTGCTCCTTCGACTATCGGCTACTGGACGTCTCCGCCACCGATATCACCGTCGGCAACGGCATCACCACCAGCGGCGGTTCGAACTGCCATCCCCAGACCACCCAGGTGTTGCGACTGACCGGCGGGCAGATAGTCCGGGACCTGGATATCAGCGGTCACGTCACCTATACGAGGGTCAGTTGACGAGTCCCCGCACATCCCAGAGCCATACGCCGTCGACACGTTCGGCCGGGATACCGATCAGCTGATCCACGGTGTATCGCAGGACGTCGGCATTGTCGGTGGGCGGCAGCACGATCACATCGGCCTGCCAGAACCGCAGGTCGGCCAGGGCCTGCGCCTTCACGGCGTCATCGATGACCGGAACCTTGTTGGACTGCTGTGCCTTGATCAACAGGCTGGCGGTCGGACGGTCATCCGGCCCGTACCGCCCCTTCTTTTCGGTCCCGGTGGGTCCGACGAAATAGCCTCCGGCCAAAGGGAACTGGAAATCGGCGCGAGTCTGCCACTGCAGCGCGCGGGCATCCGGCGGCGTGGGCGGCGGCGCGATCACGACCGATCCGTGCGAAACATACTGGCGCACAGTGCCATCGGTGAAGAATTTGGGAGCGGCCGGGCGCTGCACCACCGGCAGGATGGTGGGGGCGAGCGGCAGCAGTGCCAGCGTCACGGCCGCGAACCAGGCCAGCGGCCGCCAATCGGTGGCGGACACCCGCCAATAGTCCAGGGCGCGTTGGGTTCCCATGGCGAGCACGATCGCGATGGCCGGAATGGCGGCCATCGTGAACCGCGATTCCAGCACCGAGTTCAGCAGCGGCACCCGCTCGAACCACTGCCACGGCAGCGCGATTCCGGTGTCGTGCTTACCAATCGTGAGGGTCGAACCGAGCGAGAGCAGGGTGCCCGCCGCGATCACCACGACCGCGGCCCGCACCACCCGTTCGCGCCACATGAAGACGGCGGTCATGAGCACCAGCAGCAATAGCGGCCAGCCGAAATACGAGTTCTCCTCGGTCGGATTGATGGCCACGTTCTGCCCGTGCTGGAACACCCCGCCCAGCGATTCGGACGGGAACTGGAACAGCGCCTTGAGATCGTTCTGCATCGGGCCGTGATCGATGGACCGGTAGGACTGCGGCCCGAAGAACTGCCACCACAGCGGAATCTCGGTGAGCGCGAGCGTGATTCCCGCCGCCAGCAGTACGGTCGGCGCGACGGTGCGCACCGCGCGCAGTCCGGTGCGCGGTGCGTGCAGGTAGTAGACGAACGCGAACAGCCCGAAGGCCAGCGCGAAAATGAGCAGCGGCTCCTCACCGAGCGCGATCTGCAAGGCGATCAGCAGGCCCAGGATGAAGGCATCGCGCAGTCTGCGGGCCTTACGGGCGTCTGCCGGAGTGCCGGACAGCCTGGCGACCCGGATGAGCTGCAAGGCGATCAACGGAAGCAGCGCCAGCACAACGAAATTCGGGTGCGCGTTGGCGTGCGAGATCATGGCGGGCGCGAACCCGCAGAACAAACCGCCCACGGCCGCCGCGAATTTGGAGGTGACCAGCTCCCGCGAGAACAGCCAGTACCAGGCGAACGCGGTGCCGAACAGCCCGAGCGTGAGCACCAGCACGAAGGTGACGGTCGGCCCGAACAGCAGCGTCACCGGCGTCAGCGGGACACCGACCCCGAACATGGCGGTATTGGCCATCATGTTCACACCGTCGGGATAATTCTGCAGGCCGGTGCCGAGCGGATTCTCCAGATGCGCGATCTTGTGCGCGGTGACCGCGAAGAACCATTCCCACATGGTCTGGTCCTGACCGCTCTTGATCAGGTACCCGCGATCGGTGTGCAGCCACTGCCCGGACAACACCAGCACGGCGAGCGAGAGGTATCCGGCGGCGGCGATCAGATCGGCGCGGGCGGCGCGCACCCGGTGCGCGACACGCTGCCCGCGAGTGCGCTCCGGGGCAACAGTTTTCGGTACTGTTCGGTCGAGAACGGTGTCGAACCCCTGTGCCACGCGATAACCCCTTTTGCCTTCAGAACAGCGGCCCACGCTACCGCGTGCATCTGAGACCGCGCTGGCAAGTTTGTCGAGTTATCCACAGAAAAGGGCCTTCATCCCCAGGTTTCTGCCCCCTTCTGGGGATGAGTACCGTGGGCCACATCACATTTGAGTGGCCCAGGCTATAACTCTCAGGGCTGAACGACCACCAGTGTGAACGGCCCGATCTCGGTGATCCGGAAGTGCGGATCCGCGAACAGCGACTTCGGGAACGCCACCGTGTACCGCTTCACATTCGGATCATTCGGGTACACGTCCTCGGACAGCCGCAGCGTGTAGTCGTCCCCGGAACGCCGGAACAGGAACGCGTCCGGTGCCCGCCACGGCGACTTCGCCAGCGCGTCCCGCAACTCCTGAGGAGACTTCAACTCACTCCACCGCTTGATCTCCGCCGAGCGTGCCGCGAAGTCGGCGAGCGGGTTCGCGTAATGCGAAGTGAGCGCCTGGAATCCGTAGTACGGGTAGATCGACAGGAAACTGGTGTCGGCGGTCAGCACCACGCTCTGATCGCGGGCGCGCCCCGTCTGCGCCAGCAGCGCCGCATCCACATCCCGGTAGTGCGACACCGCGGACGGCGGCCGCTTATCCGCCCGCTCACCGTTGCCATCGGTATCGGTATAGGCGGTGGTGATCTCATTGGACAGCACATGCGGAATCTGCTGCGCGAACGCGACAGCGCCGATCACCGCGATCACCCCCGCTGCCAACGGCATTCGCGCGGGCTCGTTCAGCACCTGATAGATCGCGCGAGCGCCTTCGACGAATCCGAACGCCCCGGCCGTGGCCAGCAGCGCGTACAGGATCGGCTCCAGGCGGAAGGACAGCAGTGTGGTCCCCGCCGCGGTCGCGGTCATGGACAGCAGGCACCACAGGTAGATGGCCACGACGGCGATGCCCAAAGCCTGTGCGCGACGCGAACTTCCGACCCGCAGCACCAGCCACACCGTGCCGAGCAGGCAGAAGACGCCGATCAGGGAGAAGTCGAACATGGGCAGCGGCAGCTGCGACCCGCCCTCGGGCAGATAGTGGAATGCGGTGCCGGACTTGGGGATGGTGCCGCCCAGCAGCTTCAGCAGGAACGGGAACCATACGGTCAGCGCCAATAGACCTGCGACGACGCCAGTGCCGATCAGGCGCAACAGAATCGGCCACACCACGCGCCAGCGCCCGGGGACGGCCGGTTCACCGTCGGCTCGATGCCGTTGGGCCCGTACCGCTTTACCGCGCTCGCGCAGTGCGAGCCCGGCCGCGACCAGCGCCATCAGGCACACCGCGAATACCGCGACGACGAAGTACAGGGTGTAGAGCATCGCCCCCACCCCGAGGAACAGCCCGGTTCCCAGCACCGCGCCCCAGCCACCGGCCGTGGCGGCCGCGGGCTCGGCGGGCCGGTACAACGCACCCCAAGCCAGCACCATCGCGGGCGCGAACAGCAGCACCAGCGGAGCGCTGTACGCCTCGGGCGACCCGTAGGCCAGCGTGACGGCGGTGGTAGCTGCTGCCACAGCGATAGCCCAGTCGGCGCGAATCAGCTTGGACCACAGCACAACCGCGAGCACCGCCGTCACCGCAAGCCCGATGATGGCGAACGGTTTGAACGCCTCCCACCCCGCCATACCGGTCAGGCTCGCGAAACGTCCGCCTACCCAGAACCATCCGGCCGGATAGAACGGCGGCAGATCCACGTAGTTCATATCGTGCAGCGCCGCACTGTCCGTCAGCCGCGTCAGATATTGAGTCCGGAACTCCTGGTCAACGGAGATACCGAACAGATACAGCTTGGTAGCCGCCAGCGGCATCCCCAGGGTGACGGTCGCGAACCCCGAAATACCGACCCAGGACAGCAGTTTCGCCACCCACGGCCATTTGTCCATGCGCACCAGCACGATCGCCGCGACCAGCAGCGCCAGCGTCACCACCTGGCCGACGGTCGTCAGCGCCCGAGTCACATTGGAGGAGTTGAAGGCGGGCCACTGCACGGTCGAGAACGCCACGAGACCGATACCGGCCACGATTGCC
This sequence comes from Nocardia sp. NPDC056100, assembly GCF_042266325.1. Lineage (NCBI taxonomy): Bacteria > Bacillati > Actinomycetota > Actinomycetes > Mycobacteriales > Nocardiaceae > Nocardia > Nocardia sp. NPDC056100. The sequence continues at coordinate 681,644 of NZ_JBHJVY010000003.1, forward strand.
GCCACGGCTGCCGCCAGCGCGCCCTCACCGAGCGCACCTCCGGCCTGCCGCATCAGCATCGCCCCCCGGCTGCCTGCTTTCTCGCTCATTCCCACTCCGCCTCCGGGTTCGCTTCCATGGACCGCTTACCGCAGCGAAGCCTAACGATCTTCGGACCCTCATGAACTCTCGCCCGGCCGACACGGCCTTCGGAGACCCGACCCCAAGAGACAAAACCCGGAAAGACAAAACCCGGAAAGACAAAAGAACCAAAGACAAAAGACGCCCGGACAAGAAGAAAAGAACAAAGACAAAACCCGGACCCAGCCCGGGTTACGTTCACCTTCCAACTCTCGACCCACTCGGGGCCCTTGGGTTCGGGAGGCTCTGAAGGTAACCACGGCCGGTCACCCCGTCCGGTGCGTGAGGTACTGGCCTGGGTTGCGGGAGAGCAAGTCGGGTACGGCAGGCGAAGTAACCAGCACTGCTTCTTTGCCCGGACTGCGGGAGGGCTGGAACCGCACGTTGGCACCCCGAGTGGGATGCGGACATGCCTGTAGCACCGGCAGGGTGTTCCCTGACGGTGGATACAGGTGGTGGTGGAACCTATTGCCGGGCTGGGCAAGCCGGGCGAGGCAAAACCCACGGCCGCGCTCGGCGCATCCGGTTCGAAGCGCACGCTCGAGGCGGGCGAGCGGGCAGCGGCGGGGCCGCCGGGGCGGTGGCCATCAACTCGTCCGGGTGATGAAGGTGGTTCACCTTCGGTGTCCGGGTCGGGTCGATGTGCGCGGGCGCAATCCACGCGGTACGTCCCGCGAAGGCCGAATCCTTACCGAGCTTGATCGTGGTCCACCCCGTCGGGGAGTCATTGACCAGAGCGTGGCAGTGATCGCAAGCCAGCGTGAGGTTCTCGATGTCCGTCGGGCCGCCCTTGACGTACTCGGTCACGTGATGCACGGCCGCCATGCTCGCGGGTGCCGTGCAGCCCGGGCGAGTGCAACCCCGCTCGGTGGCGATCAACGCCATCCGCTGAGCCGGGTTCGCCAACCGTGCCTCACCGATATGCAGGGGCATCGCGTTGGCGTCGGTCACCACGGAGAACGTCTTGCTCTTGCGCGCAGCCATTTCCAACGCGACCGCCACCGGCACGGTCCCGCCCGTGGCGGTGGTGGCCACTCCGGCGGCGCGCTCCACATCGGCGATGGACATGGTCAGGATCGTGGTCACCGGCAGGCCCCGGTGCGAGCCCAGGTGTGCGGGGTTGAAGTCAGGGTGCAGGAGCGCGAACAACGCATCGTGCTGACGCTGCACCGTGGTGCGGGTATCGCGTGCGGCAGCAGCCTTCACGACCTCGGGGTCGAGGTTCTCGTCGACCACGAACGGGCTTTCGGGGTCGGCGGGGTTGCACAGGCCGGGCCGGGCGAGCTTGGCCAAGACCGCATCCATCGCCGCGCGTGCTTCGGGGGTCAACACCACAGTCATGGTGGACATCAAGTCGAACCCTTGCGGGCTCAACCGCATACTGCGCATACGAGCACGGTCGGCATCGTCGGTGAGGGTGCCATCGGGATCGAGATGCCCCAGGATCCGGTCACCGATCTTGGGGAGCTGGTTCGGGTTCAACGCGCGTGCGTGGCGGGCCAGGTGCTCTTCGGCGAGGGCGCGGTCTTCGGCGGTGACCTGGTTGGGCAGGCGGTCCATGACCTGCCGGATCACGCGCACGTGGTCGAGTCCGATCGCGCCTTCTTCTTGCGCCAGTGCGGTATTGGGCAGCACAGGCGCAGGGGTGGAGATTTCGTTGTTGTCTCCCACGCGCGGCCAGATCGCGGCCTGCTCGGCGCAATGCCAGCGGTTCAGCGCGTCCCCGTGCGAAATCCGCAGTGTGTCTTGCAGGAACAGTGCGACACTGCCCGCTCCAGCGCGCTTGGGCAGCGACCGCGAGCAGGTCTGCACCACCAGGTCGAGCTTGAGCGCGTCGAGTTTGCGGGTAGCGGTCTCGATCTGCTGCATCAATTCGACAATGTCGTTGTCCGACACCGGAATAAGCGGCTGAGAGATCAGGGTGTCAATCGCAGCGGAAAGCGCTGATGCACTCTCCGCGATTGCGATGTTCTCCCCTGAATTCATACCCCTATTCTACTCCCGCAAAACAGACCCCGAAAGTCGAATTACGTTGTGATATAAGGATATTCAGAATATCGATGTTTTATCTCCAACCCGAACGAAAAACGAGCGGCAGCCGAATCGGCCACCGCTCGTTGCGTTTTCGCTCCCGCCTACACAGGCAGCTTCCGGAAGACAGGCCGCGGAATATGCCGCAGCACCATCATGATGTACCGGAAAGTCCCCGGGGCCCAGACGATTTCCTTGCCCTTCTCCGAAGCCGCGACAGCCAGCGCAGCCACGTCTTCCTTGTCCACCGTAAGCGGCGCTTCCTTCACATGCGCCGACATGCGGGTGCGGACCTGACCCGGCCGGATCACGGTGACGCGCGGCCCGTGCGGGCGCAGCGCCTCGCCGAGGCCGAGGTAGAAGCCGTCCAGGCCCGCCTTGGTGGAGCCGTAGACGAAGTTGGAGCGGCGGACGCGCTCACCGGCCACGGAGGACATGGCGATGATGCGCCCGTAGCCCTGGGCTTTCATCTTCTCGCCGACCAGCACGCCGACCGAGACGGCGGCGGTGTAGTTCAGCTCGCAGGCGATGACGGCCTTGCGCTGGTCCTGCCACAGTTCCTCGGCGTCGCCGAGCATGCCGAACGCGACGATGGCGACGTCCACGTCACCGTGCGACCAGGCCGCGTCGATGACCTTGGGGTGGGAGTCCATCTCCAGCGCGTCGAAGTCGATGACCTCGACCTCGGACGCACCGGCCGACTTCAGCAGCGCGACAGACTCTTCGCGCAGCGGGTCGCCGGGCAGCGCCGCCAGAATGATCCGCGCGGGACCCTTCTTGAGGTACTCCGAGCAGATCGCGAGACCGATCTCGGAGGTGCCGCCAAGCAGCAGAATGGACTGCGGATTCCCTACCGCATTGATCACTGAAGCTCCAGCCTTCGCGCCATATCGGACATGAAAACGCCTGTGGGATCGACACTTCGGCGGATTTTGATCCACTCGTCGATCCGGGGGTACATCTTGTGGAAGGTCTCCGCCGTGGTGCGGGAGTCCTTCGCGGTGTAGAGCCGGCCGCCGAATTCGGTGACGCGCCGGTCGAGCTCGGTGACGAGTTCGTTGAGCCCCGCCCGAATCGGGAAGTCCACGCAGATGTTCCAGCCCGGCATCGGGAAGCTCAACGGCGCCGGGTTACCCGGGCCGAACAGCTTGAAAACATTCAGCGCCGAATAGTGCCCCGACGCCTGGATATCGATGATGATCTTCTTGAACTCATCGACGGCCTCGGTCGGCACCACGAACTGGTACTGCAGGAATCCGGCCGGACCGTACGCCCGATTCCACTCCGCGATCATGTCCAGCGGGTGATAGAACTGGGTCAGGTTCTGGATCTTGCCGGTGTAGTTGCCGCCCATGGCGTAGTACGCCTCGCCGACCGAACCGAGGGTCAGCTTGTTCGCGGTGAAGCTCGGGAAGATATTCGGCACCGTCAGCAGCTGCGGCGCGTCGAACTTCAGCGGATTGCGCTGCTTCTTCTTCGGCAGCTCATCCACCTTGGCCAACCGGCCGCGAGTGATGGTGGCGCGCCCCAGCTTCGGCAGCGGATTCATCACGTCGAACCACGCGCTCGAATACGTGTAGTTCGCCTCGCTGCCATCGCTGTGCGCGGCGATGGTCTCGTCGAGGGTGCTGGTCTTCACACCGTCGTTGATGAAGTACGCGGTCTCCGTCGCCACCATCTCGATGGTCGCGCGCAGGATGATGCCGGTCAGCCCGTTGCCGCCGACGGTCGCCCAGAACAGCTTCGCGTTCTTCTTCGGCCCGATGGTCGACACCTTGCCGTCGGCCGTCAGCAGGTCGATGGACCGCACGTGATTGCCGAACGAACCCTCGGAGTGGTGGTTCTTGCCGTGGATATCGGAGGCGATGGCGCCGCCGATCGTCACCTGCCGCGTACCCGGCAGCACCGGAACCCACAGCCCGAACGGCAGCGCCGCCTTCATCAACTGGTCCAGGCTGACGCCGCCGTCCACGTCGACCAGGCGCGAATCGCGGTCGATGCGGTGGATGCGGTTCAGCGCGGGCATGTTGATGACGAGCCCGCCCGAGTTCTGCGCGTGGTCGCCGTACGAGCGGCCGAGGCCGCGCGCGATGACGCCGCGGCGTAGGTGCGCGGGCTTGGAGTCGTTGTCGTCGGCGACCATGGCGACCGCCTTGGCGATCACCTCCGGATCACTGGTCGACAGGACTTCAGATGTGGTGGCTGCGGTGCGACCCCAACCGGTCAGGCGGCGGGTCTGCGTGGGCAGTTCATAGGAACCGTTCGACGCTACGTCCGCACCCGCACTCGCCGATTTCGTATCGGGAGCGGCCGTGGTGGTGGTCTGAGCTTTCGTGGACATCGGGATAGAGGCTACAGGCATAACCGTCTCGAGGCTTGTGTCCTTCGTCCCGGGCGATACCCTCATGCCTTGTGACCGCGGAACCCCATCTGCCCCTGCCGCCCGAGCTGCCCCTCGTCGACGAGCCGGGCGGTACGGACGTCGATCTGAAGACCCAGATCATCCGCTTCGGCGTCACCGGCGGCCTGTCGGCCATTGTCGACTTCGGCCTCTACACGCTGCTCTTCAAGGTCTTCGGACTGCCGCTCCCGGTGGCGAAGTCGATCAGTTTCATCGCGGGCACCACCACCGCCTACCTGATCAACCGGCGCTGGACCTTCAACGCCGAGCCGAACCGCAACCGCTTCATCGCGGTCATCGTGCTGTACGCGGCGACCTTCGCGATTCAGGTGGGGATCAACCAGCTCTGCTATTACGCGCTGCCCGATCAGTGGTGGCGGATCTGGCTGGCGTTCTGCGTGGCGCAGGGCACCGCGACCGTGATCAATTTCATCGTGCAGCGCGCGGTCATCTTCAAGATCAATTGAGCATTCGCCGGGATGACTCAGTAATCCACTAGGGCACCGGATTCGGCCTCGGCCTTGGTGTGGAAGTAATCGCCGCCCTTGGCCCGGACATTGTCGGTGCCCCACTGCACGGCCTCGCGCTGTGCGGGCACCAGATGCGGAATGTGCTTGCGGCAGTGGATGTATGCCTCTTCCACATCGACCACCACCCAGCGCTCGGCCTGCCGCCCGCGCTCACCAGGCGGCAGCTCCGGCACACAGCGGCGCATCAGCGTGTCGTCCACGATGCGGGCGGTGCCGTTGATGTGCAGCCCGATCAGATCGCGCACGAAATCCACCAGCAGGATGCCGACGTGCGGGTTCTCCAGCATGTTCCCCAGGCTGGCGAGCACCCCGTTGCCGCGATACTCCGGATAGGCGAGCGTGCGATCGTCGATCACATGCAGGAAGCCGGGTTTTCCGGCGCGAAAGCTGTTGTCGCACTCACCATGTTTATCGGCGGTGGCGATGAAGGCCATATCCATCCGGCCGATGAATTCGATCATCTGCGCATTCAACCGATTCCGGACCTGATCGGAATAGAACCGATCGGCTCGTTCCTGGGTGCCGTAGCGCTCCTGCAGTTCTCGCTCGCCGTCGCTGCCGTTCCTGATACCGGGCATCGTCCGACCCCTTTGGTAGCTGAATACCGGATGAAAAGAGGCTCGGCCACGAACTCAGGCCATCCGAAATGCTATACGGTTTAGCTATTTTCGTCCGGCGAATGCGCGAGAACAAGGGTCTTCGGACCCTTAACCACCGGTATGCCGCAATCCCCCTTATCGTCCGCGCGTCAACCGCGCCCGGTCCAGCACCAGCACCGAACCCCGCCCCAGCCGCACCACGCCCGCATCCTCCAGCTCGCGCAACACCTTGTTGGCCGTGGCCCGCGTGGTCCCGGCCATGGACGCCAGATCCTCCTGGGTGAGCCGGATGAGCGCGGGCTTACCGTCCCCGTCGCCGTACACCGCCGCCAGATGCGCCAGCCGCCGCAGCACCCGCGTCTCCACCGGCAGGTACAGCGCCTCCAGCACCGCCGCCGACAGTCGCCGCACCTGCGCCGCGAGCGAAGTGGTGAGGAAGCGCTCCACCTGCGGATGCTCCCGCCGCAACCGCTCCAGCTGGGTCCGGTTCAGCGTGAGCGTCTCACCGTCGGTGACCGCAACGATGGTCGCGGTGCGCCGCGCGTCCGGGCTCAGCAGCGCCTGTTCACCGAACATCTCACCCGGCCCCAGAATGGTCAGGGTGGCCGAATTGCCCAGCGGCGTGGTGATGCGCACGACGTAGCGCCCGGACAGGATCAGGTGCACGCAATCCCCGGGATCGCCCTCGTGGCAGACGATATCGCGGCGGCGGAACCGCCGCGGTGTGCACGCCGCGATGAACTCCCGCCGTTCCTCCGGCGAAAGACCTTCCAGCAGTTCGAATTCCGCCACTACCTCACCGCAGTCCGTTCAGCCGGTACACCGTCACCGGCAGGCTCTTGCCCTTGATGTCGAAATCGCCCAGGTTCGTCACCTGCGCCCGATCGCCGAGCCGCTGCCGGGTGAGCGGCCCGATCGCGACCGTGCCCGGTTCGGCCAGACCCTCCAGGCGCGCGGCCAGATTCGTGGTGTCGCCGATGGCGGTGAAATTCCGCATCTCCCGCGCGCCCACATTGCCGACGATGGCCGGACCGGTATTCACCCCGACCCGGAACATCGGCCACTCCAGCGCGGTCGCACCGCTCGCGCGCTTGATCTGGACGGTGTCGCCGGTGCCGACCCGGCCGTATCGCACCGTCGCCTCGTCGGCCGGATCGGACCCGGCCTGCCCGGACGGTCCGGTCCGCACCCCTCGTCCCGGGCCGCCGGTGGCTGCCGGGCCGGTAGGTCCCGGCGTTCCCGGCTGCCCCGCCGTGACGTACGCGGTGCCCTGGCGTTCGCGCACCGCGGCCGTCGCGCGCTGAATCGCCAGCCCCGCCCGTGCCGCGCGCAGCGCGTGATCGGGTTGCCGCACCGGCGCATTGAAGATCGCCATCACCGCATCGCCGACGAACTGCACCACCGTGCCGCCCTCGGCGAGGATCTCGGGCACGATCACCCCGTAGTAGGTGTTGAGCATGCGCATGACCTGCACCGGCCCGGCCTGTTCGGAGAACGGCGTGTACCCGCGCAGATCCGCCATGAGCACGCTCACCTCGTGCACTTCGCCGCCCAATCCGGCCTGGGACGGATCGGCCAGCAGCGCGGTCGCCACCTGCGGCGACATATAGGACCGGAACAGTCCGTCCAATTGCTGGTAGAGCCGGGCGTTTTCGAGTGTCACCGAGGTCTGGCTGGCGAACGACTGCGCCACCGCGTGTTCGGCGGGCCCGAGCTGCGCCGGCGTACCCGGCCCGGTGCGCGACAGTTCCAGCACGCCGGTGCGAATTCCCTTGACCGTCAACGGGTATGCGAACGCGGCGGGATTCGGCGGCTGTCCGTCGCTGAAATGCAACCGTCCCTGCCGCAGCACGCCGATGCGCACCAGGTCGCGGTCGAAGGCGTGATTGGCCAATTGCTGTATCTCGGTGAGCAATTCGTCCTCACCGCGAATCACATTGGCGCGCTCGCCGACCGCGACCAGCGCACCGAGCCTGCGCACCTGTTCCCGCTCATCGCCGAGCGCGTGCGCGCTCTGCTGTAGCACCGCGACCTGTCGCTCGGTGAGGCCGAAGCGCCGCGAAAGCTCCTGTCCCACAGCGCCGAGCGGTTCATCCGGGCGCACCCCGCCGGTGCCGCGCTGATCCAGCGCGATCACCATCTCCTCCAGCGCCCGCGCGTAATCGCGCTGGATGGCGGCCAGGGTGCTCCGCTGGGTGATGCTGTCGAACAGCCCGCGCGCGGAGCCCTCGCGCAGGAAGCTGCGATGGGCGCTGATCGCGATGAGCGCGAACGCCACGCCCAGCAGCACATGCCACTCCCACCAGGACAGCCGCCAGCTGCGCCCGAACCCGACCGCGAACATGGCCTCGGCCAGCAGCACGAACGAAGTGAGCACGCTGAGCAGGATCGTCGACCGATTACGCAGGTAGAGAACGGCGTACGCGCCCGCGGCCACCAGATAGCAGGCCCCGCCGACGAAGGCCGCCGCCACCAGCGGCCCCTGTACCTCGTCCGGATCGGGCACCGAATCGAACGGCGGCACCCGGGTCAGCGAGGCCAGTGCCCACACCGCCATGAGAGTCAGAGGCAGGGCGGCGAGGAGCTCGGTGAAGCGGTGCGCCCGCGCGGTGGGCCCGTACTCCACGACCGAGGCCAGCGCCGCCAGCCCGCCAAGCACCATACCGACTGGGACGGCTCCGGTGAAGCCCACATTCGGCTCGGAGAGAATGACACCCGGTGTGGCCAGCGCGTGCAGCCCCAGAAAACCCGAATTCACTTGGAACACCAGCGAAACCAGGATCAACCGCATATCCCGGTGCGCGCGGGCGGCGCGCAACAGCAGCACGCCGAGCCCGAGCGACAGCACTGCCGCGCCGAGGATCAGCCAGAAGTGCACACCGCCGTCCATGTACATGTGATCCAGCGGCGGATGCGTGATCAACAGCAGCAGTCCGGCGGCGGGCAGCGCCACGTGCACCGCCCACAGCGCCACCCGCGATATCGAAATCCGGCCTGTGCCAACCGCGGTCACGGCGCGCCCCTCTCCACCCGAGCAGCCGGCATACCCGCCCCGCTCGGTCTCACGATCGTTCTGTCCGCCCGGTGTCTCAGGCGGGTGTCAATGTCACCGGCACACCGTTGAACACGGCATTGCCGGACGGTGCGTCCACGAGCGAATCATCGGTCAGCGCATTGGCATTCACCCCGGCGTGCGCCCGCGCCACCGACTGCTCGGAATCGCCGTGTCCCCAGCCGTGCGGCAGGCTCACCACGCCCGGCATGATGTCCTCGGTCGGCTCCAGATCCACGGTGAGCGCGCCCGCGGCGGACTTCACCACCGCATGCCCGTCCAGTCCGAGCCGGGTCATATCGTCCGGATGAATATGCAGCGTGCACCGATTCGCGCCGCCCACCAGCGGCGGGACATTGTGCAGCCAGCTGTTGTTGGACCGCAGATGCCTGCGCCCGACCAAGACCATCGCGGGCGCGGCGTCTGCCAGCCGCTCATGCAGCCGGGCCACATCCGCCAACAGTGCCTCCGGCGCGAGATCCACCTGCTTCGACGCGGTGAGCAACAACTCCGGGAGTCGCGGCTGGAGCGGGCCGAGATCGATACCGTGCGGGTTATCCAGCAGCACTTGCAGATTCAGCCCACGATCCGAGCCCGTCCACTCGCCGTAGGGACCGAGCCGCACCATCAGGTCGATGCGCTGTTCAATGGTGTTCTCGCCCAGCAGTTCCGGCCGCCGTTCCGAGAGCCCGGCCTTGTGCAGCGTCCCCGCGATCACGAATTCGTCCACGGCCGCGAGCGGATCCACGCCCGGCTGCGTCTCCTGACCGGTGATGGCCAGCGCCAGCCGCGCCATGATCTCGGATTCGGAGAGCTCATCCGGACCCAGCGGCAGCAGCGGCCGCGAGTACCGCGCGTAGTTGTGCACGGCGAAGTTGAGCAGTGCGAAATCGTAGTGCGGTGATTGCAGGATGCGCGGCGGCGGCAGGATCACATCGGCGTGCCGGGTGGTCTCGTTGAGGTAGCGGTCCACGCTCACCATGAAGTCCAGCCCCGCGAAGGCGTCGGCCAGGCGCGGCCCACTGGGTGCGGACAGCACCGGATTGCCCGCGACCGTCACCATGGCGCGAATCTGCCCGTCACCGGGCGTGAGGATCTCATCGGCCAGCGTCGCGACCGGCAGTTCACCCATGGCCTCGGGCAGTTCGCGCACCCGGCTGTTCCAGCGCCCGAGCCGGAAGGCCCGGGTGCGGACGATGCCGAGCGCCGCCGCGTTGGCGAACATCGCGCCGCCGGGTGAGTCCAGGTTGCCGGTCAGCGCGTTGATCACATCGACCAGCCACTGCGTCACGGTGCCGAATTCGGCCGTGCAGGTGCCGATGCGCGCGTAGACGGCGGCGGTGGGCGCGGCGGCGAGTTCGCGCGCGAGCCGGACCACGGTGTCCGCGGCCACCCCGGTGCGCTCGGCCACCACGTCGGGGGTGAAAGGCGCTGCGGCATCGCGGACTTCACCGAGTCCGCGCACCGGCACCCGCACCTCGGTCAGATGCTCCGCGAACAGCGTGTGCACGATCCCGAACAGCAGGTACGCATCACTGCCCGGCCGCACGAACAGATGCTCATCGGCGAGTTTCGCGGTGCGGGTGCGGCGTGGATCCACCACCACGAACTTCCCGCCGCGCTGCCGCAGCGCCTTCAACCGTCCCGGGAAATCCGGTGCGGTGCACAGCGATCCATTGGATTCCAGCGGATTCGCGCCCAGCATGAGCAGGTAATCGGTGCGATCCAGATCCGGCACCGCCACCGTGAGCGGATCGCCGAACATCAGCCCGGACGCCACCTGTTTGGGCATCTGATCGGAGGTACTGGCGGAGAACAGGTTCCGGGTGGCGAGCGCCCGAATCAGCAGCGGCACATACAGCGCCCCCGCCACCGTGTGCGCATTCGGATTGCCGAGATACAGCCCCGCCGACTGATTGCCGTGCGCGGCGGTGACCTGCGGCAGCCGCTCCCGGATCACCCCGAACGCCTCATCCCAGCTCACCGCCCGCCAGGTATTCGTGGCGCGGTCCCGAATCATGGGCGCGGTCAGCCGATCCGGATCCTCGTCGAGATGTCCGAGCGTCGCACCCTTGGGGCAGATGAAACCCCGGCTGAACGGATCCGCCTTATCGCCGCGTACAGCCGTCACGTGATCATCGGCGTCGAGCGTGATCTCCAGCCCGCACACCGCCTCGCACAGCGGACAGGTGCGCGGCAGGGTCCGCGAGGTGTTCATGGCGGGGGTCATACCTCATCATCGCGCGGTGGCACGACAACGGAAACAGCAACGCGTCAACTGGGCATCAATTGCGAGTGTCGGTTTTCCGACATACCGACCGTGTCGGCGGAGACAGACGCGGCGCGGCTCCCGCGACCAGGCTTGCCACATGCGGTTTTTGGAGCGAACACAAGCACTCGAGGTCCTGCGCGCGGCCTGGGAGGACATCGCCGCGGGCACCGGATCCGCGGTCGTGCTCAGCGTCGGCGGTGAAACCGGCATCTTCATCCCGCTGCCGGACGCCCCCGTGCCGCCTCCGGCCGCCCGGTCGGCCATCCCGCGGCCCGCTCCGGCACCGTCGCCCGGCTCGCACACCGTGCCCGGGCTGACCGGCCGCCAGCAGGACGTTCTGGACCTGCTGTGCGCGGGCCTGACCAATGCGGAGATCGCCGAATACCTCGTGCTGTCGGTCCGGACCGTCGATCACCACGTCTCGGCCATCCTGCGCACCCTCGGCGTCCGTAATCGCCGCGCGGCCCGCGCCAAGGTGCTCGGCGATGAGCCGCCTGTGCAATCGGGTCATCCCTCCGGCCCCAGAGCAGCTCTCACACATCACAATTCACACCCGTCACGCCGACTGCGCACCGCCTGAAAAGTTTCCACTTCCAGATACGCCAAAAACCGCGGATGCCGGGGAGCATCCGCGGTTCTGCTGTTATAGCTATTCGCTACCTGCGGTGGTGCCTATTCACATGTGATGCTGCGTCATTCCCCTCAGGAAGCGATGCGGGTGCTCTGCGGCTTGACTCCGCCTTTGGCGGCGGCGCGCACCGCCGCCGAGATGGCGACCACCGGCGGGACCCAGCGGGCCTCGTGCGGTGCCACACCCCAGCAGGCCGAACCGTCGAACAGCTGGGTCGGCGGCAGCGGGATGCCCGCGCCGTCGGTGTGCACGATGGCGCCCGCGGCACGCAGCGCCTCGATGGCCATGGCGGCCTTGCGCAGCCCCGTGACCAGGTGGATCTCGCGGCGCTCGGCGCCCGGGATCTCGATGACCGGCCCGGTCAGATCGTTGGCCCGCAAGTACCGGCGGACGAAGGCGGCGGTCTCACCCGTTACCTCGATGCCCGACAGGTTCTCATCGGTGACCAGGCTGATGCCATTGGCCGTTTCGGCGACCGTCCATCCACGCTCGGTGTACTCCTGCGCAGAGGCGGCCAGTGCTGCCGCCATGACGGAAGACGAAAACGTCGTTCGCACTGGTTTCTCCATTCCCCGGTAGATCTATGTCCTGCTCTGTGCGGGGTATCGGAACGAGCCGTTCGTTGCGTTACAACGTTGTTTTGCGCCGATATGGTTTTTCCCTCCAAAAGAGACGGCTCGTCCTTGTTCGTGGCGCGACTAAGTCGCTGGCACATCTGTGACAGGTCCGGGGGAGGAGCCCACTGCCTGCGAAGACGCCGTCAGGAGGTCTATCGCTCGCGCTACCCAGGAATGCAACATCCAACCTCGGAGTGTTCTAGAACACACTGTTTCGATCTGTCCCAGAAGGGGGATAGCGATGAGACTTCGCATGGTCGAAAAGGTCTGCGGGAGAGGAGATCGACGGCATGTCCGACCAATCGAACGGCAAGACACCCGAACTCGATGAACTCGAGGTCGAGGAGTTCGAGATCGGGCGGTGGGCCGCTTTCAAGGACTCCGCGGCCCGGCGCATGAACCGGCGGCTGGAACAGGAGGCCGTGGTCGACGAGGAGCCCGTCGAACCCTTCGCCAGCCCAAGCGCTTTCGGGTCCTGGAGTCTCGAGGCCATCCGCGCGCTGCTGGACGTGCAATTCCATCGCGCCGCCACCCGCACCCTGCTGCCGCTGGCCTACATCCTGGGCTTGGCAGCCGCTTTCGCCATCCCGATCGTGGGAACCATTGGGCTGTGGCGGGTTTCGGCCTGGCTGGGCATCGTCTTCGCGGTGGTCTTCGCGATTCCACTGGGCCTGACCATCGCCGCGGTGGTGCGCTTGCTGCTGGAATTCGTACTCAACGCCTCACGGCTGGCAAGCCGGGTGGAGCACATCGCCGAGATGGGCGATGACCTGTTCCAAGCCCTTTCCGACGTGGCAGAACCGGTCAATCAATTGTCGGAAGATGTTCGCGCCGTGCAGTTCTGGCGCTTCGGGAGACGGTCGTCGCGCAAGTAATTGTGCAACAATGCGAGCGCAAGACTCGTAAGGGGGAGGGATGGCACTACCGCAGGGCATCACCGGATCCACCATGCCGCGGCGGCAACTCGGCCGTCACCTGCGCGACCTGCGCAATCGCGCCCGGATGACGACCCGGGTGGCAGCGCAGCGGCTGGAATGGTCCGAAGCCAAGATCTGGCGCATAGAAACGGGGCAGACCTCACTGCGCAGCCTCGATGTCGAGGCCATGTGCCGCATCTACGGCGCGCCCGAGGACGCCATCGAACCGCTCACCGCCCTGGCCCGGGAAACCAAGGCGCGCGGCTGGTGGACCGAGTTCGGCGATGTGATCGACGAGGGGTACGAGGTCTACATCGGGCTCGAAGAGGCGGCGGCGCGGCTCACCACCTACGAAAACGAGCTGGTACCGGGGCTTTTGCAGACCGAGGCGTATATGCGCGCGGTGCTGGCCGGTGCCAATCCGGGCATCTCCGCCGAGCAGATGGACCGGCGCGTGCGGGTGCGCACCGCCCGGCAGTCGCTGCTCACCCGCGCCGAATCGCCGGTGCATCTGGACGTGATCATCTCCGAGGCGGTGCTGTGGCATCGCATCGGCGGTGACGAGGTCACCATCGGCCAGCTGGACAAGCTGCGCAAACTGGGTGAGCTGTCGAATGTGCGGCTGCGGCTGCTGCCCGCCGACTGCGGCTACCACCACGGTATGGATGCCGGGCGCTTCGTACTGCTCGAATTCCCTTCCACCGCAACCGAACAGACCGAACCGCCGGTGGTCTACGTGGAATCGCTGACGGGTGCGTCCTACCTGGACAAGGAACCCGATGTGGAGCGGTATCGCGAGGCGTTCGCGGCGGCGGCCACTATCGCGGTGGACGCGCTCCCGCTGATCGAGACCATTCGCGCCACGGTCTGAACGCGGCTCATCGCTCGGCGCGGTGGTGAAAACCGCCGCGCCGCAGTATTTTTCGCGCGAAATCTATTCGCTGAGCGACTGCTCCAGCACCTCGCGGTGCGTGGGCGCGGCTTCGCTGTGCAGTTCGCGGCCTTTATCGGTGAGGCACACGAAGATTGCTCGCCGATCCTCCGCGCACAGGGTGCGGCTGACCAGTCCGTCGCGTTCCAGCCGCGCCACCGCGCGTGAGAGCGCGCTCTGACTCAGATGGATGTCGTGGGCCAGATCGGCCATCTTGTAGCTCTCTACCCCGGCGTCCATGAGCCGGTCGAGGGTTTCGAATTCGCTGAGCCCGAGGTGGTGGCGGCCCTGCAGTTCCTTCTCGAGGGCGCAGGAGGTCGTCGCGTGCCGGGCGAGAAGATCGCGCCACTGAGCTACTAGAGCATCAGGAACGACCTGTTCGACAGTCGTTGTCGGCTTCGGCATGGCCGCCATCTTAGTGCGAGAGTGCAACTCATGCAACCGCATTAAATGTTTGGACAACATATGCGTGTGCATGTACTGTCCTCTCTCGTGACTTCCACAGACCTACGCCCCGCAGTGAGCACCGCGGCAGACTCCACGCAGTGGACGCTCCGGCTCTGGGGCATGCTCATCACCCTGTGCATCGTGCTGTTCCTCGACGGCCTGGACGTGTCGATGATCGGCGTCGCCCTCCCGTCCATCGGCACCGAACTCGACCTGCAGACCTCCACCCTGCAGTGGCTGGTCTCCGGATATGTCCTCGGCTACGGCGGCCTGCTGCTGCTCGGCGGCCGCACCGCCGACCTGCTCGGCCGGCGCAAGGTCTTCCTGATCGCCCTGGCCGTATTCGCCATCGCCTCTCTCGCGGGCGCTCTGGTGAGCTCCGGTCCGCTGCTGATCCTGACCCGCTTCATCAAGGGCCTGGCCGCCGCGTTCACCGCGCCGACCGGACTGTCCATCATCACCACCAATTTCGCCGAGGGCCCGGCCCGCAACAAGGCGCTGTCCATCTACACCGTGTTCGGTGCGGGCGGCTACTCCATGGGCCTGCTGTTCGGCGGACTCATGACCGGCCTCGGCTGGCGCTGGACCTTCCTGCTGCCCTTCCCGGTCGCCATCGCGGCCCTGATCGCGGCCTTCTACCTGGTGCCCAAGGACGGGCCCGCCGAAGAGGGCGGTCACGATCTGCTCGGCGCGCTGCTGTCCACCGCGGGCATGCTGCTGCTGGTCTACACCGTGGTCTCGGCTCCCGAAGCCGGCTGGGCCTCGGCGCGCACCATCATCTCGTTCATCGCGGTCGCCGCACTGTTCGCCGGATTCGTCGCGGTGGAGAAGCGGGTGCGCTACCCGCTCGTTCGCCTCGGCATCCTGAAGAAGCCCACGCTGTGGCGGGCCAGCCTGGCCATCATCGCGGTCGCCGGCTCCTTCTTCAGCTGGCAGTTCATCACCACGCTGTACCTGCAGGACACCCTCGGCTGGTCGCCGCTCAAGCTCTCGCTGGCACTGCTGCCCGTCGGCCTGCTGGTGGTCGCCTCGGCGTTCGTCTCGGACAAGCTGGTCGATCGCTTCGGCACCGGGCCGATCATCGCGGTCACCATGACCATCATGGCCATCGGCTACCTGATGTACCTGCGCATCGACACCGCTCCCGCCTACCTGACGGTGCTGCTGCCCGCGGTGCTGCTGGTCGGTATCGGCTGGGTCGGCTTCCCCGCCATCAACATCCAGGCCACCAGTGGCATCGATGATGATGAACAGGGCCTGGCGGCAGGCGTTCTGCAGACCGCCATGCAGGTCGGCGCGGCCATTGTGCTCGCGGTGACCACCGCGATCATCTCCTCCGGATCGCACACCGACACCAGCCCCGCCGCGGTGCTCGACAACTACCGCCCCGGACTGGAATTCGCCGCCGGTGTCGCCATTGTCGGCGCGCTGGTCGCCCTCACCGTCTATCTGCCCAAGCGCAAGGCGCGTAAGGCCGTCGAGCAGGAGCCGGAGGTCGCACTGGTCGGCTGAGACACCGGGCCGACGCCCGCCGCTCACACGGGCGACGGCCATACCGAAAGACCTGGGGCGCACCGTAGTACACGGTGCGCCCCAGTGGTGTATTCGGAAGTCGTTCTCAGTGCGGCAGTTTCAGATCCGCCAGGCGCGGAGCCGCGGCGTCCTTGGGGGAGCGGGTGAAGCTCAGCGGGTTCCCGTAGCGATCCAGCTCCGGCCATTCGATGCCCAGGTCCGGATCGAAAGCGTCCAGATCCCGGTCGAATTCGGGCGCGTACTCCAGCGAGCAGAGGTAGATGACGGTGGAATCGTCCTCCAGCGACAGCAGCGCGTGACCCAGCCCCTCGGCCAGGAATACCGATTTACGCTCCACATCGTCGATGACGACACTGTCCCACCGCCCGAAGGTCGGCGACCCGGGCCGCAGATCCACCACCACGTCCAGGAACGCGCCGCGCACGCACGTCACGTATTTGGCCTGGCCCGGCGGATCCTCGGTGTAGTGGATACCGCGCAGCACCCCCGCCGCCGAGGTGGAGGTATTGACCTGGAGCAGTTCGAATTTCCGCCCCACGATCTTCTCGAACTCCGAGGATTTGAAGGTCTCGGCGAAGACTCCGCGCTGGTCGCCGTGCAGGGCGGGGGTGAACTCCCACGCGCCGGGCACCGCCAGTTCGCGAATTCGCATGCTCATTCCACTCGTCCCTGTTCCAGCAGGCGCAGCAGGTAGGCCCCGTAACCGGAGCGCACCAGCGGCCGGGCGGCCGCGTCCAATTGCTCGTCGTCGATGAAACCCATGCGCCAGGCCACTTCCTCGGGTACCCCGATCTTCAGGCCCTGGCGCTCCTCGATGGTACGGACGTAGTTGGCGGCATCCAGCAGCGAATCGAAGGTGCCGGTGTCCAGCCACGCGGTGCCGCGGCGCAGCACTTCCACATTCAATCGGCCCTGTTCGAGGTAGGCCCGATTGATATCGGTGATCTCGTATTCGCCGCGATCGGACGGCTTCAGCTCGCGCGCGATGGCCAGCACGTCGTTGTCGTAGAAGTACAGCCCCGGGATCGCGTAGTTCGAGCGCGGCGTCTTGGGCTTCTCCTCGATGGAAATGGCCTTACCGTCGGCGAATTCGACCACGCCGTACGCGGTCGGATTGGAGACCCGGTACGCGAACACCGCGCCGCCGTCCACGTGCGCGTACCCGCCCAGGCTCTGGCCCAGGCCCGGACCGTGGAAGATGTTGTCGCCCAGCACGAGTGCGGCGGTCTCGTTCCCGATGTGTTCCGCGCCGAGCACGAAGGCGCGCGCCAGCCCGTCGGGTTCGGGCTGCACGACGTAGCTCAGATTCAGTCCGAACTGGCTGCCGTCGCCGAGCAGCCGGGTGAACGCGTCCGCGTCCTCGGGGGTGGTGATGACCAGGATGTCCCGGATGCCCGCCAGCATGAGGGTGGACAGCGGGTAGTACACCATCGGTTTGTCGTACACGGGGACAAGTTGTTTGCTCACCCCGCGCGTAATCGGGTGCAAACGCGACCCGGTGCCGCCCGCCAGGATGATTCCACGCATGTCACGAGAGTCTGCCAGTTCCGTTGCGAGCGAGAGCGGGGAGGTTCCGACTGCGCCGCGAAACCGTCACGGTCGTTTGCGGCCATACCATTCCGGCGATATCTGTTGCGTAGGTCACGTTCCCATGGTGTTCTGAAACGACGCTATGTGAGATGTCAGCGCCGACTCTCCCGCGCCGGTAACCCGAGCCCGCTTCGGTTCTCCGGACGAACGGCTCGGCGCGCCAACAATGAGGTAGGTGCGCAATGGCGAAGACCCGCGACGACCACGCCGAGGCCCCGGTCGTCAATCCCGATACCGTCAGCGTCTACGCACGCACCCTGGAGGCCGTCAGCCGCGCGACCATCCGGCCCGCCGGGGAACTCATGACCCTGACCGAAGGCGCCATGCCGATCGTCAGCGGCGTCATCAACAGTCTCGCCAGGCTGCGGCCCGCACCGCGCGGGGTGGAACGGGAAGAGGTGCGGCTCAACGGCTTCCGCATGGAGATCGTGCGGCCCGCCGGAGCGCGCAGCGCCATGAGCGACGGCGTCGTGATGTACATGCACGGCGGCGGCTTCTTCCTCTGCGGACTCGATACGCACCGGCCCGTGGTCGCCGCGATCGCCCGGCGTACCGGAATGCCCGTGGTCAGCGTCGAATACCGGCAACTGCCCCGGACCGATATCGCCGGTTCGGTCACCGACTGCCTCACCGCGTACCAGTGGCTGCTCAGCCACGGCGTGCCCGCATCGCGCATCGTGTTCGCCGGTGACTCCGCGGGCGGTTATATGACCTTCGCGACCGCACTGCGCGCCCGCGATGCCGGACTTCCGGTGCCCGCCGGACTCGTCGGCCTGTGTCCCGCACTGGATCTGGACTGCACCGAGAAGCGCGCGCACCCCAACTACCACCGCGATTCGCTGATCCCGCTGTCCGCCTTGGAAACCGTGGTGAAGCTCGGCGCGGAGGTGAACGGCCGCCTGGATCCGCAACTCTCACCGGTCAACAACCCGCTCGCCGGAATGCCGCCCGCACTGCTCATCGTCGCCGAGGACGAGGTGCTGCGCCGGGACAGCGAGATCATGGCGCAGCGGCTCGCCCAGGCGGGCGTACCGGCCACCCTGGAGATCTGGCGGGGCCAGGTGCACGCGTTCATGGCCATCTTCCCGAATATGCCCGAGAGCCGGGCCGCGCTCGCGCACGTGGCCCAATTCGTCCGCGCCCGAATCGAATCCGCGCAGATCGCCCGGACGGCCTGATACGACGAAATCCCCCACCCGGGTGGTCCGGGCGGGGGATTTCGTTGTACTGCTTGCGAATTACTTCGCGGGAGCCACCGGGGCGGCGTTGATGGTGGTGAAGTACTGCACCGCGGCCAGGATGGCGACCGGGGCGGTCACGAACAGCTGGCCCGCGAGGGTGCCCAGGAAGCCGATGGCGGCCATACCGGCGATGCAGCCGACGATGCCGGCCGGCAGCGCGCCGAACATGGCGGTCAGGGCGCCGGTCAGGGTCGCGGAAACCGCGCCACCGATGACACAGCCGATGGCCGCGCCGCCGATGCCACCGACCAGGGTGCCGATGGTGGCGCCCATGGAGATGGTGTCCTTCAGGCGGTTCCAGGCGGCCTGCTCACGGTCGTAGTCGTTCTTCCAGGGAGCCTGGTTCTCGTAAGGCAGTGCGACAGGCTTGTAAACGGCCTTGTCCGCGACGAACTCGGGGGTCAGGGTCGCGGTGTGGTCCGAGATGTTGGCCGCGATCGGGAACACGAAGTCGTCCACCCGGAAGTTGAGCTCGGTGCCCGCGATGGTGGCGCCGTTGGCGGCCTTGATCTTGAAGACGCCGTCCTCGACGACCATGGAGCCGGCATCGGTCCGGATGACCGTGTTGGTGTCGGTGGTGGTCGCGGTGTAGTTGATCGCAGCGGCCTCATCGGTCGCGGGCGCCGCGTTCACGGTGCCGGCGGTGATGCCCATAGCGGCGATCAGCAGCGCCGACGTGGCGGCGAATTTCCTCATCAGCATTTTTTTCAGAACCTCATCGGGGAAGAGCTCGGGGGGACAGGAGAATCGAAATCCAGGACAGCTAACGAGCGGTGAACCGGCCGTGACCGTTTGTTCAAATTACGTTCACCTCGCCAGTCACGCGGTTCGTCAGCTTCCGGAAATGTGCTGCGTACGTATGGTTTTCGGGGGCGCTTCCTGTCGGCCGGTTCGTTACTATGCGGTCTCTTTGTGGCGAAGGTCACAGTGTTTTCCCGTAAAACCGGAATGATCCTGACCCGAAAGTCTCGGGTATTCCACGAATTCATGACTTTCCGTATGAAAGTACGAGTATTCGGTGGTCAACTTGTTTCCTTCTTGTGTCCGATTCCGCTCCCGGGAAACGGTGGAACGGTGTAGGAACCGCAACATGGAGACCGCACGCCGCCGGACTCCGAAGGCGACGTAGGGTTTTCGATGTGCGATTGCTCGTAACCGGAGGCGCCGGCTTCATCGGCGCGAACTTCGTTCATCAGACCGTGACCACCCGTCCCGATGTCCAGGTGACCGTCCTGGACAAACTCACCTATGCCGGGAATCGGGCTTCGCTGGCCTCGATCGCCGATCGCATCGAGTTCGTGCACGGCGACATCGCCGACGCGGCGCTGGTCGACCGTCTGGTCGGCGGAGTGGACGCGGTGGTGCATTTCGCCGCCGAATCACACAATGACAATTCGCTCGCCGATCCCTGGCCGTTCGTGCAAACCAATATCGTCGGCACCTATTCGCTGCTGCAGGCCGTGCGCAAGCATCAGGTGCGGTATCACCACATCTCCACCGATGAGGTCTACGGCGATCTCGAGCTCGACGATCCGGCGGCGTTCACCGAGGCCACGCCCTACAACCCGTCCAGTCCGTACTCCGCCAGCAAGGCGTCGAGCGATATGCTGGTGCGCGCCTGGGTGCGGTCCTTCGGGGTGCGGGCCACACTTTCCAACTGCAGCAACAACTATGGCCCGTACCAGCATGTGGAGAAATTCATTCCGCGGCAGATCACCAATCTCATCGACGGGGTGCGGCCGCGGCTCTACGGCGCCGGACATCAAGTGCGCGACTGGATTCACGTCGACGACCACAACAGTGCCGTCTGGGAAATTCTGGAGCACGGCCGAATCGGGCAGACCTACCTCATCGGCGCGGACGGCGAACGCGACAACAAATCCGTCGTACAGCTCATTCTGGAGACCTTCGGCCGCGCTCCGGACGACTTCGATCACGTCACCGATCGCCCCGGCCACGATCTGCGCTACGCCATCGATTCCACCCTGCTGCGCACCGAACTCGGCTGGAAACCCCGATATTCGGACTTCCGCACCGGACTGGCCGACACCGTGCGGTGGTACCGCGACAACGAGAACTGGTGGCGGCCACAGAAAACCGCCACCGAGAACGCCTACGCGGCCGCCGGGGAAAAAGTCCTCTAGCCCCAGACGACCGTGGAATAGGTAACCGCCGCGGCCGTCAGCGAAATGACGGTCGCGATTATCACCGTGATCGCCGGACCCCGGCTGGGGGTGCGGTTATCGGAACCGGTGAGGCGCAACGGCATCCAGCGCAGCAACACCGCGAGGGTGAGCAGGGCCAGGGGGACGAAGTAGCGGCCCTGGACGCCGTCGATGATGAAATAGTCGACCGGCGTGAAGGACATGTAGAGGGTTACGTAGATCATCGCGACGCTTGCCGCCATGGTCAGCAGGACCACCCAGGTGCGCAGGCGGTCGCCGGTGAGGCGGTCGGCGATGCCGACGCTCACGGCGAAGGCGACCAGGCTCGCGCAGACGGTCAATGCCGGAACATCGACGTAGGCGAAGCCCAATTCACCGAAGAACTGCATGAACCAGCGCTGATCGCGGCGCGCGATGCTGTCGCCGAACACCCGGATGAAATGGCCCGGATCGGTCAGGACGTTATGCAGCTGATCGCCGGGACGCACTGTGCCCCACTGCTTCTGCGGCCGCATCAGGCTCATGCCGTCACCGGTCGGCGCGGCGATCTTCATCCACAGCGCGAAACTGATACCGCCGATGGCGGCGGCCGCCCACGGCAGCAGACGCTGCCACACCGCGATGCGCTCGGTACCGCCGAAGCCGAGATTGCGCGCCGGGATCACCACGATGAGCATGGCCAGCAGCACGTAGGTCGGCTTGCACACCGGCAGCAGAATCGTGGCGGCAAGCGCCGCAACGGTTTCCGGGCGGGACAGCCGCTCACCCAGGAACAGGCCCTTCACCACCAGCGCCGACACCAGCAGCGCGAGCGCGTTGGTGACGGTGTCCGCGGTGACGGTCCCGGCCTGGAACAGTGCGATCGGCAGCACCGCGACCGTCAGTGCCAGCCATTGGATGCGATGCCCGCGCAGTGTGCGCAGCGCGAACCCGACGATCGCCAGATAGGCGAGCAGTCCGGCCCAGCGCGGCGCGAGAATGGTTCCGCCGACATCGAGATCCAGCACCTCGGCGATCCGAATGCCCGCCGCGGCGGGCAGATACGGAATCGGCGAGTAGGCGGCGGTATTGGTGAACCACACCTGCGTGGTGTGCTTGGATACCGCGGCCGAACCCAGCCGGTCGTAGGCGTCCGGATCGGCGACCTTCGGCTCCGGCTCGTCATTGTTGTTCTGATAGTCGTCGAACGCGTAGCTCTGCAGCGCGTCGATGGTGACCGGAACCTGACCGCCCCAGGCCGGACCGCGATCGTCCTTGATCTTCTCCGGCAGGAACCCGCCGTGCGCCACCTGATAGGCGCGCCCGAACTGGGTGATCTCGTCATGTCCCCAGAACGGCGGCGTCAGCACCGACCACACCGCGCCGAACACCCCGGCGATCAGCAGGAACGCCAAAGCGGCCGCGCCGAAACGCCTTTCGATTCCGGCGATCGCGCCCGCGAGCCCGCTCGATTCCGGTTCCACCGGTTCCGGCGCGGTCGTCGCGGGTGCGGTGATGACGGTCCGCACCGCCCCGTCCGGGGATGCCGTCGCGTTCGCGGCCGTGCTGTCGCTTGCCTCGGTTACCACGATGTCCGATTGTGCTGTACGGCCATTCGTGGGTGTGGCAGGCGGGGTCATCGCCGGGTACCGCCCGAGCGTTCATCGGCGGGTTCATCGGCTCCGACGGCGGAATAGCGCAGGTACATCAGGCGGGCGGCCTCGTGCCGGGACCGGCGGATACCGTCCAGCACCAGGCCCGCGGTCCAGGCCAGACTGCCGAGCAGCAGCAGCGTGAAGCCCAGGAACAGCGTCGGGAACCGCGGCACCTCGTGGATCTCGTAGAACTGGATCACTATCGGGGTGATCAGAATGATCGAGATCAACCAGGCCAGCGTGCCGAACAGGCCGTAGAACGCGACCGGGCGCTCATGCCGGGCCAGGCCGACGATCAGCCGCAGGATCTTGAAACCGTCGGTGTAGGTGCGCAGTTTGGATTCGCTGCCTTCGGGACGATCCTTGAATCCGACCGGCACCGCGGTCTGCGGGACGCGCAGATGCAGTGAATGCACGGTCAATTCGGTCTCGATCTCGAATTCGCGCGAAACCGCCGGGAAACTCTTCACGAATCGCCGGGAGAACACCCGGTATCCGCTCAGCATGTCCTCGACATTCTCGCCGAACACCTGCGCCACAACGCCATTGAGGACCTTGTTACCGGTCTCATGGCCCGGGCGGTAGGCGGATTCACCGGCGATCTCGCGGCGCACGCCCAGCACATGGTCGTACGGCCCGGATAGCAGCGCTTCGATCATGCGCGGTGCGGCGGACGCGTCATAGGTGTCATCGCCGTCGATCATCAAATAGACATCGGCCTCGATATCGGCGAAGGCACGGCGCACCACATTGCCCTTGCCCTTCCGATATTCGTGACGCACGATCGCGCCGGCCTCGCGCGCCCGCTCTGCGGTCGCGTCGGTACTCCGGTTGTCGTAGACATATACGACGATTCCGGGCACGGCGGCCTTGAGGTCGGTGACGACCTGTGCGACCGAGGCCTCTTCGTTGTGGCACGGAACCACGGCGGCAATTCGGAGCTCGGTGGGGTCCACCCGGTCAATCCTCGATGTGATCGGAAGGCGAATACGAACACGGGGAGGGTACCCGAGAATGCTGCGGTACCGTCGCCGAGTGCCCAGCAGTGAGTCGGCGACCCCCGGCGTCAGTCCCGCGGAGTCCGCCGAGAGCGTTCCGCAAACCCTCGTCGACAAGGTGCGTTCGGCGCTACGCCAGGGCGGTGCGTTCCTGGTCGTGGGCCTGCTCGGCTTCGCCGTGGACGCGGGCACCTACAACCTGCTGGTGTTCGCGGGCGGCGAGGGCCCGCTGTTCCATCAGCCGTTGCTCGCCAAGATCATCGCCATCGGTGTCGCCACCGTGGTCACCTATTTCGGCAACAAATGGTGGACCTTCGCGCACAAGAAGGGCGGCAGCCAGACGCGCGAATACGTCCTCTACGCCCTGTTCAATGTGGTCGCCATCGGACTGCAACTGAGCTGCCTCGGCTTCTCCCGGTATGTGCTCGACCTGTCCAGTCCCTTGGCGGACAACATCTCCGGAACACTCATCGGCCAGATCGTCGCGGTTGTCTTCCGCTACTGGGCATATGACAAATTCGTCTTCACCGGCGCGCGCGAAGAATCGCGTTAACGCGGGTTCGCGCTGACGCTATGCCCGACGATTGATATTGTCGCCGGGCCGAGCGGTGACAGTGGGTGTGCGTCCACGTCAAGTGTTGCCGGTGTCTGTTGTTTTCAAAGGATGTCGAGGGAATTCATGGATGCGTCGGCTGGCCAAGCCGTGACCGAAATCAATGACCGGTTGACCGCCGGAGCCCCCGCGACGCTACGTGCGGATCACGCGGCTCCCGAGCGGCTGGTGCTCGCGCGCGGACTGTTCACCGGTCCCGCGCCGCGGATCAGCGATGAGCTGTACGCGGTCGTCAAGGGCGGCAAGGCACATCGCGAACGCTTCAGCCTGCGACTGGACAAAGGCGCGAAGGCGCACACCAACACCTACTTCGGGCGCTTCGCCGCCAGCTACTGGCAGCGCTGGACCACCGTCACCGCCGTCGAGGTCGCCATGACCCTCGAGGTCGGCGGTAAGACCAAGGTGCGACTGGCCGCCTCCGATATCGCCGGGCATCGGCGTGTCGTCGCGACCGCCGAAACCGGCGAGACCGGGCGGGTCGTATTGACCACGGCCCTGGACATGTTCATCGACGGCGGCGCGCTGTGGCTGGAGATCGACGCCATCGGCGGCGAGGTCACCGTCAGCGATCTGGAATGGACCGCGCCCGCACCGGATCACGTGCGCCCGGTGGCCATCGCCATCTGCACGTTCAACCGCGCGCCGGACTGCGCGGCCACCGTGGCCGCGCTCGCCTCGGACGCCACCGTGCTCGACGCCATCGACGCGGTGTACGTGGTCGATCAGGGCAGCGATCTGGTGCAGGATCAACCCCTCTACACCGAGACGGCACCCAAATTGGGTGACAAGCTGCGCTACATCCGGCAGCCGAATCTCGGTGGCGCGGGCGGCTTTACGCGCGGCCTCTACGAGGTGTCCGGCGCCAACGAGCACGCCGACATCATCCTGATGGACGACGACATCCTGTGCGAGCCGGAAACGGTGTTGCGGCTCAACGCTTTCGCGAATATGACCACCGAACCCACCCTGGTGGGCGCGCAGATGCTGTTCCTCTACAACCCCGACTACCTCAATGTCGGTGCGGAGGAGACGAATCTGGCCACGCTGCGGCACGGGCAGAAGGTGTCCAAGGCGCTGCGCAACACCAGCATGCTCAAGAAGAACCAGGAACGCCGCGTGGACGCGGGCTACCAGGCCTGGTGGACCTGCCTCATCCCGGCCGAAGTGGTCAAGAAGATCGGGCTGCCGGTGCCGATCTTCTTCCAGTGGGACGATGTCGAATACGGTTTGCGCGCACGGGAGAACGGTTTCGTCACCGTCACCCTGCCCAACGCCGCCGTCTGGCACGCCGACTTCTACTGGAAGGACTTCGACGACTGGGCGCGCTACTTCAGCTCGCGCAACTCGCTCATCGTGTCCTCGCTGCATCACGATCTCGACGCCAAAGCCATTACCCGCCAGCTCTTCCGGGAGATCGGCGAATACCTGGTCGGTATGCAGTACGGTCTGGCGCACACCACCCTGTCCGGTATCGAGGATTACCTGCGCGGCCCGAAGGCGTTGCGCGACGGCGGAATCGAAGCCCTCGCCACCGCTCGCGGCTCGCGCGCCGACTACCCGGAGACCATCAAGCATCCGGCGGCGACCGCACCGGTCGTGAACGCGCACGTGCACCTGCGCCGCGCCGGCGGTGAACCCAGCCGCCCGCTGCTCATCCTGTTCAAGCGCGCCTTCACCCAGTGGACCGGTCGCACCATTCCGGGCGTCGTCGGCGTCACCCGCGAGGACGCGCACTGGTGGCATATCGGCCTCTACGACCACGTGGTGGTCACCGACGCCTCCCAGTCCGGTGTGCGAATTCGCCGCCGCGACAAGGAAACCGCGCGTCGTCTGCTGGTCCGCGCGTACAAGGTGCTCAAGCAGCTGCGCGAGGAGCTCCCGTCCCTGCAGCAGCAGTGGCGCGCCGCCATGCCCGAACTCACCAGCCGCGAGAACTGGGAACGCCTCTACGGCATCGACCCGAAGTGAGTTCGATCTGAACATCGAAGCGGCCGCACCTCAAAGGGGTGCGGCCGCTTCGTTCGTATCGCTGTGGCGGGATCAGCGTTGTGCGGTCAGCAGCGTGCGGGTGGCGGCGGTCAGGTCGTCGTCCAGCCAGTCCGGGAACGACGCCGTCTGCGCGAAACGCCGCAGCGCGCCGTAGGGCAGGTCCACCACCGCGCGGCGGACCGCATCGAGTTCGCGTTCGCCGTCGGAACCGAAGACGCCCCGCGCGATCCGATGGAATTCGGCGAACAGTGGTTCGTTCATCACGGCCAGTCGCTCGTTGAATTCGGTATCCGGTGTGCCGTCGAGCAGATCGCGGAGCCGCAGATTCAGCAGCAGTTTGGCGTCCTCGGGCAACTCCCGTCCGAACGTCAGCGACGCGGTGGTCATGGCCACCGCGGCTTCGATCGGATCCGGTTGCGCCACAGCCGCGTTCACCACCCCGCTCTGAAAACGCTCCAGCGCGCGCAGCCAGGCCGCGATCACCACGCCATTGCGATTGCCGAACCGGTGGTACAGCGTCCCGACGGGTGCGCCACTGGCCTCCGCGATGGCGGCCACGCTGGCCGCCCGCGGCCCATCGCGCAGCACGAGGGTGCGTGCCGCGTCGAGGATCACATCGGTGTCGTGCTTCCGGGGAGGTGCCATGAACTAGTACAGTCCTTCTATATGGAGCGTTTGCCCTATATCGATGAGCATTCCACAATAGTCCCCGCCGACCGCGCCCGAACATGGTCCGCCCTACTACGCACGACCTGCGAGAACCCGAATGATCTCAGCACACTCCCGCGCGGATTCACCCTCGACGCCGCCGACCCGCCGAATCGGCTCGCCGCCGTGGGCCACCACCCCTTCTCTCGCTACGCCCTCACCTTCACCCTCACCGAGGAAACCCCCACCCGAACCCGCCTCACCGCCGAAACCCGCGCCGTCTTCCCGGGCCTGCACGGCCGCCTCTACCGCGCCCTCGTCATAGGCAGTGGCGGCCATCGCCTCGTCGTCCGCTCCATGCTGCGCCGAATCGCCGCCGCGGCATGAGAACGGCGGGTCGCGCGTACGCGACCCGCCGTTGCCGGGAACGAATCAGAGGAACAGGTCGGTGGTGAGGGGGCCGTCGCCGGGGATGACGCGGTATTTGTCGAGGTCCGTGATGCCGTGGGCGGCAAGGACTTCGTCATCGAGGAAGAAGTTGCCGGAGGTGTCCTTGGCGGGGGAGGTCAGGACCAGGTAGGCGGCGTCGGCGTAGATGTCGGGGGTGCGGGAGGTGGCCACCATTTCCTCGCCGCCGAGCAGGTTGCGTACCGCTGCCGTGGCGATGGTGGTGCGGGGCCACAGCGAGTTGACGCCGATGCCGTACTTGCGGAGTTCTTCGGCCAAACCCAGTGTGGTCAGCGACATTCCGTATTTGGCGATGGTGTAGCCGAGTGAGGCCCCGGCCCATTTCGGGTCCAGGTTCAGCGGCGGCGACAGGGTCAGGATGTGCGGGTTGCGGCCCGCCTGGGCGGAGTCCTTCAGCGCCGGAATGCAGGTTTTGGAGAGCAGGAAGCTGCCGCGGCAGTTGATGTCCTGCATCAGGTCGTACTTCTTCATGGGGAGAATCTCGGTGGGGGACAGGTCGATTGCCGACGCGTTGTTCACCACCAGATCGATGCCGCCGAAACGCTGCACGGTCTGCTGTACCGCCTCGGCCACCGCGCCGTCATCGCGGACATCGCCGACGTACTTGAGGACGGTGCCGCCCGCCTGCTCCAGTTCGGCCGCCGCGGTGTGAATGGTGCCGGGCAGTTTCGGATGCGGGGTATCGGTCTTGGCGATCAGCGTGATGTTCGCGCCGTCCGCCGCCGCCCGCTTGGCGATCTCCAGCCCGATGCCGCGGCTGCCGCCCGACATGATCATGGTCCGGCCCGCCAGCGGCTTGCGTTCTTGCGTCATGGTCAGCTCCCTCTCCCTTGCCTTCGCCCCGGTTCGATAATCCGCGCGTCCATGCGAGGCCGGGGCGAAACCCTGCAATTCGGACAGTAGGCGTATTCGCCGCGTTATGCAACGAGTTGCATACCACCGGTAGCGCTAGCGCTACCACAGATCAGGGTGTTCACCGGATGGGCAGGTCAGAGCCGTTTTCCTAGGCTGGAATCCGCCGGACAACCCGGCCCGAACAGGAGGAACGCCTTCTCATGAGGACACTCGCGCGGCATCGCGGCCGTACCGCGCTGGCCGGACTCGGACTGGTCGCGGCACTCACCGCGGCCGGATGCGGTAGCGGGCACACCACGCCCGCACCGAACAGCCCCGACCGGAATCGCGCCATCGCCGACGCCATGAACGCGGCCGTGCAAGGCGGAATCCCGGGCGTCCAGGTGGTCATCACCGGACCGGACGGACAGCGCACCCTGACCGCGGGCGTCGGCGATATCACCACCGGCGCACCCATCGCCGATAACGCGCAGGTCCGAATCGGCAGCAATACCAAGACATTCGTCTCGACGGTGTTGCTGCAACTGGTCGCCGAAGGCAAGCTCGACCTGGACGCGCCCATCGAGCGCTATCTGCCGGGCGTGGTGCAGGGCAGCGGCAATGACGGCAACAAGATCAGCGTGCGGCAACTGCTCCAGCACACCAGCGGTCTGCCCGACTACCTCGCCAGCGCCAACCCGGCGGCGACGGAGCCCCCGAATCCCGCACAGGTGCAGGTGTTGCGGCCCGAAACCCGCTACCGGCAATATGATTCGGCCGAACTGGTCCGCACCGCGATGACGATGCCCCCGCAATACGCGCCCGGCGCGCGCTCGGTCTACACCAACACCAACTACCAGCTGCTCGGCATGCTCATCGAGAAGATCACCGGCCGATCCGCCGCCGCCGAGATCGACGCCCGCATCATCGGCAAACTCGGATTGCAGGACACCTACTTCCCGGCCGATGGCGAAACCGTCATCCGCGGACCACATCCCAGGGGATACCAGGTGATCGACGGCAAGCAGCAGGACTACACCGACCTCAATCCCTCCTGGGGTGGCACCGCGGGAGCCATGGTCTCCACCGGAGCCGAACTCAATCGCTTCTTCATCGCACTGATGAAGGGGGACCTGGTTCCCACCGCCCTGCTCGAGCAGATGAAGCAGACCGTGCCCTTCGACCGGATGCCCGGCGCGGGATACGGATTGGGCCTCATACGCGAAGCCAACACCTGCGGTAAGGAGATCTGGGGCCACGGCGGCAGCATCCCCGGCTTCGAAACCCGCAATGGCGTGCTCGCCGACGGCACCGCGATCACCGTCACGGTCAACCAGCTCCCCACCGACGAAGCGACCGACGAACTGGTCGTCAAGGTCGTGGACACGGCCTTCTGCGCGAGCTGAATCGCACTGAGCCGCAACCCGACCCGTCATCTCAGCATGTTTGGAAGGAATAACTGTGCGCCACTCCAAGCGCGACCGCCCCGGCGATCAGGCGGCGTCCTCGCACGATGCCCCCGACGCGGTGAATTCCCATGATGTCTCCGGCGCTGCAGCCCCGCGCGGCAACCGCCGCACCAGACGCCGCCTGACCATCGGCGCGGGCGTCCTGACCGGCGTCGCCGCGGTGATCGGCGCACTGCTCGTCACCCCCATCGTCCCGCCCGCCGATGCCGAACCCGCGCTCGACGGGTTCTATGACCAACGGCCGCAATGGAAATCGTGCGATGTGCCCAGCCTGGACAAGGCGGGTGCGCAGTGCGCGGATATCACCGTTCCACTGAATTACGCTGCCCCGCAAGGCGAGACGATCACCGTCGCGATATCGCGGATGGCCGCCACCGATACCGCGAACCGGCGCGGCATCATGCTCTCCAATCCGGGCGGCCCGGGTGGCGCGGGCCTGGACTTCACCCCGGAGATCGCCGCCGCGATGACCCCCGAGGTGCGCGCCCGCTACGACCTGATCGGCATGGACCCGCGCGGTATCGGCCGTTCATCCGCGGTGCACTGCGGCTGGCCGCGCGGATTCGGCCTGCAATCGGCCGGAATCGACGCCGCGGGTTACGCGGAATCGGTTGCCTCCCAAGCTGAACTCGCGGCTCGCTGCGCCACCTCCGGCGGAGAACGACTGCGGTACTTCACCACTCGCAATACCGCCCGCGATATGGATGTCATCCGCCAGGTGCTCGGGGAGCCGAAGACCAGCTATTTCGGCACCTCCTACGGCACCTACCTGGGCGCGGTCTACACCCAGATGTTCCCCGAGCGCAGCGATCGCATCGTGCTGGACAGCGCGGTCGATCCGGCCCGCTACGGGGCGGTGGACATGGTGCGGGATATGGGCGTGCCGAATGAGGCGGCCCTGGACGCCTGGGCCGACTCCGCGGCCGCGAAGAACAACGCGTACCGGCTCGGCGGCACCCGGGAAGAAGTGCGCGCCACCGTTCAGAATCTGATTCGGCGCGCGGCCGAAAAGCCCATCCGGGTGGGCGAATACGATGTGGACGATCATGCGCTGCCGATGATGCTGTTCACCGTCCTCGATGATCCGCGCGCCTACGACGCGGTCTCCGATATGGTCCGGCTGTTCGCCGATGCGGCCGACGGTCTCCCGGTCGATCCGGACCCGGGCATTCTGAAATCCCTGGCCTACATGCTGAAGGCCGATCCGGAGGACGGCGCGGCGCAGATGGCCATCATGTGCGGTGATGCCGCGGTGCCCCGCGATCCGGCGTGGTACTGGCGCAATATCGAGGCGGCCCGCCCCACCCAGCCGGTGTTCGGCGCGTTCACCAACAACATCACCCCGTGCGCGTTCTGGGCTCCGCCGCTGGAAGAGCGTACGGCCGTGGACAATTCGGTGCCCGCGCTGATCGTGCAGTCCACCGGTGACACCCGCACCAGCTACGGCAATGCCCAGGGTCTGCACCGGGCGATGACGGCCTCGCGCATGGTGACGCTGGACAATGTCGCCATCCACTGGATCTTCGGCCGCTATCCGAACAACTGCGTGTACGCGGCGGTGAACAAGTATTTCCTGGACGGCACGCTGCCCGCGAATGATGTGACCTGCCAGCGGGATTGATGCGTCCGATCAGGCGTTGAGATAGGCGAGCACCGCCAGCACCCGGCGGTGCCCGACCTCGTCGGCGAACAGGCCGAGTTTGGCGAAGATACTCCGAATGTGTTTCAGCACAGCGCCTTCGGACACCGTCAGCCGTTCGGCGATGGTGCCGTTGTCCAGGCCCTCTGCCATGAGCGCCAGCACTTCCCGTTCTCGGGGCGTGAGCGCGGACAGCGGATCATCGGCCTTGCGCCGCACCAGCAGCTGCGAGATCACCTCCGGATCCATGGCGGTCCCGCCCGCCGCGACCCGGTGCAGTGACTCCAGGAACCGATCCACCTTCCCGACGCGTTCCTTGAGCAGATACCCCACCCCGCCCGCGCCGTCCCCGAGTAGTTCGGCGGCATAGCTGTCCTCGACCCATGCCGACAGCACCAGCACCGGCAGTCCGGGGTGAATCCGCCTGGCGCGCACCGCCGCCCGCAAACCGTCATCGGTGAAGGTGGGCGGCATCCGCACGTCCACCACCAGCGCGTCCGGCCGATCCGCCGTCACCACGGCGAGCAGATCATCCGCATTGTCGACCGCCGCCACCACCTCGATCCCGGCGGATTTCAACAGCAGCGCCAGCCCCTCCCGCAACAGCGCATCATCCTCGGCGATGATCACCCGCACGACGACACCTCTCTTTCGCCCCACGGCATAGCGGTGCTCCCGATTCTCACAACCCGCACGGCAACTCCACGCGCACCACGGTAGGCCCACCGGCGGGGCTGCTCAGCAGCATGCGCCCATCCAAAGCCTCTGCCCGCCGCCTGATTCCGGCCAGCCCACCGCCCTCGACATCCTGCGCGTCTCCGACCCCGTCATCGGTGATCACAACGGTCAATACGTCGGTCGCCCCGCCGAGCGTCACCGAAACATGCTCGGCCCGAGAATGTTTGGTCGCATTTGTGAGCGCCTCCGCGATCACGAAATACGCTGCCGCCTCAACCGCTGCGGGCCGCCGGGGAAAGACATCCGCTCGCGGGTGTCCGGAGCCTTCGAGACTCGCGGGTCGTGCGCCATCGCCGAGATCCACCGTGCACGGGATCGGGCAGCGTGCCGCGAGGGCCGAGATCGCGCTGGCGAGACCGCGATCGGACAAGACCGGCGGGTAGACGCTGCGCACCACATCGCGCAGTTCGGACAGCGCGGCCGTGGCGGTGTCCTGCGCCTTGCGCACCAGTTCATCGGCCGCGTCCGGATCCCGTTGCCGCAGTTGGTCAGCCACTCCGAGCTGCATGATCACAGCGGCGATCCGGGCCTGTGCGCCATCGTGCAGATCCCGTTCGATCCGCCGCAATTCCGCCCCGTGCGCATCCAGCGCGGCGGCACGGGTCGCGGTCAACGCCGCCACCCGATCCGCGAGCACGATCCCCTTCGCGGGGCCGAGCAGCGCGGCCGCGATTCGGGCCTGCCACCGCGCCACCACCGGGGCCTGCAAGCCCAACCAGAGGAACGGCAGCGCCGCGATCGAACCCACCAGGGCCCAACCCCAGGAGTCGACGACGAACCCCAGCCCCTCGACGCTGCCCTCCGGCAGCACCTTCCAGAACCACGGCCGCAGCGCCTGCGCCGCCGCGGCCACTGGCAACGCGACGGCGATGGTGCCCACGAAGATGCCGGTCACCGCGTGCAGCACCAGCCACCCCAGATCCCGCCGATTGGCCGGATCCCGCACCAGCGTCCCCCACTGCTGCCGCCAATCCCCGGCCATCGGCTGATACGGCTCATCCACCTCGACCCCGAGGAAGCCCGCGGCCTGCCGCCGATCGAACCGCACCAGCGGTCGCACCACCCGCACCGCCTCCGGCATGAGCGGCAACCCGACCCCCACCAGACAGGCCGCGGCGACGAGCAACAACCCCACCAGCGCGAGCACCGCAACCACCGCGGTGACCGCCCCCACACCCAGATACAACAGTGCACTCGGCATGGCCCGCAGCCGACCCCGAACCCACCCCACCACGAAACTCATCGGCTCGTCCCGGCCATCAACCCGCCCCGAGCCGCCACCCGCCGCAGGGCAGCACTCAACCCCGCATCGGGAAAACTCGCAGCTCTTCGCACCCTTCCAACCTATCCGCCCCCACCTGTTCACCCGTCCAGCGCCCCGACACGTAACCGCCCGTTAGCTCGACACGGTCCGGGGGAGGTGAGGGTGTGGCCCCCCACACTGTGTTCCCGGCAGGCGCTAGGGCCTGCCGCCGCCGATCCAGGGTTTTGGCGGCGGGGGTGGGAGGTCGGGGAGGTGGCCCCAGCGCGCCCAGGCTTTGAGGACCTGGGCGGCCAGGGGGTGCGGGGGTGCGGTCGGTGCGGTCATCGGCCGAATTTGGTGCGGTCGCGGTACATGCGGCGTTGGTCCTTGCCGATTTGTTTCCAGGCGCGTTCGCGTTCGGCGCGCAGGCGGTGGTCGGAGCGGGCCGCCATCCACTCGTTCTCGCGGGAGAGCTTGCGGTAGCTGGTGAGGCGGCGTTCGGGGATTTCTCCGGATTCGATGGCCGCCTGAACGGCGCAGCCGGGTTCCCGATCGTGCGAGCAGTCGGTGAAACGGCATGCGGCGGCGAGGGATTCGATATCGCTGAAGGTGCGGCCGATGCCCTCGGCGGCATCCCAGAGGCCGATGGAACGCAGCCCGGGGGTGTCGATGAGGGTGCCGCCGCCGGGCAGCGGGCGGAGTTCGCGATGGACGGTGGTGTGCCGTCCGCGTTTGTCGCCCTCGCGAACCGCGTTGGTGGCGAACACTTCCGAACCCAGCAGGGCATTGGCGAGGGTGGATTTGCCCGCGCCGGACGGTCCGAGCAGCGCCACCGTGCCGTCCAGTACGGCGGTCAGCACCTCCATGCCGAGTCCGGTGGACGCGCTCACCGCGAGCACGGTCGCGCCCGGAGCCGCCGCCCGCACCTCGTCCAGCGAGAGATCCTGGGCGAGATCGGCTTTGGTGAGCACCACCACCGGTTGCGCCCCGGATTCCCAGGCCAGCGCGAGCATGCGCTCGATGCGCCCGAGATCCACATCCCCGTCACCGGGCGAGCAGATCAGCACGGTGTCGACATTGGCGGCCAGCACCTGATCCCCGGCGCGTGCCCGCGAATCCGAATGCCCGGAGACGGCAGCCCGCACGATGGCGGTCTTGCGCGGCAACAGCTTTCGCACCACCGCCGAATTCAGCATGCCGCGCGTCACGGGCCGCTCACCGGATTCGGTGCTCAGCCCCACCCAATCCCCGGTGCACAGTCCGGTGACATCGGAGTCCGAGCGCGGGCAGCGGGCGCGCACGATGACCGCCGCGGCCTGATCGGGCAGGCGAGTGCCGGAAATCGGCACCGCCACATCGCATTCGCTGCGATCCATGCGCAGCAGTCGCGCCGGGGTCAGCGAATCACCCAGCAGCGGAAGGTATTCGGCGGCCACCTCGGCGGTCCAGCCGTAGGGGGAGAGCAGGTCGTAGTCGACCACAGACATGGTGGGAGAGTCCTTCGACGGGCCGAGCCCGTCCGGGACTCAGCGCGAGATATTCGAGGTGGATACGCACGGCGCGGCGAAAACACGCGCGGGCACGACAATCCGAGCTGCTGTAGTCACGTAATCCACCTCCTCATCTCTCCCTTGGCGATCACCGGGGCGATCGCGACGCCGAATAAGAACGGGGCCAACCCTGTCAGGTTCGCCCGATCGGCGCAATCGATTTTCTGACCAGCGCTTATGTCTTGGCTTCCGGCTTGCGGAACTGCTCGCGCCGCCCGAGCCGCTGCAACCGCAGCCATTCCAGGAACCCCTGCGGATCCTTCTGCTGTAACAGGAAGAACCAGCCGAACCGAGCCAGCTCCTGCGGCAATAACTTCCGCATGCCCGGCTGCGCCATGAGGTACCCGCGATTGCGATAGGTGAAGTACCGCTTCACCGGATCGTCCGGATACTGGGTGTGCATCCGCCCGCCCAGAATCGGCTTGAACTCCTCCGACCCATTGGGATGCAGGTACGCGGTCTGCAGACAGGTGCCGAACGGCAGCCCGGACCGCACCAGCCGCCGGTGCACCTCGACCTCGTCACCGCGCACGAACAGCCGCAGATCCGGTACGCCGATGATGTCCACGGCCTCCGCCGACACCAGCGCGCCATTGAACAGCGAGGCGATGCCCGGCAGGAAATCCTCGTCGCCGAGTTCGGAGCGCAGTCGCCGCCACACCACGCCGCGGCGCAGCGGGAACGCCAGCCGGTCCGGATCGTCGATATCGGCGACCACCGGCGACACCTCGACCAGCTGATGCCGCTTCGCGCAATCGAACAGCGTGGCAAGCACTTCCGGCCCGTCGGGGCGGCCGTCGTCATCGGCCAGCCACACCCAGTCCGCGCCCATGGTGAGCGCGTGCAGCATGCCGAGCGCGAAACCGCCCGCGCCGCCGAGATTGTGCGCGGAGCCCAGGTAGGTGGATTCGATGGGCTGGTTGCGCACCAGCTCACCCACCTCGGCCTCATTGCCGTTGTCCACGACGATGAGGTGGTCGATGGGCCGGGTCTGGGTGGAGAGCACCTTGAGTGACTCCGCCAGCAGTTCCCGGCGTTTATGGGTCACCACGATGGCGACGATGCGGGCATCGTCGCCGAAATGCGGTGTGGTCTGGTCAGCGTTGCCGGATTGACGGTCGCTCATGCGGGATTCCGTTCGGGTTCACGTGCCAGATCCCGCAGCACCTGCGCCACGTGATCGCCCGCCTCCGGGCCTTCGTACGCGCGCACGACTTCCTCGATGCCGCCGTGCATGCGTACCTGTCCATGATCTATCCACATCGCGGAATCACATAGTTGGGCGAGGAATTCGTTGGAGTGGCTCGCGAAAACCAGGATGCCGGAGCGGGAAACCAATTCCTGCAACCGGATTCGCGCCTTCTTCATGAATTCCGCGTCGACCGCGCCGATACCCTCGTCGAGCAGCAGGATCTCCGGATCGATGGAGGTCACCACGCCCATGGCCAGGCGCACCCGCATACCGGTGGAGTAGGTGCGCAGCGGCATCGCCAAATATTCGCCCAATTCGGTGAATTCGGCGATCTCGTCGATCAGCGACAGCATCTTCTTGCGGGTCTGCCCGAGGAACAAACCGCGAATGATGATGTTGTCGTAGCCCGAGACCTCCGGATCCATGCCGACGCCCAGATCGAAGACCGGGGCGACCCGCCCGCGAATCCGGGCGCTGCCGCGGGTGGGCTCGTAGATGCCCGAAAGCAGCCGCAGCAGCGTCGATTTGCCCGCGCCGTTGTGGCCGACCAGTCCGATCCGGTCGCCCTCTTTCAGCGACATGGTGATATCGCGCAACGCCTCCACGACCACCACATCGGACTGATTGCGCCCGATGGCGCCACCGGCCGACCCCAGGACCGCCTTCTTCAGCGATCGGGATTTGGCGTCGAAGATCGGGAACTCGACCCACGCGTGCTGGGTTTCGATACTCACATGGTCGGTCATTGAGCCTTCACACCCAGTAGGGGACGCGGGAACGGAACTTCTTCATGGCCAGTATCGCGACTATCCAGCCGACGACGGTGATGGCCAGCACCACAATCCAGCTGCGCAGGTGAATCGGATCGCCCAGCAGCGGCGCGCGCACGATTTCCAGGTAGTGGAAGGTCGGCACCAGCTCGGCCAGTTTCGCGCGATCGCTCGCGGTGCCGGTCAGCGCGGTCGGCTTCCACATGACCGGGGTCAGCACGAAGAGCATCAGCGTGGTGCTGTTCAGGATCGGCGCGAGGTCGCGGTAGCGGGTGCTGAAAATGCCGAACACGATGGTCACCCAGAGCGCGTTCAGGAAAATCAGCAGCAGGCCCGGAATCGCCAGCAGTGCCGACCAGTGCAGATGCCGCCAGATGCTGAACGCCACCAGCATGATCACGTAGATGATCAGGTTGTGCGCGAAGAACAGGAACTGCCGCCACACCAGGCGATACACGTGCACGCTCAGCGCCGACGGAAGTTGTTTGATCAGGCCCTCATTGGCGATGAAGACATCGGAGCCCTCGATGATGCTGGCATTGATGACATTCCAGACAATCAGGCCAACAGTCACATAGGGCAGATACGAATTCAGCGACTGCCCGAACAGGGTGGCGTACAGCACACCCATCGCCGCCGCCTGTAAACCGGTGGCGATGGTGATCCAGAACGGCCCGAGCACCGAACGCCGATAGCGCTGTTTGATGTCCTGCCAGCCGAGCGCCAGCCACAATTCACGCTGGGAGAATCCGTCGCGGAAGTCTTTGAAGGCACGCGCGAAGGACTGCGAATCCGACACCAGCGTCACCGTTTCATCATCCGGGCGCACTTCGGTCGTCGCCGAGTCGGGGGGAGCAGCAGCAGGCACAGTCCCCGACCCTATCTAATAGCCCGCGAGTTGCGTCGGGAACCTGCTGCCGACCCGCAGATGGTCAGAGATATTGGCCACCACCGCCGGAGGACGACCCACCGCGCGAATCGGTTCCGCTCATGCCGGGCGGGAGGGCGTGGCGCATTTGCTCGAGTTGCGCGCGGGCCGCCATCTGCTGTGCGAACAGGGCGGTCTGGATGCCGTGGAACAGGCCCTCCAGCCAGCCGACCAATTGCGCCTGGGCGATGCGCAGTTCGGCGTCGGAGGGGATCACGTCATCGCTGAAGGGCAGGGCGAGGCGTTCGAGTTCTTCGCGGAGTTCGGGCGCGAGGCCCTGTTCGAGTTCGCGAATCGAGGTGCGGTGGATATCGCGCAGCCGGGTGCGGCTGGCGTCGTCGAGCGGTGCGTGCCGGACTTCCTCCAGCAGCTGTTTGATCATGGTGCCGATGCGCATGACCTTCGCGGGCTGTTCCACCATGTCGGCGAGCGACTCATCCTGTTCGCCGGAATCGCCGGAATTACCCTCACCGACAACCTGTCCGGTCACCTCGACCGGTTCGCCGCCGATCTGCGCGGCGGCCGGAATCATCAACGGCTTGCCCTCGGGGCCGATCACCACAATGGATTCCGGCGCCCCATCCGATTGCGTCATCCCCCCATCATGTCCCGTCACCGCCGACGGCGCTAAGCGGCACCCACCCAAACCGCACACACCGTTACGCCGACTTGCCCTCTGCCTTTAGAGTGACCAGCATGACTTACGACGTCGCACGGGTTCGGGGCCTAATACCGTCCCTGGGCGACGGCTGGATCCACCTCGACCCGCAAGCGGGCATGCTGGTCCCCGATTCGGTATCCCGAGCCGTCTCAACGGGTTTCCGGACCTCCGCCTTCTCGCATACCAATCGGCACGGCGCGGCCAAGCGCAGCGCCGCCATTCTGGAGGCCGCTCGCGAGGCGGTCGCGGATTTGGTCGGCGGCGACCCGGCGGGCGTGGTGCTCGGCCCGGATCGCGCGGTACTGCTGGCCTGGCTGGCCGAATCGCTGAGCTCCCGACTGGGTCTGGGCACCGGGATCGTGCTGTCGCGCCTGGATGACGAAGCCAATGTCGCGCCGTGGCTGCGCATCGCGAATCGCTATGGCGCACATGTGCGCTGGGCCGAAGTGGAGATCGAGACCTGCGAAATGCCGGCCTGGCAGTTCGAGGAGCTCATCGGGCCCACCGCCCGGCTGGTCGCGCTGACCGCCGCCTCCCCGATCGTCGGCTCCGCGCCCGCGGTGCGGGTGGCCGCCGATCGCGTGCACGAGGTGGGCGGCCTGCTGGTCGCCGACTGCTTCGGGGCCGCGCCGTACGCGCTAATCGATATCGACGAACTCAATGCCGATGTGATCGCGCTCAGCGCACCCGCGTGGGGCGGACCGCAGATCGGCGCACTGGTCTTCCGCGATCCCGCGTTCCTGGACCGGATTCCGTCCATGTCGCTCAACCCCTACGCCAAGGGCGCGGAGCGGCTCGAGGTCGGCGGGCACCAGTACGCGCTACTGGCGGGCCTGGCCACCTCGGTCGACTATCTGGCAGGACTCGACGAACGCGCCACCGGGACCCGCCGCGAACGCCTCGAGATGTCCATCACGTCGCTGCAGGACTATCACGATCAGCTCTTCGAACATCTGATGTCGGTGCTGGACACCATCCCGAACCTGACCGTCATCGGCCGCGCCTCCACCCGCATCCCGACGGTGAGCTTCACCATTTCGGGCATGCAGGCGGAGAAGGTCTCGGCCAAACTGGCCGACGCCCGCATCGGCACGCTGAGCGGATCGCACGGCGGCTCCCGCCTGCTGGACGCGCTCGGGGTGAACGATGAGGGCGGGGCGGTCACCATCGGTCTCGCCCCGTATACGACCAAATTCGAGATCGATCAGCTCGGCCGCGCCCTCACCGCACTCGACACCTAGTCGACCCGCAGGATCACCTTCCCGAAGTTCTCCGGCGAGTCCAGCAGCCGATGTGCCTGTGCCACATCGGTTATGGGCAGTTCGTCGGAGACCACGGGGACGATGGTGCCGTCGGAGATCATCGGCCACAGGTGCCTGCGCAGCTCGGTGATGATCTCGGCCTTGGAGCCGCGACCGTGCTCGGGGCGGCGGCGCAGATTCGTGGCGTGAATGGTGCCGCGTTTGGCAAGCAGCGCACCGAGATTCAGTTCCGCTTTGATCCCGCCCTGCATACCGATGATCACCAGTCGGCCGTCATCGGCGAGCGCCTCGACATTGCGTTCCAGATAGGCCGCACCCATATTGTCGAGAATGATGTCCACACCGGGATATTCGCTGTGGATGACGGTGACGAAATCATGTTCGCGGTAATTGATCAGCACCGTCGCGCCCAGTTCCCGGCACAGTTCCAGCTTCGCGTCCGAACCCGCGGTCACCGCGACCCGCGCACCGAGCGCCCGCGCCACCTGAATGGCATGCGTCCCGATTCCACTGCCGCCGCCGTGAATCAGCAGCAGATGTCCGCTGTGCAGGCCCGCCGTCATCACCAGATTCGACCAGACCGTCGCCGCCACCTCCGGAAGTGCCGCCGCCGCAACCACATCCAGATGTTCGGGCACGGGCAGCAATTGGGATTCCGGCGCCAGCACCCGCTCGGCATAACCGCCGCCGGAAAGCAGCGCGCAGACCTTGTCGCCCACATGCCAATCCCGCACGTGCGGGCCGAGCGCCGCGATCACACCGGAGACCTCCAGTCCCAATGTCTCGCTCGCACCGGGTGGCGGCGGATAGAACCCCTGCCGTTGCAGCAGATCCGCGCGGTTCACACCGGCCGCCGCCACCTCGATCAAAACTTCACCGGGTCCGGGCGCGGGCAGGTCGGGTACCTGCGCCCATTTCATGACCTCTGGCTCACCGAAACCGTCGAGTGTCACCGCATACATGAAAGCGAGCCTACGGCGGCGGATCAACGATTACTGTCAGGCCGGGCTCGCTTATTGCCAGGCGGGCCTGGGCGGGCGCACAGCCTCCTGTCAGCTTCGGCGGTCATTGTGTAATGACCACATCCGAAAGGGAGAATCCATGATCGGCTTCGTGACCGCGCTGTGTGCGCTGACCATCCTGACCGCAATGGCCATTTCCGGCTTCGTCGCCGCCGAATCCCCGCGCGCACTGGTGCGCGTACGCAGCAACCGACGCTGATACCAGCGCATTCCGGCCGGAACCTTTCCGGAAGTTACGCTCCGGGAAAGTATTTCCGACACCCCCCGTACCACCGGTGTTGGTACTAGCGTTTGCCGAATGAGCAGTTTCGTCGACTTCCAGAACGAGATCTACCTTTCCGGACTCGCCGGCAATGTCCCCGCCCTACCCATGACGGCGGCCGGACTCGAAGCCCGGGCTCGGGAAGTACTGGAACCGGCGGCCTTCGCCTATGTGGCGGGCAGCGCCTCCGCCGAGCGCACCGCGGCGAACAATCTGCACGCCTTCGAGAAATACCGGCTCATGCCGCGGGTACTGCGCGGCACCAGCGGCCCGGACGTTCGCGACCTGTCGGTCGAAGTGCTCGGAACACATTTGGCCGCACCGATTCTCACCGCGCCCATCGGTGTACTGGGGCTGCTGCACGAGCGCGGGGAAACCGTGGTCGCCGATGTGACCCGCGAACTCGGCATCGGCATGGTGCTCTCCACCGCGGGCTCCTCCACCATCGAGGAAGCCGGGGCGCTGGCGGGGGACTGGTGGTATCAGCTGTACTGGCCCAGCGATCCCGAACTCGCGCGCTCCTTCGTCGAACGGGCCGAAAAGGCCGGAGCCAAGGCCATTGTCGTCACCGTCGACACCCCGTCCCTGGGTTGGCGGCCACGCGATCTGGAACTCGGGCACCTGCCGTTCCTGGCCGCAAAGGGCATCGCCAACTATCTCTCCGATCCGGTCTTCCGCGCCAAACTCCCCGCACCCCCGGAGGAGAGCGCGGACGCCATGCGCGCGGCCGTGCTCACCTGGATCGGCCTGTTCGGCAATCACGGGCTGCGGCCCGCGGACATCGCGAAACTGCGCGACTGGACCACCCTGCCCATCGCGGTGAAGGGCGTCGTGCACCCCGATGACGCCCGGCAATGCGTGGACGCGGGCGCGGACGCGGTGGTCGTCAGCAATCACGGCGGCCGCCAGGTGGACGGTGCCGTCGCGGCCCTGGACGCGCTGCCGACCATCGTGGCGACGGTCGGCGATCGCGCCGATGTGCTCTTCGATTCCGGCATCCGCACCGGCTCCGATGTCATGATCGCGCTGTCCCTCGGTGCGAAAGCCGTGCTCTACGGCCGTCCCTGGGCCTACGGTCTCGGCATCGCCGGACGCGACGGCGTCCGGCACGCCTTGCGCACCCTGCTCGCGGATTTCGATGCGGCCATGGGACTTTCGGGCTGCACCACCGTGCACGACCTGAGCCGCACCATGATCAGCAGCTTCCGCTGAACTGATCTTCGGGAAAAACTCCACCGCAGCTCGCCCGGGTTCGACACGCCTGTTTGGCTACAATCAGCGCGTGGCTTTCGAATCCGGCGGCCGCGGTATAGCCGCCGAACCGAGGTGGCTCACCCCCGAGCAGCAGCGCGCGTGGCGGTCCTATATGGACGGCGGCCAGCGCCTCATGGCCGACCTCAATCGCCAACTGCAACGCGACAGCGCGCTCTCCTTCGCCGACTACCGCATCCTGGTCAAACTCTCCGAAGCGCCCGGCCGCTCGCTGCGCATGAGCGATCTCGCCGACGGCGTGCTCTCCTCCCGCAGTCGCCTCACCCATCAGATCCGCCGCCTCGAAGGCCAGCACATGGTCCGCCGCACCGCCTGCGAGGACGACGGCCGCGGCGTGCTGGCCCAGCTCACCGATGAGGGCCTGCGCCGCCTGCGCCTGGCCGCCCCCGGCCACGTCGCCGCCGTCCGCCGCTATTTCATCGACCTGCTCACCCCGCAGCAGCTCGCCGCCATGGCGGCGGCGATGGAGGTCATCGACCGGGCGGGCGACCACCGCGCCGATTAGCAGGTCGGTCACGGACCCGGCCGGAGCGAAGCGGTGGATAACTGGACGCTGCTAACATCAACGCGCTGGAAGCGTGGCAGAGCGGCCGAATGCACTCGCCTTGAAAGCGAGCGTCGTGAGAGCGACCGGGGGTTCAAATCCCTCCGCTTCCGCTGAAGATACGTAGATGGGCACCGGATCAAGTTGCCGGTGCCCATTTGCGTCGACGCCCGCGCCTTGAGCTCCGAGGATGTGGCGCAGGTGCGGGCACGGCGAGATGAGGTTGTGTCGTGCGCGGTTGGGTGGCAATGGGTCTCGCGGTTCTCGCGCTGCACATCATCGGCTGGGGCACCCTGCTGATATTCGTGGTGCCGGGCCATCACATGGTGCAGGGCGCGGTCTTCGGGGTCGGGCTGGGCGTGACCGCCTACACGCTCGGCATGCGGCACGCCTTCGACGCCGACCACATCGCCGCCATCGACAACACCACCCGCAAACTCGTCGCCGAGAACGGCCGCGCCAAGACGCACACCGTCGGATTCTGGTTCGCCCTCGGCCATTCCAGCATCGTCTTCCTGATGGTGGCCCTGCTGGCGGCGGGCGTGCGCGCGCTCGCCGGGCCCATCGAGGACGAGGGCTCGGCCCTGCACAGGTGGACGGGGCTGTGGGGCACGAGCATCTCCGGCATCTTCCTGATCGCCATCGGCCTGCTGAATCTGGCGTCGCTGGTGGCCATTTGGAAGGTGTACCGGCGCATGCGCGGCGGCGACCTCGACGAGGCGCGCCTGGAATACGAACTCGAACACCGCGGCGCGCTCAATCGGATTCTCGGGCCGGTGGTGAAGCTGGTGCGCAAACCGTGGCAGATGTACCCGGTCGGACTGCTTTTCGGGCTCGGCTTCGACACCGTCACTGAGGTCGGGCTGCTGGTGATCGCGGGCGGCGCGGCCGCCACCGGACTGCCCTGGTACACGATTCTCGTTCTGCCCGTGCTATTTTCGGCCGGTATGACGCTGTTCGACGCCCTCGACGGCTCCTTCATGAGCTACGCCTACGACTGGGCGTTCGCGCGACCGGTGCGCAAGATCTACTACAACCTGGTCATCACCGGGCTGTCCGTGGCCGTCGCACTGCTGATCGGCGTGCAGGAGATCATCTCGATCTTCGTCGAACGTCTCGATATCACAACGGGTTTCATCGCCTGGATCGGAAATCTGGACCTCGGCGACCTCGGCTTCGTCATCGCCGGGCTGTTCCTGGGCACCTGGGCGGTCGCAATCCTCGTGTGGCGCTTCACCGATGTGGAGACGCGCTGGGAACGTGATCTCGCCGCCGATTGATTTCTGGCAGGATTGGCAGGGTGCTTCGCCGCAGTGCAGTACGGCGTCGCCTCGCCGGCGCCCTCGCCAGCGCCGCACTGCTCGCCGGTGCGGCGTTGTTCAGCCTTCCGCAATCGCTTGCCGAACCGCCCGTGGACTCCGGGTCCAATGAGGAGGCTCCGCCCGCGGTCGACGCCGTGCATCCCAGCCACGCCGCCATCGCGCGCATCGAGAATCTGAACGATCGGCTGCTGCAGGTCTCGGTCAACTCGCCCGCCATGGGGCGGACCGTGGACGTGCAGGTGCTGCTGCCCGCCGTCCGCGATTCCCCGCGCCCCACCCTCTACATGCTGGACGGGCGCAGCGCCGCCGCCGACGCCAACAATTGGGCGAACAAGGGCGGCGCACTGCGCTTCTTCGCCGATAAGAACGTGAACGTGGTCTTCACCCTCGGCGGACCGGCCAGCTACTACACCGACTGGCTGCACGCCGACCCCAAACTCGGCACCAACCGGTGGGAAACCTTCCTCACCCGGGAACTGCCGCCACTGCTGGACGCCCGCTTCGGCGGAGACGGCGTCAACGGCCTCACCGGCGTCTCCATGGGCGCGGAGGC
Source organism: Nocardia sp. NPDC056100 (assembly GCF_042266325.1). Lineage (NCBI taxonomy): Bacteria > Bacillati > Actinomycetota > Actinomycetes > Mycobacteriales > Nocardiaceae > Nocardia > Nocardia sp. NPDC056100. The sequence continues at coordinate 726,332 of NZ_JBHJVY010000003.1, forward strand.
GGCCATGATGCTGGCCGTGCGCCATCCGGAGCTCTACCGGGCCGTGGGGGCGCACAGCGGCTGCTACGCAATGAGTTCGGACTTCGGCCAGGCGCAGGCGCGCGCCGTGGTCGGCACCTTCGGCGGCGATCCGGACAATATGTTCGGCCCCTCGGACGATCCGCAGTGGGCCGCGCACGATGTGCTGCTGCACGCGGAAGCCCTGCGCGGCAAGACCATCTACCTGTCCTCGGGCAGCGGGCTGCCCGGTGAACACGACGGTCCGGGCAATCCCGATGCCCGCCAATCGATTCTGTTCGGCGGGCCGCTCGAAGCGGGCGCGGACATGTGCACCGCGCAGCTCTCGGACCGGCTCGGTCAACTCGGCATTCCGGCCGTGGTCGACCGCCGCCTCACCGGCACCCACTCCTGGCCCTACTGGGCCGACGAACTTCCGCGCTCCTGGCCGACCCTGGCCCTGGGGCTCGGAATCGGCTAGCCCAGTTCGGAATCGGCTAGCCGAGGAAGCGGGCGACCGTGGCGGGATCGGTGGCGAAGCTCAGGAACAGGTCGTTCTCGTGCGGATCGCCCGCGGTGATGCGGACGCCGTCATCTCCGTAGGGCCGCACCAGGACTCCGGCCTCGGCGCTGGCCTGACCGTATTCGCCGCTGCGGTCGCCGAGCGGCAGCCACAGGAAGTTGGCCTGGCTGTCCGCGACCCGGTAGCCCGCCGCGACCAGTGCGTCCCGCATGCGATTGCGTTCGGCCACAACGGCGTTGGTGCGCTCGAGCAGCTCGTGCCGGGCGTCCAGCGAGGCGATGGCGGCGGCCTGCGCCACCCGGTTCACGCTGAACGGGATGTGCACCTTCATCAGCGCGGTGACCACGTCGGGATCGCCGACCGCATAGCCGACGCGCAGCCCCGCGAGGCCGTACGCCTTCGAGAAGGTGCGCAGCACAAGCACATTGGGCCGGGTGCGGCCGATCTCCACGCCGTTGGGCTGATCGTCCAGCCGCATGTACTCGTAGTAGGCCTCGTCCAGCACCACCAGCACGTTCGCGGGCACCGAATCCACGAAGCGAATGAGTTCGGCGGTGCCGTGCGCGGTCCCGGTCGGATTGTTCGGATTGCACACGAACACGACGCGGGTATTCGGCGTGATCGCCGCCGCCAGCGCGTCCAGATCGTGCGCGAAATCGTGATCGAGCGGCACTCGCACGGCCGTCGCGCCCGCCACCTGCGTCACGATCGGGTACGCCTCGAACGAGCGCCACGCGAAAACCACCTCATCGGTGGGGGCGAGGCAGGTGATCTGCACCAGTTCCTGGCAGAGGGCGACACTGCCGCAACCGGCCGCCACGTTCTCCACCGCGACGCCGTGGAATTCGGCGATGGCGCTGCGCAATTCGAGCGCGGCGTTGTCCGGGTACCGGTTCACCAGTTCGGCGGCCTCGGCGATGGCCTTGGCCACCGAGGGCAGCGGCGGAAAGGTGGTCTCGTTGCTGGCCAGCTTCACCAGGTCGGGGTGGCTGCGGCCGGCGATGTACGCCGGGATGGCATCGAGATCCGGACGAATGTGCGCGCTCACCATCCCACCCTATGCGGTGCCCGATTCGCACCGCCCCGGTGGTGCCGTACCGATGCGCCGCGGCCGCCGATCGGTGACCCCCGCGAAAGTGGCACGGCGTTTGCCGCGCGGGTGTTTGTACCGGAAAATGTTCTGCGCATTGACCCCGGCAAAACATTAATCCCGAAGTTACCTTGCGCAACTACTCTGGCTGCATGGCGGGCATTTTCCGAGATCTAGCGCCTGTGCACGAGACGATGCGGGTTCCTCTCACTGTGATCGAACCGGATGGTCATGCACGAGGCGGCATCGTGGTGTTGCACGAATCGCGCGAATTCACCGATCCTTTGCTGGATCTCATGCGATCCCTGGCCGATGACGGCTGGACGGTGGTCGCGCCCGACCTCTTCCACCGCGCCAATGGCGTGGTGCCGGAACAGGTTTTCGGCGCGGACCTGGTCGAGGATTTCGACGCCTGCTTCGAATGGCTCACCGGGCACGGCGTCTTCGGTGACTGCATCGGGGTGCTCGGCTTCGACTCCGCGGGCACCGCCGCCGCCCTGGTCGCCACCGATCGCCGCATCGGCGCGGCGGTCAGCGTGGCCGCCCCCGGCATCGAAACCCCGCTCACCCCACAGGCTGTCGCGCTCGCCATCGCCGCGCCCGGCCTCAAAGCGCCCTGGCTCGCCCTGTTCGGCGCGGACGATCCGCGCACCCCACCCGATCAGGTCGATCGCCTGCGCGACGCCGCCGCCCGCGCCGATGTCGCCACCCTCGTGGTCAGCTATCCGGGCCTGCGGCACCGGCCCGATCACCCCGGCTTCGATCCGGCCGTCCCCGAGGACGCCGCCACCCTGGACGCGCAAACCCGCATCTTCGAATGGTTCGACAGTCACCTGCGCTGAGACCACCTCGGCAGATGGCCCGCATCGAGCCTCTGACCAGCCGTTTTGCCTATTGGTCACCCGCTGTGTAATCTTTCGTCCCGGCGGTTCGAAAGGACCGGCGCCCTCGTAAGAGAAGGCTCCAGGAGGCGTGCCAGAGCGGCCGAATGGGACTCACTGCTAATGAGTTGTCCCTTCACGGGGACCGGAGGTTCAAATCCTCTCGCCTCCGCCAAGCCCGGTTCGCCGGGCTGCTACAACTGAATATGTTCGACCATGCGCCCGTAGCTCAACGGATAGAGCATCTGACTACGGATCAGAAGGTTAGGGGTTCGAATCCCTTCGGGCGCACAGCAGAACGGCCCCGCACCAGCAGGTGCGGGGACATTCTTGTTATCCGGGCGGTGCTCGTTATTTCCAGTCCGCCAGGTTCGGGAGGGTGCCGGTGAGATCCGCGCCACTGGAGCGGCCGATGAGCCAGGCGGCGAGAGCTGGTGCGGGGCCGGTGATTTCCGTCTCAGGGGTGCCTACCGTGCCGGTGTAGCCGGTGTCGGTCGCGGTGACGGTGAAGCCCGGGCCCTCCTTGGCGGACAGGTCACCGATGGCCTGGGGGAGCAGGCGGGCGACGAAGGCGGCGGGCCAATCCTGGGGCGTGTAGCCGACATTCAGGTCCACGTGGTGAATCTGGACCTCCAGCAGGCGCATCCACAGGACGCGACTGGCGGGCAGTTCGCCGCCCTGGCGGTTGCGCACGATCGCCTGCCAGGATTCGGCGGGCATCACCCGGGCCAGGGCGAGCCAGCGCTCGGCGGAGGCGGTGAGGTCCTCGAATTGTTCGCGCATGGCGCGCGGGGCGCCGGCTTCGATATCGGCGTCGCGCAGGAAAGCGCTTGCGTACTGCGGGGTTTCGATACCGGTGCGCGCCCACAGCAGCAGGTTCACCAGGCTGTCGGCATTGCGGGACAGATGCGTCAGCACATGCCCGCGGGTCCAGCCGGGCAGTAGCGACGCCTCGATCAGATCGGCGTCGGTGAGGCCGGAGGCGGCGTCGAGCAGCAGGGTCGTCGCGGCCGCGACGGTGTCGAGCTGCGTGGGAATCTCGGTGCGTGCGTCGCTGGTCACAGCATCGACCCTACCCAGCGCGGCGGTCGGAATCCCGTTCGGCGAGAACGATTTGCACCGCGAGCACGACCAGCCACAGCGACATCGCGCCCACCTGGATGCGCTGTGCGATGCCGAGACCGTAATTGCCGGGCAGATTGTCGGCGATCAGCATCCAGGCCGTCACGACCGAACCGATGATGAGAATCCACAGGCCGGTATGGCGCAGAATCGGCCAGCGCTTGTATTTGAACGCCGCCACGCTGAACGCGATCATCGCGATGTAGATGGAGAACACCGCCAGCGAACTGGTGAGCGCGTGAATCTGATGCAGCTGCGGAACCAGTCCGGATTCCGAATACGTATGCGTCACAGTGGGATCGATCGGCCACTGGGCATCGGCGATGGTGGAGAGCCCGAAACAGGTCAGCGCGATCCAGCCGATGGTGGAATAGCGGCGGCGCGAGAACAACAGCAGGCCGCCGATACCGGCCACCGCGAGCATCGTCCCCGATACGGTGTCACCGGTGGTGAAGACCCAGCGGAACGGCGCACCCTTCTCGGCCAGTTGACTCAGGAAGGTGTTCGTCGGATCGCTGGGGATGGGTAGCAGGAATTCCAGCACCCAGGACGAATAACCGAGCCCGGCCAGCCCGATCAGGATGGCGATGCACCAGCGCAGTACCCGTCGCCAGCGTGGAGTGGGCGGTGCGTCACTCGGGGCCGCCGCTACCTGTTTCTCCTGGGTCCGGGTCATAGCCGTACTCGCTTTCGCTGGCCTCGCTCGCTCTCGCAGCCGTACTGGTCGGACGGTCCGGTGGTACGTCCATTGTCGCGCATCGACCGCACGGGCTTCACGCCCCGCGGGCCAATACCAGCAATACCAGGTCGGCGGCCGCTTCCGCCGATTCGTGTTCCCACACCCGCACCACCGTCCAGCCCTGCGCCGTCAGCCGCGCATCGGTATCGCGATCCCGAGCCACATTCCCGGCCAATTTCTCGGCCCAGAACTCGGCGTTGTTCTTCGGCGACGTGGCGTGTTGCGGACAGCTGTGCCAGAAACAGCCGTCCACGAACACCGCCACCTTCCGCCGCGGGAAAACGATGTCGGCTCGCCGCCGCATCTTCGGCAGCGGAGCCCTATCGACGAAGAACCGCGCACCCCGCCTGTGCAATTCCCGGCGCAGCGCCATTTCCGGCTTGGTGTCGACCCGCCGCTGCTTCGCCATTCGCGCACTGGTCGCCGCATCGGTGATCGGACGCGGCATGACTACTCCTGAACGGCATAGCGACTCGTGAAGTGCGATCGGCGAATTCGCCCGTCCGGCTCAGGCGGCCTCGCGGGGGAATCCTCCCATTCGGTCGAGATGGTTCTCCACGTCCTCGATGAAACCGGGCGGGAAGCGCAGTGTGCCCATGGTGGTGCGGCGCAGGAATCCGGCCGTGGCGCGCGCCGAGAGCAGGCTCACATCGTCGAGGAACCAGCGCAGATCCTCGTAGGGGGCGTGCACGGGCCAGGTGGACACCGGAACCCGGTACACCGCGCCGTCGCGGCCCCACGCGGCCAGCGGCCAGGCGCGGCGGGTGTGCGGTTCGCCCGCCGGGAACGGGTCATCGGCGGGATCGGCGAGGCGGCCCGCGATCCAGGACGCCATCCGCACGCTCACCGCATTGCCGACCAGCTTCCAGCGATGCCCGCGCCGCACACCGGGGACATCGAGAGCCGGTGTCGTCCAATCCCGATCGAAACCCTGTAACCGTTCGCAGTCGGTGATGCCCGGGGTGACCAGCTCACCCGAGGGCAGCCGCACGGCGGGCGGGCTCGCGATGCCCAGCCCCGACCCGCCCTTGAGGGTCGGCACCGCGTTCACCGCCCAGCCGAGTCCGCGATTGCCCTCGGTCCAGTAGAAGCCGCACGGATCGTGCGCGGGATCGCCGACCGGATGCGGTCCGGCATCGGTGCCGAACAGCACCGGCCGCGGGTCCTCGGTGCGCGAGGCCAGCATGAGCACCCGCTGACGGCGCTGTGGCAGCCCGAACGCGCGCGCGTCGACCACCCGGTATGCCCAGGTGTATCCGAGCTCCTCCAGCGCGCTCGTAATGTGCCGCATGGCCGCGCCCGCGCCCAGTTGCAGCATGAACGGGACATTCTCGATGAGCAGCCAGCGCGGTCCGCGCTTGCGCTTCACCAGGCGGAACACCTCGTCCACCAAACCCGAACGGGCACCGGTGATTCCGGCTGTTCGCCCGGCTTGGGACAGATCCTGGCAGGGGAATCCGGCGGCCACCAGATCGGTGCCGGCGGGCAGCGCGCGCAGCCGGGTCACATCCGAATGCAGCTCCACCCCGGGGAACCTGGCGGCCAGCACGGCCTGTGCGCCCGCGTCGATCTCACACAGCAGTTCGCTCTGCCAGCCGTGCGCGGCCAGTCCGAGCTCCAGCCCGCCGATCCCGGCGAACAGCCCGACCATCCGCGCGCCAGTCACAAAAGTCCCTTCCAGCCCCGAGTTCCCCACACATGCCCGCGAACACGTTACTCGAGTCCCCGGGACCCGACCTCGAGCAACACCGGGCATACCGGGCGGTCTGCATCGCCTGCGGTCGTCAGCGCCCCGACACGCCGCCGGGAAACGCGCGCCGGGGGTCACCGGAGGAAAACCGGCTGCACGTACGGTTATAGGCGTGACGGAGAGCGGGAGCGAGGATTCGAAACCGGCGGCGCCGAAATGGCCGTCGATATTGACCTGGCGCGCGCATAACGCGTCGCGAATGGAATCGGTGCGGGTTGTGCTCAGCGGCAACCGGATTCGCGCCGCCGGACGCATCATCGCGGGGGAGTGCGAGGATCATCCGGCCTTCAGCGCGTCCTACGACCTTGTCACCGACGAGAACGGCGTCACCCGGCGACTGTCCCTGCGCAGCACCCTCGCCACCGGCGAGCGGCACGCCTCCATCGCCCGCGACGAGGAGAACTACTGGCTCATCGACGCCGGTGGCACACATGTGCGCTCCACCTTCGGCGGTGCGCTCGACGTCGACGTGGTGCTGAGCCCGTTCTTCAACACCCTGCCCATCCGCCGCTACGGCCTCGCGCACGCCAGCGAGGACGTCCAGGTCCCGGTCGTCTACGTCCGCCTGCCCGACCTGCACGTCCAGGAAGCCAGCCTCACCTACAGCAGCGGCGCCGACGGCATCCACGTGCTGTCACCGGTATCGAGCGCGACGGTGAAAGTCGACGACGACGGCTTCCTGCTCGACTACCCGGGCCTCGCCGAACGCATCTGAGCCGCCCTACAGCGACTCGATCACCCCGCCGCGCCGCCCGGCCTCGGCCAGCCGCTCGGCCCAATCCTGGTCTCCCGGGCGGATATCGGTGATCGCCCAGCGCTCGTTGTCGTCGAAGTCGACGCGTGCGTCATGGCCCGCATCGGCCAGCTGCCCGATGGTGCCGTTCTCGCGCAGGCTGTCCCGCGCGCCCTCCAGCACCCGCAGCGCGTCCTCCAGCACCTCCAGCAGTGCGGTCGCGTTCGGATCGCAGATGGCCCGCACCAGATCCGGCGCGGTGGCCGCGACCCGGGTGCCGTCGCGGAACGAGCCCGCCGCCAGGCCCAGTGCCAGCGCTCCGCCATTGCGGCCCTGGATCGCGAGCGCCTCGGCCAGCACGTGCGGCAGATGCGAGATACGCGCCACGGCTCGATCGTGTTCCTCGCTCAGCACCGGCACCACCACGGAACCGCAATCCAGGGCCAATCGCGCCACTCGCTCGAACGCGCCCGCGTGCGTCCCCGGATCCACGCTCACCGCCCACGCGGCCCGCTGGAACAGATCGGGAGTGGATGCGGCCCAACCGGACTCGCTGGTCCCCGCCATCGGATGCCCGCCCACGTAGCGGGCCGTCAGCTCATGCCGTTTCATAGCCGCCGCCACCGGGGCTTTGACGCTCACCACATCGGTGAGCGCGCATTCGGGTGCGAAGGACTTCACATCCGAGAGGATGGTGTCCAGCGCGGGCATGGGCACGCCGACCACGATCAGCGCGTCCTCGCGGGCCGCCCGCCGCAGCACCGGTTCGATCTCGCTGGTCACGTCGACGTCATCGGCGCGGGCGGCTTTCGCACCGGCCTCGGATCGGTTGAAACCCCACACCTCGTAACCCGCCGCGGCGGCGGCGCGGAGCACCGATCCGCCGATCAATCCGGCGCCCAGGACACAGACAGCTGCTTTCGGATGGCCCGTCATGCGATCAGATTCGCATACGACTTCAACATTTCCCCCGAAGCGGACTACCGTTGCGCCCATGGCAGCACAGCGCTCGAGCACGAACAGGGCGGCGTCGGACGAGTACGACGACGTGGAAGGGTTCGCAGTGGCGGTTGTCCGCGAAGAAGCCGATTGGAAAGTCACGCCGTTGAGCGCGGCTGCCCTCTCCAGTCTTTCCGCGGCCGAGGCCGAGTTGCGTGAGCTGCGAGCTTCCGGCGCGGTATTCGGCCTGCTCGATATCGACGACGAGTTCTTCATCATCCTCCGTCCCGGCCCGACCGGGAGCAGAATCCTGCTCTCCGATGCGACCGCGGCCATCGACTACGACATCGCGGCCGATGTCCTCGAGGAACTGAATATCGAGATCCCGGATATCGATCCGGACGAACTGGACGACATCGAACCCTGGGAGGAGGGCGACCTCGGCGTTCTGTCCGATCTAGGCCTGCCCGAACCGGTGCTCAGCGTCATCCTCGCCGAAACCGACCTCTACCCGGACGAACAGCTCGGCATGGTGGCCCGCTCACTGGGCTTCGCCGACCAGTTCGCCGCGGCCCTCGACAAACTCCCGCGCTGAACCCGCTCGTAGACGAGGACATGATCCGCGCGGCCATCGAGGCCGCGCGCACAGCCGACCCCCGGGACGTTCCGGTGGGCGCGGTCGTCTTCGACGCCTCGGGCCGTGAACTGGCCCGGGCCGCCAATGCCCGTGAGGCGCTCGGTGATCCGACCGCGCACGCCGAAGTGCTGGCGCTGCGTGCCGCCGCGCGGGTCATGGGTGACGGCTGGCGGCTGGAGGGCGCGACCCTCGCGGTCACCCTCGAACCCTGCACCATGTGCGCGGGCGCGCTGGTGCTGTCCCGGGTGGGCAAGGTGATCTTCGGCGCGTGGGAGCCGAAAACCGGTGCGGTGGGCTCGCTCTGGGACGTGGTACGTGATCGACGTCTCAATCATCGCCCCCAGGTTCGCGGCGGGATTCTGGAACCCGAATGCGCCGCCCTACTGGACACCTTCTTCAAAACCCAGCGCCCCTGACCCCCTCCGCAGGCGATTTCGGGATTCGGCAGGTGGTCCGGTAAAGTCACCGGCGGTGGCGTGTCCGAGCGGCCTAAGGAGCACGCCTCGAAAGCGTGTGAGGGGTAACCCCCCTCCGAGGGTTCAAATCCCTCCGCCACCGCTGCAAGCCCCTCGCCCGAATTCGGGCGAGGGGCTTTTTGCTTGTGCCGCAACATATCCGGATGCGCCGGTGGCGCACATGTGATATCGGTAGTCCCGGCGGAATGTGGTCCGCCCAATCCACGGGAGTTAGGAATTCAGGGGACATGGAACTTATCAGCATCTTCTTCGCGAAGGCTCTCCAGCTGGCGAGCGCGGGTTCCGCTTACGCGAACACCCCGCACTGACCGGTTGACGGGGCGGGAGAATCCAGCCTGAGCGACCAATGCTGAAGCCGCCCACCTGATTTCAGGTGGGCGGCTCTTTGTCGGAATGTCATCCGATCGGGGTTTTGCCGAAGAGGCCGTTGAAGCAGCCGCTGGGCCCGTGGTTCATCATGCTGCTGCCGAGGCCGAGGTTGTATGTGCCGCCGGTGAGGCGGCACAGCAGCATGGCGGTGGGGAGATCTATCGCGGCCGATCCGGTGCCGGAACCGGTTTGCACGACACTGGCCTGGCTCGATCCGGAATCGGCCGCGATCGGGGCGGGCTGGAGTATCGGGGCTTCGGCGTTCGCCAGGCCCGATCCGGCGGCGATGAGGCCGGCGAACAGGGCGGTGGCGGCTGAGGCCTTGGTCAGGATTCGTGTCATGGGTCGGAACGGTAATCGCGATACCCATTGAATGAAATGTAAACGTTTCAAATATCCCGGTGGGCGCGATGTGAATTTAGATCCGCTCCCAGTCGAAACCGTCCAGATCGGTGAAAGGGGCGGCGGCGGTCTGGATGGCGACGCGGTGCGAACCGCTGCCCTCGGCGCTCACGCCCGCGTCCTTGGCCGCGAATTTGCGGGTGTAGAGCGCGAGCTTGACCGGTGCGGCCTCCGGGGCCTCGAATTCGACGTACTTGCTGCCGAAACTCTTGGCGACGGCGAGGCCGTGCTCGACGTAGAACTGCTTGGTGGCCTTCACATCATCGACGCCGAGCAGCAGTACGAAGGCGTCGACTTCGCGGGTGAACGGGCCGGTGTCCTTCTTGGCGGAGGTGGCGATCTTCCACACCACGCCGTCGGGGGACTGCAGGACGCCGCTGTAGCCCCAGAGGCTCTTCTTGGCGGGCTTCACGACCGTCGCGCCCGCTTCCACGGCGGTGCCCATGAGGCTGTCCACGGTGCTCGGCTGCGACACCACGAGCGAGAGGACGAAGCCGCGGAAACCGGTGGACGGGGCCTGGGCGGCGCGCACCCGCAGGCGGTCGCCGAGGCCGAACGCCGCGGCGTAGAAGGCGGTGGTCGCGGCCGGGTCGTCGGCCTCCAGGGTGATGGCGGTAATGGTGGTCTGAGCTGCTGTGATGTTCATGAGAAGAACATTATTTGGCGCAGGGGTGTGCGCGCTTCTCGATTCCTGATCGCTTCGTGGAGGGGCTAGCCCGCAGTCAATTCCAGTGCCGATCCGATGGCGGAGAAGGCCCGGTGCAGCCGCTCGATGAGGGCCCCGCGGCCGCCGTCGCCATCGGTGCCGACCCAGGCGCGGCCCGCGATGCTCCAGGCGGTGGTGGTGAGCTCGGCGAGGATGTGCGGGCGCAGATCCTCCGGGGGGAGGTCGAGTTTGGTTGTGAGACAGGCGATTACCTGCTTCTCGACACCGGAGCGGTGGTATTCCACGTGGCCCATGAGCGCGGGTGCGGTCAGCACCAGGCGGCGGGTGGCGATGTAGCGGCGGTCCCAGTCCTCGGGCAGTTCCCGCGCGGCGGCGGCGAGGGTATCGCGCAGTTCGTCCAGTACGGGACCGGACAATTCTCGAACCTCCAGTGCCGCAAGGTAATTCGCCCACAATTCGGTTTCGGCCTCGGTGGCCGCGGCTTCTTTGGTCGGGAAGGTGCGGAAGAAGGTGCTGCGCGAGACCTCGGCCTCCTCGACCAGCTGCTCCACCTTGGTGCTGTCGAAGCCCTGCTCGGTGAACAGGCGCAGCGCGACATCGGCGAGGGCGCGGCGGGTGCGCAGGCGCTTGCGTTCGCGCAGCGGGAGCGCGCGGTCGTCCGTGGTCATGCCGGTGATCATAGCCGGTGCCGAAACTGAGTCGCTGAAGAAACTCAGTCCAAATTGGTACTTGCGCACTTCTGGAACTGAGTGTCATGATTGCCGCACACCGAACGGAACACCCCGCATGAGGAGCTCGAAATGACCACCACCGCCCCCGTCCTGAACCCCTCGATCATCGGCCAGGCCGAGAAGCACCACACCGCCGTACTGACCCGCGTGCTGGCGGGCACCACCCTGGACGAGCGGCAGTGGATCACCCTGAATCAGGCTCTGGCCCAAGGTATTCCGGTCGCCCGCACCGCCCATGTCGCCCGGGTCGCCGGTATGACCCAGTGGGACCCCGCGGATGTCGAAGCGGCCGTCGCGGCGCTGGTCGGCAAGGATCTGCTGGCCACGCTGCCCGGCGATGAGATCCGGATCAACGATGCCGGTAGCGAATTGGTGGCCCGGGTGCGGGCGGCCTCCGGCAAGATCGTCGGCCCCGCCTACGGCTCGGTCTCGCCCGAGGAACTGGAAATCGCCGCCCGCGTGCTGATCACCATCACCGCCCGCATGGGCGAGGAACTGGCCCGCGCGTGAGCAGTCACGGAAACGACTCGGCCCCGCACCTGAATCCAGATGCGGGGCCGAGCTTTTCGAGCTATCGGGGATCAGACCCCGGCGGGTTCCTTATCCATCGACACCGGAGCCGACGACTCCTTGAGCGCCGCCAGCTTGGCGCCCTCGACATCGATATCGGGCAGGACGCGATCCAGCCACTTCGGAATCCACCACGCCCACTTGCCCATCAGCACCAGCAGCGACGGGATGAGCACCATGCGGACCACGAAGGCGTCCAGCAGCACGCCCGCCGCCATGGCGAAGCCCATGGACTTGGCCACCACGTTCGGTTCCAGCATGAAGGCGCTGAACACCGAGATCATGATGATGGCCGCGGAGGTCACCACGCGCGCGCCGTGGTGGTAGCCGCTGATCATGGCTTCCTTGGCGGACTTGCCGTGCACGTATTCCTCGCGCATGCGGGTCACCAGGAACACCTGGTAGTCCATCGCGAGACCGAATACCAAGCCGATCAACATGATCGGCAGGAATGACACCAGCGGATGCGCCTCGACCAGGTTGAACTTGCCCTCCTGGAAGATGAGCACCGTCGCGCCGAAGGTGGCCGCCATGGACAGCAGGAAGCCGAGCGCGGCGGTGAGCGGGACCAGGATCGAGCGGAACACCAGGATCAGCAGCAGGAACGCCGCGCCCGCCACGATGGCCAGGTAGGGCACGATCTTGCTGAGCAGACCCGCCGACACATCCGCGTAAATCGCTGTGGTGCCGGTGATTCCGTACTCCATGCCGTACTTGTCGTTGAACTTCGACTCGGCATTGCGGGCGTCCTTGACCAGATCCTTGGTGACCTTGTCATTCGGCCCGGCCTTGGGGACGACGGTGAACAGGGCGGCTTCGCCGTCCTTGCTCGTCTGGGCGTGCGTCAGGTATTCCACGCCCTGGTACGGACCCTTGGGGCCGAGTTGAGCGCGCAGCTCGTCCAGGGCCTCGGTGCGCTGATCGGCGGGGGTCTTGCTCATATCCACGGCGATCATGAGGGTGCCGTTCGCGCCCTCGCCGAATCCGGCGGTCTGCAGGTCGTACGCCTTGCGCAGCGTCGAATCCTTCGGCATGGAGTCGCCGCCGGGCAGGCCCAGCTGCATATTGAGCGCGGGCGCGGCCAGCAGGCCGAGCAGCACCACCGAGACGGCCAGCGTCAACGCCGGCGCCTTGCCGATGAATCGGGCGAAGCGCTGTCCGTTGGTGACGGAGTTCTCGTCCTCGGGATCGTGCCGGGCGACCAGCGGCAGCTTCGGCTTGAACAGGAAGCGGCCGAACGCGCCCATCAGCGCGGGCATCAGGGTGACCGCCACGAGCACCGCCATGAAGGCCGCGACCGCGCCGAAGATACCCATGTAGGTCAGGAAGCTGACACCGACGAATGCCAGGCCCGCCAGCGCGATGATGACCGTCAGACCGGCGAAGATGACCGCGGATCCGGCGGTGCCGACCGCGGTGCCCGCGGCTTCCTCCGGCGAATTCGATACGGCCAGTTCATGTTTGTACCTGGACACGATGAACATGGCGTAGTCGATGGACAGCGCCAGGCCGATCATGGACGCCAGGATCGGGGTGAAGGTCGGCACGGTGAGCCAGTGCGTGCCGAACATGATGATGGAGATGGCGGTGCCCACGCCGACGAGCGCGGTGAGGATCGGCACGAAGGCCGCGACGACCGCGCCGAAGCCGATCATCATGACCACCAGCGCGACCGCGATGCCGATCATCTCGGAGGTGCCCTGTGAGCCGCCCTGTTCCTGTGCGATGGAACCGGTCAGTTCGATGGTGAGGCCGTTGGCGCGCGCCTCGTCACCGATGTCGTACGCCTTCTTCTGGTCATCCTTGGTGATGTCCGAGAACTTGGCGATGTCGTACTTGGCCTTGACGGTCGCGACCGAGTCGGCGGTGCCGTCCTTGCCGAGCACGTTCAGCGGTGCGGCCGAGCAGATGCCGGTGAAGTCCGCCGAATTACGATCGCCGGTGAGGCAGTCGATCTTGGCGGATTCGCCGATCTTCTTGGTGACATCGATCGGGTTCATCGCCGGAACGGCCTTGTCGACGATGTCGAGCCCGTTCAGCTTGTCGACGAACGCCTGCAGCTGCGCCGCGTTCTTCGGATCGGTGAGCTTCTCACCGGCGGGCGCGCCGATCACATAGGTGCCGGTGACCGCATCGGGGTCGAAGTCGGCCGAGGCGCCCGGGAAGTGCTTGTCGAGGATTTCGGTGGCCCGCTCCGAGGGGAGGCCGGGCATGCTGAAGCTGTCCTGGAAGGGTTTGGCGAGGGAGCCGCCGACGCCGCCGATGACGATCAGGGCGGCGAGCCAGACTCCGATGACGAGCCATTTCTGGCGGAAGGCGAACTTTCCCCACCTATAGAGGTATACGGACACGAGGGGTTCTCCTGGCGATGGTCTCGGGGCGATGGTTTCATTCGCACTGCACCGTGCGTCGTGAGCGCGTAGACAGCCCTGCCGCGGGAGCGCGCTGTCCGCTCCTCGCCTCCACGTAATTTCTGCCTACCGTGCGGTAGGTAGACTAACCGTTGAGTAAGCGGAGGAACAACCTCGACTTTTCCGACGTTCCTCGCGTCGCGAAAGCCGGTGAGAGGATGATGCGCATGGCGGGTCGTAGCGTGGCGGGAACAGTTGTCGCAGGTAGAAGCACGAAAGACGCGATTCGGGACGCCGCGATTGAGCTATTTACCAGCAAAGGCTTCGAACAGAGCAGCTTACGCGAGGTAGCCGATGCGGTGGGAATCACAAAAGCATCGCTCTACTATCACTATGCCTCGAAAGTGGATCTGCTCATAGCGATTGTCGAGCCGATGGTCGATGACCTACGCGCTCTGGTAGAGGGCCTCGACGCAATTCCGCATTCACCCGAGACCGTGCGCGAAGTACTCGAAGCGCATCTGCGCTCGACGCTCGGCCATCGCACCGCGGGCACCCTGTGTATGCGCGATACCGTCGCAATCCTGAACGCACTCGGTGATCGTTATCCGGACATGATCGAACTCAGTCGCCGCATGTGCGCCTGGCTCGCCGGACCCGGCGCCGATGACGAGACCGTGCTGCGCGCGTACGCCGCCATGCAGGTGCTCGGCGCGGGGCTGATGTCGAAGGACAGCGTCCCCGGGGCCTCGGAGGAACTGATCGGTGGCGTATTACTGGAAGCCGCACTGGGCGTGCTGAATCCACGGTTGGTGGCGCGATAAGGTTTCGTTCACCCGCCGGACGAGATCAGGAGAGCGCAGTGCACATCACCGCGAAGGTCGATTACGCGGTGCGCACCCTCGTGGAAATAGCGAAGGCGCAATCGGATTCGGTGAAAGCCGATGCCATCTCGGCCGCGCAGGATATTCCGCCGAAGGTGCTGGAATCGGTTGTCGCGGATCTGCGGCGCGGCAAATTGGTGACCAGTCGCCGCGGTCCGGACGGTGGTTATCGGCTCGGCCGCCCGGCCGGCGAAATAACCATCGCCGATGTCATTCGCGCCGTCGAAGGGCCCCTCGCGTCGGTGCGCGGACAGCGTCCGGAGGATGTCAGCTACGCCGGAGCGGCCGAACCGCTGCAGCGGGTGTGGATCGGTTTGCGGGTGAATATCCGCTCGGTGCTCGAGCGCGTGACCATCGCCGATATCGCGCACGATCTGCTGCCGTCGTTCCTGGACGAGCTGCTGCACGATCCGGACGCCTGGACCCGCCGCACTCGATCCTCGGAGGGTTCGACCGCCACGCAATGGCAGGATCTGGACCGCCCGGACATCTGAATCCCGCAGGTCATCCGGGGATTCACCGGCAAGCTGGGAAAACGTCGCGCCGAGGCTCCCACTATGGCGGTAGCCTGCCAAGCATCATGTTGATTCGACTACTCCGCACCTTCTTGGCGCCCTACCGCAAGCAGTTGGCGGGGGTCGTCGTACTGCAATTGATATCGGTCATCGCCATGCTCTATCTGCCGAGCCTGAACGCCGACATCATCGACAAAGGCGTCACCAAAGGCGATATCGGCTATATCTGGAGCACCGGCCTGATGATGCTCGCCGTCACCGGCGTGCAGATCATCGCCCAGGGCATCTCGGTCTATCTGGGCGCACAGGCCGCCATGGGCGCGGGACGCGATATGCGCGCGGGCCTGCTGCACCGGGTCGGCACCTTCTCCGCGCGTGAGGTCGGCGTCTTCGGTGCGCCCTCGCTGATCACCCGCAATACCAATGACGTGCAGCAGGTACAGCTGCTGGTGCTGATGAGCGCGACCATCCTGGTGATGGCACCCATCATGTGCGTCGGCGGCATCATCATGGCGCTGCGGCAGAGTCTGGGCCTGTCCTGGCTACTGCTCATCGCGGTGCCCGCGCTCGGCCTGGCCATGGCCCTGATCATCGCCCGCATGGTGCCAGGCTTCCGGCGCATGCAGGAACGCATCGACGCGGTGAATCGCGTTCTGCGCGAACAGATCACGGGTATCCGCGTGGTGCGCGCCTTCGTGCGCGAGCGGCAGGAGGCGTGGCGTTTCGGTGTCGCCAATACCGAGCTCACCGAACAGTCGCTGTATGTCGGCCGCTATATGGCGCTGATGTTCCCGCTGGTCATGCTGATCTCGAATGTCACCGCCGTCGGCGTGATCTGGTTCGGCGGGCACAGTGTCGACAACGGCACCATGCAGATCGGCTCGCTCACCGCGATGCTGTCCTACATCATGCAGATCCTGACCGCGGTCATGATGGCCTCGTTCCTGGCCATGATGGCCCCGCGCGCGGCGGTCTCGGCCGAGCGCATCGCCGGGGTGCTGGACACCGAATCCTCGGTGACCGAACCGCGGCTGCCGCAGGACTTCAAGGAAGATCCGGCGATCGTGGATTTCCAGTTCGCCGAATTCAAGTTCCCGGGCGCGGAAAAGCCTGTGCTGCGGGCGATTCGGTTCCGCGCCGAACCCGGCACCACCACGGCCATCGTGGGTGCGACCGGTGCCGGTAAGACCACGCTGGTGAATCTGATCCCGCGGCTCATCGATGTCACCGACGGCGCGCTCTACGTGGGCGGCACCGATGTGCGGCATATCGAATTGGAGCGGTTGCGCAATCAGATCGGCCTGGTGCCGCAGAAAGCGTATCTGTTCTCCGGCACCGTCGGCTCGAATCTGCGCTACGGCAAACCGGACGCCACCGATGCCGAACTGTGGCACGCGCTGGAGATCGCGCAGGCCGCGGATTTCGTTCGGGATATGCCGCAGGGGCTGGAAACCCCTGTCGCGCAGGGCGGTACGACCGTCTCGGGTGGTCAGCGCCAGCGTTTGGCCATCGCCCGCGCCCTGGTGCGCAGGCCGCGCGTCTACCTCTTCGACGATTGCTTCTCCGCGCTCGACGTCGCCACCGATGTGCGGGTGCGTGACGCGCTCCGCCCCGAAACCGCCGACGCGTCGGTGATCATTGTGGCGCAACGCATTTCGACCATCCGGGATGCCGATCAGATCGTGGTGCTGGAGGACGGCGCCATGGCGGGCATCGGCACGCACGACCAATTGCTGCGCGACTGCAAGGAATACAGGGAGATCGTGGAGTCCCAGTTCAGCGCGGAGGAGGTCCGATGAGGCCCGGAGCACCGAATCCCGGCGCGCCGGATACCAAGGCCAAATCCTTCGGCCCCTCGCTGAAGCGGCTGATGCGCCGCCTCGCGCCCGAACGTTTCTATCTCACAGTCGTTTTGGTGCTCGCCATCGGTTCGGTGGTGCTCAATACGCTGGGCCCGCAGATTCTCGGCAAGGCCACCAACCTCATCTTCGACGGTGTGGTCGGCAAACAGCTCGGGCAGAGCCTGCCGCCGGGCACCAGCAAGGATCAGGCCGTCGAGGCGCTGCGCCAGGGCGGTGACAAGACCTTCGCGGACATGCTCGCCAGCATGGACGTGATTCCCGGTGTCGGCGTGGACTTCACGGCCGTCGGACATGTGCTGGCACTGGTGCTGGCGCTGTACGTCGGTTCCTCGGTATTCGGCTGGTTGCAGGCGTACCTGCTCAACGTGGTGATCAACCGGACCGTCAAGCGCCTGCGCGGGGAGATCGAGGAGAAGATCCACCGCCTGCCGCTGAGCTACTTCGACTCCATGCCGCGCGGCGATGTGCTCTCCCGCGTCACCAATGACGTCGACAATGTGGCGCAGACGCTGAATCAGACCATGAGCCAGCTGCTCATCTCGGTGCTGTCGGTGATCGGCATCCTGGGCATGATGTTCTGGATCTCCTGGCTGCTGGCGCTGATCGCGCTGCTCACCGTGCCGCTGGCGGTCATCGTCACCGCGCAGATCGCCAAGCGCTCGAAGCCGCATTTCGTGGATCAGTGGAAGCTGACCGGCCAGGCCAACGCCCAGGTCGAAGAGGCCTTCACCGGGCACGAGGTGGTGAGCGCGTTCGGCCGCGTGCGCGAGGTCGGCGAGCGTTTCGACGACACCAACGACAAGCTGTACAACGCCTCGTTCCAGTCGCAGTTCATCTCCGGGCTGATCATGCCCGCGATCATGTTCCTCGGGAACCTGAACTACGTGCTGATCGCGGTGGTCGGCGGTCTGCGGGTGGCCTCGGGTCAGCTGTCCCTCGGTGAGGTGCAGGCGTTCATCCAGTACTCGCGGGGATTCACCCAGCCGCTCACCCAGATCGGCTCGATGATCAACATGCTGCAATCCGGAGTCGCTTCCGCGGAGCGCATTTTCGAGATCCTGGACACCGCCGAGCAGGTGCCCGATCCCGAGATCGAGGATTCGCGGCCGGTGGATCGCGGGCGCGTCGCGTTCGAGAACGTGTCCTTCCGGTACGAGCCGGAAACCCCGATCATCGAGGAACTCTCGCTGGTCGCCGAGCCCGGGCACGTGGTGGCGATCGTCGGGCCGACCGGTGCGGGCAAGACCACGCTGGTGAATCTGCTCATGCGGTTCTACGAGGTGGATTCGGGCGCCATCACCATCGACGATGTGGATATCACCCGAATCACGCGGGACCACCTGCGTTCTCGCATCGGCATGGTGCTGCAGGACACCTGGCTGTTCGGCGGGACCATCAAGGAGAACATCGCGTACGGCAATCCGAACGCCTCCGAGGACGAGATCCTCGCGGCGGCGCGGGCGGCCTATGTGGATCGTTTCGTGCACGCGCTGCCGCACGGCTACGAGACCATGATCGATGAGGAGGGCTCCGGCGTCAGCGCCGGTGAGAAGCAGCTCATCACCATCGCGCGCGCGTTCCTGGCCAAGCCCTCGATCCTCATCCTGGACGAGGCCACCAGTTCGGTCGACACCCGCACCGAACTGCTGGTGCAGCACGCCATGGCGGCGCTGCGCCGCGATCGCACCAGTTTCGTTATCGCACACCGGCTTTCGACAATCCGCGATGCCGATCTGATCGTCGTCATGGAGAAGGGCCGGATCGTCGAGACCGGCACACACGATCGCCTGCTCGCCGAACGCGGCGCGTACTTCCGCCTCTACCAGGCGCAATTCGCCGCCCCGATCGACGAGGACGAGGAACCCGAGGCGATCGAACTCTCGAAGTCGAGCAGCTAGACCGCATGGGATGCGCGGGCACCCGCCTGGGAGGATGGGCGGGTGTCTGCATCCGAATTCTCGTTCAAGGTCGGTACCCGTCTGGAAGGTCAGCACGGCCGATCCGGGCTGATCAGCACCCCGCACGGGGATATCGCCACGCCCGCGTTCATCCCGGTCGGGACGAAGGCGACCGTGAAAGCGGTGCTGCCCGAGACCATGAAGGAAATCGGTTCGCAGGCGCTGCTGGCCAACGCCTACCACCTGTATCTACAGCCGGGCTCGGACATCGTGGACGAGGCGGGCGGGCTGTCGAAGTTCATGAACTGGCCCGGCCCCACCTTCACCGACAGCGGCGGCTTCCAGGTCATGTCGCTGGGCGTCGGTTTCAAGAAGGTGCTGGCGATGGAATCGGTCGGCGTGCAGAACGACGATGTGATCGCCAAGGGCAAGGAGCGCCTCGCGCACGTCGACGATGACGGCGTCACCTTCCGCTCACACCTGGACGGTTCGCGGCATCGCTTCACGCCAGAGGTGTCCATGGGCATTCAGCATC
Organism: Nocardia sp. NPDC056100; assembly: GCF_042266325.1. NCBI lineage: Bacteria > Bacillati > Actinomycetota > Actinomycetes > Mycobacteriales > Nocardiaceae > Nocardia > Nocardia sp. NPDC056100. The sequence goes on from NZ_JBHJVY010000003.1 coordinate 746,003, forward strand.
AGCTCGGCGCGGACATCATGTTCGCCTTCGACGAGCTCACCACGCTCATGAATACCCGTGGCTACCAGGAGGAATCGCTGGAGCGCACCCGCCGCTGGGCGCAGCGCTGCCTGGACGAACACGAACGCCTCACCGACGCGCGCACCCATCGCCCGTATCAGGCGCTGTTCGGCGTCATCCAGGGCGCGCAGTATGAAGACCTGCGCCGCAAGGCTTCTCGCGATCTCGAGGCGTTGCGCGGCGCCGCCGGAACGGAATTCGACGGTTACGGCATCGGTGGCGCGCTGGAGAAGCACAATCTGGGCACCATCGTCGGCTGGTGCTGTGATGAGCTGCCCGAGCACAAGCCGCGCCATATGCTCGGCATCAGTGAGCCGGAGGATGTGTTCGTCGCGGTCGAGAACGGCGCGGACACCTTCGACTGCGTGAATCCGTCCCGGGTGGCCCGCAATGCCGCCATCTATGTGGACAAGGGCCGGTTCAATATCGACACCGCCCGGTTCCGCCGCGATTTCACCCCCATCGACGAGACCTGCGACTGCTACACCTGCGCCAACTACACCCGCGCCTACCTGCATCATCTGTTCAAGGCCAAGGAGATCCTGGCCTCCACGCTGTGCACGATCCACAACGAGCGCTTCACCATTCGCCTGGTGGACCGCATTCGCGAGAGCATCGACGGCGGCTACTTCGCCGACTACAAGACCGAGTTCATGGGTCAGTGGCGGGGCCGGATCAAGGCTCCCGAGCTGTAACCCGCACCGGATCAGTGAGCCTGGCTAATCGATCCATGCACAGATAGCCATTGTTCCGCGTACCCCGTACGCGCGACGATCATCTCGACGCCGAGATGAGGAGGCAGGGATGCCGGGACTGACAATGATCGAGGCGAACGGATCGACCGCGGCGCGCGCGGTATTGCGGGTGAGCGCGGTGCTGGGATTCAAGGCGGCGTTGGTGCGCACGCACGGCGAGGTCACCGACGGGCACCTCGAATTCGCGCGGATCTGCGGGTTGTCCGATGCCGAGATCATCGATATGGCAAGGGAATACGCGCGTTTGCGCGATCGCCGCGACGCACGCGGCGATCGCGCCGTGGCCGCCTACTCGTAGAGCGCCGAGCGCTCGCGCGGGCGGTAGCTGGTCTCGCGCTTCTTCAGGAAGGCGATGCAGCGGTAGCTGATGGGCAGGATCATGGCCTCCACCAGGGTCTTCCAGATGAACCCGACCAGCACGTAATTGATGAAGTCGGGCCAGGTGTGGATGCCGATGGCGGTGGCGGCGATGGAGCAGAACACCAGGGTGTCGCCGAATTCACCGGCCACGGTGGAACCGAGCAGGCGCGCCCAGAGATGCTTCTCCTTGGTGCGCTCCTTGATCATCACCAGGGTGACCGAGTTCAGGAACTGGCCGACGAAGTATCCGGCGAGTCCGGCGAGCACCAATTGCGGTGTGGTGCCCAGGACATTGCGGAACGAGTCCTGGTTCTCGTAGAAGTCCGCCGCGGGCAGGCCGATGGCGATCCAGAAGGTGCCGACCATGAGCAGCAGCATCCCGAAGCCGTAGTAGACGGCGCGGCGGGTGGCCTTGAAGCCGTAGACCTCGCTGAGGATGTCACCGATCACATAGGCGATCGGGAAGAGGAAGAACGCGCCGTCGGTATTGATCGGCAGCAGTTGGATCGGGCCGAGCGAGGCATGCTTGTCGGCGAAGAATTGCACGCCCTTGGTGGCGCAGATATTGGAGATCAGCAGGACCGCGGTGAAGACCACGACCACCTGCGTGTAATAGCCCCCCGCGGCCGAGGCGAATGCTGCGTGCTCGGGCGCGGGGTGTCCAGATCGGTCCGAATCGACCGTTTTCGTATCGCTCACCCGAGCAGTATCCCCGCTGCGATCGATGGTTATGGGCTGGTGGGGTGGCATAGGCTGAAGCAATGACGCAATCCGGGGATTCCGACGAGTGGTGGAAGCAGTACGGGGGTGAGAGCGCGCCCGCCGACGCGGGGGCGCAGCAACCGCCACCGCCTCCGGCCGGATACTCGTCCGCACCGAATCTGCACAAGCCCGCGGACGCCAGCCCGCAGCCCCTGCAGTATCCGAATTATCCACCGCCGCAGGCGAATCCGTCCGGCGGCTATGCACAGCCCAACTCCGGCGGTTATGCACAACCCAACTCGGGCGGGTACGCGCAACCGAACTCGGGCGGTTTCGCACAGCCCAACTCCGGTGGTTTCGCACAGCCGAATTCGGGTGGGTTCCAGCAGCCCGGGTCGGGCGGTTTCGCGCAGCCCACGCCGGGTGCCTATCCGCCCGCCGCGCCCTACGGCCAGCCGCAGGGGTATCAGCCGTACGGCTTTCAGCCCGCCGGTCTGGGTACCAACGGCATGGCCATCGCCTCGCTGATCGTCTCGGTGCTGGGCCTGTCCACGCTGTTCTTCTGCTTCCTGCCGATCGGTTCGCTGGTCGGCCTGATTCTCGGCGTGATCGCGCTGAATCAGGTGAAGAGTTCCGGTCAGGACGGCCGCGGTCTCGCGCAGGGCGGTATCTGGGTCGGCGCGGCCGGACTGGCGCTCGGCATCGTGCTGTGGCTGATCATCGGCGCGGCGTTCATCGGAGCCGGTTCCTAGTTCGGCCGAAAACGATTGCGGGGCGCATCCATTCGATGGATGCGCCCCGCTTCACCGAGCCACTGTCGGCTGTTGTCAGCCCTTGACGACCTGGGTGCCGCCGGCGAACTTGTCGTGCCAGCCCTGCTTGTTCGGATCCTGCTCGATGGTGACCGCGATGTAGATCTGCGCACCGATGCTGACCAGCCAGCCCAGGCACGGGATCAGCTGCACGAGCACGAACAGGTTGCGCTTGGCCGAGGTGGCCGGATCCACATTGCCGCCGCCGGGGGCGAGCACCTTGAGGCCGAGGATCTTCTTGCCGAGGGTCGCGCCCTGCGAGGTCTCCATCAGCACGAAGTAACCGAACAGCAGAACCGGGACCAGCACCTCCCAGGCCCAGCCGAGCTTGCCCGGCAGTACCGCGTAGATGATGCCGGCCGGAATGCCGACGATCAGGCTGTCGATGATGCGCGCCGCGAGGCGCAGCCACAGATCACCGGGCTGTGCGCCGCCACCGAAACCCGGTGCGTTGTAACCCGGCTGGCCACCGTACGGCTGGTACGGCTGCTGGCCGCCGTAACCCGGCTGCTGGCCGTAGGCCGGAGGCTGCTGGCCGTAGCCGTCGGCCGGCTGCTGGCCGTAACCGGGCTGCTGGCCGTAGGCCGGAGGCTGCTGCTGACCGTACGGATCCGACGGCGGCTGCTGCCCGTAAGGCTGCTGCGGCTGCTGACCGTAGGGATCGGACTGCCCATAGGGCTGTTGGGGTTGTTGACCGTAAGGCTGGCCCTGCGGGTACGGCTGCTGCCCGTACGGCTGGCCGCCCTGCGGATACTGGTTGGGGTCGTACCCACCGCTCGTCATTGTTCTCGCCGTCCTCGTCGAATTCGTTCGGGATCTGGGTCGGTTGCGTACGTTACGGACCTGACCAGGGTTGCAACAACCCGTTAGGGTCGAGTCGCCATGGTTCTTTCGGCAGGGTGTCCGGCCGGAATCCGGTGAGTAACTGCGAGGTTGTGGTTGCGTTCGGATAGCCCAGCGAGGCCGCGAGCACGCCCCGGACCTGCGCCGGAGATTCACCGAGCGCGATTCGATCGTGCAGGGTGACCGCGCCGTCGCGTTTGGCCAGCCGCTGTCCCTCGGTATTGAGAACCAGTGGCACATGGGCGTATTGCGGGATCGGCAGCCCCAGCAGCGTCGCGAGGTACACCTGCCGCGGTGTGGAGGGCAGCAGGTCGTCACCGCGCACCACCTGGTCGATGCCCTGCGCGGCATCGTCGACCACGACGGCGAGGTTGTAGGCCGGGCTGCCGTCGCCGCGGCGCAGCACCAGATCATCGATAGCGCCGCGATAACTGCCGAGCAGTTCGTCGGTGATCTCCAGCTCGGTGATATCCGCGCGCAGGCGCAAGGCCGCTGGTCGGCCCGCCGCACGCCGTTGTGCGCGTTCGTTTTCGGTGAGATCGCGACAGGTGCCGGGATACGCGCCCAGGGGTCCGTGCGGTGCGGTGACGGCCTGCTGTATCTCCTTGCGGGTGCAGAAGCATTCGTAGGTGCGCCCGGCGGCGGTCAGGCGCGCGATGGCGTCCTCGTACAGCGGCAGGCGTTCGGATTGGCGGACCACCGGATCGTCCCGGTCCAGTCCGATGGCGGCCAGGTCGGCCAGTTGGCGTTCGGCCGCACCGGCTTTCACCCGATCCAGATCCTCGAGGCGGATCAGGAAGCCGCGTCCGGTGGAACGGGCGAACAACCAGGCGAGCAGGGCGGTGCGCAGATTCCCCAGGTGCAGATCACCTGAGGGGCTGGGGGCGAATCGTCCGAATCCGGGCACGGTGGCCAATGCTAGGCGGGTTGCTCGACGGTGAGTCGCGGCCCCGGCCTTCGCAGCCTTCGCTGATCGCCGGTCCTTCGCATGTTTGCGGGTGCACACATCTCGGGTGTGCGGTGGCAGCGGTTTTGCGTATTCAGTGAATCCGCAGCTGCGGGCTCAGATCGGCCTCCGACAACGGCGTTTCCCGGTCCAGCGCGGCGAGCAGGGTGTGCGCGCGGGCGATGAGTCCGGCGGCGTCGATACCGTACGGAGGTGGTCCGAAGGCCGTGAGCCGATGCGCCGCGCGTTCGAGCAGGGTGCGCGCGCCCTTCGAATTTCCACGCTGAATGTGGGTCAGGCCAACGGCGTATTGGGCGAGACCCTGCCACAGCATCCGCTCGGCGAACGGGCCGTTCTTCCAGGCCGCCTCCAGCACCTCGTGTGCGTTGAAGGCCAGACCCTCGTCGAGCAGGCGTTGTGCGAAGTCGAGGGTCTCCTCGGGGGTGAGCTGTAGATCATCGGGAATGCGCGGTACGCCGGTGCTTCCGAAGGGCAGCGGTCGCCCAAATCGGTCACGCGGTCGGGCATTCCGGGCACGCCCCTCATCGTCGCGGTCTCGTCCGGTCTCGTCCTGCGGCTGTTCGCCCATGCGGACCATGATCCCCGATGCCGTGATGACCAGCGCGGTGTGCGATAGCGGAAAGGTGCGCAAATGCGCCGACAACTTAATTGCGGCCTTCACAATTCGTGCGCTCGAAGTGCGGCTATTTCCGGGCAAATAATTAGCTGGTTAACCTTGCCCTAAATTTGCTGATTGAAAACGAAAGAATGCGATCTCCTTATGACGAACCCTGCTAGTGTTTAGCGCGGGAACGGCCATCGGGGGTGCATTCCCATCGTGAAGTGCAGAGAGCAGGTTGTACGGAGAGGTTGCGTGCAACTCGCGGCGTACGCAGGATCCGCTGTAAAAGCCGGATTCCGGCGTCACCAAGATCGATGCCAGCAAGATCTCGTGCTTGACGCAGCAAAGGAGCTAGTACAGTGAATGTGGATTTCACAGGCGCCGTATGGCGCAAGAGCAAACATAGCGGCCCCAACGGTAACTGTGTAGAGGTCGCTTTTTCCGAAGACGGCAATGTCGGCGTGCGTGACAGCAAGCAGCACGGCAATGGCCCCGTCTTGGCGTTCACCCCGGGTGAGTGGGATGCGTTCGTAGCGGGCGTATCCGATGGGGAGTTCAAGCGGGCCTGAGCGGTCGGCAGAACCGAGATAGCAGGGCCCCGAGTCGAATTGGACTCGGGGCTTTTCGCGTCAGTGCCTGCTTCGGTGGGTCAGTGCCCGTTGCCGTTGCCGTTGTCCTGCGCGCGCCGCAGCACGGCCAGCTGCGTGTGCTCGGCCTCGCGTTCGACCTCGGCATTGCTGTCCCGCTCGGCGGGTGGGTCGGCGCGGAAGAAACTCCCGGTGCCCGGCCGTCCGGCCGCCCCGAGTTCGTTCATCTTCCGGGGCACCTTCGCGCCCTGATATTCCAGCGGCACCGGATGCCCGTGTGCGTCCACGGGGCCGAGCGGCTGATGCACCTCGATGTACTCGCCGTGCGGAAGTCGCCGCACCACACCGGTTTCGATGCCGTGCTCGAGTACCGCGCGATCACCGCGTTGCAGGCCCAGGCAGAGCCGATAGGCCGCGAAGTAGGCCAGCGGCGGCCCGAACAGCAGCGCGATGCGGAATCCCCAGGTGGTCGCGTTCAGCGAGATGTGGAATTGCAGCGCGATGATGTCATTGACGCAGGCCAGGGTGAGGATGAGATAGAACATCAGGGACATGGCCCCGATTGCCGTGCGCACCGGTACATCTCGTGGTCGCTGCAGCAGATTGTGCCGGGCCACATCGCCGGTGAGCCGTTTCTCGATCCACGGATAGCCGATGAGCAGGCCGAAGATGATCGGCATGACCAGTCCCACCGAGAACGCGCCGGGCACCATATGCCCGAAGATATGCAGTTCCCAGGCCGGGAACAGGCGCAGGAAGCCGTCGGTCCACATCATGTAGAAGTCCGGCTGGGTGCCCGCGGAAACCTGGGATGGGTTGTAGGGCCCCAGATTCCAGATCGGATTGATCTGCAGTATGCCGCCCATGATGGCGACGACGCCGAGGGTGAAGGCGAAGAACGCGCCCTGGTCGAGGGAGAACACCGGCACGATGCGGGTGCCGATCACATTGCGTTCGGTGCGGCCGGGGCCGGGGTACTGGGTGTGCTTCTGATACCAGACCAGGGCGATGTGAGCGGCGATGAGCGCCAGCATGATTCCGGGTATGAGCAGCACATGCGCGATGTAGAGCCGCGGAATGATGATGTCGCCGGGAAAGTCGCCGCCGAACATCAGCCATTGCAGCCAGGTGCCGATGATGGGCGCGCCCATGGTGATGCCGGCGAAGGCGGCGCGCAGCCCGGTGCCGGACAGCAGGTCGTCCGGGAGCGAGTAGCCGAAGAAGCCTTCGAACATGGCCAGTATCAACAGGATCGCGCCGATCACCCAGTTCGCCTCGCGCGGTTTGCGGAAGGCGCCGGTGAAGAAGACGCGGCACAGGTGCACGATCATGGACGCGGAGAACAGCAGTGCGGACCAGTGGTGCACCTGCCGGACGAACAGTCCGCCGCGGACGTCGAAGGAGATATCGAGCGCGGATTCGTAGGCGCGCGACATGGTGACGCCGCGCAGTGGTTGAAATGCGCCGTTATAGGTGACCTCGGTCATGGACGGGTCGAAGAACAAGGTCAAATACACGCCGGAGAGCAGCAGAATGATGAAGCTGTACAGCGCTATTTCTCCGAGCAGAAACGACCAGTGCGTCGGAAACACCTTGTTGATGGATCTTTTGAGGAATGACGCGGCCTGATACCGCTCATCCGCCGCATCGGCCTGTTCGGCCAGACGATTACGAGTTGCCATTGCGGTCACCCGCCCCCGAAGAGAATGGTAAGGCTTCTACTACAAACGGTAGCACCCAGAGTCCGTGCCCCGTATGGCCTTTCGCTAGGCTCATCGAGTGAACCTGGCCGGTACCGCCCTGACGCCCCGGGACGCCACCATGTACTGGCTTTCCACCCGCACCCCCAACGACTTGTTCCTGCTCTACGCATTCGCGGAGACGGGTGCGCCGACCGCCGTTCTCCGGCGGTCCATCGCGAATCGGGTCACTCGCATTCCGGATTTGCTGGTGCGCGTGCTGGACCCTCCTGCAAACATTGCGTATCCCATTTGGGCGACTTGCGAATTCATCGACGACCAGGTGCTCGAGCACGAACCGCCCGCGTGTGAGTGGCCCGAATTCGGTACCGCGCTCGGCGGCCTGCTCGGCACCGTCCTGGATGTCGCACACCGCCCCTGGCGTCTGCATCTGTTCCGGAACGTCACCGGCGCTCCGGGTTTCGCCGCCGGAGAACCGGCCCTGATCGCTGTACTCCAGCTCTCGCACGCTCTCGCCGACGGCCGCCGCGCCGCCACCCTGGCCCGCGCCCTGTTCACCGATTCGATCGCGGACACTCCGAAAGTCAATGGCTCCCTGTGGAATTCGTTGTCCAGGGTGATTCCGCCGGAATGGTCGGCAACCGCCTCGGCCGTCCCGAACTTCCCGATAGCCATGGCGCGCACGGTATTCCGAGGTTTCGCCGCCTACCGCGCCGAACAACGCCTAGCCGAACTGACCTCCGCCGGTGCGCTCCCACCCCCGGCCCCCACCGCCCCGCCGAACCCACTGAACGGCACCGGATCCGCCCCCGCGGCCCACACCGCCCGCATGCTCGTGCACCCTGCCGCGGACCTGAAGGTTCCCGGCCACACCGTCACCGTGATCGCCGCGACCGCGATCTCCCTGGCCCTACAGCGCTACCTGGACTCCCGCGCCGAACCCACCGATACCCTCCTGGCCCAAATCCCGATGGCGGTTGCCACCGACTCGGGTCCCCGCAACAGCTACCGCGACCTGACGGTCGACCTGTTCATCCGGGAGCCGGATATCTCGCACCGCGCCGCCCGCATCGCCGCCGATCTGGCCCAGCGCCGCCACCGCGCCGAACATCCGCTACAGGAAGCCAGATCCCGCGCCACCGAGGCCATTCCGGCCCCCATCCTGCACCGAGACATCATGGCCTACCCGATAGACGTTCTACCCCAAACGGTTTCGGGCCACACCGTCATCTCCAGCGTTTACCGCGGTCCCGCCGACCTGTCCTTCGCCGCCGGCGGGGTCCGTTTCACCGCGGGTTTCCCGGCCGTCGGCTCGGTGATGCGTCTCACGCACGGCATTCACGGCCTCGGCGACACCGTCACGATTTCCCTGCACGCCGACCCGGCCGTCATCCCCGACCTCGACGCCTATGCCACCCTGTTGAGCGCGGCCTTGGCGGAGGTCGTCGCGACCCTGCGGGAATGACGAAGGCCCCCACCGAAACTGGTTCGGTGGGGGCCTCGTGAGCGGAGGATAGGGGATTTGAACCCCTGAGGGCGTTAACCCAACCCGCGTTCCAGGCGAGCGCCATAGGCCACTAGGCGAATCCTCCGTGGAGCAATATACCGGTTGCACCCCTGTCGAAAGCAAATCGCGAGGTTCGGGGGAGCATTCGCCAGGGGTGGTCAGTTTTTGCGGAGGCCGGTCAGGGCCTTCTGGACCTGGTCCTTGGCGACCTGGGCCACATCGTCCTTGGTGATGGTTTCGCCGCTGCCGCGGTCGACGCTGATCTTCACCTTGACCGAGACATTGCTGTCCTGAGCGGCCACGGTGTAGTCCAGGACGGTGAAGGAGGAGTAGTCGCGGGTTTCGGCGTGCCAGTACGCCTGCGACCCCAGGCCGGTGACATCGCCGGAGGAGCGGCCGCTGCCGGTGGTGCCGGTGTCGTACGACTTCCAGGAGTCGTAATCGGGTTTGCCGTACGCGCTGAGGAAGGTGACATCGAGGGTGATGTCCGCCTCATTGGTGTGGTACTTGCTGGTGCTGGACTGCCCGGAGTAGCCGGCGGTGCAGTTCAGGCGGCCGCCGCTGTAATCGGTGGGCTTGGTCTCCGAATGCGTCGGACTGCCCTTGGAGGTGGTGGACCATTTGGTCAGCACGGTCGGGTCGATCAGGCTGCACGCGTTGCCGACCTTGTCCATGGAGTAGTTGCCGTCCATGGCCTTCTTGTCATTGCCGAGCGTGGTGAGCGGCTTGTCCTTCTGGGTGAGCGCGACCGCCGCGATACCGATGCCGACCAGCACCACGAGTCCGAGCACACCGCCGATGATCCAGCCGGTCTTACCGCCGCCGCCGCCGGACGGCGGCTGGTTGTTGTAGATGGTGTTCATGGGCGGCGGCCCCGGCTGGTACTGCGGCTGGCCGTACCCGCCGACCGGCGGCGCGGCCTGGTATCCGGGCGCGGCCTGATAGTTCGGCACCGCCTGCTGCGCGGGCGCGGACTGATAGTTCGGCGGAAACTGTTGCGGCGGTGGGGCGTACTGGTTTCCGGCGGTGCCGTAGTTGAGCATGGTCGGATCCGCGCCGGTGACCGGCTGCCCCGCATCGGTCCCGGTGGGCGGGGTGGCCCACCACTGCGCGGTCTCCTGATGATTGGCCGGATCCTGCGGCCCACCCGCTCCTGAGCTCGTCACTACTGGTTCCCCTCCGGTACCGAGCGGGGGTCACCCCGCGCTGTCGCAAAGGATCGTAACGACCCCCGGCGGCGCGGGTGTTCTCGAGCCGCTACACTGGCCGACGGATCCAGCGCGGCGCGCATCCTGTGAACTCCCCCAGGGCCGGAAGGCAGCAAGGGTCAACGGGCTCTGCCGGGTGCGCTGGGTCCCCTTTAATTTTCGGGGTGTGCGGGGACGTATATAGCTCCCCACCGGCCGGTGCTACCAAGTAACGTGACCAGTTGGGTTCGCGCACGCGCGCGGCCCGCACACATTGCCCCTAGCCCCTGGAAAGGCTGCACTGATGCCTCGGCAGACGCAGATCGGTTTGATGAGCCATGCGGAACTCGTATCCGAACACGAGACGCAGACCGCGAACTACGCGAAGCTCAAGACCGAAAAGCTGACGCTGGACATTACCCGCGGTAAGCCCGCGCCCGAGCAGCTCGACCTGTCGCTGGATCTGCTCTCGCTGCCGGGCAATGACGACTACCGCGACGGCAACGGCACCGATGTGCGCAATTACGGTGGCCTGCACGGGCTTCCGGAGCTGCGCGCCATCTTCGGCGAACTGCTCGGCATTCCGGTGTCGAATCTGCTGGCCGGGAACAATGCCAGCCTGGAGCTCATGCACGACGTGATCGTGTTCTCGATGCTGCACGGCAACGCCGATTCGGTCCGGCGCTGGGTGGACGAGCCGGTCATCAAGTTCCTGTGTCCCGCACCGGGTTACGACCGGCACTTCGCCATCACCGAATCGCTCGGTGTGCAGATGATCCCGATTCCGATGGATCATGACGGCCCGGATGTGCACGCCATCGCCGAACTGGTGGCCACCGACGCGAGCATCAAGGGTCTGTGGGCGGTCCCGAACTACTCCAACCCGACCGGTGTCACCTTCTCCGAAGCCATTACCCGCGAACTGGTTTCGATGCCGACGGCCGCGCCGGACTTCCGCCTGTTCTGGGACAACGCGTACGCGGTGCACCCGCTCACCGATGCCGCGGATCCGGTGCTGGATGTGCTGGGTCTGGCGGCCGCGGCCGGAAATCCGAACCGCCCCTACGTCTTCGCCTCCACCTCGAAGATCACCTTCGCGGGTTCGGGCGTGAGCTTCTTCGGTTCCTCGACCGCGAATCTGGACTGGTATCTGAAGCACGCCGGTAAGAAGAGCATCGGCCCGGACAAGGTGAATCAGCTGCGTCACCTGCGTTTCTTCGGTGACGCCGAGGGTGTGCGCACGCATATGCAGAAGCATCGCGCCATCCTGGAGCCCAAGTTCAAACTGGTGCTGCGCATTCTGGAGGATCGCCTCGGCGCGTCGAAGATCGCGTCCTGGACCGAGCCCAAGGGCGGCTACTTCATCAGCCTGGATGTGCTGGAGGGCACCGCGACCCGGGTGGTGGCGCTGGCCAAGGACGCGGGTATCGCGCTGACCCCGGCGGGTTCGTCCTACCCGTATGGAAAAGACGTGGAGGACAAGAACATTCGCATCGCCCCCAGCTTCCCGTCGCTGGGTGAGCTGGAGAAGGCGATGGACGGCCTGGCCACCTGCGTGCTGCTCGCGGCCACCGAGAAGATCCTGAGCCTCAGCGGCGAATAATTCGCAATGAGAAAGGCGCGCATCGGAATCCGGTGCGCGCCTTTGCTTTTGCCGAATGTTTCCTATGCGGGCTTGTGTGCCAGCACCGCGAAGATGGTCACCGACAGGTGGATGTCACCGCTCGCGGCGCCGGCCTCCAGATCGGCGATGAGCTGATCGCGCTGCTGTTCGGTGATGGAGCCGCGCGCCACGGACATATCCGCGATCCGCGCCACCAGCGCGCCCGCGCCGATGCCGCCGTCCTGAATCAGTGCGTGCGAACCGATATCGTCGACGACCAGTCCGGCCGCGGTGAGCTGTCCGGCGAGCCGCCGCCCCGCGAACGGATTGGTGGTTCCGGCGATCATGGTTTCGATCACCTCGTGCACGACGGCGCGATCGCCCGGGTGCACGACCGCCGTGCCCCAGTCGCTGTCCATCACGACCACGCGCCCGCCGGGCTTGAGCACCCGGGCGATCTCCCCGGCCGCGCGGGCGGGCGAGGTCAGATGCTGGAAGACCCGCTCGCACAGGGCGACATCGAAGGTCTCACTGCCGAACGGCAGCCCGTAGGCGTCGCCGGAGACGAATTTGGCGGTGGATCCGGACTGGCGCACGCGCCGTTCGGCCTCGGCCAGCAGTCGCGGATCGGGTTCGACGCCGAGCGCGGATCCGGTCGGGCCGACCCGGTCGGCGAAGGTGAATACTTCGGATCCGGTGCCGGAGCCGATATCGACGGCGCTTTCGCCGGGCTGTACCGCCAATGCGTCCTGCGCCCAGTTCCGCAGTCGGCGCACGCCGGGCAGCGCGGCCTGCAAATCCTGGACATCGACCAGTTGATCCTGGCCGTCGCGATCGAACCGATCCGGTTTCGAGCCGGATCCGAGGCCGTCGTGCGGCACGGTTCCCACTGAAGAATTAGCCATGGTGTCGGGCATGGGGCCGACCCTACTCGTGACCCGCGTCACCGCAACGCGGACCGGGTGGGATGATCGAGCCATGGTGAGCCGCGCTGTGTGTATCGCTCAAGAACCCGCCGCCGACGCCCTGCTCTCGGCGGACGATTTCGCGCTTTTGGTGGGTATGACCCTGGATCAGCAGTTCCCGATGGAGCATGCGTTCCGCGGCCCGCAGAAGATCGCCGATCGGATGGGCGGCTTCGACATCAATAAAATCGCCACCGCCGATCCCGCCGAATTCGAGGAGTTGGCCGCCACCCCGCCCGCCATTCACCGCTACGGCCGCTCCATGGCCCGCCGCGTGCAGGAGCTGGCGCATTTCATAGTCGAGAACTATGACGGCGACACCTCCGGCCTGTGGACGGCCGGAGATCCGGACGGCAAGGAAGTCCTGAAGCGCCTCAAGGCCCTTCCGGGCTTCGGCGATCAGAAGGCCCGAATCTTCCTGGCGCTCTTGGGCAAACAGAAGGGCTTCACCGGCAAGGGCTGGCGCGAGGCCGCGGGCGCCTACGGCGAGCAGGATTCCCGCCGTTCGGTCGCCGATGTGACCGATGCCGAATCCCTATCGCAGGTACGGGAATTCAAGAAACAGGCCAAAGCGGCCGCCAAAGTGAAGTGATGGGGTTGCCCCCTCTATCGAATCAAGCTGGTTTTTAACCTCCAGGAACCTGGCAATTTGCTTAATGCTTGCCGCCATCAGCTCGTTCAGCCAGTGGTGAGGGAAGCAGTACAGATGAAGATGAGGACGTACGCCGGGATCGAGGTGGTCGCGATACCGGCGTCAGAGCAGCTCGAAGCCGCCCCAGTTGGTGTGTTCGAGGTATTGACGACCATCGATCAACACGTCGCCGCACCCGCCGAGTAATTCCGTACGGCTATTGCCGAGGGATCGCGGAACTATTCATGTCGGCGGCATCGCCGAGCTATCTCGCGTTCTCGTGTCAAGGTTTCGATCTTTGGGTTCCCCTGCGAACCACCTGATGAGGAAAAAGAAAACATGCGCTCCAAGAAATTCGCCGCGACCGCGGCGCTGTTGATCGCTGCCTTCGGCATCGGTGCCGGAACTGCCGGAGCGGCTCCCGCGGGAGCCGATGCCGGTGCCATCAACTACACCGCCACCAATACCGAGAAGAACACCCTCATTTCGACCGACGCCGGTTCCCTGGCGGTTGAGGACGGTGTGTTCAAGATCAAGGCCGCCAATGGCGTCACCGTCGCGGGCACCGAATTGTCGTTCCGGGTGGATGATTTCGTCTTCCCGATCGCCGCGGAGATCAAGGATCGCACCGCGACCCTGACCCCGCAGTTCGACGAGGCGCACGCGGTGTACAAGCCGGTCGCGCTGCCCTATGAGAATCAGGCGCCGTGGAAGACCGAGTACGACCGTGAGCAGGCCGCCTGGAGCCGGTTGACCAGCACCATCAGTGCCGGCGCCACCATCGGCACCGCGGTCGGCGGTATCGCGGGCGCGGCCATCGGCTGCGTCATCGGCGGTGCGGTGAGCGCCACCCTGACCGGTGCGCTGACCGCCATGTTCGGTGCGCTCCCGGCCGGAATCGTCGGCTGCATCGCGGGTGTGGCGGCGATCGGCTTCCTGGGCACCCTGCTCGGGCAGCTCTTCATTACCGCACCGGTCGCGATTCTCGCGGCGGCGCAGTACTTCACCACGATCAATCAGCCTTTCGTGGCGCCGAAGTAGTTTTCGGGGCGGATTTCGAGGGTGCCCGGGACATGTTCATGTTCCGGGCACCCTCGAGTCATGTTGTGTTCTCGTATCAACGATTCGATCTCTTGGTTCCCCCTGCGGATCGCCTGATGAGGAAAACGAACACATGCTTTCGAAGAAATTCGCCGCAACCGCGGCGCTGCTGATCGCTGCCCTGGGCGTCAGTGCGGGCACCGCCGGTGCGGCTCCCGAAGCCGCTGATGCGGGCGTCATCAACTACACCTCCACCAATAGCGAGACCAATACGGTCATTCGCACCGACTCCGGTTCGATGGTCGTCGAGGACGGTGTCTTCAAGATCAAGGCCGCCAACGGCACCACCGTCGCCGGCACCGAGCTCAACTTCCGGGTCGACGACTACGTCTTCCCGATCGCCGCGGAGATCAAGGATCACACCGCGACCCTGACCCCGGAGTTCGTGGCGGACAAGGCTGTTTACAAGCCGGTCAACCTGCCCTACGAGAATCAGGCCCCGTTCAAGTCGGACTACGACCGTGAGCAGGCCGCCTGGAAGCGTATGACGGACACCATCTCCATGGGCGCCACCATCGCCACCCTGGTCGGTGGCATCGGCGGCGCGGCCGTCGGCTGCGTCATCGGCGGCGTGGCGGGCGCGACCCTCGGTGGTGCGCTCTCGGCCATGTTCGGCGCGCTGCCCGCGGGCATCGTCGGCTGCATCGCCGGTATGAGCGTCATCGGCTTCCTGGGCACCCTGGCGGGCCAGCTGCTCGTTACCGCTCCGGTCGCGATCATCGCCGCGTTCAACTACTTCACCACCATCAACCAGCCGTCGCTGCAGGCGCCGGCGAAGTAGTTTCCACGGTTTCACAGTTCCGCGGCACGGCCCCCGCTCACACAATTCGAGCGGGGGCCGTTGCTGTCAATACTTCGAATCATCAGGGTTGCAAGACTCCCGCCCGGCCCTGTCTTGCTCGATGCTTGCCGACGCACTGCACGAGAGATGAGGGAAGCAGTACATGAAGATGAGTAAATTCGCTGCTGTCGCCGTTTTGGTGACGGCAGCTCTGGGCGTGTCCGCGGGCACGGTCAATGCCGCTCCTGAATCGGATTCGGCCGCAATCAATTTCACGGCCACCAATTCCCAGACGAATACGGTCATTCACACCGATGCGGGTTCGCTGGTGGTCGAGGACGGTGTGTTCAAGATCAAGGCCGCCAATGGCGCCACGGTCGCGGGTTCGGAACTGAGTTTCCGGGTGGACGATTTCGTCTTCCCGATCGCGGCCGAGATCAAGGATCGCACCGCGACCCTGACCCCGGAGTTCGAGGTCGACAAGGCTGTCTACCAGCCGGTCGCGCTGCCCTATGAGAACCAGGCTCCGTGGAAGACCGACTACGACCGTGAGCAGGCGGCCTGGAACCGCCTGAAGGACACCGTCGCGATGGGCGCCACCATCGGCACCCTGGTCGGTGGCATCGGCGGCGCGGCCGTCGGCTGCCTCATCGGCGGCGCCACCCTGGCCACCGTGACCGGTGCGCTGACTGCCATGTTCGGCGCCCTGGGCGGCGCGGTGTTCGGCTGCATCGTCGGCATGAGCGTCATCGGGTTCCTCGGCACCCTGGCGGGCCAGCTGTTCGTGACCGCCCCGGTCGCGATTCTGGCTGCCGCGCAGTACTTCACCACCATCAACCAGCCCTCGGTGCAGCCCGCCAAGTAGTCCGGACGCATCCGTTCCGCCGATGGTCCCGGTCGGAATGGATGGCACCGCGAGGATGGACGAACCCGCTCGGTCGAACGACCGAGCGGGTTCGTCGTATTTCCTTGCGATCTCCGTGAATCCAATGCTGTCCGGAGTGCGCCCGCGGTGGTGCACTGGGGTGATGGGTGAGCTGACCTCGATTCGCGGCGATGCGGCCGCACTCACGACGGTGGATGGGGCGGATCTGCGAAAGACCTTCGCGCACTTCCCCAGTGGAGTGGTGGCGGTCTGCGCGCGGATCGGCGGGGTGCCGCACGGCATGGTGGTGAGCACCTTCGTGCCGGTATCGCTGGATCCGCCGCTGGTATCGCTGTGCGTGCAGTACTCCTCGGAGACCTGGCCGCGGCTGGAGAAGGCGTCGCTGCTGGGGCTGAGCCTGCTCGGCACCGAGCAGCAGGCCGCGGCGCGCAGTCTGAGTTCGCGCAGCGGTGACCGGTTCCGGGATGTGGAGCTGCGCAGCGGGCACGGCAATGCCGCGTTCATCGCGGGCGCCAGCGCCTGGCTGGAAGCCTCTGTGCACGAACAGGTTCCGGCGGGCGATCACGCGGTGGTGCTCTTGCGGGTGCACCGGCTGACCGCGCATCCCGATACCGAGCCGCTGGTGTTCCACCGCAGCGGATTCCGTTCGCTGCACGACGGCGCGCCGCCGGGACTGACCGAGGCCGCCAGCTGACCGGCCGGGACGGCGTGCGGCGGAGCCGCCGAGAGATACTGCCGCGCCATTGAATTCACGTTGATCCGGACCGGAGACAGTCGCCGCACCGGCTCGTAACGTCATCCTCACCATCCAGAGCGACCGAGAGACCTGGCTCGTAGAAGTCGCAGCAACCCCCCGAATCGGGTGCGGGTGCTACCGCCGGGACCGATGGAGGACAGATCCACATGAGTACCCTTGCCGCGCCGCCCGATTCCCGGGAGGAGGACGCACATCATGACGACGGCGCGCTGACCGTCGCACCCACCCGCCATCCCTGGCGCTGGGTCGTCGGCGGCATCGCGCTGCTGCTGGTCGCGCAGTTCGCGCACGGCCTGGCCGTGAATCCGGGCTGGGACTGGTCCACGTTCGCGCAGTACATCACGGCCGCCTCGGTGCTCTCGGCACTGAAGGTGACCATCGAGCTGACGTTCTGGGGCACCCTGCTCGGCTTCTTCATCGGCGTCTGGCTCGCGATCGGGCGGCTGTCGAAAAATCCGGTGCTGCAAGCCATTTCGTGGGCCTACATCTGGTTGTTCCGGTCCATTCCGCTGATCGTGCAATTGCTGTTCTGGTTCAATATCGCGTACCTGTACAAGACGCTGTCGCTGGGCGTGCCGTTCGGACCGGCGTTCTACACCTTCGATGTGAATGGCGTGATCAGCGGATTCACCGCCGCCGTCATCGGTTTGGCATTGCATCAGGCCGCGTATTCGGCGGAAATCATTCGCGCCGGCATCATTTCGGTGGATCAGGGCCAGTGGGAGGCGGCCAGATCGCTCGGATTGCCCTGGCGCAGGCAGTTCTTCGGGGTGATCGCGCCGCAGGCCATGCGCGGGATTCTGCCCAATGCGGCCAATGAGGTGATCAGCCTGTTCAAGGGCACCTCGATCGTCTCGACGATGGCGATCGCGGAGCTGTTCTACCAGGTGCAGGTGATCTTCGGCCGCAATGGCCGGGTGGTGCCGCTGCTCATGGTGGCGACGGTCTGGTACATCGTGCTCACCTCGATCCTGAACGTCGCGCAGTACTACATCGAACGCCACTTCGCGAAGGGGAGCGAGCGATGAGCGAGTACGCCGTCGAATTGCGCGGCATCCGAAAGTCTTTCGGCGATCTCGAGGTGCTCGGCGGGGTGGATCTGGCGGTGCGCGCGGGTGAGGTGACCGTGATCCTCGGTGCGTCCGGCTCCGGGAAGTCGACCCTGCTGCGCACCATCAATCACCTGGAGAAGGTGGATGCCGGAACCGTCCGGGTGGGCGGTGAGCTGGTCGGCTACCGCCGCAAGGGTAATCGGCTGCACGAACTGCCCGAGCGCGAGATCCTGCGGCAGCGTTCGCGTATCGGTTTCGTCTTCCAGAACTTCAATCTCTTCCCGCACAAGACGGTTCGGGACAATGTGGCCTTCGCGCTGATCGGCGCGCAACGGCGGCCCAAGGCCGAGGCTCGCTCCGAGGCGCTGCGGTGGCTGGAGCGAGTCGGCCTGGCGGACAAGGCCGATGAGTATCCGCGCCGCCTGTCCGGTGGTCAGCAGCAGCGGGTGGCCATCGCCCGTGCGCTGGCGCTGCGCCCGCAGGTGCTGCTCTTCGACGAGCCCACCTCGGCGCTGGATCCGCAGCTGGTCGGCGAGGTGCTCGATGTCATCCGGGATCTGGCGCGGTCGGGTTCCACGCTGGTGATCGTCACGCACGAACTGGGTTTCGCCCGCGAGGTGGCCGACACCGTCGTACTGCTGGACGCCGGGCGAATAGTCGAGCAGGGCCCGCCCGCCCAGGTCTTCGACGAGCCCGCGCACGAGCGCACCAAAGCTTTTCTCTCGCATGCGCTCTGACGCATTGCCTTTCAGTGAAGGATTGTCATGTCTTTGTCGAGTCGTCGCAGACGGATAAGCACCGCGCTCGCGGTCGCGATCCTGGGCCTGTTCGTCGGCGCGTGCGGTAACGGCGACGGCGGCGCGGACAGCACCCGCACCGTGAACGGCCTGACCTACGATCTGACCCCGCAGCAGTCCGGCCGCGTGCACGCGGACAAGGTGGATTCCATTGCCGCGCAGGTGCCCAAGGCGATCCGGGATCGCGGCACGCTGATCGTGACCGGTTCGGCGGCGTCCGCGCCGCCGCTGCGCTTCCTGGCCAATGACGATCGCACCACGGTCGGCTCCGAAGTGGATTTCGCCAATCTCTTCGCCGACATCCTCGGCTTGAAAGTCGATCTGCGCACGGCGGATTGGGCGCAGAACTCGGTCAAGGTGGATTCCGGTGAGGTGGACGCCTTCATCTCCAATGTGACCGTCACCGAGGAGCGCAAGGAGAAGTTCGACTTCGCCACCTACCGCCTGGACAATCTCGCGCTGGAGGTTCCCAAGGACGCGGCCTGGACCTTCACCGATCGAAAGTCGGTGGCGGGCAAGCGGATCGGCGTCGGCTCCGGCACCAATCAGGAGCAGATCCTGGTGCAGTGGAACGAGGCGAATATCGCCGAGGGCCTGCCCAAGATCGATATCGCCTACTTCCAGCAGATCACCGACTACTACCTGGGCCTGTCCTCGGGCCGCCTGGACGGCTACCTGGGTCCGAACCCGTCGGCGCAGTACCACGCCGTCACCGCCGGTCAGACCAAGGTGATCGGCACCCTCTCCGGTGCGGGCGATGCCCTGCAGGCCGAGATCGGCGTGCTCGTCAAGAAGGACAACGGCCTGATCGTGCCGATCCACGAGGCCATCCAGTACGCCATCGATCACGGCCTCTACCAGAAGGTGATCGACCGCTGGGGTCTGAAGAACGAGACCGTGACGGCCTCCCGGATCAACCCGCCCGGCCTGCCGAAGAAGAAGGGCTGAGCACGTGAAATTCCTTCTCCTGACCCTGATCACGCACACTCCGGACCCGGTCACCGGCATCCAGGAGTCTCCCCGGCAGCGGTTGCGGCGGGTGATCGACAGCGCGCGCCTGGCCGAGGATCTCGGCTATGACGGTTTCGCGGTGGGGGAGCGGCACGAGGATCCGTTCATCTCGGCCGCGCCGCCGGTGGTGCTCAGCCATATCGCCGCCGTCACGAATCGGATCGCGCTGTTCACCGGTGTCACCACGCTCAGCCTGCTGGATCCGGTGCGCGCCTTCGAGGACTATTCGACCCTGGACAATCTCTCGGACGGCCGCCTGGAACTGATCATCGGCAAGGGCAATGGCGCGGCGCAGGCGCAGCTGTTCCACGTCACCACCGAGGATCAGTGGGAGCGCAATCGCGAAGGCTACGAACTGTTCCGGCAGCTGTGGGCCAGTGACAGCGTCACCTGGAGCGGTAAGTTCCGCCCGTCGCTGACCGAGGCGAAGGCGCTGCCGCGCCCGCTGCAACCGCGCCTGCGCATCTGGCACGGCAGCGCCACCAGCGAGGAATCTGCGGATTACGCTGCGCTGCACGGTGATCCGCTGTTCTCGGCGAATGTCACCTATCCGATCGAACCGTATGCGGCGCTGGTCCGGCACTACCGCGAACGCTGGGCGGCCTACGGGCACGATCCGGCGGAGGCGCTGGTGGGCGCGGGCACGGCCGGTTTCCTGGTCACCCGGGATTCGCAGGAGGCACTGGATCTCTACCGCCCGATCTTCGAGGCCCGTAAGGCCGCGGCCGCGAAGTTCAACGTGCCCATCGTGTTCGAGACCGTCGAGGATTTCGCCGCGCGCTCCTCGGCCCTGCTCGGCTCACCCGCGCAGGTGCTGGACAAACTGCACCGCTACCACGAGCAACTCGGTCACGAGGTGCTGCACCTGAGCGCCGACGCGGATGGCCGCACCGAGAAGCAGCACCGAGAAAGTCTCGAACTGTTCCAGGCGGAGGTGGCGCCCGAACTGCGCCACCGCATTCCGAGCCGTCCGCTCGGCGCCGATCGCTACCCCTCCGGAGATCCACAGTGAATTCATCCCCAGCCGTGCACACCGAGCCCGCCGTGGCCTCGCCGAGCCGATCGGCCGCGGCTCGCCTGCGGCGTCCGGTCGCGCTCGCCGGTGTCCTGGCCGCCGCGCTATCCCTGGCGGCGTGCGGCGGCGACGACGGTGCGGCCGCGTCCGGTCCGGCGCAGCCGGGCGGCACCCTGCGCTACGGTCTCTCGACGGCCCCGACCTGCTCGGATCCCGCACAGTCGGCGACCAATCAGACGCTGTACGTGACCCGGCAGATCGTGGATTCGCTCACCGATCAGGATCCGGCCACCGGTCAGATCCGGCCGTGGCTGGCGGACAGCTGGTTCGTGAGCCAGGACGCGCGCAGCTTCACCTTCCATCTGAAGGAGGGCGTCACCTTCAGCGACGGCACCCCGCTCACCGCGGATACCGTGCGCAAGAACTTCGATTCGATCGTCGCGCTGGGTGGGGTGAAGGCCCCGCAGGCCGCCAGCTTCCTGGCCGGGTACACCGGCAGCACGGCGGTGGACCCGCGCACCGTGCGGGTGGACTTCAACGCGCCGAATGCCCAGTTCCTGCAGGCGTCCTCGACCACACAGCTCGGCATCCAGTCCGAGGCCACCCTCGCCAAGTCGGCCGATGACCGCTGCCTCGGCGGCAATATCGGCAGTGGCCCGTTCACCTACGCGGACTGGAAGCAGAACAGTTCCGCCACGCTGGCCAAGCGCAATGGATATCGCTGGGGCTCCGCGCTTTTCGCGACCCAGGGTGAGGCGCTGCTGGACAAGATCGTCTTCACCGTCGTGCCCGAATCCGGCGTCCGCACCGGCAGCCTGTCCTCCGGGCAGCTCGACGCGGTCAGTGACGCGCTGCCGCAGGACGCCCCGCAGATCGAGGGCGCGGGCGGCAAGGTGCAGTACACCGCCAATCCGGGTGTGCCATTCGGCTTGCAGCCCAACCTGACTCGCGGTGCGCTGCGCGATCCGGCGGTGCGCAACGCGCTGCTGACCGCCATCAATCGCAAGGAACTGGTGGACACCGTGCTGGGTCCGCAGTTCAAGTACGCGACCAGCGTGCTGGCCTCGGCGACCCCCGGCTATCTGGATCTGTCGTCCCGGGTGAAGTTCGATCAGGCCGCTGCGAAGAAGATTCTCGACGACGCGGGCTGGGTGCCCGGGGCCGACGGCATTCGGGTCAAGGACGGTCAGCGACTGTCCTTCGGCGTGCTGTTCTCCGCCGTATTCGCCGGTAACCAGGCGATTCTGGAGCTGACCCAGCAGCAGGTGCGCGGTGTCGGCATCGATCTGCGGCTGGAGCCGGTATCGGTCGCCGAGAGCACCACCCGGCAGAACAACAAGGATTACGACGTCGTCTACTACAACGTCAGCCGGGCCGACGGCGATATCCTGCGCCAGTTCGCGGTGAACGGCCGAAACCTCAACGCCCGCAGCGAGACCGACAAGCTGGATACGCTGCTGGATCAGCAGCTCGCGGCCACCGACAACGCCGTGCGCACCCGCCTGCTGGGCGAGGCGCAGAACGCGGTGCTCGACGACGGCCTGTGGATCCCCACCATCGAGCTGTCCCAGGCGATCGGCGTCGGCAAGAACGTCGCGGACATCAAGTTCGACGCCTCGGCACGCCTGCAGTTCCACGACGCCGGACTGCGACGGTAATCGCCATGCGCCGGTACGTGATCGGACGGATTCTGCAGGCGGTGCTCGTACTGTGGGCGGCCTTCTCGCTGTCCTTCGTGGTGCTCTACCTGCTGCCCTCGGACCCGGTGGACATGGCCGCGAACGCGGCCGAGGGTCTGCCCACCGATGCCGCCGCCATCGCCGAGATGCGTGCCAGATACGGCCTGGATCAACCGATCTGGGTGCAGTACTGGCATGCCATCTCGCATGCGGTGCACGGGGATCTGGGGTATTCGATCAGTACCGGCCAATCGGTCACCGGCGCGCTCGCCGACGCATTGCCCTCGACGCTGGCGCTGGCCGCGCTCGCCATGGTGTTCGCGGTGCTCGGCGGTACCGGGCTGGCCGTCGCGGCGGCGTACACCGAGCGGCCGCGATTGCGGATCCTGCTCACCGCGCTGCCGCCTCTGGGCGCGTCCATGCCGCAGTTCTGGGTGGGATTGCTACTGCTGCAACTGTTCTCGTTCCGGTTCAAACTGGTGCCCGCGTTCGGCGGCACCGGATTCGCGGCGACCATCCTGCCCGCGATCACGCTGGCGCTGCCGGTGGGCGCGGTCATCGCGCAGGTGCTGTACTCCAGCCTGGTCACCACCTGGCGGCAGCCGTTCGTGGAGGTCGCCTTCGCCAAGGGCGCATCGCGCTGGTGGGTGCAGCTGCGGCATGTGCTGCGCCCGGCCGTCGCGCCCGCGCTGACCGTGGCGGGCCTGTGGGTCGGCACCGTACTGGCCGGATCGGTGGTCACCGAGACGGTGTTCTCCCGGCCCGGAATCGGCCGCCTCACCCAGCAATCGGTGCTGTACCAGGACATTCCGGTGGTGCAGGGCATCGTCGTGTTCGCCTCGCTGGTGTTCGTGACGGTCAACCTGCTCATCGACCTCGCCTATCCGCTGCTCGATCCCCGGGTGGCACAGCGCAGTTCGCGTAAGGAGTCCGCGCATGCCTGAGATCTTCTACCTGCTGGCGGTCCTGACCGTCGCCCTCGGCGGCCTGTCCCTGCTCACCAGGACGCGGCCGGATACCGAGGTCGCTGGGAGTCACAGCGCGGCAGCCGAACCCGCGCGCCCGCCGCGACTGCGGGTGATCACCCTGACTCACGCGATGCTCGATCCGGGCATGGCCTACTGGTTCACCGGCGATGAGGTCAACGATGTCTGAGGCCCTCACGCTGGGCGCGCCCAGCGCCGCGCCCGAGACGGGCCGCCGCACCGGAATCCAAGCGGTCCAAGGTGTTTCGGCACGTCAGGCGCTCACCTGGTTGCGCCGGAACTACGGCCTGGTCGTGGCCGGTGTGATCCTGCTGCTGGTGCTCGGCTGGGCAGCGGTTCCCGGTGTATTCGCCAGTGGCGATCCGCTGCACGGGATTCCGGCGCAGAAGCTGCGCGGTCCGAGCGCCGAGCACTGGTTCGGCACCGATAACCTCGGCCGCGATCTCTACACGCGCATGGTGCACGGTGCGGGACTCTCGCTCAGCGCCACCGTTTTCGCGGTGGTGCTCGGCCTGGTCATCGGCTCCCTCGTGGGCCTGGTGGCGGGTACCGCGGGCGGTGCGGTCGACAGCGTGATCATGCGCGTCACCGATGTGCTGCTGTCGATTCCGGATCTGCTGGTCTCGCTGGCGCTGATCACCGTGCTCGGTATGGGCACCCGCAATGTGGCACTGGCCGTGGGTATTTCGCTCATCGCCCGGTTCGCCCGGGTGATGCGCGGTGAGGTGCTGCGGGTGCGCCGCGCACCGTACGTGGAGGCCGCGTTCGCCGCCGGCGTGCGCTGGCCGGTGGTGCTGTTCCGGCATGTGCTGCGCAATGCCTACGGGCCGGTGGCCGCGCTCGCGGTGATCGACTTCGGGATGGCGGTGCTGTTCGTGGCCTCGCTCAGCTTCCTCGGGTACGGCGCGGTGCCGCCCACCCCGGAATGGGGCTCGCTGGTCTCCGAGGGCCGGAACTTCCTGGCCACCGCCTGGTGGCTGACCACCCTGCCCGGCCTGGTGATCATCGCCCTGGTGCTCGCCACCCAGCGCATTGCCCGCGCCCTGCACAAGGACAACGCCCGATGAGCGACGCACTGCTGAGCATCAGCGATCTGAAGGTGGTGTACCGAGGGAGCACCGGGACCACCGTCGCGGTGGACGGCGTCTCGCTCGAGGTGCGCGCCGGGGAGACGGTCGCGCTGGTGGGCGAATCCGGTTCCGGTAAGTCGACCCTCGCGCACGCGGTGATCGGACTGCTGAACGGCGGCGTGATCACCGGCGGTTCCGTCGACTTCGACGGACAGCGCCTGGATCAGGCGAATAAGCATGCCCTGCAAGCGATTCGAGGCGCGCGCATCGGCCTGGTGCCGCAGGATCCGGGCACCGCGCTGAACCCGGTGCTGCGCATCGGCGATCAGGTGGCCGAGGTGCTGCGCATTCACGGCCGCGCCGACCGCCGCACCGCGCATATCGAGGCGGTGCGGATTCTCACCGAGGCCGGACTGGACCGGCCCGAAACGCGGGCGCGCCAGTATCCCCAGGACCTGTCCGGCGGACAGCGTCAGCGCGTGCTGATCGGCATCGCACTGGCCTGCGCGCCCGAACTCGTCATCGCCGATGAGCCGACCAGCGCGCTCGATGTGACCGTGCAGCGCCGGATCCTGGACCATTTGGCCAGCCGCACCGCCGAATCCGGTAGTTCGGTACTGCTCATCACGCACGATCTGGCGGTCGCCGCCGAACGCTCCGATCGCATCGTGGTCATGCAGCACGGGCGCGTGGTCGAAACCGGCGATACCGCAGAGGTTCTCGGCAATCCGCAGCACGAGTACACCCGGCGGTTGATCGCCGCCGCACCCAGCCTCGATACCGAACTCCCGCCGCGCCCGGAGCTCGCGGACCGCACACCGCTGCTGTCGGTGAACGGGCTGCGCAAGGTCTTCTCGATCGGGCACGGCGTCTCGCTCACGGCGGTCTCGGACGTATCGTTCGAGGTGGCACGCGGTGAAACCCTCGCGGTCGTAGGCGAATCCGGGTCCGGGAAGTCGACCACCGCGCGCATCGCGGCGCGGCTGGAACAGGCGGACGCGGGCGTCGTCACCTTCGACGGCCGGGAAGTCGGCGGGCTGCGCGGGGCGAAACTGCGCGAGTTCCGCCGCCGCGTCCAGGTGGTCTATCAGAATCCCTACGTTTCGCTGAACCCTAAGCTCAGCATCGCGCGAATCATCGCGGAACCGTTGCAGGCGTTCGGGATCGGTGATCGCAGGTCCCGGCGCGACACCGTCGCCGAACTCCTGGATCAGGTGGCGCTGCCCGCCACCTACCTCGATCGCCGCCCCGCCGAACTCTCCGGCGGACAGCGGCAGCGCGTCGCCATTGCCCGTGCCCTGGCGCTGCGCCCGGACCTGCTGGTGCTGGACGAACCCGTATCGGCCCTGGACGTCTCGGTGCAGGCGCAGATTCTCGATCTGCTCGAACACCTCCAGGCCGAACTGAATCTCGCCTACCTGTTCATCTCGCACGATCTCGCGGTGGTGCGCCGCCTCGCCGATCGCGTCGCGGTGATGCGGCAGGGCGTAATCGTCGAAACCGCCACGACCGCGGCGCTATTCGACAATCCCGTGCACGAGTACACCCGGGAGCTGCTCGCCGCCGTGCCCCGCGCCGGGGCGGCCGATGCCCCTCCCGCCCTGCTCACCCCTCTCGAAAGGACAGCGTGATGCCGCAATCCGCACCGCTGCTGCTGGGCCTGGAACTGTCCGGCACCGGCGCGCACCCCGCCTCCTGGCGACGCGCGGACTCACGCGCCGAGGAGCTGTTCACCGGCGGCTACTGGGTGGACGCATTGCGCGCCGCCGAGCACGCGGGCTTCGATCTGGCGTTCCTGCCGGACTCGTTCGCGCTCCAAGCCGCGGGTGCGACCGGCCGCCTGGACGCGGTCGCCATCGCGGCCCGCGCGGCCGCCGCGACACAGCGGATCGGCCTGATTCCACAGGCCCCGGTCACCCATACCGAACCCTTCCATCTGTCCAAAGCCATTGCGAGCCTGGACTTCGCGTCCTACGGGCGTGCGGGCTGGGAGGTCACCGTATCGGCGGACGGCGAGGCGAAACTGTTCGGCCGCAAGCCCGAACAGGATGCGCACTCGCGCTGGTTCGAGGCCGATGAGGCCATCGAAGTGGTTGCCCACCTGTGGGATTCGTGGCAGGACGATGCCGAGATCCGGGATATCGCGACCGGGCGTTTCATCGACCGCGATCGGCTGCACTACATCGATTTCGTCGGCGACAACTTCTCGGTGAAGGGGCCCTCCATCACCCCGCGCCCGCCGCAGGGACAGCCGCCGGTCACCGTGCGCGCCGCCGATTCGCACAGTGCCCGGCTCGCGGTGCACCGCGCCGACCTGATTCGCGTCACCGCCCAGGATCTGGACGCGGCCGCCGCGCTGCGCACCGAACTCCGCACGGCGGTGGCCGCCGCCGGTCGCGATCCGAATCAGGTGCGAATACTGCTGGATATCGATATCCACCTCGCCGTGAACGCCGATGACGCCGCCGTGGAGGTATCGCAGTTGGAGGACTGGATCGCCACCCCCGCGCCCGGCACCCTCTTCCACATCGGCTCCGCCGCGGAACTGAAGGATCTGCTGGACCGGATCGACACCGACTGCCACGCGGACGGCGTCGTACTGCGCCCGCTGGCCCTGCCCGCCGCGCTGCCGTACCTCGCCGAGCTGACCGCCGGTATCCCGGCCGATTCCGGCACGCCGACGCTGCGGGATCGCCTCGGGCTGCCGCGCCCCGTCAATCGCTACCTGAACGCCTGAGGAGAGCCATGCCGGAACAGCGGATACGTAAGCAGATCCACCTCGCCGCCCACTTCCCGGGCGTCAACCACAACACGGTGTGGACCGACCCGAAGTCGGGCAGTCAGATCGATTTCGACTCCTTCGTACACCTGGCGCGCACCGCCGAACGCGGCCTGTTCGACTTCTTCTTCCTGGCCGAGGGCCTGCGCCTGCGGGAACAGCGCGGCCGCATCCACGATCTGGACGTGGTGGGACGGCCGGACACCTTCACGGTGCTCAACGCGCTCGCGGCGGTCACCACGCATCTCGGGCTCGCGGGCACCATCAACACCACCTATAACGAACCCTTCGAACTGGCACGGCAATTCGCATCGCTGGATCATCTGTCCGGCGGTCGCGCGGCCTGGAACGCGGTCACCTCCTCGGACGCCTTCACCGGCGAGAACTTCCGGCGCGGCGGCTATCTGGAGCACGCCAAGCGGTACACCCGCGCCAACGAGGTGATCGAGGCGACCCGTGCGCTCTGGGACAGCTGGCCCGCCGACGCCCTCGTGGTGGATCGCGAGCGCGGCGTCTTCGCCCAGCCCGCACCCCGGGTGCGCTTCAGCAGCGATCAATTCGATATCGACGGCGACTACGTGCTGCCGCGCAGTCCACAGGGCTATCCCGTGCAGATCCAGGCCGGAGACTCCGATGACGGTCGCGAATTCGCCGCCGCCAAGGCCGATGTCATCTTCAGCGCGCACGGCGAGCTCGAGGACGGGCAGCGCTTCTACACCGACGTCAAGGATCGCCTGGCCAAATACGGCCGCGCCCGCGACGATCTGAAGATCCTGCCCGCCGCCGGATTCGTGCTCGGCGACACCACCGAGGAAGCCGCGGCGAACGCCAAACGCATTCGCCGCCAACAGGTCACCCCGCAGACCGCGATCGCGTTCCTGGAGCAGGTGTGGGGCCGTGACCTGTCCGAATACGATCCCGAGGGCCCGCTGCCCGATATCGATCCGGTCGACAATGCCGACATCACCCGCGGCCGGGTGCGGCATGCCAAGGATCCGCGCGCGGTGGCCGAAGCCTGGCGCGCCAAGGCGGCGGCCGAGCACCTCAGCATTCGCGATCTGATCATCGAGACCACCGCCCGTCAGCAGTTCGTCGGCACGCCCCGCGAGGTCGCGGTGGCCATCGATCACTACGTGCAGAGCGATGCCGCCGACGGTTTCGTGCTGGTCCCGCACCTCACCCCCACCGGCCTCGACGAATTCGTCGACAAGGTGATCCCCGAACTCCAGGAACTCGGCAGCTTCCGCACCGAGTACACCGGCCCCACCCTGCGCGACCACCTCGGTCTGCGCCACCCGCACCGCAGCACCGAAGGAGTACGCGCGTCATGACCGCCATCGTCACCGAATTCGAACAGCAGTGGGCCACCTGGCAATCCGAGCGGGATGCCTGGGCGCGGCAGCCCCTGGGCTGGCTCAGCCTCACCGGACTGCACTGGCTCGGCAATGCCGACGAGACCGTGCCGGGGCTGCCGGGCCGCTGGCGCGCGGATGCCGAAAACGTCTACGTCACAGCGGAATCCGACACCGTGGACCCGGCGGGGGAGGGCGTGGCGACACCTCTGACCCGCGACGGCGCGGTGCTGTCCGGCAGCACCGTCCTCACACCCGGTGAAGGCGCGCCCGGCCTCGAAGTGCGCCACGGCGATCGGCTCATCGAAGTCATCCGCCGCAGTGGGCAATTCGCGCTGCGCGTGCACGATCCGGCCGCACCGTCCCTGGCGGCGTTCACCGCGATCCCGGCCTACGCGCCCGATCCGCGCTGGGTGGTCACCGGCCGGTTCACCCCCTTCGAGGTGGCGCGCGTGGTCACCACCGGCGCGGTCGTGGCGGGCCTGGAACACCACCATGTCGCCACCGGCACGGTCACTTTCGAGCTGGACGGGACCGAACACACGCTGGTCGTGTTCGGCAACCAGACCTCCGGCCTGCACCTGCTCTTCACCGACGGCACCAGCGGCGTCACCACCTACGGCGGTGCGCGCCGCCTCGATCTGCCGCGCCCGGCCGCCGACGACACCCTCACCATCGACTTCAACCGCACGGCGAACCTGCCCTGCGCCTTCACCGATTACGCGACCTGCCCGGTCGCCCCGCCGGAGAACCGTCTCCGGGTGGAAATCACGGCGGGCGAACAGGATCCGCGCAAGGGGCAGGCGCTATGACCACTCCGCTCTCGGTCCTGGACCTCTCGCCGATCAGTGCGGGCTCGGACGCCCGGCAGGCGCTGCGCAACACCATCGATCTGGCCCGGCAGGCCGAACGCTGGGGCTACCGGCGCTTCTGGATCGCCGAACACCATTTCGTGAATGTGGCCAGCTCGGCATCCACCACCCTGATCGGCCTCATCGCCGCCGCCACCGAATCCATTCGGGTCGGCACGGCGGCGGTACAACTGGGGCACCACACCTCCGCCGCCGTGGTGGAGGCGTTCGGCACGGTCGACGCGCTGTACCCGGGCCGCCTGGATCTGGGTCTGGGCCGCTCCGGTCATCGTGGCGCACAGATCCGTTCCGCCGGGGTGCCGCCGATGCCGAAGCAGGACCGGCGCACCGAGGTGCGCGACGGTGTGGTGCTGCCGCCGCCCTTCAATCCGGGGCAGCTGCTCGACACCTCCCGTATCGCAGCGGGTTTGGAGGCGCTCAGTCTGCCGGGCGCGCAACCGCTGCCGTATACCGAACAGGTACAGCAGATTCGGGACTTGCTGGCGGGCACCTATACGGCCAGCGATGGCGTGCACCTGCGTGCGTTCCCCGGTGAGGGCGCGGATGTGCAGCTGTGGCTGTTCGGCAGCAGCGGCGGTGAAAGCGCCCAGCTCGCAGGCGAATTGGGGCTCCCGTTCGCGGCGAACTATCACGTGTCACCGGGCACCATCATCGAGACGGTGGAGGCGTATCGCGCCGCTTTCCGTCCCTCCGAACGCTTCCCGCGCCCCTACCTGGTGGTGTCGGCGGATGTCGTGGTGGCGGAAGACGATGCGACCGCGCGGCACCTGGCCTCCAGCTACGGGCACTGGGTCTACAGCATTCGCAGCGGGGCCGGGGCGGCCGAGTACCTCGATCCCGCCACCGCTCCGGAGCTCTCGGATCATCAGCGCCGCCTGATCGATGACCGGGTCGCCACCCAGTTCGTCGGTTCACCGGGTTCGGTGGCCGAACGGCTGCGCGCCCTGCAACAACTCACCGGTGCGGACGAACTCGTGATCACCAGCGTCACTCACGATCACGCGGATCGCCTGAATTCGCACCGCCTGCTTGCCCGCGAATGGGGGTTGACCCACGTTCGCGCGGCGTGAATCCGCCGCCGCTCGCGAGCGAACGGGGACTCCGTGAGCGAGCGGCGCGGGAAAACCGCATCTGCGCCCTAGGGCCAACCCGCAGATGTGGTCGTCGAGCCGGGCCCGGACCGTGGACCGTCCGGGCCCGGCTCTTCCATGTTTCGAAACCTCTTGTGCCAGTCATGAAATGGTCACGATGCGACCTATTGAATGTGGTGCAGAGGTCATCGAACGATAGGAAAACCCCCATGAAGAAGACTCTCGCCGTCACCGCCCTCGCGCTCGCCGCCGCCGGACTGGGCGCGGGTGTGGCGCACGCCGAGGAGCTCCAGGTCGACGGCAGCTACGGCTCCGTGCAGGCCTGCGACGCCGACGGTTCCAACGGCAGCTTCCAGGCCGGTGGCGTCAACCTGCGCGGTGAGGACGGCTGGCGCTACCGCTGCGATCAGGGCAACGACGGTCTCTGGTACATGACCATCTTCCGCTGATCCGCCGCCGCCCGACGGGCGTGGGCGAGCCTGAAAGGGCTTGCGGGACAAAGGAAAACGCCCGGCTGGGGACCATCCAGCCGGGCGTTTTCGGGTCGGTGGGTCAGCGAGCGGTGCGGGTGGCGCGGCGCATGGCCGAGACCGGATCGGCGTAGAACACGCTCAGCGAGGTGACCGCCGCCGCGAACTCCTGCACCCGGCCGCCGAAACGGCTGATGCGCAGATCCGCCGCCGGGAGCGTGGTGCTCTCCGCGAAAGCCTGTGCCACCCGCTCCATTCCGGGGCGGTAGCCGGTGAAAGCCTGACCGCCCAGCACGACTCGATCCGGGTTGAACATATCCCGCACCAGAGCCGCTGTGCGCCCGAGGATTTCGGCCCGCTCCAGCAGCAGATCCTTGGCCGCGGCCGAACCCGAATCCGCGGCCCGGTACAGATCGGTGATCACCGGGCGGCGCGGCGCCTCCGGCTTGGGCAGTACGCCGCGGCGCACCGCGCGCTCCAGGAAGAAGCGCTCACCGATGGTCGCCTCCAAGCAACCCTTACGGCCGCAGGTGCAATCGGCGTCCGAACCGGTCGGCAGATGCGCGATGGAACCCGGGCCGTTGGCGGGCGTGTGCACCCGATCATGCAGTGTCACAGCCACACCCGCGGTTTCCCGCGCGTAGATGTACAGGCTGGAACCTGGTCGCTGACCCTCACCCGGCTCGCGCCCGGCCAGCAGCAGTTCCGCGGCGGCCATGGCCTCCACGTGCGCGGACACCGACACCGGCAGATCCAGCACGCTGCTGAACACCGCCGCCACCGGCGCGGCCTGCCAGCCCAGGCGCGGATGATCCACCACACCGGCGGCCGGATCGACCCGGCCGGCCAGCGCCACACCGGTCCACAGCGGACGACGGCGCGGCAGTCGATCCAGGAAAGCCTTGGCACTGCGGGCCACTATGGTCAGCGCCGCGTCCTGACCCGTTTGGGGAGTGGCGATTTCGAGCCCGCCCAGAATCCGGCCGGACAGATCCGCTGCCACGATGCGGGTGAGCGTGGAACCGATGTGCACACCGAGCGTCACGAACGAATCGGTATCCACCTCGAACGGGACGCGGGGACGGCCGACCGCGCCGGAGGCGGTCAGATCGGCGCGCTCACGCAGCAGTCCGGCCGTAAGCAGCGCCGACACTTGGCGATTCACGGTCGCGATGCTCAAACCCGTGCTCTGCGCGGCGATATCGCGGAAGATCGGGCCGCGTGCGGCGGCCCGCAGCACGGCCGCGGCGGGGTTGTCGGTAATGCGCAGCTCCGGCGGCACCGCGGGGCGGGCCGGGGCCAGGCGAGCGGTGGCGACGGTGCCGTGGGTACGTTTTTCAAGGGTGGGGCTGGTCATAATATGAAGTCCTTGCCGCGGTCCCGGCCCGGAAAAGGGGGGACGAGTGCCTACATGAAGAGATTCAGCGGTGCAGCGAGGAGGCCCGGACCCGGGAGCGAATCACGAAGGATTCGAGGCCGATCGGGGAATCAGAGCTCGGCTGCCTAGAAGCAGCGACAACAAAGTTCGCGTTGGCGAGGCAGCCGAACACCGAGCGCCACGGTCACATACGTGACCCGTGCGGCAGCGGTGCGATTGGCGGACATGGGTACAAAGTTAACATCCCGCTCAGGGCGAACGGAATCCGTTCTCCCATATCTCGAGAAATGAGTGCCTGCTCACTCCACCTCGTCGCGCCCGCGAGCACAGGTATTCCGATCACCGTGATTACAAGACTCAGCTGGTCGGAGCGGGGTGGCGCAATAGCCCTCCGAGCGCGGATCGCGGCAGGCCGGGCGCATGCGCGGGCGGCGCAAATCCGCAGGCCATGCCGGGCGGCGTGAAGCGCTCGAGCGGTACCCTCCGGCGTCCCCGTTAAAGTCTGAAACCGCTGGTCAATGGCGGAAAGGAGATGACGTGACGCCGGAACCCACACCGCTGCGCACCCCCGCCCGCCGGGCCGATCGAGCCCGCCAGGTGGCCGATATCGTGCGCCAGCAGATTCACGCCGGGGCGATCGAGGATTCACTGCCCACCGAGCAGGAACTGGCCGCCGAATTCACGGTCTCGCGCAACACCGTGCGCGACGCCCTCGCCCTCCTGAAGGATGAGGGGCTGATCGAGCGCGCGCCCAAGATCGGCACGCACGTCGCACGCCGCAAATACGACCACGGGCTGGACGCGCTGCTCGGGTTGAAGGAAACCCTGCGCGGCCACGGTGACGTGCGCAATGAGGTGCGCGCCGCCACCCGCACCACCCCGCCCCCGGCGGTTGCCCGCAAATTGCGGCTCGCGCCGGGCGAACCCGCCGTATATATCGAGCGGCTGCGCTGGTTCGGTGATCTGCCTCTCAGTCTCGATCTCACCTACCTCGTCCCGGATATCGGCGATGAGGTCATCACCCGCGATCTGGAGACGAACGACGTGTTCGCGCTCATCGAACAGATCAGCGGCGGCCCGCTCGGCTCCGCCGACCTGGCCCTGGAAGCCATTACCGCCGACACCCATTCGGCAGCGACCCTGCAAATGCCCGAGGGCGGCGCCCTGCTGTTGCTGGAACGCCTCACCAAACTCGACGACGGCCGCCCCGTCGACCTCGAATACATCCGGATGCGCGGCGACCGGATCACCATGCGCGGCAGCCTCACCCGGCCGCCCGAACGCACCGATTGGAGGCTGACCTGATGGCACTGGTCAATCAGCGCGCCGACGTCCCCGTCACCATCGACGAATCCCTGTGTATCCAGGGCTGCACGCTCTGCGTGGAGATCTGCCCGCTCGACTCGCTGGCCATCAACCCGGAAAACGGTAAGGCCTTCATGCACGTGGACGAGTGCTGGTACTGCGGCCCGTGCGCCGCGCGCTGTCCCACCGGCGCCGTCACCGTCAATATGCCCTACCTGCTCCGCTGAAGGACCACGCATGAAGCACCACCGCATCGCCCGTCTCGCCGCCGCCGCGGTCGCCGCCGCCATCGCGCTCACCGCGTCCGGCTGCTCGCTGGAATCCTCCGGTGACGGCGATACCGTCAAGGTCGTCATCGGCTACCAGTCCAAGACCATCAATACCGTCACCGCCGGAACCCTGTTGAAGGCCAAGGGATTCCTGGAGCAGCGGCTCAACGACCTGTCGGCGCACGGCGGGCCCAAGTATTCGGTGGAATGGCAGGACTACGACACCGGTGCGCCCATCACCGCGCAGATGGTGGCCGAGAAGATCGATATCGGCTCCATGGGCGATTACCCGCTGCTGATCAACGGTTCGCGCACGCAGGCCAATGAGCGGTCCCAGACCGAACTGGTCTCGATCACCGGGTACAACCCCAAGGGTGCGCTGAATATGGTTGTGGTCGCGCCGGATTCGAAGGCGCAGACCATCAATGATCTCGCGGGGCAGAAGGTGTCGGCCAGCGTCGGCTCCGCCGGGCACGGCACCCTGGTGCAGGCGCTGACCCGCGCGCACATCGATCCCAAGACCGGGGTCGAGGTGCTCAACCAGCAGCCCCAGATCGGTTCCTCCGCACTGGAATCCGGTCAGGTGGCGGCGCTGTCGCAGTTCGTGGCCTGGCCCGGACTGCTGGTATTCCAGAACAAGGCCAAGCTCCTCTACGACGGTGCGGAGCTGAACGTCCCGACCTTCCACGGCGTGGTGGCCCGTCGCGACTACGCGAAACAGCACCCGGAGGTGCTCGATGCCTTCCTGCGCGCACAACTGGACGCGACCGATTTCATCCACAAGCAGCCCCTGGAAGCGGCCGAGCTCGTCGCCCAGGGCAGCGGCCTGCCTCAGGAGGTCGTGTACCTCTACAACGGGCCGGGCGGAACCTCCTTCGACACCACGCTGAAGCCGAAACTGCTCGACGCCTTCAAAGCCGATGTGCCGTACCTGAAGTCGATCGGTGACTTCGCCGACCTCGATATCGACAAGTTCGTCGACGACACCGCACTGCGCAAGGCCTTCCAGGAGAACGGTGCGAACTACGATGCAGCACTGGGTAATAACGCCAATCCCGCACCTGTGACCGGCACCGATCCGCTCACCAACCGCCCCGCCGACAACCCGGCCCTGGCCGGTGAGATCTGGTTCACCGATTCCGACACCACCCAGCCCGCCGCCGACCCGACCAGCCTGCTGCGCGCCATCAAACAGGCTCGCGCACAGGGCAAAACGGTCCGCGCCGCCTACGTCCCCGACGCCGAGCTCGGCACCCGCTGGTTCGCCGACAAGGCCATCTGGGTTCGCGACGGCGACACCTACCTGCCCTTCACCACCCCCGCCGCGGCCCAGCGCTACCTGACCCAGCACCCCTCGGGCGCGGTCGTGAGCTACGACCAGGCCATCACCGAGGTCCGGCAATGACCTCGCAGGCCGCCACCTCCGCCTCGGGCCAGACATCCCCCCGTCATCCCGGCACGCTTTTGGCCGGGATCCACGGCGACTCGAGCGAAAACGGTGGATCCCGGCCACAAACACGCCGGGATGACGAGGTGGGGAACGCTCGCGCGGGGCGGGCGATCCGGGTGGTGTGGACCTCCCGCCTGGTCAAGCTTCTCTCGGTGCTCGTGGCCATCGGGGCCTGGCAGTTCCTGACCGCCAATAACATTCGGCTCTGGGTGCGGTTCGATACGCTGCCGACCGTCACCGAGATCGTGCGGGCATTCCACAAGCAGCTGGGGACCGATACCTACTATCTCGACCTCGGGCAGTCGCTGATCCGCATCCTCACCGGATTCGGGCTCGCGGCGGTGTTCGGCGTGACACTCGGTGTGGCGCTGGGGCGTTCGCGCTGGATCGCGGACACCATCGGACCGCTCACCGAACTGGCCCGGCCGATTCCGGCCATCGCCGTTGTGCCCGTGGCGATTCTGCTCTTCCCGGATGACGAGGCCGGGATCGTATTCATCACCTTCCTGGCCGCGTTCTTCCCGGTCATGGTCTCCACCCGGCACGCGGTGCGCGCGCTGCCGACCATCTGGGAGGACTCGGTGCGCACGCTCGGCGGCAGCCGCTGGGATGTGCTGCTGCGAGTCGTATTGCCCGGCAGCCTGCCCGGCGTCTTCAGCGGGTTGTCCGTCGGCATCGGGGTGTCCTGGATCTGCGTGGTCTCCGCGGAGATGATCTCCGGCCGCCTCGGTGTGGGGTACCGCACCTGGCAGGCGTACACCATCGTCGACTACCCGGGCGTGTTCGTCGGCATCATCACCATCGGCGTGCTGGGGTATGGCACCTCCGCCGCCGTCGAACTCATCGGACGGCGGGTCACGCACTGGCTGCCGCGGGTACCGGAGGTGACCAAATGACCAGCGGTATGAGTCTGCGGGTGGAGGGAATCGACCTGTCCTACACCGGTGCGCCGGTGATCCGGGACCTGTCCCTGGAGGTCCGGCCGGGCGAGATCCTGATTCTCACGGGGCCGTCCGGCTGCGGTAAATCCACCGTGCTGCGCGCCCTCGCCGGACTGCTGCGACCCGATGCCGGGCAGGTGCTCGCCGACGGGACACCGGTCACCGGAACGAATCGGGATCGCGCCGTCGTCTTCCAGGACAACGCGCTATTGCCCTGGCGCACGGTGCGATCCAATATCGAGCTCGCGCTGAAACTGCGCGGGGAACCCCGCGCGGGCCGGAAGGCGCTGGCGGAGAA
This sequence comes from Nocardia sp. NPDC056100, assembly GCF_042266325.1. Taxonomy (NCBI): domain Bacteria; kingdom Bacillati; phylum Actinomycetota; class Actinomycetes; order Mycobacteriales; family Nocardiaceae; genus Nocardia; species Nocardia sp. NPDC056100. Next base: position 782,623 of record NZ_JBHJVY010000003.1, read on the forward strand.
GTGGATCGAGGAGATCGGTCTCACCGGATTCGCCGACTTCCTGCCCAAGAGCCTGTCCGGCGGTATGCGACAGCGCGTTCAGCTCGCGCGCGGCCTGGCCGGTGCGCCCCGCTCGGTGCTCATGGACGAACCCTTCGGCGCGCTCGACTCACAGACCCGCGCCACCATGCAGCGCCTGCTGATCGACACCTGGCGCACCCACCCCACCACCCTGGTCTTCGTCACCCACGATGTGGACGAGGCGCTGCTGCTGGGTGACCGCGTCGCGGTCCTGGGCCGCGCCGGAGCACCCCTGCGCGCCCTGCTGGATGTGCCGCAACCGCGCGAACTCGGTGTGGACCGCACCGCGTTGCGCGCCGAAATCATTACCGCCCTGGATCATTCGGGCGATCTCGCCGCGCTCTGACGGCGACCCCGACCGATCCCCTCACGAATGTTGGTGTGCCTGATGGAGATTCCCGACCTCGCCGCGACCACCCGGCTCGACTGCGACGTCCTGGTCATCGGCGGCGGCACCGCGGGCACCATGGCCGCACTCACCGCCGCCGAACAGGGCGCGAACGTGCTGCTCATGGAGAAGGCACACGTGCGGCACTCCGGTGCGCTCGCCATGGGCATGGACGGCGTCAACAACGCCGTCATCCCGGGCAAGGCCGAACCCGAGGACTACGTCGCCGAGATCACCCGGGCGAATGACGGAATCGTCAACCAGCGCACCATCTATCAGACCGCCACCCGCGGCTTCGCCATGGTGCAGCGGCTCGAACGCTACGGCGTGAAATTCGAGAAGGACGCCTACGGTGAATACGCGGTCCGCCGCGTGCACCGCTCCGGGTCGTACGTGCTGCCCATGCCCGAGGGCAAGGATGTCAAGAAGGCGCTGTATCGCGTACTGCGGCAACGCAAGATGCGCGAGAAGATCCAGATCGAGAACCGGCTCATGCCGGTGCGCGTGCTCACCGAGAACGGGCGCGCGGTCGGCGCGGCCGCATTGAACACGCGCACGGGCGAATTCGTCGCCGTCGCCGCGAAAGCCGTTATCCTGGCGACCGGTCCGGCCGGACGCCTCGGACTGCCCGCCTCCGGCTACCTCTACGGCACCTACGAGAACCCCACCAACGCGGGCGACGGCTACGCCATGGCCTACCACGCGGGCGCGGAGCTCTCCGGTATCGAATGCTTCCAGATCAACCCGCTCATCAAGGATTACAACGGACCGGCCTGCGCGTACGTCGCGAATCCGTTCGGCGGCTACCAGGTCAACGCCCTCGGTGAGCGCTTCGTAGACTCCGATTACTGGTCCGGTCAGATGATGTCCGAGGTCAAGCGGGAGATCGAATCCGCGCGCGGGCCCATCTATCTCAAGGTCTCGCATCTGCCGACCGAAACCCTGGACGCGCTCGAAGGCATCCTGCACACCACCGAGCGGCCCACCCGCGGCACCTTCCACGCCAATCGCGGACACGACTACCGCACCCACGATATCGAGATGCACATCTCCGAAATCGGTTTGTGCAGTGGACATTCCGCCTCGGGCGTGTGGGTCGACGAGAACGCCCGCACCACCGTCCCCGGCCTCTACGCCGCCGGTGATCTGGCCTGCGTACCGCACAACTACATGATCGGGGCGTTCGTCTACGGCGACCTCGCGGGTTCGCACGCGGCGAGCACCCTCGCCGACACCCCGGCCCCCGCCGAACTGCCCGCCGACCAGCTGGCCGCCGCACACGAACTCGTCTACCGCCCGCTGCGCAATCCCGAAGGCCCGCCGCAGCAGCAGGTCGAGTACAAACTGCGCCGCTTCGTCAATGACTATGTGGCCCCGCCGAAGACGGCCACCAAACTCTCCCTCGCCATCGAGACCTTCGACCGGATGCTGGACGATATCGCCGCCATGGGCGCGCAGACCCCGCACGAGCTGATGCGCTGCGCCGAGGTGACCTTCATTCGCGACTGCGCGGAGATGGCCGCCCGCTCCTCGCTGACCCGCACCGAATCCCGCTGGGGCCTCTACCACGAACGCGCCGACCTCCCCGAGCGCGATGACGTCGAATGGCGCTACCACCTCAACCTCCGCAAGGCGGACGACGGCGAGATGGAATTCCTGAAGCGCCCCGTCGCACCGTATTTCGTCCCGGTTCCCGGCCTGGACGATCTGCCCACCGACGACCCCACCGTCATTCCGGTGCAACAGCCCGCCCTGATCGGCAGCCCGCCGAACCTGGCCACCGCGCCGATCACGCCTGGCACGGCTCCCGACGCGGTGACCCCAGCGAAAGCCCCTGTCGCCCCGCGTATCGCACTCCTGCTGAGCCTGGACGGCCCCACCGTCGAAGAACTCGAATCCTTCCTCGCCGATCCAGATCCCCAGGTGCGCGCCACCGCCCTCTCGGTGCTCACCGAGGGCACCCCGGACGGCTTCGACGCGCCACTCATCGCGGCGCTGGCCGACTCCGACTCGGCGGTACGCGGCAATGCCGTCGCCGGACTGCGGGAACTCGTCGAAATCCTGCCCGAGCGCAGTGGCGGCACCCTCGCCGAGCATGCCGATTCCCCGGACCCGGCGGTCCGCGCGACCGTGGTCGATCTGCTGCGCGCCCTGCGCGCCGGTTCGGTGGAACTATTCGCCAAGGCCGCCGTCGACCCCGATCATCGAGTTCGCATCGAGGCGATCAACGGTCTGGTGTCACTGGATGATTGGTCCACGCTGGCCACCGCCGCCCATGACGAGAACCGTGAGGTTCGCATTGTCGCCGCCAAGGGTTTGGCCACCATCGGCATCGGCGGCTTGGAAGCGGTTCGCGCCCTGCTCGCCGACCGCGATCCGCTCGTCCGGGCCGCAGCCCTGACCGCACTGGCCCGGCTCGGCAATGCCGATGACATCTCGACTCTGACTGTCGCCCTGAAGGATTCGGCCTGGCAGGTGCGCGAAGGCGCGGCGCGCGGGCTCCCGGCCGTCGGCGCGGACCTAGCCGCCGAACCGTTGAGCCTGGCGCTGGCCGATATCCATCCGGATATCCGCAAGGCGGCCGTGCTGACGCTCAGCAGCTGGCCCGAATCCACCGCCGCCCGCGATGCCCTGAACATCGCCCTGGACGACTCCGACGCCGACGTCCGCGCCTACGCCCGGCGCGCGCTCGCCGTTCATTCGGGAGCGTGACGGGCCTCAGCTCTCGGTGAAGAGCTTCTCCAATTCGGTTATGCAGTACGGGAAGTGGGCCGCGAAACGGTAGAGATCGTGATCGGATTCGAAACCGCCGAACCAGTAGAGGCCGGGGGTGCCGTCATCCGTCGGGTTCAGATCGCGGAAGGTGCGCACCCACTGATCGGTGCGGCGGCCCGCCACCATGAACGGCAGCGCCCGGGAGAAGATCATTTCGCGGTCGGGTGCCGGAATATTCTGCGGCACAACGGCATCCAGGCTGCGCAGCATGGCTTGGACGCGGCCAGCCAGCTCCCGGCCGAGGGCGGTGCGGGACGGTAGGTAGCGGGGGAGCAGCAGGGCCGCCACGCCACCCAGGATCAATGCGACACCGATCAGGGCATGACCGGGACCCAGCGCCAGGGCGAGGGTGGTGACGGCACCGGCCACCACCAGCGTTGCGCCGAGCCAGAATTCGAAGCCGCGGCGCGAGCGGTCGATGAAACTGCCCTGCGCGGTGGCCTCGTCGATGAGGGTGCGGCGGACCGCCCGCGCGTTCACCCTGTCGCGCAGCGTCGACACCATGACCGCATCGGTGCCCTCGGGCAGGAATGTCTCGTAGACCGCGCGTTCATAACCGGTGAGCTGGTCGTCGATCGGGTTCATCCGGCTGATCCGCCAATCGGATTCACCGATCGCCGCGATCCAGATATAGCTGCGCACAGCCAGATCCACCACCGTCGCCGCCATATCGGGGGCGTCGACATAGCCGTCGATCAGCAGACCGGCGGTGCCGGGCAGGATGCCGTCGGGGGAGGTGAACCGCATGTGATCGCCCTGGCGCTCCAGCGGATCGAGCACCTGCGCGCTCGGCTGCTGCCTGCGCGCCCACACCACATATCCGGCGGCCGCCGCCAGCGCCGCCAGCAGCGCCCCGAACGCCGCCAGCACCGGGCCGGTGATGGAGAACGGACCGGGTGAATCATCGTCCTGGATATCGGCATTCGGTTTCACCGTGCCGGGCGGGATCTGCAGGGTCACATCGATGACATCGCCCTTGCGCAGATCCGTCTTGTCCAGATGCGCGACGCCGTCCGGTTCGACGCGGATATCCGCGCAGTCCTCCGGCTTACCGGGCGGGCCGATGGTGCACTTGGTGACGCCCATCCGGAAATCGGGACTCGTCACCACCACGCTGATGGACGCCACATCGGTATTGAGCACCCCGGTCCACCGGAACGTCTGCGCCCCGGCGGAATCGGCGACGGTGTTGTGCACCGTGTACTTGAACGTCACCGTGCCGGACCGGGCGTCGATGGTGAAACGGTCGTCCGCGACGGTCGCCTCACCGTCACCGGTGGCCTGGATATCGCTCACCTGGAAGGTGCGCTGAATGGCCTCGGTGACCTGCACCCGCAGCGGCAGCACCTGCCGGAACTCGTTGCCGGCGGGCACTTCCACGGTTTCGGTCACCCGGAGCAGGCCGTCATCGCCCAGATCCACATCCGCGGTGATCTTCACACCGTCGGGCTGCTGCGCCTGGGCGGCCGGGGCTGCCACGCCCGCCAGCGCGAGCAGCAGCGCCACGAGGACGCCGCCCCGAAAAATCTGCATGGATGGTCACTCTAGCCAGCTTGCTATTCTTCCTCAGCGGCTGTCGGTTATCGGTGAGAACGAGGGGGTGCGGGGGTATGACTCGCCCACCGTCCGGCTACGGACCGAATAACCACGGCGGCTGGCCGCCCGAACCCGATCCGCGCCGCCCCCAGCAGCCGCCCGGACAACCGCGGCAAGGCAATTCGCCACCGCCCGGCGGTTATCCCCAGCGGCCCGGCGGCCGTCCACAGCATCCCGCACAACCCGGCGGGCAGCCCCCGCGACCCAGTGGGAATCCGGCCCAGCCCGGCGGCTATCCAGGTCAGCCGGGTGGGTACCCCGGTGGGCCGGGCGGGTATCCCTCGCGCCCGGGCGGCTATCCGGTGCAGCCGCCGCACCCCTCCGCACCGCCGGGAGGGATTCCGGCGCAGCCGCGCACGGGTTATCCACAGCAGCCGAGTTATCCACAGCGGCAGGGTTTCTCATCGCCGCAGGGCTCCGGGCCCGCGCCCACCTTCGCGCAGCCGCGGCAGCCCGCATATCGCCCGCCGATGCCGCCGCCCGCCGCGCATACCCAGACCGGGATGCAGGCGGTCCAGCGTCCGGCTCCACCGCGCCGCCGTCGCTGGGGCACGCTGGTCGTCATTCTGATTCTGCTGGTCAGCACCGTTGTGCTGCGCACCGCCATCCGAACCGGGTTGAGCGCCTTGGGAACCGGCGACAAGGTGCAGACCGGGTACAGCAACGATCCGGGCAGTGAGAACGCGGGCGTCGCCAAGACCTCGGACAATCCGCTCGTCACCGATGACAGCCTCACCCTGCTGCCGGAGAACTGCGCGTACACGCCGTGGAGCACCGACGTCGACGTCGCGCGCACCTTCTTCCAAACGGCCGCGGACTGTCTCGCCGAAGCGTGGAAACCCCTCTTCACCGATATCAAGCTGCCGTTCGAACCGCCGAAACTGAACGTCTCGGCCACCACCAGCGGCATCACCACGCTGTGCACCGGCAACAGCAGCAATTTCGCCGCCTTCTACTGCTCGGCCGACAAGACCATCTACATGCCGATCAGCCAGTTGCAGACCGATATCTACAAAAACAACTGGGTGGTCTACCTGTCGGTGTTCGCGCACGAGTACGGACATCACGTCCAGGCCGAATCCGGCATCCTCGGCAAGGTGCATCAGCAGCGCCGGGACGCGGGCGCGCGCAGCGATACCGGCCTCGAGTTGTCCCGCCGCACCGAACTCCAGGCCAACTGCTTCGACGGTATGTTCCTGTCCTCGTCGAATAGCGGTGGCGCACTGAGCAATGCGCAGATCGGCGTCGCCCGCAACGATATGTACCACCGCGGCGACGCCCCCGGCGATATGCGCGATCACGGCACCTCGCAGAACGGCGGCGCGTGGTTCGAAATGGGCTACGACAAGAACCGCACCGCGCAGTGCAACACCTTCGCTGCGGCACTGAACAAGGTCAACTGACCACACGAAAATGGCCGGGGCGGCGAATGATTCGCTGCCCCGGCCATTTTCATGGTTATCGACTCAGTGCCCGAACGGCCCGTCCCGCTTGATCTGATGACCGTGCCCGTTCACGCCCTCGGCGTACGCGGTCTCGGCGTGCAGCGCGAAGTCGATACCGGAGATCTCCTCCTCGCGGCTCACCCGGAAACCGATGGTCCGATCGATCACCTTGCCCAGTGCGAACGACACCCCGAACGCGAACGCCGCCACCGCGAGCACGCCCACCAACTGCTTGCCCAGCTGTGCGAGCCCGCCGCCGTAGAGCAGCCCCTCCGGACCGTTCTCACCCGTCATCGCCCGGTTCGCCAGGAAACCGATGAGCAGGGTGCCCACGATGCCGCCGACGAAGTGCACGCCAACCACATCGAGCGAATCGTCATAGCCGCCCTTGAACTTCCAGCCCACCGCGAACGAACACACCGAACCCGCGACCAGACCCACGATGAGCGCGCCCATGGTGTTCACCGAACCGCAGGACGGGGTGATGGCGACCAGACCGGCCACCGCGCCCGACGCCGCACCGAACGTGGTCGGACGGCCATCGCGCACCTGCTCCACGATCAGCCAGCCCAGCATGCCCAGGCAGCCCGCCACCAGCGTATTCAGGAACACCGCCGCGGCGGTCGCATTGGCGCCCAAGGCCGAACCGGCATTGAAGCCGAACCAGCCGAACCACAGCAGGCCCGCGCCGAGCAGCACGAACGGCAGATTGTGCGGCCGCATGGCATCGACCTTGAAGCCCACGCGCGGGCCGAGCACGATCGCCAGCGCGAGTGCCGAAGCGCCCGAGGCGATCTCGACGACCAGGCCGCCCGCGTAATCCATGGTGCCGAACGAGGCCAGCCAGCCGTTCGGCGTCCACACCCAGTGCGCGATGGGGGCGTACACAATGAGCGCCCAGATCGGAACGAAGATCATCCACGCGGAGAATTTCGCGCGGTCCGCGATCGCGCCGCTGACCAGTGCCACGGTGAGAATCGCGAATGTCAGCTGGAAGGTGACGAACAGCAGTTCCGGAATTCCGCTGCCCGCGTGCACAGTCGTGGGATCAATTCCGGAAAGTCCGAAATGACCGAGATTTCCGATGAGTCCGCCACCCGCGTCATCACCGAACGCCAGGCTGTACCCCGCCACCAGCCACACCACCGTGACCAGCGGAATCGAGATGAAACTCATCATGAGCATGTTGAGCACACCGCTGGAGCGCACCATGCCGCCGTAGAAAATAGCCAGGCCGGGCGTCATGAGCAGCACCATCGCCGTGGCCGCGAGCAGCCAGGCGGTAGCCGCCGGATCGATGTTCATGAACAAACTCCTTCCGCGCGAAATCGCGTTGCACGGAAGTTACCGAATCCTCACGTTTCGGCGCTGTTACGAAAATGAGGACTTGGATACGTGCATGTAACAGCGATCAGGCGCGGCGCTCTTTGTTCTTGCGCGACAATGCCCGCATTCCACGCGGTCCCGGCACGGGCAGGTCATCCGTCAGTGCCATCCACTCGGCGGTGGTGAGCCACTGCTGCTGTGCCCGGGCATCGGCTGTGTCGTTGAACACGCGCCGGCCGCGATCATCGCGCAGCTCATAGGCGAGCACCGACCAGCGTGGCGGCCGCTCGTTCTCGGCCAGCTGATCGCGCAGATACGCCGCCACCAGTGTGCCGATGGCGTTCACCGGCCGCAGCGACACCCGATTACCGAACCGGGCGGCATGGAAACGCCTTCCGGCACACAGGGATCGGGGCGTCGCGTTGTAGGCGATCCAGCCCGCGCGCTGCGCCCGCTCGATCAACCACAGATGCTTCACCGCGGTCGGCGGGATATCGCCGACGCGATCGCGAATCAGCGCGAACACCGGCTCGGACAGCAGAATGTCCCGGCGCGTCGGCCCGGTGCCGTGCGCGGTCCAGTATTCGTCGGTGAGCTTGGCCAGCACCCGGCCGAAATCGTCGACACTGCGCTGGGCACGGCGGCCCAGGCGTTCGATGCGCTCGGCCTCGGCGCGCATATCGTTCTGCACGATGAGGGTTTGAATGGCCGCCAGCGTCGGTACCTGACCGCGCTGCAGCAGTTCCAGAATCGCGCCCGCGGTGGCCGGATCCGCGGCTGCCGACACCGGTAGCGAATCGCGCTTGATGTCGTAGTCCTGCGGGCTGATGGCTCGACTGAGCAGTCCGACCGCGGCGAGATCACCGGCGAATTCGGTGCTGGAGAGCCAGGCGTGGGCGATGTCGTCGTGCGACGGCACTTGGGAGATCCTCCGATGAGATTTGGTTGTGCCCCGGTCGGGATGAGGGACCGGCCGGGGCCACCAACCTGATGAAGGTTTGGCTACCGAAGTTGCCGATGTCCACGGTAGCCAAACGATTGCGATCTTGCTGCATCGGTTCACTGGATCGTTATGTCCGGTCTGCGTGGATGAAACCGAACACTCATCCGTAAATGGCGATCTTGGGCGGAGCCGGTGTCCGGCTATCGTCCCTGGACACCCACGCCAAGAATTTGCTCACGGGTCACAGCAGAATCGAGTTCAGTCCGGTCGGTATCGAACGGGCATCCAGAATGGATGTGACATAACCCACAGTTTGACGCGCCGGAGTGCTGGAACGCGACGCATGGGCGGCCGCGCGGGCAGCGAATCGCTCGATGTCAGGGGTACTCGGTAACCTGTGGGCCGTGGCTCTGTACCGGAAGTACCGACCGGCAACGTTCGCTGAAGTGGTGGGGCAGGAGCACGTCACCGATCCCCTGAGTATCGCCCTGGACACCGGGCGGATCAGTCACGCGTATCTGTTCTCCGGCCCGCGCGGTTGCGGCAAGACCTCGTCCGCGCGCATCCTCGCGCGCTCGCTGAACTGTGTGGAGGGTCCGACCTCCACGCCGTGCGGGGTCTGCTCGTCCTGCGTCGCGCTCGGGCCCGGCGGCTCCGGCAACCTCGATGTGATCGAACTCGACGCCGCGAGCCACGGTGGCGTCGACGACACCCGCGAACTGCGCGACCGCGCCTTCTACGCGCCCGCCGAATCCCGCTACCGCGTCTTCATCGTCGACGAGGCGCACATGGTGACCACCGCGGGCTTCAACGCGCTACTCAAGATCGTCGAAGAGCCGCCCGCCCACCTGATCTTCGTCTTCGCCACCACCGAACCGGAGAAGGTGCTGCCGACCATTCGGTCCCGCACCCACCACTATCCGTTCCGGCTGCTCCCGCCCGCCACCATGCGCGGCCTGCTCGGCAAGATCTGCGAGCAGGAGCATGTGGAAGTCGAAGAATCCGTGTACCCCTTGGTGATTCGCGCGGGCGGCGGCTCACCTCGCGACAGCCTCTCGGTGCTGGACCAGCTGCTCGCGGGCGCTGGCCCCGAGGGCGTCACCTATCCCCGCGCGGTCTCCCTCCTCGGCGTCACCGACGTGGCCCTGATCGACGATGCCGTCGACGCCCTGGCGAACTCCGACGGGGCGTCCCTGTTCGGCACCATCGACCGCGTCGTCGAAGCGGGCCACGACCCCCGCCGCTTCGCCACCGATCTGCTCGAACGCCTCCGCGACCTCATCCTGCTGCGCGCGGTCCCCGACGCCACCGAACGCAACCTGGTCACCGGCCCCGGCGATGTCCTCGCCCGCATGCGGGACCAGGCCGCCCGCCTCGGCCCCGCCACCCTCGCCCGCCACGCCGAACTCCTGCACGAGGGCCTCGGCGATATGCGCGGCGCAACCGCCCCCCGCCTCCTACTCGAGGTGGTCGCGGCCCGCATGCTCCTGCCCGCTGCCTCCGACGCCGAAACCGCCACCCTGCAACGCCTCGAAACCCTCGAGCGCCGCATGGCGGGCGGCGCGCTCCCGCAATCGGCCCCGGCCGCCCCCGCCCCCGAACGGTCCGCCCCGGCTTCGGACTCCGACCCCTCCCCGGCGTCCGCCCCGTCCACACCGCCGACCGGAGCCCCTCGCCGCCGCGGGGCGGAAGCCCTCGCGGCCCTGCGCGAAAACCGCCCTGGCACAACCCCTCCCGTGCCTCAGCAACAGCAAGCCGCTCCACCTCCGCAACCGCCCCAGGCTGCCGTGTCTCCACAGCCCCAGGCTGTAGTGCAACCGGAACCGGCTCCCGCCCAGCAGACTTCGGCTCCCGTTGCGGCGGTTCGGCCGCCGGAGATGAATGCCGTGCGCGGCCCGGTGGCTGATGCGGAAACACCCGCTTCGCCTGTGTCCTCCACGGAGACCGTTGCAGCGCCAGGCATTGCCGATATCGCCGCTGGTCCGGACGGGTCCGCTGCCGACATTCCGCTGCCCGGATTGGTTGCGGAAGAGGATTTGGCCGCTGCTGCCGCCGCCAAGGAAGCGGCGGCTCGGGCCGCGGAAGCCGCTGCGGCGCAGGGAGGTTCGGCGGATTCCGCCGGTGCCGTGGGCAGTGCGCAGCTGGCTGCGGCCGAACCCGAAGCGACCGAACCGGAAATCGATCCGGATCAGATGGCACTCGGCATGGATGAGCCCGATGGCGACTCGGCCGATGAACTGACGCCCGCGTTCGCGTTCGCGGCGCAATCCGTTGATGTGGCAACCGCTTCCGAGGTCGTCGCGCAACTCGTGGCGGACTCCGAGGCGGAGGTCGATCCGCAGGCTCCGGCTGAGGTCGCCGCTCCGATGGCCGAGCCGGAACCTGTTGCGGCCGAGGTTGTTTCAGTACCTGATCAGGCCGCCGAGCCCGAGTTGATCCCCGAGCCCGAGCCGGTTGCCGCTGTGAGTGAACCCGTCGCGCCGGTGGCCGGGGGTGACTCGTCCGAGGATGTGTTGCGGGAGATCGAGGCGGCGTGGGCTGATATTCGGGCCAAGGTGCGGGAGTTCGGGGCGGCGGTGCAGGCGCTGCTGTCCGGGGCTTCGGTATCGCGGCTCGAGGGCGGGACGATTGTCTTCGCGCATCAGCATGCGCCGCTGGCGCAGCGGTTGTCGCAGCCCGCCAATCTGGATGCGGTGCGGTCGGCGGTCAAGGCCGTGCTGGGGCGTGAGCATGACGTGAAGTGGGAAGTGGGGAGCGGGGCCGCGCCCGCCGCTCCGCAGGCGAGTGCCGGCGGAGCGGGTAAGGGACCGGCGGCGGGTGCGGGAGCCGCGCCGAAGAAGGCCGCGGCCAAGTTCTCGCGGCCGAGCCAGGCCAAGGCCGCCACGGCGAGTGCGGCCACCACGGTCGCCGCCCCGGCGGCGTGGGGGAGTCCGGCGACCGCGCCCGGCACGGCGGGTGACGGTGTGGCCCCCGGCACAGCGGGTGATGCGGCAGCGGGCGGTTCGGGCTTCGGCGGCTCGGCGCAGGGCGGTTCGGGTGCGGCGGCCGGGGGCGCTGGGACCGCCGCGGCGGGTGCGCAGGCCCGCGGCGGCAACGGTGGCGCGGGGGTGCGGAACGCACCTCCGGAGGACGATATTCCGCTGCCTGACGGGCCGGACTATCCGGACGACCCGGGGCCGTCGGACTACTCACCAGTAGGTTATGACGGCGTCCCACCTGCTACTACGGACGAGGAGGAGCGCGAGCTGCTGGCGGCCGCCGCCGTGCCGATCCCCGCCGAGGAGCGTCGCGACCCTGATGATGTGGCCTTGGAACTGTTGCGGTCGGAACTGGGGGCGACTCCGCTGGAGGGTTGACAGTTGCCCTGTGAGACGCATTAAGTTAACCGGAGTTCGCATCGGGCGGTACTATGATCGGGTGGCCGTGAGTATCGGTTCGGCGAGGTTCTAAGGTATGCCCAGGCGTACGGGTTGCCAGAGAGCGCGTCGGTCCGCCTCTGAGGCTGTTTGTACAGCGTCAGACGGTCGCCCGAACAAGTCGATCGGCGAGGCTACCCGCGGCCGCCCCGCACAACGCGGTGTCGGCGCACATTACGGAAGGAAAACTCCGATATGACCACAGAGGCCTACATTTACGAGGCCATCCGCACCCCGCGCGGCCGCAACAAGAAGGGGTCGCTGCACTCGGTCAAGCCGATCGATCTGACCACCGGTCTGGTCGAAGAGCTGCGGAACCGTTTCCCGAACCTCGATGAGGATCGGATCTCGGACATCATCCTGGGTGTTGTTTCCCCCGTCGGTGACCAGGGCGCGGATATCGCCCGCACCACCGTGCTGACCGCGGGCCTGCCTGACACCGTCGGCGGTATCCAGATCAACCGCTTCTGCGCCTCCGGCCTCGAGGCCGTCAACCTGGCCGCCCAGAAGGTCCGCTCCGGCTTCGATGACCTGGTCATCGCCGGTGGCGTCGAGTCCATGTCCCGCGTGCCGATGGGCTCCGACGGCGGCGCGATGTTCATGGACCCGAAGACCTCCTACGAGGCTTACATTGTCCCGCAGGGCATTTCGGCCGACCTGATCGCCACCATCGAGGGCTTCACCCGCGATGACGTCGACGCCTACGCCGTGCGCTCGCAGGATCTGGCCGCCAACGCCTGGAAGAACGGCTACTTCGCCAACTCCGTCGTACCGGTCAAGGACCTCAACGGCCTGACCGTGCTGGACAACGACGAGCACATGCGTCCCGGCACCACCGCCGCCGACCTGGGCAAGCTGAACCCGGCCTTCGCCGGCATCGGCGAAATGGGCGGTTTCGACGCCGTCGCCATGCAGCGCTACACCTACGTCGAGGCCATCAACCACGTGCACCACGGTGGTAACTCCTCGGGCATCGTCGACGGCGCCGCGCTGGTGCTGGTCGGCAACGAGGACGCCGGCAAGGCCTCCGGCCTGACCGCGCGCGCCCGCGTCGTGGCCACCGCCACCTCCGGCGCCGACGCCACCATCATGCTGACCGGCCCGACCCCGGCCGCGTTCAAGGCTCTCGCCAAGGCGGGCCTGACCACGGACGATATCGACATCTTCGAGATCAACGAGGCCTTCGCCTCCGTCGTGCTCAAGTTCCAGAAGGATCTGGCGATCCCGGACGAGAAGCTGAACGTCAACGGCGGCGCCATCGCGATGGGCCACCCGCTGGGCGCCACCGGCGCGATGATCACCGGCACCGTTGTCGACGAGCTGCACCGTCGCAACGCGCGCTACGGCCTGATCACCCTGTGCATCGGCGGCGGCATGGGCGTCGCCACCATCATCGAGCGCGTCTAACGCCCACCGACTTTTCTCGAGGAGAACCAAAGACAATGACTGAGAACATGATCGGCTGGGAAAAGGACGCCGACGGCATCGTCGTGCTGACCATGGACGACCCCAACCAGGGCGCCAACACCATGAACCAGCTCTACAAGGACTCCATGAAGGCGACCGTCGATCGCCTGGAGGCCGAGAAGGACGACATCACCGGTGTCGTCATCACCTCCGGCAAGAAGACCTTCTTCGCCGGCGGCGACCTCAAGAACATGATGAAGACCACCCCGGAGAACGCGGCGGACATCATGGAGGAGCTGGGCAGCATCAAGGGTGACCTGCGTCGCCTGGAGCAGCTCGGCAAGCCCGTCGTCTCGGCGATCAACGGCGCTGCCCTCGGTGGCGGCCTGGAGATCACCCTGGCCACCCACTACCGCATCGCCGCGGACGTCAAGGGCGTGCAGCTGGGCCTGCCCGAGGTTTCCCTCGGCCTGCTCCCGGCCGGTGGCGGCGTCACCCGCATCACCCGCATGCTCGGCATCGCGAACGGCCTGATGGGTGTGCTGCTGCAGGGCAACAAGTTCAACCCGCAGAAGGCCAAGGCCACCGGCCTGATCAACGAGGTCGTCGGCTCGATCGAGGAGCTCGTCCCCGCCGCGAAGGCGTGGATCAAGGCCAACCCGGACAAGGGCGTGCAGCCCTGGGACGTCAAGGGCTACAAGATCCCGGGCGGCACCCCGACCACCCCGGCGCTCGCCGCCAACCTCCCGGCGTTCCCGGCCAACCTGCGCAAGCAGCTCAAGGGCCAGAACATGCCGGCGCCGCAGGCCATCATGGCCGCCGCGGTCGAGGGCGCGCAGGTCGATTTCGACAACGCGTCGCTGATCGAGTCGCGCTACTTCGTCTCGCTGCTGACCGGCCCGGTCGCGAAGAACATGATCCAGGCGTTCTTCTTCGATCTGCAGTCGATCAACAACGGTGGTTCGCGTCCCAAGGACGTGCCCAAGCGTGAGATCAAGAAGATCGGCGTCGTCGGCGCGGGCATGATGGGCGCGGGTATCGCGTACGTCTCCGCCAAGGCCGGTTACGAGGTCGTGCTGAAGGACGTCACCATCGAGGCGGCCGAGCGCGGCAAGAACTACTCCGAGAAGCTCGAGGAGAAGGCGCTCTCGCGTGGCAAGACCACCGAGGAGAAGTCCAAGGCGCTGCTCGCGAAGATCACCCCGACCGCCGATGCGGCCGACTTCGCCGGTGTCGACTTCGTCATCGAGGCCGTCTTCGAGAAGCCGGAACTGAAGAACGCGGTCTTCCAGGAGATCGAGGACATCGTCGACGCCGACGCCCTGCTGGGCTCGAACACCTCGACGCTGCCGATCACCCTGCTGGCCAACGGTGTGAAGCGGGCCGAGGACTTCATCGGCATCCACTTCTTCTCCCCGGTGGACAAGATGCCGCTGGTCGAGATCATCCGCGGTGAGAAGACCTCGGACGAGGCGCTGGCCCGGGTGTACGACTACACCCTCGCGATCCGCAAGACCCCGATCGTGGTCAACGACAGCCGCGGCTTCTTCACCTCGCGCGTGATCGGCACCTTCATCAATGAAGCGATCATGATGCTGCAGGAGAACATCGATCCCGCGACCATCGAGCAGGCCGGTCTGCAGGCGGGCTACCCGGCCGCGCCGCTGAAGCTGAGCGATGAGCTCAACTTCGAGACCATGAACAAGATCTTCAAGGAGACCAAGGCCGCCGCCGAGGCCGAGGGCAAGGTCATCTCGGCCGCCTCGCTCGCGTCGGGCAACGTCATCGACACGATGATCGACAAGTTCGACCGCAAGGGCAAGCTGGGCGGCGCGGGCTTCTACAACTATGTCGACGGCAAGACCGCCGGCATCTGGGAGGGCCTGCGTGAGGCCTTCGGTTCCAAGCGTGAACTGCCCGAGGGCGTTTCGCTGCAGGACCTGAAGGACCGCATGCTGTTCATCGAGGCCATCGAGACCCAGAAGTGCTTCGACGAGGGTGTGCTGACCACCACCGCCGACGCCAACATCGGCTCGATCTTCGGTATCGGCTACCCGGCCTGGACCGGTGGCGTGCACCAGTTCATCGTGGGCTACCCGGGCGGCACCGCCGGCTTCGTGGCTCGCGCCGATGAGCTGGCCGCCAAGTTCGGTGAGCGTTTCGAGGTTCCGGCCTCGCTGCGCAAGTAAGCGAGAAGTACGAAAACGCCTGTCGCGCTGAGGGTTCGGATAACCTCGGCGCGATAGCGGGTACGGACAGGACCCGGGTCGTCGCCACGGCCCGGGTCCTGTCGTATCGATGCCCTGTCGAGCCGGGGTGACGTTCGTATCGTCCGAAGCGATATCCGGGTATGGCGAGGCGAGGTTCGGGCCGGGCGCGGCCAACGTTCGGCATCCCGTGGATTTCGGGGCGGTCGTACCGGATTTCGGTGCGCGCGGAACCCCGGTGCTGTGCCGAATTCCGCACACATACGTGCCCAGCGCGCTACGTTTGAATATGCGCGGGTAGAACACCGGTATCGCCCGTAGATTCGGTGCGCGCTCGTCCAGTGCGAGGTGGGGTAGAGATGGAACCACAGCCGCGCCCGGGAGGCTCCCGGAGCGACTCTACTCGGCCCGAAACGGCCACGCAGGCATATGTTCCCGTGAGCATCACCGATGAGCTCGAGGCCATGGGACTGATCGATGCCGAGGAGGTCGGCCGCGGCGGCTTCGGGGTGGTTTTCCGCTGCACGCAGCGCGTACTCGATCGGGTCGTCGCGGTGAAGGTGCTCTCCACCGAGATCGACGATGAGAGCCGCGAGCGCTTCCTGCGCGAGGAGCACGCCATGGGGCGGCTCTCCGGGCATCCGAATATCGTCGACATCCTCCAGGTGGACGTGACCGCGAGCGGGCGGCCGTACATTGTGATGCCGTATGCCACGCACGGTTCGCTGGAGCAGCTCGTCCGCGATAACGGTCCGCTGACCTGGTCGGATTCCCTGCGGGTCGGGGTGAAGCTGGCGGGCGCGATCGAGACCGCGCACCGCGCGCAGGTGCTGCACCGGGATGTGAAGCCCGCCAATGTGCTGCTGAGCCGATACGGCGAACCGCAGCTCACCGATTTCGGCATCGCCCGGATTCCGGGTGGTTTCCGCACCTCCACCAGTTTGATCACCGGATCGCCCGCGTTCACCGCCCCCGAGGTGCTGCGCGGTGACGAGCCCACCGTGCGCTCGGATGTGTACGGCCTCGGCTCCACCCTGTTCGCACTGCTGACCGGGCATGCCGCCTATGAGCGGCAGGCGGGGGAGAAGATCGTCGCGCAGTTCCTGCGCATCACCAGCGCCCCGCTGCCGGATCTGCGGGAACAGGAGATTCCGCCGGATGTGGCCGCGGCCATCGAGGCCGCCATGTCCCCGGATCCGCGCGATCGCCCGGAGTCGGCGGTGGAATTCGGTGATCTGCTGCGCACGGTGCAGACCGGGCACGGGCAGGTGCCCGATGAGATGGCGCTGCTGGACAGCGCCGGTGACGAGGCGGATTCCGAAGCCACCGAACAGTATTCGCGCCAGCGCACGGTGATGAACTCACCGCGCAACCGCTCGCTGACCCTGCGCCCGCCGAGCACCCCGAGCGGGACCTTCACACCGGTGGGCGGGTCCGTTACGCCGAGCGGGCATACGCTACCGCCAACGGCCGCAACGAAATTCCGGCCGCCGACGCCCGCGCGCGAACCGGTGGCGCGGCCGCGGCTGCTGGAACCGCTGCGGGCGGGCGGCAGGCGACGGCTCGCGGTCATTCACGGTCCGGCGGGATTCGGCAAGAGCACGCTGGCCGCGCAATGGTGCGCCGAACTCACCGATCGCGGGGTGTCGGTGGCCTGGATCGCCATCGACCGATACGACGACAACGAGGTGTGGCTGCTCGCGCACATCATCGCGGCCATTCGCAGGGTGCGGCCCGAACTCGGGGCCGGACTGGAGCAGGTGCTGGAGGAGCGGCCCGCCGAGGCGGTGCCGTACGCGGTGTCCGCGCTGATAGACGAGGTGCACGCGGGCGGGAACACCATTGTCGTGGTGGTGGACGATTGGCATCGGGTGACCGATACCGGCGCGCACCGGGTGATGGACAATCTGCTCGACAACGGCTGTCACCATCTGCGTTTCGTGATCACCAGCCGCGAGCGCTCCGGATTGCCGTTGAGCCGCATGCAGGTCGCCGATGAACTCGTCGAAATCGATTGCGATCAACTGAAACTCACCGAGGCGGAGACGCGGCAGATTCTCGTCGACCGCACCGGGCTGCAACTCACCGACCGTCAGGTCGAGCAGATCTACGCCGCCACCGACGGCTGGCCCGCCGCCATCCAGCTGGCGAGCCTGTCCCTGCGGGCCGCCGGGGCGGACGCCGATCAGCTGATCACTCGAATATCCGGTGACAGCAAGGCGATTCGCGAATACCTCGCCGAGAATGTGCTCGACAGCCTGGAACCGGCCATGCTCGACTTCCTGTCCGCCATCGCCGTGCCGGAGCGGGTGAACGCCTCGCTCGCCGAGGCGCTGAGCGGCAGCGCCGAGGCCGGTGCGCTACTGGATCAGGCCGAGCAGCGAGAGTTGTTCGTGCACCGGCTGTCCGATGACTCGTCCTGGTATCGCATGCAGCCGATGGTGGCCGAACATCTGCGGGCGCGACTGGAACGCGCCCAGCCTGGACAGGTCAAAGCGTTGCACCGCAAGGCTTCCCGCTGGTTTGCCGAGCATCAGTTGCTGCGGCAGTCGGTGGATCACGCTTTGGCCGCCACCGATTTCAAGTTCGCCCTGGATCTCATCGAGAACGGCGGCATGGATCTGATCGACCGCTCCCGGCTGGCCACGCTGTTCGGGACGGTATCGAAACTGCCTGTGCAGCAGGTGACTTCGCGCAGCAAGCTGTTGATGGCGCTGGCCCGGGCGAATGTGAATCTGCAACAGTCCGGCGCGGCCCGCACCGCGCTGGGCCGCCTGTCCAGCATGCTGGCGCGCAGTTCGCCCACCGATGCCGAGGCGGTGAATCAGCGCTGTCAGGCGGCCGTGCTCGATGCCGCCGATCAGGTGGCGCGCGATCGCACCGACGGCGTCCTGGACAAACTCGCCGACAGTCTGCGGCTGGCGGAGGAACTGCCGCCCTGGACGGTCTCCACCGCCGCGAATCTGGCCTCCTTCGTGCGGCTCTGCGAATTCGATTTCGACGGCGCGCGCCGCATGCAGGAGTGGGCCGCGCCGTATCACGCACTGTCCGCGGATCCGCTGGGTGCGGTCTTCGGTCTCTGCGGTCAGGGTGATGCCGCCTACGAACAACTCGATATCGATTCCGCCACGGCGTTTTTCGAACAGGCCTGGCAGACCGCGCGTGATCGCTCGGGTCCGCACTCGCAGCCGGTGCGGGTGGCCGCCGCCCTGCTCGGCGAGCTCGCCTATCGCCGCAATGATCTCGACAGCGCCGAACGCCTGCTGGACCAGAGTTATCAACTCGCCACCCACGTGGGGCCGGTCGACTTCCTGATCAGCACCTTCGTCATCGGTGCCCGCGTGAAGGCGGTGCACGGCGATCTGGACACCGCCACCGCCAGACTCGATGAGGGCGCGCGAATCGCCCTGGATCGCAAGCTCAATCGCCTCGCCGCCCATATCAGGGCCGAGCGCTTCCGCCTCGGCCTGCCGCCGGATCAACTCACCGCGGGCCTGGTCACCGACCCGATGACCCGCCCGGTCCGGCATCTGTCCGGTGCGGCCGCCCTGGCCGCCGAGGCCGAGGAATTCGCCACCGTCCGAGCACTGCTCTACCGCCACTACCGCGGCGACGATCGCGGCCCCGCCGATGACCTGGCCCCGCTGGGCACCGATGACACGGCCGTCAAACGCGCCCGCGCCCTGCACGCCCGCATTCGCGAGAAGAACCGCCCGCGCGCGGAAATGGATGCCGCCCTGCTGCTCACCGAATGCCTGTCCGCATCGGGCTGGGTGGGGGAGTCCATCGCGGTGCTGACCCCGGTGGTGGTGCGGTTCGCCCCGCTCGGCTGGACCCGGCCCTTCCTGGACGCGGGCCTCGGCGTGCGCAATATCCTGCGCACCATGCGCACCCAGCTCCCGCTGGTGGATATCGGCAGTCCCGACGCCCCTGAACTGCCGCGCGCCTTCCTGGATTCGCTGCTCTGATCGCGCGCCGCCGCCCTGATTTCGCGGTGGGTTCCGGTGGGAATGTTTCGCCGGGGTGTCGGTTCTGTCATGCCGGTGTGGCGGGGTTCGCCAGGCGACCTCGAGGGGGTTCACAGGGTTTCTCGAGGAACGGCGTTGAGAATCGCCGTCGTGCTGTTCACCCGTGTGCTGTCGCAGAGTCCTCCGCTCGGTCCTCCTCCCGCACCGCACGTTCCGGTGATGACGGGGCGGGGTGGGAACTTCCACCATGGGATTTCGCTGTTGCACGGGTGGTTACCGCAGGTGGTGTTGTTCGGGACGGTGTTCGCGCTGATCGTGGCGCTGGCCCGGTTCAAGCGGAATTGGTGGCTGTTCTCGGTGCCGGTGTGTGTGGCGCTCGGGGTGGCGGCGGCCTGGGGTGCGTGGCTGTACATGATGGACGAGGGGCTGGCCTCGGATCCGGCGCCGATGCTGCTGTGGGTGTGCATCGCCATGATCGCGGCGGCGGGCGGGGCGTTCATTGTCGGCTGGCGGTCGGGACCGTGGTGGCAGCAGGGGGCGGCGCTCTTGGCCGTGCCGCTGGCGCTGGTGAACGCGCTGATCGTGCTGAATCAGTGGGTGGGCTACTACCCGACGGCGAATGCCGCGTGGGAGGCGCTGACGGCCGAACCGCTGCCGCATCAGACCTCACTGGCGTCGCTGGCCTCGCTGCGCAATACCAATGTGGGCTCGGGACGCATTGTGCCGGTGGATATTCCGGAGTCCGGCAGTCATTTCAAGCATCGCGAGGAGTACGTGTACCTGCCGCCCGCGTGGTTCGCCGGTGACAAGCCGCCCGCGCTGCCGGTGGTGATGATGATCGGCGGGGAGTTCAACACCCCGGCGGACTGGGTGCGCAGCGGCCAGATCATGCCCGCCGTGGACGATTTCGTGAACGGCAACAACGGTCAGGCGCCGGTGCTGGTGTTCGTCGATTCCGGCGGCAGTTTCAACAATGACACCGAATGTGTGAACGGCAGCCGCGGTGACGCCGCGGACCATCTCACCAATGATGTTCCGGACTATATGAAGTCGGCGTTCGGGGTGTCGGCGGATCCGGCGAAGTGGGCGGCGGTGGGCTGGTCCATGGGCGGCACCTGCGCGGTCGATCTGGCGGTCATGCACCCGGAGCTACTGCACACGTTCCTCGATATCGCCGGTGATCTCGGCCCGACGGCGGGCACCAAGGAGCAGACGATTCGCCGCCTGTACGCCGGAAACGCCGACACCTGGGCGCAATTCGATCCGCAGACGGTGATGGCCAAGCATGGGCCGTACACCGATATGGTCGGCGTCTTCGACGATCTGACCCCGCCGCAGCATCAGGGCGGTATGCGCAACGGCGGCAACGGCAACGGGAACGGCAACGCCAATGCGAACGGCTACGGCAACGGCGGTAACTTCCGCCCGAAACAGCCTGCCGCCGATGATGATTCGGTCGGCCTGGGCGGTCACGACGGCGTCTTCGACACCGGTGAGCTGGGTGCGGCGAACACCCTCTGCGAGGATGGCCGCCGCGTCGGCATCGATTGCACGGTGCACACCGCGGAGGGCGGTCATACCTGGCAGTTCGCGTCGTCGGCGTTCACCTCGACGCTGCCGTGGCTGACCGCCCGTCTCGGGCTGCCGGTGCCGAACCTGTCGTAGGGCCTGTTCCCGGGGCCTAGGGCTTCCACCACGGGCGCAGCGGTACCGTCCACGCCTGGTCCTCGCCGAGCTTGACCCCGAGCACCTGGTGCAGCTGCACCACATTGCGTTCGAAGCCGAGCTGACAGCCCGCCATGTACAGGCCCCACACCTTGGCGGTGCCCTCACCGACCTCGTCGACGGCGGCTTCCCAGTTCTTCACCAGGTTCTCGCACCATTCGGCCAGGGTGAGCGCATAGTGCCGGCGCAGGTTCTCCTCGTGCAGCACCTCGAGACCCACGTTCTGGATATCGGAGATGATGCGCCCGGAGCCCGCTAGCTCACCGTCGGGGAAGACGTAGCGGTCGATGAAGTCGCCCGCCTTGGTGGTGCGGGTGTTCTCCGGCCGGGTGATGGAGTGGTTGAGGAAGGTGCCGCCGACCCGCAGCTTGGACTTGATGAATTCGAAGTAGGCCGGGTAGTTGTGCACGCCGATGTGCTCGGTGAGCCCGATGGAGGAGACGGCGTCGAAATCGCCCTCGCGCACATCGCGGTAGTCCGAATGCCGCACCTCGGCGAGTTCGGTCAGGCCCTCTTCGGCGATCTTCTGCTGCGCCCATTCCGCCTGTTCGGCGGAAAGCGTTGCGCCGATGACCTTTACGCCGCGCTTGGCGGCGTAGCGAACCATGCCGCCCCAGCCGCAGCCGATATCGAGCAGCCGGTCTCCGGCCTTCAGGTTCAGCTTGTCGAAGACGAGCCGGTACTTGTTCTCCTGCGCCTGTTCCAGGCTCCACTGCTCGTCCTCGTACACCGCGCAGGTGTAGGTCATGGAGGAGCCCAGGACGTACTCGTAGAAGGTGTTCGAGACGTCGTAGTGGTGGTGGATGGCCTCGGCGTCGCGAGTCTTGCTGTGCC
This sequence comes from Nocardia sp. NPDC056100, assembly GCF_042266325.1. Lineage (NCBI taxonomy): Bacteria > Bacillati > Actinomycetota > Actinomycetes > Mycobacteriales > Nocardiaceae > Nocardia > Nocardia sp. NPDC056100. Next base: position 804,713 of record NZ_JBHJVY010000003.1, read on the forward strand.
GCAGCCCTTCCAGTGCGATGCGCCGCCAGCGCGGCAGCGTCTCCTGCGGCGGCGGGGCGACCGGCTTGAGCAGTTCCCAGCCCAGCGAGCGCGCGATGACGACCAGCTGCATGGCGGTGGGGCGCCGGAACTTCAAGCCCGCCATGGCTTTCAGCAATTCGTACGGGTCGCCCGCGTGCACGCCGTGCGCGATCATATCGCCGGAGATGTAGGCGCGCGCCATGCCGAGATCACCGGGTGCGTTGGCGACATAGTTGACGCCGCGCGGGTGGATGATCTCCAGGCCGAACTCGGAGTCCTCGGGGCCGGTGCTGCTGCCGTCGTACGCGGTGAAGCGGATCGGCATCGGGCCCTCGATGAGGGTCTCGAAGATCTCGGCAATGGTGAGTTTTGTTCCGAGCTCGGCGAAAACGTCGGAACGATCCTTGAACGTGGTCACTTGCGTTGCACCGCCTTCGAGTACAGATCCAGTAAACGAGAATCCGGGTCGTAGGTTGCCTTGAGTTGGGCGTAGGTCTTGCCGCCGTAATAGAGCTCGGCGAACTCGTCCTGCTCGTAGTAGGAGTCCGAGTAGAGGGATTTGTGCCCGTCGAGCGCGGACACCTCTTTCTCGATGGCGCGGTTGGCCGCGCCCTCCTGCTGTCCCGGCCGGGTCGGCACGGCCGACCAGAAGCCGACGTTCACATAGGTGCGATCGGGTTCCAGGGGGTAGAGCGGCCACGGCCGCTCCGGTCCGCCGGAGTCGCGCAATCGCAAGGGGCACAACCAGATCGGCTCGATCGGTATCTCGCGCAGGAACCAGTCCAGGAAATCGGCGGTGCGCTCGATGGGCACCTCGATGTCCTGCACCACGCGTTCGCGCGGCAGATTGCCCTGCCGGGCCTCCATGCGGTCGCCGATGTGGTACTTCTGGTCGAGTCCGATGAGCTTCCAGTAGAAACTGCTGCGCCGGTACTTCTTCGGCCAGAAGCGGCGGATCTTCGGGTTCTGCGCCCCGAACGCCCGTGAGCACCAGAACCAGTCGGTGTCCCAGCGCCACAGATAGTCCGAGATGGTCAGCCGGTCGCGCTTGGGCTCGGTCGAATCGTGCTGGATGGACCGGTAGAAGATGTCCATATCGGTGTAGTCGCTGACCGGTCCGGGTTCATCGGTCTGCCGCCCGAGCACCAGGTAGCTCTCGTCGGCGGTGAACACCACGCCGTCGAGGTAATCGACCCGCTCCCCGGCGTACGAGCGGTCCGCGATGATCTGCGCCATGGTCGTTTCCAGCTCCCGCAGTTCATGAAACCTTATGTGGCGCAGTGCCACATAAGGTTCGACCGCTTCGAGCTGGATCTTCAGCCGGGTGGAGTAGCCGAGCGTGCCGTAGGAGTTCGGGAAGCCGCGGAACAGGTCCGCGTGCTCGCCGTCGGGGGTGGCGGTGATGATCTCGCCCGCCCCGGTGAGCACGTCGATCTCCAGGACGGATTCGTGCGGCAGCCCATTGCGGAACGAGGTCGACTCGATACCGAGTCCGGTGACCGCGCCGCCCAGGGTGATGGTCTTGAGCTGCGGCACCACCAGCGGCGCGAGCCCGTACTGCAGGGTGACCGCGACCAGATCCTCGTAGGTGGTCATGCCCGCGACGTCGGCGGTCTTGGCATGCCGGTCGACCGCGATGACCTGTGTCAATCCGGAGACGTCGAGTCCGGGCGCGGTGCTCTTGGCCCGGGCGCGGAACAGATTGGAGGTCTTCTTGGCCAGCCGGACATTCGCATCGGGCGGTATGGCTCGATACGAAGCGAGTAGCCGATCGACCCCTGCCTGATGCGCTGCGAACCCTGATTCCCGCACGGCCGGTATCCGGCCTGCCTTCCCCAACAGACTCACTGCCACCCCCGGAACGCTAGCCTGCACCGACCGGTACGGCCAGCAGGAGCACACCGGCGGGGCGGTTTTTCACGCACAGTTTGCATACGCATCAACACCCGCTACCAGCCGCATATCGAGTCTATTCCCGTTATCCCGGTGATTATAGTTACTAGAGCTAACTATCTGGATGTATTTCCGCTCCGGAGTTTTTCCGGTCTTCGCGCCTGTGTCGAACGCCGCGACTGCTCGGGGGCGGACGGCGCTATAGCGCGCACCGCTGCTTGAATGAGGCGGTGCGTTGGCGTCCGAGCAACCTGGATAAAGTCCGGCTGGCGCTGCTGGCCGCCGGATTGCTCTGTGTGGCAACCGGATTGCTACCCCGCGCCGAGGCGGCCGACAATATGCGCCGGATCGCGCCGCTGCTGTTGTTTCTCGGCAGTGTGATCGTGCTGGCCGAACTGGCCCGCGCCGCCAAGGTATTCGATGTGATCGCGCATCGGCTCGCGATCGTGGCGGGCGGCGACTACGCCGCGTTGTTCCTACTGTGCGGGCTCTTCGCCACGGTGACCACCGTCGTGCTCAATCTCGACACCACCGCGGTCCTGCTCACCCCGGTCATGCTGGCCCTCGCGGTGCCGGCGCGGATCGCCCCGCTGCCGCTGGCCATGACCACGCTGTGGCTGGCCAATACCGCGAGCCTGCTGCTGCCGGTCTCGAACCTCACCAATCTGCTCGCCGCCGATCGCGTCGGCCTCGATGTGACCGGTTTCGCGGCCCGCATGTGGCTGCCGCAGCTGCTGTCCACGGTGGCAACCATGGTGTGCCTGTGGGTGTTCTACTGGCGGCGTTCGCGGCGCGGCGCGGATCGCTATGTGGTGCCGGAACCGGTGCGCCCGGCCGATTCCCGGGAACGGTGGCTGCTCTGGTCGACCGGCGGCGCCTGCCTGGCCTTCGTGCTGGCGATCCCGCTGGCCGGTGATCACATCGGTTACGCGGCCGCCGCCGCGGCGCTGATCGCCCTGATGGCGTTCGCGATCTTCGACCGCTCGGTGCTGCGGCCGTCGCTGTTCCCTTGGCAGCTGCTGGTATTCGTCGCCGGACTGTTCCTGGTGGTGCCCACCCTGAGCCGGTTCGGCCTCTCGGATCTGATGCACGGATTGATCGGCGACGATCCGGGAGCGTCCGGTGCGTTCCGCGCGGCGGGTGCGGGCGCGGGCCTGTCCAATATCGTGAACAACCTGCCCGCCTACACCGCCGGTGAGGCCGTGATCCCGGATGCCAACCGAAATCAGTTGCTGGCCTTGCTGATCGGCTCGAATGTCGCCCCGATCGTGACCCCGTGGGCCTCCCTGGCCACCCTGCTGTGCCTGGAGTTCTGCCGCGTCTATCGGGTGCGGGTTCCGCTGGCGCGCTTCGTACTCTCCGGTCTGGTGCTGGCTGTCACCGCGACCACACTGGCCGTCGCGGGTCTGCTGCTCACCGGCTAGCGCGACGCGGAACCGAATCTGAAAGTGTTGTGCGGCTGGGGCTGGGGCTAAAGTCTGGGAGGCGGAACAGCACAGCGGGAATTAAGGAGCACATGGTGGGACAGGTCAGCGCCTCCAGTTCGATCGTCGTGACGGCGGATCCGCAGCGCACCCTCGAGGCGATCGCGGACTACGAATCGGTGCGGCCGCGCATCAACTCCGCGCACTACCTGGACTACAAGGTGGTCGAGGGCGGCAAGGGTGCGGGCACCGTGGTGGATTGGACGCTCAAGGCCACCGAGAAGCGGTCGCGCAATGTGCACGCCACCATCTCGGTCTCCGATTCCATGGTGACCGAACGGGATTCGAACTCCTCCATGGTCACCACCTGGACCGTGACCCCGCAGGGCAGCGGTTCGCTGGTCACCACGCGCACCAGCTGGAAGGGCGCGGGCGGGATCGGCGGCATCTTCGAGGGCATCTTCGCACCGCTCGGCCTGAAGAAGATCCAGGCCGAGGTGCTGGAGAACCTGAAGCGGGAACTCTCCTAACCGGCGATATCGAAGAGGTTGCCCTCGGGGTCGGCGAGCGTCGACCACTTGATGCCGTACTCGTCGAAATCGGCGATGTGCTTGGCGCCGAGGGCAACCGCGCGTTCGATCTGCTTGGCGAGATCCTCACCGTGCAGATCCAGATGCACCACATTCTTGCCCGGCGTCTTGTCCGGCACCCGGATGAACATGAGCGTCGGGGTGACGCCGGTGCTCTGCCCGACGGTGGCGAATTCCCGGTTGGCGTCCGGATCGACGGTGCGCTCCAGCAGCTGCGCCCAGAATCCGGCGAGTTCGGCGGCGTTGTCGCAGTCCACGGTGATGTTGGCGATGGTCAATGGCATGGCGGTTCTCCTGTTCAGAGCCGGCCGATGGGCCAGCAGATTTCGGTGATGTAGTCGGCCTCGGCGACATCGCCGGGACCGGCCAGATAGCGTTCGCGGACGGGTTCCGCGAGCGCCGAGTCATGTTCGGCGACATAGCTGCCCAGTGCGCCGTAGGTGCGATCGAAATCGGTGAACGGACCCAGGTGCACCGCCACCGCGAAGCGGCGGGCGGGCAGATCGATCACCGTGCCGAGCGCGGCGCAGCGCTCCCGATCGGCGGGTGCGATGGGGACGAAGGCCACCACCTCACCGCGATCGTTCTCGAAGAACTCCATGGCGTAGGTCGCGCTGCCGGGGCCGTCCGGTGCGATGCCCGCGGCTTCCAGAGCCTGGTACAGCGTGCCGAAACTGGTGTCGCACCACACATCGATGCCGTCGCGGGACACCACCTCGGCGATCGCGAGCGCGGGAAAGCTGGGGACGGAACGATATTCGACCTTCAGCGGCTCATCGCCGGGCGGCAACAGCAGCGCCCGCAGCGAGGCCACCACATCGCGGGTGCGGGCGAGTTCGGCTTCCATGCGCTCGAGATGTGCGCGCAGTGCGGCATCGCGCGTCCCGCGGTCCGGCGCGTCCAGCACCGCTTTGATCTCCGGCACCGGCATATTCAGCTCGCGCAGGCGGCGGATCAGATGCGCGCGCTCCACCTGATCGGTCGAATAGAAGCGGTACCCGGTGCTCGGATCCACCGTGGCGGGCGGCAGCAATTCGATCTCGTGGTAGTAGCGCAGCGCTTTCACGCTGAGATAGCTGAGCCGGGAGAACTCCCCGATCGGAACCGTCGCTGTCATGCCTTCAGCGAACACTCTCCCACCGGGGGAGAGTCAAGAGCGCCGCGCGGAACGACGACTAGGCTGGGCACCGTTACTTCCCCCGCAGAGAGGACACGCCGTGCAACCCGGTGGAGAGTTCGATATCCAGCAGTTGATGGCCCAGGCGCAGCAGATGCAGGCAGCCGTGATGGCCGCACAGCAGGAGATCGCGGAGTCCGAGGTCGAGGGCGAGGCGGGCGGTGGCCTGGTGCGCGCCCGGATTCGCGCCACCGGTGAGGTGCTGGCGCTGACCATCGACCCCAAGGTGGTCGATCCCGAGGATGTGGACACCCTGCAGGACCTGGTCATCGGCGCGCTCAACGCGGCCATGGAGAATGCCCAGCAGCTGGCCGCCGATCGGCTCGGCCCGCTGGCCGGTGGTCTCGGCGGACCCGGCGGGGCGCTGCCGGGTTTCTGAGCCCGGGCTGCTGAGATAGGCGCTGCCCGGCTGATATGACCGCGTCCGGGTTTCGGACAGGAATACGGCCGGGCGGTTTCGGCCACGGGAAGGTGGAGGCGTGTACGAGGGTCCGGTTCAGGATCTCATCGACGAGCTGGGCAAACTGCCCGGTGTAGGTCCGAAGAGCGCACAGCGCATCGCGTTTCACCTACTCGGCGTGGAACCGCCGGAGATCGACCGGCTCCAGGCGGCCCTGCAGAAGGTGCGCGACGGCGTGCGCTTCTGTGCCGTCTGCGGCACCGTCTCCGACGGTGAGCTCTGCCGGATCTGCTCCGACCCGCGCCGCGACCGCACCATGATCTGCGTGGTCGAGGAGCCCAAGGACGTGCAGGCCATCGAGCGCACCCGCGAATTCCGCGGCCGCTACCACGTATTGGGCGGAGCCCTGGACCCGCTGTCCGGTATCGGCCCCGATCAGCTCCGCATTCGGGAACTGCTGCAGCGCATCGGCAATCAGGAAGACGGCATCGACGTCAGCGAAGTCATCATCGCCACCGACCCGAACACCGAGGGCGAAGCGACGGCGACCTACCTGGTCCGCATGCTCCGCGATTTCCCGGGCCTCAGCGTCACCCGCCTCGCTTCGGGCCTCCCCATGGGCGGAGACCTCGAATTCGCCGACGAATTGACCCTGGGCCGAGCCCTTTCCGGCCGCCGAGCGCTCTAGGCCCACCGAACGGGGTTTCAGGGGTTTACCCCTGAGAGTTACGAGAGTTGTCTAAGTCCAGACCGGCGGTGCCAGTGCCGCCGGTTGCGGGCAGGGAATGTGCTGGCTGTTCCTCGGTATATCGGCACCCGCCCCCGTGGCGTGCAAAGCGACTACCGCGGCCAGCGCGGCGGCTATTCCGGCGAGTACCGCCAGGCTCTTACGTAGCCTCGGTGTCGCTTTCTTCGGGCGTAGCTTCACAGTTCTCTCCTGCCTCAGGGGAACAGCACAGCGCGAAATTAGTGAAAGGCTAGCGTTCCTACGCCTGCGCGGACTTAATCTCTCGGGTGCCCAATCCCGAATCGAGACGCTGTTGTTATTCGGCCGCGCACATCGACCGCAGTACCCCGCGCATGATCGGCCACCCGTATTTGGCCGGAGCGAACGCCATTACCTTGGCGATATTGATCGGCGTAAGCACCGCTGAGCTGGCGAAACCGCCGATTCCCGCCACCATGCTCGCCAGGCTGATGAGCAGGCTCGCACTGTCGAGCGCGGCATAGGCCAGGTCCCCGGAGTTCTCGATGGAAACATCCGCGAGCGGCACGGTGTCGAGCAGCCGCCCCTGGTGGATATCGAATCCCAGATTGGTGAGGAAGGTCAGCGGCCCGTAATCGATGGCATTGGGAATCGGCCCGAGCTCCTCGACCGGCCGCATGACCAGCGGCCCGGCGACTTGATGGTCCCGCAGGAATGCCTGAATCGAATCATGCGCATTGTTCAATGTGTCCCGATCGACCGGCAGCTCGGGATGATTCGCCAGATACGCACGGGTCCGCTCGAATATCTGCCGGGTGCTGAGCCCGCCCGCCGGACGGCAATCCTCGCCCGCGAGCACCAGTTGATTCGCGAGATCCTCGATATGCGCGGGCACTTCGAAACTCTGATAGATCTCGTCATCGGTGAAGGAGAGATCCAGCGGCGCATAAGAATTGGGGATATTGCAGGTATCCCCGACGCGATCCTGAATAACCCGCGCCATCCGATGCACGCCCTTGAACATGCCGCCGACCATGCCGCGCAACATATATCCCACGCGCGGAACCATATTCGCGGCCATCTGGGTCGGAATCTTCACGATCCGATTGGAAAGGACGAAGACCTCGATGGCGTCGTTCACGGTGAGTTCGGAGACGGTGACGGTGGTGTTCATCCGCCCGGTGCGCACGGCGTCGAGGCCATTCACGATGTAGGTGACGATCGGATCGTCGATATCGTCCAGCCGCTGCCCGACGGTGCCGGGATCGACCGGCAGCAGATTGCGGTGAATTCTGGTGGCGGCCACGGTCTGCCGGAATTCATTCACTTGCTGGTCGTATGCCACCAGCTGTGGCGCGGGTACGACGGTGCGCAGGGCCGAGGCGGCGGCGGTGATGACATTGTCGAAAGTGGGTGCGCCGGTGGCGCAGTCGGCATCGCTGATGGCGATGTCCGCGAGCGTGCCGTCGGTCGGCGCGGCCTGTGCCGTATTGCCCATCGGGGTGAGTGCGGTGGTGCCGACCAGGGCGGCGATGGTGCATGCGCCAGCCAGTGGCGCGAGTCGAGAGAACCTCATCGTGTCTTCCGTGCAGGGTCCGGGCGCGCCGAAGCGTACCGGGAACGACTAATCAGTTAGGTAAGGTTTACCTCACGTTGTCCGATTTGTCGCATGGTTGCTAAACCATTGCCCTGTCTGGTAAGCCCAGCTCAGAAGGTGATGCGCTGCCAATTCAGGGCATCGAAGTTGGACCGATCGCCGAGCGTCCACGACCAGATCAGATCCGCGACCGTGCTCGGATCATCCACGCGCACGGTGAAATGGCGGTCCGGTGACCCGTCCCGGTACTCCACGTCGTAGCGGCCGTCCTCATGCCGGTAGGTCTGGATGTAGGTCTGATCACCGCTCTCCACGATCAGATACGGACCGGGCGCGGTGAGTTCCGGCACCCACAGGTGCGCGAGTTCGCTTGTGAGATACGGGAAATCGCCCGCACCGCCGTGCGATACCGATACCGGCACCGCACCGGCGGGATCGATGAGCCAGGCCAGCTGCGGATCGTAGACGGCGTACCCGCGCGGGGTCGCCAACTCGAAAAGCAGTGCCCGCACATGCCCGATGGCGTCGTACGGGCTGGAGATGAACAGCGCCTCACCCATGGCCCCGTCGGCGGCGGGCGCACCGAGGAAGGCGTCCTCCTCGATGAGCTCACCATTGCGCGCGTCGAGCTCGGCGGCCATCGCGGCCACCGGCTCGGCGGCGGGCTTACGATCCTGCGCGGTCAGGAACGCGTCGATCTCGGCGGCCGTCGCGGCGACGCCGGAGGGTAGTAGAACGTGGTCGTAGCTCACCTGACCAGGCTAGTAGTCACCCGGCGAGGGTCTGCGGGCCGGTGCTGAACTCGGGCTCGACGCATTCGCAGCCGCCCGCGATATCGGAGCAGTCGGCCAGATAGGGGTGGCGTAGCCGGTCGGTGTCCGCGCATGCCCAATCGGTGCACTCGGCCGAACCGTCGGCATGTGCGATGAGCGTTCCATGGCAGGAATTCATGCGTCCTCCTTCAACCGTCTACTCGAAATCCAAGCACCCGGGTCCGACAAGCAGGGGGAGGTCACCGCGTGTCGTCCGATCTGTCGGGAATAAACCCAGCGTGTCTCGGCCTGGCGTGGTGAACTTGACTATGGGGATTCGGGTTTCCCTCGAACATCGCACCACTTACACCTTCGATCGCCCCGTGCGGATCCATCCGCACGTGGTTCGTTTGCGACCCGCGCCGCATACGCGCACCGCGATTCAGTCGTATTCGATGCACGTCACCCCGGCCGAACACTGGGTGAACTGGCAGCAGGACGCGTTCGGAAACTTCCTGGCACGCTTGGTGTTTCCCGAACCGGCGCAGGAGTTGTCCATCACCGTCGGCCTGATCGCCGATATGGATGTGGTCAACCCCTTCGACTTCTTCGTCGAAGAGGCCGCCGAGCATTTCCCGTTCACCTATGTCCCCGCGCTGGCCGCCGATCTCGAGGCGTATCTGCGCCCCGTGGACGAAGGCGAATCAGGTTCCGGCCCAGGCAAAGCCGTACTCGACTGGGTGGCCCGGCATCGGCCCGCGGACGAACCGCGCACCATCGAATTCCTGATCGCCCTGAATCAGGCGCTGTGCCAGGACGTCGGGTACACCATTCGGCTGGAACCCGGTGTGCAGACACCGGATCACACGCTGGAGTCCGGCCTCGGCTCCTGCCGTGATTCGGCCTGGCTGCTGGTGTCCATCCTGCGCGAATACGGGCTGGCCGCCCGCTTCGTCTCCGGCTACCTCATCCAATTGGCCCAGGACGTACCGTCTTTGGACGGACCCTCGGGCCCGCCCGCCGACTTCACCGATCTGCACGCCTGGACCGAGGTGTATCTGCCCGGTGCGGGCTGGATCGGCCTGGACCCCACCTCCGGCCTGTTCGCGGGTGAGGGCCACATACCGCTGGCCGCCACCCCGCACCCGGTCTCCTCGGCCCCCATCACCGGTGCGACCGATCCGGTGCAGGCCACCCTCGACTTCACCAATACGGTCCATCGCATTCACGAGGACCCGCGAGTCACGCTGCCCTACAGCGATATTCAATGGGAGCGCATTACCGAGGCCGGAGCCGCCGTCGACGCTCGCATGAGCGCCGCGGGCATCGACCTCACCCTCGGCGGTGAACCCACCTTCGTCTCCCTCGACGATCAGACCGGCCCGGAATGGACCACCGATGCCGACGGACCCCGAAAGCGTGAACGCGCCGCCGATCTCGCCCAGCGTCTGCGCCGCGTCTACGCCCCGCGCGGCCTGACCCAGTATCGCCAGGGCAAGTGGTATCCCGGAGAACCCCTGCCGCGCTGGGAGATAGCGCTGCTCTGGCGCACCGACGGCGAACCCCTGTGGAATCACCCCGAACTGCTCGCCGACCCCTGGCTGTCCCCGCCGATCGCCCAGCTGAACCAGGTCGCGCACCGCTCCGGCGGCCGCTCCTCGACCCGCACCACCGATGAACAAATCCGGGCGAGCCGCGCGAACGAGGAACGCCGCGCCGCCCTGCTCGGCGAACAACGCCGCGCCCTCCAGGCGAACGCGGCGCTCGGCGCACCCATCGTGCCGACCCCACTCCACCTCAGGCCGGATCCCCTTGCGCCGCAGCCGGAGAACACGCCCGCTCCTCCCGGGACCGATCCCGATGGTGCGCGAGCAGCGCATTCGGCGGACGCGAGTCCCGAGATCGATTCGGCCGCGCCGCAACGCGATAGCACGGCAATGCCGCCGGTCGAGGCAGATCCGGAGTCGGCCGAATCGGTCCCGTCCGGGTCCGGCGACCGGGACGTTCCCGGTGATAGCTCTGCGGATCTCGATGCCGGTAACGGTGCACACCACCCGGCTATGGATCCCGATACGGCGCAGCGTGCCAGCACGGGAGCTCCACACGTCGAGGCGGACCCGCTCGAATCAGGTGGCGGTCGCGGCGAATCTGCCGCCGGTAACGGTGCAGGCCACCCGGCAGAGAATGCGCACGGGGATTCGCCGCTGGAACATGATGGGGGAGAGGTTGTCCGGAGTGCTTCGAGCGCCGACGACAGTGTGGATGACGCGCGTGATCTGATCGCGCATGTGGTGGCGGGGCTGGGTTTGCCGCCGTCGCAGGTGCGGGCGGCATATGAGGATCCGCTGCTGCGGATGGCCGCGCACGCGGCGCTGCCGAGTGGCGATCCGGTCGAACGCGAGGACGATATTGCGCCGGAACGTGATTCGGCACTGGCGCGGCGAGAACTGCTGGAAAGACTCGATTCCGGGGTGGGCGCACCCGCGGCGTATGTGCTGTCGCTGTATCGGCGCGCCGATGAGGCGGGCTGGGCCAGTGCGGACTGGCGGCTGCGGCGCGGCCGAATCATCTTGACGGAGGGGGATTCTCCCGCCGGGCTGCGATTACCGCTGGGGTCGGTATCGTGGCAGGCCCCGCCCGCGCGGCCGGAGGCGGACCCGTTCGCGCCGCGGCTGCCGCTCGCGGCGGATGAGCCGTCCGCGGTGCTGGAATCGGCCGATCGAGCGCCGATCTCCGCGCTGGTGGCGGAGATTCGCGATGACCGGCTGTACGTCTTCCTGCCGCCGGTGCCGGAATTCGGTGCGTTCTGCGATCTGGTGCGCCGGGTCGAGGAGGCGGCACTGGCGATCGGGCGGCCGGTCGTGCTGGAAGGCTACGGCCCGCCCGCTGATGACCGGCTGCAATCGCTCTCGATCACCCCGGACCCGGGCGTGATCGAGGTGAACGTGCAGCCGACGACGAGTTTCGCCGAACAGTCGACGCTGCTCGAAACCCTCTACGAACAAGCCAGATTGGCGCGGCTGAGCACCGAATCCTTCGATGTGGACGGCACCGATCGCGGTACCGGCGGTGGCAATCACATCACGCTGGGCGGTGCCACCCCGGCTCGGTCGCCGATGCTGCGGCGTCCCGATCTGCTGGTTTCCATGCTGCGCTACTGGCAGCGGCATCCCGCGCTGTCCTATCTGTTCTCCGGCCGTTTCATCGGCCCCACCTCACAGGCTCCGCGCGCCGATGAGGGCCGGGTCGAGGCGCTCTACGAAATGGAGATCGCGTTCGCCGAGATCGCCAGGCTGAGCCGCGATTCCACCTCGGGCACCGGGGGAGCGGGCGGTCACGCGAGATTCGACGACGGTGTCCTGCCCGGATCGCAGGGCGCGATCCCGCGCGAGAATGCCGCCGCCCCCTGGGTTGTCGATCGGGCACTGCGTCATCTGCTCACCGATCTGACCGGCAACACCCATCGCGCCGAATTCTGCATCGACAAGCTGTACAGCCCGGATTCCACGCGCGGGCGGCTCGGTCTGGTGGAATTGCGCGGGTTCGAGATGCCGCCGCATTTCCGCATGGCCATGGTGCAATCGCTGCTGGTGCGGGCGCTGGTGCTGCGGTTCTGGGAGCAGCCGTACACCGCGCCGCTCATTCAGCACGGTGCGAATCTGCACGGCCGCTATCTGCTGCCGCATTTCCTGGCCGCCGATATCGCCGATGTGGTGGCCGATCTGCGGTCGCACGGTATCGAATTCGATATCAGCTGGCTGGAACCGTTCTCCGAGTTCCGTTTTCCGCGTTTCGGCACGGTGGTGCTCGGCGATGTGGAAATGGAATTGCGCGGGGCGATCGAACCGTGGAACACCCTCGGCGAGCAGACCACCGCGGCCGGGACCGCGCGCTATGTGGATTCCTCGGTGGAGCGCATGCAGGTGCGGGTGACCGGTGCCGATCGTGGGCGATATGTGGTGACCTGCAATGGATTCCCCATCCCGCTGATGGCCGCGGGCAAGGCCGATGTGCAGGTCGGCGGTGTCCGGTATCGCGCCTGGCAGCCGCCGGAATCGCTGCATCCCACCATCACCGTGGACGCCCCGCTGACCTTCGACGTGGTGGATCTGGAGACCGGTCTGTCCCGGGGCGGCTGCACCTATCACGTCGCGCATCCGGGCGGCATGTTCTATGCCGGGCCGCCGGTGAACGCGATGGTGGCGCAATCGCGGCGCAACCGGCGCTTCGAACCGGCCGGGCATACCTCCGGTCCGGTCGACATCGCGGATCTGCGTGCCAAAATGGCCATACAGGCCACGGATATCGGCGCGCCTGGGATCCTCGACCTACGCCGGGCGCGCACGGTCTGGGGTACCGGCGACCGGTAGGCACACGCTGAAAGTGGTGACGGTGGGAGCTGCCGGGGAGTACGCGAAATACCGTGCGGCGGCAGCCGATACGGGTTCCTTCGATGCCGTCGGCCTGCCCGTCGACGGCTACTACGACGAACTGGTGAACGACGGCGGCCGCCTGCGCCCGCTGTGGGCCGAACTGTCCGCCGAATTCCTGGAGCAGGGCCGGGACGGTCTGCACGCCCTCGATGCCCGGGTGCGCCGCCGCATCGAGGACGACGGCATCACCTACACCGATCTCGGTGGCGACGCGAATGAGCCCGCCGCACCGCGACCCTGGCGACTTGACCCGATTCCACTGCTGCTGGACGCCGCGGACTGGCAGGGCCTGGAGGCGGGCGTGGTGCAGCGCTCGCGACTGCTGGACGCCCTGCTCGCCGATGTATACGGGCCGCGCCGCACCCTCACCGCGGGCCTGCTGCCGCCCCAGGTGGTGTTCGGCTGCCGCGGCTATATGCGTGCGGCGCACGGGATCTCACTGCCCGGGCGGCATCAGCTGTTCCTGCACGCCTGCGATATCAGCCGCCGTAGCGACGGCGGTTTCCGGGTGCTCGCGGATTGGGCGCAGGCGCCCTCGGGCGCGGGGTACGCGCTCGCCGATCGGCGGGTGGTGTCCGCGGCCATTCCGGCGGCCTTCGAATTGGCCAGTCCGCTACCGCTGAATCCGTTCGTGCGCGCCATGCGGCTCATGCTGGTGGAGGCCGCGCCGCCCGCCGCCGCGGAGGAACCCGTGGTGGTGGTGCTCAGCCCCGGCCCGCATTCCGAAACCGCCTTCGATCAGGCGTATCTGGCGTCGGTGCTGGGTTTCCCGCTGGTGGAGAACGCGGATCTGGTGGTGCGCGACGGACGTTTGTGGATGCGTTCGCTGGGCACGCTCAAACAGGTGGACGTCGTATTGCGCCGAGTGGATGCGGAATTCTCCGATCCGCTGGACTTGCGGCCGGATTCGCGTCTGGGAGTGGTGGGATTGGTCGAGGTGCTGCGGCGCGGTGCGGTCACCGTGGTCAATACGCTCGGCAGCGGACTGCTGGAAAGTCCGGCCCTGGCGGCGTTCCTGCCCGAACTCTCGCGCGCGCTGCTCGATCAGGACCTCATCCTGCCGAGTGTCGAAACCTATTGGGGCGGAGACGATTCCCAGCGCACCAAACTGCTCGCCGACCTGCCCAGGCTGATTCTGCGCTCCACCGTCGACGATGCCACCGTGTTCGGATCCCTGCTCACCCGGCCGCAACTCGACGAATGGCGGGACCGCATCACCGCCGAGGGCTGGAAGTGGGTGGGCCAGGAACCCGCCCGCTTCTCGGTGGCCCCTGCCGTGGCGGGGTCCGGCGAATTGGCCGCCGCACCGGTCGCGGTCCGGCTGTTCTCACTGGCCGGGCGGGTCGGATATCGCGTCATGGCGGGCGGACTCGGCCAACTGCATCAGCGCACCGGTCCGGACGGCATGATCGGCGAGGCCACCGCCAAGGACGTCTGGGTGCGTGCCGCCCCGGCCGCGGTGCCCGCCACGGAGATCCCGGAGGAGCACGAACGCCGCGCCCCCGTCCTCCCCACCCTCGACGTCATCAGCTCACCGCGCGTCCTGAACGACCTGTTCTGGATGGGCCGCTACGCCGAACGCGCCGAGGCCGCCGTCCGGCTACTCGGCGCCACCCACGACCGCTACCAGGACTACCGCTACCGCCCCTGGATGGAGGGAGCGGAAGCCATGCCCATCCTCATCGCGGCCCTGGGGCATATGACCGGCACCACTCCGCCACCGCCGAGAAAGACACCACCGCAACCGGATTCGACCGGCGCATCACCGGATCGCGTTGGCGCTGATCCGTATCCAGCCGGGCAGCAACAGAATTCGAGCGACCAACGGCAGAGCGAGGGCGGCCTGTCTCAAAGTCAAGGGTCGAGCGGGCAGACTCAGGGCTCCGGCGGCCAGAGCCAGAGCCAAGGTTTCGGCGGCCAGAGCCAGACTCAGGGTTCCGGTGGGCAGAGTCAGAGCCAAGGTTCCGGTGGGCAGAGCCAGAGCTTCGGTGGGCAGAGCCAGAGCCAGGGCTTCGGCGGCCAGAGCCAGGGTGGGCAGAGTCAAGGTTCGGGTGGTCAGTGGCAGAGCCAGGGGACGCCGTCGCCGGAGTTGTCCGCGGCGGCGCGGCGGCGCGAGTTCTCCGATCAGCCGACGGTGCCCATCGCGCTGCCGGGTGCTTCGCGGCGCGATCACGGCTATCTGGTGTCGTTGACGGTCGACCGGGAGCTGCCCGGGTCGCTGGCGTTCGCCATCGAGCGGTACGGGAAGGCGGCTCGCGCTGTGCGAGACCAGCTTTCACCGGATACCTGGATGATTCTCGGTGCCATCGATCGTGCGCTGTCGGAATACCGTGGCGCGCGCGGGGATCGGGGCGCGGCGCTGTCGGCGGTGCATTCGCGTGCGCTCGCCGCACTGCTGTCGCTGTCCGGCATCGACGCGGAATCCACTGTGCGCGACACCGGTTGGCATGTGATGGATATCGGCCGCAGGCTGGAGCGCGGCTTGGCGCTGTCGTCCCTGCTCGCCGCCGCGCTCACCGATTCCTATCCGGATCCGGTCAGCCGGGTGGTGACCGAGGCGGTGCTGCAGGCCAGTGTGTCCGCGGTGAGTTATCGCAGGCGGCACGGTGATTCGGTGCGAGTCGCCGCGCTCGCGGGCCTGCTGCTGTTCGACGCGGGCAATCCGCGCTCGCTGGCCTATCAGCTGGAACGCCTGGAAGCGGACTTCCTGGCGTTGCCCGCCGCTTCGGGATCCTCGCGCCCGCAACGGCTGTTGACCGATGCTCAGCGAATGCTGCGCCGCGTCGACCCGGCCGATCTGGAGGTCACCGACAGCGCGGGCTGCCGCACCGAACTCGCCGAACTGCTGGACGGGGTGCACCTGCGCCTGCGCAAGATCTCCGAATCGTTCGAGACCACACGGCTTTCGGTGCCGCGTGAGATCCAGCCGCTGTGGGGCTCCACCCGGGTGGTGGAGTGAGGATGCGCCGCTATCGGGTTGTGCACAGCACCGTCTACGTGTACTCGGACGCGGTCACCAGTTCCTACGGCCGCGCCTATCTCACACCGCGCGAATTTCCGAGCCAGCGTTTGCTCTCCCATGAGGTCCGGATCGATCCGGTGCCGTCGGATCGTTCGGTCGGCACCGATGTGTACGGCAACACCACCCTGTATTTCCATGTCACCGCCGATCATCGCCGCCTGGAGGTGACCGGTGAATCGGTGGTCGAGGTGCGCAATCCGCCGGATCCGCCCGCGCCCGCCCCGTGGGAGAAAGCCTGTCCGTCCATCGAGAACGGCCCGCTCGCAGTGGAATTCACACTCGATCTGAATCCGCCCGAGATCATTCCCGAGGTCGCGGCCTATGCCGCCGAATCGTTTCCGCCCGGTCGCCCGCTGCTCGAGGCCGTCGAGGAGTTGACCGCCCGCATCTACACCGATTTCACCTACGAATCCGGTTCCACCAATGTCAGCACCCGCGTCGCGGACGTCTTCGCCGATCGGCGCGGCGTCTGCCAGGATTTCGCCCGGCTCGGCATCGCCTGCCTGCGCTCGCTCGGCCTGGCCGCCCGCTACGTCTCGGGTTATCTCGCCACCGATCCGCCGCCCGGTAAGGAACGCATGGTCGGCGCGGACGCCACGCACGCCTGGGCCGCGGTCTGGCTGCCGGACGGCAGCGCCGAGGGCCACTGGGTCGATTTCGATCCCACCAACAATCAATTCGCCGATGAACGCTATGTGACCGTGGCCTGGGGCCGCGATTACGCCGACGTACCGCCGGTGCGCGGCATCATCTACACCGACGCCAAGGAGAGCAGTATCCGGGTCTCCGTCGACGTCGCCCCGATAGAGGTGTGACATGCGTGACTTCGCCTGCCCCAACTGCGGTCAGCAATTGGCCTTCGAGAACTCGCTGTGCCTGCACTGCCGCAGCCCACTGGGTTTCAGCCTCGCCGATCGCACACTGCTGGTGCTGGCCAAGGACGCCGCGCCCGAGGAGACGCACGACCATCCAGAGGGCGAAGTCATCGACCCCAATCTGGACGGCGTCGTGGACGCGAACACCTTCCGCCTCTGCGACAACCGGCATGTGGCGCAATGCAATTGGCTGGTGCGCGGCTCCGGCCTGTGCGAATCCTGCCGCCTCACCCGCACCCGGCCGTCCGATCAGGACGAGCACTGGCTGCCCGCCTTCGCCGAGGCCGAGGCCGCCAAACGCCGTCTGCTGGTGGAACTCACCGAACTCGGCCTGCCCATCGTGGACCGAATCGCGGATCCGGAATTCGGCCTGGCCTTCGATCTGCTCGCCAGCGCCGACCATCAGGTCATGACCGGCCATGAGAACGGGGTCATCACCCTGGATCTGGCCGAAGGCGATGACGTGCACCGCGAACAATTGCGCGTGGAGATGTCCGAGCCCTACCGCACCCTGCTCGGCCATTTCCGGCACGAGATCGGCCACTACTTCTTCCCGGTACTGGTGACCGATGCCGAGCTGGAGCGGTCGCGCACCCTGTTCGGCGATCCCTTCGCCGACTATCAGGCGGCCCTGGACAAGCACTACGCCGACGGCCCGCCACCCGGCTGGGAGTCGAGCTTCGTCTCCTCGTACGCCACCATGCATCCGGCCGAGGACTGGGCCGAAACCTTCGCGCACTACCTGCACATTCGCGACACCCTCGATACCGCCGCCGCGTTCGGCTTCGCCCCGGCGGGCGCGACCATGGATCGCCCGCAGGTCGGCCGCTCCGGTTTCGACCGCATCATCGAACTCTGGCTACCGCTGGCCTGGTCGCTGAACATGGTGAACCGCTCCATGGGCCATCCCGACCTCTACCCGTTCGTGCTGGCCGGGCCGGTACTGGAGAAAATGCGGTTCATCCACGAACTGTGCACCGCCGCTTGATCATTCGCGGCGATTATCCGCGATGTGCGGTGAGCTCCATGGCGGTGTACGCGCCGACGCCGGGCTTGTAGGACTCGGGCACCACATTGTCCATCCGCAGCCGGAAGACCCCGTCCACGGTGTCGTCCACCATGATTCGCCATTCCCAGTCACCCGCGTAGGTCGCCGACAGTTCGACCTGCTTCCCCGGCAACGCGGTACCGGTCAGCACCGACGGTCCCGGTTTCTGATGCCAGGTGTCACTCCACAGCGCCTGCGCCTGCCCGTCCGCGTCCGCGCCGACGACCAGCAGTCCCTGCTGCGGCCCGTCCGCCGGATGGCTCCAGGTGTAGCCGATCGACGCCAGATTCCCGCCCGCTCCGAAGCTGACCGTGACGGTCGCGGCGGAGGTTTCCATGGTGTCGGTCGGCATCAGCCGAAAATCGTTCGCGCCGGACCATTGCCCCAGCAGATTCGCCAGCATCGCCATGCGGCCGAGGGTAGCCGTGCACCTGGGTTCCGGCACCGTATTGCCACGCTGTAAACTCGTGATCATCATGCAGCGGGCAAGCCTTCTCCTCGGCCGCCGCGGCGGGGTCTGATACGGACCGGCTCCCGTCGCGGGTGTTCGTCGTGCCGGTCTACCCCATACCTGGGATCCAGCCACACTCTCGGAGATAAATCGCCATGTCACCCGCTGATGCTTTCGTTTCCGGTTCGCGCACGATCAACGTGCCGTCGAAGCCGGCCCCTGCCGACCAGCCTGCCTGGAACACGCAGAAGAACTCCTCCATGCCGACCTTCCGGTACCGGCCGTTCGCGGAGGAGGTCGAGCCCATCTCGGTGCCCGACCGCACCTGGCCCGACAAGATCATCGATCGCGCCCCGTCCTGGTGTGCGGTGGATCTGCGCGACGGCAATCAGGCGCTCATCGATCCGATGAGCCCGGCCCGCAAGCGCCGCATGTTCGATCTGCTGGTGCGGATGGGCTACAAGGAAATCGAGGTCGGCTTCCCCGCCGCCTCGCAGACCGACTTCGACTTCGTCCGCGAGATCATCGAGGACGGCGCGATCCCGGACGATGTCACCATTCAGGTGCTGACCCAGTCCCGCGCCGAACTGATCGAGCGCACCTTCGAGGCGTGCGCGGGCGCACCGCAGGCCATCGTGCACTTCTACAACTCGACCTCGATCCTGCAGCGCCGCGTGGTGTTCCGCGCGGACCGCGAGGCCGTCAAGAAGATCGCCACCGACGCCGCGACGCTGTGCCTGGAGATCGAGAAGAAGTACCCGGACACCCGCTGGCGCTACGAGTACAGCCCCGAGTCGTACACCGGCACCGAGCTGGATTACGCACTGGACGTATGTGATTCGGTATCGGCGATCATTCAGCCGACCCCCGAGAAGCCGCTGATCATCAACCTGCCGGCGACCGTGGAGATGGCGACCCCGAACGTCTACGCCGACTCCATCGAATGGATGAGCCGGAACCTGGCGCGCCGCGATTCCATCGTGCTGTCGCTGCACCCGCACAATGACCGCGGCACCGCCGTGGCCGCCGCCGAACTGGGCTACCAGGCCGGTGCGGATCGCATCGAGGGCTGCCTGTTCGGCAACGGTGAGCGCACCGGCAATGTCTGCCTGGTGACCCTGGGGATGAACCTGTTCTCGCGCGGTGTGGATCCGCAGATCGACTTCAGCAATATCGACGAGATCCGCCGCACGGTCGAATACTGCAACCAGCTGCCCGTCGCCGAGCGCCACCCGTACGGCGGTGACCTGGTCTACACCGCGTTCTCCGGCTCGCATCAGGACGCCATCAACAAGGGCCTGGACGCCATGAAGGCCGCGGCCGACGCCGCGGATTCCGATGTGGCCGATATGACCTGGGCGGTCCCGTACCTGCCCATCGACCCGAAGGACGTCGGCCGCACGTACGAGGCTGTCATCCGGGTGAATTCGCAGTCCGGCAAGGGCGGCGTCGCCTACATCATGAAGACCGATCACGGGCTGGTGCTGCCGCGCCGCCTGCAGATCGAGTTCTCGCAGGCGGTCCAGAAGATCACCGACGGTGAGGGCGGCGAGGTCACCCCGAAGGAGATGTGGGACGTCTTCTCCGAGGAGTACCTGACCCCGATCGTGCCGCTGGAGCGCATCCGGCAGAAGGTCACCGCCTCCGAATTGGACGGCGGCGTCGACCATATCGAGGCCGTGGTCAAGGTGGACGGCGTCGAACAGGCCATCTCCGGTGAGGGCAACGGCCCGCTCGCCGCGTTCGTGGACGCGCTGGCCACCATCGGATACGACGTGCGCGTACTGGATTACAGCGAGCACGCCATGTCCTCGGGCGATGACGCGCAGGCCGCCGCCTACGTGGAATGCGCCATCGGCGACAAGGTGACCTGGGGCGTCGGCATCGCCACCTCGATCACCACCGCATCGCTGCGCGCGGTCGTCTCGGCCGTCAACCGCGCGGCCCGCGGCAACTGATCCACATCGATCCACAGCGCTGATCCCGCTCCGAGATTCGGGGCGGGATCATCGTTTTCCACAGTGAACTCCCGGTAGCGGCGCAGTTGCGCGGGGGTGCGAGGTATTACCAGGCCAGGGTGGGAGAGCGTCGGCAATGCTAGCGTGGAACCGCATTAGCGCCGAGCTCTCTGTTCGAGCTGTCGAGCAGATGGGGGACACGTGACTACGAACGATCAGAATTCGACCGCACAGGCCGCGGCCGGGCTGCCGGTGGACGCCGACGATGTCAAGGATGAGCACGCCTCGTCCGGCGCGGGCGCCCCGGAGCCGGGTAAGGCCGAGGCCGAAGCCAATGGCGAGGGTGAGCAGGGCGCGGGTTTCTTCCCGCCGGTGCCGGACTCGATCGAGCAGACCACCGTCTTCCCGCCCGAGGCCGCGCCCTACGGTGCGGGCCAGCCGGGATTCCCGCAGCAGGGACCGTACGGCCAGCCGTACCAGGGCGGCCCGAACGGCCCGTTCGAGGGACAGGGCCCGTTCGCGGGCAACCAGTTCCCGCAGGGGCCGCCGCAGGGTTTCCCGCCCACCGGCAATTACCCCGCACCCGATGCCGGACAGTTCGCGCCGCCGCCGAATTCGGCTGCGCCGGGCCAGTTCCCGGGTCCGGACGGCAGCTACGGCGAGGTCCGCGACAACACCCCGTACGGTGAGATCCGGCAGGAAATCGGCAGCGACGGCATGGTTCGCCGGGTGTTTCCCGACCAGCCCGCTCAGCCCGATCCGGGTGCTCAGCACGGACCGGAGGGCGCTGCCGGACCGGGCGGCGCACCCGGGCAGTTCGGTCACCCCGGGCAGTTCGCGCCGTCCAATGATCAACCGGGCGGGCCGATCTACAGCTGGTCCCCGCCGCCCGCGCAGGCGCCGCAGCAGCAGCTGCCGCCGCAGGGTTTCCCGCAGCAGGGCTGGAATGGTCAGCCGCAGCAGGGATTTCCGCAGCAGCAGGGCGGATTCCAGCAGCAGCCGCCGCCGGGGCATTCGGTCAATGATCTGAATCTGTTGCGCCGGGCACGGCGCGCGCCGCGCAGTGGCTGGCGGCGTGCGGTGCACAAGGCGTCCGGCGGTGTGATCAACCCGGGCGAGTCGCCCGCGGATCTGATGCACGCGCAGCTGGTGGATCGGGTGAATCAGCCGGTGCGCGGTGATTACCGGATCGCGATCCTGTCGCTCAAGGGCGGTGTCGGAAAGACCACCACCACTGTCGGTTTGGGGTCCACCTTCGCCTCCGAGCGCGGTGACCGGGTCATCGCCATCGACGCCAATCCCGACCTGGGCACGCTCGCCCACCGGGTGCCGCGGCAGACCCGCTCCACGGTGCGAAACCTGTTGGAGGACAGCCACATCACCCGGTACTCCGATGTGCGCGCGCATACCTCCCAGGCTCCGAGCCGACTGGAAGTGCTTGCCAGCGAACAGGATCCGGCGGTGTCGGAGGCGTTCAGCGAGGCCGACTACCGCAAGGCGATCGGCATCCTGCAGCAGTTCTACAACATCATTCTCACCGACTGCGGTACCGGACTCATGCACTCGGCCATGTCCGGCGTGCTGGATATGGCGAGCTCGCTGGTGCTGGTGACCTCACCCGCCATCGACGGCGCGCGCAGCGCCTCGGCGACGCTGGACTGGCTCGATCACCACGGCTACCACAAGCTGGTGGAGCGAACCGTGGTGGTGGTCAACGCATCTCGCAAGGGTTCCTCCACGGTCGATCTGGATCAGCTGCGCAAGCTGTTCCTGGATCGCACCCGCGCGGTACAGGTGGTGCCGTTCGACGATCACCTCGCCGAGGGCGCCGAAATCGACCTGGAACTGGTCTCCAAGCCGACCCGCCGCGCCCTGCTGGAACTGGCCGCCATGGTCGCCGACGATTTCGGCTACCACGCCTCCCAGCGCTTCTCCCCGAACAACCAGCGCTGAGCCGAAAAGCACTGCACCACAGCTGAATACAGCACGCCCCGCGACGTGAAGTCGCGGGGCGTTGCGCTTGCCGGAGGTGGCGGGCAGCCTCTTGGCGGAGGACCTGCCCTCCTGCGGCGAATGCGCCGAACGCCCCGCAGCATCAGCTGCGGGGCGTCCTCTCGTTTTACTTCAGGCGTGGACCAGGGGTGCGAGGGCGCGGCCCGCCAGATCCACGGTGCCGGGCTCGTGGCCGTTGGTGACCAGGTTGACGATGAGGCCGTCGATGCCGTGGTCGAGGACGCGGGCTTGCAGCTGCTCGGCCACCTCGTCGGGGGTGCCGACGAATTGGCGGTCGGCGGGGGACTGCTTCAGGGCCTCGACGGGCATGGAGGACAGGTCTGTAATGCCTATGCGGGCAAGGAGATCCGCCTGGGTCTTGCGGGCTCGATCGCCGTCCTCGTCGACGATGACGAAGGCCAGGTAGCTGGTCTCCAGGGTGTCGCGGGCGCGGCCGGCCTCGTCGAGGCGGGCGTGCAGGGCCTCCAGCTTGCGGGGCAGTTCGGAGGCGTTGCAGATGATATTGAGGTGGTCGGCGAAGCGCGCGGCCAGCGCGAACGTCTTCTTCTCGCCACCGCCGCCGAGCATGATCGGCAGATCATCGCGCACGCGCGGCTCGTTCATGGCGTCCTGGGTCTGATACCACTTGCCGTCGAAGGTGGAGTGCTGACCGCGCAGCATCGGCGTGATGATCTGCAGGGCCTCCTCCAGGCGTTCGAACCGCTGGGTGAAGGTGCCGAAATCGAAGCCGTACGCCTGATGTTCGAGCTCGAACCAGCCCGCGCCGATGCCGAGCACCGCGCGCCCGCTGCTCACCACGTCCAGTGTGGTGACGGTCTTGGCGGTGAGCGCCGGATTGCGGTAGGTATTGCCGGTCACCAAGGCGGACAACTGAATTCGCTCGGTGACCGCCGCCAGTCCGGACAGCGTGCTGTACGCCTCCAGCATGGGCTGATCGGGCGTGCCGAGCAGCGGCAGCTGATAGAAGTGATCCATGACGAAGGCGGCGTCGAATCCGGCCGCCTCGGCTTCGCGCGCCTGCGCGGCCACGGCCGCGAACAGCTCGCGCGGCGCTACCCCGTAGCTGAAGTTGGGCATCTGATATCCGAGACGAATGCTCATGCGTTCACGCTATGACCTGGAGTGCACTCCAAGTCAAGTGCCGCACCGGATGTTCATTGTGCGGCAGCGTATTCCCGGGCGCGAAGGCCCGCATCAGCCGTTGGTGGTGCGGCGGGCGGCTCGCTGAAAGGCCGCGAGCACGGTGGCGACGGCGGGCCTCTTCTCCGCGTGCGGCCGGGTCGCCAGATCGTAGAGCCGGGCCGCGCGCACGCCCGCCAGGCGCAGCATCACCAGATCCGGATGCCGCACCGCGTGGCGCGGCATGAGCGCGATGCCGTAGCCGGAGGCGACCAGCGCCTCGATCACGGTGAAATCGTTGAGCCGCTGCGCGATTCGCGGCTGCACGCCGGTGACCGTGGCGATCGACCGCAGCACATCATCCACAGGGAATCCGCCCCGCACACTCAACCAGGTCTCATCCGCCAGCTCGGCGGGCACCACCGCCCCCTGCCGCGCCAGCCGATGCTCGGGCCCCACCACCACATCGATCGGCTCGCGCATGAGCACCCGCGAGGCCACCCGCGCCCCGCTCATGGACGCCGACCGCTCATCGCGATGGGTCAGCACCACGTCGTAATCGGCAAGCAGCCGAGGCACTTCCACCGGCGGCACATCCTCATCGGCCGCCACCATCTCCACCCCGGTCTCCGCCAATTCGGCGAGCACATGCGGCAGCAGCAGCGCCGCCCCCGACGGAAACAGCGCCACCCGCACCTGCCCGCGCGGCGACCCCCGATACGACGCCATCTCGGCCGCGGCCTTCTCCATCGCGGCCAGCACCTCATCCGCCCGCACGACGAGTGCCCGCCCGGCATCGGTCAATCGCACCCGCCGCCCGTCCGGCTCCAGCAGCGCCACCCCGGCCTCCCGCGCCAGCACCTTCAACTGCTGCGAAACGGCCGACGGTGTCATCGACAGTGCCGCCGCCACCGCCGCCACCGTCCCCCGATCCGCCAATTCCCGCAGCACCCGCAACCGCTCCACCGACATGAGCGGCCCCCCGCTGCCGACCTCACTCGAATCACCCACGCGCCCGGTATTTTCCGCACCGCCGCCGGGCGAATCAGGCCGAAGTTCGGGTGGCCGCAGGCTCGCTGTGCCCGGATTGTCCGCCCCGGCCGGTGCCGCGACGGCCTCCGCCAGGGTCCGGGGTGGGGTACCCGCCGGGAGGTGGCGGGGCCCCATCGTGGTCGGGGTGGTGATGCGGCGCGGGCGGGGAACGGTGCGGGGTGGGGTGGGGTGTTCCGGGTCTTCGGGGTGATGCATAGATAAGTTCTACTACATCATTGGTGCAGAATTATTCGATTGTTCTTACCTATGGATGGCTTCAGTATTTGCCGCATGACCAATCGTGATCGGCTGCTCGGCCTGGGTGTCGTGGTGCTCTGGGGACTGAATTTCCTGGCCATTCGGGTCGGGCTCGATCACTTCGAGCCGTTCTTCTTCGCGGCCCTGCGGTTCGCGGTGATCGCGGTGCCGGTGCTGATGTTCGTGCCGCGGCCGCAGGTGCCGTGGCGCTGGTTGCTGCTGTACGGCGTCGGGTTCGGGATTCTGCAATTCGCGTTTCTGTTCAGCGCCATGCGGGCCGGGATGCCGACGGGGTTGTCCTCGCTGGTGTTGCAGTCGTCCGCGCCCTTCACGGTGTTGCTCGGGGCGGTGTTCCTGCGAGAACGGTTGCGGCCCATACAATTCGCCGGTATCGCGGTCGCCATGGCCGGGATGGCGGTGATCGGCTGGGATCGATCGCACAGTGCGGCGCTGCTGCCGCTGGTGCTGACGCTGCTGGCCGGATTGGGCTGGGCCTTCGGCAATATCGGGTCCCGCATGGCGGCGGCGCATGCCGCGCCCGGGGGTCCGGTGAATCCGCTGCATCTGACGCTGTGGATGACGGTGATTCCGCCGCTGCCCATGTTCGCGCTGTCCGCGCTCGTGGAGGGACCGACCACGGGCCTGCACGATCTGGCGGCCTCGTTCTCGGCGACCGGCTGGCCCGCCTATGCCGCGCTGGCGTACATCGTGCTGCTGGGCACCATCGCGGGTTCGGGCCTGTGGACGTATCTGATGAGCCGCTATCCGGCGGGCACGGTCGCACCGCTGTCGCTGCTGGTTCCGGTGGTGGGCATCGCGGCCTCGTGGGCGTTCCTGCATGAGCGTCCGACGGCGGTTTCCCTGCTGGGGGCGGCCATTGTCATCGCGGGCGCGTTCACCGCGACCTCGGCGCGACCCGGACAGTCTGCGAAGTCTGCGAAGCGAATAGTCGGCATTCGGGCATCAATGTTCAACACAAGGTACGCAAAACAGGACCCAACGGACCAAACCCCGGTTCCCGCTGCCTAGGATTCCCCCAGGCGTGGGAGGTAGGGAATGACTGGACAGCGTTTGTCCGTCACGCGGCGAACGGTGCTGCGTGGCGCGGTCGCGGCTGGTGCGCTGGCGGGCGCCGCCGCCACCTTGCGACCCACTCCCGCGCACGCCGATCCGAGTCGCAGCGTGGCCGTGCTGGGCGGCGGTGTCGCCGGTCTCACCGCCGCGCACGAATTGGCCGAACGCGGTTTCGACGTCACCGTGTACGAGCGCCGGGCACTCGGTGGCAAAGCCCGCAGTATCCCGGTGCCGAACAGTGGCCGGGACGGCCGCCCGGAACTCATGGGCGAGCACGGTTTCCGCTTCTTCCCCGGCTTCTACCGGCACATTCCCGACACCATGCGGCGAATCCCGTTCGCGGGCAATGCGAACGGGGTCTGGGACAATCTGGTCGCCGCCTCCGAGGCGCGTTTCTCCCGCCGCGACGCCGATGACGTGATCCTGCCGATGGGTAAGGCCGGGCGAATCTGGGCCACCCCCGACGACTTCCGGGAAACCGTCGGTTCGGCCATCGCCACCAGCACCAAGATGTCCGAGTCGGACGCGCTCTACTTCGCCAATCGACTACTGGTGTTCAACACCAGCTGTGATGCCCGCCGCTACGGCCAGTGGGACAAGGTCGCCTGGCGCGAATACGTGGGCGCGGGCCGCCGCTCCACCGAATTCCGCATGCTGCTCTCGCGCACCCTCACCACGCTGCTGGTGGCGGCCAAGGACGATCTGGCCAGCACCCTCACCATCGGCAATATGGGTGAGCAGTTCCTGGGCAATCCCCTGGAGGTCGCCAATGACGGTGCGCTGGACCGGCTGCTGAACGGTTCCACCAATGAGGCGTGGATCAATCCGTGGGTCGCGCGGCTGCGTGATCTGGGCGTGAAATTCGCGACCGGCGAGGTGCGCGGACTCGAAATCGCGGACGGCAGAATCACTTCCGCGCGCATTGTGGACGGTTCCGGCGCGGCCCGTCAGGTCGAGGCCGACTATTTCATCTCCGCCGTGCCCACCGAGGTCGCCCGCACCCTGTGGACACCCGAAATCCTTTCCCGCCGACCGGAAT
This sequence comes from Nocardia sp. NPDC056100, assembly GCF_042266325.1. Taxonomy (NCBI): domain Bacteria; kingdom Bacillati; phylum Actinomycetota; class Actinomycetes; order Mycobacteriales; family Nocardiaceae; genus Nocardia; species Nocardia sp. NPDC056100. The sequence continues at coordinate 831,595 of NZ_JBHJVY010000003.1, forward strand.
TGGCGGGCATGAATCAGCTCATGGTGGATTGGATGACCGGCATCCAGTTCTTCCTGAAGACCGAGACCAATATCGCGCGCGGGCATGCCGCCTACGTGGATTCGCCGTGGTCGCTGACCTCCATTTCGCAGAATCAGTTCTGGAACCGCACCCCGGTGACGGGTATGGGCGACGGCACCGTCAAGGACTGCCTGTCGGTGGACATCTCCGACTGGAACACCCCCGGCATGCTGTACGGCAAACCCGCCAAGGAATGCACCCACGACGAGATCGCCCGCGAGGTGTGGGCGCAGCTCAAGGCGCACCTCAATGATCAGCGCGAACTCTTGAGCGATGCCGATCTGCACTCCTGGTTCCTGGACACCGGCATCACCTGGGACGCCGGGGCCAAGCGCAACACCAATGCCGATCCGCTGCTCATCAATACCGCGGGCTCCTGGGCGCTGCGCCCGGAATCGCATACCGCCGATATCGAAAACCTTTTCCTGGCAGGCGATTACGTGCGCACCAATGTGGATCTGGCGACCATGGAGGGTGCGTCCGAGGCCGCGCGCACCGCGGTGAACGCGGTACTGGACGTCTCGGGTTCCAATGCCCCGCGCTGCCAGCTGTTCAAGCTGTACCGCGCCACCGAGCTGGAACCGTTCCGGCAGTTGGACATCGCGCGCTACAAGGCCGGTCAGGCGAATCTCTTCGACATTCCCATGTAGCGACATTCCCTACAAATCACTGGCGGCACACCTTGGTTCGCGCGTTCAATCGAAGTCATGAGCGAGATCAAGGATCCGGCTGAACTGCGTGAACTCCTGGGCGCTCCGACGCCCCGGGCCGTCGCCAAGGAGCGGGTCGCGCTGCACGAGCGCGATAAGGAGTGGATCTCCCTGTCTCCCTTCGTGGTACTGGCCACCAGCGACGCCGACGGCAATTGCGATGCCTCGCCCAAGGGCGATCCGGCGGGTTTCGTGCGGGTGCTCGACGACACCACCATCGCCATTCCCGAGCGGCCGGGTAATCGCCGCGCGGACGGCTATCTCAATATTCTGAGCAATCCGCATGTGGGCGTGATCTTCCTGATTCCCGGTCGCGGGGAAACCCTGCGCGTCAACGGCCGCGCGCGACTGGTGCGCGATGCCCCGTACTTCGACGACATGGTGGTCAAGGGCCATCGCCCGATCCTGGCCGTCGAGGTGGATGTGCAGCAGATCTTCCTGCACTGCGCCAAGGCTTTCCTGCGCAGCGGCCTGTGGAAGCCGGAGCAGTGGCCGGTCGACACCCTGCCCAGTCAGGCCCGGCTGGTGAAGGAATTGCAGCCCGGCACCACCGAAACGCTCGAACAATTGGAGAAGCACTACTCGCACACCTATGAGGAGCTGCTCTACAAGTCCTGAATGCGGCGCACCTCACGCGCGCCGGGTCGATGCCGCCTGCGCATCGGCCCGGTCGCACCAATAAACTCGCGGCGTGGCAGACATTTCGGTACGCGGACAGCTGGCGCTGCGGGCGGCGACGGCGGCGTCATGGGCGTCGCGGCGCGCCGGGCGCGGCAACGGTTCGATGATCGGCGGCCTGATCGCGCTGAAAATCGATCCGACGATCATGACCCAGCTCGGGCGGGGTCGCCGGACGGTGCTGGTCACCGGCACCAACGGCAAGTCGACCACCACCCGCATGACCACCGCCGCGCTACAGACGATCGGCGCGGTCGCCACCCAGGCGGACGGCGCCAATATGGATGCCGGAATCGTGGCCGCGCTCACCGCGAATCGGGTCGCGCCGCTGGCCGCCATCGAGGTGGATGAACTGCATCTGCCGCATGTGGCCGATGCGCTGGAGCCGGCCGCGGTGGTGCTGCTCAATCTGTCCCGCGATCAGCTGGACCGGGTCGGCGAGATCAATATGATCGAGCGCCGCCTGCGCGCCGGTATGGCGCGGCATCCGGATGCGGTGCTGATCGCCAATTGCGATGACGTACTGGTCACCTCGATCGCCTACGACCATCCGAATGTGGTGTGGGTGTCCGCCGGGAGCGGCTGGGCGGTGGACTCGGCCAGCTGCCCGCGCAGCGGTGAGCCCATCGTGTGGGAGGGCGAGCACTGGTACAGCACCGGCGCGGATTTCAAGCGCCCGGAACCGCAGTGGCGGGTGGACGAGCACGGCATCCACGGTCCGGACGGCCTGGAATTGCCGCTGGCCCTTGCCCTTCCGGGGCGCGCCAATCGCGGTAACGCCACCCAGGCGGTGGCCGCCGCCGTGGCGATGGGCGCGGATCCGCTCGCCGCCGCGAACGCCACCGGCACCGTCACCGAGATCGCGGGCCGCTACCGCACCGTCGAGGTGAACGGGCATAACGCGCGACTGCTGCTGGCCAAGAATCCGGCGGGCTGGCAGGAGGCGCTGTCCATGATCGACTCCGCCGCAACGGGTTTGGTGATCGCGGTGAACGGCCAGGTGCCGGACGGCGAGGATCTGTCCTGGCTCTGGGATGTGCGCTTCGAACATTTCGAGGGCACCCAGGTGGTGGCGGCGGGCGAACGCGCCACCGATCTCGCGGTGCGCCTGACCTACGCGGGCGTCGATCACATCACCGTCGCGGATCCCTTGCGCGCCATCGCATCCTGCCCGCCGGGCAAGGTCGAGGTGCTCGCCAATTACACGGCCTTCCGTGACCTGAACCGCGACCTGGAAGCGAAGGCCCGCGCATGAGTGAATCGACCGTCCGCATCGGCCTGGTGCTGCCCGATGTCATGGGCACCTACGGCGATGGCGGCAATGCCCTGGTGCTGCGCCAGCGCCTGCGCCTGCGCGGCCACGACGCCGAGATCGTCGAGATCAATCTGTCCGATCCGGTGCCGGACTCGCTGGATATCTACACCCTCGGTGGTGCGGAGGATTCGGCCCAGCGCCTGGCCACCCGTCACCTGCAGCGTTATCCCGGGCTCCAGCAGGCCGCGGGCCGTGGTGCGCCGGTGCTCGCCATCTGCGCCGCCATCCAGGTGCTCGGCCACTGGTACGAGACGTCGTCGGGCGAAAAGGTCGACGGCGTAGGGCTTTTCGACGTCACCACCTCGCCCCAGGACAAGCGCGCCATCGGTGAGGTGGCGACGCAGCCACTGCTGCCCGGCCTCTCCCAGCCCCTGACCGGCTTCGAAAACCACCGGGGCGGAACCAAACTCGGCGGCGACGCCTCCGGCCTGGCCCGCGTCACCAAGGGTGTGGGCAATGGTGTCGGTGACGGTCTCGAGGGCGTGGTCCAGGGCTCGGTGCTGGGCACCTACATGCACGGCCCTGCCCTGGCCCGCAATCCCGAACTCGCCGACTACCTGTTGAAGCAGGCACTCGGCGTGGACACCCTGGCTCCCCTCGATCTCCCCGAGGTGGATCAGCTCCGTCGCGAACGTCTGCGCGCCTGACCGAACTCCTCCGGTTCACCGGTTTGTGAAACACCACTCCGTCATCGAGGTCGGGGGCCTTACGGCCCCCGCTAGCACGCATTTCCCGCGACACATAGCCGACACGCATGGCGAGTCTTGTGGCTCACCCTGAATGTGTTGAGCGGGGCGCGACCGGCCGGTAGTGTCGCGCGCGGCCTACTTGATGAGGGAGGTGGCCGGTTGCGCAGGCGCGCGGTGTTCAAAGCTGCCGGTATGGCGGCTCTGCTGGCGGGTATGGGATCCGGGGCCGCGATGCGCGGCGCGGGTACCGCCGCGGCGAATCCGATCTGGAACGCGCTCTTCCAGGCGTGGGTCCCGGAAATCTTTGCGCCGCTGCCTGATCCGCCGGAGCACACCGACGCCATCGTGATCGGCTCGGGCTTCGGGGCGGCGGTCACCGCGCTGCGGCTGGCCGAGGCGGGCGTATCCAATACCGTGCTGGAGCGCGGTTCGCGCTGGCCGAACGACCCCAATCGGGAGATCTTCACCGGTGACGATCTGCCGGACGGCCGCGGCTTCTGGCATCGCACCAGTTTCACCGGCGTCACCAAGGTGCCGATGACGTTCGCCGATTTCGGCGGCGTGCTCGACGTCACCGAATTCGGCGGTATCGATGTATGGCGCGGGGCGGCGGTCGGCGGTGGCTCGATCGTCTTCACCGGAGCCATGGTCGCGCCGCCGAAGCATCTGTTCGACACGGTGTTCGGCGGTATCGCCGATTACGACGAACTGGACCGGGTCTACTACCCGCGGGTGCGGGACATGCTGCGACTGAGCCCGATGCCAGCCGATATCTACAACTCGACCCCGTTCACGCATTCGCGGGTGTGGGATCGGCAGGTGCGGGCGGCGGGTTATCAACCGGTGCCCAATGATTCGATCTTCAACTGGGATGTGCTGCGCGCCGAACTGGCGGGCGCGTCGCGGGCGTCGGCCACGGCCTCGCGCAGCAATCTCGGCAATTCCAATGGCGCGAAGTTCGATCTGAATCAGAACTATCTGCGCTACGCCGAGGCCACCGGGCGCACCGGAATCTTCCCCGGGCATCGGGTGGATTCGATCGGCCAGGACGGCAGCGGCAAGTACGTGGTGTCGGTGACCAAACTGGCCCCGACCGGTCAGATACTCGGCACCCGCACGCTCACCTGCAACCGCCTGTTCCTGGGCGCGGGTTCGGTCGGCACCTCGGAACTGCTGGTGCGCGCGCAGGCCACCGGCACCCTGCCGAATCTGAACGAGCACATCGGCGACGGCTGGGGCACCAATGGCGATGTGGTGCTGGCGCGCAGCGTCAGCGAGCCCACCACCACCGGTGGCGGCGTGCCGAGCGCCAGCCGCATCCTGGACGAGTCCGGAGTGCCGCTGACACTCGAAAACTGGTATGTCCCAGGCATTCCCGTGGACACCCTGGCCATCGCCTCGCTCGGTATGGTGCTGGATCCGACCCGGGCGCGCTTCGGCTATGACCGGGCCCGCAATACCGTCGGCCTGAATTGGCCGCGCGCCACCCAGGATCACGTGATCGCCGCGTGCCGGACCGTGGATCGCCGCATCGCGAGCCTGTCGAATTCCTCGGTCGACTATTCGCCGATCGGCTACGACGCCAACGCGGCGTTCACCGCCCATCCGCTCGGCGGCGCGGTCTTCGGCCGGGCCACCGATGTGAACGGGCGGGTGCACGGTCATCCGGGTCTGTACGTGATGGACGGCGCGGGCATTCCGGGCAGTACCGCGACGGTGAACCCGTCGCTCACCATCACCGCGCTCGCCGAGCGCAATATCGAGGCGATCATTCGCGCGGGCAGATAGCTGGACGACGGGCTGCGAGGTTGCTCGCGCACGCTGTATATATGCGCCGCGAGCCATGACGCAGCCCGAGTCACGCGTTTCGGACCGATCCGGCCGGGGCAATTACGCTGGCGCCAGACCGTTCAGTGAGGAAGGGGTCGGCGTGAGCGAAATCGGCGCACCGGAGGCGGAGAAATTCCCGCCGAAGCCACCCGCCCTGTGGACGGATCTGTTCATGCTCGCACTGGCCGTGGTGTCGGTGGCGCTGGTGGTCTGGGTGACGTTCTTCCCGGTCTCCGGGCACACCTATCACGCGATTCGGATCGTCGACTACAGCATCTGCGCGATCTTCCTGGCCGAATTTCTGTGGCGCTGGCGGCGGGAGGCGTGGAGCTGGACGTTCCCGTTCATCTACTGGTACGAGGTACTGGGCATGATCCCGGTGACCAGCCCGTTCTTCCGCGGTTTCCGGCTGCTGCGGATCGTGGTGATCGCGGTCCGCGTCGGCCGGGTGGCCGATCGCGCGCTCGGTGAACGCGTCACCGCCGCCGTGGTGAATCGCTCGGTCGGCGTCATCGTCGAGGCGGTGAAGCGCCCGGTCACCATGGCCGTCATCGATGAGGTCGGCGAGGTGCTGCGCACCGGCCACTACGCCCGCAATATCGCGAACGCGCTGGAGGAGAACCGGGGTGAGCTCGATCAGATGATGCTCGAGCTCATCCGCCAGGATCCGCAATTGGGCCGGGTGCGCTATCTCCCGTTCCACGAGGACATCATTCGCGGTATCGCCGATGCCAGTTTCCGCCTGGTGTTCCAGGTGCTCGCCGATCCGCGCACCGATGAGCTGGTGGCGGATGTGCTGCGCGAGAACATCGATCAGATGCGGACGGCGGTGCGGTCCGGGGTGCGGGTGCCGGAGTCGGTGAATCACCGTCTCCAGCAATAGTTCTCACCTGCGCGGCGACAACGTCACCCGTGCTGTGCGGCCTCGCCGCCGCCGTGCCGGAGCTCGCCACCGTGCCGGAGCTCGTCGCCGCCGTGCCGGATGCGATCGCGCGGATTCGCGTAACGCACGGTCTCCCAGGCGATCAGCGCCAGCAGCACCGCGCACAGCAGTGCCAGTGAACCGAGCGCGGGCAGGGTGGTGGCGAGCGGGATCAGCGCCAGCAGGGCCACGGCGGCCACCACGCGCGGTATGAGCAGTTTGTGTGTCGCGTAGTACCGGAAACCCACCAACGCCAGCAGATAGGCCACTGCGCCCCCGTAAAGGGCATACAGCGGAATGCCGTAGAGCTTGTCCTCGAGCGAATGCCCTTGCGCCCCGCCCACATAGCCGAGCACCTTCTTCAATCCCAGTGACATGGCCACGATTCCGGCGATCATCGGGAAGTGCCAGTAGGTGTAGCAGCCGCGCGCGATCTGAATGCGCCGCTCACCGGTGGAGTGCTCCAGTTCGTGCTCGACCATCAGCGCCGCGACATCGAAGTACGCCCACCACATGAGCCCGGCGACCGCGAGTCCGAGCAGTGAGCCGAGCGTAATGGCCCAGGAGATCGGCAGTCCGGCCACGCCGACGCCGATCGAGACGATGGATTCGCCGAGCGCGATGATGATGATCAGCCCGTACCGTTCGGCGAAATGCTTGGCGGAGTTGACCACCCAGTCATTGCCGGAGAATCCGGTCCACAGCATTTCCCCGGCGAGCGCGGCCAGCCAGAGCAGGATCTGCCAGTCGCCGTGACTGCGCACGCCGAGCAGCAGCAGCACCGCGGCGATGGTGAGTGAGCCGAAGGCCCAGCGAATGACCTGTCCGCGCAGCTTCTCGTCATCGGCGCTGGCCATCCAGAACACCGACAGGTGCACCAGGCGCGCGACGAGATACGCGATGACGAAGACCAGCGGCCCGTACCAGCCGCCCGGAAGGTCGTGGAAGGCTTCGGGAATGGTGAGCGCGATGACGAACGCCGCGCCCATGGCCACGAACATGGCCACCCGCGCGATGCCCTCATCGGCCTTGACCACATTGCCGAGCCAGGAGTAGCCGATCCACATCCACCACAGCAGCATGAGGATGACCAGCGCGCGCAGCAGATTGATCGCGGTGGTCTCGTGGGCGGCCAGATCGGTGACCATGGTGAACGCGAACACGATCACCAGGTCGAAGAAGAGTTCCAGCTGGGTGACGGAGGCGTCTCGCGCCACCGGCATTATTCGCTTTCGTTGCGCACCGGGCATGTTGGACATAGTGCCGGGTTCGCGGCCCGAAGGGCAGTGTCAGTGACGCGTGTTCACCATCGGCGTCACGCGGTGCCGAAGCCCGGTTCGAGGCGGCCGCCGTAGTGCAGCGGCTGGGAATAGCTCGTGGGTTCGTACCCGGCCTGTTCCACGTAGGGTGCTTCCTCCACCTCGCCGAGTCCCTCGATGCCGGTGACGGATTCGACGAACGAGATGAAGTTCTCGATGGTGGTCTCGCCCTCGCGGCGGGCGGTGCGCTTGAGGAACATGCCCGGTGCGGGAATCGGCAGGTAGAGCTCGGTGTGGTACCAGACCTCGGTCCCGCCGTCCTCGGTTTCGGCGAGATCGAACCAGCCCTGGCCGCCCGCGCCGGCGCTGGATTCGGAGACCTTCCAGGCGACCCGGTTCTCACTGCAGGTGTACTCGACGACCTGGCGATCGGGGCGGCCCATGAGGGTGGCCGAGACGTACGCCCGCTTGGGGCGGCCCAATTTGTCGCGGGTGGCGACCCGGACGTCCTGATACGAGGGGGACCAGTCGGGAAGTTGCTCGACCATGAGCAACGCCTCCATCACCTGATCGGGATCGATGTCGATGATGAAGCGGTGATCAGTCTTAGTGCGCATTCCTACCCTCCAGCTTGGGCACCGATTGTGACCAGCGTCGCTCGCCGAGTCAACTGTGTCGCATACCGCCCGGTCTTGTCTGGTTCGCCGGAATCATGAATTTCACTGTCGCGCAATGGAATCGGAACGTACCCGTGGGTAAGTTCCGTTTACCTAATTGGTGACCCAGGTCACAGAATGAACTCGAGTCGATAACACGCGAATCGACGCCGAAACTTTCCGGAACTTTCCCGTTGACACCACTCCAGCCGTAGTACTACATTCCTAATCACTACAAACGAAGTACAACGAACGAGGCGGTAACCATGCGAAATCTTGTCTACTACGTCGGCGCCTCCATCGACGGCATCATCGCGGGCCCGCAGGGTGAGTTCGACTTCCTGCCGGTCGACGAGGTCATGACCGCCTGGATCGGTGCGCGCTACCCCGAGACCATTCCGGCCTTCCTGCGCGAATCGGTGGGCCTGCCGGTCGATGAGCCGAACCGGGAGTTCGACACCATCCTCATGGGTCGCGGCACCTATGAGCCGGGCCTGTCCGTCGGCATCGCCAACCCCTATCCGCACCTGAAGCAGTACGTCATCTCCGGCACGCTGGCGCAGGCCGATTTCCCGGACGTGGAAATCGTGAGCAGCGACCCGGTCGAGTTGGTCCGGCGGTTGAAGAAGGAAGAGGGGAAGGATGTGTGGCTGTGCGGTGGCGGAAAGTTGGCCGGGGAGTTGATCGACGAGATCGATCAGCTCGTCATCAAGACCTATCCGGTCATCGCGGGCGCGGGCGTACGGCTCTTCGACGGCGCATTCCACCCCTCCCGTTTCCGGGTCACCCGCCGCGAGGCATTCGAGAATGACGCCCAGGTCACCTGGCTGGATCGCGTAGCAGCGCGGTGACGTGCACCGAGGTTTCGTGCAGCCGCTGGAACACATCGAGCAGGACGCGCATCTGCTCATCGGTGTAGTCGTTCATGACCTTGCCGAACTCGCGCGCCAAAACCTCGTAGTGCGGGGCGATTTCGTCGATGCGCTCGGGGATGGCGGTGACGATGACGCGCCGCCGATCCAGCTCGTCGTGTTCGCGGCGCACGTACCCGGCCTTGAGCAGCCGATCGATCATCCGCGTGATCGCCCCCGTGGTGAGCCCGGTCCGCTGGGCCAGCTCGCCCGCGGTGGCGGGCCCGTCCAGCCGCAGCAGATTGAGACACCGCAGGTCGGTGACGTGCAGGCCGAGCTTGTCGGCGATGGCCCCGTGCACCATGACGGCGTCGGTGGCGGTGCGCTGGGCGGCGAGGGTGAGCGCGGCGGCGAGCTCACGGTGTTCTTTCGTCATCCCTTGACAGCATAGTCTGTCCCGCGCAATATCTTACTGAATCAACTATTTACTCAGTCAGATATCGATTGATTCAGGGGATGTCATGACAGCTCAACTCACCGACGAAACCGCCATCCGTTCGCTCTTCGATCGCTCCAACCGGGCGTGGGAGGCGGGGGACGCGCACGCCTACGCCGCCGTGTTCACCGTTGATGCCGACTATGTGACCTGGTTCGGTCAGCGCATCAGGGGGCGCGAGGCCATCGAGGCGTCGCATGTTCCGGTGTTCGCCAAGTATTTGAAGGGCACGCGCCTGGACGGGGAGATCACCGGCGTGCGTTTCCTCACTCCCGATGTGGCGGTCGTGCACGGTCGCGGCGCGGTGGTGAAGGGCAGGCGGCGGCGCGGTCGCTTCAACACGAAAGTGAATCTCTACGTCGCTGTTCGGTCCGAAGGGGAGTGGGCTTTCGCGGCCTTCCACAACACCAAGTACAGCTGGCTCTTCAATACTCTTTCGGGAAGCCAGGATTCGGCCCGTGACCGTTCGGCGACCGGCTAGCCGGGAGGTAGCACGAAAACCGATGGACCTCGGCCGGTAGTCTTGCAGGTCGGTAGCAGCAGTTTGTCGATCTTGGAGGATTCCCGCAGTGGCTCTCGTCGTCCAGAAGTACGGAGGATCCTCGGTCGCCACCGCCGAGCGCATCCGCAGGGTCGCCGAGCGGATCGTCGAGACGAAGAAGCAGGGCCACGATGTCGTGGTCGTCTGCTCCGCGATGGGTGATACGACCGACGAACTATTGGATCTGGCCCAGCAGGTGGCGCCCGCGCCGCCCGCCCGCGAAATGGATATGTTGCTCACCTCGGGTGAGCGCATCTCCAATGCGCTGGTGGCCATGGCCATTCATTCGCTCGGCGCGGAGGCCCGCTCGTTCACCGGTTCGCAGGCCGGCGTCATCACGACCGGTACGCACGGCAACGCGAAGATCATCGATGTGGCTCCGGGCCGGGTGCAGAACGCGCTCGCCGAGGGCACCATCGTGCTGGTCGCGGGTTTCCAGGGTGTGTCCCAGGACAGTAAGGACGTGACCACGCTCGGTCGCGGTGGTTCCGATACCACCGCGGTCGCGCTGGCCGCCGCGCTCAATGCCGATGTGTGCGAGATCTACACCGATGTGGACGGCGTTTTCAGCGCCGACCCGCGCATCGTCGCCGATGCCCAGAAGCTGGACACCGTCTCCTATGAGGAAATGCTGGAGATGGCCGCCTGCGGCTCGAAGGTTCTGATGCTGCGCTGCGTCGAGTACGCGCGCCGCTACAACGTGCCGGTTCATGTGCGTTCGTCGTACACCGACAAGACCGGCACCCTGATTTCCGGATCGATGGAGGACATCCCGTTGGAGCAGGCAATTCTCACGGGCGTCGCGCACGACCGCAGCGAGGCCAAGGTGACCGTGGTCGGCATTCCGGATAAGCCGGGCTACGCCGCCAAGGTGTTCCGGGCCGTCGCCGATGCCGAGATCAATATCGACATGGTGTTGCAGAACATCTCGAAGGTGGAGACGGGTAAGACCGACATCACCTTCACCCTGCCCAAGCTGGACGGCCCGCGCGCGGTCGAACTGCTCACCAAGGCGCAGGGCGAGATCGGCTTCTCGCAGGTCGTGTACGACGATTTCGTCGGCAAGGTGTCGCTGGTCGGCGCGGGTATGAAGTCGCATCCGGGCGTGACCGCCACCTTCTGCGAATCGCTCGCGGACGCGGGCATCAATATCGATCTCATCTCCACCTCCGAGATCCGAATCTCGGTGCTGGTCAAGGACACCGATCTGGACGAGGCCGTGCAGGTGCTGCACCGCGCCTTCGATCTGGGCGGCGATGAAGTGGCCGTGGTGCACGGCGGAACGGGGCGCTAGTCATGGGCGTACGCGTAGGTGTTGTCGGCGCGACCGGTCAGGTCGGCGCGGTGATGCGAAAGCTGCTGGAGGAGCGCAACTTCCCGGCCGATGAGGTGCGGTTCTTCGCGTCCGCGCGCTCGGCCGGTAAGACGCTGCCGTTCCGCGGGCAGGACATCGTGGTCGAGGACACCGAGACCGCCGATCCGTCCGGTCTGGATATCGCGCTGTTCTCCGCCGGGGCCACCATGTCCCGGGTGCAGGCCCCGCGCTTCGCGGCGGCCGGTGTCACGGTCATCGACAATTCGTCGGCCTGGCGCAAGGATCCCGAAGTGCCGCTGGTGGTTTCCGAGGTGAATCCGGAGGCGACCCGCAATCTGGTCAAGGGCATCATCGCCAATCCGAACTGCACCACCATGGCCGCCATGCCGGTGCTGAAGGTGCTGCACGATCAGGCGGGTCTGCAGCGGCTGATCGTCTCCAGCTATCAGGCGGTGTCGGGCAGCGGCCTGGCGGGCGTCGAGGAACTCGCCACCCAGGTGCGCGCGGTCATCGACGATGCCGAGAAGCTGGTGCACGACGGTTCGGCCGTGGATTTCCCGGCCCCGAACAAGTACGTGGCCCCGATCGCCTTCGATGTGATCCCGCTCGCGGGTGCGCTGGTCGACGACGGTTCGGAGGAGACCGACGAGGATCAGAAGCTGCGCAACGAGTCTCGCAAGATTCTCGGCCTGCCCGATCTGCTGGTCAGCGGCACCTGCGTGCGCGTGCCGGTCTTCACCGGTCACTCGCTGTCGATCAATGCCGAATTCGCCGAACCGATCTCGGTCGAGACCGCGAAGAAGCTGCTCGCCAACGCCCCCGGCGTCCAGTTGGTGGATGTCCCCACCCCGCTGGCCGCTGCCGGTAAGGACGAATCGCTCGTCGGCCGCATCCGCCAGGATCCGGGCGTCCCGGACGGTCGCGGTCTGGCGCTGTTCATCTCCGGTGACAACCTGCGTAAGGGTGCGGCGCTGAACACCATTCAGATCGCCGAAGTTCTGCTCGCGGACCGCTGAGTCCAAAGCCCCGAAATCGGGCCGTTCGATCCATCACGGATTGAACGGTCCGTTTTTCATATTCTGGCCTTCTTCAGTCGGTCCAGAGTTCCGCACAGGGTAGTGGTGGAAGTCGATCTATCGAGGAACCATCGGGGGTGGTTGCCGATGTCCCGATGGTGACTTCAATACTGTGCGGACGCAAGTGCGCCGCGAGGCGTTCGGCAATTGCGCGGGCGGCTCGGTAGTCGAGCACCATGCCACCCGGAAAGCGTAGGCGCACATGGACTTCGCGCGTTTGCGGTGCGGCGGTCATGTGCCACCTCTTGTTGTCGGATTGGTGCGACGGGTCCCAAGTAAACGGTAAACACAGAAAAATTGCGGTGCAATAAGAAAAATACATGTTCCATACTGTGCGCCGTAAGCTCGCCCGGCGTGGAATCCTTGTCCGCAGATCCCATCTGGGAAGGAGAAGGGCATGGTAGGTATCGGCGAAACAAGCGGGCGGTGACGGCCGGGAAAGCCGATCAGGCAGAAGGAGTTTGACCCGGTGGCCGAAAGTACCCTAGGGGCACGGGTAGCGGAGTTGCGCCGGCGGCGGGGACTATCGCAGAAAGAGTTGGGCGCGGCAATCAGGCGCTCGGAAAGCTGGGTGTCGCAAGTCGAACGGGATGTACTGCCGGTCGAAAGACTGTCCGTACTCCAGCGACTGGCCGACGTCCTCGGAGTCGCGGTGCGAGACCTGAGACCCGAGGCGGCCGAACCGATGGCCGCCGATCGTGGCGATGGTCATCGAGCCGGATCCGCCGTTTTCGAACAACTGCGACTGTTGCTCACCGGACATCCAGCGCTGGAGCAACTTCTCGGTGACGAGGCCGATCGCGAGTCGGCCGATGAGTTGCCGGGGCTACAGGAACGAGTAGATCTGGCATGGCAGTTGGCGCACGAGTCCCGGCTCGTCGAGGTCGGTAGCGCACTGCTGGAACTGATTCCGGATCTCGAACACGCGGCGCGGACCACCTCCGCGAAACGGCCGGAGGTGCTGACACTGTTGTCACGCGCCTATCAGGTGGCCGCCACCGCATTCACCCGTCAGGAGGAAGTGGACGCGGCCTGGGTAGCCGCCGATCGGGCGCTCACCGCGGCCGAGGAATCCGGTGACGCGCTCAGCGTCGTGGCCGGAACCTACCGCATGGCACAGGCTTTCCTGCGACTACAGCGGTTGGAACAGGCCGAGCAGGCGGCCCGGGTCTCGGTGGCGGCGCTCGCGCCGCAGGTCGCCGATCCCGAGCTGTTGCGCCCGGAAGTGTTGTCGCTCTACGGATCTCTGCAGCTCATGCTGGCGGTGATCGCGGCGACCGATGGCAATCGGACCGCCGCGCGCACCGGCTTGGCCGCCGCGCGCAACGCCGCGCAGCGACTCGGTGAGGGCCGCAATGATTTCGACACCGAATTCGGTCCGACCAGTGTGGCCGTGCACGCGGTCGCGGTGGCCGTCGAATTGGGTGATGCGGGTGAGGCGCTCGATACCGCGGCGTCGGTGGACGCCTCGGTGCTCTCACCCGAACGGCAGGCGCGTTTCCTGGTCGACGTGGCTCGCGCGCACGCGCAGCGACGCCAGGCGCAGGATGCGCTGGGGGCCTTGCTCAATGCCGAGCGATTGGCTCCCGAGCTGGTGCACCATGATCCGCGCGCGCGGGAGGTGGTGCGCGATCTACTCCAGTTCGCGGGTCGCCGACCGGCCGATGATCTGCGTGAACTGGCAGGCCGAGCCGCTGTGACGCCGTAACGCATCCGTGGGTGTGGGGGCCCACGGATGCCGGAACGGACCTTCAGTGAATGCCGGGGGTGCGTGGGTCCGGACCCACGCATGCCAGCAGCTCACAGCCCGGCGGTGCGTCGCTGAACGGCGGCGCCAGCGGAGTATTCAAGCAGGACAGCACATTACAGCCCGGATAGGCGTCCGGTCCGAGGCCGAACACGGCGAGCGCGATATCGGTGTCGAAGTATTTGGAGGCGTCGAAGCGCAGCGGCGGTTCCACGAACTGCCCGGGATCGGGTACCGGGCTGTCGTGGAAGGCGGCGAACAGCTCACGGAAGAACTCGTGCGGAACCTCCATGCCGTACTGCAGGATTCCGCTCGCGCCCTGGTTGGTGTGCACGCCGAACACCCCGGTCCACACCACCATCAGGTCCAGGCTGGGGATGATGAACACGTGCTGTAGACCCAGCCCGGACATGGAATACATGTCGGCGGGCAGGAATTCGGCGTTCTCGGCGCAGTCGGGGCCGATCCAGAACAGGTAGCCGTAGCAGCTGTTGGTGCTCGACGAGGTGGTGGCGCGGTGCAGATAGGCCCGCGAGACGATCTCGCGGTCGTGCCAGCGGCCGTCGTTCGCGGTCAGCATGCCCAGCCGGGACAGATCGTCGGGCGGGATCATCAGGTGCGCGTAGCCGTAGGTGTGCCCGGAGCGGTCCCGGGCCCAGTAGTAGTCGCCGCGCTGTATACCGATGGGGCCGAACAGTTCCCGTTGTGCGAACTCCTGGAGCGGTTCGCCGATGGCCAGTTCGATCACATAGGAGAGCAGGTCGACATTGCGCTGACTGTAGGAGAATTTCGTGCCCGGCGGATTGTCGAATGGCACCGCGAGCGCCTGCACCGCGCTGAACGGGTCGACCGGAATGACGCCGGTGAGCCCTTCGGTGACGAGTCCGATTCGCAGACCGGATGTTTCGGTGAGCAGATTCTCCACGGTGATCGAACGATGTTCGGCATCACCGATGCCGGGCGGGAGATAACGGTCGATGGGCGCGTCGATATCGAGTTTGCCTTGATCCCAGGCGATTCCGGCGAGCAACGAGACAATGCTCTTGGTGACGCTCCAGACATTCCATGGAATATGTCCGGTTTGAGCGTTTTCCGGCCCCTCACCGATGAGACAATTATGTCGGAAAACCTGCACATTCAATCGATTTCGGCTTGCCGCGAAGTTCAACGCGTCCCGCAGCCGCGCGCTGTCCAGACCGGCCTGCTCGGGAGCCGCCCGTTCGAATTCCCGGCCCTGCGGTTGCTCGCACTGTATTTCCGGCTGAGCCATTTCCGCCGGCTGCGCGTGCGCGAAACCGCCGCCGCAGATCACCAGTGCCACCGCTACCGCGCCGGCCCAACCCCCGCGCTTGCGCAACATGGGTTTCAGGTTATCCGGCGGGCACTGTCCCAGACCCCGAAACGCACAGCAAAACGCCGCCAGGCGGGGGGAGTCCTGGCGGCGTCGCTCGCGGCTGTACCGCGAAGCAGCGTCGACGCCCAACAAGCGCCTCTCGGCGGGTGGTCGCTCGTAGCGACGGAGGGTGCGGCCCGGGGCTGTTACCGACGCCGACAGTGGGGACCAACCGGGCCGCGGCGGGATCTATTCCGGCCCCGGCGGTGTGATCTGCGCTACCCGGCGGCCCGTGCGGGTTCGCGCGGCAAACTATTCGGTGCGCACTGTCACCGGGACCGTTTAGCATTCGCACCGAAGACCGAACTTTTTCCCGGGGGGAAGCCTTGACCGACGATCCGGTGATCACCGAACTGACGAGCGTGCTCGAGCAGAACCCCGAGCTGCTGTCGCTGCGGCTGCGGGTGGTCGAACTGCTCGCCGATCGTGAGCGCTACGCGGACGCGCTCACGCACTGCGCGGTCGCGCTGGGTCAGGATCCCGGGAATGCGACGGCTATGGCTCTGCTGCAACGCTGTTCGGCCGCGCTCGCGGGCGGCGCGAGCCCGGCTCCGGTGGCCGCGGCCCCCGCTGCCGTGTCCGGCGGAACCGCGACCGCGGGGCCTGCCGCGCCGGAGTCCGAGGCTCCGAAGTCCGCGCGCGGCAACGGTTTCGACTGGGCCGCCGCCGAAGCCGAGGTCGGCGACATCATCAAACCGGCGTTCGTGGACGACGACGGTGAACCGCTGGTCGTCAACGAGGGTGATGTGGGGCTGTTCGAGAAGCCCAAGCTGTCACTGTCCGAGGTGGGCGGTATGCAGAACGTGAAGGAGCAGCTGGAGCTCTCGCTGCTCGGCCCGCTGCGAAATCCCGAGCTGGCCAAGGCATTCGGCACCAGTGCGCGCGGCGGGCTGCTGCTGTACGGTCCGCCCGGCTGCGGTAAGACCTTCATCGCCTCGGCGGTGGCGGGCGAGCTGGGCGCGAATTTCTATCCGATCGAGATCGCCGACATCCTCGATATCCACCTGGGCGCGAGCGAACGCAATCTGCACCAGATCTTCGAGGTGGCGCGCCGCAATGCGCCCTGTGTGCTGTTCATCGACGAGGTCGACGCGCTCGGCTACAAGCGCAGCCAGATGTCCGGCTCGGCGGGCCTGCGCACCGTGGTGAATCAGCTGCTCACCGAAATGGATTCGGCCACAGGCGATAACGAGGGCGTCTACATCCTCGGCGCGACCAACCACCCCTGGGATATCGATGTCGCGCTGCGCCGCCCCGGCCGCTTCGATCGCATGATCCTGGTGACCCTGCCCGATCCGGACGCCCGCGTCTCCATCCTGCGCCACCACCTGAAGGACCGCCCCGTCGAGGGCATCGACCTCAAGGCGATAGCCCTGCGCACCGACGGCTTCTCCGGCGCGGACCTGGCCCACATCGCCACCTCCGCAACCCAATTGGCGATGGCCGACTCCCTGCGCGCCGGAGCCGTCCGCCCCATCCGCATGTCCGATATCGACCAGGCCATGACCCAGATCCGCCCCAGCACCAACGCCTGGTTCGAATCCGCCCGCAACGTAGTCGAATTCGCCAACAACGACGGCGCCTACGACGAACTCGCCACCTACATGAAGCGCATGAAGCTCCGCTGACCCGGCGCACCAACACCGCTGGGGAAGAGCAATGGATAGTCGGATAGAGCGGGCCAATGTGCTCATCGACCTGGGCAGGCTGGAGTCCGCCCGGGAGATGCTGGTCGAGGTGCTAGCGGGGGAGCCGGACAACGGGCATGCGCTCGCCGCGCTGGCGGATGTCATGTATCAGCTGGACGATTTCGAGCGTTCGCTCGGTTACAGCGCGTCCGGGCTTCGGGTGTGGCCCGACAGCCCCTTCCTGTGGCGGATTCGCGCGCTGGCCTACTGGCAGTTGGGCCGGGCCGCCGCCGATGATCCGGAGGTGCAGCGCAAGCGCAATGCGGACGCGCTCGGCGCGGCGCAGCGGGCGGTGGAGCTGAACCCGGACGATATCGATAACCTGCGCATTCTCGCTGTGTCGCAGCGGCATATCGATCCGGACGCCGCCCTGGCGACGCTGGACCGGGCGCTGGAGATCAATGCCGAGATCGCCGAAGTGCATCTGGTGCGCGGGTACGTGCTGCGCCAATTGCGCTGGCGCGATCTCGCCTACAACGAGCAGGCCGAGGCGGCGTTCCACGAGGTGCTCCGGATCAACCCGGACAGCGCTTCGGCGGCTTTCGAGCTGGGCGTGATCGAATATCAGCGGCGTGACCTCGAGCAGGCGATCGAACGGTTTCGCATGGCGGCGCGCCTGAATCCCGCCTACGCCGATGCCGCGCGCACCAATATCGCGCTGATCGGGAAGGAACTCGAGCAGGTGCACGCGGCCGCCGCGTCCGGGTCGCCCGCTCCCATCGTCCAGATCGTCCCCGTCGATGCCCCGGAAGAGCCTGCGCCCGAACCGCTTCCGCCGGTCCCGCGCGGTGAATGGGATGCCGAGGTGCTGGCCGAACTGCGGCAATTCGATGCCGACCGCTGGCGGGAGACCACCCCCGAGAGCTTCCGCGCGGCGGTCGCGGCGCTGCGAGAGATGCTGCTGTCGGATCCTCGGAATGCCGCCGCCGCACACGAATTGGCGTTGACGGACCTGCTGTGCGGGCGGCGGCGGGCGGCGATCGTCCGGCTGCGCGATGTCGCCCGATGGGATCCGGCACGGGCCGACGCGGTGGCGCGGCGGATCGCCGCGATCGAGTCCGACTCCGAACGGGCGGCGGCCGACAAGGTCGAGCGGGAGATCGCGGCGGCGGCCGCACGCACTCGGGAACTGGAACGAGCGGCGTTGCGGCGCAGGCAATCCGGGTCATCAAGCACCCGGGAGAAGGCCGCCGCCACCCGCCTGCACCGGCCGCGCCGGTGGGGCGGTTCAGCGCTGCTGCTGTTTCCGATTCTGCTGTTCGTCCGGTTGGTGGCGAGCGGCTGTTCGGCCGATTCGAGCGGACATCAGCCGCCGACGGTGACGAACACCCGATACGTGCCGCCCTACAACCCGGCGACTGATCCGGCGTTCGTTTCGTTCCTGCGCTCCCCACCGCCGGTGGTGCCGCATGGATAGCCGGATCGAAAGAGCCGCTGTGCTGGCCGATTTGGGGCGGTTGGTGGATGCGCGGGAGCTTTTCGCGGAGGTGCTGGCGGGTGAGCCGGAGAACTGCGCCGTGCTCATCGAGATGGCGGTCGTATCGCTTCGTCTCAGCGAGCCGGAGCGCGCGCTGGAGTTCTGCGATGCCGGACTGCGGGTGCAACCGGAGAATGCGGAGCTGTGGAAGCACCGGGCGTTCACGCTCTACTTGCTCACGAAATTTGCCCCGCCCGGCTCCGAATCGCAGCGGAGCCACCACGGTGACGCTTCGATCGCGGCGCATCGATCGGTGGATCTCGAGCCCGAGGGCATCGGCTCCCTGCGTGTCCTTGCCCAGGTGCAGAGCTTGACGGATCCGGCGGCCGCGTTGGCGACGGTGGATCGCGCTCTCGCGATCGATTCCGAACGCGCGAGCATGCACGAGGTGCGGGCCGAGATCCTGAGCCGGTTGCGACACCGCGATGCCTCCTTCGGCGATCAGGCCATAGCGGCCTATCGGGAGGCATTGCGATTGGACCCGGAGGATGCCAGGCCCGCCTTCGAGTTGGCATGCCTCGAATACGAGCGTGACGACCTCGCACCGGCGCTCAGCCACTTCCGGACGGCGGTGCGGCTCGATCCACGTTTCGGCAAAAGGGCCCGGCAGTACGTCCGGCAGATCGAGATGGAGTTGGTGCTGGGGCGAGGTTCGACCGCGGCGTCGACACCGAAGTTCGGGGCCGATGAGCCCGCGCTCGCTGCCGCCGTATCCGCTTCGGCCGTGGCCGTGGATGAGCGCGCCCCGAGCCATGAGCAATCCGCGGGATCGACCACGACCGCTCCCGGTCCCGCGCCTGTTCCCGCTTCTGCGACCGTTTCCGGCCCCGGCCCCGGCCCCGGCCCCGGCCCCGGTCCCGCGACCACGACCGCTCTCGCGCCGCGGCGGAAATGGCGGTGGGGGCGAGCGGCGTTGTTGCTGTTGCCGATTCTGCTGTTCATCCGATTGGCGGTGAGCGGGTGTTCGCCGGACGCGAGTGATCATCAGCCGGTGCGGACCACCGGACCGGGGCCGCTGTTCCCGATCACCGACCCGGCGATCAAGTCGGGCCTGTTATCCCCGCCGTCGGTTGTGCTGGTGCCGCATGGATAGCCGGATCGAGCGGGCACGGGTGCTGGCGAGTCTGGGGCGGTTGGAGGCGGCTCGGGAGACGCTGGGGGAGGTGCTGGCGGGGGAGCCGGAAGATGTTGTGGCGCTGGCCGATATGGCCAATGTGGTGTTGCGGTTGCGGGATTATTCGCGGGCGGTGGAGTACAGCGCGCTGGCGTTGCGGGGGGATCCGGAGAACACGTTCGCGTGGCGGGTGCGGGCGCTGGGGGAGTTGGGGATGGCTCGGGATGCCGGGCTCGGGGAGGAGGCGGTCGCCGAGCATCGGTTGCGGGCGCAGGTCGCCGCCGAACAGGCGGTGAAGATCGCGCCGGAGAACACCGATAATCTGCGAATCCTGGCTTCCACCAAGCGGGATCGGGATCCGGTGGCGGCCTTGGCGACGCTGGATATCGCGCTGGAGATCGATCCGGACGATGTCAGCGTGCATCTGTTGCGCGGATTCATTCTGCGCCGAAATCTGAAGGGGCGCACCGAACAAGCCGCAGTTGAGTTCCGGGAGGCACTGCGGCTTGATCCGGAGAACGCCGAGGCGCTGTACGAACTCGCCTTGATCGATATCGACGGCGGTGATCGGGAAGCCGGGAAGGAGCAGTTGCGGCGGGTCGCGCTGCTGGATCCGGAGTACGGCTCGGCGGTGCGCGATCATCTGAACTGGCTGGACGAGGACGATCAGCGGATCGCGCTGGCCGCGCAGGCCGAGGAAACGCGACGGCTGGCGAACCGTTACGCCAGTGCTCCGCAACCGCAGTTCCTGTATGAGACCAAGGCGCAGGCCCGCGGCAAACGCGTCACCAAGTGGGTGGTCGGGGTGGTGATCTTCCTGATCCTCCGGGCGCTCGTCGCGGGTGTGTCACCCGATTCGAGCAAGACCACGTACACCCCGCCGCCCGAGCCGGTCGTCCCGTCGTGGGCGCGGTATCCACCGCCGACCCTTCCGTATCGCCCGTTTCCGACCTTCCCGACGGAACTGCTGCGGGATTGGCCATCGAACATCCCGCGGCCGGGCTACCCCTATCAGCAGCCGGTGGCCCCGACCACACCGCCGACCCCGCGGCTGACGGTTCCGCCGGGCGTGAACCCGTTCCAGTGATTTCGTCTGTGCAGGTAGCGAGGTTATTTCAAGGAAACGGCCAGCTTTTCTTGACTAACTCCAGAAAAGGGAGCAGGGTGAAACAGAGTTTTCCCCCACCCTGAGGAGGCTTCGATGACCAAGCCGACGACCACCAATACCGGTACCCCGGTGGTGAGCGACGACGAATCGCTCACCGCCGGCACGCAAGGCCCGATCCTGCTGCACGACCACTATCTGATCGAGAAGCTGGCTCAGTTCAACCGCGAGCGGGTGCCCGAGCGCATCGTGCACGCCAAGGGCGCGGGCGCGTTCGGTGAACTGGTGGTGACCGGCGACGTCAGCCGCTTCACCAAGGCGAAGCTGTTCCAGCCCGGTGCGCGCACCGAATCGCTGGTGCGGTTCTCCACCGTCGCGGGTGAGCAGGGCTCCCCGGATACCTGGCGCGATCCGCGCGGTTTCGCGGTGAAGTTCTACACCCCGGACGGCAATTACGACCTGGTCGGCAATAACACCCCGGTCTTCTTCATCAAGGATCCGATCAAGTTCCCGGACTTCATCCGATCGCAGAAACGCCTGCCCGGCAACGGACTTCGCGATCACAATATGCAGTGGGACTTCTGGACCCTGCGCCCGGAGACCGCACACCAGGTGACCTGGCTGATGGGCGATCGCGGTGTGCCCAAGTCGTACCGCCATATGAACGGCTACGGTTCGCACACCTACCAGTGGATCAATGCCGCGGGTGAGCGCTTCTGGGTGAAGTACCACTTCAAGACCGATCAGGGCGTGGAGTCGCTGACCCAGGCCGAGGCGGACACCCGCGCGGGCACCGATCCCGACTTCCACCGCCAGGATCTGTGGGAGGCCATCGAGCGCGGCGAATTCCCCAGCTGGACACTGCACGCGCAGGTGATGCCGGTCGCGGACGCCGAGGGCTACCGCTTCAACCCCTTCGATCTGACCAAGGTGTGGTCCCACAAGGACTACCCGCTGATCGAGATCGGCAAGTGGACGCTGAACCGCAACCCGGGCAATTACTTCGTCGATATCGAGCAGGCCGCCTTCGAACCCTCGAATGTCGTTCCGGGCATCGGCTTCTCACCGGACAAGATGCTGCTGGGCCGCGTCTTCGCCTACGCCGACGCGCACCGCTACCGCATCGGCACCAACTACGCGCAGCTGCCGCCGAACCAGCCCAAGGCGGAGGTGAACTCCTACTCCAAGGAGGGCGCCATGCGCTACAGCTACAACGACGCGAAAACCCCGGTGTACGCACCGAATTCGTACGGCGGCCCGCACGCCGATCCGGACCGGGCCCCCGACGGCGGCCTCTGGGATTTCGAACCGACCATGGTGCACGCGGGCTACATCGAGCATGCCGAGGACGGCGATTTCACCCAGCCGGGCACACTGGTGCGCGAGGTGCTCGATGACGGTGAGCGAGATCGCCTGGTGTCCAACGTGGTCGGCCACGTGCTGGCCGGAGTTCAGGAGCCGGTGCTGAGCCGCGTTTTCGAGTACTGGAAGAACGTCGACACCGAGATCGGCAAGCGCATCGAAGAGGGTGTGCGAGCGGGGCTGAACAGCTAGCGCTTTGCAGGAGACCGGGCCCGCACCACGAAAGGTGCGGGCCCGGTGTCATTTTCGGTGCGAGAGGTCCGTTCAGCGCAGGAGTGAATCGGTGAGCTCCTCGGCCGTTTCGCGGTCCAGGGGGGCGTGGCCGATGATGAAGCGATACCAGAACAGCCCGTAGAACTGGTCCAGCAGCAGATCCAGGTCCGCGTTCGCGCGCAGTTCCCCGCGTTCGCGTCCGCGCGCGAGCACCTCCCGCGCGACCTCGCGGCGCTCCAGGGCGAAGGTGCGCAGCGACTCCGCGAGATGCTCGTCCCACGCCGCCTCACGCACCAGCGTCCGCAGCGCCGGTCCGGTCGGAACCCGTTGTGCCCCGGCGAAAGTGGACTCGATCAGCTGGAGCAGATCCTCGCGCAGCGATCCGGTGTCCGGGCGCGCGACATCCTGTTCGGACCGGTCGGTGAGCGCGTCCAACAGCAGCGCCCCCTTGGATGGCCACCAGCGGTAGACGGTCTGTTTGCCGACGCCCGCCGCCTTGGCGATGGCGTCGATATTCACCTTGGCCCCTTCGGATTCCGTGAGCAGCCGCAGTGCGGCATCCAGAATCGCCTGGTGCGCGGCCTCATTGCGGCGTCGTCCGGTATGCGGTCGTTCCATGCCTGCCTCCTGTGACCCAACTCACCGCTTTGTCGAGACTAAAAGTCTCGGTAATGGCGTTGTCGAGACTGTGGGTCTCGTAAGAGTAGACGGGGCCACATTCAGAAAGGCATTCGACATGACCACAGCGGATTCGGCCACCACCGTCCAGCGGGTAGTCGTCATGGGCGGCAGCTCCGGCATCGGCGAGGCCACCGCCACCACCTTCGCCGCGCAGGGGGCCGAGGTCGTCATCACCGGACGCACCCGGGACAAGATCGACGCGGCCGTCGCCCGCATCGGCGGCAAGACCACCGGTTATCGCATGGACGCGACCAGCCCGGCCGATATCGACGCCTTCTTCGCGCAGTCCGGCCCGATCGATCACCTGGTCATCGCGGTCAGCGGCGCGGCGGGCAGCGGACCCTTCGCCGAACTGAACCTCGACGATCTCGAAGCGGGCTTCGCGCAGAAGTTCTGGCCGCAGGTGCGCATCCTGAAAGCCGCACTGCCGCACCTGAATCCGACCGCATCGGTCACCCTCATCACCGCCGCGTCGGCCCGCGCCGCCTTCGCCGGAACCGCGGGCCTGGCGGCCGTCAACGGTGCGCTGCAATCGATGGTCCCGCCGCTGGCCGTCGAACTGGCTCCCATCCGCGTCAACGCGGTGTCCCCGGGCGTCATCGACACCCCGTGGTGGGATCGCGTCCCGGAGGCGCAGCGCCGCGACCTCTTCCACGGCCTGGCCGCCACCACTCCCGTTGGCCGCGTGGGCAATCCGGCGGAACTGGGGCGAGCGGTGCACGCCCTGGCCACCAACGGTTTCATCACCGGTGTGGTCCTGGATGTCACCGGTGGGGCAAATCTCCCGACCGGGCGCTAACGGTCCTTGCGCAGCTCCGGGTCGAGTCCGTCGAGAATGCGGCCGACCTGGATATCGAAAGCGCTACTTCGGATCTGATGCATATCCACATCGGGTGCGAGGGTCTGTTCGTCGAACTTCAGGTAGCGGCGGTGCAGGGTCGGATACGGCCGCGCCGCCACTTCCGCGGCGGGCATGAGTTTGCGGAACCATTCGACCTCGGTGAGCCCGCTGCGCCGGAAGGTGACCTGCGCGGCGGCCTCGCTCAATGCCATGCCGATGACGAAGGAGAAGATCACCGTCACCGCGGTATCGGCGTCATCGGGGGTGAAGCCCGCATCCTCCAGCAGGCTGAGCACGGATTCATTGAGCCGCAACATATTCGGCGCGAGGTAGAGCAGGCCCATTTCGCCGAGCACCGTGGACAGCCAGGGATGGCGCAGCATCATCTCGCGCAGGTCCCGGGTGAAGCTCACCATCGCGGGCCGCCAGCCATCCGGTCCGGCGACCGGCGGGGTGAGTTCACCGAAGACGGCATCGGTGACGAGCTCCATCAGCTCGTCCTTATTCGCCACGTGGGTGTAGAGCGAGGTTGCCCCCGCGCCCAGCCGGGCCCCGAGCTTGCGCATGCTGAGCGCTTCGGTGCCCTCGGAGTCGAGTAGGGCCAGGGCCTCGGACACGATCTGCTCCCGGCTGAGTGCGGGCTGATCGCGGCGTCGGCCGCGCGCGGGCTGGCGGGTCCACACCGACTGAATCTGCTGTTCGTCCTCGCTCATGGCCACTTCTCCTTCGTCTGCCGGTCAGCATATCCGCTGCTAGAACGCTGTTCGAATCCCGGTACGGTGTTCGGCATTGCGAACAGTGTACGGAGACCGTACAGTGTTCGACAACGCCGCACAGTGTGCGGTGAAAGTTCTCGAGGGGATATGAAATGACTGCGAAAGACTTGGCCGCGGCGGTGACTTCGCCTGCGGCACAGCGCAACCCGAAGCGCTGGCTGATCCTGATCGCGCTCTGCCTGAGCTCGCTCGTGCTGGTGATCGACAACATGGTGCTCAATGTCGCCATCCCGCAGCTGTCCCGGGATCTGGGCGCGACCACCCAGGACATCCAGTGGGTGCTGGACTCCTACATCCTGGTGTTCGCGGGCCTGCTGCTCACCTCGGGGAGCTTGTCCGACCGGTTCGGGCGCAGGCTGGTGATGGTGATCGGCCTGGCGCTGTTCGGGGCGGCCTCGCTGCTGGCTGCGTACGCCACCTCGCCGGAGACGCTGATCGCGGGCCGCGTGGTGATGGGTATCGGCGGCGCGCTCATCATGCCGAGCACGCTGTCCATTCTGATCACCGTGTTCGACGAGGAAGAGCGCCCCAAGGCGATCGCCGCGTGGAGTGCGGTGGCCATGGTCGGCATGGTCGGCGGTCCGGTGATGGGCGGGGTCCTGCTGAACCACTTCTGGTGGGGTTCGGTATTCCTGTTGAACGTGCCGATCGCGATCGTCGCGATCATCGCGGCGCTGGCGCTCATGCCGGAATCCAAGGGGCCGTGGACGAAACCGGATTTCTCGGGCATGGTGCTGTCGATCGTCGGCACCACCGCGCTGGTGTGGACCATTATCGAATTCCCGGCCAAGGGTTTCTCCGGGGTGTGGCCGTCGCTGATCGTGGCCGTGATCGGCTTCTCCGCCTTCATCATTCGCGAGCTGAAGGCCGAACACCCGATGGTGCCCATGCAGCTGTTCCGCAATCGGGTCTTCACCGGTTCCAGCTTCTCGCTGGTGCTGGTGGTGTTCGCCAATGCCGGTCTGCTGCTCGTGCTCACCCAGTACCTGCAGTTCGTGCTCGGCTACTCGCCGATCAAGACCGCGGTGGCCTTCACGCCGATGGCGTTGGCGGCGTTGGTATGTCAGGCCATCGGCGCGGGGCTGATCGGCAAGCTGGGCGTTCGCACCGTCACCATCGGCGGCCTGCTGGTGCTGGCGGCGGGCACCGGGGTGCTGACCACGCTGACCGTGGACTCCGGATTCTGGATGCCCGCGGTCGCCATGGCCCTGGTCGGCGGTGGTGCGGGTCTGGCCATGCCAGCCGCCATCGGCGCGCTGATGGGTGCGGTGCCGCCGGAGCAGGCCGGTGTCGGCTCGGCGCTGAACGACACCATTCAGCAGACCGGTGGTGCGCTGGGTGTGGCTGTGCTTGGCGCGATTCTGGCGAAGTCCTACACCAACGGCATGCCGGAATCGGCTCCGGAATTGGTGCGCGAGAATCTGGCCCCGGCTATCGGCAGCGGTGACGCCGTGATCATCGCCGCGGCGCGCGAAGCCTTCACCAACGCGATGTCGACCACCTTCACCGCCGGTGCGGTCAGCGTCCTGGCCGCCTGCGTACTCGCGTTCTTCCTGATGCGAGGTGCGAAAGCGGCGAATACGGAAGGTGTTTCGCCCACCGAGCCGGTGGCTGACGAGCTGGTCGACGCCCGCTAGCCGTCGAAACGAGAACTCCGCCCCCGGTGCCAGTCCCGGGGGCGGAGTTCTTTTGTGAAGCAGCCGCCGTCAGGACAGCAACTGCTCGATTCGGGTGGTGCAGAAGCCGGTGATATCCATCTCCGGTGGCAGCTGCACCCGATTCGCCATGCGCAGCAGCGGAACCGACAGCAGCACGGCCGCCAGGATCTCGTTGAACACCAGGTTGCGCACCCGCATGCCGCTGCGCTGCTCGTAGTAGGCGATGGTCTCATCCCGGCTCGGGGTGCCGGGCAATGGTTCGTGGCCTTCGAAAGTCGAACTGGCCCAGTCCAGGAACAGCAGCCAGGCCAGATCAACCTCGTGATCGCCGAGATGCGCGATCTCCCAGTCGAGAACGCCGCTGACCCGGAAGTCGCTGTCGTACAGGATATTCGACATGCGGGCATCGCCCCAGTTCAGCACCACGTGTTCGGGCTCGTAGAGGTTGGCCCGCAGGTACGCGATGGCGCGCCGATACGTCTCCGGCCGGCTGCCGCCGGTCGCCCAGGTGAGGGCGGCATCCAGATAGTTGACCAGCTGCTGTACCGGCTCCGTGCCATGCCGGGGCAGTGCCAGGAAGTCCAGTCGCAATGCCCGCCAATCCAATTGGTGAATCGCCGCGATGGTGTCGACACAGCCCCACCACATGCGGGCGCGCTGTTCGGGCGTGGCCTCGAAATAGTTGCCCGCCGCATGATAGGAGGGATAGTCGCTGGGCGCCGCACCCGCGAGCCGGTTCATGACGAAGTACGGGCTGCCGAGATCGGTGTCGCCGCGGTCCAGCCATATCGGCGTCGCCACCGGAATGCCGGTGCCCGCCAAGCGCTGCATGACCAGCACCTGCCGCAGCAGATCGTAGTCCGGGAACAGCGACATCTCCGGCGGCCGCCGGAAAACCAGTGGCAGCGAACCACTTTCGTCCCCGACTTCGAAAAGATATGTCTCGGTGGCGAAGCCGCGATCGGTGCGCTTGAAATCGTGAACCGTGGCACTGCCGGATACCGGGAAATTCCGGTGCACCAGCGGTTCCAGGGCCGCCGCCAGTCGCTCGGCGGGTAGTCGAATGGCGTTCACGCTCAGTACCCTTCGTACCCGTACTTCTCATTGCGGCCCATGAAGACCATTTCGACCAGGCCGTAGCCGACCTTGCCGTCGGTCTCGACCCGGCAGAATGTCTCGCTCAGCATGCTGACCTGTTTCAGGTCCGCCGTATCGGTGAGATCGGCGACGAAGCTGTCGCTCCATCGTTCGCCCTTCCAGACGCCGGAGGCGTAATCGCGATACAGGTCGTATCCGGCGAGCCCCGGCCAGAAGTCCGAGACCGGGGTGATGGTGAATTCGCGGGTCTTACCGGCCGCGTCCACAATGCTGAACGTGCCGCCGCTGACGATGCGGAAGTCGTCGCGGAAGGTGAGCTCGTGGCCCGCGTCGCGCACCGGCTGCGGTTGCGCGTCGGAGCCGAGCGGTGACAGTACGGTGCCCTCGAAATGCCAGCGGTGTCCTTCCGGCGTCTCGCGCTGTGCGAAATGCACCAGCTCGTCCTCGAATTGGAAGATGCCCATGTAATAGAGGACGCCGTCCGGAATCTCGGAGGGCTGCAGGATGCCGCCGCCCTCGTTGATGGCACCCCCGCCGCCGCCGTGCCGGGTGCCCCAGGAGTGATCGCGGCCGAACCACCAGGTGGCGGGATCGATCTCGATGCGCGCGCCTTCGACCTCGAGCCAGCCCGAGACGCGCCCGTTCTGGTAGTACCGCCGGGCGTCCTCGCGCACCCGTCCGCGCGTGCGGAAGAAGGCGGGCTCCTGCTCGTAAGCCGGGAATTGGGCGTCGAATTCGAGCTGGAGCCGGATGCCGTGCTCATTGTCAGCGAGGGTCGCGCGCACCTTGCGCAGCGGTTCGACGATCTCGTAGGTGAACGGCCCGACCTGCCAGGAGCCGAGGCCGTCATAGCGGTCGTCGATCTGCCGGGACAGGCGCACGGTATGCGCCCGGTCGCCGATGGTGATCATGGCGTAGGCATCGATGAGATTGCGGTTGGGGTAGCGCGCCATACCGGTCATGACGCTCACTTCGCCGGTGGTGTCGAAGCCGTACATGACCACGCGTTCGGTCCAGCGCAGATCGCTCTGCTGCACATGGTCGAACGTGGTGGGCAGCTGATGGCAGAGCAGTTCGTCCTGGGGCGTCAACATTGACGGGTGCCTCTCGGTGGTAATTCGAATACGAGGCACAGCGTATTTGAAAGAAGGTCTGGATGTAACCTCAATCGCAGAAATTCTCGTCGACCAGTTGGGAGAACCCCGGTGAGCGCACCGTCGCAGGCCCGCTCCGGCCCCGGCCGCCCCCGCGATCCGCAGCTGGACGCGCAATTGCTGACCGCGACGCAGGAACTGCTGGTCAGCGAGGGTTATCAGGCCACCACCATCGCCGCGGTGGCGCGCCGGGCGGGGGTGGTGACCACCTCGATCTACCGTCGCTGGCCGAGTAAACGGGCCCTGGTCGAGGATGCGATCTTCGCGCTCGACGACTTCAACCATCCGGTCCCGAGCGGTGATCTACGCGCGGATCTACTCGCCTGGACGCGACTGTTCCTGTCCGCGTCGGCGCATCCGGCGGCGCGCTCGGCGATTCCGGGACTGCTCTCGGAGTACCACGACGACCACGACAGCTACCGTCGGCTGCTCGATCGCGGTGAACTCCCGACCCGGGAGGCGCTGGGCGAGTTGCTCGCGGGCGCCGTGACGGCGGGGCAGGCCGATCCCGCCTGTGACGCGGACGCGGTGTTCGAACTGTTGCGTGGCGCGACCCTGTTCCGGGCGCTCACGCACGGTGGCGACGACGCCGACGTCTTCTGTGCGCAGATCGCCGATGCCCTGGTGGCGGTGGCGGCGACCCCTGCGGGTCAGCGTATGAGGCCGAACCAATAGATCACACAGGCCAACACGAAGACGATCACTGTTTCCATCGTCGGATCCAATCTCCTTGGCGCACTTATCTCCACGATACCGGGTATCAAGATCACCCGGCGGTGGGATTCGAAACGCGGAACCCGCCGATCCTGACACCCCTCGTGGACAGGTTCGGCGGGTTCCCGCGCCCGGCCTGCCGCCCCCTTCGCGGCAGGACATCTGTGGTGGCTGTACCGGTGTCCCGGTGTTGCACACAACAATGCGGGGCCGTGCTTGGCACGGCCTTAAGAAGATCTTGCATTCACGAAAAATGCTGGGGCTGAGCAGAATTCAGATTTCTCGACCCACCTTCAGGGTGTACGCGAAGGCGGCCGCGGCGGTCAGCGCCAGCAGGAGATAGCCGAGCGTGTAGTCGTGCCGGGAGCTGTAGACCAGGCCCATGACCAAGGGCGGGAAATAGCCGCCGAGCCCGCCCGCCGCACCGACCACGCCGGTCACGGTGCCGACCCGGGCCGGATCCACCAGCTTGGCGATCAGCGCGAAGACGCCGCCGGTGCCGAGGCCGAGGAAGAACGCCATCAGCACCAGGCTGGTACCGGCCGGAAACTCCTGCGGCGGTTCGAAACTCAGCACCACCGCCATGATCGCGGTGCCCGCGAACGAGATGGCCAGCACCTTGACCGGCCCCAGCTTGTCCGAGAGCGTGCCGCCCAGCGGCCGCGCCAGCACGCCCGCGATGGAGAATCCGGCGGTGCGCAGGCCCGCATCGGACTGCGCGAACTCGTACACATTGCGCAGCACCGTCGGCAGATAGGTGGAGAAGGCCACGAAACCGCCGAACGCCACCGCGTACAGCAGTGAGCCCTGCCAGGTCGCCTTGAGCTTCAACGCTTCTCGAATGCGCGGCAGCGCGGGCTCGGTGGCCGGGCTCCAGTTCGGTGAGTTGCGGCTGAACATCAGCATGATCACGCCCATGATCGCCAGCGCCACGGCCATGATGACGTGGGTGGTGGCGCGGCCGAGGTGATCGACCAGCCGCGGGGTCAGCAGCGCCGAGAGCGCGGTACCGCCCATGCCCGCACCGAACACGCCGGTGGCGAAGCCGCGCCGGGCCGGTTCGAACCAGGCGTTGACGAACGGAACGCCGACCGCGAACGAGGTGCCCGCGATGCCCAGGAAGAAACCCCAGAAGATGAGCGCCCCATAGGAATTCGACCAGCCGACGAAGAGCGTGGGAATGATCGATATGAAGCAGATGACGGCGAACATGAGCCGTCCGCCGAACTTGTCGGCGAGCACGCCTGCCGGTATCCGGCCGAGCGAGCCGACCAGCACCGGTGTGGCCACCAGCATCGAGGTCTGACCGGGGGACAGACCCAAATCGTCTGTGTAACTACCGGATAGCGGTCCAATCAGGTTCCAGGCCCAGAAGGTGAGGCCGAAAGCCAGTGTAGCGAGCGTGAGGTTTCTCGCATTCATACCGTTTGTCTAGCAGAAACGCCGGTCAAAAGGACTAAATTAGGCCAATTCGGCGCGCCTGATCGACCCCGGCCGGGTCCCCCGCACTATGGCTGCTGTCAAGTTGCGGAATGCCTCAGGAGGCGCATGTGAAGTTGTGGCGATCCCGCTGGTTACGGGCGGCTGTGCTGCCCGTACTGGTGGGTGCGACAGCGGCGGCCGGGCCGGTGGCCCGGGCCGACGTCATCCCCGAATTACCGCTCATCATCGATGTCAGTACGCCCGCGGACGGGCAGTGCGCCGGTCCGCTGCACGGCACCACCGCCGTGTACTTCCCGACCGGGGTGCCCGCGCACACCGATGTGGAATGGCGAATTCTCGGCGGCGGACAACCGATTCGCACCGGCATCATCCCGATGAACAGCGATGTGATGACGATCGGCTTCGATATCGGCCAGGACGAACTACCCGCGGACGGCCGACTACGGGTGGACGCCCGGGCCAGAGTCCCCGGCGGCGCGGCGAGCGGTTACGGCAAGCCCTGGAACCTGCGGGTGGGCCGGGAATGCCGCCCGCTGCACGTGGTCTCGGCCGGTGACGCGGTCACCTGGGGGCAGGGCCTGGATCTGGACCGCACCTTCGCCGGGCTCACCGCCCAGACGCTCGGCGAACAGACCGGGCGGGCCACCCGGCTGCACGACTATTCGGTCTCCGGTGCGGCGCTGGACGCCCCCGGCCTGCACACCGGGGCGGGCGATGCGCAATGCCCCGTGGATCCGAAGACCGCCGACGAATCCGGCGCGAATGAACTACCCGATGTGTTCTGCCAATTGGAGCAGGCGGGGGCCGAGGCCCGCGCGCACGGTTATCCGGTGGACCTGGTGCTGCTGGACGGTTGTATCAACGATCTGGATCCGGTCTTCGGCATTCCGGTCGGCGTCACCCCCGGCACCAAGGATCTGACCGCCGCGATACGGCGGGAATGCGGTGGCATCGGAGCCGAGTCGGCGAACCCCGCCGCACACGTGCCGTATTTCAGCGGCGCGAAGCTCGGCTACGGCGGACGCGGTATGCGTGCCGCCATCGAGAAGGCGCACGCATTGCCGGGCAATCCGAAGGTACTGGTATCCAACTACTTTCACGGTGCGGACGCGCCGGGCGTGCCGGAAGTGTTGCGGGCCCGCTGGTCCGAATTCGTGCGCGTCTCGGCGGAGTCGTTCCGGCAGGCGGCGGCCCAGGCCAATGCCGCCGCGGGTGAGGCGTTCGCGGTCGCGGCCGACGGCCTCGCCAGTCAGGACGGTGATCGCAAACTGTGGATGAATCCGCTCGGCGACGAGGAGATCTCACTGCGCCTGCTGGCCTGCCCGCAACTCACCGAGGTGCCGCCGCAGTGCCGCGCGACCGCCATCGCGCACGCGGACCCCGAGGGTGCGCGGGAGTACGCGAGGGCCTTCCTGCTGAACCCCGCCATGCGCGAATGGTTCGGCGGCGGTGGACCTTCGGGTGACGGGTTCACCATCTCCCGGACGGCGGGTCCGGCTGGGACGATGGTCGATTTCGACGCCGAACCGGCGGGCGGGGCGATCCGCCAGTACGACTGGTACTTCGGCGACGGCGCGCACACCGTCACCACGGGTACGGCGGTCTCACACGCCTACACCGATCCGGGTCCGCATCTGCCGCGCCTGCTGGTGACGGATATGACGGGGCGGCAGAGCGTGTACGAGCTCGGCGAACCGATCGTGATCGAGTAGCCGAGCGGTTATTTCAGTGCGGCGGCCAGTTCGGCGATAGCGGTATCGGAGACCGGATATCCGGGGAAATAGCAGCACACCCGGGAGATTCGGTCTCCGAACCGATTCCGGATCTCCTGCGCGCATTGTGCGGGCGTCCCGCTCACGGTCAGCGCGTCGACCATCGGATCGTCGATCAGCCCGGCCATCTCGCGCCAGCGGCCCTGTTTGGACAGCAGGTTGAGTTCGGGTTGCAGATCCGCCCAGCCCTGGACCTCGAGCACCGGGCGATAGGACGGCGTCGAACCGTAGAAGGCCAGCAGATTGCGCACCGCCTGTCGTGCGGCCGCGATCTCCTCCGCCGAATCACCCATGGCGACAATGGCTTCGGCGATGATCTCGAAGGGCCGGTCCGAACCCGCCAGACCCTTGTCGATCGCCGGTAGCGTGCGCTCGCGGAAGTGCCGTTCGGTGTTGAAGGGCATGACCAGCACCCCGTCCGCCACCCGCGCCGCCATCTCGGTCATGCGCGGGCCGAGCGCGCCGACCAGAACCGGTGGCACGCCATGGGGATTGGGGCCGGGATCGAAATTCGGCGGCATCAGGGTGTGTTGCCAGAATTCGCCGCGATAGTTCAGGCGTTCCCCGGTCTGCCAGGCGCGCAGGATCTCTCGCACCGCGGCGACGGTATCGCCCATGCGGTCCACCGGGCGGGACCAGGTGCTGCCGTAGCGGCGCTCGATATGCGGGCGGATCTGCGAACCCAGGCCGAGGCGGAATCGGCCGCCGGACAACAGGTGCAGGTCATAGGCGGCGTGCGCGAGGTGAATCGGGCTGCGCGGGAACGCGATCGCCACATTGGTCATGAGTCCCAGTCCGCTGTCCGCGGCCAGGGCGAGCGGCAGGAAGACATCGTGCGCGCCCTCGAAGGTGAAGATGCCGTCCACCCCCGCCGCGCGCAATTGCCGTGCGCGCGCGGCGGATTCGGCGACCGGGGCGTTCAGCCAGATATCGAGCGGCAGTGACATCGCATTCCCATCGGTTCGGTCGCACAGAGAACTCCGCCCCGAGCGCTGAGGTCGTCAGGCTCGGGGCGGAGCGGTCACCGCGCGTTGTGGCCGGTGACCGGCGGTTCCGGAACCGTAAGGGAAGTAACAGTTTTCCGGAACCGCCGTCCTGCTCGGTGCTCACGCGCCGATGAACTCCGCGGCCTTCTCGCCGATGAGGTAGCTCGGTGCGTTGGTGTTGCCGCCGGTGATGCTCGGCATGATCGAGGCGTCCGCGACGCGCAGGCCCTCGATACCGTTCACCTTCAGCGTCGGATCGACCACCGCGCGCTCGTCCACACCCATGCGGCAGGTGCCGACCGGGTGGTAGATGGAGTGCACGCGGTTGGGCAGTTCGGCGCGCAGCGCGGTCTCGTCCTGCAGCGCGGGGCCGGGGGCGAGCTCCTCGGTCCAGTCACCGGCAATGCTCTTGTGCGCCATGATCTCCCGGATCATCCGAATGCCCTCGATGAGGAATTCGGTATCCCGCGGATCGCTCAGGTAGCCCGGATCGATGAGCGGGGAGGCGAACGGATCGTTCGAGGCCAGCTTCAGTTCGCCGCGGCTCTTGGGGTAGATGAGGCTCGGGAAGATGGTGAAGCCGGGACGGCGATCCACCAGGTGCAGCTTGTCCTCATCCTGGTTGGGGATGGGGTAGCTCCACGGCAGGGTGTGGATCTGCATATCCGGGTAGTCGCCCTCGGCGTACTTGGTCTTGACGAAACCGCACGCCTCGAAGACCGTGCGCCCCATCCAGGAGCTGCCCGGGCGGGCCAGTTCCTGCATGATGCCGCTGGCGAAGTGGGTCGGAATACCGCGGTGGATGGCCTTTTTGGAGATGAAGGTCATCGGCACGAACAGGTGGTCGTGCAGGTTCTGCCCGACCGGCAGATCCGCGAGCACATCGATGCCGAGTTCACGCAGGTGCGCGGCGGGGCCGACGCCGGACAGCATGAGCAGCTGCGCCGAGCCGATGACGCCACCGGAGACGATGACCTCCTTGGCGGCCTTGATGATTCGGCGGGTGCCGTTCTTCTCGGCCAGTTCCACGCCGGTGGCGCGGCCCTTCTCGATGACGACCCGGGTCACGTGCACATGGGTGAGCACGGTCAGGTTGGAGTTCGGCCGGTCGGTGATGAAACCGCGCGAAGAGCTGTAGCGCAGACCGTTTTTCACGCTCTGCTGGAAGATCGAGATGCCTTCCTGCGATTCGCCGTTGTAGTCCTCGATGATCGGCGCGCCGAGGGTGTCGGAGGCGGCGACCATGAACTGCTGGGCGATCGGGGTCAGGTCCTGCTGCCGGGTGACCTCGATGGGGCCGCCCGCGCCGCGTACATCGCTCGCGCCGTCCTGCCAGTTCTCCAGGCTCTTGTAGGCGGGGAGCACCTCGTCGTAGCTCCAGCCGGTATTGCCCTCGGCGGCCCAGGAATCGAAGTTGGCCCGGTTGCCGCGCACGTAGAGCATGCCGTTGACGGAGCTGGATCCGCCGAGCACCTTGCCGCGCGTCATGGGGATCTTGCGATCGTTGGCGTGCTTCTGCGGGATGGAGAACTGCTTCCACGTCACGCGCTTCTTCAGCTGCGGGACGGTGTGCACCATGCTGATCGCGCCGGGCATGGTGACCAGGCGGGTGTTGTCCTTGCGGCCTGCCTCCAACAGGATCACGCTGGCGCCGCGCTCGGCGAGCCGGCCGGCCACGATGGCGCCGGCGCTGCCCGATCCGACGACTACGTAATCGGCCTCGGTTGCGTTGTCCCCGGAGCGCGGAGAAGCGGTCATTCTTCGTTACCTCATCCTTGAGTGTGCCTGCGGTCACTGTAGAACAAGTTCTAGTCTGCGCACAGGGCGGACTTGATGTCCAGCCATGCGGGCGACCTCAGGGGCCGAAAATATGATCATCCGCCGGTAGGTAGAACTTGTTCTAGAGATGCTGCGTATTAGCTGGCCTCGTGGGTTGCTGCCGGGGCGGGTTCGGCCCGTCGAAACCATGGTAGGAGCGGCCCGAGCGTGGTTCAATTCACATGAAACGCGTTTCAGTTTTGCGATCATGGCGGCAATACGCGCGAGGAGGAACAATGACTGTTCCGTCGCTACCGGCAGGTTTCGATTTCACCGATCCGGCGCTGTGGGCTGATCACAGCCCCGCCCAGGAGTTCGCCGCGCTGCGGCGCACCGCACCTGTCTGGTGGAATGCCCAGACGCCCGAACAGGCGGCCCCGTTCACCGACGCGGGATTCTGGGCCATCACCCGGTACGAGGATGTCAAGGAGATATCCCGGAGGCCGGACGTCTGGTCCTCGCATGAAAAGGGTTCCATCATCCGGATGCCTGCGGATTCGCTACCGGAACAGTTGGAACTGTCACGAAATGCGTTGCTGATCAATATGGATCCGCCGAAGCACACCAAGATTCGGCGCATCGTCTCGCAGGGCTTCACCCCGCGCGCGGTCGAGGGATTGCGCAAGGCCCTCACCGAGCGCGCCGCGGCGATTGTCGCGGAGGCGAAGGAGACCGGCGGCGGCGATTTCGTGGAGCAGGTGGCCTCCGAACTTCCGTTGCAGGCCATCGCCGAACTGCTCGGGGTGCCGCAGGATGATCGGCACAAGCTGTTCCACTGGTCCAATCAGCTGTTGAACTTCGATGATCCGGAGTTCGCCGGGGCCAATATGCAGGCCAATGCCGAACTGCTCGGATACGCCTACAACCTGGCCGAACAGCGCCGCGCCTGCCCGATGGACGATATCGTCACGCAGTTGGTGACCGCCGATATCGACGGTGAGGCACTGGGTTCGGACGAATTCGGCTTCTTCGTCATCCTGCTGTCGGTGGCGGGCAATGAAACCACCCGCAATGCCATTACGCACGGTATGAAGGCGTTCGTCGACAATCCGGAACAGTGGGAGCTGTACCGGGAAAAGCGGCCGCGCACCGCGCCCGATGAAATCGTGCGCTGGGCGACGCCGGTCACCTCATTCCAGCGCACCGCGCTGAGCGATACCGAACTCGGCGGGCAGGCCATCCGCGCGGGCGATCGGGTCGGATTGTTCTACAGCTCCGCCAATTTCGACGAGGACGTGTTCGACGATCCGTTCTCGTTCAATGTGCTGCGCGATCCCAATCCGCATGTCGGATTCGGCGGGACCGGTGCGCACTTCTGTGTGGGCGCGAATCTGGCGCGACTGGAAATCGATCTGATGTTCAATGCGATCGCCGATGTCATGCCGAATATCACCGAGCTCGAACCGCCGCAACGGTTGCGCGCAGGGTGGATCAATGGGATCAAACACTGGCCGGTCAACTACGGGTGAGCGGCTGTTCGCGGCGAACCCGTTCTACTATGCGAATGTGACCTCACTTCGCGAAATTCCCGTACAGACCCTGGACGACAAGCCCACCACCCTCGCCGAGCTGGCCGGCGACAAGGTGGTGCTCTTGGTCAACGTAGCCTCCAAATGCGGTCTGACCCCGCAGTACAACGGCCTGGTGGAACTGCAGAACGCCTTCGGCCACCGCGGTTTCACCGTGATCGGCGCGCCGAGCAACCAGTTCATGGGCCAGGAGCCCGGCACCGCCGAGGAGATCGCCGAATTCTGCTCCACCACCTACGGTGTGGACTTCCCGCTGCTGGAGAAGCTGGAGGTGAACGGCGACGGCGCGCACCCCATCTACCGCGAGCTCACCCAGACCGCCGATGCCGACGGCACCGCCGGTGACGTGCAGTGGAACTTCGAGAAGTTCCTGATCGGCCGCGACGGCTCGGTGCTGGCGCGCATCCGCCCCCGCACCGAGCCCACCGACCCCTCGGTCATCGCGGCGATCGAGAGTGCGGTCTAACGCGTGCGCCTGCGATAACGCACCGCACACGGCTGTTCCAACTGCACGACCATTTTCGAATGGTCGTTGCGGTAGCTGTCCGACGGCTGGGAGAGTTCGAACTCCCAGTCGCGCAGCAGAATCGAGAAGATCGCCTTCAACTGCATGAGCGCGAAGGCCGCGCCGACGCAGCGGTGCCTGCCCGCGCCGAACGGGATCCAGGTCCAGCGATTGACCAGATCCTCCTGATTGGGATCGATATAGCGGGCCGGATCGAAGATATCCGGATTCGGGAAATCCTCCGGAATCCGGTTGGAGACAGCGGGTGTCGCCGCCACCAGATCGCCGGGCGCGATGCGATGCCCGCACACCTCGAACTCGTCCTGCGCCACCCGCATCAGAATGATGAGCGGCGGATGCATGCGCAGCACCTCCTTGAGCACCGCTTCCAAGCGCGGAATCTGCCGCAGCGCATGGAAACTCACGTCCGCGCCGTCCGCGTACAGCTCATCCAGTTCGGTCACCACGCTGCCGAGCACCTCGGGATTGCGCAGCAGTTCGATGATCGTCCAGGCGGCGGTGCCGGAGGTGGTGTGATGGCCCGCGAACATCATCGAGATGAAGATTCCGGTGATCTCGCTGGCCGAGAACCGAGGTTTGCCCTGCTCGTCCAGCACCGACACCAGGACGTCGAGCATGTCCCGATCCTCTTTGCCCCGAGGCGGATTCGCGAGTCTGCCCGCCATGATGTGCCGCACCAGCTTCACCAGTTGATGCCGGGCCTCATCGCGGCGGCGGAAGCTCTCGATATCCGCGTTCGGGTCCACGTAGCAGTAGGCGTCGGTGCCGCGCTCCAGCTCGTGATAGAGGTGTGCGAACCGGTCGTCGAGCTCCTCGCGGAACTTGGTGCCGATGAGGCAGGCCGAGGAGGTGTAGATGGTCAGCTCGGCGAAGAATTCGAGCAGATCGATCTCGCCCTCGTCACCCCAGGACGCCAGCATGCGATCCACCTCGCGGGCGATGGTGGTGGCGTGCCCGCGCATCTGATCACCGCGTAATGCGGTGTTGTGCAACATTTCCTTGCGGCGTTCGGGCGGTGCGTCGAACACCACGCCCTCGCCGAAGATGGGCTTCATGAACGGATAGGCCGCGGCCTGATCCAGATCCTCATCGCCCGCCCGGAAGAAGAACTCGTTGGCCTGCGCACCGGACAGCAGGATCACATCCCGGGTGGCGAGCCGGAACGACCCGATATCACCGCATTCGGCGCGCACGCGCGCCATCAGGGCGATGGGATCGGTCCGGAACTCTTCGAGATGGCCGTGCTCGTGCTCGCCGCCCGAGACCTGCTGGGGCTTGACCAGGGTCATCGGAATACCTCCCGCGCTGGAGTAGACACCTGTCTGGACGGTACTACGGGTGTGCGGGCGCGGCAAGAGATTTCACTGGGGGATAAACGATTTCGAGCGGAAAGCGACCGCGGAAGATCAGCCGCGCAATGCGTGCAGTGCGGCCTTCTCCAGCCGGTCCGCGATTTCGGCATAGGAGGCGTAACCCATGCCCGCGCGCACCAGTGCGCCCGCGTACAGCAATTCCAGGGTTTCCACCATTTCGAGATCGCCGTCCGCGCCGAGCGCGTCGATCAGCCGCTGCCGAATCTCGCTGCCGATACGCAAACGCAGATGCGCCACATCCGGATCGGTGCCGAGCAGCGCACTGGTCACCGCGCCCGCCAGCGCGGGCTCGTCGGCGACCAGCATGGCGATCTGCCGCAGCACCGCCACCGCCCGCTCGGTGCTGTCCGCAGCGGCGAGATCGGGTGCGGGCGTGGCCGCCAGGCGTCGCCAGAACATCTCCGCGACCAGGTGTTCCTTGGAGGAGAAGTAGGTGTAGGCGGTGGCCGTGCCGACCCCGGCGGCCGATGCCACCATGCGCACCGTGAGCCCCGCGAACCCCTCGCGCGAGAGCACCTCCATCGCCGCCCGGGTGAGGCGGTCGACGGTCTCGGCCTGCTTCTCGGTGAGGCGGCGGCGAGTGGCCTCCATGTTTACGACCGGGCGGTCGGAAAGAGAATCAGACACGTGTCCGGATGCTACTATGGCGCTGCTCTCCGGGCAACTCGCCGATACGCAATCCGTATCAATGCGCGCGCCCCAGAAAGGTTTTCGGATGACTCAGGCCGACATTTCCGCCGATACCGCCGCATTGTTCGCACTCGCCGAACAGGCCGTCGGATTCATGCCGCCGGAAGAAGGCCGCGCGCTGTACGAAGCCGCCCGCACCTACGCGGGCGACGGCGCGATTCTCGAAATAGGCACCTACTGCGGTAAATCCGCGATCTATCTGGGTGCGGCCGCACGCGAGACCGGTGCCACCGTCTTCACCGTCGACCATCACGGCGGCTCCGAAGAGCATCAGCCCGGCTGGGAATACCACGACCCCACGCTGATCGATCCGGAGACAGGTGTCTTCGACACCTCGATGACTTTCCGCCGCACCATGATTCGTGCCGGTCTCACCGAAACCGTCATCGGCATAATCGGTTCCTCCGCGACCGCCGCCAAATTCTGGCGCACACCGCTGCGCCTGCTCTTCATCGACGGCGGCCACACCGAGGAAGCGGCCCAGCGCGATTACGACAATTGGACGCACTGGGTGGCGGGCGGCGGCCTGCTCGCCATCCACGATGTCTTCCCGGACCCCGCGGACGGCGGGCAGGCCCCCTACAACATCTATCGCCGGGCCATCGACTCCGGAAAGTTCCGCGAACTCTCCGTCACCGGATCCCTGCGCATCCTGCAGCGCAACGCCGCCTGCAACTAGCCCTCAGTGCGTCGGGCTGGTGGCGCAGGCGCAGTGGCTCGCGGTGATGCGGGTGGGGCGCAGCAGATCCCGGAAGATGTTGTTGGCGGGCGTGGTTCGGGTCAGCGCGTCGGCGGCCAGCAGGGTGGCGGCGGCGGTCCAGGTGGTGCGTTCCTCGGGCCAGCGTTTGCCGTCGGTGAAGACCAGGCCGGTCCAGTAGGAACCGTCCGCCTCGCGCAGATGCTGCATATTGATGAAGAGCTGGCGGGCACGCCGGTTGTCGCCCAGGGCATCCAGGGCCAGCACCAATTCGCAGGTTTCCGCGCCGGTGACCCAGGGCTGGTCGGAGACGCAGCGGATGCCGAGGGTGGGAACCACGAAATCCTCCCAGCGCGAGGTGATTCGGTCGTACGCGGTGCGACCCCGGATCGCGCCGCCGAGGATGGGGTAGTACCAGTCCATCGAGTAGCGGCTCTTGTCGAGGAACGCCTCGGGGTGATCACGCAGCGCATGGCCCAGGCGTAAGGCCGCCACCTCCCAGGAGGGCTGTGGATCGTCGAGCTGATCGGCCAGGGACAGCGCGCAGCGGAGGCTGTGGAAAATGCTGGCGCAGCCGGTGAGCAGCGCTTCGCCGGAGGAGCCGCCGGGGCCGAGGGACCAGTGGATCTCACCGAAGTCGCCCTGTTGCAGGGATAGGACGAAATCCACGGCCGCGCGGACCGTCGGCCACATCTCCCGGACGAATTCGAAATCGTCCGTGCTGGTGAGGAAGTGCAGGACGCCGGTGGCGATGTACGCGCAGAAGTTGGTGTCTGCGTCCGCGTTCTCGATGACGCCCGCTCGGAACTGCATGGGCCAGGAGCCGTCCGCGCGCTGGGTTTTCGCGGACCAGCGGTAGGCGTCGCGGGCCTGATCCCACAGGCCCGCCACCGTCAGCGCCATGGCGTTCTCGACGTGGTCCCAGGGGTCGGTGTGGCCGCCGGTGAACCAGGGCAGCGCGCCGTCGGATTCCTGTGCGGCCGCGATGGTTTCGGCGGTGCGCAGGCAGTCCCGGGCGGATAGGACGCCGGGGACCGCGGGTAGCTCAGCGGTGGGCACGGCGGACCGCCGGCTTCGCGAAGTACAGTGCCACGCTCTTGCCGATGAGCGGATCGAGCAGGCGTTCGGCGGTGCGGGTCAGCTGGGGCGCGGACATCATGTCCCACACCAGCATTCGGTGATAGGCGCTCACAGCGGGGTGTTTGTCGTTGTTGACGCCCACCGCGCACTTGAGCCACCAGTACGGCGAGTGCAGAGCGTGTGCGTGCGCCCTGTGGATGAATCGCAAACCCCGTGCCGTGACCTTGTCGCGCAGCTCGTCCGCGC
This sequence comes from Nocardia sp. NPDC056100, assembly GCF_042266325.1. Taxonomy (NCBI): domain Bacteria; kingdom Bacillati; phylum Actinomycetota; class Actinomycetes; order Mycobacteriales; family Nocardiaceae; genus Nocardia; species Nocardia sp. NPDC056100. The sequence goes on from NZ_JBHJVY010000003.1 coordinate 873,174, forward strand.
GGTAGATGCGCACGTGCCCGCCCTCATTGGCGTGGTATTCGTCCGACAGCGCCCAGCAGATGCGTTCGGGCAGCCAGCGCGGCACCGTAACGGCCAGCGCCCCACCGGGTTTGAGGACGCGCGCCAGTTCCGCGATGGCCGCGCCGTCCTGTGGGATGTGTTCGAGGATCTCCGAGGCGATCACCACGTCGAATTCGCCGTCGCCGTAGGGCAGGTCCAGGGCGTCCCCGCGCACCGTCTCGGCCTTGGCGTAGTCGGGCGCTTCACCGGCTTCGGCCATGGCACCGAACATGGTGTCCACATCGGCGAGATCGCTGCCGTTCTGATCGAACGCCACGATATCGGCCCCGCGCCGATACGCCTCGAAGGAATGCCGTCCGGCCCCGCACCCCACATCGATGACGCGGGTGCCCGGGCCGATGCCCAGGCGGTCGAAGTCGACGGTCAGCATGAAATGGCCTCCTGATGGCGTGCGATGGCGTTTTCGTAGACGGAAACCGTTTGCGCGGCAACGGCTTCCCAGCTGAAGACGGACAGTGCGCGGTTCCGGCCCGCCAGGCTCAGGCGGTGCCGGTGCGCGGGGGAGTCGAGCAGAGCGCCCAGGGTGCGGGTCAACTCATCCACATTGCCGGGCTCGACCAGCTCCGCGCAGTCGCCGACCACTTCGGGCAGCGCACCGGCGCGGCTGGCCACCAGGGGCGTGCCGCTGGCCATGGCCTCCACGGCGGGCAGTGAGAAACCCTCGTACATCGATGGGATACAGGCGATTTCGGCGGACGCCAGCAGGCGGGCCAGCTCATCGTCACCGAGTCCGCTGACGACGGTGACGATATCGGCCAGGCCGAGTTCGGCGATCAACTTCTCGGTGGGGCCGTCCGGTTCCAGTTTGGCGACCAGCTGGAGTTCAAGCGTATGTGTGACGCGCAGGCGCGCAATGGCGTTCAGCAGATGCGCGATGCCCTTGAGCGGCTTGTCGGCGCTGGCCACCGCGACGATTCGGCCGGGTGCGCGCGGCTCGTCATGCGGCCGGAAGAGCCCGGTGTCCACGCCCAGCGGCACCGTCCGCACCTGCTCCGGGCGCACCCCGAAGTCGCTGACGATATCGGTCGCCGACGAGGACGAGACCGTGATCAACTCCGGTATCCGCCGGGCGACCCGCTGCTGCATGCCGAGGAAGCCGTACCACCTGTGCACGAACGGTTTTCGATGCCACGGCGCGGCCGCGAGGTCGACCGCCCGATCCCGGGTGATCGGATGGTGGATGGTCGCCACCAGCGGCAGGTGCCGGGCGATGTCCAGCAGCCCGTAGCCCAGGCACTGATTGTCGTGCACGACATCGAAGTCGGCTGTCCGGGAACGCAAGACGCGGGCCGCGCGGATGCTGAAGGTGCGCGGCTCCGGGAAGCCCGCCGTCCACATGGTGGCGACCTCCAGCAGATCCGTCCGATCCCGGAGCTCCGACGGTCGCGGCGTGCGAAAGGGATCGGAGTCCCGGTAGAGGTCCAGGCTCGGCACCTCGGTGAGCCGCACGCGCGGGTCGAGGAGCTCCGGATACGGCTGTCCGGAGAACACCTCGACCTCGTGCCCGAGTTCGGCCAGACCGCGGCTGAGGTATCGGACGTACACCCCTTGTCCCCCGCAGTGGGTTTTGCTGCGATAGGACAGCAGGGCGATACGCACGGGCACACCTTTCCTTGGGCGCAGCGAAATCTACTGGGGGCGTATGTCTTTCAGGTAACGATCGGTCACCGGGCGGTCATGCGTTACGAATCGGCTCCAGCTTGCCCGCCAGCCGCTCCAGATAGGCCAGCACATCGGCCTCCGGCTTGTCGGGGAGTCCGTACAGCACATCGGTGACCCCGGCCTCGGCCCAGCGCGCGAGCTTGTCGGCGTCGGGCTTGAAGTCCAGTGCCACCACGCGCGGAGCGCCCTCGCGCCCGGCTTCCTTCCAGATCTTCATGAGCAGTGCGGTGGACGCCGAGACATCGGTTTCGGCGGGCGTGGTGATCCAGCCGTCGCCGGTCCGCGCGATCCACTTGAAGGTCTTCTCGGTGCCGCCCGCGCCGATCAGCAGCGGAATATGCGGCTGCACCGGCTTGGGCCACGCCCAGCTCGGCCCGAAGGAGACGAAATCGCCCGAGTAGCTGGCTTCTTCCTGCGTCCACAGCGCGCGCATGGCCTCGATGTACTCGCGCAGCACGGTGCGCCGCTTATTGCCGGGCACGCCGTGATCGGTGAGTTCATCGGTGTTCCAGCCGAATCCGGCGCCGAGGGTGAGGCGGCCGCCGGACAGGTGGTCCAGGGTGGCCAGGGTCTTGGCGAGCGTGATCGGATCGCTCTCGGTGGGAAGCGCCACCGCCGTGGACAATTCGATGCGCGAGGTCACCGCGGCGGCCGTCGCCAGCGAGACCCACGGATCCAAGGTCCGGGTGTACCGGTCATCAGGGAGTTCGGATGTTCCGGTAAGCGGATGCGCCGCATCGCGTTTCACCGGAATATGGGTGTGCTCCGGCACGAAGAACGAGTCGAACCCGTTGTCCTCGGCCCCCTTGGCGGCAGCGGCGGGCGTGATCCCGCGATCGCTGGTGAAGAGAACAATACCGAATCGCATGTGCGCCTACCTCTCTCAGTTGCCCTTGGCCGCGGCTACACCCGCGCGCCGTCCATAGAAACTTCCGTCACCCAGCGAACAGCCGCTGGCGTAACCGCCCGCGCAGATGCCCGAGGAGACCCGGCCCGCCGCGAACAGTCCCGCGATGGGTTCGCCGGATACGTGCAGCACCCGCGAATCCAGATCGGTGCGCAGGCCGCCGAGCGTGAAACCGCCGGTGTACCCGCGCAGGTCGTACGCGCCGAGCGGGGCGCTGATCGGCTTCACCCACTCGGTCTTCTTGTGCAGGAACGGATCTTCCCCGTTCTCGGCATGCCGGTTGTACAGGTCGATGGTGGATTGCAGGGTGCCCGCGGGCAAACCCATCTCGCCTTCCAGCTCCTCGATGGTCTCGGCCACCCAGGTCGGCGCGATGCGCAGGAAGCTCATCGACGATTTGGTCTCGAACGCCGCCTCCAGCGCCGCCTCGTCGATGATCAGATACGCCTTGTTGTCCTGATCCTGGAGTACGGCCTGACCCATGCGGCCGGGGTAGGTGTCCTCGGTGATGAAGCGCTGACCGTGCCCGTTCACCAGGATGCCGCGCGCGATCACCTGCGGGTCCGCGATGAGCGCGACCTCGGTGGCGTCCATATGCGCCAGATCCGCGCCGAGCGCCTGCGCCACCCGGATGCCGATGCCGTCGTGCTCCTCGACGGTCGCGGCCGGGCGGCCCAGGATCTTGGGCGCGTACTGCTCCACCATCTGATGGTTGTAGGCGAAGCTGCCGGTCGCCAGCACCACACCGCGTTCGGCCCGCACGAACAGTTCCTTGCCATACCGCTTGGCCGCGACGCCGACCACACGGCCGGAGTCGTCGACGACCAGGCGTTGCAGCCGGACATCGAATTCCTGTCGCACGCCCAGCTTTTCGGCCTGCTGGGCGAGCGGCTCCATCAGCATGTAGCCGCCGCCCTTCTCACCCAGCTTCTTATCCCGGGTCCAGGCGAGGTGCCCGCGCGGTGCGGGGGTGGCGATGGCGTTGAACGGTGCGGAGTTCTCGCCGCCGGAGAACATCAGGCCCTCATCGGCGGGCGGCTCGTAGGCGGGTTCGCCCCAGAACACCTCGTTGAACGGCACGCCATTGGCGACCAGCCAGTCGAAATGCTCGACACTGCCCTGGCAGTAGTCATGAATCTTGGCCTTGTCCACACCCGGTCCGAGCGCGGCGGTCAGGAACTTCTCCATCTCCTCCGGGGTGTCCTCGAACCCGAGCTTGCGCTGCAGCGCGGTACCGCCGCCGAGATAGATGAACCCGCCGGACAGGGCGGCCGCGCCGCCCCACCCGCCGGTGCGTTCCAGTACCAGCACATCGGCCCCGGCCCGGGCCGCCTCGATGGACGCGCACACCCCGGCAATGCCGAAGCCGACGACGACCACTTCGGCTTCGAGATCCCAGGAGCTCACCTCACTGGCCCGGAGTGGTCGCACGGTTGCGGTATCGGCCATTGTCTTGGAATTCCTAACTGGTGGAGGGCTATTGCTTCTTATGCGCTTTGGCGGCCTTGCCGACGACGCCGTCGAGGGTGGTGCCCGCGGGCCAGCCCACGTAGTGGCACAGGAACAGTGCGATCTCGTGCAACTGCTCCTCGTCCAGTTCGTCATTGCGCAGTGCCGCGCCGACCTGGATCTCCGCGATATCGAACAGGCCCTGCGCGGTGACCGCGCCGAGCAGCAGCAGTCGCCGATCGCGAATGGACAGGCCCGGACGCGACCAGATATCGGCGAACAGATGATCGGCGGTGACGCCGAAGTGCACGCCCGGACCGTCCTGGAACTCCCAGCCGTACACCTCGCTCATCTTCTTCAGACCGCGTTCTCTGCGTTCATCGGTCATATCACCACTGCTCCTTTGCGATTGCGCCGCGGCCGACGCCGAGACCGTCACCGAGTCCGCCGAGCGCCTGATCGGCGAGCGGCAGATCGACGCCGAGCCGGCGGCCGAGGTCCAGGGCCAGGGCGAGATCCTTCTCGCCGAGATCACGTACGTGGGTCAGGATCGGGAACCAGAAATCGTCCGCGGCGACCGGTGCGGTGGTGTTGCGCAACATGATCGCGCCCGGACCGCCGGTATGCGAATCGGAATGCCGCACCACCTTGCCGAGTTCGGTGATGTCGAGTCCCGCGGCCTCGGCCAGCCGCTGCGATTCGGCGGCGGCGGTGAAGGCGATGAAGTGGAGCAGGTTGCGTGCCAGCTTCATTCGGGTGCCCGCGCCGACCTCGCCCGCGTGCACGATGAGCGAAGCGAAACTGGCGAAGGGGGCGCGCACGGTCTTGAAGGCGGTCTCGCTGCCGCCGACCATGATCGCGAGTCCGCCCTTCTGTGCGGCGGGTGCACCGCCGCTGATCGGGGCATCGACGAATTCCACACCGTGCTCGGCACATTCGGCCGCCAGCTCGATCGCGGTCTTATCGGAGATGGTCGAATGCACGGCAATCACCGTGCCGGGTTTGGCGGTTCGGAGAATTCCGTCGTCGCCCGTGACGACCGATCGCACCTGGGCGTCGTCGAGCACCACCACCGAGATGACGGCGCACCGCTCGGCCACTTCGGCCGCTGTCGCCGCGGCCGTCGCGCCGCCGTCGGTGAAGGGCGTCAGCGCGTCCGCCCGCATATCGCAGACCACCAGTCCGCCCGGCCAGTCGAGCAGCCGCTTGGCCATGGGCGCACCCATATTGCCCAGGCCGATGAATCCCACCGCGGTGTCGCTCATGCCCGGAATACCGTTCCGCCATCGACATTGAGCACCTGGCCGGTGACCCACTTGGCATCGTCCGACAGCAGGTACAGGCAGGCCCCGACCAGATCCTCCGGGGTGCCCAGCCGCTTGATGGCCGCGCCCTTGACGATCTCGTCCACGAACTGCTCCGGCACGATGGAGCGGGTGGCCTCGGTATCGATGGGACCGGGCGCGATGGCGTTGATGCGAATGTTCGCGCTGCCCAGCTCATGTGCCAGCTGCTGGGTGAGGCTGTTGATGCCCGCCTTGGCCAGTCCGTAGAAGCCCGAGTACGTCCATGCGGCGGTGGAGGATTGGTTCACGATCGACCCGCCGCCCTGCTTGCGCATCGGCTTCCACACCGCGCGCGTCATATTCAGCGCGCCGTCCAGATTCACGCCCATGAACTTCTTGTAGTAGTCCCACGGCACGGACAGCAGCAGATCCAGCTTCATGGTGCCGTAGATGGCGGCGTTATTGACCAGATGGTCGATGCGGCCGAACTCGCCGAGGGTGAATTCGGCTACGGCGGCAGCTGATTCGGGTTCGGAGACATCCACCTCGCGGAAGATCGCGGTGCCGCCGTCGGCGGTGATCTGCTTGGCGACATCCGTGCCGCGCTCGGTATTCAGGTCGGCCACAATGACTTTCGCGCCCTCGGCGGCGAGTGCTTTGGCGTACTCCTCCCCGATACCCTGCGCGGCTCCGGTGACAATGACGGTTCTATCGGTGAATCGGGCCATGACGTGCTCCTTCAGCAGCCGGTCGCGATAAGTTTGGTCTCGAGGTACTCCTCGAATCCGGCGATGCCCATTTCCCGTCCGATACCGGATTGCTTATATCCGCCGAAGGGGGCGTCGGCGGAATACCAGATGCCGCCGTTCACGCTCAGGGTGCCGGTGCGCACGCCCTGCACCACGGTGCGGACGCGCTCGGTATCGACGCCCCATACGGTTCCGGACAGGCCGTAGGGGGAATCGTTGGCCAGTCGCACGGCATCGTCATCACCGTCGTGCGCGATGATCACCAGCACCGGGCCGAAGATCTCCTCCTGCGCCACGGTCGCCGAATTGGTCAGGCCCGCAATGAGCGTGGGCTCGATGAAATAGCCGGGGCGATCGGGGCGGTTACCGCCGATGACGGTGCCGCCCTCGCTGCGCGCACTGTCCAGATAGCGTTCGACGGTGGCGCGCTGGCGTTCGGAAATCAGTGGGCCGCAGACGGTTCCGGGCTTGTTCGGATCGCCGGGCCGGATGCCTTTCAGGGCGCGCGTGGCGATTTCGACCGCCTGATCGTAGTGTTCGCGCGGCACCAGCAGCCGGGTGCTGATGGCACAGCCCTGTCCGGCGTGCACGCTCACCCCGAAGGCCGCGTAGCTGACCGCCGCTGACAGATCCGCGTCATCGAGCACGATGAACGCCGATTTGCCGCCCAGCTCCAGGAACACCTTCTTCAAAGACTGTGCGGCAGCGGTCATCACGGCCTTGCCGGTGCGCGTCGATCCGGTGAACGAGATCATGTCGACGCGCGGATCGGTGACCAGCTGCGACCCCAGACCGTGGTCGTCGGAGGTGACGATATTGATCACCCCGGCCGGAATATCGGTCTCCTCGGCGATGATTCGGCCCACCGCCGCCGCACACCACGGGGTGTCGGGCGCGGGCTTGAGCACCACCGTCGCCCCCGCCGCCAGGGCCGGGCCGAGCTTGGCGAAATTGATCTGGTGCGGGAAGTTCCACGGCGTGATCGCGCCGACCACACCGATGGGTTCGCGCCGCAGCGTGCGGCTGCTCTTGATCCCCATGGGCGAGGCGACGCCGAGATCGGTCTCCCAGGAATAACTTTCGGCCAGATCGGCGAAGTAGCCGAGATCCCCGATCGGTCCCTCCAGCTGCGGTCCGGCGGTGAGCATGCGGGGCGCGCCGACCTCGGCGATGGTGATCTCGCGCAGGTCCTCGATATGCGCGCGCAGCGCATCGCGCAGCTGCCGCAGACAGTGCGCGCGGAAGGCCGGATCACGCGACCAGCCGGTGTCGTCGAAGGCGGTGCGGGCGGCGGCGATGGCGGCATCCATATCGGCGGCGTCGGCATTGGCCGCCCAGCCGATTTGCTCCCCGGTCGCCGGATCGACATTGCTGAACACACCGGCCCCGCCGGGGACGAGCTTGCCCCCGATCAGCAATTGGGACCCGCCATCTGGAATGAGATTGCTCAGGCTCAACGGTAGCTCCCATGCTGTCCGGACACGTGTACGGACTATAAGTTCGCGCCTCGGAAACGCGCAAGAACAGGTTTCAGTTCCGCCTCTCCGGGACTTTTGCGCCCGGCCTGGGTGCCGTTGCCGGTTGGCAGTGCGTAGTGCGGTTGGGTGCCGGGAGCGTTTCGGGCGTGCCCCGGGAGTTACCCCAACCGGAGCGAAACCAGTTGTCCCGTTCAGGCAACGGGGATCATGGGTTGGGATGACGAGAACTCATTGTCAGGGGCCGGTGGGGCTAGTACCGTACGGACACATGTCCAGCCAGATGTCCCAACGGGCTGGACGCCGTCCGTCAGAGTCGACGAACGTGTTATCGAATACGAGGTGCACAGACGATGACCGCAGCCTCCGTCGAGCCGCTGCTGTTCGACCCGTACGACTACCGCATCCATGAGGACCCGTACCCGGTCTATCAGCGGCTGCGGGCCGAAGCGCCGCTCTATCACAATCCGAGCCTGGACTTCTGGGCCCTGTCCCGGCATGCCGATGTGGCCGCCGGATTCCGCGACAATGTCAACCTCTCCAGCGCCAACGGGGTCTCCCTCGATCCGGCCGCCTGGGGGCCGCACGCGCACCACACCATGTCCTTCCTGGCCATGGACGATCCGCGGCATCTGCGCCTGCGCAAACTCGTGTACCAGGGCTTCACCCCGCGCCGGGTCACCGAGATGAGCGATCGCATTCGCGAGATCACCCTGCAACACCTCGAACCCGCGCTGGCGGCAGGCAGTTTCGACTGGATCGACGATGTCGCGGGCAAACTGCCCATGGACGTCATCTCCGAACTGCTCGGCGTCCCCGACGCCGATCGCGCCGAATTGCGCAGGCTCGCGGACGTGCTGCTGCACCGCGAAGAGGGCGTGCTGGATGTGCCGGTGCCCGCCATGGAGGCGGCGCTACACCTGTTCGGCTACTACACCGAGATGGTCGCGCAACGGCGCAAACACCGCACCGAGGATCTGACCTCCGCACTGCTGGACGCCGAGGCCGACGGGGATCGGCTCACCGATGAGGAGATCATCGGCTTCATGTTCCTCATGGTGGTCGCCGGAAACGAGACCACCACCAAACTGCTCGGCAACGCATTGCACTGGGCCGGAGTGCATTCCGAGCAGTACGCCAAGGTCGCCGCGCATCCGGATCTGGTCGACGACTGGGTCGAGGAGACGCTGCGCTACGACGCGTCCAGTCAGATCCTGGCGCGCACGGCGGCGGTGGACCTCGAGTACTACGGGCAGACGATTCCGCAGGGCTCGAAGGTGCTGCTGCTCATCGGCTCGGCGAATCGCGATACGGCGGCCTTCCACGATCCGGACAGCTATGACATCGACCGCGCCGACAAGGGCGGGCTGATCAGCTTCGGCCGCGGCGTGCACTTCTGCCTCGGCGCGCACCTCGCTCGCCTGGAGGCCGGAATCGTGTTGCGCGAGTTCACCGATCGGGTGCGGTCGTACGAACTGCTGCCCGGCAGTGAGCGCGTGCATTCGGTGAACGTGCGCGGCTTCGCGAAATTGCCCGTGACAGTGGAGGTTCGGTAATGCCAAGGTTCACACCGCATCCGGCGCGGCGGCCGGTCCTGATCGCCGGGGCGTCCTCCGGCATCGGGGCCGCGACCGCTACGGCCCTCGCGGAGTTGGGATATCCCGTCGCACTCGGCGCACGGCGGGTGGAGATCTGCGAGGAGCTCGCCGAGAAGATTCGCGCCGACGGGGGCGAAGCCTTCGCGCACCGCCTCGATGTCGCCGATACCGCCTCGGTCGACGAATTCGTGACGGCGGCCGAAAACGTGCTCGGGCCAATCGAAATCGTGGTGTCGGGAGCCGGTGACCTGGAATTCTCGTCCGGCTGGGCCATGGATCCCGAGGTTTTCGAATCGCAGGTCCGAGTGCATCTGGTCGGCGCGCAACGGCTCGCGCATCGCCTCATCCCCGGCATGATCGAACGGCAGCGCGGCGATTTCGTGGTCATCGGCTCGGACTGCGCCGACCGGCCGCGACCGGGCGTCGGCGCGTACAACGGCGCGAAGATGGGCGTCGAAGCTCTTGCCCGCCAACTGCGGATGGAACTAGAGGGCACCGGCGTGCGCTCCTCCATCGTGCGCCCCGGCCAGACCCTCACCGGTATGGGCATGACCGCCGATCCGGCCGTCATCGGGCCCATGCTCGAGGACTGGGTGAAATGGGGATTCGCGCGGCACCCGCAATTCCTGCGTGCCTCCGATATCGCCGCGGCCATCGTCGCCGTCGTGTCCACCCCGCGCGGCGCACACCTGGTGTTGGTCGAAGTACAGCCGGAAGCGCCGCTGAAAGACCCCGAACCGGCACCGAAAGACCCTGAGCAGCCGAAGGATTCAGGAGAATAGCCATGCGGATCGTCGTCGACATCGACCTGTGCCAGGGGCACGCCGTCTGCCAGGACGAAGCCCCCGGGCTCTTCCGCGTACCCAAGCAGGGCCAGGTCGAGATCCTCAGCGCCGACCCCGGCGACGATCTCGAAGCGGCCCGCACCGCCGTCCGCTACTGCCCCACCCAGGCGCTCGCACTCCGTGACGACAGCACGGCCGATTGAAGGAACCCCCATGGCCTGGTCCCGCACCGAACTCGACGATATGATCACCCGCTGGGTGGAGGAGAACCGGCGCTGCGAGGCGCTCGGCGACTGGAAACCCCTGGCCGACTTCTACACCCCCGACGCCACCTACGGCTGGAACTACGGGCCCACCCAGGAATTCATGGCCGTCGGGCGCGATGAGATCCGCGATATCGCCCTCGGACAGGAGATGTTCGGACTCGAGGGCTGGACCTACCCCTATCAGGAATTCGTGGTCGACGAGCGCAGCGGCAGCGTCATCGGCTTCTGGAAGCAGATCAACGAGAAGACCCGCGCCGACGGACGGCCCTACAGCCCGGAGGGCATCGGCGGCAGCTGGTTCCGGTACGCGGGCGACGGGCAATGGTCCTGGCAGCGCGATTTCTTCGACTTCGGCAATGTCACAGCGCTTTTCGTGGAGATGATCTCCGGCGGGGTGCTGTCGTCCGGCATGCAGAAGCGGATCGAGCGGTCGGTCTCGGGCGAGCCGCTCAAAGGCTGGTATCCGGTCGGCCAGGGTCCGGCGCCACTGTGGTGAGCAGTCGATACAGCTCGCTGAATCGCGGCGAGCTGGCCGTTCTCGTACCCGAACTGCTGCTGTGCGGGCATCTCATCGACCGCTCCGGAATGGCCCACGCCATCGGCGCTTTCGGGCGCGAGGGCATGACCGGGGTGGCCATCGACGAATGGCGGCTGGCCTCGCCGATCTACACCCGTCGCATGCGGGACGCCCTCGGCATCACCGGGGACGGGGTGGATGCCATCTTCAAGGGCTTCCAGCTCGATATCGGCGCGCCACCGCAATTCATGGATTTCCGGTACCGGGTGCACGATCACGACCACGGCGAATTCCACCTGGACCACTGCGGGGCGCTCGCCGATGTGGAACCCATGGGGGAGGAGTACGTGGTCGGCATGTGCCACCACATCGAAGACCCCACCTTCGATGCCACGGCGCTGGCCACCAATCCGTATGCGCGCGTGCGGCCCCTGCATCGGCCGCCCCGGGTGCCCGCGGACCGGACGCCGGTCTGCGCGTGGACGGTGACCATCGATCGGTCGCAGCCGCCGTTCGAATCTCCGGACGATGCCCAGGCGTTGGCTGGAACACACGCTGCGACAGTGGAATTGGACGCCATCGAAACCGATGGCGATGGGCGGCACGACTATGCCGGACCGCTGTTGAACGATCTGCGGTTCACGGACTTCTCCCGATCGGCATTGATCCGAATGGCCGACGAGGTGTGCCTGCAACAGCATCTGCTGACCCTCGGATTCCGCCGGGCGGTCGCCGAACGCTCGGATTCGGCTGTGGCGCTGGACATCACGCGCAAACAGTTCACCGGCATCGCCGGAATCACCGCCGAGCGGCTGCGCATCGCGCTCGGGCTCGGCGATGACGCGGCGGCGCTGGCCAAGGTGCTGCGACTGCATCCGGCCCTGAACCCGGCGATCTACGTCGACGCCGAGGTGAGCAGCGAAACGCACGGCGGGGAGCGGACGGTGGAACTGCGACTCGGCCGCGACTGCGGTGCCGTCGCGGACGGAGCCTGGGCCGCGCTCGTCGACGATACGCATCTCGAGGCGCTCAATTCCCTCGCGCGCGGGGTGAATCCGCGCTTCGAGGTGCGGGTGCGCGATAGCACCGATACCGCGCTCACCGTCGAATTCGGGCTGTCCGCAACACCCTTCCGGGAGGCGGGCGAGGTCGCCATCACCCGCTTCAGCACCGGAGCCGCCTTCACCTTCACCGACCGGGGCATCCCCCTGCCGCTGACCGTCCTGTAGAAAGCGAACGCCCATGGCCCGCAACTTCGCCGACCTCTACGAACACTCCGCCGACGCGGTACCCGACCGGCTCGCCGTCATCGAGGGCGAACGGCGGCTCACCTTCGCCGAACTCGATGAGCGCGCCAACCGCCTGTCGCATCACTTCGCCGCCGCCGGGGCCGGACCCGGCACCCATATCGGCTTCCATATGCACAACAGCATCGAAACCCTGGAAACGCTGCTGGGCTGCTTCAAGATTCGCGCGGTGCCGGTCAATATCAACTACCGGTATCAGGCCGAGGAACTGCGCTACGTCTACGACAACGCCGACCTGGAAATGGTTGTGCACCATCGCTGCTACGCACCGCTGCTGGAGGCGGTGCGGCCGCAGCTGCCGAAACTGCGGCACAGTCTCGTGGTGGAGGACGATCAGGGCGGCGACGGGCTGCCCACCGCCTCCATGTCCTATGAGGACGCGCTCGAAAACTCGTCCCCGAAAAGGGATTTCGACGAGCGCAGCGCCGACGACCTGTTCATCATGTACACCGGCGGCACCACCGGACTCCCCAAGGGCGTCATGTGGCGGCAGGAGGACATGTGGCGCGTCCTCGGCGGCGGCATCGACTTCTACACCGGGGAACCGGTCGCCGACGAATATCAGCAATCCCGCGCCGGTGCGGCACTGGAACAGCCGCTGCGCTGGTTCGTACTACCGCCGCTGATCCACGCCGCCGCCATGATGCCCACCTTCACCGCGCTCTGGTCCGGGAACACCGTGCTGTTCGAACCCCGCTTCGATCCGGCGCGCATCTGGCAGACCGTGGCACGGGAGCAGCCGAATATCCTGGTCATCACCGGTGACGCCATCGCCCGGCCGCTCATCGACGCCTACCGGGCCGCACCCGTGGACGCCGCCTCGGTGTTCTCCATCGGCTCCGGCGCGGCCCAGTTGACCCAGCCGGTGAAAAACGAACTGCTGGAACTATTTCCGAACACGCTGGTCACCGAATCCATCGGGTCGTCCGAAACCGGCTTCGGCGGAATCGGTTTCGCGCAGAAGGATGATGATCCGGGACGCGGGCCACGGGTGAACACCGGGCGCGGCGCGGTGGTGGTCGACGAGGACGGGCAACCGGTCGCGCCGGGCGGCGAGGGCTGGCTGGCCAAGACCGGCAATGTGCCGATCGGCTACTACAAGGATCCGGTCAAGACCGACAGGCTGTTCCGCACGGTGGACGGGCAGCGCATGGTCATCACCGACGATCGGGCGCGGGTCGAAGCCGACGGGGCCATCACGCTCATCGGACGCGGGAACATGGTCATCAACACCGGCGGTGAGAAGGTCTTCCCCGAAGAGGTGGAAGCCGTGGTCAAGGCACACGAATCGGTGTACGACGCCGTTGTGATCGGTATCGCGCACGAGCGCTGGGGGCAATTGGTCGGCGCGGTGGTGTCGGCTCCGGCCGGAATCGATTTCCCGGGTCTGGAGGAGCATGTGCGGTCGCATCTCGCCGGATACAAACTGCCCCGGCGCATCTGGGTGGTCGAGACCGTGGCACGGACACCCAGCGGGAAACCCGACTATCGCTGGGCCAAAGCGCACGCCGCGGCGGCCGAGCCCGCGCACGAGGTGCGATAACCGGTTATGGAAGCGAATGCCACGTCAGGGTCCGATCAGCGAGATACCTTGGCCGAATCGATGGCGAATATCACAGGAACCTGTTCTAATTCTGACATGGCAGAGGCGCACACCGTGCTCGGTGAACAGGTTCGCATGCCGGTCGAGATCAGACATGCCGACGCCGCGTCCGCACTGTTCTTCGCCGATACCGCGGCGGCGCGCGAACTGCTCGCACCGGCCGGACTGGAACCGGTCACCGTGCTGGGCAGGGCGATCCTCTCGCTCGCCTTCGTGCGATACGTCGACGGCGATCTCGGGCCGTACCACGAATTCGCCTTCTCGCTCATGGCCCGCCAGCCCGGGCGCAAGGACAGCACCGGGGCCTACATCCACTGGCTGCCGGTCAATCAGAGCTTCACCTGCGAAGCGGGACAATCGATTTGGGGCTTCCCCAAACTGATGGCCGATATCGACATCATGCCGGTGCGCGGCGGACACCTGTGCGATGTGCGCGTGGACGGCGAATTCGTCGTCAGCATGCGGGTCTCAGGCGGGCTGCCCATGCCCGGCGGCGCGGGCGGGGCGTCCATCGACGCCTACACCCACCGCAATGGGACGCTGCGCCGGACACCGTGGGTGATGAACCCGAGCGCCGTGCGCGGACGGCCCGGCGGCGTGCGCGTCGAACTCGGCAATCATCCGATCTCACAGCAGCTGCGCGCCCTCGGCCTGCCCAGGGGCGCGCTGTTCGGCAGCCGGATCGGTTCGCTCGCAATGACTTTCGCCGATGCCACCACCGTACTGCCGACCCGGGAGGCCCGATGACCCAGACCGCACTCGTCACCGGCGCGGCCAGCGGAATGGGCCGCATCGTCGCGCAGCGGCTCGCCGCGGCGGGCTGGAAGGTCGCGGCCGTCGACCTGAACGCCGACGGACTGGCCGAAACCGCAAGGCGCTCACCGAATATGGCCACCTACACCTGCGATGTCTCCGACACCGCACAGGTGCACGCGGTGGTGGAGAAGGTGCGCGGCGAACTCGGGCCCATCGACCGGCTGGTGCACGCCGCAGGCATGTGCCACGTGCACGCCTCCGCGCTGAATCATGATGTGGCGCAGATCCGCCGGATGATCGACGTCAACTACATCGGTACCGTCAATCTGTGCCAGGCCGTCATCCCGGCCATGAAACAGACCCGGACCGGGACCGTCGTACTCTTCGCCTCCGTCGCGGGCTGGCTGCCCTCACCCGGTATGGCGGGCTACTCCGCCTCCAAATTCGCGGTCATCGGCTTCATCGACAGCCTTGCCTACGAACTCCAGGACAGCGGCGTCCGGCTGCTCGGACTGTGCCCGCCCATGGTGGAGACCGCCTTCCTGGACAAGGTCCGCGAAGAGAACGAATCGGTGCTCGCCGGCACCGGCGGCATGAGCCCCGAAGGCGTCATCGACGCGCTCGAAAAAGCCTTGGCCAAGCCCAAGAGTCCGCTGTTCGTATTCCCCGGACAGGCGTACCCCTTCTACCTGATGCGGCGATTCCTGCCCGGCGTCATGCGCCGGATAGTGGGCCGCACCGTGAAGCCGACGGATTAACCGTCGCGCGGAAACCGGCTCGTGCTCCGACCGGTGACCGCACTCGGCGCTGGGCGATCGGGGCTCTGCGATCGCCCAGCGCCTCTTCTTCCCTGTGACGAAGCAGCCCCTCCACCGCAATCGGCCGGCGAATAATCGCTGGCCGGAACCCGCCCCCGCGCGGCACGATAGCTCTTCTGCACTGCTCGGAAACCATTCGAGAAGGGGACGGATGAGCTCGCGCGCGCCCGCGATAAAACTGGTTCTGCGATATTACGGCCGGGAAATGGCCCGGCGAAAACTATTGACCACCGGCGGAATGCTGGGCCCTGCCCTGGGCAGCGTCTGCCAGAGTTACATCGCGCCACTACTGGTCGCGATCCTGATCGGCCGGGTCGCAAGCACCGGCGATTCCAGCCTGTCCACGGTCGGGCCGCTGGTCGCGGCCTTCGCCGGGGTGATCGTGCTGTCGGAAGTGCTGTGGCGCATCGGAATCCACTGCCTCAACCGGCTCGACGCCTACGGTATCGAAAGCCTGTACGTGATCGCCATGGACGAACTGCTGGCCAAGGACGCGGCGTTCTTCCACAACAACTTCGCCGGATCGCTCACCAAGCGGGCCCTGAGCTTCGCCACCCGATTCGAGCAGTTCGTCGACACCTTCGCATTCGAAATCTTCTCCGCCCTACTGCCTTTGGGGTTCGCGGCGATCGTGCTGTGGCGCTACGACCCCATGCTGGTGGTGGTGTTGATCGGCATGATCCTGTTCACCGCGCTGGTGATCGCGCCCCTGATCCAACGGCGACAGGCGCTGGTCGACGATCGCGAGGCGTCCATCGCGCTGGTGTCCGGGCATGTGGCCGACAGCCTGGCCAATATGCAGGTGGTGCGGGCCTTCGCGGCCGAACGACAGGAAGCCGAGGAGCATCGGCGGCGGGTGCTCGATCAGCGGCGAAAGTCCCTGCTGTCCTGGGATTACGCCAACCTGCGCATCGACACCGTGGTGACGCCGCTGGTGGTCGTCACCAATGTCGCGGGCCTGCTCATCGTGCTCGGGCTCAGCGGCGGGCACGCCTCGGTCACCGCGATCATGGTGGCGTTCACCTACTACTGGAACGCGACCGGGATCATGTTCCGGTTCAACCAGATCTACCGGCGGCTGGAGAGCACATTCACAGAGGCCGCCCAGTTCACCGAACTGCTGCGCACGCCGCCCACCGTTGTGGACAACCCCGAGCCGGAAGTCCTGCGGCCCAAGGGTTCCGATGTGCGCTTCGACGGCGTGCACTTCACGCACGCGGGGGCGAGGCCGCTGTTCACCGGGCTCGACCTCGACGTGCCCGCCGGATCCAAACTGGGTCTGGTCGGGCGCTCCGGCGGCGGCAAGACCACGCTCACCCAGTTGCTGCTGCGCCTGATGGATGTCGATGAGGGCGTGATTCGCATTGGCGGACAGGACATCTCGAAGCTGAAGCAGAGCGATCTGCGCAGCCAGCTCGCCTACGTGCCGCAGGATCCGGCCATGTTCCACCGCACACTGCGGGAGAACATCCGCTTCGCCCGGCCCGAGGCCACCGACGAGGAGATCCTGCGCGCCGCGAAAGCCGCGCACGTCACCGAATTCGCCGACGCGCTACCGCAGGGCATGGAAACCCTGCTCGGCGAACGCGGCGTGAAACTCTCGGGCGGACAGCGGCAGCGGGTCGCGCTCGCGCGCGCCATCCTGCGCGACGCACCCATCCTGCTGCTGGACGAAGCCACCAGCGCCCTCGACTCCGAGAGCGAAAAGCTTGTGCAGCAGGCACTCTGGGAGCTGATGGAGGGGCGTACGGCGCTGGTGGTCGCGCACCGTTTGAGCACCGTCGCCGGTATGGACCGGCTCGTGGTGCTCGATCACGGGCGGATCGTCGAGTCCGGCACCCATGAGCAGCTGCTGCGCGCGGAAGGAACGTACGCGCAACTGTGGCGGCATCAATCGGGTGGCTTCCTCGGCGAAGAATTGATCGCCCGGTAAGCGGAGGTTGGGGGCCGCGGCCCCCAACCTCCTTACTTGCCTTGGAAGTTGGGCTTGCGCTTCTCGGCGAAGGCGCGCGGGCCCTCCTTCGCGTCCTCGCTGCGGAAGACCGGCAGGCCGACCTTCGCGTCGATCTTGAAGGCTTCCTCCTCGTGCAGGCCCTCGGTATCGCGAATGACCTTCAGGATCGCCTGAACCGCAAGCGGCCCATTGTTATTGATCAACTCGGCGATCTCCAGCGCCTTGTCCAGCGCGGTCCCGTCCGGCACCACATGCCCGATCAGCCCGTGCTGCAACGCCTCCGCCGCGGTGATGTGCCGGCCGGTCAGCAGCAGCTCCGCCGCCACCGTGTACGGGATCTGGCGCGGCAGTCGCACCGCCGACCCGCCCATCGGGAACAGGCTCCACTTCGCCTCGGAGACACCGAATTTGGCGCTCTCACCGGCGATGCGGATATCGGTGCCCTGCAGGATCTCGGTGCCGCCCGCGATGGCCGGACCCTCGACCGCGGCGATCAGCGGCTTGCTCAGGCGGTAGCCCTTGAGCAGTCCCGGCATCCGGGTCGGGTCGAACGCGGAGCCCTCGCCCATGCCGTCACTCGGGTTACGCTTGGACATGGCCTTGAGGTCCGCGCCCGCGCAGAACGCGCCACCCGCACCGGTCAGGATGCAGCAGCGGATCTCCGGATCACTGTCCACCCGCTCCCACGCCTCGGTCATGATGCTCAGCATCTCGCCGGTGAGCGCGTTCTTGGCGGTGGGGCGATTCATGGTGACGATCAGCGTGCCGCCACGCTTCTCCACGAGAGCATGAGGCTCGGTATTGCTACTTGTTTCAGTGGTGGCTGTCGTCATCGCCGACCTTTCTTTCCGCAGATTCGGGGACGAAACTACCCCGCGCCGTTGTCTTGAACAATAACGTGTTCTAGTTTGGATCGTGGTGACCGCCGTCACGGGCGGCAAGTTATGGGAGATATGCCATGAGTACGAGTACGCAGAGCAAGCTGCCGCCCCGGGTAACGGAATCCTTGATCAACCGGCTCACCGGCATGGTGACCGCGGGCACCGCGGGCGAGGTCCGCGAACCCTTCGACATGATCGAGGTCTACACCGGTGACGTGGTCGGCAAGCTGCCGCAGTCCTCGCCCGAAGACGTCGAGGCCGCCGTCGCCATCGCACGCGCCGCCCAGGTCGAGTGGGCACGCCGCCCGCTCAAGCAGCGCCTCGAAGTGTTCGAGCGCGCGCACGAGCTGATCCTCACCGAGATCGAGACCATCGCCGACCTCATCCAGATCGGCTGCGGCAAGGCCCGCCGCATGGCCATCGAAGAAGCCTGCGACACCCCGATGGTCATCGCGCACTACCTCAAGACCGCCGAGAAGACCCTGCGCTCCAAGAAGCGCAGCGGACCCATGCCGGTCATCACCAGCTCCACCGAAGAACACCGCCCCAAGGGCGTCGTCGCGGTCATCGCGCCGTGGAACTTCCCGTTCGCCATCTCCATGTCCGACTCCGCCCCCGCGCTCATGGCGGGCAACGGGCTGATCCTCAAGCCGGACAACAAGACCGCGCTGTGCACGCTGTTCGGCATCGAACTGCTGCACAAGGCGGGACTGCCGCGCGGACTCGTCCAGGTGGTGTGCGGCGGCGGGCCCGATATCGGCCCGGCCATCATCGACAACGTCGACTTCGTCATGTTCACCGGCTCCACCAACACCGGGCGCACCATCGGCGCACAGGCGGGCAACAACCTCATCGGCTGTTCGCTCGAACTCGGCGGCAAGAACCCGATGATCGTCCTCGACGACGTCAACCTCGACGAATGCATTCCCAGCGCCACCTTCGCCGTCTTCGGCAACACCGGCCAGGCGTGCATGCACATCGAGCGCATCTACGTGCAGGAGCGCGTCTACGACGAGTTCGTGCGTCGATTCGTCACGGCCGCAGAGGAATTGGGCGCGAAAGCCGGAGCCACCTACGACTTCGACCCGGAGATCGGTTCGCTCGTCTCGGTCGAGCACATGCAGCGGGTGTCCGCGCACGTCGAAGAGGCTCGCGAGAAGGGCGCGACCGTGGTGACCGGCGGCAAGCCCCGCCCGGACATCGGGCCCGCGTTCTACGAGCCCACCATCCTCACCGGCGTCACCAAGGATATGGAACTCGCCACCAAGGAAACCTTCGGACCCGTCGTGGCCATCTACAAGTTCGGCAGCGACGAGGAGGCCATCCGCCTGGCCAACGACACCGACTACGGCCTCAACGCCAGCGTCTGGGCGGGCGATTTCACCCGCGCCGGGCGCATCGCCGAGAAGCTCGAAGCCGGAGCCATCAATATCAACGACGGCTTCGTCACCACCTACGCCGCCAAGGGCACCCCGTCCGGCGGCGTCAAGAGCTCCGGCGTGGGCACCCGGCACGGTGCGGCGGGCATCCTCAAGTACACCGACACCATCAATGTCGGCGTGCAGAAGAAGCAGATCCTCGCCGCCCGCGCGGGCATGCCCTACGAGAAGCAGCTCAAGAGCACCCTCATGACGCTGCGGCTCATGAAGAAGCTGCACCTGGGCTGAAAACGCCTGTAGGACAACGACCCCCGACCCTGATGGGCCGGGGGTCGTCGCGTATTCGTGGTTCAGGGGCGCTGGGCACTGACCGACAGCTGGCCGATGCCGATGACGTGGCTGCTCATCGAGAACGAGGCGACCGCCGGGGGAGTGGCGGCGGGCAGATCCATTTTCGGAACGTCCAAGGCCAGCACCGTGATTCGGTAGGTGTGCGCCTTATCGCCGCTCGGCGGGCAGGGGCCCAGGTACTCGGGTGCGCCCGCATCGTTGGTTCCGGTCACGGCGGTCACGCCGGTGCCGAATTCCGTTGCGGTGGGGGCGATATCCCAGTTGACCCAGTGCCAGAAGCCGCTGCCGGTCGGCGCGTCCGGATCGAACATGGTGACCGCGAAGCTCTTCGCGTTCGCCGGAGCACCCGACCATCGCACGCGAGGCGAGTGGTTGGCCGCGGTGCAGCCGAACGCTCCCGCGAAGTTATCCGCCCCGAACGTTCCATCCTTCACGTCCGGACTGCTCACCTCGAACGTCGCGGCCCCCGCCGGAGCCACACTCCGCACCGTGACTCCTGCGGCGGTGGGCGGTGCCGCCGGAGCAGGCTCGCTGTCAGATCCACATGCCGCCACACTCAGCAGACCGGAGGCGACGATGGCGGCGGACGCGATTCGCGCGATGTTGTTCATGACGATCCTCCAAGATCCGTTGTTTCAACTTCTGAGACAAGCATCTTGGATAGTGAGATCACGGAGAAGGCCGTCCGCATCCTGGTATCCCGCGTACCACCCGATCGCCCGTGCTCAACGCTCTGCGCCATGATGGTCCGGTGGACAGAGCGGAATCCGGAGTCGAGTTGGGCTCCTTCCTGCGCGCAATGCGAGAACGACTGACGCCCGAGGCCGCGGGCCTGCCCGGCACCGGCACACGCCGCACCCCCGGCCTGCGCCGCCAAGAGGTCGCCGAACTCGCCGCCGTCAGCATCGACTGGTACATCCGCCTGGAACAGGGTCGTGCCGTAACCCCCGGAGCCGCCGTCCTGGACGCCATCGCCGCGGCCCTGCAACTGAACGACTCCGAACGCTCCCACCTGCACCTGATAGCCCGAGGCTCCCAGCCCCCGCCGCAGCGCGCCCAGGCCCCGCTGAGCGCCTCCATGCGGGCGATCCTCGACGGGATGCCGCTGCTGCCCGCCTACGCCATGGACTTCCGAGGCGATGTCCTCTCCCGAAACGCCGCGGCCGCAGCCCTTTTCGGCGAAGACTTCCTCCCCGGCGTCAATATCGCCCGCCTCATCTTCCTGGACGAACCCACCCGGGCCACCCAGCTCGACTGGCCCAAGGTCGCCCGCGAAACCGTCGGCGACCTCCGCCTCAACCTGGCCCGCAACCCCGAAGACCCCCGTCTGCACGACCTCATCACCGAATTGCGCACCGCCAGCCCCGATTTCGCCACCTGGTGGAACGACCACACCGTCCAGGAACGCCATCACGGCCGCAAACGCTTCCAGCACCCCACCGAAGGCACCCTCACCCTCGACTACGACACGCTGGTGGCCCCCGACACCTCCGCCCACCGCCTCTTCGTCCTCACCCCCGCAAATGCCTTCACAGCGGCCGCATTACGCACCCTCATCACCGCCCGAGCCCACCGCCTCGGCACCCACCCCCTGCACCCCGCCGCAGGCTGACTGGAACAGCCGCGAACCGACCCCGAAACAGCGAAAAGGCCCCGACCGAAGTCAGGGCCTTTCCTGTGTCTCAACCAACACGTCGGGGTGACAGGATTTGAACCTGCGACCTCTTCGTCCCGAACGAAGCGCGCTACCAAGCTGCGCCACACCCCGTGATGTGAACGTGGAGTAGCTTAGCCGATGGGTGGGCCGGATGATAAATCGGGTGGTCAGAGGGGGTAAATGTGGTTGGGGGAGGGGGGTTAGAGGGGGCGGATCGTGGCCAGGATTTTCTTGGCCAGGGTGGCGTCCACGGAGTTGGCCACGCCGGTGTCGGCGGCGATGGTGAAGACGAACGCGCCGTTGTCGCCGGGGAAGGCGAAGGTGTAGATGGAGTAGGTGGAGGCGCAGCCGGACGCCGGGGGCGGGGCGTTGCCCTTCGTCTCCAGGTACACGCCCTGGAGTTGGTTATCGGTGTTGCTGAAGGGTTCCGAGGCGCCGGGGGTGGAACCCGTGGAGGTCGACCAGCCGATCTTGGCCATGCGGGTCGAGATATCGGCGGCGGCCTTGGCGGGATCGGTTTCCGTTGACTGACTGAGGAATACGTTGGTGCGGACGTAGTTCGGGCAGTAGTCGACGCCGTCCTGCGCCAGGCCCGCGATCGGAACGGAATCACCGCCGCTGTTGAAGCTGGTCTGACCGGTGCGGTCCAGCTTCCAATCCTTCGGAATGTCGTATGCCGCACCGTTTTCCGTGATCGTCACCACCTGGTAGCCGGGGATAACCGGGGCCGGGGTGGACGTCTTCGGGGCGCTGGTGGGCTTGGGGGAGGTGCTCGGCTTGTTGCCGGACGGGGTCGTGGTGAGCGCGCTGATCAACGACGGCGTCGTATTCCCGTGTGCCGAAGGATCATTCGAGCCGCGGTTCACCAGCACCACGGTGACCACCGCGCCGATGATCACCAGCACCAGCGCGCCGATACCGGCGAACAACCAGCCTTTGCCCTTACCGCCGCCGGGAGGTTGCTGACCGTAACCGGGCGGACCGTAGGGCGGCTGCGGCGGTGGCTGCTGATACGGACTCGGCCCGGACTGATACGGCGCTTGCTGATACGGCTGACTCGGCGCGCTCTGATACGGATTCGGGGCGCTCTGATACGGCTGCCCGCCCGTGAACGGCGCGGTCGGAGGCGGCTGCTGCCCCCACGGCTGATGCACCGTCGGATCCGACTGGCCCACACCGTAATTCGGTGCGGGCTGCTGCGGCTGCGCCGGATGCGACTGCCACGGCGAATCAGCGGCGGGCGCGCCCTGCCACCAGTCCGGATCCGGACCCTTCGTTGTCGGATCCTCGTTCGGTTCATTACCACTGGCCACGGCTCACCCCTGACTGACGACTACATACCGCGTTGTATATCGCGGAACGGGTCTATCGCGCGACAGCCTCCGAGGTGGTGCGCCCGCGACCCGACTCCGCCACCGGCTGCTTGGGCGGCGCGCCGACCAGAGTCACCAGCGTGGCCTCCGGACGGCAGCAGAACCGGTACGGCGCCCACGGCGACGTGCCCAGCCCGGCCGACACGTGCAACCGCGTATGCGAACCCCACTGCGACGGACCCTTCACCCGCGAACGGTCGATACCGCAATTGGTCACCAGCGCACCGAAACCCGGAACGCACAGCTGACCGCCATGGGTGTGACCCGCCATGATCAGGTCGTAACCGTCACCGGCGAAACGATCCAGCACCCGCGGCTCCGGCGAATGCGTGAGCCCGATGCTCAAGTCCGCCAACGGATTCGGGGCACCCGCCACGGTGTCGTAGCGATCCCGCTTCAGATGCGGATCATCCACACCGGCGGTGGAGATCTTCACCCCGGCGACCTCGATATCGCGGCGCACATGCGTCAGATCCAGCCAGCCGCGCTCGGTGAACGCCGCGCGCAGATCCTGCCACGGCAGCGGATCACCGAAAACGCGCTTGTGATCCTTCTTGAAGTACTTCAGCGGATTCTTCGGCACCGGCGCGAAATAGTCGTTCGAACCGAACACGAAAATGCCGGGACGACCCAGCAACCCGCCCAGCGCCTGCACCACCGCGGGCACCGACTTCATATGCGAGAGGTTGTCGCCGGTGTTCACCACCAGATCCGGCTCCAGCCGATCCAGCTCCCGCAACCACGCCTGTTTCAACTGCTGACCCGGCATCATGTGCAGGTCGGAGATGTGCAGCACCCGGAGCGAGGGTTTACCCGGCGCCAGCACCGGCAGCGTCGCCTCACGCAGCGTGAAGGCGTTGCGCTCGATCAGCGTGGCGTATCCGACTCCGGCGACGGCGGCCCCTGCGGCTCCCAGAGCGGTACGGCGAAGGGCGACGGTCGAGATTACGGGCATTCGCCCAGAATAGGCGACCCGTTGAAAATGCGTCGAGCCTCGCGGGTGATGAACGGTACCGTGGCGGCCATGTCGGAACTCAAATCGAAGCTGCGCGCGGATCTCACCACCGCCATGAAGGCCAAGGACACGCTGCGCCTCAACACCGTGCGCATGCTGCTCGCCGCCGTGCAGACCGCCGAGGTCGCCGGCAAGGAGGCGAAGGAACTCACCGATGCCGAGGTGATCGCCGTCCTGTCCAAGGAGGCGAAGAAGCGCAATGAGTCCGCCGTGGTCTACGAGCAGGCCGGGCGCGGAGAACTCGCCGCCACCGAGCGCGCCGAGGAACAGATCATCGAGGAGTACCTGCCCACCCCGCTCACCGACGCCGAGGTGGCCGATATCGCCGACACCGCCATCGCCGACGTCGCCGAACAACTCGGCGAACGCCCCGGCATGCGCCAGATGGGCCAGGTCATGAAGGTCGCCACCGCCCTCGCCGCCGGGCGCGCCGACGGCACCCGCGTCTCCGCGGCGGTCAAAGCCCGCCTCTGACCGCGATACGCGAAAGCATCAGGGCCCCTCGCCGATACCGGCGAGGGGCCCTTGCGTTCCGCTGGAGGCGGGAGTGATCGCGTAGTTCCCGTCTCGTAGTTCCCGCGCTAGCGGGGGATCGGGATGGGGATGGGGATCGGGGGAAGTTGCGGGAGGCCCGGCAACTGGATCCCCGGGAGGGATGGCGGGGGAGCGGCGGACGGCAGCGGATGCTGGGTGCCGTCGCTGACGTAGATCGTGATCACCGAGCCGGGG
Organism: Nocardia sp. NPDC056100; assembly: GCF_042266325.1. Classification (NCBI taxonomy): domain Bacteria; kingdom Bacillati; phylum Actinomycetota; class Actinomycetes; order Mycobacteriales; family Nocardiaceae; genus Nocardia; species Nocardia sp. NPDC056100. The sequence goes on from NZ_JBHJVY010000003.1 coordinate 897,772, forward strand.
ATGGCCGAACCATCCGGCGAGATGCTCATGACCGTGCCCTTGTTCGCGCCGGGCGTGGAGGTCACCGATACCTGGAATCCGGCGGCGATCAGATTGCCGGTCGCCTCGGCCTGGTTCTGGCCGATCACATCCGGAATCTGCGAATTATTCGAGCCGCGCACGTACTTGTCATCCAGCGGCGGCAGACTCAGCGGCGGGAACTTGCCGAGCACGTTCTTCATCGCGCCCAGCCAGGTCCGCGCCGGTTCATTACCGCCGTACAGGTTTCCGCTGCCGCAATTGCGCAGCGGGTACGAGCAGATCTCCCCCGGAGTGGGGCTGTCACCGTAGATGTACGCCGAACCCGCGAACGAGCCGCTGAACGCCAGGAAGGCCGAGGAGCGGTGCGTTTCGGTGGTTCCCGTCTTGGCGGACAGCGGGAAGTTCCAGCCGACCGATCCGGCGGCACCGGCACCGGTACCGCTGACCACGTCATGGCTCAGCGCGTTGGCGAGCGTATTGGCCAGACCCGGATCGACCACCTGCTCGCACGCCTGCTGCGTGAGCGGCACCGGCTTACCGCTGCGGTCCAGCACCTCCTTGATGGGGGTGGGCGGGCACCAGCGACCACTGGAGGCCAGTGTCGCGGCCACATTCGACAGCTCCAGCGCGTTCACGCCGACCGGGCCCAGGGTGAAGGAACCGAGGTTCTGATCCTTCACCATGTCCGCCAGGCTCTGATTCCCATGCCCGGAGGTTCCCGGCTGCGCGTACGAGCGCATGCCGAGGCGCACGGCCATATCCACCGTCGGCGTGACGCCGACGGCCTGGATCAGCTTGACGAAGGCGGTATTCGGTGAGGTCGCCAGCGCCTCGGTCACCGACATCGGCGACTTGTAGGCACCGGCGTTCTTCACGCAATACGTCTCGGCCGGGCAGCCCGGCGTGCCACTGTTACCCATGCCCTTGGCCTGGAAGTTCGCGGGGACGTCCAGCTGTGCGCTGATGCCGAGCCCCTTCTCCATCGCCGCGGCCGTGGTGAAGATCTTGAAAATCGAGCCCGCGCCGTCACCGACCAGCGAATACGGCTGCGGCTGCACGGTTTGATGCGCATTGCCGTCCAGTCCGTAGGTGCGGCTCGACGCCATCGCCAGCAGCGGATGCGAATCCTGTCCCGGGGCAACCACATTCATCACCGAGGCGATGTCGTCCAGATTCGGATCGGCGTTCGCGGTCACCGACGCCTTGGTCGAGTTCTGCACATCCGGATCGAGGGTGGTGCGAATCAGGTAGCCGCCCTTGTCGATCTGATCGCGGCTGATCCCGGCATTGGCCAGGTACTGCAGCGCGTAATCGCAGAAGAACCCGCGATCATTGGCCGCGATGCAGCCGCGCGGCAGCCCCTTGGGCTCGGGCAGCACGCCCAGCGGATCGGTCTTGGCCTTGCGGAACTCGTCGGCCCGGCTGGGGATATTCGCGATGAGCGTGTCCAGCACGGTGTTCCGGCGCTCGAGCACGCCCGCGGGGTTGGTGTACGGGTTCAGCTTGGAGCTGGACTGCACCATGCCCGCCAGCATGGCGGACTGCACGATGTTCAGATCCTTGGCGTCCACGCCGAAGTAGGTCTGCGCGGCGTCCTGGATGCCGTACGACGAATTGCCGAACGGAACCAGGTTCAGGTAGCGGGTGAGGATCTCGTCCTTGGTGAGCTGCTTGTCCAGCGTCATCGCCATGCGGATCTCGCGGATCTTGCGGGCGGGCGTGGTCTCGATGGCGGCGCGGCGTTCGGCGTCGGTCTTGGCGACCACGAGCAGCAGATAGTTCTTCACATACTGCTGGTCGATGGTCGAACCACCCTGCTGCACTTCGCCGCCGCTGGTGTTGGTCAGGAAGGCACGGAAGGTGCCCTGCCAGTCCACGCCACCGTGTTCGGCGAAGCGTTTGTCCTCGACGGACACGAGCGAGAGCTTCATGTCGTTGGAGATCTTGTCGCTGGGGACCTCGAATCGGCGCTGCTCGTACAGCCACGCGAACGGCTGCCCGTTGGCGTCGACCATGGTCGACACCGCCGGGACCGCGCCTTCCACCAGTTCGGCGGAGACGTTGTCTACGGCGTCGGCGGCTCGGTTGGAGATATAGCCGAAGCCGCCGGCGAGTGGGAACAGCAGCCCGGCGAGGAGAACGGCGGCCAGGACGCAGCTGCCGGCCAGTCTCGCGAGCGTTCGTGTGATCGGCACGGCCCCTAGCCTAATTGCCCTTTCCGGTGCTTGGCGCTCGCCCGGGCACGGGGTGTCCATTCGTCTCAAAGATGCCGACTGGCCGGTTTTAGGCAACGAATGCATGGACGGACGTACCAGAAAATCTCAGGACGGTCTTGCGCGAGCGCTACACCACTATCTAGATTGAGAACCCAGTGTGATAGAGCTAACACTCAAAGTGGAATGTGGTGCAGTTCGCAGTGGGGTTGGGTATCTGCGCGCTGCACACGCGATTCTGGAGCGCCGTGACCCGGTGTTCGGACTGCAAAGGGGCACTTAAATGCACATGACTACCCCGATAGCTCGATTGGACGTGGAGCAGGCCGAAGCAAGGATCGCCTGGGTTTCCCAGGCCCGATGCAAGGAAGTGGATCCCGACCAGTTGTTCGTGCGCGGCGCTGCCCAGCGCAAGGCGGCAACCATCTGCCGGCACTGCCCGGTGCTGATGGAATGCGGGGCGGACGCCCTGGACAACCGGGTCGAGTTCGGTGTGTGGGGCGGCATGACCGAACGGCAGCGTCGCGCGCTGCTGAAGCAGCATCCCGAGGTGACCTCCTGGGCGGACTTCTTCCGTGTCCAGCGTACGCAGAAAGTAGCCATGTAATCAGCCGTATTCCCATAGGCAGAACGGACCGAGCCCGCTGATGCGGGCTCGGTCCGTGTCTGGGGTCGGAACGGGCAGAACAGGCAAATCCTCCGTCGTAATTCAGGGGGGTTGCGCAGTCGCGCCAACGCTGGCGCATATGCGTCAGGCGGTTCGGGCGGCTCCCGCCTCGGCCAGCTGATCGCCGACCGCTCGCAATGCCTCGAGATCGGCGACCTCGAACGGCAGGGCCGTCACCGCCGCGATCGGCACCCGCGGGTGCGCGCCCGTGAACCGGTGCAGCAGATGCTGTTCCCGCTTCGCCGTCACCGCCCGCTGCGCGTGAATCCGCAGTACGGCGGCCGCCAGCGCGGCCGGGGTCTCGGATTCGCCGTTCACCGCCGTCGCGGGGGCCAGCTTGTCCGCCGCGACCTGTGCCTGCTCGGCCGAGAGCGAACTCAGTACGGGGTGCGTGCGATTGAGCACCAGCCCCGCCAAAGGCATCTTGTCCGTGGACAACCGGTCCACGAAGAACGACGCCTCCCGCAGCGCGTCCGGTTCGGCCGCCGCCACCACGATGAAATGCGTGCCCGGCCGGGACAGCATGGCGTAGGTGCGATCCGCGCGATCCTGGAATCCGCCGAACATGGACTCCAGCGACTGGAGGAACACCGAGGCGTCCTTGAGCAGCTGTCCGCCGACGATCGTGGACACGCCACGCAGTGCCAGGCTCATGGCACCCGCGACCAGTTTGCCGACGCCACGGCCCGGCGCCATGATCACGCGGATCATCTTGCCGTTCAAAAAATTGCCGAGACGCTTGGGCGCGTCGAGGAAGTCCAGGGCGTTCCGCGAGGGCGGTGTGTCGACCACGATCAGGTCCCACTCACGTTTGCTCGCCAGCTGCCCGAGCTTCTCCATTGCCATGTACTCGGATGTGCCGCCGAACGAGGACGCCACGGTCTGATAGATCGGATTGGCGAAGATCTGCTCGGCCTTCTCCGGACTGGTGTGCTCGAGCACCATGTCATCGAAGGTGCGGCGCATATTCAGCATCATGGCGTAGAGCTCGCCCTTGACGCCCTCGCCCAATTCGACCTTCTGCGGGGTGTTTCCGAGATCGCTGACGCCCAGTGATTGCGCGAGCCGGCGTGCCGGGTCGATGGTCAGCACGACGACCTTGCGGCCCGCCTCGGCGGCACGCAGCGCGATGGCCGCGGCGGTGGTGGTCTTGCCGACGCCGCCGGAACCGCAGCACACCACGATGCGCGAGGTCGGATCGGCGAGCATCTTCGAAATGTCCAGGGGGACGGTATTGGCCGGAACGATCATGGTCAGCGGACTCCCTGCGCGCTCAATACTTCGGCCAGCTCGTACAGCCCGCCCAGATCCATACCGTCGGCCAGCGACGGCAGGTACAGCCGCGAGATGTCCACCTGCGCCAATTCCTCGGCGCTCTCGTCCTGCGCGTGCAGGCGGGCGGAATGCTCCACGGTCTCGGCGACCAGGCCTTGGAAGTCGGCCTCGGACAAGGTGATTCCGGCTTCGGCGAGTCCGGCGCGCAGCGCGTCGGTATCGAGTTCGCCCGCGGCGGCCTTCTCCCGCAGTGCGCGCGGCAGATAGCCCTGATTGGCCCGGTTCACGATGACGGTGCCGATATTCAGGTCATTGGCGGTGAGTTCGGCGACCGCGTCCGCGGTCTCCTGCACCGGCAGCGCCTCCAGCAGCGTGACCAGGTGGATCATGGTCTGCGGCGAATGCAGCAGTTTGGAGACGCCCTCGGCCTGCGAGGCGATCGGACCGCCGCCGGCGATCTCGGCCATGGCCTGGGTGACGTCCAGGAAGCTGGCGATCCGGCCGGTCGGCGGCGCGTCGATGACGATTTCGTCATAGGCCGGTTTACCCGACTTGTCGACGCGCACCGCGCATTCCTTGATCTTGCCGGTCAGGATCACGTCCCGCAGGCCCGGCGCGATGGTGGTGACGAATTCGATCGCACCCACCCGGCGCATGGCCCGGCCCGCGAAACCCAGGTTGTAGAACATGTCCAGGTATTCGAGGAAGGCGTGCTCGACATCCAGCGCGAGGGCCAGCACCTCACCGCCGCCCTCGGCGGTGGCGATGCGAGTCTCGGTGGGCGGCAACGGCGGCAGATCGAAGAGTTGGGCGATGGACTGTCTGCCCTCGACCTCGACCAGCAGCACGCGGCGGCCCCCCGCCGCGAGCGCGAGCGCCAGTGCGGCCGCGACCGTGGACTTCCCGGTGCCGCCCTTCCCGGATACGTAGTGCAGGCGGGCCTTGTCCGCCCGCTCCGGCCAACCTGCTTCGACCCCCGGCTCAACCGAAACGGGCACTGCTATCGGTACTCCCACGCTCGCGAGCCTATAACCCGTTCCTGGTTCATGCCCACAAGTGACACCAACTGTCTGATACACCACTCTGGAATTCTCGATTTCCTGATATCGAATGTGCCAGAGCAGGGTCCGAGGTATGGGACGGCCGGGACCGGGGCTAATCTCACGACCATGAGTGATGTGACCGCGTGGGAGTACGCGACCGTGCCGCTGTTGACGCACGCCACCAAGGCAATCCTCGACCAGTGGGGGTCCGACGGCTGGGAGCTCGTCTCGGTACTGCCCGGGCCGACCGGTGAGCAGCACGTCGCCTACCTGAAGCGACCCAAGAACTGATGACCGCCGCCACCGCGTGGGCGGAAAACCTGGAGAAGCTGGGCGTCACCGTGCCCGCCGTGGCCGCGCCCGTGGCCTCGTACATTCCGGCCATCCGGACCGGGAACCTCGTCTACACCTCCGGCCAGCTGCCGTTCGTGGACGGGCAGCTCACCGTCACCGGCAAGGTCGGCGCGGAGGTCTCCACCGAACAGGCCGCCGAGGCCGCTCAGCTGTGTGCGCTCAATGCGCTTGCGGCCGTGCATGATCTGGTCGGGCTCGACAATGTGGTGCGCATCGTGAAGGTCGTCGGCTTCGTCGCCTCGGCCCCCGGCTACTCCGATCAGCCGGTCGTCATCAACGGTGCGTCGAACTTCCTCGGCGAGGTCTTCGGCGATGCGGGCGTGCACGCGCGCTCGGCCGTCGGCGTCTCCGAACTCCCGAAGAACACCCCCGTGGAAGTGGAACTCATCGCCGAAGTGCGCTGAGCGCTTGCCCGTTCGAGGAGACGTGGGAAGTGTGGTGCGTCCAACCCTGGACCCGCCGCACTCCCTGGGTTAGGACAGAAATATGACCCTCACTCATCCCGCGTATGAACAACTGCGGCAAGTGACTCCGTCCGCCGGTGTGGTGCTGGCCGACAATCCCAGCGGAATGACCTTGCAGGGCACCAACACCTGGCTGCTGCGTGCTCCGGGCAGCACCGACTATGTGCTGGTGGACCCGGGTCCCAAGGACCGCAAGCACACCGAGGCGCTGGTGCGCGAGACCGGCGGCAGGATCGCGCTGACGCTGATCACGCATCATCACGCCGATCACACCGGCGGTATCGACCGCCTGGTGAAGGCCACCGGAACCCCGGTGCGCGCCAAGGACTCCCAATTCCTGCACGGGTCGACCGCGGTGCTCGCCGACGGTGAGGTCATCGAGGCGGCCGGGCTCCGCATCACGGTGCTGGCAACCCCCGGGCATACCGAGGATTCGGTGAGTTTCCTGGTGGACGGCCCGGACGACGGGGATGCCGCGCTGCTCACCGGCGACACCGTATTGGGTACCGGGACCACGGTTCTCGAATCCCGCGACGGTGCGCTCGCCGACTACCTGAACTCGCTGAAGCGGCTGGCCGAGGCGGCCCCCGCGCGGGTGCTGCTGCCCGCGCACGGCCCGGATCATCCGGATGCCCTGCCGGTCATCGATTTCTACATCAAGCATCGCGAGGAGCGCCTGAATCAGGTGCGGGCGGCCCTGGCAGAGCTGGGCCCCAACGCGAAGGCGCTGCAGATCGTCGCGAAGGTCTACGCCGACGTGGACAAGCGGCTCTGGCCCGCCGCGCACAGTTCGGTGCAGGCCCAGCTCGCGTACATTCGCGCCGAGGGCTGATACGCACGAAGGGACCGGGTCGTCACTTTCGTGGCGACCCGGTCCCTACGAGTCTCTGTTCCCTGAGTGTCGCTGTGACTACCGCGCGCGGCGGGCCAGGCGCTCCGAGTCGGAGATGAGCACGCTCTTGCCCTCGAGCCGCAGCCAGCCGCGGTGCGCGAAGTCGGCCAGGGCCTTGTTCACGGTTTCGCGAGAGGCGCCGACCAGCTGGGCGATCTCCTCCTGGGTCAGGTCGTGGGTCACGCGCAGCGCGCCCGCTTCCTGGGTGCCGAAGCGCTGTGCGAGCTGCAGCAGCGCCTTGGCGACACGACCGGGCACATCGGTGAAGATGAGGTCGGCCAGGTTGTTGTTGGTCCGGCGCAGACGACGGGCGAGCACCCGCAGCAACTGCTCGGCGATCTCCGGGCGCTGATCGATCCAGGCCTTGAGGGCGTCCCGATCCATGGTGACCGCGCGGACCTCGGTGACGGTGGTGGCCGTCGAGGTGCGCGGGCCCGGATCGAAGATGGACAGCTCGCCGAACATGTCCGACGGGCCCATGATCGTCAGCAGGTTCTCGCGACCATCGGGGGAACGTCGGCCGATCTTCACCTTGCCGGAGGTGATGATGTAGAGCCGGTCTCCCGGTTCACCCTCGTTGAAGATGACATGACCGCGCGGAAAGTCCACGGGCTGAAGTTGTTTGGCGAGGGCGGCCACCGCGGTGGGCTCGACGCCTTGGAAGATGCCTGCTCTGGCGAGGGCCTCGTCCACGAATGTGCTCCTTATGGGAAATGGCTCTGTTCTGGACCGAAGCATTCGGCCGACAGTGCAGTCTACTTTGCAATACGTCCGGGTAGTGATAGACACCACGCGGCGGGGTCATTCTCCGACACGCGGAGTCCGATTACACGACACGCACCGTCGATCTCGCGACACGCAAAGTTCAACTCTAGCGACACGCCGTCGAGCTCACCCATGAAGATCGGAAAATGCTCTCGACCGGCCGAAAAACGGCAGATCGGTCAAAAGCGGAGCGCGTCGGCTCAGCTGGCCTGCGCCACATCCAGACCCTTGGCCGCGGGCCGGGCGCGCCGCGGACGCGCCGCCGCAGCGGGCAATCCCAGTTTGGTGAGGTCACTGACCTCGGCATTCGTGGCTCGATCCAGGTACTGCTGCACCTCCGGATCGGGCTCGAGCAGCTTGCGAAGCCGGTTCTCGACACGTTCCATCACCAATGCGAACAGCATCAGCGCTATCGGAAACAGCACCACAGCGAGTCCTTGCATAGGGAGGAGTAAACACGGCGAAGGTCTCAGATGGAACACGGCGGGTGCGCAGCCCGGTTGATGGGGCTTACAGGTTACGTAAGGTGGACGCGTGCGTGTCTCGACATCCAGCCAGGTGACTCCCGCCCTCGGCGCAGCTGCGCCCGTCGGCGGGAAAGCGAAGTCGCGCGCCAAGGAAACCCCCACCGGCCTGGTGCGTCGCGCCCGCCGGATGAATCGCACGCTCGCGCTGGCCTTTCCGGACGCACACTGCGAACTCGACTTCACCACGCCCCTCGAATTGGCCGTGGCCACAATCCTTTCCGCGCAGTGCACGGACGTCAGAGTGAACCTGACCACACCCGCGTTGTTCGCCAAGTACCGCAGCGCCCGCGATTACGCGGAAGCGAATCGGGCCGAGCTGGAGGAGTTCATCCGGCCGACCGGCTTCTACCGCAACAAGACCAGCTCGCTGATGGGGTTGGGTCAGGCGCTGGTCGAACGCTATGACGGCGAACTCCCGCATACGCTGAACCAGCTGGTGGAGCTGCCCGGCATCGGCCGCAAGACCGCGAACGTCATCCTCGGCAATGCCTTCGGCGTCCCGGGGATCACCGTCGACACCCACTTCGGCCGGCTGGTCCGGCGCTGGGGGTGGACGGACGAAGAAGATCCGGTGAAGGTCGAGCACATCGTCGGCGCGCTCATCGAACGCAAAGAGTGGACGATGCTCTCGCACCGCGTCATCTTCCACGGCCGTCGCGTCTGCCACGCCCGCAAACCGGCGTGCGGCGCCTGCATCCTCGCCAAGGACTGCCCTTCGTACGGCACCGGCCCCACCGATCCGGCCGTCGCCGCCGCCCTGGTCAAAGGCCCGGAAACCGAGCACCTGCTGGAACTGGTGGGGCTGTGAGCCCTGCGGCTCCACCCGAGCACACCGCACACCCACGGTCGCACGACACCGCGGGCGAACACGGCCATTCGACCTCCGCCGCGCCGCGGGACTCCGCCGACCGCACCGGAATTCGGCGGACCGGACCGGTTCGAGGAGTTGGACTGACCGACGCCTCCGGCATTGGTTCGGTCGGTGGCGCCACTGCGCCGGTGCGCGAACGGGTCCGGGCCGGTCGCAATAGGCTCGGCCGCGATGGAATTCGGCGGCGGGTCGGATTGATCGCTGTGTTCGCGGCTTTGGTGTTGGCTGTGGCGTCGTGCTCCAGCTCCGGTGGGGGTTCGGCCGGTGGTACTGCCGCGCCCGGCGGCAAGCCGGTTTCCGCGAGTGAGCGGGCGCGGGCCGCGCTGGTCGACTGTCCTGCTCCGTCGGGGGCTCCGGTTGCCGACAGTCCGCTGCGTGGACTGACTTTGAACTGCCTCTCCAATGGCAGCCCCATGGATTTGACCGCAGCGCTGGCGGGGAAGCCCGCGCTGCTGAATCTGTGGGCGTACTGGTGTGGGCCGTGTGCGGAGGAACTGCCGCTGCTGCAACAGTTCTCGGATCGGGCGTCGGCGTCGATCACGGTGCTGACGGTGCACAGTGATCCGGGTACGGCCAAGGGGTTGGCGCGGTTGACCGGGCTCGGGATTCATCTGCCCGGGGTGGAGGATCCGGATACCAAGGTGCGCACCGCCGTCGGCGCGCCCGCGGTATTGCCGATCTCCGTCCTGTTGCGCGCGGATGGCTCGATCGCCAAACTCGTTGTGCGCCCGTTCAAGAGCGTCGATGACATCGCCGATACCGTCGCGGCTGAGCTCGGGGTGCGGGCGTGAGGTGGCGAAATAGCTTGTGCGGCTTGGTGGTTGCTGGTGTGGTGGTCGATCTTGGAGCGTGGGCATGAGACTCGAGGTGCCTACGGGCTCCATTCCGGAGTGGCTGCGCGGGGTGGCCGACCACGATCCGGCCGATCCGACCGGCATGAATCCGATCCTGAAGCGACTGGCTTCGGCCGCCATGCGGGCGCGCGAGGCCGCCGTGCTGGTGCTCTTCAGCGGTGACGAGACGGCCGATCCGAACGCATTGGGCGGCTTGCCCGCCGACGCCGATGTGCTGCTCACCCAGCGCGCGGCGACCATGCGCACGCACAGCGGTCAGGTGGCGTTCCCGGGCGGCGGGGTGGAACCCGGCGACGACGGTCCCATCGGCACCGCGCTGCGCGAAGCCCAGGAGGAGACCGGCCTGGATCCGGCGGGCGTCGAGCCGATCGCCGTGCTGCCCAAGATCTTCGTGCCGCCGTCGCGCTTCGATGTGACGCCGGTGGTCGCGTACTGGCGCACCCCGGGCGAGGTCGGCGTGGTCAGCGAGAACGAGGCGACCCGCGTGGTGCGGGTGCCGGTCGCGGACCTCATCGATCCGGCGAACAGATTCGTGGTGCGGCATCCACTCGGCTATATGGGTCCGGCGTTCACCGTCGACGGCATGCTGGTGTGGGGCTTCACCGGGGGAGTACTGGCCGGACTGCTCGCGGTCTCCGGTTGGGAACATGAATGGGACCATCACGATGTGCGTGATCTGCAGGCCTCTTTGGCGGCGGTTGGGATGACGTTATGAGTTCTTCGGCCTGGCTCGACCTCGGCATCTTGATTCTGGCGCTGCTGGCCGCCACCTCCGGGTGGCGGCAGGGTGCGGTCGCGTCCGCGCTGGCTTTCCTAGGCGTGGTTCTGGGTGCGGTCGCGGGCATTCTGATCGCCCCGCACATTCTGATCCACCTCAGCGAGGGGCGATCCCGGGTGCTGGTCGGCGTCTTGCTGATCGTGGCCCTGGTGATCGTCGGCGAGGTGGCGGGCATGGTGCTGGGCCGGGCCGCGCGCAGCGGTATGCGCGATCCGTTCACCCGCAGCGTGGACAGCGTGGTCGGCGCGGGCCTGCAGATGGCGGCGGTGCTGGCCACGGCCTGGCTGCTGGCGCTGCCGCTGGCGAACTCGTCGCAGCCGGGAATCGCGGCCGCGGTCAAGAACTCTCAGGTCCTGGTGAATGTGGACCATGTCGCGCCGGATTGGCTGCGGCGGGTGCCGAACGAATTCTCCAACCTGCTCAATACTTCCGGGCTGCCGGACGTCATCGGACCGTTCGGGCGCGTCCCGATCGCGGCCGTGGAGCCGCCGGACGCCAGCGTGCTGCAATTGCCGGTGGCGCAATCGCTGCAGTCGAGCGTGCTGCGCATTCGCGGTATCGCGCCGAGTTGCCAACGGCAGCTGGAGGGTTCGGGCTTCGTGGTCGCACCCGAGCGTGTCATGACGAACGCGCACGTGGTCGCGGGCACCAGCACGGTGAGTGTGGACACCGCGCGCGGGTCGATGGAGGCGCAGGTCGTGCTGTTCGACTCCTCCAAGGACATCGCGGTTCTGGCGGTGCCCGGTCTGAACGCGCCGGTGATCCCGTTGGCCCCCAAGGCCGCCAACTCCGGTGAATCCGCGATCGTGCTCGGCTACCCGGGCGGCGGCCGCTACACGGCCAGCGCCGCACGTGTCCGCGAGACCCTGGATCTCAAGGGCCCCAACATCTATCGCGACAACAATGTGCAGCGCGAGGTGTACACGGTGCGCGGTCAGGTTCGCGCGGGTAACTCCGGCGGCCCGCTGGTCGACACCGACGGCAATATCCTCGGCGTGGTCTTCGGTGCCGCCGTCACCGACGACGACACCGGCTACGTGCTGACCCTGGACGAGGTGCGCCCGGAAGTGAATGGCGCGGCCGGAGATTCGACCCCGGTCGGCACCGGCAGCTGCGTCCTGAGCTGAGCCCGGACAGCAGGCGAGCCGCCCCGGCCACCCCGGCGCGGCTCGCCTTCGTCATCCCGGCGCGCTTTTGGCCGGGATCCACACCGGTCGCGCGGATCTCGGCCGAAAACATGCCGGGATGACGAGGGTTTGTCAGGCCAGGAGTTTGGCGAGCTCGGCGGTTACGGCCGCCGGATTCTCCTGGTGCGCATAGTGTCCCGCGTCCGGGATGGTGATGACGCGGCGCTGCGGGGAGAATTCCTGGCCGCGCCGAATGGTGCTGGTCAGGATGTAGCGGTCACGGTCGCCGTGCATGGACAGCACGGGGATGTCGATCGGTTCGCGCATGGTTTCCATGAATCGCGCACCGTCGGGCCGCCATTGGCTGCGGAAGGCCCAGCGCTGGTATTCCAGCGCACAGTGCGCCGCGCCCGGAATCCGGATGGCGGTGCGCATGCGTTCCGCGGTGTCCGCGAATTCCGGTGTGGCGGACCAGTGTTCACCGGCGTGCTGGCGCAGCAGGCGTTCGATCTCGGCCCCGTTGTCGGCGGTGATGAGGTTCTCCGCGTAGCGCGGGATCTGATAGCGCAGGAAGTTCGGCAGCCAGGTGGCGCGCTGCTTGCTGTCGCGCAGGATGGAACTCTTGAGCGCCGCCGGATGCGGTGAGCTCACCAGTCCGATGGCGCGCACCACGCGCGGTTGCAGCACCGCGGTCGCCCAGCACACCAGCCCGCCCTCGGCGTGGCCGACGAGCGTGGCCTCGGTATGCCCGAGCGCGCGAATGAGTCCGGCGATATCACCGGCGAGCGTCCAGCCGTCATAGCCGCGCGGTGGTTTATCGCTGTCGCCGTAGCCGCGCAGATCCATCGCGACCGCGCGATAACCCAGTTCGGACAGCGCGGTCAGTTGATGCCGCCACGACCACCAGAAGTCACCGAAGCCGTGCAGCAGCACCACCAGCGGCGTTTCCGGATCCGCGAAGACCACGCCGCCCGCGGGCATCGCCTCGACCACGTGGAAGCGAATGCCGTTGGCGTGCACATCCCGATGGGTCCACGGTCCGTCGTAACGGACAGCGGACGGATCGGGGGGCGATATCGACGACACGCCGAAGGAGACTAATCGACGGTCTACAGCCGCGGCTTGCCGAGACCCGCGCCGGCGTCCGCCGAATGCTCACCGGAGCCGCTGAAACCGCTGGGCAGCACCGTCTTCACTTCCTTGAGCGATTCGATGGTCTTCTCCGGCGCGCGCAGTTTGCGCACCTTGAGATAGCCGAACAGCGCCAGCGCCGCCGTCGCCACGATCATCAGCAGGAAGACGATGAGGAACGCCAGCCAGCGGTACACCCACACGTCCAGCAGTTCGGCGAGGAAGAAGAAAAAGAAGAAGGAGCTGAACAGCAGGACGGTCAGCGCCGCGATGAAGAAGACGCTGCCCTGCAGGCCCTTCTTGACCTCGCCGGTCACCTCGGCCTTGGCGAGCGCGACTTCGGCGCGCACCAGGGTCGACATCTGTTCGGTCGCGTCACGCACCAGGCTGCCGATGGTCGCCGATTCGTGCGTATCGACATCGGACAGCGGAATCGAGGTGATGGTGCGGGTGCGGTCCCCGTTTCGCCCGTTACCGCCCTGTGTGAAGCTCAATTGCTCGACCCTTCTCCATGTCCCGGAACTCCCCGGTGTCGCTCACTGTTGTCCTTGCAGTGCCCGCTCGTCACGGCGCGCCTGGTGGGCGCGGCCACGACGCAACAGTAGTGCCGATCCTGCCAGGGAAGCCGCCAAAGACGTCAGCAACACCGCTGCTTTCGCGAGTTCGACCGCGGAGCCGTCGCCGACGTCCGCGAGTGCGAGTTCTGCCACCAAGAGGCTAACGGTGAAGCCGATCGCGCCTAGTACCGACAGGGCGAACATGTCCCGATAATCAAGATCGTCGGGCCGCTGGGCGATACCGAGACGTACCGCGAGCCAAGCGAACCCGAAGATGCCGAGGGTTTTACCGGCCAGCAGGCCCACGATGATGGCGAGCGAGATCCGGTTCGTGAACAGCTCCGAGAACACCTCGGTATCGAGCTTCACGCCCGAGGCGAACAGCGCGAACAGCGGTACGCAGAGCGCGGCGGAGATGGGCTGGAAGAAGTGCTCCAGTTTGGCCGCGGGCACGCAGTGCTCGTCCTCGTCGGGATCGGGCCGCACCCGGGTGAGCAGACCGAGCGCCACGCCCGCGAGGGTCGGGTGAATGCCCGCTTCGTGCAGCGAGTACCAGGCCAGCAGCGCCAGCGGCACATACAGGAACGGCGTCCCGATGCGCTTCCACTGGCCCAGCGCCCATACCGCGCAGCACAGGATCGCGATCGCCAGCCACAGCATCTTCAGCGTGGTGGTGAACAGCACCGCGATCAGGATGATGGCGATCAGATCGTCCACCACGGCCAGGCTCAGCAGGAACACCCGCGCCCCCGCCGGAATGCGAGAACCGGTGAGCGCCAGCACCGCCAGCGCGAACGCGATATCGGTGGCGACCGGGACCGCCCAGCCGCGATCCATGCCCTCCACGCCCCAGCCGATGCCGATGGCGATGAGCGCGGGCATCACCACACCGCCGATGGCCGCCACGATGGGCAGGGTGGCGCGTTTGGGATCGGCCAGTTCGCCGACCACCAGTTCCCGTTTGAGTTCCAGCCCCGCGACGAAGAAGAAGATCGCGAGCAGTCCGTCCTTGGTCCAGTCGGCCAGGGTCAGATTCAGATGCAGCGCGGGAATGTCGAGATGGGTCTCGGTCATGGTCGTGTAGCTCGCGCCCCACGCGGAGTTCACCCACAGCACCGCGGTCGCCGCCGCGATGAGAAGCAGTGCGCCACCGAAGGTTTCGGTCCGGAGATAGCGGGACAATTCGGAGCGCAACTGAACAATCAAAGGGTGCACCTTTCCGGCTGTGCGGTCGACAGAACCTGCGGAGTGCGACTCACCGGAGCTCGGTCGGCACATACCGCATGCCGACCAGACTTCCCGGCACACCTTACGCAATTCTAACGGTTGATTCCGGACATAAGGACCCGGGTCGTGTCGCGCGACCTGCGCGGAACGCGAATCGGCCCCATGACCAACCGGTCATGGGGCCGATGCCGTTGTGCGCCGGAGCTTTACGCCTTACCGGCGCGAATCGCCTCGAAAACGTTGGGATCCACCAGGGTTGAGGTGTCACCCAGTTCGCGGCCCTCGGCCACATCGCGGAGCAAACGGCGCATGATCTTGCCCGAGCGGGTCTTGGGCAGTTCGGGAACCACGTGGATCTCGCGCGGGCGGGCGATGGGGGAGATCTCCCGGGAGACCTCGGCCTTGAGCTCGGCCACCAGGTCATCCCCGGTGTTCTGCGCTCCCGCGGTGAGGATCACGAAGGCCACGATGCCCTGTCCGGTGGTCTCGTCGGACGCGCCGACCACCGCCGCCTCGGCGACGCCGGAGTGACCGACCAGCGCCGATTCCACCTCTGCGGTCGAAATGCGGTGGCCCGATACGTTCATGACGTCGTCGACGCGCCCCAGCACCCACAGATCGCCGTCGGCGTCGAGTTTGGCCCCGTCACCGGCGAAGTACCAGCCCTGGTCGCCGTAGCGCGCCCAGTAGGTCTCCCGGTAGCGCTCGTTATCGCCCCAGATGCCGCGCAGCATGGACGGCCACGGCTCATCGAGCACCAGGTACCCGTTGGCCTCGGTCTCGCCCAGTACGACCGGCTTGCCCTCTTCGTCGACGACCTTGGCCGAGATGCCCGGCAGCGGGGTCATGGCCGCGCCCGGCTTGGCCGCGGTGACGCCCGGCAGCGGCGAGATCATGATGGTGCCGGTCTCGGTCTGCCACCAGGTGTCCACGATGGGAGTCTTGTTGGCGCCCACCACATCCCGGTACCAGCGCCACGCCTCGGGGTTGATCGGCTCGCCCACCGAACCGAGCACGCGCACGCTCGACAGATCGTGCGCGTCGGGAATCTCCCTGCCCCACTTCATGAATGTGCGCACCAGCGTCGGGGCGGTGTAGTAGATCGACACCCCGTACTTCTCGATGATCTGCCAATGCCGGTGCTCGTCAGGGAAATTCGGTGTGCCCTCGTACAGCACGGAGGTCGCGCGATTGGCCAGCGGCCCGTACACGATGTACGAATGTCCGGTCACCCAGCCGATATCGGCGGTGCACCAGTACACGTCCTGGCCGGGCTTGTGATCGAACACGTAGTTGTGCGTGTACGACGCCTGGGTCAGATAGCCGCCGGAGGTGTGCAGGATGCCCTTGGGCTTCCCGGTGGTGCCGGAGGTGTAGAGGATGAACAGCGGATGCTCGGCATCGAACGGCTGCGCCTCGTGCTCGGGCGACGCGTCGGCGACGGTCTCGTGCCACCACACGTCGCGGCCCTCGGTCATGGGCGTGTCGATCCCGGTGCGGTTGACCACCAGCACCTGTTCGACGGTCGAATTCCCGTCCGCGAGAGCCTCGTCCACCGCCTCCTTGAGCGGGGCGGGCTTACCGCGCCGCCACTGCCCGTCGGTGGTGATGACCAGCCGCGCCCCGGTGTCGTCGATGCGCTGGCGCAGCGCGCTGGGCGAGAATCCGGCGAAGACCACCGAATGCGGCAGGCCCAGCCGCGCGCAGGCCAGCATGGCGGCGACGGCCTCGGGCAGCATCGGCATGTAGATGGCGACGCGATCCCCGGCGACGAGGCCGATCGAGGTCAGATAGTTCGCGGCGCGCGACACCTCGGCCAGCAGCTCGGCATAGGTGATGGCGCGGGAATCGCCGGGCTCGCCCTCCCAGTGGATGGCGATCTGATCGCCGTGCCCGTCCAGCACATGCCGGTCGACGCAGTTGTAGGCGACGTTCAGCTTGCCGTCAACGAACCATTTGGCGAAGGGCGCGTCATCCCAGTCCAGGACGCGGGTCCACGGCTGCGCCCAGTGCAGGCGCCGCGCCTGTTCGGCCCAGAACCCTTCGCGATCGGCCGCGGCCCGCTCGTACAGCGCGGCGTCGGCGTTGGCGGAGGCGGCGAACTCAGCGCTCGGTGGATAGGCATCCAGGTGATCGGCGGTGCTTTCGGTCATCTCTCTCTTCTTCTCTCGCGCGTGCCGGCCACGGGGTGACCGCGGCCACGTTCGACCCTAACCGAGTGTGATCTGCGTCGTGCCCGGCTGTCGCCTTCGGTCCCACTCTGTGCATTCGCGACATTCCCACCCGGCGTGTGACCGAACCGTGAACCACCCGGACCGGGCATTGTGCAATGTGTCAGGTACGGCCCCCCGCGCGAGTCGCTCATGTTGCCGGATTGCTAACAAGGCGAACAATCCCGTTTCGATCCGCTGACACCCGCTGTCCGGACGGTTACTGTCCGTTTCACCCAAGGCGGATCGTGGTTGAGCGCTGAAGGACCTCCGGCGCGCGTCACCTTCCCCTCGCCATTTCCGGACACCGGGAGAAATGCGTTGAGAATCAAGACGATAACCGCGGTGGCGGCCGCAGCGTTGATGGCCACGAGCTTCGCGCTGACCGGCTGCTCCTCGGACAGCAGCAGCGGTGACGACCTCGTGAGTGTGAACGCGGCCGAACCGCAGAACCCCCTGGTGCCCACCAACACCAACGAGAACATGGGCGGCCGCGTGGTGGACCGGCTGTGGGCCGGGCTCAAGTACTACGACGGCGGCGGCACCCCGCACAACGAGATGGCGCAGTCCATCGAGACCACCGACCGGCAGCATTACAAGATCACCATCAAGCCGGACTGGAAATTCACCGACGGCACCGCCGTCACCGCGAAATCCTTTGTGGACGCCTGGAATTACGGCGCCCTCGGCACCAACGCACAGCTGCAGAACTGGGCCTTCACCCCCATCCTCGGGTACGAGGACGTCTCCGCGACCCCGCCCAAGGCGCAGACCCTGTCGGGTCTGAAGGTGGTCGACGACCACACCTTCACCGTCGATCTGAAGCAGCCGTCCATCGACTTCGAACTCGAGCTCGGCTTCGCGCCGTTCTATCCGCTGCCCGACGCGGCGTACAAGGATATGAAGGCGTACGGCGAGAACCCGATCGGCAACGGACCGTACAAATTCGCCAATACCGGTGCCTGGCAACACAATGTGCAGATCGAACTGGTCCCCAACCCTGACTACCCGGGCGGCCGCCCGGCCAAGAACAAGGGCCTGCGGTTCAAGATGTACGCCAATATGGACACCGCGTACGCCGACCTGCTGCAGGGCAATCTCGATGCGCTGGACGTGATTCCGGATACCGCGCTGGCCACCTACGAACAGGATCTCGGCGACCGCGCCATCCACAAGCCGATCGCGTACAGCCAGCACATCGGCAGTCAGCCGAATCTGGCACACTTCTCCGGCCCCGAAGGCGTACTGCGCCGCAAGGCCATCTCGATGGCCATCAACCGGGAACAGATCGCCACCAACATCTTCCACGGCACCCGCGTCCCCACCAAGGACTTCACCGCCTTCACCCTGCCCGGCTTCCGCGACGGGCTGCCCGGCTCCGAGGTGCTGAAATTCAACCCGGACGAAGCCAAGAAGCTCTGGGCGCAGGCCGATGCCATCTCACCGTGGTCGGGGACCTATCAGATCGCCTACAACTCCGACGGCGGCCATCAGGCGTGGATCGAGGCCGTGGCCAACAGCGTCAAGAACACCCTCGGTATAAACGCGGTGGGCGCGCCCTACCCGACGTTCAAGAGCATTCGCGACGAGATCCAGGCCAAGACCATCGGCAAGGCGTTCCGGTACGGCTGGCAGGGTGACTACCCGTCCATGTTCGAATTCCTCACCGCGCTGTATCTGAGCACGTCGGAGACCAATAACGCGGGATACAACAGCCCGGAATTCGACGGACTGCTGAACAAGGCCCTGGCCGCGCCGACGCCCGAGGCGGCGTACGACATCATCGCGCAGGCGCAGGCCGTGCTGTTCCGGGATATGGCCGATATCCCCGTGTTCGACTACAACGTCGCGGCGGGCCGCTCGGACAAGGTGAAGAAGGCCGACGTCTCCTGGTCGGGACTGTTCGACTTCGAGAACATCGAAAAGTAAACCGCTGCTAGGGAAACGGGTTGCGGCACGGTGTAAATCACCGTGCCGCAACCACTCCCGCCATTCGATGGAGTGAACCATGGCTTGGTATATCGTGCGGCGGCTGCTCCAGATGATCCCGGTCTTCCTCGGGGCCACGCTGCTCATCTATTCGATGGTCTTCCTGATCCCCGGCGACCCCATTCAGGCGCTGGCCGGTGACCGTCAGATGACCCCGGCGGTGGAGGCGGCGTTGCGCGCCCGATACCACCTGGATCAGCCGTTCTTCATTCAATACCTGGAATATCTGAAAGGTATTGTCACCCTTGACTTCGGCACCTCGTTCTCCGGACGCCCGGTGCGCGACGAGCTGGCCCGCGCCTTCCCGATCACCTTCCGGCTGGCCATCATGGCCGTCTGCATCGAGGCCATTTTCGGCATTACGTTCGGCCTGATCGCCGGACTGCGCAAGGGCAAACTGTTCGACTCCACCATGCTGGTGCTGAGCCTGGTCATCATCGCGGTGCCGATCTTCGTGGTCGGTTTCCTGGCGCAGTATCTGCTCGGCGTGAAATGGGGTATCGCACCGGTGACGGTCGGCGCGAAGGCCGGATTCACCGATCTGCTGGTGCCCGCCTTCGTGCTCGGATCGCTGTCCTTCGCCTATGTGCTGCGGCTGACGCGAAACTCGGTGGCGGAGAACATGTCCGCCGACTACGTGCGCACCGCCACCGCCAAGGGGCTGAGCCGCAGACGCGTCATCGTGGTGCACATCCTGCGCAATTCGATGATCCCGGTGGTCACCTTCCTCGGTACCGACCTCGGCTACCTGATGGGCGGCGCGGTCGTCACCGAGGGCATCTTCAATATTCCGGGCGTGGGCGGCACCCTGTACCAGGCGATCGTGCGCGGCGAACCACCCACCGTGGTGGCCTTCGTGACCGTGCTCATCGTGATACTGCTGCTGGCGAACCTGCTCGTCGATCTGCTCTACGCCGCCCTCGACCCGAGGATCCGCTATGCCTGAGATCGCGAAAACTCGTGCGGGACAAGAACATTTCGTGGCCCCGCCGGATGAGGTCGAAGTGCTGGCCACCGACCGGCTCGACGAATCCGGCGCGCCGACCAGCGTCTGGCGCGATGCCTGGCGGCAGCTGCGGCGCAATCCGATCTTCGTCATCGCCGCACTGCTGCTGATCTTCGTGGTGCTGGTCGCGGCTTGGCCGGAACTGTTCACGAATCAGGATCCGCGATACTGCAACGGCGATTTCAGCATGCACAAACCGGGCAGCGGACACCCCTTCGGCTTCGACAAACAGGGCTGCGATATCTACGCCCGCACCGTCTACGGCGCACGGGCGTCGGTGCTGACCGGTATCGGCTCCACCGCGCTGTTCGTGCTCATCGGCGGGGCCCTGGGCGCGATCGCCGGATACTATGGCGGACTGTTCGATTCGATCATCTCCCGGATCGCGGAGATCTTCTACGCGCTGCCGCTCATGCTCGCCGCCATCGTGCTCATGCAGATGCTGTCCTCGCGCACCATCTGGACCGTCATGATCACCCTGGCCTCGTTCTCCTGGCCGCAGGCCGCCCGCATCACCCGGGGCGCGGTCATCGAAGCCAAGAACAGCGAATACGTCACGGCGGCAAAGGCATTGGGCGTCTCCAGATTCCGGACGCTGCTGCGGCACGTACTGCCCAACTCGGCCGGGCCGATGATCGTGGTCAGCACCATCTCGCTCGGCGTCTTCATCGTCACCGAGGCGACGCTGTCCTACCTCGGCGTCGGACTGTCCCGGCAGATCGTGTCCTGGGGCTCCGATATCGCGGTGGACCAGAAGGAGATTCGCACCTCCGCGATCCTGTTCTATCCGGCGACCGCGCTCGCGCTGACCGTGCTCAGCTTCATCATGCTCGGTGACGCCGTCCGCGATGCCCTCGATCCCAAGGCCCGGAAGAGGTGACCGATATGGACGAACCACTGCTCGAAGTCCGCGACCTGAACGTGAGCTTCACCTCCGACGGTAAGCAGATCCCGGCCGTGCGCGGGGTGAACCTGACCGTCTATCCGGGCCAAACCGTCGCCATCGTCGGCGAATCCGGCTCCGGGAAATCGACCACCGCGCACGCCATCATCGATCTGCTGCCCGGCACCGGGCGAATCACCGACGGCTCCATCATGTTCGGCGGCAAGGATTTGGCCAAGGCGTCCAAACGCGAGATCGTCGGCGTACGCGGCCGGGGGATCGGGTTCGTGCCGCAGGACCCCATGTCGAATCTGAATCCGGTGTGGAAAGTCGGATCCCAGATTCGGGAAACCCTGGAGGCCAATGGCATTGCCAAAGGCAAGGCCGCCAAACAGCGGGCAGTGGAGCTGCTCACCGAAGCGGGGATGCCCGATGCCGAACATCGGGTCAACCAGTATCCGCACGAATTCTCCGGCGGTATGCGCCAGCGCGCGCTCATCGCCATCGGATTGTCTTGCCGCCCGGAGCTTCTCATCGCCGATGAGCCCACGTCCGCGCTGGACGTGACCGTGCAGCGGCAGATTCTGGACCACCTCGACACCCTCACCAGTGAACTCGGCACGGCCGTGCTGCTTATCACGCACGACCTCGGATTGGCCGCCGAACGCGCCGAACACCTGGTGGTCATGTATCGCGGACGGGTGGTGGAATCCGGTCCGGCACAACAGATTCTGCGCGAACCGCAGCACCTGTACACCAAGAAACTGGTGAACTCCGCGCCGTCGCTGGCCTCACAGCGGCTGTCCTCGGTGCAGCAGCGCGCCGAAGTGCGGGCCCAGGCCGTGCAGGTGGCGGGTCAGCTCGCCGAGGCCGACGCCGAATTCGCCGCCGCGCCGGACGACGTGCTGACGGTGGAGAACCTCACCAAGGTCTACAAAATTCGCGGCAGCACGCCCTGGAAGTCCACCGAACTCGTTGCGGCGGACGATGTCTCGTTCCGGCTGCAACGCGGCACCACCACCGCCATCGTCGGCGAATCCGGCTCCGGAAAATCCACCGTGGCGCAGATGGTGCTGGGTCTGCTCGAACCGACCTCCGGCCGGGTCACCTTCGACGGCCGCGAGGTCGCGACCCTGAACACCAAGGCCGCCTTGGCTTTCCGCCGTCGCGTCCAACCCGTCTTCCAGGACCCCTACGGTTCCCTCGACCCCATGTACTCCATCTACCGCACCATCGAGGAACCGCTGCGGACGCACGGCATCGGTACCGCCAAGGAACGCGAAGCCACCGTCCGCGACCTACTCGACAAGGTCTCCCTGCCCGCCTCGGTCATGCGCCGCTACCCCAACGAACTCTCCGGCGGCCAGCGTCAGCGCGTCGCCATCGCCCGCGCCCTGGCCCTGTCTCCGGAGGTCGTCGTCTGTGATGAAGCCGTCTCCGCCCTGGACGTCCTGGTCCAGGCCCAAATCCTGCAACTGCTCAACGAACTGCAAGCCGAACTCGGCCTGTCTTACCTTTTCATCACCCACGACCTGGCCGTAGTCCGCCAGATCGCCGACAACGTGGTGGTCATGCAATCCGGCAAAGTGGTCGAGGCCGCACCCACCACCGACGTGTTCGACAACCCGCAATCCCCGTATACCCAACGACTCCTGGACGCCATCCCGGGCCGGGACCTGCTCGTCAGCTGATATGTGACCTGCCAGTAGCCTCGTATCTCGTGACCGATCCGCTACAGCCACTCGTCGAACTGCCCGGTGTGGTCGAGGCCGCCGACAAAGCGCGCGACGCACTCGCTGAAGTGCACCGGCACAAGGCGAATCGCCGGGGATGGCCGACCACCGCGGCCGAGGCGGCGGTGCGCGCGGCCCGATCCTCGGCGGCCATCGAGGGCGGGACCATCGACCTGCCCGCCGACGGCAATGTCGAGGATCCGATCCTCGCGGGCGCGCTGCGGGTCGGTCAGGCCCTGGACGGCGATGCTCTGCGCACCTTGGTCGGCGTGTGGGAGCGAGCTCCACTGCAGGCGTTAGCCCGCTTACACCTGCTGGCGGCGGCCGACATGGTCGAGGACAAGGAGTTGCTGGGCCGGCCGCGCAATGTGCCCGGCGTGGCCGAACGACTGGATCTGCTCGCGCAGACCGTGCAGGCCACCAAGGCCCCGGCCCCTGTGATCGCGGCCATCGTGCACGGCGAACTGCTCGCGCTGCGGCCCTTCGGAACCGGCGACGGCATCGTCGCGCGCGCGGCCTCGAGGCTGGTCGCCGTGTCCAGTGGCCTGGACCCGCACAGCCTCGGTGTGCCCGAAGTGTTCTGGTTGCGGCGTCGCCAGGCGTATCTGGACGCGGCCGCCGGATTCGGCATGGGCACCGCGGAAGGCGTCGGCGGCTGGGTGATCTTCACCAGCGGCGCGCTGGAAGATGGTGCGCGCGAAGCCCGTTCGATCGCCGACGCGGCGGCGGGCTGAGTCCGGACATCAAAGCGGGCGGCGTAATCGCTCTCGCGATCTCACCGCCCGCATAGCACGGATCGCCTGGTTACCAAGCGTGCTTCTCGGGTTGTGTTTACGGCCTCGGCGAGCTCTCCGGGTCCGGTGCGGATCGTCCCCGCACAGTTGCGAGGCATTACCGCCGAATCCTCGGATAACGCAGGCCCACAACTACTCGTGCCCTTGTCGCGGCGTGCTCCGCGTGGGTGCCTGGTGTCCGTGCTGGGAAGGGTGGGTCGGGAAACCGGATCTTCTCTTCCGATCCGATCTTGGCCTTCCGTCCTTCCGTGCGTCCATTGTTACCCTGTGACCGCCCTCACATCAAGAGCTGGGGAAACATTCGAAAAGTCGGCGTGTCGGGCATTTTTGTGCATTGGCGTTTCTATTCTGAGCGGCGGTGCGGCCGACTACCGCCGGCGGCGCAGCAGCCGGTAGCTCACCGCGCCCGCGGCCAGCGCGCTCAACGCCACCACGGCACTCGCGGCGACGGTCGTGGTGGAGGGTTGCGGGATGCGCGCCCACAGCGATACCGGGTTCTCGAAGGTCAGCACCGGCCAGCCGCGCGCGACCGCCTCCCGGCGCAGCGCGCGGTCGGGATTCACCGCGGTGGGATGCCCGACCGCGCTCAGCATCGGCAGATCGGTCACCGAATCGGAGTACGCGTAGCACTTGGTGAGGTCGTAACCGTTTGCGGCGGAGAGCTTTTCGATGGCCTCCACCTTGCCCTCGCCATAGCAGTAGAACTCGACGTCGCCGGTGTACTTGTTGTCCTGGACCACCATTCGGGTGGCGGCGAAGTGATCCGCGCCCAGCGCCTGCGCGATCGGGGCCACCATTTCCTCGCCGGACGCCGAGACGATGATCACGTCGTGACCCCGAATCCGGTGGTCCGCAATGAGATCCGCGGCTTCGGCGTAGATGAGCGGATCCACGATGTCGTGCAGCGTCTCGGCGACCACCGAGCGCACCTGATCCACATCCCAGCCCGCGACCATGCGGGTCAGATGTTCGCGCATGCGCTCCATCTGATCGTGGTCCGCGCCCGACAGCAGGAACAGGAAATGCGCATAGCTGCTCTCCAGGACGGCACGGCGACTGAGCAGGCCCTGGTCCAGGAACGGCTTGCTGAAGACGAAGGCGCTCGACCTCGCGATCACCGTCTTGTCGAGATCGAAGAATGCGGCCACTCGTCCACGTTCGGCTGTCACGGCGTCCAGGATATGTTTCGCGAGTGACGGCTGCGTGTCGCGGTGTGCTCGATGCCGGATATTTCCCTGTTTGCCCGGGTTAGCCAGCGGGAAGCGGAGCCGGGTCCGTGGGAAAAAGACTCGCCCGGCGGACTTGCAAACCCGGCGGGGCTTGGGTGTAGTATCGCAGATACCTGGACTTGTTCCAGGCGCGTTCAGCCCGACCCCCCGGGGCTGAACCCGACGACCCCAGCCTCCTCCCCCCCCGGCTGGGGTCGTCCTCTATTTACGGACTGTTATGTCCCACTTGGTTACCCGGGTTTTATCCACAGCCCGCGTGTTATCCACAATCGCTATCTTCCCTCTTTCGGCGCGCTTCGCGCTGGGCGACGCTGACCTGCATGGACTCTCATACCGATGACTCGCCACGAGCCCTCGCCCTGCTGTCCGACCCGCGCCTGCGCGAAGAGGTCCGCCGCATAGCGGCCGCCGCCGACCGCCCCCTCGACGAACGCACCGCACCGGTCGCCCGCCACCCCTGGGCCGCCGCACCCGTCATCGTCCTGGACACCCCCGCCGCCCGTTGCTGCATATCCGCCGGATCCACCCGCCGCCCCGGAATCCTCCTGGTGACCGACGGTGAACCTGGTTTGCTCGACTGGCAGACAGCCACCGAACTCGGCGCCGAAAACGTCCTCCCGCTCCCCACCGCCGCCCCCATCCTCATCACCGCCTTCACCACCGGCAACCAGCCCGGCTCCGCCGACGGAGCGATAGTCGCCGTGGCCGGAGCCGCCGGCGGCTCCGGCGCCTCAACCCTCGCCGCCGCCATCGCCCTGGCCGCCGCCGCCCGCACCCGCCACACCGGCCACCCCAGAGTCGGCACCACCCATCCGCACCGGACCTCCGCATCACCCCTCGCTCCCGGTCACGATGAACTGGTCACACTCGCGGGCGCGACCAGCCCGCTGGGCGGCAGCTCCGGGTCGCGCGGTGGTTCGAGTGCCACGCGCGGTGCGGGACAGGGTGTTTCGGCTTCGATGCGCAGTGGTTCGGGCTGGGGGCGTGGAGAGTTCGTGGCCGGTCGAGAACCTGCGCATACCCTGCTGGTGGATGCCGCTCCTTTCGGTGGCGGGATCGATCTGTTGCTCGGACTCGAGGGGGTGCCGGGTCTGCGCTGGCCGGATCTGGTGATCGAGGACGGGCGGGTGTCCGCGTCCGCTTTGCATGACGCGCTTCCGAGTGTCGGTGGTGCGGCGGTGCTGTCCTGTGGAAGAGGGCTCTCCACAACGGAACTCGCGCCCTCGGCGGTGCGGGCGGTGTTGGACGCGGGCCGGGGTGCGGGGGATCTGGTGGTCTGCGATGTATCCGCCGAACGCGGTCCGCATGCCGAGGAAGTGCTCGATGCGGCGGATCTGGTGGTGCTCGTGGTGCCCGCGCGATTGCGCGCCATCGCCGCGGCCGAATCGGCGGCCGCCTATCTGGCGCGGCGAAATCCGCACGTGCGCTTGCTGGTTCGCGGGCCGTCGCCGGGAGGGCTGCGCGGGCGCGAGATTTCCGAAACCCTGGGCCTGCCGCTGCTCGCCGCGTTACCACCTCAGCCGGGTCTGGCCGAACGTCTCGAGCGCGGCGGTCTCACCATCAAGCGGCGTGGCCCATTGCGCACGGCGGCCGATCTGGTGCTCACCGAGCTGGGCCACCGTAGCGCTGTGCGGGCCAGTCGAATTGGCTCGGCGTTGGCGGGAGCTCGGGGATGAGCGCCCTGGTCACGCCCGAACTGCTGGATCGGGTGCGCGAGCGCCTGGCCGATGGCGCGGGTGATCCGGATCCGGCGCGGGTGGCGGCCGCCATTCGGGCTGAGGCCGGTGGGGTGCTCGGCGATACCGATCTACTGCGGGCATTGCGTCTGCTGCAGACCGAGATGACGGGCGTGGGTGTGCTGGAACCGCTGCTGCATGACCCCGATGTCACCGATGTGCTGGTCACCGCCCCGAATGCGGTCTGGGTGGATCGCGGTCGCGGCCTGTGCCGAGCGCCGGTGCGCTTCGAAGACGAGGCGTCCGTGCGCAGGCTGGCCCAACGCTTGGCACTGTCCGCCGGCCGCCGGCTCGACGACGCGCAACCGTGGGTGGACGGCCGACTCTCGGGAACCGAAGCAGCCCTGGGCAATTCGTTCGGCGTTCGCCTGCACGCGGTCCTGTCGCCCATAGCGCACGGTGGCACCTGCCTGTCCCTGCGCGTACTGCGCCCCGCCTCGCAGGGCCTTGACGCCCTCGCCGCTTCCGGTGCGATCCACCCTGACGCGAAAGTGCTGCTGGAGAAGATAATCCGAGCCCGCCTCGCCTTCCTCGTTGTCGGCGGGACCGGAAGCGGAAAGACCACTTTGCTGTCCGGTTTGCTTGCCAAGGTCGACCCGTCCGAACGCATCATCTGCGTCGAGGACGCGGCCGAACTCGCCCCACCCCATCCGCACGTGGTCCGCCTGGTGGCTCGTCCCGCCAATGTCGAAGGCGCGGGCGAGGTGACGGTCCGCGACCTGGTCCGCCAGGCCCTGCGCATGCGCCCCGACCGCATAGTGGTCGGCGAAGTCCGCGGCGCGGAAGTAGTGGACCTCCTCACCGCCCTCAACACCGGCCACGACGGCGGCGCGGGCACCGTCCACGCCAACTCCCCGCGCGAAGTCCCCGCCCGCCTGGAAGCCCTCGCCGCCCTGGGCGGCATGTCCCGCGACACCCTGCACAGCCAACTGGCCGCCGCCATCCAAATAATCCTGCACGTCCACCGCCACCCCGACGGCACCCGCACCCTCCGCGAAATCGGCCTGGTCACCCCCCCCCCCACCCGAATCGACATAACCCCCGCCTGGTCCGCCGACCCCCGCCCCACCCCCGCCGCCGCAACCCTGAACGCCCTACTGAACGACAGAACCGCGCTATAGCCCGGGCGTCCCGCCCCTGCTCGAGCCGCTGACGAAACCGGGAGCGCTACCAGGCCCCTCCGGTCTCGAGGCTCTCTTCCGGCCTCCGCGTCCACATAGCCCATGACCGTGGCGCGGGCCCTTCCAAAAGCTCTCTACTCCAAGCCTATTCAGCTCCGCAGCGAAAGGACGAGCTATGACCGCCGCATCGAACGGCCCGGATCGGCACCCTTCCGTTCCGCCACAATCGCAACCCGACTGCTGCACCGACGAGCACTGTCCCATGCGAGATCAACGCTGCGGCAAGCTCTTTCACTGGCGCCACAGCCAGCCGCCCGGCCTACGCTCCGGCTGGCGGAGCCGCTGTGTCAACCGCTACCCGGTCCCACCGCCCGCCACGAGCGGTGATGAGCAATGACTTCGACCGAGTATCAAGTCAATCCGCACGGTGGCCGTATCGGGTGTACAGCGCAGTTTCCGGGTTTGTGCCCGCTGTTGGTGAGAGGTCGGTGGTCACAGTCGGTCCGCCGACCAGGCTCGCCCCGGGTGCAGGCTGTGGTGGCCGTCGCATTGGTGCGTCGCGTTCATTCGTTGGAGGTGATCGATGACTTCGGTTGTGGGATATCCGGCTTCGATTCTCGGTTGTGTTGCGCTGGCGCTGGTGGTGGCTCCCGAGTCGGCGGGGCGGCGGCGGTTCGCGCGAATCTTTCGGCGCACCGGTCGGTTTCGCGTGCGTCGGCATGTGACGGCCGGTCGGCTCGGTGTGGTCGCGGTGCTTCCGGTGGTGTTTTTCGTCGGGGTGGGGCCGTTGGTTGCCGGGATCTTGGTCGTGGGGACGCTGGTGTTGCGCTGGCGGCGGGCGCGGGCGGATCGGGAGCGGGCGGCCGAGAGTGCGCAGCTGCTGGAGGGGCTGGAGGCGGTGATCGGGGAGCTGCGGATCGGGGCACATCCGAGCGCGGCGGCGGAGGTCGCGGCGGTCGAGACCGTCGGTCCGACAGCGCGCGTCTTCGCGGTCAGCGCCGCGCGGAGTCGGCTCGGTGGCTCCGGTGCGGACGCGTTCCGCCGCACCGAGACCGCCGTGCCGGAGGAGTTGTCCCGAATCGCGGATGCGTGGCAGGTCGCGGATCGGCACGGGTTGGCGTTGGCGGAACTGCTGGCCGCCACCCGGCTGGACCTACTGGGCCGCAAGCGTTTCCGGGATCGGACCAGGGCCGCACTGGCCGGTGCGCGAGCCACCGCCGCGGTGCTGGCGCTGTTACCGCTGCTCGGGATCGCGCTGGGTCAGCTCATGGGAGCCGCACCGTTGCGCGTGCTGTTCGCCTCGGCGGCGGGTGCCTATCTACTACCGCTCGGGGCCGCTCTCACCTGCGCCGGTCTCCTCTGGACGGACGCTATTACGGGAAGGGTACTGCGGTGACATCGCGTGAAGATGGGCTGCTGTCTCGATCAACCGGCCCAGTGCGGTCGGGTGCGTGGCTGTCTCGTGCGCGGGAGGCGTTGTGGTGAACGCGCTTTCGTTGGCGGGGGTGTTGGCCGCGCTGGCATTGCTCGTGGAGCCGGGCCGGATTGCCGCACGACGGCGGTTGGCGCGGTTGGGTTCCGGTACCGCGCGGGGTGAGTCGGAGGTGCGGCCGATGCGGCGTGCGGCCGATCCGCTGGGATCTTCGGGGACCTTCGATCTCTTCGCGGCCTGCCTGCGCGCCGGGCTGCCCGCGGCGGCTGCCGCCGGGGCCGTCGCGCCGGGAGCCGACGAGCCCCTGGGTTCGGTATTGCGGCGCGCGGCGGAACTGCTTGCGCTGGGAGCGGATCCGGTGGCGGCGTGGGAGCAGGCGGCCGCCGGGTGCGCGGATGAGGGGGTGGCGGCGCTGGCTCGGATGGCGCGGCGGTCGGCGCGCTCGGGGGCCGGATTGGCTACGGCGGTGGGTGAATTGGCGGAGCAGCGACGCGGTGCGGTCGAGGACGCGGCGGCGGCGCGGGCGGAGCGGGCCGGGGTGTTGATCGGGGGACCGCTCGGACTGTGCTTCCTGCCCGCCTTCGTCTGCCTGGGCATCGTGCCCGTGGTGATCGGACTGGCGAGTCACGTACTGGGCGGGGGTCTGCTGTGAACGGAAACGACTGTGCCGACGCGGAATCG
The DNA here is from genome assembly GCF_042266325.1 of Nocardia sp. NPDC056100. Lineage (NCBI taxonomy): Bacteria > Bacillati > Actinomycetota > Actinomycetes > Mycobacteriales > Nocardiaceae > Nocardia > Nocardia sp. NPDC056100. Next base: position 927,352 of record NZ_JBHJVY010000003.1, read on the forward strand.
CCGCATCGGAGCGAGGAGAGGAGAGATCGTGCGCACATCCATTCGGGGCCCGGAGTGGGACCTGCGAAACCGGTTGCTGCTGGCCGCGGTTCGCGAGGACGGCATGAGCACGGCCGAATACGCCATCGGCACCATCGCGGCGGCGGCGTTCGGCGCCGTCCTGTACGGGGTGGTGACGGGGGACAGCATCGTCAGCGCGCTGACCGGGATCATCGACAGGGCGTTGAAGACCTCCGTCAATTGATCCCGGCGCGGAAGCCGCCGCCACGTCGCCTCCCCGACCGTGCCGGTGACGAGCTGGGCATGGCGACCGTCGAGGCCGCCATCGCCCTGGCGGCGCTGGTCACCGTCCTGGTGCTCTGTATCGCTGCCCTACTGGCCGTCTCGGCGCAGGTGCGGTGCGTGGACGCAGCCAGGGAGGCGGCGCGTCTGACCGCCCGAGGAGAGGCCGCCAAGGCTGTCCCCGCAGGGCAACGGGTCGCGCCACCCCACGCCTCGATCACCGTCCGCTCCGAGGGCGACCTGGTGGTGGCGGTGGTGACCGTCCGCGCGCCCTTGCTACCGCTCACCCTGCGCGCGGAGGCGGTGGCGGTCCGGGAGCCGGGGGAGTCACCGTGATCCGCCGGGACCGATGCCGCGAACCTGGGAGATCCGCGGTGATCCGCCGGAACCGATGCCCCGAACCTGGGAGATCCGCGGTGATCCGGCGAGGCGAGTGTGGTCGGGTCCAGGGAATCGCCGGTTTTCGGCCGGATCGGCGAGGCGAATCAGGGGGAGTGACGGTGCTCGCAGGTGTGGCGTTGGTCGCTCTCTTGAGCCTCACGGTGCTGCTGGCGCAGGTCGGTGTCGCGGTGGTGGGCAGGCATCGGGCGCAGTCCGCGGCCGATCTGGCGGCGCTGGCGGCGGCCGCCGGATTGGCGGCCGGTGCCGAATCGGGATGTGCGCGCGCACGGGAGATCGGTATGCGAATGGGTATGCGCGTGATCGATTGCGCGGTGCGCGAGTGGGATGTGACCGTCACCGTCGAGTCGCGAATGGCGCTGGGTCCACTCGGCACTCGATCGATCAGTGCGAAGGCAAGGGCGGGACCGATGGGACATAGCGACTAATGGCGACTATCTCGTACCGAGCGGTTGGTTAGAGAATGGATGGCGCGCACCACACCGCGTGTCGATCAATGTCGATATTGGATGAAAGTGGTAAGCGAATTGTTTGGATCTCGATCGCTTTCCTATTCGTTCCAGAAGTCGGAATCGAATGAATGCACTGGTAAATGCGTGATCGACAATATCGAACGGAGCAATCCCTCAGTTAACAGGATCACATCCCTTTTTATTCGGCTATCGGCCACGTGTCGCGAGACCGGCCCCGGACCGCCCGTGCGCCCGCCGGACACCTCTCAGTTGCCGGATTCCGGCCGGTCGGCGCGATGGCGGTCCGGCCTCGCTCCGGCTTCGAGCTGATCACGAAACGGTGTGAGCGCCGTCACCTTCGCCGAGCTCGCCCAATACCGCCGCCAGCAGCCGCGCCGCCCCCGCCTTATCCAGCGGATTATTGCCATTTCCGCACTTCGGAGACTGTACGCAGGACGGGCACCCGCTCGCGCAACCGCAGGATTCGATGGCCGCGAGGGTCGCCCCGAGCCACTGCCGCAGTCGCGCGAACCCGCGCTCGGCGAAGCCCGCACCGCCCGGATGCCCGTCGTAGACGAAGACGGTGGGCAGTCCGGTATCGGCGTGTTCGGCGGTCGATACCCCGCCGATATCCCATCGATCGCAGGTCGCGACCAGCGGCAACATGCCGATGGCGGCGTGTTCGGCGGCGTGCAGCGCTCCAGGCGCCCGTTTCGCATCGATTCCGGCGCGTGCCAGCAGGTCCGGGGTGACGGTGTAGAACACCGCCCGGGTGGGCAGCAGCTGTGCGGGCAGGTCCAGCGGCACCATGTCCAGCACCTCGCCGCTGGGGAGTTTGCGCAGGTAGCCGATGACCTGACGGGTCACCAGCACCCGTCCCAGCGCGATGGTCACCTCCCCGTGCACGTGTTCATGCAGTACTTCCTCGACCTCGATCGAAGTCACCGCCCGCGCACTGGTGGACCACCCCGGAGTCTCGGCGCGCACGAGCGCGACGCCCTCCTCCAAATCCAGCTCGTCCACCACGAAACTCTCGCCTTGATGCAGGTGAACGGCCCCTTCGTGCAGGGTCGCCGGCGCCCGCCCGGCATCGGTGGTGCCCAGCATGCGCCCGCTTTCGACATCCACCACCGCGATCGCCGTGCCGATGCCCCCGCGCACGTCGACGGCATCGTGCGGATGCGAGTCCACGGTGCTGAACCAGCGCGCCGACCCATCCTTCCCGGCCCCCGCCCGCCGCCGGATCAGACCCTGTTTCGCCAGGTCGGAGAGCAGTTCCCAGGCTCGATAGTCCAGGACCTCGGCATCGGTGAGCGGTTGTTCCATGGCCGCGCAGAGCAGATGCGGGCCCAATACATAGGGATTGTGCGGATCGGTGATGGTGGCCTCCACCGGCCGCCCGAGCAGCGCCTCCGGGTGATGCACCAAATACGTGTCCAGCGGGTCGTCCCGTGCGATGAGCAGCACCAATGACCCCTGCGTGCGCCGCCCCGCCCGCCCGGCCTGCTGCCAGAACGAGGCCACCGTGCCCGGATATCCCGCCACTACGACCGCGTCCAGCCCGGCAATGTCCACGCCCAGTTCCAGGGCATTCGTGGTGGCAGCGCCTAGCAGGGACCCCTCGGACAGGGCTGTTTCCAGTGCGCGCCGGTCCTCGGCCAGATATCCGGCCCGATAGGCGGCGATCCGGCTCGGCAGCGCGGGGTCGACGTCGGCGAGCAGCCTTCTCGTATCCATTGCGATGGCCTCGGCCCCGACCCGGGACCGTACGAAGGTGAGCGTGCGCGCCCCCTCGGTCACCAGATCCGCCATCACCTTGGCCGCCTCGGCACCGGCCGAACGTCGCACGGCCGCACCATTTTCCCCGGTCACGCCCGCCCCGAGCAGCGGCGGCTCCCAGAGCGCCACGGTCCGCGCCCCCTGCGGCGACCCGTCCTCGGTGACCGCGACGCAGGGCGCTCCGATGAGCCGCGAGGCCGCCTCGGCCGGTTCGGCGGTGGTCGCCGAGCAGAGCACGAAAACCGGATCCGCTCCGTATCTCTGGGCGAGCCGCCGCAATCGGCGCAGTACCAGCGCCACATGCGATCCGAAAACCCCGCGATAGGTATGGCATTCGTCGACCACCACGTACTTCAACTGCCGCAGCAGCCGCGCCCACCGCTGATGCGATCGCAGCATGCCGACGTGCAGCATGTCCGGATTGGTGAAGACCCAGCGCGCGTTGGCCCGCACCCACTGCCGGATCTCGACCGGCGTATCCCCGTCATAAGGGGCGGGGTGGATCCCCCGAAGCGGGTCCTGACCGGTGAGTTCATTGACCATGCGCAGCTGATCGGCCCCGAGTGCCTTGGTCGGCGACAGATATAAGGCCGTGGCCCGCGGATCCTGCTGCAGGGCGGTGAGCACCGGCAATTGATATGCCATCGACTTACCGGACGCCGTCCCGGTGGAAACCACCACGTGCCGCCCCTGCGCGGCCAGGTCGGCGGCCCGCACCTGATGTGTCCAGGGCTGTTCCACCCCGGTCGCGCACATCGCGGCAACCACGTCGGGGGAGGTCCATTCGGGCCATTCCGTTACCTGAGCCGCACGTGGCGGTAGCTCCGCGACATGGGTGAGACGCGGGTCACCACCCACCGCCCCGGTAAGGACACGATTCAGCAACGATCGACCATAGCTGGGGGAGTTGTCACCGTCCGCGCGGTCCGCGGCGTCCGCGATATTCACGATCGCGGGGTCCTGCGGGGCGAGTGCGGTGCGAAACGTGTGTATGTCTGGTCCTCTACCTGCCATTTCACTACAGAGTAGCGGCCTGTCTCACAGGGGGTTTGCCGGATGCTCGCTCTGTTATCCGGAAGCAAACCTACTTCGAGTACGGATTTGGGCATTACGCCCCTCACCTGCGCATTCGCAAGATCAACTTTTTTGCAAATTGTGGGTAACTCAGCTGTTGAATTGCTCGCGGACATGGTTCACTGGTTCCTGGTCGCAAGCTTCTGTGTTCGAGGGAACGGATCCAAAGTCCAAACCATCAAGCAGGATCGATGTTGCGAACGGTGTACTGATGGCTTTCCTGCAGGGGGAACAGAGTACAGCGGTCTCAACGGACCCGGTGGACGAACCTACTTGTCTACCGTTCCGGTATGGAAAGAGAAGGAACAGAATGGCACAGGGAACTGTGAAGTGGTTCAACGCGGAGAAGGGGTTCGGCTTCATCGCGCCCGAGGACGGCTCCGCTGACGTCTTCGTCCACTACTCCGAGATCCAGGGTTCGGGCTTCCGCACCCTCGAGGAGAACCAGAAGGTCGAGTTCGAGGTCGGTCAGGGCACCAAGGGCCCGCAGGCCACCGGTGTTCGCGCGCTCAGCTGAGCGGGCCAACCCCCAGGTACCCGTCCCCCATCGCCACATGGCGGTGGGGGACGACCCATATCTGCACCCATTACACTCGATCACAACCCGGGGCCATATCGTCGCTGCGACCGAGGCTAAGCCTCTGAACACGGTATAAACGTTGCTGGCAGCGATATAACGAGTCGCAGCCGCTTGCCCCACCCGCGTATCGGCGCGGCCGTGCCGCTGAAATATGAGCGGCGCGGATCGACAGGAAAGGTGTGTTCGCCGGTGGCAACACGAGACCGCGGTGCAGCGCCGAACTCCAAGGCAGCGCCCGACCAGGGCCGCCCCCTGCGTCGTCTCGTGATTGTCGAGTCACCGACGAAGGCCCGAAAAATCGCCCCCTACCTGGGCCGCGGCTATGTGGTCGAGGCATCGGTGGGCCATATTCGGGATCTGCCCAGAGGCGCCGCCGATGTACCCGCCAAATACAAGGGTCAGCAGTGGGCCAGACTCGGCGTCGACGTCGACAATGACTTCGAGGCCATCTATGTGGTGAGCCCCGATAAGAAGGCCAAGGTCGCCGAGCTCAAGAGCCTGTTGGCCGACGCCGACGAACTTTATCTCGCCACCGACCCCGACCGCGAGGGCGAAGCCATCGCGTGGCATCTGCTGGAGACGCTGAAGCCCAAGGTCCCGGTCCGGCGCATGGTGTTCCACGAGATCACCGAGCCCGCCATCCTCGCGGCGGCCGCCGACACGCGCGAGCTCGACAAGGATTTGGTCGACGCGCAGGAGACCCGGCGCATCCTCGACCGGCTCTACGGTTATGAAGTCTCGCCGGTGCTGTGGAAGAAGGTCATGCCGCGTTTGTCGGCGGGCCGCGTGCAGTCGGTGGCGACGCGCGTCATCGTGCAGCGCGAGCGGGAGCGCATGGCGTTCCGGTCCGCCGAGTACTGGGATATCGCGGCCAAGCTGGACGCGGGCGATCAGGGCGAGGGCAATCCGCGGGTCTTCGGTTCGCGGTTGGTGTCCGTCAACGGGGATCGCGTCGCGACCGGCCGTGATTTCGGGTCCGACGGCCAGCTCAAGTCGGCCGCGTCGGCAGCGGATCGCGGTGGCGTCGTCGTCATCAACGCGGCGTACGCGCAGCGGCTCGCCGAATCGCTCACCGGGGTCGATCTCAATGTCACCTCGGTCGAGTCCAAGCCGTACACCCGTAAGCCGTACGCGCCGTTCATGACCTCGACATTGCAGCAGGAGGCGGCGCGCAAGCTGCGTTTCACCTCCGAGCGCACCATGCGGGTCGCGCAGCGGCTGTATGAAAACGGCTACATCACCTATATGCGTACCGACTCGACCACGTTGTCGGACACCGCGATTCAGGCCGCGCGGGCGCAGGCGACGCAGTTGTACGGTGCGGAGTATGTGAGCCCGACGCCGCGCCAGTACACCCGCAAGGTCAAGAACGCGCAGGAGGCACACGAGGCGATCCGCCCGTCGGGTGATGTGTTCATCACCCCGGGGCAGATTCATTCGCGGGTCGACAATGACGAGTTCCGGTTGTACGAGCTGATCTGGCAGCGCACCGTGGCCTCGCAGATGCAGGACGCGCGCGGCACCACCATGACGGTGCGCATCACCGGTATCGCGAATACCGGTGAGGAGTGCGTGTTCTCGTCGTCCGGCCGGACCATCACCTTCGCGGGCTTCCTCAAGGCGTACGTGGAGAGTGTCGACGAGGACGCGGGCGGTCAGTCCGATGACGCCGAATCGCGACTGCCGGTGCTGACCGAGGGCCAGGGCGTGACGGCCGTCGAACTGCTGCCGGATGGGCACACCACCAATCCGCCCGCGCGGTTCAATGAAGCTTCGCTGATCAAGACGCTGGAAGACCTCGGTATCGGGCGTCCTTCCACCTACGCGTCGATCATCAAGACGATTCTCGATCGCGGGTACGTGTACAAGCGCGGTAATGCGCTGGTGCCGTCGTGGGTGGCGTTCGCGGTGGTCGGTCTGCTGGAGGCGCATTTCGGGCGGCTGGTGGATTTCGATTTCACCGCGGCCATGGAGGATGACCTCGACGCCATCGCCGGTGGGCGCGAGCAGCGCGGAAACTGGTTGTCCAGCTTCTACTTCGGCGGTGAGCACGGTGCCGAGGGTTCGGTGGCGCGCGAGGGCGGCCTGAAGAAGATGGTCGGCGAGCGGCTCGACGGTATCGATGCGCGCGAGGTCAATTCGATCAAGCTGTTCGTCGATGACGAGGGCCGCGATGTGGTTGTGCGGGTCGGCAAGTTCGGTCCGTATCTCGAGCGCATGATCGTCAATCCCGATGACCCGCAAGGGGATCCGATCTCGCAGCGGGCGAACCTGCCCGATGAGCTGCCGCCGGACGAGCTGACCGCCGAGGTCGCCGAGAAGCTGTTCTCGACGCCGCAGGAGGGTCGCTCACTCGGTGTGGATCCCGAGAGCGGGCACGAAATCGTCGCCAAGGAAGGACGTTTCGGTCCGTACGTCACCGAGGTGCTGCCCGCGCCGCCGGAAGAGGCCGAGCCCAAGAAGGGCGCGAAGAAGGCCGAAGCGCCGAAGCCGCGTACCGGATCGCTGTTCAAGTCAATGGATTTGGAGAGCATCACGCTCGATGACGCGTTGAAGCTGTTGTCGCTGCCGCGTGTTGTCGGTGCCGACCCGGCTACGGGCGATGAGATCACCGCGCAGAACGGGCGCTACGGGCCGTATCTGAAGAAGGGCACCGATTCGCGGTCGCTCACCGGTGAGGACCAGATCTTCACTGTCACTTTGGAAGACGCGCTCAAGATCTATGCCGAGCCCAAGCGGCGCGGTGGGCAGTCCGCGAGTGCGCCGCCGCTGCGTGAACTGGGTGTGGATCCGGTGTCGGAGAAGCCGATGGTGATCAAGGATGGCCGGTTCGGGCCGTACGTCACCGACGGTGAGACCAATGCCAGCCTGCGCAAGGGCGATGAGGTGGAGTCCATCACCGATGCGCGCGCCTCGGAACTGCTGGCGGATCGGCGGGCGCGCGGGCCGGTGAAGAAGACGGCCAAGAAGACCGCGGCGAAGAAGGCTCCGGCCAAGAAAGCGGCGGCGAAGAAGACCGCCGCGAAGAAGGCGGTCGCGTCCAAGACCACCGTGGTGAAGAAGGCGGCGGCGAAGAAGGCCGCGGCCAAGACCGCCGACGGGGTCACTACCAAAAAGGCTGCGGCGGCCAAGAAAGCTGCGGCGACCAAGTCCTGAAAATGATCCTCCGCCCCGGCTCTGAGCTGGGGCGGAGTCATTTTTTCCGGGGCTGTTTCCTGTCGGTGCGCTGCCGTAGCGTGTGGTTCGAACACGCACCGGCGGAAGGGCATTCGATGGCAGTCGATCACGAGCGCGAAGAGCTGATCACGGTATTGGCGAGTCAGCGCGAACTGTTCCGAATCACCCTTCGGGGTCTCGAGGACGATCAGGCGCGCGAGCGCAGTACGGTCAGTGAGCTGACGCTCGGTGGTCTGCTGCACCACATCATCAATACCGAGCGGCACTGGACGACGATCCTGGTCGAGCGCGATCCGGAATCCGAATTCGATGTCTCCGGAATGGATTCCGAGTACAAGCTGGGTCCGGACGAGACGGTCGAGGGTTTGCTCGCCGAATGGGATGTGGTGGCCGAGCAGACCGCGAAGCTGATCCGCGAACTACCCAATCTCGAGGATTCGATTCCCACCCCGACCGCGCCCTGGGCTCCGGAGCGGGTCTGGCTGACGGTCCGGTACATCCTGCTGCACATTCTGCGCGAGATCTCGCAGCATTCCGGGCACGCCGACATCATTCGCGAGGCGCTGGACGGTGCGAACACCACCTACCAGCGCGCGGTCTGAGCTGTCGGCGGTCGACAGTAGTCTGTACGGCGTGGCAGGAGTCTTCGATCGACTGGTGGGACAGGACGCGGTCGAGTCCGATCTGCGGACCGCCGCGGTGGCGGCTCGCGGCGGGGAGGTTGTTTCCGCCTCGGCCATGACGCATTCGTGGCTGTTCACCGGTCCGCCCGGTTCGGGTCGGTCGGTGGCGGCGCTGTGTTTCGCGGCTGCCCTGCAGTGCACCGATCCGGAGTCGCCGGGTTGCGGGCGGTGTCATGCCTGCACCACCACCATGGCCGGAACGCACGGTGATGTGCGGCGCGTGGTGCCGGAGGGTTTGAGTATCGGCACCAAGGAGATGCGCGAGATCGTGCAGGTCGCCTCGCGGCGGCCGAGTACCGGTCGCTGGCAGGTCGTGGTGGTCGAGGATGCCGATCGTCTGACCGAGGCCGCCGGAAACGTGCTGCTCAAGGTGGTGGAAGAGCCGCCCGCGCGGACGGTCTTCCTGTTGTGCGCGCCTTCGGTGGATCCGGAGGACATCTCCATCACGCTGCGTTCGCGCTGCCGCCACGTGCATTTGGCGACGCCGTCCGTCGATTCCATCGCCGTGGTGCTGCGGGATCAGGACGGTCTCTCACCCGAGGCCGCCGCCTGGGCCGCCTCGGTGAGCGGCGGTCATGTCGGCCGGGCCCGGCGTTTGGCCACCGATGAGGAGGCGCGTGCCCGGCGCAAACGGGCTCTGGCCCTGGTCGCCGCCACCGCGCGGCCCGGTGTGGCCTATACCGCCGCCGATGAATTGGTGAAGTCCGCCGATGATGAGGCGAAGCAGGTCAGCGCGGCCCGCGATGAGAAGGAACGCGATGCCCTCGCGACCGCGATGGGTGCGGGCGGCACCGGTAAGGGTGCGGCCTCGGCGACCCGAGGTTCCGCGGGCGCGCTCAAGGACCTCGAGAAGCGCCAGAAGTCCCGTGCCACTCGCACCGGTCGTGATGCCCTCGATCGTGCGCTCATCGATGTCGCCGGTATGTACCGCGACGCGCTCGCCGTCCGCTTCGGTGCGGCCAACGCCACCGCGAAAACCGGTGTCACGCTGACACATCCCGATATGGCCGACCAGATCCGCGCCCTCGCCACCGACGTCCGCCCCGAGGGCCTGCTGCTGTCCATCCAAGCGGTCCTGGATTGCCGCGACGCCCTGGAAACCAACGTGAAGCCCCGCTTCGCCGTAGCCGCCATGGTCGCGGGCCTGATAGCCGCCCGCTCCGCGTGACCGCGACCACCGATTTTCGGATTCCGGCCATCAGACGATAGACTCGCACCGCCGGAAGGCACGCCGCCTTAGCTCAGTCGGTAGAGCGCTTCACTCGTAATGAAAAGGTCGGGGGTTCGATTCCCCCAGGCGGCTCCAAACAAGCAGGTGGAGAGCGTTTATCGCTCTCCACCTGTTTTTGTTGGTCAGGGTAGGCAGGGTGGTTGGGTGGTGGGGGTGCAGCGGCGGCTGTCGTAGTGGGGGTTGCGGTTGGCGGCGGGGGCCGGGGCGTTGCGGTCTTCGGCGCGGCGGTTGTCGCCGGGGGTTGAGGTGTTGGAGTCGGTGGTGGTGTTCGCGGTGGTGGCTTGGGCGGGGGCTGCGAGGGTGGCGGGGGCGATTGCCAGGAGGGCGGTGAGGGTGCAGGCCGCGAACAGGGTGCGGGCAGCGGTCATCGACGGGTGTGTGGACATGCGGGATCTCCAGTGAGGTCGCCGCTGATAGCGGCGGGGATCAGTTTCGGATCGCCGCGTGGGGTGCGCGGTGTGGGAGCCCGTGCGCTGAGCGCGTCAGGTGAGACTTCGGTGGGCGGTGCCGGTGAGCGTCAAACCTCTACCGGTGAAACGGGATTGCGCCGCCGGGCGTTCATATCGGAGATGTTGCGGATCGGTCATGGCTTGGCGGCGGGGCACGGTGCGACCCGGTGACGTGACGAAGGCCCCCACTGCCGAGCACGGCGGTGGGGGCCTTCGATTCGGGTCAGGAGACCAGGCCGCGGCCGGTGGTCAGGGGCAGGTCCATGGCGGTGAGGAGGCCGGGGCGGGCGCTGACCAGGGCGGGGATGGCGCTGACCAGGCGGGCGGCGGTGCCGACGACGCCCGCTTCGGCGTGGTCGCCGTTGCTGTAGAGCTGTAGGTCCAGGAGGTAGTCGGGGTCGCCTTTGATTTCCACTCGGTAGCAGCCTTTTCCGGCCGGTTGGGGCCAGTCGGGTGCCAGGTCGGGGTGCAGGCGGGTGACGTGTTCGAGGGTGAGGATTTCGCGGCCCGCGCGGACGCCGTGGATTTGGAAGCGCAGGGCGGCGGCGGTGCCGGGGGCGATGACCCGTTTGCCGACGAGGAGTTCCTCGGTAGCGGGGAGGCGTTCGTAATGCTGTGTGACGGAATCCAATTCGACGTCGAGAGCGGAGGCGAGCTGGCGGATGACGCTGCCCCAGGCGAGGGTGAGGACGCCGGGTTGCAGTAGCAGGGGCAGGTCGTCGAGGGCGCTGCCGAAGCCCATGATGTCGAACAGGACTTTGGGGTTGTCGTAGGTGGAGTAGTCCATGATCTCCGAGCAGATGACGGCGTCGATGCGCTCGGAACCGCTGGAGAGCAGGAGCGGGAGCCAGTCATTGGCCCAGCCCGGATCGATGCCGTTCACCCAGAGTGAGGCATTGCCCTCGTTCGCGGCCGCGATGATCGGGTCGATGGCCTCGTCCGGCAGTGTGCCGTAAGGGAATTGGAGGAAGACGGGGCTGCTGGAGACCACGTTGATGCCCGCGCGCAGGAACATCTTCAGGTCCTCGACCGCTTCCATGAGCCGGTCGTCGGCCATGGCGGTGTGCACGATGCAGTCCGGTTTCAGGGCGATGAGAGCCTGTGCGTCGGTCGTCGCGGTGATGCCGGTTTCCAGATCCAGGCCCGCGAGTTCGCCCGCGTCCCGACCGGCTTTGGCGTCACTGGACACCCATACGCCGACCAGATCGAGTTCGGGGCGGGCGATGATATTGCGGAGCGTGCGGCGGCCGACATTGCCGGTACTCCATTGCACGACACGGTATTTCATGGCTGACTCCGGTTCACAGGTCGGGGAGGCCGAGCTCGAGGTTGGGTGCTTCGATACCGCCGTCGACCTCGAGGATCTTGCCGGTGATGTAGCCGCCCGCCCGCGAGCTGAGGAAGACGATGGCGGCGGCGATCTCCCAGGGCTCGCCGAGGCGGCGCAGCGGGGTCGCGCCCTCCATCTTGGCTTTGATTTCCGGTTGCTGCGCAACGACTTCCAGTGCGGAGGTGAGGACCGAGCCGACGGCGATGGCGTTCACGCGCACGCGCGGGGACAGGTCCGAGGCGGCCATCCGGGTCCAGTGCGCGAGTGCGGCTTTGGCGGTGCCGTAGGCGAGGAAGCCGCGGCCGGGCGCGCGCCCCATCATCGAGGAGATGCTGACCACCGAACCGCCGTCGTTCTTCAGCATGTGCGGCAGCGCGGCCTGGGTGAGGGCGTGCGCGGTGGACACATTGAAGTGGAAGGCGTCCTCCAGGAATTGCGGGGAGGTGGTGGCGAAGGTGTTCGGCATGGTGCCGCCGACATTGTTGACGACGATATCGAGGCGGCCGAGTTCGGCGGCGGCGGTATCGGCGAAGGCGGTGACGGTGTCGAGATCGTTCAGATCGCAGGGGACGATCACCGCCTGGCGGCCCAGGGCGCGGATCTTGCCGGCGACTTCCTCGAGTTGCGCGGGGGTGCGGGCGGCGAGCGCGACATCGGCGCCCGCTTCGGCCAGCGCGAGCGCGGTCGCGGCGCCGATTCCGCGGCCGGCGCCGGTGACGACGGCGACGCGGCCGTCCAGTCGGAAGGTGTCCAGGATCATCGGATGCAGTCCTATCGAGTGATGGCAGTCACTCAGAGCTTTAAGAACAAGTGCTTAACTGTCAAGGATGAGTTCTTTATCGGCTGGTGGGCGGCTATTCTGCACCTGTGGGAGTGAACGAGGCGCGGGAGCGGATCATCTTCGCGGCCGAGCGATTGATCGCCGAACGCGGGCAGGCGGTACCGCTGCGCGATATCGCCGCGGCCGCCGGACAGCGGAACAATTCGGCGATCCAGTACCACTTCGGCTCGCGCGACGGACTCATCGAGGCCGTCGTGGAATTGCGACTCGGCGCGCTCGAGGTGCGGCGATTGGAAATGCTCGCGGAACAGGTCGGCGCGGGCGCGGGGGTGCACGCGCTATTGGAGGCGCTGGTGGTGCCGATGTTCGAACTCGGGGCGAGCGAGGGCAGCCATCATTACGCGCGCTTCCTGGAACAGATCCACACCCATCCCGCGGTCACCGACGCCTCGAATCTGGAGAGCGATCGGCGCACCTCGGTGCGGGTGATCATGCAGCGGCTCGGTGATGAAATGACCACGCTCGCACCGCGATTGCGGGTGCACCGGCTGCGCGCGCTGCCGACCATGCTGTTCGCGCTGCTGGCCGATCATGAGCGGGCGGTGGAATCGGGCCGGGTCGCGGCGGGCGATGCGAATGCCTGGGCGGAGATCATCGATATGCTCGCGGGCGCGCTCACCGCACCGGTCAGCGAACGGGCACCGATTCGCTGAGGCCCACGGTCGGCGGATCATCGTGGGTGCCGACGATGCCGACGGTCGGTGGATCATCAGGCGTGGCGACGCTGTAGTGCACCGGCATGGTGGGCGGCTCTTGATGATTCGAGATCAACGCCTGCGCGGAAACGGTGGCCACCGCGGCGGCGGGGTCGGCGGTCTGCTGAGTCGCGGCCGGGCCGGTGACCCGTTGAGCGGCAGGCGGAGTGGGGCTCGTGCCCGATGAGCCGGGGCGCTCGCGGCGCTGGAACAGCAGGTATGCGCCGACGATCGCCGCGACCACCAGCAGGATCAGCAGGCTGTTGGGGAATGAGTAGCCGAAGGTCATGCTGCCCGCTTTGGCGACGATGATGAGCGCGAGTGCGCCCGCGGAGAGTGCCGCACGGGTGATTCTGCCGCTGTCGGTCCGGCGTCGGTTCATGTGAGCTACCTCCCGCTGGATCGAAAACCGTTGCAGGGGAAGCATACCCACGGGTACGGAGTGTCAACCGCACTGTCTGGGAGTGCGAAGTCGTGCGGAATATGGCGGGTTGGGGCGGGCCCGGTTACGGTTGTCTGGTGGAAACCGTGCAGGCGCGCGACGCCGAATCCGCTGCTCACCCCAGGTGGCTGAGTGCCGGATTGCCGCTGCTCGGCGGTGCCGTGGTGGCGGGTGGCCTGGCGCTACTGCACTTTCGCGATCCGCATGAGTCCGGGTCGTACGGGCTGTGCCCGTTCAAGGAATTGACGGGGTACTGGTGCCCCGGGTGCGGCGGTTTGCGCGGCCTGCACAATCTCACCGACGGCCGGGTGCTCGACGCCATTCACAGCAATATCCTGCTGGTGCCACTGCTGCTGGGGTTCCTGGTGTGGTGGGGGACCTGGCTGGTGAGCGGGTTCCGCGGGCGCACGAGTCCGCCGCCGCTACCGCGGGTGCTGCCCAGGGTGGCCCTGTGGGTGACGCTGGCTTTCCTTGTCCTATATACGGTTGTCCGCAATACGCCGTGGGGGAGCTGGCTCGCGCCGGTGTGATCGGTCGGCGTGCCTGGCCGAATTACCTCGGGCAAACCGGGCATGCTCTGGCTATGAGTGATTCGCTGAAGGAGCGCGTGCGCGCGAAACTGATCCGGCAGCTCGATGAGGACGGGCCGCCGGATCCGGATCAGGAAGACGGACGCCAGGTTTCGGTGCAGGACGATCTCGATATCCTCGAGGCCGTCGCCGACGACGACCCCTTCGTGGAAGAACTCGCCCGGCGCTACCTGGTGTTCTAGATCGCGCAGGGAGCCGCGCCGTCGGCCGAGCTGCCGAAGGGGCGGGTCTCCGGGGTGGGGTTCCAGTGGCCTTCGGTCTTGGCGTAATCCCAGGCGGGACCGTTCTCGACCAGGGCGGCGATGGCATTGACGAGGCGGTCCACATCGGCGGCGGTGGTGCCGAGGCCGATGCTGGCCCGCACGGCGGCGTCGACGCCGAGGCGGGACAGCAGGGGGTGAGCGCAGAAGCGGCCGTCGCGGACGCCGATGCCGTGTTCGGCCGAAAGGTAGGCCGCGACCTGCCCGGGTTCGAATCCGTCGACGGTGAAGGCGACGATGCCGACGGCATCGGTGCTGTCCCGCCAGATGCGCAGGAAGTTCACGCCCGGAACGGTTTTCAGGCCGTAGCGCAGGCGGTGGGTGAGGTACTGCTCATGCTCGAGCAGGGTGGTCTCGTCGATTTCGGCCAGTGCGTCACAGGCGGCGGCGAGGGCGGCCACGCCCAGCACATTGGGGGAACCGGCCTCGTGGCGCTGCGGGGCGGGGGCCCACTCCACGCTGTCGGCGCTGACCGAGCGGACAGCGCCGCCACCCGCGAGGTACGGCTCGGCGGCGTCGAGCCAGTCGCGGCGGCCGACCAGGACGCCCGCGCCGAACGGGGCGTACGCCTTGTGGCCGGAGAAGGCCAGGTAGTCGATACCGCTGGTCGCCAGGTCGATGCGGCGGTGCGGGGCCAGTTGGGCGGCGTCCACCAGCACGCGGGTGCCGCACTGGTGCGCGATCCAGGCCAGGCGCTCCAGCGGGAGCAGTTCCCCGGTCACATTGGACGCACCGGTAATGGCAAGCAGCGCAGCGGGTTTGGTGCACAGTTCGGCGACCACGCGCTGAATGGTCTCCTCGATGGTGTCCGCGATCGGCACCACGCGGCGGCCGTTGCGGGTCCACGGCAGGAAATTGGCGTGGTGTTCGGAATCGAGCACCACGGTGTCACCGGGTACGCAGGAGGCCAGCAGGTTCAGCGAATCGGTGGTGTTGCGGGTGAAGACCACGACCTGATCGTCGGCCGCGTTGAGGAAGCGGGCGACCGAACCGCGAGCGGATTCGTAGCAGTCGGTGGAGACGCGCGAGGCGTAACCCGCGCCCCGGTGCACGCTGGCGTAGAACGGCAGCAGATCCTGTACGCGGGCGGTGACCTGCGCCAAAGCCGGTGCGCTGGCGGCATAGTCGAAGTTGGCGTAGCGAATCGTTCCACCCTGCACGAGCGGTACCTGGAGCTCACAACCGGAAACGGTGGCGAGGGCGGCACAGGTCTGGTCGGCGAAAGCAGTCATCACGAAATCCCATCGGGCAAGGGACACGCGATCAAAAGAAATGAATGATCGAGAGTCCGCGCTTGCCGCGCCCGGTCGGGCGGCGGCCCGGTCGTCACCTGGAGCACCCCACCGCGGAGGAGGGTTGCCGACCAGCTAGCCAGGGCTTGACGCTGGTACTCATGACCTGGTTGAAGAGCTTGCAGAAGATCGCGGTTCTTGTCAACCCCGCCGCGAAAATCATCCGAAAGTTGGATCGGGAGGGCCGAAAAGGTCGAATCGCGAGATCGTTGCTGAAGCGTATGGTCGGAGAGGAAGTTAGGGTATCCAAAGGTGGGCGCCCCGAGACGTAGATTTTCGACCGAACGAGGAGCTCGACCATGTTGGACACCAGCACCGCCGCGCCGTTCTCGACGCTCATCCGCAGCGCGACCGAACAGCAGCACGCCGAGGCCGAGCACTCCACCTTCATGCGCGATCTGCTCACCGGTGAGCTCGGTGTGGAAGCCTTCTACCGCTACACCTCGCAGCTCTGGTTCGTCTACGAGGCACTCGAAAAGCATTCCGCCGCACTGGCTTCCGATCCGGTCGCGGGACCGTTCGTACAGCCGGGGCTGGCCCGCCTGGCCGCCCTGGAAGCCGATCTGGCCTACCTCGGCGGCGCGAACTGGCGCGATGAGCTGACCCCGCTGCCCTCGACCGCCGCCTACGCCGCCCGCATCGAGGAGTGCGCGACCGAATGGTCCGCCGGCTACGTGGTGCATCACTACACCCGCTACCTGGGTGATCTGTCCGGCGGCCAGGTCATTCGCGGTACCGCCGAGAAGCTGTGGAACCTGCCCAAGAAGGGTGACGGCGTGCGCTTCTACGTCTTCGACGACATCTCGAATCCGGCCGCGTTCAAGCGCGAGTACCGGGAGAACCTGGACGGACTGCCCATCGAGGGCGCCGATGTCGAGCGCGTGCTCGATGAGGCCCGCCTCGCGTTCACGATGAACACCGATGTGTTCCGCGAACTGGGCGCGGAATTCAGCGCGCGGAACTGAATCTCTGCCGCTCCGAGGGCCGCCGCACGTTTCTCCTCCGGAACGTCGGCGGCTTTCTCATGCGTGGTGAAAACACTTGCGCCGTGGCCCGTGGTGGGTTGCCATGGACGGGTGAGTATTCCCCTGCTGCTGAGCTTTCTCGGGCTGTGCGTGCTGCTGGCCCTGACCCCCGGCCCGGATACCTTTCTGGTGCTGCGTTTTTCGATGGCCGGGCCGCGTCCGGGGATCGCGGCGGCGGCCGGATCGGCGTTCGGCGGGATCGTCTGGGCGGTGGTGGTCGCGGCGGGGGTGGCGGCGCTGCTGGAGCAGTCGGCCACGGCCTATCGCAGCCTGAAGGTGATCGGCGGAATCTACCTGTTGTACTTGGGGATTCGGGCGCTCATGGCGCATCGTAAGGGGCTCGCGGACGCGGAGTCGGAGTTGGCCGCGCGGGGGTCGCGGGAACGGGCGTCATCGATTCGCTCCGCATTCGCCGCGGGGTTGCTGTCCTGTATTTTCAACCCGAAGGTCGGGCTTTTCTATCTCGCGGTGCTGCCGCAGTTCCTCACCCATGTGACATTCGCGAATACGCTCACCCTGGGCGCGATCGAATCATCCATCGCCGCAATCGAAATGGTGCTGCTGGCGGTGGCGGCCTCGCGCGCGGTGGAACTGCTGCGCAAGCCGAAGGTGCGGGATCGGCTGGAGCAGGCGAGCGCCGGAATTCTGGCGGCGCTGGGGATCGGAACCGTCGCCTCGGCGGCGGCGTGAGTCAGTCGGCGATCTCGGCGCGGTGGTAGACGCCGTTGTAGTAGACCAGCGGGCCGACGGCGGGCGCGTCCTCGGTGTTGTCGTGCACCCGCGTGACCAGGCCGATCACCAGGGTGTGATCGCCGATCGGAATCAGCTGGTGCACGGTCGCGCGCACCCAGATCGGGGTGCCGTGCAATACCGGTTCGCCGGATTCGAGGGTGGTCCATAGCGACCGGTCGGTGAATCGCTCCTCGGCGCTGCGACTGAACCGCTGCGCCAGATGCTTCTGATGCTCACCCAGGAAGTGCACCACCACCGATTCGGCCTGCGACATGGCCGCGATACTGGACGAGGTCTCGGCGATATTGAACGAGATGAGCGGCGGCTGCGCGGACAGCGAGGCGAACGAGGTCGCGGTGAAACCGACCGGCCCGTCCGGAGATTTCAGCGTGACGATGGTGACGCCGGCCGGATAGTGGCGCATGGCGGCGCGATACTGCTGGGCGGTGATGCCGCTCAGGTCGTCGGGCACATGGAGCTCGGCGCCAGGCGTCGGAGAATCGGTCACCTTCCGAACCTACGTCCACGGCCCGCCGGATATTCCATCCGGTGCGGAAATTCGCCGGCACTCAATCGACGTCAATCGCCAGACCAGCGGTTATCCGAACCAGCTCACCAAAAGTGGTGCGGAATACCGTGTTCGGATGCCCGCCCGCCGCCCACAATTCCGAATGCCGCGCGAGCGCGGTATCGATGTACGTGGGCAGGTTGATCGGATGCCCGACCGGGGCGACCCCGCCCACCGGCTGACCCGTCACCTGCTGCACCATGGCCGCCGGGGCCCGGGTCAGCGTGCCCTCCAGGCGTTCCCCGGTGCGATCCAGATCGACCGTGTGCGCGCCGGACACCAGCAGCAGCACCGGATCGTCGTCGAGCAGGAACAGCAGCGATTTGGTG
This sequence comes from Nocardia sp. NPDC056100, assembly GCF_042266325.1. NCBI lineage: Bacteria > Bacillati > Actinomycetota > Actinomycetes > Mycobacteriales > Nocardiaceae > Nocardia > Nocardia sp. NPDC056100. Next base: position 945,562 of record NZ_JBHJVY010000003.1, read on the forward strand.
ATCGCGCCGAGCTCCACGCCGAGCGCCTGGGCGGCCTCGGCCGCGGTGTGGGTGGGTTGCGGCTGGGTGAGGATGACCCCGTGATGACCGCGAGCAATCAGTGTGTCGGAAACTTTGGAAGCGACCGGTGGCAGGGACCTGCGCATGGCACCAGAGTAGAGCGATTGCGGTGGATGTGCGGGGGATCAGTATTCGGGATAGCCCTCTTCCGGGCCGAGCATTCGCTCGATGCGTGCTCGCGTGACGCGCTGGAGCTCGGCGACGCTGTGCTCCGAAATCGTTTCGCGCGCACACGAATCGAAGGCGTGCTCCAATTCGGCCGCGGAGAGCGCGCGCAGTCCCGTCGCGACGGCGGTGTGCAAAGCGTCGTAGCCGGGGTAGGGGCGGCCGTCGGCGATCTTCTCGGCCCAGCTGACACAGCTGCAGCATTCGTACAGGGCGTGTACGGCGCGCTGGCGGGAACAGGAATTGAAGCGGTCGAGGCCGATTCCATGATGCATCAACACGGGAAACTCCCAGCCCGGAGTGTGGCTTGCGGACCCTGCTAATCGTCCCGTCCGCGAGCCCCCGGAAACCAGTGCGGGACAGCAGATTTAGCACAGGATTTACACCGCCCGCCCGGACCCTCCGCACCCCCGATACGCTGGACCGATGACCGACTGGAAGGCTTTCGAGGTCGAAAGCAAGGACCACATCGCGACCGTCACCCTGACCGGTCCCGGCAAAGGCAATGCCATGGGCCCGGACTTCTGGCGTGAACTGCCGCTCATCTTCCGCGAGCTCGACGCGGATCCGGAAGTACGGGCCGTCGTGCTCACCGGGTCGGGTAAGCATTTCTCCTACGGGCTGGACCTGCCCGCCATGAGCCCGCTGTTCGGGCCGCTGCTCGCCGATAAGGCGCTCGCGGGACCGCGCACCGACTTCCTGCGCCACGTGCGCGAGATGCAGGCCTCGGTCACCGCGGTGGCGGACTGCCGCAAGCCGGTCATCGCGGCCGTCTCGGGCTGGTGCATCGGCGGCGGACTGGATCTGATCGCGGCGGCCGATATCCGGCTCGCCAGCGCGGAGGCCAAGTTCAGTCTGCGCGAGGCGAAGGTCGCCATCGTCGCGGATATCGGATCGCTGCACCGGCTGCCCGGAATCATCGGTGAGGGGCATCTGCGCGAACTCGCCTACACCGGCAAGGATATCGACGCGGCCCGGGCGGAGAAGATCGGTCTGATCAACGACGTGTTCGCCGATCAGGAAGCGGTGCTGGACGCGGCGTACGCGCTGGCTCGCGAGATCGCCGAGAACCCGCCGCTGGTGGTGCAGGGCATCAAGGATGTGCTGGATCAGCCCAAGGCGGGCAAGGTCGCCGACGGACTGCGCTACGTCTCGGCGTGGAACTCCGCGTTCCTGCCCTCGCACGATCTCACCGAGGCGATTCAGGCCGTCTTCGAGAAGCGCGCCCCGAAGTTCGAAGGCAAATAACAACTTTCGTAGCTGAACGAGAGGGAAGTCCCGCCGCGCATGACGGTGGGCGGCACGGAAACCGCACCGCCCACCGCATGATTCGGCACCGAGATCAGTGGCCGCCCTGCTCCTTCAGGCGCGCGTACGCCTCGGTGACCAGGGTTTCGGCCTTGGCGCGGTTGTCCCAGCCCTCGACCTTGACCCACTTGCCGGGCTCCAGGTCCTTGTAGCGCTCGAAGAAGTGCGCGATCTCCTTGCGCTGGAACTCCGGGATGTCCTCGACGTCCTGGATGTGATCCCAGCGCTTGTCCTTGTTCGGGACCGCGACCAGCTTCTCGTCGGTGCCGGCCTCATCGCTCATGATGAGCACGCCGACCGGACGGGCCTCGACCAGCACACCCGGGAACACGGGCTCGGGCAGCAGCACCATGCAATCCAGCGGATCGCCGTCGCCGCCGAGGGTGTTCTCGATGTAGCCGTAGTCGGCCGGGTACATCATCGGCGTGTACAGGTAGCGGTCCAGCCGCACCCGGCCGGTCTCATGGTCTACCTCGTACTTGTTGCGCTGACCCCGGGGGATCTCGATGGTGACGTCGAACTCCACGTCATCTCCTTCTTCGGTGCGGGTATGGCTGCCGACTCGCCAGCTCGTTCGGGGGAACGACTGCGCAACGAGGATAGTGTGATGCGCGGATGCGTGGGTTCGGCAGGGACGGGTATCAGGGAGACGGCGGCAGGTGGCTCGGAACAAGCAGAACATCGGTGGGCTGGAAGCCAAGCGGCGTCGGAAGACCTGGATCCTGGTGGCATCGGTCTTGGTGGTGGTGCTCGGCATCGCCACGGGTGTGGTGTTGACGCTGAAACCGTGGACGGAGGAATTCCGGCACGGGGGCTTGACGATCGCGGACCCGCCATCGCCGGTGCAGCCGTTACCGCAGGTGGCGCCCGCTCCGGCGGACGCACCGGCGCCGAGCGCGAACGGTTTGGCCGCCGCGCTCGCACCCGTGGTCGGCAATCCGGATCTGGGGATTTTCGCGGCCTCGGTCTCCGACGCGGACAGCGGCAAGGTGCTGTGGACGACCGATCCCGGCAAGCCGATGATTCCCGCCTCCACCGCCAAGGTGCTGACCACGGCCGCCGCACTGCTGGCGCTGCCGCTGGACCATCGGGTGACCACGCAGGTGGTGACGGGCGCGGCCGCCAATGAGCTGGTGCTGGTCGGCGGCGGCGATCCGACGCTGACCGCGCAGCCGGATGGCAAGGGCTACTACCCGAATGGGCCGAAGCTCTCGGATCTGGTGGCGCAGATCAAGTCGTCCGGGCAGAAGCCGGACACGATCGTGGTGGACACCTCCGCGTACGCCGGGTCGGCCATGGCGCAGGGCTGGGATCCGGCCGATATCGGCGGCGGCTCCATCGCACCCATCGATCCGGTGATGATCGACGGCGGACGGCTCAATCCGCTGGTCGAGTATTCGCCGCGCACCGCGACCCCCGCGCTGGACGCGGGTCGCAGGCTGGCGAGCGATCTGGGACTCGATCCGGGCAAGGTGCGCCTGGGCAAGGCGGCCGCCGGAGCCACCAAGGTCGCCTCGGTGCAGTCCGCGCCGCTGCGAGATCGACTGCGCGACATGATGGTTCACTCCGACGATGTGCTGGCCGAGACCATCGGGCGGGAGATCGCCGTCGCCGCGGGCTCGGAGGCGTCGTTCACCGGCACCGTCACCGCCATGGCCACCACCCTGCGCGCCGCCGGATTCGATACGAGCGGCCTGACCCTGCTCGATGCCAGCGGGCTGTCGGTGGACGATCTCATTCCGCCGCGGCTGCTGGACCGCATCGTCACCGTGGCCGCCCTGCCGGGTAGTGGCGAGGGACAAGGCAATTCGGGTGTCACCGCGACCGCGAACACCACGGACCATCCGCTCGCGGGCCTGCTCGACTATCTGCCCGTGGCCGGGGCCACCGGCTCGCTCGCCGACCGCTACACCAGCCGTGACCGGGCCGGAGCGGGCTGGGTGCGGGCCAAGACCGGAACTCTGGACGTCGCGAGCGCGTTGGTCGGATATGTGCTGGATCGCGATGGGCGCGTACTGACCTTCGCGCTGATGTCCAATCAGCGGCTGCCCGAACAGAGCCGCCCCGCCTTGGACGCCATCGCCGCCGCACTGCGCAACTGTGGCTGCTCCTGACGGGTGGATGACTATGACCGGACCCGAACACCCCGCCGATCGGCCGGGCGCAGAGACAGGTCGTACCGATGAGAAGGCCGTCACGCGTATCGAATTCGCGGACGGCCGTGACGATGGGCAGGCACCGGTGAGCATCGACACCCGAGAGCCGTCACGGCTCAAATCCACGCTGACCGGTTCGGTCGATTGGAGCCTGGCCGCCCGCACCGGGGCCGCGCTGGTGCCGTCCGGGCCGCGCACCTCCCGGTATTCGGCCGAACAGGCCGTGCGCGAGCTCGCCGAGGCCTCCAAACGGGCCGAGGGGCCGGTGCGCGAGGTGAGCGGGCTCATCGACGGCCGGGCGGTGCCGGACGCGCGCGTGGTCGACCGCAAGGGCTGGATCGCGGCCGCCGCCGAATCCATGGGACAGCTCACCGGAACCGGCGTCGAGGCCGGGGGTAGGGGCAAATTCGTCGGTAAGCCCGCGGGCGTACAGGCCGGGGCCATGCTGGCGTTCCTGTCCACCGCGATCCTGGGGCAGTACGACCCGTTCAGCGGTCCGGACGGCACCCTGCTGCTGGTCGCGCCGAACATCATGGCGGTGGAACGCGCATTGGGCGTGCCGCCCAGCGACTTCCGGCTCTGGGTGTGCCTGCACGAGGTCACGCACCGGGTGCAGTTCTCCTCCGCGCCGTGGCTCGCCGAATACATGCAGCGCAATGTGGAGACCCTCGGTGACGCCGGGGAGGAGCCGATGGCGGATATGCTCGGCCGCCTGGTGGAGGCCGTGAAGGAACGCCGCCGCGGGATCGAGGATCCGGCGGGCGGCATGGTCGGGCTGTTGCGCGCCACCCAGGCCGAACCGCAGCGCGAGGCCCTGGACCGGTTGCTCATGCTCGGCACGCTGCTGGAAGGCCACGCCGACCACGTGATGGACGCCGTCGGCCCGGCCGTGGTCCCGTCGGTGGCGCGCATTCGCGCGGCCTTCGATCAGCGCCGCAAGCGGCCCGCCAATCCGCTGCAGCGACTACTCCGCGCGCTGCTCGGCATGGATGCCAAAGTGGCGCAGTACGTTCGGGGCAAGGCCTTCGTCGACGAAGTGGTGAACACCGTCGGCATGGATCGGTTCAACCACATCTGGACCGATGCCGACACGCTGCCGCGCACCGAGGAGATCGGTGACCCGCAGCGCTGGGTCACCCGCGTATTGGGCTGAGCCGGTCGCGCCGACCGATCGGCGACCTCGACCGCGACGGGTCGGGTGATCCCGCGCGCATGCGACGATCGGGGCGTGAATCCACGGCTACCCGAGACGCGTGCGGCGCTGGAAATGCGTCATGCGGTGCGGGATTGGCTGGGGAAATACGCCCCGGACGGGGTGGTCGCGGTCGGATTGTCCGGTGGCGCGGACTCATTGGCGCTGACCGCCGCCGCGGCCGTCGAGGCGGATGTCGTGGACGCCTACGTGGTCGATCACGGCTTGCAGGATGGCTCGGCCGAGATCGCGGCGCGGGCGGCCGCGACAGCCCTGGAGCTGGGATGCCGATCCGCGCGCGTGCTCACGGTCCGGGTGGGGACCGCGGGCGGCCTGGAAGCCGCGGCGCGACAGGCCAGATATGCCGCACTCGACCATGCGCGATCCGGGCTGCCCGTACTGCTCGGGCACACCCTTGATGATCAGGCCGAAACCGTCCTGCTCGGTTTGGCTCGCGGGTCCGGTGGCCGGTCGATTCAGGGGATGACCGATTACGCCGAACCGTGGGGGCGGCCGCTGCTCGGGGTGCGGCGGAGCGTCACCCGGCAGTTGTGCGCGGATCTCGGGCTGGAGCCCTGGGAGGACCCGCACAACAGCTCGCCGGAGTTCACCCGGGTGCGGCTGCGCACCGAGGTGCTGCCGCTGCTGGAGGAGGTGCTGGGCGGGGGAGTGGCCCCCGCGCTGGCCCGGACGGCGGCGCAGCTGCGGGAGGACGGCACCGCCCTGGATGCGATTGCCGAAGAGTTGCTGAAATCCGAGATTGATGGCGACGGGTTGCGTCTCGAGACGCTCGCCACTGTCGCCCCGGCGCTGCGGCGGCGCGTCATTCGCGCGTGGTTGCTCGCGGGCGGCGCAAAATCATTGACGGACAGCAATTTACGAGCGGTCGAGGCACTGATCACCGACTGGCGCGGTCAGGGCGGGGTGGCGGTCGGTGGTTCGGTCACCGGGACCAGGTTGGTTGCCGCGCGTGAACGTGGCAGGCTCATACTGGGCTCGGCCCACAGCGGACCCGATCGGGGTCGACATCATCTCTGAAGGGAAACCAGCGGACGTGTACGGGGACGACATCGCGTCGGTGCTGATCAGCGAAGACGAGATCGCGGACAAGGTTCAAGAGCTCGCCGAATTGGTCGCCAAACGTTATCCCGCCGGTGCCCCCGAGGGTGATCTGCTGCTGGTGGGCGTGCTCAAGGGCGCGATCTTCTTCATGACGGATCTGGCCAAGCGGCTGACCGTGCCCACCCAGATGGAGTTCATGGCGGTCTCCTCCTACGGATCCTCCACCTCCTCCTCGGGCGTGGTCCGGATCATGAAGGATCTGGACAAGGACATCGCCGGGCGCAATGTGCTGATCGTCGAGGACATCATCGACTCCGGTCTGACGCTGTCCTGGCTGCTGCGCAATCTGTCCAGCCGCAATCCGGCCTCGCTGGAGGTGGTGACGCTGCTGCGCAAGCCGGACGCGTTGCGCACCCAGGTGGATGTGATGGCGGTCGGTTTCGATATCCCGAACGAGTTCGTGGTCGGCTACGGCCTGGACTACGCCGAGCGGTACCGCGATCTGCCGTACATCGGCACCCTGGACCCGAAGGTCTACGGCGGGTAAACCGCGTCACACGAGCCTTCGCACGGAGACCGTTCGCCGGATTCGGCGGGCGGTCTTGCTGCTTCTGTGATGAAACTCACGTTAGAACCGTGGACGCGGTGAGCCGGGTTGCCGGGGCTTGTTGCCGGGGGTCAGCTCTCGAGTCGCGCCGGTCGGCGGGGGTGTGTAGCGTGGTGCGTGTTACTGCTGGTCACATGTCTGTATCAATTTCGGGCATGCGTGTCGGGGGGAATGGCCAGGAATTCGCGGTGCCGGTTACCGGAAAGTTTCGGGCGCGCCCTATGCTGTCTTTAACAAACCTGACGGCTGTTTTCTGACTCAGTTTCAAACTTTTGGGTCGGATACGGCTGGATATTCAAGACCGATTCTGATAGCAAGGGGCTATGGACCCGCATTTGCGCGACCTGCGGTATTTCGTCGCCGTCGCTGAGGAACTGCATTTCACCAACGCCGCCCAGCGGCTGCACATCGCGCAGCCCACGCTGTCCCGGCAGATTCGACAGCTGGAGCGTCAACTCGACGTGGTCCTGTTCGACCGCAATCAGCGCAGTGTCGCACTGACTGTCGCGGGCAAGGAACTGCTGGAGGGTGCGCGCCGCATCCTCGAGCTCTGGGAAGTCACCAATGTCGCGTTGCAGGAGGCGGGTGAGGTGCTGCGCGTCGGCATCCAATCCTCCATCGGCCGCGGCCTGATCACCGATCTGGAGAGCGCCAGCGGGCATCGACTCGCCCTGCACTCCGCATCCTGGACCGACCCGTCCAGTGGCCTGGCCGGGCGACAGGCGGACCTGGCGCTCATGTGGCTGCCCGTACCCGACACCGGTCGCTACCGGTGGCAGGTGCTGCGCACCGAGCCGCGCTGGGTGCTGCTGCCGGAGAATCATCCGCTGGCCGGACAGGACACCATCGAATTCGCCGCGCTCGCCGATGAATCCTTCATCGCCATGCCCGCCGAAGCCGGTGCGGCACGCGATTTCTGGCTCGGCGCGGACGCCCGCGGCGGTCGCCAGGCCAAGATCGGCGCGGAAGCGGCCACCGCCGAGGAGCGCCTGGAGGCGGTCTCGCTCGGACTCGGTGTCTGCCTGCTCGCCGAGAACAATGTGCCCATGTACCGCTGGCCCGGCCTGACCGCGCGACCCGTCGCCGGACTCGCGCCGTGCGAACTGGCCGTGGCCTGGCGCGCCGACGACGATCGCCCGACCATCCTCGAGTTCGCCGCCCGCGTACTCGAAGGCGGATTCGCGGACCGGGAACCGGTCGCCGCGCAGTAGCTCGATCGGGCGCAGTAGCTCGAATCAGACGGCGGTAGTGGGTCGGAGGCATTGCCGCCGCCGCTGAGCAGCGATATCGAAAAGGGCGGTCCCGCACCGGGACCGCCCTTTTCGTGCCTGAAGCGATTGGCGGCGTGGCCGCCGGGTCTACTCCTTGCCCGGCGCGGTGCGCTCCCACGGGCAGGCGGCCTCGAGCTGCGCTGCCAGTTTCAGCAGTGTGCTCTCGCTGCCCGGCGGGCCGATGAGCTGCGCGGCCAGCGGGGTGCCGGTGCGCTGATGCACACCCATCGGCACCGAGATGGCGGGCCAGCCGACCAGATTCCACAGCGGCGTGAACGGTGAGAACCGGGCGCTGGCAACGATATTGGCGAGCCACGGCCGCGAATGCCAACGGCGCGCGCGGGGCGGCGGGGTGGCCAGGGTCGGGGTGATGGCGACGTCATAGCGTTCGAAGTAGTCGAGCAGGCGCGCCTCGATGCGATCCACCTGGGACGCGCGCAGCAGACCCGATTTCAGTACGAAGCGGCCCAGCGCGATATGCGTGCGGGTGCGGCGCTGCAGCAGTTCCGGATGCGGAACCGTGCCCGCCTCGCGCGCGGCATTGGCCACCCAGCGCAGGCCGAGCGCGAAAGTCGCGCCCTGATAGGGGAGTTCGGACACCCCGATGGTGTGCCCGGCGGTGGAGGCGGCGGCCGCGGCCATATCGGCGGCGCCCGCCCAGGCCCGATCCACCCGGGACAGCGGGGTCGGCGCGGCGGTGGCCAGGCCGATGCGCAGTGTCTTGGGCGGATCCAGTTCGGCGAGCGCGGGCCGATCGGCGAGCACCGACAGCATGAGCGCCGCGTCCGCGACAGTGGTTGCCAGCACGCCGTTCTCGGTCATGCCGCCCCAGGAATCCAGTCCCACCTCGGCGGGCACCAGGCCGCGCCCGGGCTTGACGCCGACCACGCCGGAGCAGGCGGCCGGAATGCGCACCGAGCCCAAGCCGTCATTGCCGTGTGCGATGGTCACCATGCCCGCGCCGACCGCCGCGCCCGAACCGCCGGACGAGCCGCCCGCGCTGAAGCGCGGATTCCAGGGACTGCGGGTAATGCGCTCGGGGGTGTCGGTGACGCCCCAGAGTCCGAACTCCGGAACCGTGGTCAGGCCGACGATGACCGCGCCGGCCGAGCGTAGTCGCCGCACCACCGGATGGTCCGCGGTCGCGGGCCGATTGTCCCCGGCCAGCGATCCGGCGCGGGTGACCTCGCCGGTGACGTCGATATTGTTCTTCACCGCGACCGGAACCCCGGCCAGCGGCAATACGTCCAGATCGGGCCGCTCGGCCAGCGCGCGCGCTTCGGCACGGGCGGCGTCGAAGCGAACCTCGCTGAACGCGTTCACTTTTCGATCTTGTGCGCGAATCCGCGCGAGTACATCGTCCACCATCTGCTCGGCCGTCACCGATCCGTTCTGGACGGCGGAGGCGATCCCGGTCGCGGTGGTCAGATCCAAGGGTGGAAGGATTTCGGGAGTTTCGGGTTCTGCCGCGCAGATGTGCGGCTCCGGCTTCATATCGGCTTTATCGTCGTTCACCACTGCCTCGTTCACCGCTGCGTCAACCGCTAGCGCGGCTCCCTCGTCGTACATGCTGGTGTTCCCCCGTCGCTTCGAGTTCGAAATCGGGTGATCCGCTGTTCAGCCGCAAGTTATCATTCCGGCTATTGCTCAGGGATGATGGTGTCTGGTGTGGCGGATTTTTCCGGTATCGGAAAACCGTCCATCTATGGATCGTCAGTACGGATTCGAACGGTATCCGTGCCGAGCCAGATGGGTGCGGACATGGTTTCAAGTTCCGAGCGCCGCTCCGGCCGTCACTCGGCCGGAACGGAATTCACCGTGGTCGCGGCGTTCACCGCGGCGTGGGGCAGTGCTGCCACGCCGCCGGATATCGCAGCTTTCCTGCCTGACGCAAGCACGCTGCGACGCGACGCGCTGCTGGAGTTGATCCGGGTCGATATGCGCCATCGCTGGCTGCGCCGCCCCGGTGGGCCGGTCCCGGCGCAGGAACGGCGCAAACGCCTCACCGAGTACTGCGCCGAGTTCCCCGAACTCACCGAGCCCGATCTGCCCGCCGGGCTGGTGTACGAGGAGTTCGTCATCCGCAGGCACAGCGGGGAACGCGTGGATCCGCGCGACTGTCTGCGTGAGTATCCGCACCAGGCCGACGAGTTGCGCGAACTACTCAATGCCGATGACGAGGATCAGAGCACCCGGCGGGCCGCCCGGGACGACTCCACCCGCGGCGGCACCACCCACGTGCCGTCGGCCGAGTTCACCCGCGCCGCCGATATACTCGACGAATTCACCAGGGGCACAGACTCTTTCGGTGATTCCACCGTCATTCGCGATGGCGATGACGCCACCCGGGCCGCACCCTTCGACGACAGCGATTCCACACATCCGGGCATTCCGCTCGATATCGACTCCACCCGCGCGGGCGGTCTGCTGGACGGCGATTCCACCCGGGTCCCCGAGCAGGGCGAACTCACCCAGCAGGACCCGTCCGCCCTGGCCGCGGCGATGGACGGCACCCGCGCCACCGGCGGCGGACTCAGCGCCCCCGAAACCGGTGAACTGCTGGACCGGCTCGAAATCGGCCAGCGCATAGACGATTTCGATCTGCTCACCAGCCTCGGCAGCGGTGCGTTCGCGCGCGTATTCCTGGCCCGGCAGCGCTCCCTGCAACGCCTGGTCGCGGTCAAGGTGTCCGCCGATCACGGCACCGAACCGCAGACCCTGGCGCAACTGGATCACGACTACATCGTGCGGGTCTTCGACCAGCGGCTCATCTCCGGCATCCGGACCAGCAGCGGGCGGCGTATGCGGCTGCTCTACATGCAGTTCCTGCCGGGCGGCACCCTGCTCGGGGTGCTGCGCTGGGTGCGCGCCACCCCGGTGGCCGAACGCAGCGGGCAATTGCTGCTCGACGCCGTGGACGCGGCCATGGAGGAGAAGGGCGAGATCCGGCCCACCGATTCCAGTGTGCGCGACGAACTCGCCGGACTGAGCTGGCCGGAAACCGTTGCCTGGCTCGGCCGCAGACTCGCCGAGGCACTCGACTACGCGGACAGCCACGGGGTGCTGCACCGGGATGTGAAGCCCGCGAACGTCTTGCTCACCGCCGAGGCCGTGCCGAAACTGGCCGACTTCAACATCAGTTTCAGCCGCAATCTCGATGACGCCAGCCCGGTCGCCTACTTCGGCGGCTCGCTGTCGTACATGTCGCCCGAACAGTTGGAGGCGTGCCATCCCGGCCGCGCCCGCTCGGCCGCCGAACTCGACACCCGCGCCGATATCTTCTCGCTCGGCGTGGTGCTGTGGGAATTGCTCACCGGTGCGAAACCATTCGATGACTCGACCGCCGGACCCGGCGGCCACGGCGACCACACCACCCTGGAGGCCATGCTGGACCGGCGGCGCGGCGGTGTGGAACAGGTCGCCCTGGAACGCGTGCCCGCCGACTGCCCGGCCGCACTGCGCCGCGTGCTGCTCACCTGCCTGGCCCCCGACCGCGAGGACCGCTGGAGCAGCGGGACCGTACTGGCAAGCCAATTGGAGATGTGCCTGGATCAGCGCGCGCGGGATCTGGTCGATCCGCCGCCGCACAGCTGGCGCATGCGGCTGCGGCCCTGGCTGATCCCGATCGTCGTCCTGGCCATCGCGATCCCCAATGTGCTGTCCTCGCTGTACAACATCGTGCACAACAACACGCTGATCATCAGCAGCATGTCCGATGCCGCCATGCACACCTTCACCCTCATCACCGCGCTGGTGAACGTGCTGTTCTTCCCGCTCGGGGCGGCGCTGATCATCTATCAGTGCCGCAGAGTGATCCGGGTGCCGCGTGGCCTGCGCAAAGGCAAGACCTACGACGCGGACACGCTGCGCAGCGCCAGAGCCGATGTACTCCTTGCCGGAGAACGCATTTCGCTCATCGTGTTCTCGCTGTGGCTGATCAGCGCGATCACCTTCCCGGTCGCGCTGCGCCTGTCCACCGGTGAGATACCGACGCGCGGCATGGTGCATTTCGTGGTGTCGCTGGTGGTGTGCGGGGCCATCGCGGTCGCGTACCCGTTCTTCCTGGTGACCTTCTTCCTGGTGCGTTGTATCTATCCGATGTTCCTGCGGCACGGCGATATCAGCGGTGAGGACGCGGTGTGGCTGCATCGGCTCGGGCACCGCTGCACCACGTACCTGGCGGTGGCGGCGTCGGTGCCGCTGCTGGCCGTGGCGGGCGTGACATTCCTGCCGCCCGAGGACATTCCGCGCGTAATCGTCGCGGTGCGGGTGCTCAGCGTGGGCGGCATCCTGGCCTTCGTGGCCGTGTACATCATGTTTCGTGCGCTGGAGGCGGATCTGCAAGCCCTGGAACGTGTGGTGGCGCCCGGTCGCCGAGTTCACGACACCGGGGAGCCCGTGGGTACCGGATCGTGAACGAGCATCCGGCGCAGGCGGTTTCCCGCTTCACCGCCGAATGGGAATCCACCTTGCGCGGCGACCGCCTCGAACCGCCGGAACTGGACGGCTACGTTCCCGACGGTGAGGCGCTGCAACTCGATGTGCTCACCGCGCTGGTGCGGGTGGATATGCGGCAGCGCTGGCGGCGCACCGGTATGGAGAAGCGCATCGCCGACTATCGCAGTGAATTCCCGGCTGTCACCCGCAGCTCCGAATTCGCGGATCTGGTGTGCGAGGAATACCTGGTCCGCAGCCGATACCGGCCGCTGGACGTCGACACCTTCAGCGCCGAATACCCGGAGGTGGCGGGGGAGATCCGCCGTCGCTTCTCGGACGGCATCACCCCCGCCCCGCCGCCCGAACTGCCCGCGGGCATCGAAACCGGCCGCCGCCTGGACGATTTCGATCTGCTCACCGATCTCGGCGGGGTGACGCACAGCCGCATGTTCCTGGCCCGCCAGCGCTCCATGCAGCGACTGGTCGCGGTGCGGGTGGAGTCCGGCGCGAACAGTGACAGCCCCACCGTCGCCCAACTCGACCACCACTACATCGTCCGCGTCTACGATCAGCGCCTCATCGCGGGCAACGGCAACCCGCTGCGCCTGCTGTACATGCAGTACCTGCCGGGCGGCAATGCCGCGGGGGTGCTCGGCCTGCTCCGCGCGCAACCCGGTCCCGCGGCCGGCGGTGAGCTCTTGTTGCGGGCGGTCGACGCCGCGATGGAGGCGCGCGGGGAGATTCGGCCCGCGGATTCCAGTGTGCGGCGCGAGATTTCGGAGTTGAGCTGGCCGGAGACCGTGGCATGGGTGGGGCGGCGGCTGGCGGCGGCGCTCGATTACGCCGAGCGGCACGGGGTGCTGCATCACGATATTCGGCCGGAGAATGTGCTGTTCACGGCCGAGGGCGTGCCCAAACTCGCGGATTTCGCACTGGGGCCGCTGTATTGGAACGCCGGTATCCCGGGTTCCGGTGGGGTGGCGTCGGATTCGCCCGAGGGTTTGCGCTGGCGATCACCGGAAGCCCTTGCCGCACGGCTGGATCCGGCCGCGCCGATGCCGGACGCGCGCAGCGATATCTTCTCCCTCGGCGTGCTGCTGTGGGAAATGCTCACCGGCGCAGCGCCATTCGATGATCCCGCGGCGGACGGCATACCCGGGCACGAGGTCGTGACGGCCATGCTGGCGCGGCGGCGCGCAGGTGTGCAACCCGCCGCGCTGGCCGCACTGCCCGCGGACACCCCGGCCACGCTGCGCCGCGTCCTGCTGGAATGCCTGGACCCGGATCCGGATCGGCGCTGGCAGAACGGCGTCGAACTGGCCGGGCAATTGGATCTCTGCCTGGACGCGCGCGCCCGGGACCTGGTCGATCCGCCGCCGAAGAGCTGGCGGTCGCGGGCCAGGAGCTGGCCGGTGCCGATCGCGGCGCTGTGCGTCGGCGTGCCGAACGCGCTGGCCAGCGTCTACAACATCCGGCTGAACCAGAGCCTGATCGTGGATCGGCTGTCCGCGGTCGATCAGCAGCGGTTCGGCACGGTCGCGCTGGTCAACAATGCCATCGCGTTCCCGCTCGCGGCGCTGCTGCTGCTGTGGCTGGCGCGGCGGCCGCTGACGGTCACCTATCGGCTCGCCCGCGGGCATCGGTATTCGCCCGCGGCGCTGGCCCGCGCCCGCGCGGACACACTGCTGCTCGGTGAGCGCGCGGTGTGGATACCGTTCCTGATGTGGGTGATCGCGGGCGTGGCCTGGCCGCTGGCGCTGTCCGCGTCCGGGGCGCGGCTGCCACCGCATACCTTCCTGCATTTCTTCACGGCCCAGGTGGTGTGTGCCGCAATCGCTCTCGCGTATCCGTTCTTCCTGATCGCGGGGTATTCGGTGCGGGCGCTGTATCCGCAGTTGCTGGTGCGGGGCGCGGTGGGACCGGCCGATCGGCGACAGCTGCTCGGTTTGGCGCGGCGCAGCAATGTATATCTGGCGGCGGCCGCGTCGGTGCCGCTGCTCGGTGTCGTAACCGCCACTTTCGTCTCGCGCGAGGACCTGGAATTGGTGATCGTCCCGGTGCGCTGGCTGAGTGTGGGCGGCGTGCTCGCCTTCGCGCTCAGCTACTGGCTGTTCCGCCTGCTCGAGGCCGATTTACAGGCGCTGGTGCGCGCGATTCCGAAGGGCGGCCGAGCGCCGGGCGATTCCGGGCGCGACGGGTAACCGATGATCCGGCGTCGTCGTCGCGAACGATCGCGGACGCGGCGGATATCGATCGGCCCGCGGACCTGGCGAGGCGGCAACGATTTTCGGGTCGATTCCGTAGGGTTGGCGGCGTGACCCGCGGCAGTGTCGAAACTTCCCTGGCGGAGCTGGCGTCGCGTATCAGGCAGCGCGCCGATGGACAGTCCGGTCGGTTCGTCCTGGGGATAGCCGGACCGCCCGGCGCGGGCAAATCCACCCTCGCGCGCGGAGTCCGCGATGAATTGAATCTGGCCGCGGGCACCGCCATCGCGGAGGTCGCGCCGATGGACGGATTCCACCTCACCAATGCGCAATTGCGGGCGCTCGGCGAACTCGCGCGCAAGGGCGAACCCGATACCTTCGACGCCGCCGGATATGTGGCCCGGCTGCGCGAACTGCGCGAAACCCCACTCGGACAACCGGTTCCGTGGCCGACCTACGATCGCGAGATCCACGAACCGGTACCCGGCGGCGTGGTGTTCGACCGGCAGCGCATCATCGTCACCGAGGGCAACTACCTGCTGCTGAACGATCACGGCGCGCCCGGCTGGTCCGCGGTGCGGCCGCTGCTCGACGCCACCTGGTACCTCGACGTCCCGCGCCCGGTCATCGAACAACGCCTGGTGCGCAGGCATATTCGCGGCGGCCGCAGTCCCGAGGCCGCGCGCACCAAGGTCGCCGAGAGCGATCTGCTCAATGCCCGCCTGGTCGAGGGCACCCGCCCCAGCGCCGATCTGGTGCTGCGCAAATTCGGCCGCGCCTACCGCATCGTCTGATCCATCCAGGCCCGGGTACCGACGGAAACGCACGAGCGCGAAGCGACCTCGGCCGCATGCCGCAGCGCCGCCGGGAACGGTTCGCCGAGCTGATGGAAATGGCAGAACGCGCCGTGCAGGATATCGCCCGCGCCCAGGGTGTCCACGGCATGCGTTGTGCCGATGGGGATTTCACCGCGCTCCCCGGGCATGGAATAGGTGATGGGGTGCGCGCCGTGCGTGACGGCCACCCACGCCGGGCCGATCGCGTGCAACTGGTCGAAGAGTTCGGCGGGAGCGACACCGGGCGGGGCGAAGGCCGCCGAACAGATGGCGATATCGATCAGCGGCAGCAGTTCGGTGTGCACCGGCCGCCAGCGCCCCGCGTCCAGCACCACCGGGATGCCCCGCTCGCGCGCGGCCGCCGCGATCCGCAGGGACGGTTCGGCATAGTGCCCGTCCACCAGCACCACCGCCACCCGGTGCAGGTGTTCGGCGGCCTCGCTGTCGAATGGCGCGTATACGCGGGAACCGTCCAGCGACACGATGGTTCGCGTCGCCGCCGCGGTCGCCACGATGATCGAGGACACCGGCGGCTGCTGCGCGCTGTCCGGCGTCAGATCGGTGACGCCGACCCCGTGCTGGTGCAGATCGCCCCGGATGAGCTCCGCCAGCGGATGTTTGCCCAGCGCCGTGACCAGCGTCGGCACCCGGCCGGACAGGTGCGCGTAGGCGACCGCGGCATTGGCGGCCGGACCGCCCGCGCCCAGGAACAATTCATCGGCCTGGGTCTTGCTGTCCTCGGCGGGATACCGGTCCACCGCGTACGCCAAGTCCAGGGTGGACAGTCCGATGAATACCGCTCCGTTGTCGTCCATCAGGTGACGATACGGCGCTACCGTGGTGGAAACGGGGAGGTAAGGCAGGCAATGGAATTGACCAAGGGCGCGAACGCGCCGATCAACGCGGACGAAGTGGTCGTCGAGGTCAGCGCGGCCACCGCGGTGGATGTGGCGGCCCTGCTGCTCACCGCAACCGGCAAGGTCCGATCCGACAGCGATTTCATCTTCTACAACCAGCCGGTCGGTCCCGGCGTCACCGCCCAACCGCCCAACCGCATTCGGATCGCCACCCGGCAGGTGCCCGCCGAGATCGACCGGATCGTGGTCACCGCCAGCCTGGACGGTTCCGGACCGCCCAACTGGGGCCGCGCCGGACGACTCACCATCACCGTCGCCGATCCGACCGGGCGCACCACCCTGGCCAGTTTCACACCCACCGATCTGAGCACCGAGACCGCGCTGATCGGCGTGGAAATCTATCGGCGACAGGGGAGTTGGAAGGTGCGCGCCGTCGGCCAGGGCTACGCGAACGGGCTCGCCGGAATCGCCACCGATTTCGGCATCACCGTCGATGACGCGCCCGCACCGCAGCAGGCGTACACGCCACCGCCGGTCAACTATCCGCCGCCCGCGCCGACGACGGTGAATTACCCGCCACCCGTGCCGAACTATCCGCCGCCCGCGCCCACCACGGTGAATTACCCGCCTCCCGCGCCGACGACGCCGAACTATCCGCCGCCCGGCACGCCGAACTATCCGCCGCCACCGTCGTATTACCCACCGCCGCAGCAGAATCCGTATCAGTCTCCGCCGCCGCCGTACCAGCAGGGTGCGCCGCAGCAGCCGTACGCGCCGCAGCCGCAGTCCTTCACACCCCCGCCGCAGCCCAGGTTCGGCGAGGCGACGGTCAGCCTCGACAAGGGCCGAGTGTCCCTGAGCAAGAACGAGACCGTCTCGCTCACCAAGACCGGCGCGCCCTCGCTCACCCGCGTGAAAATGGCGCTCGGCTGGGATCCGGCCAAGCGCGGCAAGGATATCGACCTCGACGCCTCGGTGGTCGCCTACAACCGGCAGGCCAAGGAATTGGGCAAGGTCTGGTTCGTGAAGCTGTCCGCGTTCAAGGGCGCGATAAAGCATTCCGGCGACAATCTCACCGGTGCGGGCGAGGGCGATGACGAGGTGATCACGGTCGACCTGCCCGCGCTGCCCCCCGACGTGTACGCCCTGCTCTTCACCGTGAATTCCTACTCGGGCCAGAAATTCGACGAAATCGCGCGCGCCTTCTGCCGTTTGGTCGACGATTTCTCCGGCGCGGAACTGGTGCGGTTCGAACTGTCCCGCGGTGATCGCCGCACCGGACTTTTCATGTGCATGCTGACCCGTGCGCCGCAGGGCTGGAATATGACCGCGCTCGGCGAATATGGCGACGGCGCAACGGTTTCCAAGATGATCGATCCCGGAAAACGTTTCGTGCTGGCCACCGTGCACTGATCACGACGCGGAAACGACAACGGGTTGCGGCCGAATTGCTCTCGGCCACAACCCGTTTCAGTTCAAAAACGCGGTGAAACTAACCGCGTACCCGTGATTCGTACGCCTTGCGCGCACCGGAGTCGACATCGTCCAGGAACGCGCTCTGCGCGCCCAGCGCCCGCCCCAGCGCATCACCCAGCGCCTCCGGCAGCAGCCCGACCACCTGCGAGATGAGACCCGCCACCGTGGTCACCCGCACCTTGGATTTGGGCTCCACGATCAACCGGGTGATGGCGTCCGCGATCTCCTCCGGTTCGGCCGGGCGCAGCAGCGCCGGCGTCGAAACCCCGGACCCCAGTTCGGTTTTGGTGAGCGTCGGCAGCACCGACGAGAACCGCACCCCGGTGCCCCGGTACTCCTCGCGCAGGGTGTCGGTGAACCCGAGCACCGCGTGCTTGCTCGCGTTGTAGGTGGCCAGACCCGGAATATGGGTCTCCCCGGCCAGCGACGCGATATTGATGACGTGCCCCTTGCCGCGCGGCAGCATGCGCGCCACCGCCAGCTTGGAACCCAGGATCACGCCGTACACATTGATATCCAGAATGCGGCGGGTGATCGCGTCCGGCTCATCCACCAGCCGCCCGGTGGGCATGATCCCGGCATTGTTGATCAGCACATCGATCGGCCCGAGCTCCCGCTCGACGTCATCGAGAAAGCTCTCGAACGACTGCTGATCGGTGACGTCGAGCCGCCCGTACACCTCGAAACCCCGTGCGGCGCCGGACTCCTTGACGCTCACCTCGTCGATATCACCGATGGCGATCTTCGCGCCGAGCGCCCGCAAGGCCGTCGCGGTGGCCAGCCCGATACCGCGCGCACCACCGGTGATCACCACGACCTTGCCGGAAATCCCACTGAAGTCGGTCATTTACCGGTTCCCTTCACGGTGTCGAACACGGCCTGCACGCTCAACCGGCGCAGTCCGCGCGCACCCGCGGCCCGCATGGCGGCCAGCGAGAACGCCAGCTTGGTCGGCGAATACGGGAACCACAGCAGCTCTTTGGTCTGCGTCGGCAGGATCGGCTTGGTGATGGCCTGCTGCCGGCAGTACTTGCGCACCCCGTTCGCGCCACCCCAGCGCGCACCCACGCCGGACAGCCCCCAGCCGCCCATGGGCAGCGCGAAACTGAACATGTTCGCGAATACGTCGTTGATATTGACCGCGCCCGCATTCAGCTGGCGCGCAATGCGTTCCGCGCGATCCTTGTCACCGCTCCACACCGACGCGGACAGGCCGTAGATCGAATCATTGGCCAGCCGAATGGCTTCCGCCTCATCGGCCACCTTCATGACCGGCACCGTCGGGCCGAAGGTCTCCTCGGTCATACAGCTCATGGAGTGATCGACGTCGGCGAGCACGGTCGGCTCGAACAGCGTGCCGACACCGGTGCGCTTACCGCCGGTGAGCACCCGCGCGCCCGCCTTCACGGCCTCGTCGACATGGCGCTGCACGATCCCGGCCTGCGCCTCGTTGGCCAGTGCGCCGATGTCGTACTTGGGTTCGCGGCCGTCCACGCCCTGCCGGACCTCCTTGACGGCGGCGGTCAGCTTCTTCAGGAATTCGTCGTAGACCGGCGCTTCCACGTAGACCCGCTCGACTGAGATGCACACCTGCCCGGCATTGAACAGGCCGCCGAAGGCGATACCGTGCGCGGCGCGATCCAGATCGGCGTCGGCGAGCACGATGGCCGGATCCTTACCGCCCAGCTCCAGGCTGTACGGAATCATCCGCTCGGTGCAGGCCGCGGCGATCTTGCGGCCGGTCGGGGTGGACCCGGTGAACTGCACGTAGTCGACATGGCCTACGACCGCCGCACCGGTCTCGCCCGCGCCCGTGACGATATCGAGCACCGGCGGCGCACCGATCTCACGCCAGCCGCGCACCAGCGCGACCGCCGAAAGCGGCGTCACCTCAGAGGGTTTCAGGATGACGGCGGCACCGGCGGCGAGCGCCGGAATCACGTCGATCACCGGCATGGCGAGCGGGAAGTTCCACGGCGTGATGACACCGACCACCGGATACGGCCGGAACACCCGGGTCAGCGACTTCACCCGGGCCAGCGGGCTGTGCGGCGAAGGATGTTCGTCCGCAAGGAATTTCGCGGCCCGGCGGGCGTAGTAGCCGGTCAGGTCGATGGAGAACGCGGGATCGATGAGCGCGTCGATGCGCGCCTTACCGGTCTCGGACTGCAGGATGTCGGCGAGCGCGTCGGTATTGTCGACCAGCCAGTCCTGGAGTTTGAGCAGCCATTCCTTCCGCCCGTCCGGGCCGATGGCCTCCCATTCGGGCTGATGCAGGCGCAGTTCGGCCACCTTGGCCGCCACCGTCGCCGCCGAATCGATCGGCACCGTGCCCGCGACCTCGCCGGTGGCGGGATTGCGCACCTCGAGCTCGGTCGGAATCACCTGTGCGGCAGCCGGTTCCGGTGCCGCGGCGGCGGCTTCCGGAGCGGCGGCGACCACGGCCGCGGGCTCCACCGGCGCGGCGGGCTCGGCCTTGGCCGCCGGTTTCGCGGCCGCCTTCTTGGCGGTGCCGTTGGCGGCGGCCTTACGGGGTGCGGTCTTACGGGCGGAACCCGCGGCGGGCTCGGTATTGGTCACGGTGTGCTCTCCCACGTGCGCTGCATTGCGAACCGGTTCGGCTCCGTGAGCTGTGCGACAGCTCACTGAACTATGATCGTGACACAATTTCGCCGGGACATTCTTGGCTTCTGGGCTCAAGGATTCCGGTCGCTTTTGTGCTCTGGAACCAAAGGGGAAGGTCCACCCGTGGCCATTATCGAGACCAGCGAGGCCACCCGGCAGTGGATCGCCGATTTCGTCGCGGAAAACCTGCGCACCGAGAACCTGGAACAGGTGCTTACCCGCCTGGACAGCGCGATCATCACCCGCGTTCCCGAACTCCGCGACCGGGATATGCGCCGCGATCTGTCCGCCAGCACCCGCGCGCACGCCTACGAGGTGCTCAGCGGACTCACCCAGGACCGGTTCGACTATCCGGTGCCCGAACAGGCGCACGCCTTCGCCCGCACCGTTGCCCGGCGCGGTCACGATGTGCGGCTGCTGCTGCGCGTCTACCACGTCGGCCAGGAGGCGCTGCTCGACTACATGACCGAGATCGTCGGTCAGGGACAGCTGCCCCGCGAGATCGAAAGAGATGTCCTGCTAAGGCTTTTCGACCGTTCCACGCGCTGGATCAGCACCTCGGTCGAGGCGCTCACCGACACCTATATGCAGGAGCGCGAGAGCGGTCTGCGCGCCGCGCTCAACCAGCGCGCCGAAATCGTGCGCGCCCTGCTCGGCGGCGGCGAACTCGATATCGAACTCGCCTCCGCCCGGCTCGGCTACCGGCTCGCACAGCGACATCTGGCCCTGGTCCTGTGGACCGATGAGGACACCACGCTCACCCCGCCCGACGGCTCGGACGATATCGCCGGACTGCTGGACCGCGTCGCCGCCCGCTGCGCCAGCGCCCTCGGCAACGGCAGCGTCCTGACCGTCCCCTCCGGGGCCGCGGCGCTGTGGGCGTGGATCGGCCTGGACGATGAGCTCCCGGACTCCGCACGAGCCGCCTGGCCGGTCGAAACGGCCGTCCGGGTGGCCGCCGGGGTGCCCGCCGCCGGGGTCGCCGGATTCCGCGGCGGACACCGCGAGGCCATCGCCGCCCGGCAGGTCGCCGAACGCGCCCGGCCCGGGCTACCGGCCGTGGTGCGCTATCCCGACGTCGAGGTGGCCTATCTGGCCGGAGCCGACGAGACCGCCATGCGGGCACTCATCGACAGGGAATTGGGCGCGCTCGCGGCACCCGACGCACAATCGGCGCGCCTGCGCGAAACGCTGCACGCCTATTTACGCGCCCGCCGCAGTCCGGACGCGGCCGCGAAAATACTGGGCGTACACAAGAACACCGTGCGCTACCGAATTCAGCGCATAGAAGAACTACTCGATCACTCCATCGACCGGCGCGGCCCGCGCCTGGAGATCGCGCTCGACTGCGTGGCCGTCTACGGCGTCTGAACCGGACGCCTTCCGCCCGCTCTAGCTCGCGTCCTCATCGCGGGCGGCGGCCTCACGAGCGGCGATGCGGCGCAACGGCGGCTCATTGTCCGCCGCCACCGGCACCCGCCGATCCGGCAGCTCCGCCAGCAGCTGCGTGGTGGCGGCCGCGATGGCCTCCACCGCCTTGTCCACGGCCGGTTTCGTAGCGGTCGTCAAGCCCGAGACGCCGCTGATCTTGCGGACGAATTGCTGCGCGGCCGCGTAGATTTCCTGGTCCGTCGCGGGGGGCTCCAGCCCGCGCAGGATGGTGATATTTCTACACATGCCCGAGAGAGTAATGCCGGAATTAGTTGCATGACAGGTGAAGAATCCGGGGCTTGCGCCGGAATCACACTCCGACGGGCTCGAGAAAGCCGCCACACGCGATCGGCGAATACTCGGCCACTCCAACACCGATGAGTAAGAATCGAGGCATGCCCGCCCGCGACGTGCCAACGCTGACGACTTTCCCCTACCCGGAGCTCGACCAGCGCGAGGAAGACCACTGGTCCGGCGCACAGGTCTCCGACGACGAACTTCGCGCTCTGGCGCTCGGCGGTTTCTACTCCGCCCGCTGGGACGCCTTCCACGACGCACTCCTGCTCGGACCCGAACGCGAGCATCCCCTCGGCGACCGCCGCGAACTCGCCATCGACACCCTCACCGGAGCCTGGGGCATCACCGACGGCACCGAGGCCATGGCATCCATGGAGCAACTCCTGGAGGGCATGCATTCACCGCTCTACGCGCTCGTGCATCCACTGGTGATGGCGGGCATCAATTCCCCCGAACGCGACCGCTTCGGCGAGCGCGCCGACCGGCATCGCGCGTTCCTGCGCCAGGTCGGTTCGTTCCGCGGGATGGAGAATCCCGAAGCGCTGGTACGCGATTACGACATCTGGTCCCAGGCCATCAAACTCGGCCTGACCGAACATCTGGTGCGCCCGCTGCCCACCGATATCCAGGCGTGGGATCTGGCCCGCGTCGTCGCGGTCAGCCGGATGGCTTACACCGCAGGCTATTTCGAGGCCGATGTGGCCTGGGACTACCTCATGCGCGCCCTGCCGCTGGCTCAGCGCAAATACCGCAACTGGCGGCAATTCGGCGATGCCTATCTGGCGGGGTGGACCTACTGGCAGGCGTGTGAGGATCTCGCAGAACTCAAATCCGGCGGGGTGGACCGGCGCATGGAACTGCTGCGCCTGTGGATGCGCCCGACCAGTCCGTGGCGGCGCATCGAACTCCAGCCCGAGGCGGAACCGGAACAGCCGGAGGATTAGGCCCATCGACTGACCCGCCGCACGGCGGGTCAGTTCTCTTTTTCCTCGGCCGGATTCTTCTCAGTCGGGCAGGGACCGCAGAATGCCGCGGCCGTAGCGCTGGAATTGCGCGTCGTCGACCATGGCGAGGGAGTGCCGCTCGACGAGCAGCTCCCATTCGGAGTAGAGCTTGTGCACGCCCGGATCGGCGGGACCGGCTGCCCCGTCGGCGGATTCCCGTTGGATCGCGAAATTCAGTGCGCCGGTGACCCTTTCGGTATCGGCGCGATCGGTCCCGGTGAAATGCCAGGACAGGTTGCCGTCATTCACCTCGACGCCGTACTCGCCCGGCGCGGTGCCCGAGCCCGCGGTGTCATCGGTGGTGCGCGCCCACAGCAGGGCCGCGATGGGTAGCTCGTGCGCGAAGCGCTTACCGGTGCCGAGCGAGATGAACATCAGCCGGGTGGTGCTGACCGCAAGCAGCCCAGCGCCTTTCGCGGCGGGCGGCTGCGCGTTCACGAGCGCGGCCTCCAGCAGATACTCATCGGCGGTGACATAGCGGTGCAGCGCGGCGACGGCCGGTTTGGCATCGCGCTTGGGCGCCATCCGGCGCACCGCACGATCCACATCGGCGCGGGCGGGACCGGTGCGGCCCCAGGACGGTGCGGGCGGATTCAGGTCGGGGGAAGCCACATCCAGGCGCTGGGTGGCCAGGATCTGATTGTTGATCCGCTCGACGATGACGGTGGCGGCGGGCACATCGTGTTCGGCGATGAGCACCGGCAGGGGAGTGCGGTCGGCGGGCACGCCGGTGAGCACGGGGGTGGGATAGCGGAGATAGATCTCGATGACGACGGCGTCATCCGCGCGCCGGTTCAACCGCACCTTGAGGAGTTCGGCGACCGGTACGTCGAGCACGCGCTCGCCGTCCGTTCCCGGCCGCAGCACCGTCAGTCGCCCGTTGCCGTGCCGCACAATCGCTGTGGGTGTCCGTAGCTCGACTATGTCCATACCCCCTGCGCTCTGTTGTGTCGTCGCTCACGATGGGACGACCATGCCATCATTGTGACCACTCGGTCCGACACCAGGGGGTGACCGTCCCGACGTGTTGCCGCAGATGGTCGGGGAACCACCCGCGTTCTTTAGCCGTTTACCTGTTGAACTGCATTAGCTGCCGAACTGCGCGATGTAACGACTCGACCCTACGGGGTAACGTGGCATGTCCGCATCCGTTCGCTGGAACGGGCGCGCCACAAGCATCGCAGGCAAACCGGATACACCCCCCGGAAAGGACTGGCCGCCGGCCGACGCTCTATGACCCGCAAGAATGTGTTCCGCAACCTGGCCATAGTCGCGGGCTTCCTGCTCGTGATCTATCTGGTCAGCATCTTCAGTGATGACACGCGCGGCTGGCAGAAGGTCGACACGTCGGTGGCGCTTTCCCAGCTGCAGAACAAAGACAATGTCGACAACGTTCAGATCGACGACAAAGAACAGCAGCTGCGCATCACGCTGAAGAACGGCAATGATGCGACCAGCGGCGAGAAGAAGATCATCGCCAAATATCCGGGCGGTGGCGAGATCTCGCAGCAGATCTTCCAGGCCGCGCAGAATTCCGGCGCCAAGGTCAACACCTCGGTGAAACAGGATTCCTGGCTCAGCCAGATCCTGCTCTTCATGCTGCCCATGGTGATTCTGCTGGGCCTGTTCATCTTCGTGATGTCCCGCATGCAGGGCGGTGGCCGCGGCGGCATGATGGGCTTCGGCAAATCCAAGGCCAAACAGCTGTCGAAGGATATGCCCAAGACCACCTTCGCCGATGTGGCAGGCGCCGACGAGGCCGTCGAAGAGCTGTACGAGATCAAGGACTTCCTGCAGGCCCCGGCCCGCTATCAGGCCCTGGGCGCGAAGATCCCCAAGGGCGTGCTGCTGTACGGCCCGCCCGGTACCGGTAAGACGTTGCTGGCCCGCGCGGTCGCGGGTGAGGCGGGTGTCCCGTTCTTCACCATCTCCGGTTCGGACTTCGTGGAGATGTTCGTCGGTGTCGGTGCCTCCCGCGTGCGTGATCTGTTCGATCAGGCCAAGCAGAACAGCCCCTGCATCATTTTCGTCGACGAGATCGACGCGGTCGGCCGCCAGCGCGGCGCCGGCCTCGGCGGTGGCCACGACGAACGTGAGCAGACGCTGAATCAGCTGCTGGTGGAGATGGACGGTTTCGGTGAGCGCACCGGCGTCATCATCATCGCGGCCACCAACCGCCCGGACATCCTGGATCCGGCGCTGTTGCGCCCGGGTCGTTTCGACCGGCAGATCCCGGTGAGCAATCCGGATCTCGCGGGTCGCCGCGAAATCCTGCGGGTGCACTCGCAGGGCAAGCCGATCGCGACCGATGCCGACCTCGAGGGTCTGGCCAAGCGCACCGTCGGCATGTCCGGCGCGGACCTGGCGAACGTGATCAACGAGGCCGCACTGCTCACCGCGCGTGAGAACGGCACCGTGATCACCGGTGCGTCCCTGGAGGAATCGGTCGATCGCGTGATCGGCGGCCCGCGCCGCAAGTCCCGCATCATCAGCGAGCACGAGAAGAAGATCACCGCCTACCACGAGGCCGGGCACACCCTGGCCGCGTGGGCGATGCCGGATATCGAGCCCGTCTACAAGGTCACCATCCTGGCCCGCGGCCGCACCGGTGGTCATGCCATGACGGTGCCCGAGGACGACAAGGGCCTGATGACCCGGTCGGAGATGATCGCCCGCCTGGTGATGGCCATGGGTGGTCGCGCCGCCGAGGAACTGGTGTTCCACGAGCCGACCACCGGTGCCTCCTCCGATATCGACCAGGCCACCAAGATCGCCCGTGCCATGGTCACCGAATACGGCATGAGCGCCCGCCTGGGCGCGGTCCGCTACGGCCAGGAACAGGGCGACCCGTTCCTGGGTCGTTCGATGGGCACCGCCTCGGATTATTCGCACGAGGTCGCCCGCGAGATCGACGAGGAGGTGCGCAACCTCATCGAGGCCGCGCACACCGAGGCGTGGGCCGTGCTCAACGACTACCGCGATGAGCTGGACGCCCTGGCGACCGCGCTGCTGGAGCGGGAGACGCTGCACCGCAAGGATCTCGAGGTCGTGCTCGCCACCATTGAAAAGCGGCCGCGCATAACCGCTTTCAACGATTTCGGCGGCCGCACCCCGTCCGATCGCCCGCCGGTGAAGACCCCGCGCGAGCTGGCCACCGAACGCGGCGAGCCGTGGCCGGAGGAGCCGGTGCGCCCGGTCGTTCCGGTCGGGCAGCCCGCCAACGGCTATCCGGCGGCCGATCCGGCCTACCCGGGCGGACAGCAGTACGGCGGTTACCCCGCTCCCGCTCCGGCCGGTTATCCGCTGCCGCAGCCGGGCGGTTATCCGCCGCGGCCCGCGGGCACGCACGGTTCCCGTCCGGATTACGGCGCTCCCGCCGGATGGTCGGCCCCGGGCTGGCCGCCGCAGGAGGATCAGCCGCAGACGCAGCCGCCACAGCGGCAGGCGTACGGGGGCTGGGCCCCCGCGGGTGGTCAGCGGTACACGCCGCAGCCGCCGCAGCAGCCGGACTACGGGCAGCAGCAGCCGGAGGGCCAGCAGCCGCCCGCCGGTGAGGACAACGGTGAGTGGGACGGACCGAACGGTCGCCGCTGATCGAGCCCCGGATAGGCTCATCTGGTTCGCGGCCCGGTTCGGGTCCGGTCCGGTAGGTGCGGGCCCGCGCGACGGGCGGTGAGGTTCCGCGCGCGGGTGGGTGCACCACCGCACCGCGTGCGGGTGCACCGCTCGCGGCGGGCGCCACGCCTGGTGTCCGGGCCCGTACCGGCGGCAGCCGCGTACGCCGCACCCTTTTCCACGTGCGGCAGTTCTCTACAGGAGGTGTCGATTGTCGGCCAACAACCGTGTCGTCTCCGGTCCGATCGCGCTCGACACCGGTCGGCCGTTCGATCAGGATCGCGCAGAGGCCGCCGTTCGCGAATTGCTGCTCGCGGTCGGTGAGAATCCGGATCGTCCCGGTCTCGCCGATACCCCGGCCCGCGTGGCCCGGGCGTACAAGGAGATGTTCGCCGGGCTCTACACCGAGCCGGACAAGGTGCTGGACACCACGTTCGACGAGGGGCATCAGGAATTGGTGCTGGTCCGCGATATCCCGATGTACTCGACCTGTGAACACCATCTGGTGGCGTTCCACGGTGTCGCGCACGTCGGTTATATCCCGGGCGCGCACGGCCGCGTGACGGGTTTGTCCAAACTGGCGCGTTTGGTGGATATGTACGCCAAGCGCCCGCAGGTGCAGGAGCGCCTCACCAGCCAGGTCGCCGACGCCCTCATGCGCAAGCTGGACCCGCGCGGCGCGATCGTCGTGGTGGAGGCCGAGCACCTGTGCATGGCGATGCGCGGAATCCGCAAGCCCGGCGCCAGCACGACCACCTCCGCGGTGCGCGGTCTGCTGCAGACCAACGCGTCCTCGCGCGCCGAGGCCCTGGACCTCATTCTCCGGAAGTGAGCGCACCAACCATGACCGAAAGCGGTTCGCGGGGGACGCAATTGGTGCTGCCCCGCGGGGGCCGCACATGTGTCGTGATGGGCGTCGTGAACGTCACCGCGGATTCGTTCTCGGACGGCGGCAAGTTCCTGGATGTGGGTGCGGCCGTCGCGCACGGGTGGCGGCTGTACGAGCAGGGCGCGGACATCATCGATATCGGTGGTGAGTCGACCCGTCCCGGTGCGCACCGGGTCTCCCCGGAGACCGAGGCCGCGCGGGTGACCCCGGTGATCCGGGAGCTGGTGTCGCTGGGCGTTCCGACGAGTGTGGACACCATGCGCGCCCGGGTGGCCGAGGCCGCCATCGAGGCCGGTGCGTCGGTGGTCAATGACGTCTCCGGCGGCCGCGCCGATGCCGATATGGCGAAAGTCGTTGCGGCGGCCGGTGTTCCGTGGATTCTCATGCATTGGCGCGCGGGTGCGAACTATGAGCACACGGGCCCCGCCGAGCACTATGGCGATGTCGTCGCCGAGGTGCTCGCGGAATTGCGCGATCAGGTCGATATGGCTGTCGCCGCCGGTGTCGATCCGGGCCGCCTGGTGCTGGATCCGGGTCTGGGTTTCGCCAAGAACGCGGACCACAATTGGGAATTGCTCGGTGCGCTACCGGAATTCGTGGCGACCGGGCTGCCGATTCTGATCGGCGCCTCGCGTAAGCGTTTCCTCGGTTCGCTGCTGGCGGATGCCGATATTCCGCGTCCCCCCGCCGGTCGCGAAACCGCGACCGCCACCATTTCCGCCCTGACCGCCGAGCACGGCGGCTGGGGTGTGCGCGTGCACGATGTGCGCGCCTCGCTGGACGCCATCGCGGTCACCGATGCCTGGCGCAATGCCCGGCGGGCCCGCGCGGGCAGGGTCGTCGACAGGTGGACTTGGACACAGGGAGAACAACTTTGAGCACCGACCGCATCGAATTGCGCGGCCTGCGCGTCTTCGGCCATCACGGCGTCTTCGATTACGAGAAGCGGGACGGCCAGGATTTCGTGGTGGATCTGACCGTGTGGACCGATTTCGCGGCCGCGGCCAAATCGGACGATATCGCCGATACCATCCACTACGGTGAGCTGGCCGATCTGGCGGTGCGCATCGTGGCGGGCGAACCGCGCGATCTGGTCGAGACGGTGGTGTCCGAATTGGCCGACGCGGTGATGGCCGATACGCGAATTCGCGAGGTCGAGGTGGTGTTGCACAAGCCCTCCGCGCCGATTCCGCATAGCTTCGAAGATGTCCGGGTCGTCACGTCCCGTCGGCGCGAACCGGAGGAGGCGTAGCGGTGAGCCGGGTAGTGCTGTCGATCGGATCGAATCTGGGTGATCGGCTGGCGCACCTGCGCGGCGTGATCGAGGCGCTGCGCCCGCGCCTGCTCGCGGTGTCGTCGGTGTACTCCACGCCGCCGTGGGGCGGTGTGCCGCAACAGGATTACCTCAACGCGGTGCTGGTGGCCGAGGATCCGGAGCTGGAGCCCTCGGATTGGCTGCGGGTGGGGCAGGAGCTGGAGCAGGCGGCCGAGCGGGTGCGCGAGGTGCGCTGGGGCGCACGGACTCTCGATGTGGATATCGTGTGGGCCGCACAGCGCCGCCGGGACGGCGAGGTGCCGTGCCGCAGTGCCGATCCGATCCTGACGCTGCCGCATCCGCAGGCGCACAATCGGGCTTTCGTGCTGGTGCCGTGGCTGGAGGTGGAGCCCGATGCCGCGCTGGAGGTGAGTGCCGGTGCGCCGCAATCGCTTCGGGAGCTGCTCGCGGTGCTGGACGCGGCCGAGATCGAGGGTGTGCGCCGCACCGAGCTGGCGCTGGGGTGGCCGGTGTGAAGCCGACTCGCGTATTGGATCTGTGCCTGAATGTGGCGCTGGCGGCGGTGGTGGCCTGGATCGCCACCAATGTCGCGTATTCGAGTTTCCCGCCCATCACGGTGTTCTCGGGGGCCTCGCTGCTGCCGGTGGCGGTGCTGGAGGCGGTGCTGGCGTTCGTGATTCGGGCCCGGGTGGAGAACCGGGGGATCGGGGACAGTCCGCGGCAGTTGCATCCGATCACCGCGGCGCGGGCGGTGGCGCTGGCGAAGGCGTCGGCCCAGGTGGGTTCGCTGGTGGGCGGCATCTGGCTGGGGTTCCTGATCTGGCTGCTGCCGCAGGGCTCGGATCTGCGGGCGGCCTCGGCGGACACCCCGGGTGCGGTGGTCGGCCTGGTGGCCGGGCTGCTGCTGGTGGCGGCGGCATTGTGGCTGGAATATTGCTGTCGCGCGCCGATTGATCCGCCCGATGAAGCGGCTACCTCATAGCAAACATAAAGTCGACGATGATCGGCAAGGTTGAAGCCGGAGTGTCCAGTTCAAGCTATGTTGGTGGCTATGGTTTCACCCTCCCGGAGCAGTGCTTCCCGTCGACGACGTGAAGACGCGGGAAAATTCTTCACCGGTCTGCTGCTTCTCCTCGGTCTGGTTGCCAGTATTTTCCTGGTCTTCAGCGATAACGTCCACATGATCCGTGTGGGCCTGGTCGCGGCGCTGTGGGCGGCCGCCATCGGAGCCCTCGCCGCGACCCGTTATCGCAGGGAGTCGGCTACGGACCGGGCCAAAGTAGGTGACCTGCAAAAGGTCTACCAACTGCAGCTGGAGCGCGAGGTTGCTGCCCGCCGCGAATACGAGCTCGGCGTCGAGTCGCGAGTGCGTAAAGAGGTCGGCGCCGATGCCGAGGAAATGGCCGCATTGCGTGCCGAACTGACGGTATTGCGCGAGAGCCTGCAGCGTCTCTTCGACGGCGATCTGCCCGGTGAACGCCCCGCTCTGCGCGCCGATGCCGTCCGAGTGCAGGAATTGCCGGCCAGCAACGGCAATTCCGCGAATGGGTCGGCGAACGGTAACTGGGAGGACACCGACTCCTGGGATCCGTGGTCCGCGCCCGTCGATCCGATCGAACAGGACCTCGGCAGCCGCATCACCCCGGTCTTCGACGCCGACCATCCCGAGCCCCCGGCCTTCGCCAGTCCCTTCGACGATCCGGTGACCGCGGAGACCTCCATCGTCACCGACAGCATCGACCGGTTGCGCGTGCCGCATCATCCGGCCGACCGCAATCGCGATTACGAGCCGCCGCACGATTTCGAGCATCTGCGCCCGTTCGAGGACGACTTCGCCGCCAAACCCGCCGCACCGCAGGATGATTCCCGCGATGACGTGGACGCCGCGCGGGCCGCCGCCGACGCCCTGCGCTCGGGTTCGGGTTCGGCGCAACCGATTCCGCGAGCGAACAACGGCGATGACGCCGAGCGCAAGCACACCGAGCCGCTCACCAGCCTGGAAGGTGAAGGGCCCGAGCAGGTTCCGTGGTTCGAGACCGATCTGTCCGAGGCGGGCGGAGTGCCCCGCACCGCGACCGGCAATGGCGCGCAGTCGGGTGCCGCGGCGCCGGCCGCCACGGGCGGTGCGACGCAACCCGCCGACAGCGGTCAGCCGCAGTCGGCGAACGGCGGCGAGCAGCCCGCGGCCGAGCAGTCCGGATCGCCCGCCAATCCGCGGCTGGCCCCGCCCGCCGCGCCCGCGCAGCCGATCGGCACCGCGAGTTCGCGTCGCCGTCGTCGTTCCGACGAGGACGCCGACGATGATTCGGGCCGTCGCCTGTCGGTCGCCGAGATCATGGCGAATCTGCGTTCCGAGGGTGGCCGGTAACCGCCTGTAAGACATCCCACAGTCGGTGGCCTCGCCGTATCGAGGCCGATATCCTCGGGCCGTAACGTCTGGTACCCGCGATGCGGGACTGGAACGAACTTCGAGAGGACAAGGGTGACCTCGGACAAGGATGTCTGCGGAACCGATCTTGCGCCTGCACGACTGACGGTGGGAATCGTCTCGGCGGGACGCGTCGGCTCCGCCCTGGGTGTGGTACTCGAGCGCGCCGGGCATGTGGTCTTCGGTGTTTCCGCGATTTCGGACGCCTCGATTCGGCGCGCCGAGACGCGGCTGCCGGATTCCCGCATTCTGCCCGCCGAAGAGGTGGCGGCGCGCAGCGAACTGCTGGTGCTGGCGGTGCCGGATAGCGAATTGGCCGGGCTGGTCGCGGGTTTGGCGACCGCGGGCGTGGTGCGCCCGGGCACCATCGTGGTGCACACCTCCGGTGCGAACGGTATCGCGATCCTGGCCCCGCTCACGGCGCTGGGCGCGTTGCCGCTGGCGATCCATCCGGCCATGACCTTCACCGGACATGACGAGGACATCGCGCGACTGGCCAACGCCTGCTTCGGCGTGACCGCCGCGGACGATATCGGCTATGCCATCGCGCAGGCGCTGGTGATCGAGATGGGCGGTGAGCCGGTCCGCGTCTCGGAGGAGAACCGCACCCTCTATCACGCGGCTCTGGCGCACGGCAGCAATCATCTGGTGACCCTGATCGTGGATGCCGTGGCGGCCTTGCGCGCGGCGCTCGCGGGCCCCGGCCTGCTCGGTCAGCAGATGGTCGACGAACAGCCGAACGGACTTGCCGAGCGCATGCTGGCCCCGCTGGCCTCGGCCGCACTGGACAACGCGCTGCGCCGCGGCCCGGCCGCGCTCACCGGCCCGGTGGCGCGCGGCGATGTGCCCGCGGTGGCCGCGCATCTCGAGGCGCTCGAGGATCTGGACCCGCGCATCGCGGCCGGATATCGCGCTCTCGCACTGCGTTCGGCCGAGCGCGCCAAAACCAACCCCGCCCTGTTCGATCTGCTGGAAGGACACTGATGGACCCGAAACTGCGTGGTGCGTACAAGCGCGGTGAGCTGACCGTGCTGCACGAGCCTGCGGTGGTCACCTCGGTTGCCAAGGCTTTGCGTTCGACGGGTCGCACGGTCGCGCTCGTGCCGACCATGGGGGCACTGCACGAGGGCCACCTGGAGCTGGTGCGGCGGGCCAAGCGCACCAATCAGGTCGTCATCGTGTCCATCTTCGTGAATCCCCTGCAATTCGGTGCGGGCGAGGATCTGGACAAGTACCCGCGCACCCTGGACGCCGATGTGGAGCTGCTCCGCGCCGAGGGTGTGGAGCTGGTGTTCGCGCCCAGCGCCGCCGAGATGTACCCGGACGGCCCGCGCACCACCGTGCACCCCGGCCCGATCGGCGATGAGCTCGAGGGCGCGGTCCGCCCCGGCCATTTCGCGGGCATGCTGACCGTGGTGGCCAAGCTGTTCCAGATCTGCCGCCCCTCCGAGGCGTTCTTCGGCGAGAAGGATTATCAGCAGCTGACGCTGATCCGGCAGATGGTCCGCGATCTGAATTTCGATCTGAAGATCGTCGCCATTCCCACCGTGCGTGAGCAGGACGGTTTGGCGCTGTCCTCCCGGAACCGATTCCTCGATCCCGCCCAGCGTGAGCTGGCGACCACGCTGTCGGCCGCGCTGGCCGCGGGCGGGCATGCCGCCGGACTTGGCCCGAAAGCCGTATTGGAAGCGGCACATTCGGTACTGTCCACGGTGTCGGGCATTGAACTCGACTACTTGGAGATCCGCGACTCCAATCTCGGTGTGGTGCAGACCAGCGGAAACGCGCGTCTGCTGATCGCCGCCCGAGTGGGCGGCACCCGCCTCATCGACAATCTGCCCGTCACCCTCGGTACGCCTGTCGACGGCAATCCGAACACTCCCTACCGGCCTGCTCAGGCCACAATTCGTTAGAAAGGCAACAGGCGATGTTGCGCACCATGATGAAGTCCAAGATCCACCGTGCCACGGTGACCCATGCCAACCTCCACTATGTCGGCTCGGTGACCGTGGACCAGGACCTGCTCGATGCCGCCGATCTGCTCGAGGGTGAACTGGTCGCGATTGTCGACATCACCAATGGCGCCCGGCTCGAGACATACATCATCGCGGGTGAGCGCGGTTCCGGCGTGATCGGAATCAATGGCGCCGCCGCTCATCTGGTGAATCCGGGTGATCTGGTGATTCTCATTGCCTACGCACAGCTGAACGAGGCGGAGTTGCGGGAGTACGCGCCCCGCGTGGTATTCGTCGACGAGCGCAATCGTCAGGTGGAGCTGGGTTCGGATCCGGCGCACGCGCCCGAGGGCTCGGACCTGATCTCACCGCGTTCTCTATCCACGAACTGAACGGAGCGTCGGGGACACCCATGCTGCTGACCATCGATGTCCGCAATACCAGCATCGAGCTGGGCCTGTTCTCCGGTAGCGGGGAGCACGCGAAGCTGGTGCGGCAGTGGCGGACCCATACCAATCCGCTGCTGACCGCCGATGAATTCGCGCTCATGGTGCGGGGTTTGATCGGTGCGGACGCGGAGCAGGTTATGGGTGTCTCCGCGCTGTCCACGGTGCCGCCGGTGTTGCGCGAGCTCCGCGAAATGCTCGGCCGCTACTGGGGTCATGTCCCGAACATTGTGGTGGAACCCGGTGTGCGAACCGGTATTCCGTTGCTCGTGGACAATCCCAAGGAGGTGGGCGCGGACCGTATTGTGAACTGTCTCGCGGCCTACCATCGGTACCAATCCCCGGCCATTGTGGTGGATTTCGGTACGGCTATCTGTGTGGATCTGGTGTCGGCCAAGGGGGAATTTCTCGGCGGCATCATCGCGCCCGGTGTGGAGATTTCCACCGAGGCGCTGGTGGAGCGCAGCGCGCTGCGCCGGGCCGAGCTGGCACGGCCGCGTTCGGTGATCGGCAAGAACAGTATGGAATGCATGCAGTCCGGTGCTGTTTTCGGTTTCGCCGGTATGGTCGACGGCCTCATCGATCGAATTCGCGATGAATTCGACGCCTTCTCCAGCGATGATGTGGCGATCGTGGCGACCGGTGCGACGGCCCCGTTGATCGTGCCGGAGTCCGAGACCATCGAGCATCACGAACCGCATCTGACCCTGGATGGTCTGCGCCTGGTCTACGAGCGCAATCAGCAGCGCAAGGTGCGCCAGCCGTAATGCGTACCCGTCGGTTTGTGACGCAGTCGTTCTCCGTGGCCTCTGTTGCTTCGGCGAGAACGGCTGCTAAGCTCCCCCTCGTGTATTTCCGCGTGAGCACCCAGGAGTGTTGTCGAGGCTGACCAGCCTCGGCGTCGTCGAGGCATCGTTTTTGCCCTCGACCGTGCACACACTTCTTGGAGTTTCGCCTCATGCGATCTTCGGTACTTTCCCTTTCCACAGCCAATGCGCCCCACGGCGGCTCGCGGCTCCTGCCCGAGGTGACCGAACGGGCCACCGCGTCGGCTCTCCCCACCCGGCTGCGTCCCGCCGACCTGCTGCGTCTCACCGATGAGGGCGCCGAGGACGTACTGGCCGGGCGTTACGATCACCTGCTGCCCGCCGATGGCCTGTGGCCGACCGAAAAGCGCTGGGCGGTAAGACTTCTCGCCGATGACGAGGTCGACCTGTGGTTGATCAGCTGGGTGGCCGATATCGCCACCGAATTGCACGATCACGCCGGTTCACTGGGCGCGCTGACCGTGCTCTCCGGTGCGCTCTCCGAATTCCGCTGGAACGGTAAGGAATTGCGCCGGCGCACGCTGTCCGCGGGCGATCAGGCTTCCTTCCCGCTGGGCTGGGTGCACGACGTGGTGCGCGCCCCCGCCGCCGAAGCCGGTATTTCCGGCCCGCTCGATCCGACTTTGAGTGTGCACGCCTATTCGCCGCCGCTGACCGCGATGTCCTATTACGAGGTCACCGGTCACGGCACGCTGCGCCGCACCCGTTCCGTTCTCACCGACCAGCCCGAAGGCGAACTCGAATGACCCACATGACGATCGACGGCATGCTCGCCGAAGCGCGTGAGCGGCTGCGACGCCTGTACCCGGTGGAAATCCCGCAGGCCATCGCCCGTGGCGCCCTGCTGGTGGATATTCGCCCGCAGGCGCAGCGCATGCGGGAGGGCACGCTCCCCGGCGCACTGGTGATCGAGCGCAATGTCCTGGAATGGCGTCTGGACCCGACCAGTTCGGCCCGTCTGGCCCTGGCCGACGATCACGACCGCGAATGGATCATCGTCTGCTCGGAGGGCTATACCTCCAGCCTGGCCGCCTCCTCGCTGCAACAGCTGGGCCTGCGCCGCGCCACCGATCTGGTGGGCGGATACCAGGCGTTGAAGGCCGCCGGACTGCTCATGGTGGCCGCCACCGCACCGCATTTCGAGCGCGAGGTCGTCACCCTCGCATGGCTCTGAGCCGATTCGCGAAAATCGGGGCACAGTTTGCCCGGGCGGCGGAAAAATGGGTTTCCACCGCAGGATAAGCTAAAGCCCCGTGAGCACCCCCACCCCCTCTTCCTCCGCAGGCACCACGTCTCCCGCAGGTCAGAAGCGTTCCGCGACCCCGGTCGTGGAACAGGATGTCCCCGAGCAGATGCGGATTCGCCGCGAGAAGCGGGAGCGGTTGCTGGCCGAAGGCCGTGAGGCTTATCCGGTGGTCATCGACCGCACGCATACCCTCGCCGAAATTCGCGCCGCATATCCCGAACTCGAAGCCGATACCCAAACCGGTCAGGTTGTCGGAGTCGCGGGCCGCGTAATTTTCCAGCGGAATAGCGGAAAACTGTGTTTCGCCACTCTCCAGGAGGGTGACGGCACCAAGTTGCAGGCCATGATCAGCCTCAACGGCGTGGGCGCGGAGTCGCTCGCGGCGTGGAAGTCCGATGTGGATCTGGGCGATTTCGTGTTCGTGCACGGCGAGGTGATCGCTTCGCGCACAGGCGAATTGAGCATCATGGCGGATGGCTGGGAGATGGCGGCCAAATCGCTGCGCCCGCTCCCGGTGGCGCATAAGGAGATGAACGAGGAGTCCCGCGTCCGGCAGCGCTATGTGGACCTGATCGTGCGCCCGGAGGCGCGTGAGATGGCCCGCACCCGTGTGGCCGCGGTGCGCGCGCTGCGAGACGCGCTGGAGCGCAGGGGTTTCCTCGAGGTCGAGACCCCGATGCTGCAGACCATCCACGGCGGTGCGGCGGCGCGCCCGTTCGTCACCCACTCGAATGCGCTGGATCTGGAGTTGTTCCTGCGTATCGCTCCGGAGTTGTTCCTGAAGCGATGTGTGGTCGGCGGTATCGAGAAGGTCTTCGAGATCAACCGGAACTTCCGAAACGAGGGTGCCGACTCCACCCATTCGCCCGAGTTCGCAATGCTGGAAACCTACGAGGCGTACGGCACCTACGACGATTCCGCGAAGATGATGCGGGAATTGATCCAGGAAGTGGCGCAGGCGGTCTACGGCACGCAGGTGGTCACTCTTGCCGATGGCACGGAATACGATCTGTCCGGCGAGTGGACGACAGTGGAGATGTACCCGTCGTTGTCGGAGTCGATCGGTGTGGATGTCACGCCGGAAACGTCCGTACCGGAATTGCTGGCACTGGCCGAACGCGTCGGTCTGGAAATTCCGCAGGACAAGGGCTATGGCCACGGCAAACTGGTCGAGGAACTCTGGGAGCACGTCTACGGCGACAAGCTGTACGCGCCGACTTTCGTTCGCGACTTCCCGGTGGAGACCTCTCCGCTGACTCGTCAGCATCGGAGCAAGCCCGGGGTTACCGAGAAGTGGGATCTGTACGTGCGCGGCTTCGAACTCGCGACCGGATATTCCGAACTCGTTGATCCGGTGATCCAGCGGGAACGTTTCGAGGATCAGGCGCGTTTGGCCGCTGCGGGCGACGATGAGGCCATGCGGCTGGACGAGGACTTCCTTGCCGCGATGGAGCACGGTATGCCTCCGACGACCGGAACGGGTATGGGAATCGACCGGTTGCTGATGGCCCTGACTGGCTTGGGAATCCGGGAAACGATACTCTTTCCAATTGTGCGTCCAGTAGCTCGCTGAGTTCTCTGGATTGCATTGTCGGTGCCCGTTCTGGGACTATCGAATTCAGCGGTATTCTAGTTTTGGGTAATCGGCCTAACTATGCGGGTCGCACGATTTCGAGAGGACGTTCATCTCATGGCAAAGAAGGTCACCGTTAGCCTGATCGACGATGTCGACGGTGAGTCCATCGCGGACGAGACCATCGAGTTCGCAATCGATGGCGTCTCGTACGAGATCGACTTGTCGACGGCTAATGCGTCCAAGCTGCGGGACGGTCTGGAGGTCTGGGTTGCCAACGCTCGTCGCGTGAGCGGCCGGCGCCGTACCAAGGGCGCTGCCGTCGCTTCGACGGGTCCGAAGAGCCGGGTTTCGATCGATCGTGAACAAAGTGCGGCGATTCGTGAATGGGCGCGCCGGAATGGGCACAAGGTTTCTGCTCGTGGGCGTATCTCCGCGGACATCACGGAGGCTTACAACAAGGCCGCTGCGAAGAACTAGTCGTCTTTGCGACTGCCGTCCGGGTGTTTCGTGCGAGCCCGGGCGGCAGTGGTTTATTCATACGCTTTGCACATAACTCGTATGGGTGCGCCGTGCCCATATCCATGGCACGATCTTGCTCGTGCCGAGGCGGCACGGCACCATTGAACTGTGCGGACGATGTCACTGGCTGGGTGTAGAGACGAGGTATCGGCGCAGTGACCGCATTTCACGGCTCATTACTGCGGGTCAAGGATCATGAGGGCCGTCAGCACGAGCTGATGCTGACCCCGGATCAGCCGCGCATCACCATCGGCCGCTCCCCGCAGGCCGACCTCTCGCTCTTCTGGGACGTCGAGGTGTCCCGCCTGCACGCGACCGCCGAATACCTGGGCGCGCACTGGACCATCGTGGATGACGGGCTCTCCCGCAACGGCACCTTCGTCAATGGGGATCGCCTGGTCGGACGGCATCGGCTGGCGCCCGGCGATGTGATCCGGATGGGCACCTCGCGGGTCACCTTCCACGATTTCTCCGGCGCCGCAGGCGATGTCACGCAGACCTCCACCGGTGGACTGCCCACGCTGCGCTCGCTCACCGAAACCCAGCGGTCCGTGCTCATCGCGCTGTGCCGTCCGCTGCGCGGCAATGACGGGTTCGCCTCGCCGTCGTCGAATCAGCAGATCGCCGCGGAGCTGTTCCTGAGCGTGGACGCCATCAAGACGCATCTGCGGGCGTTGTTCGCCAAGTTCGGCGTGGAGGATCTGCCGCAGAATCAGAAGCGCGTGCAGCTGGCGAATCTGGCCATGCGCAGCGGCGTGGTGTCCGAACGGGACCTCTGAGCGCATCTCCGAGCGTCTCGAGACGCTCGCTCATGTCCCCGAGCTTCTGGGGTATGTCGCACGCTCGCTCCGGACGGTTGACTGGAAGTCGTTGAACAGCCCGGGAATTCCGGGATGAGGACCCAGTCAGGAGATATCTGATGTTTGCGCTTCGTATGGCCGCGCTGGTGGCGGCGACCCTGTCGACCGGTGTCATCGCCGGCCTTTTCTACGGCTACGCGAACTCGGTGATGCCCGCTCTGGGCCAGACCGACGACCGCGTGATCATCGACGTGATGCAGCGCATCAACGTCATCATCGTCAATCCGCTGTTCATGCTCGCCTTCATGGGCACGGTCGGTTTCACCGTGCTGGCGGCGGCGCTGCACCTGGGCAAGGATTCCCGCACCACGCTGCTGTGGATCGGTATCGCACTGGTGCTCAACGTGATTGCCTTCGCGGTGACTTCGGGGCTGAACGTTCCGCTGAACAATCAGCTGGCGGCGGCCGGTGATCCGGCGCAGATCGGTGATCTGGCGGCGGTCCGGGCGCAGTTCGAAACCTCTTGGGTGCGTTGGAATATCGTCCGCGCGGTGCTGCACACCCTGGCGTTCGCGGTGTTGATCGGCGCGCTGTTCGTGGCCGGTGTGCAGCACGGTAAGGCGAACGCGGCGGCCGCTCCGGCGGGCACCGCGGTGGCGGGTGGCCCGGTTGCGGGTGGCTCGGTCTCGAATGGCCCGGCGTTCCAGCAGCCGCGTGGCGGGTTCGCCGCTCCGGTGGCCCAGCAGCGTTTCGCCCCTGCGACACAGGGTTTCGCACCGCTCCCGCAGCAGGCTTACCGCCAGCAGTACTGATCACCTCGCACGCAGAACCGGGATCCACTTAGGGTCCCGGTTTTTTGCTGCGTGAGAGACTGAAACAGGTTTCATAAATTACCCGCCAGTATCCCATCTCGCGTGCTTGTTTTTCGATTACGTTGTCGGAACGCGTTCTAGTTTGGGAGGGAACATGCGTGCTGCGCTACTGCGCCGTTCGCCGGGATCACTGCTGGCGATGGCTCTTCTGGCGGTCCTGTCCCTGGGGGTGAGCGGGACGGCCCGCGCCGACCTGCCGGTGGACTACAACTTCTTCGCGGGGATTCCGTACGAACTGGCGAATCCGGGCGGTGCACTGCCCGGGGCCAATGACTGGTCCTGCAAACCGACTGCGGCACATCCCGATCCGGTGGTGCTGATCCACGGCACCGCGGGCGGCGCGCAGACCAACTGGGGCGCGTACGCCCCGCTGCTGGCCAATGAGGGCTACTGCGTCTACTCCCTCACCTACGGCAGTCTCGATGTGCCGTGGCCGCTTTCGGCCATGGGCGGTATGAAGCCGATTCCTGAAAGTGCCGCACAGCTGGGCGCGTTCGTGGACCGGGTGCTGGCCGCGACCGGTGCGCCCAAGGTGGACTTCATCGCCCATTCGCAGGGCAATACCGTCGGGAACTACTACATCAAGCGCGCGGGCGGACACGGCAAGGTGGACAAGTTCGTCGCCATCGCCCCGCCCTGGCTGGGCCTGTTCGGCGACAGCATGAATATGCTGCGCGCGTTCGGGAAGCAGTTGGGCGCGGACGCCGACGCGGTGGACAACATGATCAGCGCGGGTGTCTGCCAGGCGTGCCCGCAGATGCTCGGTAACTCGTCGTTCGTGAACGCCCTGAACGCCGACGGCATCTACGATCCGACCGTCTCGTATACCAATGTGGCCTCGAATTTCGACGAAGCCGTCTGGCCGTCGGTCGCACTGGTGCCCGCCCCGAATGTCGTGAACATCCTGGTGCAGAGCGATTGCGCCACCGACTTCTCCGATCACATGGCCATCGCCGGCAGCCGCCGAGTGGCCGCCGATGCCCTGAATGCCCTGGACCCGGCCCATCCGCGGGCCGTGCCGTGCGTATTCATCCCACCCTTCACCGGGTAATCGTTCGCGTGTTCGCTGTGGGCGTAGCCGGGACGGAAACGTTCCCGGCTACAGCCCCGTTATGAGGGAATGAGTCGTACTGAGGCCGGTTCGCAATAGGGTGGACGGACGACGTGCGTGACCCCCGCCAACTAGAGTGGAGGCGGGGGATGCAACCCCAGGGCTTCATGGCAGGCTGGCGACCAGAAGGGCAGCACAGGGTCTGAAGCGCCGGATGCCGTAGCAAGCGGAGCAGGAAGTGAGGGAGCGATGTTCGAGAGGTTCACCGACCGCGCACGGCGGGTCGTTGTCCTGGCCCAAGAAGAGGCCCGGATGCTCAACCACAACTACATCGGCACCGAGCACATCCTGCTGGGCCTGATTCACGAAGGTGAGGGCGTCGCAGCGAAGTCGCTGGAGTCGCTGGGCATTTCGCTGGAGGGTGTGCGGTCGCAGGTCGAGGAGATCATCGGGCAGGGCCAGCAGGCGCCGTCCGGTCACATCCCCTTCACCCCGCGTGCCAAGAAGGTTCTCGAGCTGTCGCTGCGCGAGGCGCTGCAGCTCGGCCACAACTACATCGGCACCGAGCACATTCTGCTCGGCCTGATTCGCGAGGGCGAAGGCGTCGCGGCTCAGGTGCTGGTCAAGCTGGGCGCGGATCTGAATCGCGTGCGGCAGCAGGTTATTCAGCTGCTGTCGGGATACCAGGGCAAGGAGCCGGTCGAGGGTTCGGGCACGCGCAGTGAGTCGGGCACCCCGTCCACGTCGCTGGTGCTGGATCAGTTCGGCCGCAACCTGACCCAGGCCGCGCTGGAGGGCAAGCTCGACCCGGTCATCGGCCGCTCGAAGGAAATCGAGCGCGTCATGCAGGTGCTGAGCCGCCGTACCAAGAACAACCCGGTCCTGATCGGTGAGCCCGGCGTCGGTAAGACCGCCGTCGTGGAGGGTCTCGCTCAGGCCATCGTCAACGGCGAGGTGCCCGAGACGCTCAAGGACAAGCAGCTGTACACCCTCGACCTGGGTTCCCTGGTCGCGGGCAGCCGCTACCGCGGTGATTTCGAGGAGCGCCTGAAGAAGGTGCTCAAGGAGATCAACACCCGCGGCGACATCATCCTGTTCATCGACGAGCTGCACACCCTGGTGGGTGCGGGTGCGGCCGAGGGCGCCATCGACGCGGCCTCGATCCTCAAGCCCAAGCTGGCTCGCGGTGAACTCCAGACCATCGGCGCGACCACGCTCGACGAGTACCGCAAGTACATCGAGAAGGACGCCGCACTCGAGCGCCGGTTCCAGCCGGTGCAGGTCGGCGAGCCGACGGTCGAGCACACCATCAATATCCTCAAGGGTCTGCGGGACCGCTACGAGGCGCACCACCGGGTGTCCATCACCGATGGCGCCCTCGTCGCCGCCGCGACGCTCGCGGATCGCTACATCAACGATCGGTTCCTGCCGGACAAGGCGATCGACCTCATCGACGAGGCGGGCGCGCGCATGCGCATCCGCCGGATGACCGCACCGCCGGACCTGCGCGAATTCGACGACAAGATCGCCGACGCCCGCCGCGAGAAGGAAAGCGCCATCGACGCGCAGGACTTCGAGAAGGCAGCGCGCCTGCGTGACAAGGAGAAGCAGCTCGTCGCCAAGCGGGCCGAGCGCGAAAAGCAGTGGCGCTCGGGCGATCTGGACGTCGTGGCCGAGGTCGACGATGAGCAGATCGCGGAGGTGCTGGCCAACTGGACCGGTATCCCCGTCTTCAAGCTCACCGAGGAGGAGACCACCCGTCTGCTCCGCATGGAGGATGAGCTGCACAAGCGGATCATCGGCCAGGAGGACGCGGTCCGTGCCGTCTCCAAGGCGATCCGTCGTACGCGTGCCGGTCTGAAGGACCCCAAGCGTCCCTCGGGTTCGTTCATCTTCGCCGGTCCGTCCGGTGTCGGTAAGACCGAACTCTCGAAGGCATTGGCCAACTTCCTGTTCGGCGATGACGACGCGCTCATCCAGATCGATATGGGCGAGTTCCACGACCGCTTCACCGCTTCGCGTCTGTTCGGTGCCCCTCCGGGCTACGTCGGCTACGAAGAGGGCGGCCAGCTGACCGAGAAGGTGCGGCGCAAGCCGTTCTCGGTGGTGCTGTTCGACGAGATCGAGAAGGCCCACCAGGAGATCTACAACACCCTGTTGCAGGTCCTCGAGGATGGTCGCCTGACCGACGGTCAGGGTCGCACGGTGGACTTCAAGAACACCGTCCTGATCTTCACCTCGAACCTCGGCACCTCGGATATCTCGAAGGCGGTCGGCCTCGGCTTCGCCCAGAGCAATGCCGAGGGCTCGAACTACGAGCGGATGAAGCTCAAGGTCAACGACGAGCTGAAGAAGCACTTCCGCCCCGAGTTCCTGAACCGCATCGACGATGTCATCGTCTTCCACCAGCTGACCCAGGATCAGATCATCCAGATGGTGGACCTGATGATCGGCCGCGTCGCCAAGCAGCTCAAGAACAAGGATATGGAGATCGAGCTGACCGAACAGGCCAAGAGCCTGCTCGCCAAGCGCGGTTTCGATCCGGTGCTCGGCGCTCGTCCGCTGCGTCGCACCATCCAGCGTGAGATCGAGGACCAGCTGTCGGAGAAGATCCTCTTCGGCGAGCTGGGCGCCGGTCAGATCGTCAAGGTGGATGTCGAAGGCTGGGACGGCGAAGGCCAGGGCGAGAACGCGAAGTTCACCTTCGCGGCCCGCGCCAAGCTGACCAAGAAGGACACCGCCGAGGAGCAGCCGGTGGTCGTCGCAGGAGAGGCCGCCGCTGTCGGCGAGTAGTCTCCCGCGATGAAAATCGCTTGATCGCGAAGCCCCCTCTCACCAATGGTGTGAGGGGGCTTCGCGTATCGAAGGGACGGCATGCTCACAGACACTCAGGTGGACGCGTTCATCACCGATGGATTCGTGAAGGTCGAACGGGCCTTCCCGCGCGAGGTGGCCGATGCGGGCCGCGCCTTCCTCTGGCGCGAAACCGGTTGTGATCCGGACGATCCCGCCACCTGGACGCAGCCGGTCATCCGGTTGAACGGGTACGGTGACGAACCGTTCCGGCAGGCCGCCACCGCGCCCGCACTGTCGGCGGCCTGCGATCAGCTGGTAGGTCCCGGGCGCTGGGTGCCGCGAAAAGGTATCGGCACTTTCCCCATTCGCTTTCCGAGCCCGGAGGCCCCCGGTGACGACGGCTGGCATATCGACGCCAGTTTTCCGGGCGACGACGATCCGGCCGACTACTTCCGATGGCGAATCAATGTGCGCTCCAAGGGCAGAGCCCTGCTGATGCTCTTCCTGTTCTCCGATATCACCGACGAGGACGCGCCCACCCGGATTCGCGTCGGATCGCACCTGCGGCTGCCGAAGGTGCTGGCCCCCTACGGCGATTCCGGTGTGCCCATGCCGGACCTGCTGGACGCGTACGCCGCGACCGCGGATCTACCGCAGGCGCTGGCGACCGGACAGGCGGGCGATGTGTACCTCTGCCATCCGTTCCTGGTGCACGCCGCCCAGCCGCATCACGGCCGCACGCCGCGATTCCTGGCGCAACCGCCACTGGAGCTTCGTGAGCCCTGCGTGCTCGACCGACCGGATGGCGCGTATTCGCCCGTGGAACAGGCGATTCGACTCGGACTGGGCGAGCGCTGATCGGCCCTGGTGAGCGCTGGTCGGCCCTGGTGAGCGAACGCGTCGGTGTGGTCAGCGGAAGCGGGCCAGGATCGGGGCGAAGCTCTCGGCGAGTTCGCCCGGCACCAGCAGTTCGTCGATGCCGTACTTGTCGTGCAGCTGCTCCAGTGCCGCCGCGGCCTCCGACGGATCGCCGGGAAGCAGTGCGGCGGCGCGGGATT
Source organism: Nocardia sp. NPDC056100 (assembly GCF_042266325.1). Classification (NCBI taxonomy): domain Bacteria; kingdom Bacillati; phylum Actinomycetota; class Actinomycetes; order Mycobacteriales; family Nocardiaceae; genus Nocardia; species Nocardia sp. NPDC056100. The sequence goes on from NZ_JBHJVY010000003.1 coordinate 989,904, forward strand.
CGCGGAGGTGGTCGATGGTGATGCCGAGGTGGCGGGCGACATAGAACGGCAGCTGGTCGCCGATGCCGACCAACTGGAGGCTGAATCCGATGGTCCGGTCGGTGTGGTCGCGGACGGTGGCGGTGCGCGTGGCGAGATCGTATTCGGTGCTGGCGGGGTCCACCGCGAGGTGAATGCGGTCGGCGTATTTCGCCGCGGTGGCAAGCATTTTCGGGCCGCTCGCGGCGATGACGATCGCCGGCGCGGGTTGTACGGTGGCGCGCACGTTTTCGATGGTGTCGATGAGCTGGTGGCGGCGATCGGCCGCGGAACCCCATGGCATACCGAACTTTTCGGCTTCCTTGCTCGCTTCGGGACGACCGGTGCCCATGCCCAGTTCGAAGCGGCCGTCGGAAAGCATTTGCAGCGTGGCGGTTTCGCGCGCGGTGACGGCGGGGGTGCGCATCGGTGCCGCGAGCACGTTGGGGCGCAGCCGCAGGGTGGTGGTCACGGCGGCGGCCGCCGCCAGGGTCGGGAAGGGTGATGGGGTGTACAGGGTGTCCGGGAGCAGGACGGTGCCGTACCCCTGACGCTCCGCATCCTGAACGGCGCGAACCCATTCCGCGCCGGATCGGGGTGCCATGACGATTCCGAAGTTCATGCTCATGGTTCGAGGATGCTGGTGTGCCGGGGGTGGGCACATCGGTTTCGGGGCGGCCTCCGGCGTACGTCTGGAGGCGTACGGTGGGCGGGGTCAGTCACCAATTCGGCTCGGGGGAGTGCACCATGACCAATCCTGATCTCACACTCATCGCGGTTCTGCTGGATCGCTCGGGCTCCATGCAGTCCATCAAATCCGATACCGAGGGCGGGTTCGCGGCCTACTTCGAGCAGCAGCGCGAGGTGCCCAAGCGCATCGAGGTGACGCTGGCGCAGTTCGATACCGAATACGAAGTGGTCTACGCGAATCGGCCGCTCGCGCAGGTGCCGCCGCTGGACTTGCAGCCGCGCGGGATGACCGCGCTGTACGACGCGGTGGGCAAATTGATTACCGATGTCGGTGCGGAGCTGGCGGCTCGCGACGAGTCGAATCGCCCGGGCACGGTCATCGTGGTGGTCATGACGGACGGCCATGAGAACTCCAGCCGCGAGTGGTCGCACACCGCAGTGAAGTCCCTGATCACCCAGCAGCAGGACACCTGGAACTGGAATTTCTTGTTCCTGGGCGCGAATATGGATGCCGTCGCCATCGGCGCGGATATGGGTTTCTCGCCCCGCCAGTCCATCACCTACGCCGCCGCCCCGCAGGGCGTCTCCGGCGTCTTCAAAGCCGCCTCCGCCTACTCCGCCCGCCTCCAGGCCCCGCCCGCCCCGGGCAGCTACTCACCTCGCGAGGAGGGCTTCACCGACGCCGAGCGGGATCAGTCCAACCCCGGCCGCTGACCTACTGCCAGCCGGGGCGGACCAGACCGGATTCGTAGGCCATCACCACGAGTTGGGTACGGTCGCGGGCGTTGAGTTTCAACAGGATTCGGCTGACGTGGGTGCGGGCGGTGGCGGGGCTGAGGTAGAGGCGTTCGGCTATCTCGGCGTTGGTGAGGCCCTCGGCGACCAGGGTCATGACTTCGCGTTCGCGGTCGGTGAGTTCGGTGAAGGTCTGGGCCGGTGCGGGTTTGGCGTGGGTGGCGAATTCGGCGACCAGGCGTCTGGTGACGCTGGGGGAGAGCAGTGCGTCGCCGGCCGCCACCACCCGCACGGCCTTGACCAGGTCGGCGGGTTCGGTGTGTTTGACCAGGAAGCCGGTCGCGCCCGATCGCATCGCCTCGAAGACGTACTCGTCGAGTTCGAAGGTGGTCAGCACCACCACCCGCACCGCGGAAAGTTCGGGGGCGGCGGCGATTTCGCGGGTGGCGGCGAGGCCGTCCAGGATCGGCATGCGGATATCCATCAGCACCACATCGGGGGTGAGTTCGCGCGCCAATCGCACGGCCTGTTCACCGTTGTCGGCTTCGCCGACCACCTCGATATCGTCCTGTGCGTCCAGCAGGGCCGCGAAGCCCGCGCGGACGAGCGCCTGATCGTCGGCGATCAGAACCCGGATGTTCATGAAACCTCCTGCGGCACAGTGAACCTAGGCGGCCGGTTCGGGATGGTTCAGGTGGACGGGTAGCCGGGCTTCCACGCGGAAGCCGCCATCGGCCTTGGGTTCGGCGAGCAGTCGCCCGCCGAGCGCCTTGGCGCGTTCGGTCATACCGGTGATGCCGTGCCCGCCGGTGCCCGCGATGGCGGCGGGTGCGCGCGTGGGGCGGGTGTTGTCGACCGCCAGATGCAGTCGATCGGCCGAATAGCGCACGGTGACAAGCACACTCGCGCCGGGCGCGTGCCGCACCACATTGGTGAGCGATTCCTGCACGATGCGCGCGGCGGCGACGTCGACGACCGAGGGCAGTCGTTTGGGCACTCCGGTGACGATGGCCCGCACCTCCAGGCCGGTGGCGCGGGCGGGCTGCAGCAGACTCTCCAGATCGCTGATGACGACCGTGGGCGTGATCGGCGCGGGCACGGTGCCGGTGCCGCCGCGAATGGAGCGCAGCAGCGCGTGCACCTCGCCGAGCGCGTCCTTGCTGGCGTCCTTGATCGCGGCCAGCGCGGTCGCGGCCTGTTCGGGCCGCCGATCGATCAGTTCGAGCGCCACCGAGGACTGCACATTGATGAGCGAGAGGCTGTGCGCGAGCACATCGTGCAGTTCCCGGGCGATGGCCAGCCGTTCCTCGCTGACCCGCTGTTCCCGTTCGGCCGCCACCCGGGCGCGTTCGGCGGCTTCGCGTTCGTGCTGCGCCTGCTCATTGCGGCGCGCTTCCTCGGCGCGTCCGCGGCGCGCCGTGGTGGCGGCCATGCGCTGCCGCAGTCCCTCGGCGATGGCGACGAGCACGACCAGCCAGGCGAGCAGTCCGAACTGCTGCCACGAATTGGTGTCGTAGCCGCGCCAGCCGGGCACCGGCCATACCATGAGCAGATAGCCGACCGGTACGAAACCGTAAGTGCGCCAACGCGGTCCGCGCACCCCGGCAGTGAGGAAGGACACAACGAGCGCCAGGAACACCGGACCGTATCCGTAGCCCGCCAGCAGGTAGGCGCTGGTGATCGCGAGCACCGCGTAGAAGACCGGTTCCGGGTAGCGCCGCCGGAACAGCAGTAGCAGCGGTCCGGCCGCCAATAACGCGTATCCGAGCAGGTCGAGCCCACGTGTTCCCGTCTGATGCTCGTTGGCCAGGGTGCCCGCGCCGAGCTGGATCGCGGCGACCACCAGTGCGAGCAGCACATCCCACCGCCGTGCCGCACTCGTCTCCATAGCTGCACGGTAGCGCCGTATCCACCGGTTCGGCACCGTCTCGGGGGTAAATACGTCGCGATACGTACGCCGGATCGCGCTGTGCGGCGGATGTTTCTGCGCAGGTCGCGGCGGATTCTCGTAGTCATGAAAGAAGCGATCGCCGAGACCGGCCGGTTGACCAAACGCTACGGCGCGCACACCGCGGTGGATGCCGTGAGCATGAGCGTGCGACGCGGTGAGATCTACGGATTCCTGGGCCCGAACGGTGCGGGCAAGACCACCACCCTGCGCATGCTGGTCGGTCTGATCCGGCCCACCGACGGGACCGCGACGGTGCTCGGCCGACCGCCGGGCGATCCCGAAACCCTGCGCCGCATAGGCGTTCTCATCGAAGGACCGGGTTTCTACCCGTACTTGTCTGGTCGCGACAACCTGCGGGTGCTGGCGAAGTATCGCGGCGTCTCCCACGACGAGGTGGAGCAGGCACTGCACCGGGTCGCCCTCGCCGATCGCGGCGGTGACAGATTCCGCACCTATTCACTCGGTATGAAACAGCGCCTGGGCGTGGCCGCGGCCCTGCTGGGCAGCCCCGACCTGCTGATTCTCGATGAACCCACCAATGGTCTCGACCCCGCCGGGATGGCCGAGATGCGGGAGCTCATCACGGGCCTCGCCGCCGACGGGCACACCGTCGTGCTGTCCAGTCACCTGCTCGCCGAAGTGCAGGAGATCTGCGATCGCGTCGGCGTCATCTCCGGCGGGCGGCTGCTCACCGAATCCACGGTGCGCGAATTGCGCGGCGCGGCATCGCTTTTCCTGCGCGCCGAACCGCTGGACCTGGCCTTCCCGGCGGTGCGCCGGGTGGTCGGGGAACGCGCCGCACTGCTCACCGCGAACGGCATCAGGGTCGATGCCGGTGTGGCGAAGGCGCCCGCGGTGGCCCGTGCGGTGATCGAGGCGGGCGCGGATCTGCTGGAGCTGCGCACCGACGAAAAGTCCTTGGAGGAAGTGTTTTTCGAGATGACGGAGACCGCGAAATGAATGATCTGATCGCCAGTACCCGGGCCGAGCTGCTGCGCCTGCGCAAGTGGCCCGCGTTCTGGATCGTGCTCGGGACGTGGATCCTGTTGAATCTCACGTTCGCCTACCTGTTCAACTATCTGGCCTATACGACCGGCGATTCCAGCCGGATGTCGAACGGCCAGCCGCGCGAGGTCCTGCTCCAGTTGATGCTCCCGTCGGCCGTCCCGGAGGTGTTCACCCAGGGCATGGCCATGTTCGGCGGCGCGCTCATGCTGGTGCTGGGCGCCCTCGCGGTGGGCAGCGGATACGGTTGGGGCACTTGGAAAACCGTGCTGACCCAGGGACCTTCGCGGGCCGCCGCGATCGGCGGGGTGGTGGTGAGCCTGGCGGTGACGGTGGTTGCGCTGGTGCTGGTCGCTTTCGTGGTCGATACCGGTGTGGCCGCGCTCATCGCCGCGACGCAGGATCAGTCCCTGGCGCTGCCGTCCGCGGGCCGGATACTGCTCGGAATCGCTTCGGGCACAGCCATTCTGGGCATGTGGACGCTGGCGGGCGCATTGATCGGGGCCATCGCTCGCGGTCCCGCGCTCGCGGTGGGCCTGGGCCTGGTGTGGGTGCTGGTGGTGGAGAACCTGCTGCGCGGGGTGGCCGGAATCTTCTCGCCCATAAAGGCTCTCACCGATCACCTGCCCGGCACCGCCGCCGGATCCCTGGCGGGTTCGCTGCGCACCACCACCGGTCCGGGCACCCCGGGCGTACTGGATATCCTCTCCCGGGCTGAGTCCCTGCTGGTACTGGCGGCCTATGTCGCGGTCTTCGCGGCGGGCACGATCTGGCTGATCCGCCGCCGGGACATGATCTGATCAGTCGGAAGTTCTTGCAGCACAACCGATGACGCCGTCCGCGAGCTGTCGCAGGGCGGCGTCGATCTGTGCCGGGGTCAGTCCGCGTTCGCGCTGATACCGATAGACCTCCGCCGCGAGCGGCGCGAGTAGCACGTCCACCAGCGGTTCCGGTTCGGCCACACCGGTTTCGGTGAGCAGGGACCGCACGTGCACCCGCCAGAACTGATACGCGCCGGTCCGGAAGCGCGCACCGCCGGTCTCCGCGCCCAGGATCAGATTGGCGTGCGTGCCCAGTAGTTCGAGCATCGCCGTATAGAACGCCGCGAGCCGCTCGGCGGGCGGCGCACCCGGCCCCAAAGGTGGTGTGCCGCGCAGCAATTGCTCCTGGAGTTCACGTTCGTGCTGATCGAGCAGGGCCACGGCGATGGATCCGGCATCGGGATAGCGCCGGTACAGCGTCCCGCGTCCCACCCCGGCGGCCTTGGCGATGTCGTCCATGGTGACGGTGCGCGGATCGCGGGTGCTGAACAGTTCCGCCGCGGCGGCGAGGATCTTGGCCCGATTGCGCGCGGCGTCGGCGCGTTCGGGGGGCGGGGTCTGCGCCGCGCCGATCAGCGGTAGTCCTGCCGGTTCCATGCGGTCACTGTAACCCCGAAACGAATAAGTGGACAAGCTGTCCGGTTAGCGTTATCGTTCGAATCATCAAACGGACACACTGTCCACTTATGAGGAGAATGGTCATGCCGACCCTGCTGCACATCGATTCCAGCGCCCGCCGCACCTCCATCAGCCGCGAACTCGGCGCGGCCTTCGCGGACTCCTGGCGGGCCGAACACCCGGACGGGAACTACGTCCACCGCGATGTCGCCGCCGATCCGATCCCCTTCATCGACGAGGGCTGGACCGAACTCTGCGACCGCGTCCTGGCGCACGGCAGCACCGATCTCGATCACCTCGCCGAACTCGCCGATACCCCCGCCGCGGCGGCCGCCTGGGCGATCGCGGCGCCGCTGCTCGCCGAGATCCGCGCCGCCGATGTGGTGCTCATCGGCACCCCGATGTACAACTACTCGATTCCGGCCAGCCTCAAGGCGTGGCTGGATCAGCTCACCTTCCCGCGAATGTCGCTGGCCCCCAGTCGTTTCGTGGTCGTCACCGCGCGCGGCGGCGCGTACACCCCGGGAGCGCCCAAGGCCGCTTTCGACTATCAGGAGCGCTATCTGCGCGACTTCTTCGCGGGCCATTTCGCCGTGCACGACACGGTTTTCGTCAATGCGGAACTGGTGAACTCCCGGCAGGATCCCGTGCTCGCGCATCTGCGCGAGAAGCATGACGCGTCCTATGCCGCCGCCCTGGACGCCGCCCGCAGACTCGGCAAGGAGTACTGACATGAACTGGGTCATCCTGGGCCTGGCCGGTCTGGTGGAGATCGCCTGGTCCCAATCCATCAAGCCGACACAGAATTTCACCAAACCGTTGGCCACCCTGATCTGCTTCGTGCTCATGGTGATCGCGGTGTACCTGCTGTCCTATGCCATGCGGACGCTGCCGGTCGGTACCGCGTACGCGATCTTCACCGGAATCGGCGCGGTCGGGGCGATCGGCCTGGGCGTGATCGTGCAGCGTGATCCGCTGTCGGCGGGCCGGGTGCTGGCGCTCTCGCTCATCATCGGCGGCATAGTGCTGGCACGGGTGACCAATCCCGAATGAACCGCGGCGCGGACTGTATCGTGCTCCGCCATGGACGTTGCGCCGATCCGGCCTCCCGACCTCTCCGCGCGGCCCTTCTTCCTGGCCGTGGAACGCATTATGTCCGCTTCGCCCGATGAGCTGTATCGCATGGCCACACAGCAATTGGGCCTCTGGTTCGCCGATCCGGGTTCGGTGCTCATGCGCCCCGCGGTGAACGAACCGTTCTTCTTCACCGCGGGCGGCGGACATCCGCACTACGGGCGCTTCCTGCGCCTGCTCCCGGACCGCCTGGTCGAATTGACCTGGGTGACCGGTCCCGGCGGCACCGAGGGCACCGAAACCGTACTCACCCTGGAACTCTCGGCGCACGGCGCGGGCAGCGCGCTGCTGCTCACGCACGCCGGATTCCCGACCGCCGCCGCCCGCGACCGGCATGAACGGTCCTGGCCGCAGGTGCTCGAGCAGTGGGATCAGCGAACCCTCGCGGTGAGCTGAAACCGGCGGGGTAGGTTCGGATTCGTTCTCCCCTCACTCGAAAGGACAGCGATGCCAACACGTACCGCACGCACCGCCTGGACCGGCGGCCTGCAGGACGGCTCCGGTCAGGTCGAACTCGTCAGCTCCGGCGTCGGCAAGTACGACGTCAGCTTCCCCAAGCGCGCGGCCGATAACGCCGACGGCACCACCAGCCCCGAAGAGCTGATCGCCGCCGCCCACTCCTCCTGCTACTCGATGGCGCTGTCGGGTCAGATCGCCGCCGCCGGTGGCACCCCGGAGAGCCTGGACGTGACCGCCGACGTCACCCTGAGCCCGGATCCGGCGGGCGGTTTTCGCATCTCCAAGATCAAGCTGACCGTGGTCGGCCGCGCCTCCGGCATCGACGCCGACGGTTTCGCGACCGCCGCCGCGGCCGCCAAGGCGGGCTGCCCCATCTCCAAGGCCCTCGCGGGCGTGGACGATATCGAGCTGGACGCCACCTTCGAGTCCTGAGCTCGGACAACGGCTTTCGCTCCACAGACGAAAAGGCAGTGCCGGTATCGCACCGGCACTGCCTTTTTCGCTGTTTCGAAGGGTATTACCGCACCACGGCTTCGGCGGTCTGCGCCTTGCTCGCCGCGAATTCGGTGAGCGCCGCGAAACCCAGCCCGAGCACCAGCCACAGCGTGCCGGTCTCGGCCAGCGACGCCGCCCGGAACTGCCACAGCAGCGCCGCCGGGAAGTCGGCCTTCACCTCGTTGATGCCGGGCAGCAGCACGTATCCGATACCCGCGACGACCACCAGGGCCAGCACGGAACCGATCAGCCGTACGGTGCCGAGCTGACCCCGCAACAGCTTGAACACGTACACGCTCACCCCGACCGCCGCGAAACCGAGCAGCACCACCGCGACCCACAACCAGGTGCGCTGATTGATGGTGTCCGGATCGCCGACGGCCGGCGGATTGGCCGGGTACTTGAAGAATGGAATGATGACGATGGCCAGCCAGCCGCCACCCGCCAGCGCGAGCGCCAGCCGCGGACCGGACAGCGTGGAGTACCGCCGCGCCACATTCGCCACCACGGCCAGCAGTGCGCCGATGGCCATGCCGAACAGGCCGAGCGCCAGGAACTGACCGGCCTTCTGCCCGGACCGGCTCACCAGCGGCTCTTCCTCGTCACCGTGCGAATGACCGCTCGCGGCCTGATCCGCGGCAGCGCCGTGTTCGTGGGTATCCGCGGCCTGGGACTGCGATTCCTCGATGGCGATGGCCGCGTTGATCTTCGGTTCACCGACGAAGAAGCCGACGGTGGCCGCCAGCAGTCCGGCGATGAGCCCGGCCAGCAGGCCGCGCAGCAGCAGGGTCTTGAGCGAACCGGTCAGCGGCAGCGATTCGTTCGGCCGGGATGCGGCCTGCGTCTGGGTCTCGGTCAGTGGCACGGGACGCCCAGCAGGTGTCGTCCGTCATGCATGAGCTCATGCATGTACATGCCACTGCGGGAGATCGCGCCCTGATCGAAACCGACCAGGTACAGCGTGAGCAGTGCCAGTAGAACGACACCCGCCGAGACGAGCAGCGCGGTGAGCGCGTCGTTCGACCGGGCAGGGCTGTGGACGATTGCCATACGAGTCCTCCTAGGGGATGCCGCGTCCCCGCGAGCTTCGGGTGCGACGGTGCCGGTGTCTGGCTCTCCCTCTCGGGACACAGTGGCGCGACCGCCCCGGATTCACACCGGGTTACGCGTCACCGTCGCTTACTTCACCCCGAACTGTGACATCCGTGTCGGCTCTGCGTCAACACGCATGCTGATCAGGCATTCTCAGCAGAAGTTCAGGAGTTCTTGGCAGGCACGTCCAGGACGACCTCGAACTCCAGCAGCGAAGCGCCGGTGGAGACGGGCTGCCGGTTCTCGCCGCCCGCGTGCGCCGCGCGCGCCGGGCCGTCCCGCCACGCCTCGAAGGATTCGTTCGAATCCCAGTGCGTGACAACGAAATACCGATTGTCACCGGACACCGGGCGGAGCAGCTGGAAGCCGAGGAAACCGGGGGAGCCCTCGACGGCGTGCGCGCGATGCGCGAACCGCTTCTCCAGTTCGGGGCCCGCGCCCTCGGGAACTTCAATAGCGTTGATCTTGACGACTGCCATGCAGCCGAGGCTACGCCCGCCGCCGGACGGGGCAGGACACCGCCGAATGGTTCGCGCGTCCTAGATTGATGGCGTGTTGGTTGACGATCACGGCCCGCTGCACGACGAGGGCGGAAGCGGAACCCCAATCCTGTTGCTGCACGGCCTGATGGGCAGTGCGCGCACCTGGCAGCGGCAGGTGGACCGGTTGCGCGGGTTCGGGCACGTCTACACCTTCGATGCGGCGGGGCACGGCCGCCCCGCCCCGGCGGAACTCACCACCGAGGCATTCGTGGCCGATCTCGCGGCGGCGACCGCGGCCATCACCGAACCCATGGTGGTGATCGGGCATTCCATGGGCGGACTGCACGGCTGGATGTTCACCGCCGCGCATCCGGATCGGGTGCGCGCCTTGGTCGTCGAGGATATGGCCCCGGATTTCCAAGGCCGCACCGCCGAACACTGGGCCGCGGTGATCGGCGCGTGGCCGCAGCCGTTCCCGAATGACGATGCGGTACTGGAGTTCTTCGGTCCGGTGGCCGGGCGGTATTTCCTCGACTCCTTCACGCACGGACCCGACGGGTACCGCCTGCACGGCGAGGTCGCGACCTTCCGCGATATCTCCGAGGAGTGGGGGACACGCGACTTCTGGACCCAGTGGAAGTCGATCACCGTGCCCACCCTGCTCATCGAGGGCGAGTACACCATCACCCCGCCCGGGCAGATGGCCGAGATGGCGGCGGTGCATCCGGACGCGCGGCACGTGGTGATCGCGGACGCCGGGCATCTCGTGCACGATGATCAACCCGCCGCCTACCGGGCCGAAGTCGAGGCTTTCCTGCGCCGCGTCATCGTTTGAGGGCGGGTGCCTTCAGTCTCCGGTGCGGCCCGTCGTATGCTCGGCTCCGACGCAACCCGGAATGAATGGTGACCAACGATGATCGACTTCACGATTCCCGCCGAACTCGCCGCCGAACGCGATCGGGTGCGGCAATTCGTCATCGACAAGATCGTCCCGTACGAGCGCGATCCGCGCCTGACCGCGCACGGCCCCACTGACGAATTGCGCCAGGAGCTGGTCGAACTCGCGCGCGCGGAGAAACTGCTCACCGTGCAGGCCCCCGTCGAACTCGGCGGTCGCGGACTCAGCCATATCGAGCAGGCGGTCATCTACGAGGCGGCGGGCTGGTCCACGCTCGGCCCGGTCGCCATGAACTGCGCCGCACCCGACGAGGGCAATATGTTCCTGCTCTCCAAGGTCGCGAATCAGGAACAGACCGAACGCTTCCTGCAGCCCGTCATCGACGGACAGCAGCGCTCGGTGTTCGCCATGACCGAACCGGACGGCGCGGGCTCGGACCCCAACCAGCTCACCACCGCCGCCACCTTCGACGGTGAGAACTTCACCATCAACGGCCACAAATGGCTGATCACCGGCGCGGACGGCGCGAAGACCTGGATCATCATGGCGCGCCTGGCCGATAACCCGCACCTGCCCGCCGGGCCGACCCTGTTCCTCTGCGACGGCGACACCCCGGGCATCGTCATCGAACGCATCATGAACACGATGGACCGCAATTACGTCGGCGGCCACGCGGTGGTGCGCTTCGAGAACCTGGTGCTGCCCAGGGAATCCGTGCTCGGCGAGACCGGTCAGGCGCTGCGCTACGCCCAGCTGCGACTGGCCCCCGCGCGGCTCACGCACTGCATGCGCTGGCTGGGCGCGGCCGAGCGCGCGCAGTCCATCGCCATCGACTACGCCAAGACCCGCACCGCCTTCGGCAAGCCGATCGGTGAACATCAGGGTGTGTCATTCATGTTGGCGGACAACGAGATCGCGCTGCACCAGTGCCGCCTCACCATCTGGCACGCCTGCTGGCTGATGGATCAGGGCGAGAAGGCGCGGCATGAGAGCTCCATCGCCAAGTCGTACGTCTCGGAGGAACTGTTCAAGGTCACCGACCGCTGCGTCCAGGTGCTCGGCGGCATCGGCATCAGCGATGAGACCGTGGTCGAGATGATCTTCCGCGATATGCGCGCCTTCCGCCTCTACGACGGCCCCACCGAAGTTCACAAGTACGCCATCGGCCGCCAGATCCTGCGCGGCTGAGCACGTAAAGGCAGCTCGGACATGGCCCGTGGCGGGCGAGGGTTGCATTAGGATTCCGGGGCATGAGCTCGGAACTGCATGTGGACGTGTCCGACGGGGTCGCTGTGCTCACGCTCAATCGGCCCGCTCAGCAGAACGCGCTCACGCCCGGCATGGCCGCGGCTCTGGGCGCGGCACTGCGCCGCTGCGATAGCGAGGACGCCATCGGCGCGGTCGTCATCACCGGCACCCCGCCCGCCTTCTGCGCGGGCGCGGACCTCTCGCTCAAGGCCGGTGAGGTGAACGGGCTCATCGACCCGCCGCCGTTCCGGATTCGCAAGCCCGTCATCGCCGCGGTGAACGGGCATGCGGTCGGTATCGGCCTGGAGCTCGCGCTGCAATGCGATCTGCGCTACGTGGCGCGCGATGCGGTGTACGGGCTCAACCAGGTCCGCCGCGGCGCGCTCGCGGGCGGTTACGCGCACTGGACGCTGCCCCGCCTGATCGGCAGCGCGAACGCCGCCGACCTACTGCTCACCGGCCGCACCTTCGACGGTGACGAAGCCCGTGCGCTGGGTGTCGCCAATTCCTGCCTGCCCGCCACCGAGGTGCTGCCGACGGCCCTGGCGATCGCACACGATATCGCGCACGGTTCCGCGCCGCTGCCGGTCGCGCTGTCCAAGCGGCTGCTCTGGGAAGCCCCCACCATGAGCCCGGAAGCCGTGGGCCGCTTGGAAACCGAACTCAACGACTACGTCGCCAAGAGCGCCGACGGTGGTGAGGGCGTCGCCGCCCTCAAGAACGGCCGCGCGCCCAAATGGTCCGGCACGGTCAGCACCGAATGGCCCGCCTGGGACGCCGTCACCGGCGGTGAAGCCCGCCCCGGCCTGGACTGACCCGGATCCGCTTGCGGCTCAACCTCTTCCGCCGATGGCGAGCAGCAGGAAGAGAATGCCGAAGATGACCATGAGAATGGTCCCGATGATCCCGAGCACATAGCCGACGACCACCTGCACGCGCCCGCCGTACGCACCCCCGGACGCCTCGATGTCATTGAGCGCCCGCCGCCCCAGCGCCCACGCGATCGGCCCCAGTGCGCCACAGCAGAACACGCTGAGCGCTCCCAATAGCAACACCGCCGTCGCATGCTCGTGCTCGGTCGGTGCGCCGATGGGCTGCTGAGGGATCACCACCCGTCCGATTTTACGTTCAGCACCCGTCCCTGAGCATGCTGACGCGCGGACTTCCCTTGCGCCACTTCACCGGTCACGCCCTCGAAGACACGAAATCCCCGGTCCTGGCCGGACCGGGGATTTCACGAATCATGTTTTACCGCAGTGTTTTCGGCTCGCGGATCAGGCGCGGCGCTGGCGGGCCAGATCGGCGAGCACCACGCCCGCGGCGACGGAGGCGTTCAGCGATTCCACCGGTCCGGCCATGGGGATGCTGATGATGGCGTCGCAGGTTTCGCGGACCAGGCGGGACAGGCCCTTACCCTCGGAGCCGACGACGATGACCGTGGGCGCGGTGCCGTCGAAGGCGTCCAGATCGGTATCGCCGCCCGCGTCCAGGCCGACGATCTGGTAGCCCTGATCGGCCCAATCCTTCAGTGTGCGAGTCAGATTGGTGGCACGCGCCACGGGCAGCCGGGCGGCCGCGCCCGCACTGGTGCGCCAGGCGACAGCGGTGACGCTGGCGCTGCGGCGCTGCGGGATCACCACGCCCTGACCACCGAACGCGGCGACCGAGCGGATGACCGCGCCCAGGTTGCGCGGATCGGTGATGTTGTCCAGCGCCACCAGCATGGCCGGTTCGCCCGAGGCACGGACGCGGTCGACCAGATCGTCCGGATGCGCGTAGCGGTACGGCGGCACCTGCAACGCCAGCCCCTGGTGCATGGCGTTGTGGCTCATCTTGTCCAGGTCGGTGCGCGGCAGTTCGAGAATGGTGATGCCGGTGTCGGCGGCGATCTTCACCGCCTCGGTGAGGCGCTCGTCATTCTCGGTGCCGACGGCGACGTACAGCGCGGTGGCGGGCACTCCGGCGCGCAGGCACTCCACGACGGGGTTGCGGCCGAGCACCAGCTCGGGTCCCTCATTGTCCTTGCGCCCGGCGATCGGCCGCGAGGCATTGCGGGCGCGGGCATTGCTGGCCGACGTCGCCGCCTTGGCCGCGGCCTTGGCGCGCTTGGCCGCGGGATGCTTGGTGCGCTCCACGGCGGGCGGGGTCGCGCCCTTACCCTCGAGTCCCCGGCGGCGCTTACCGCCCGAACCGACGACCTGCCCCTTCTTGGTGCCGGTCTTGCGGATCGCACCGCGCCGCTGCGAATTGCCTGCCATTACTTCGCCTTCCGTATTACGCGGGGAACCCGCGGTCGGCCGGTCACGGGAGAACCCGCTCTCGGTCGATCATGCGGGATACCTGCATCCGGTCGGCGCAGCGAACGGCTGCGCCCAAATATCTGTCGAGACCCGTCATTCCTTGGTCAAGGCCCATTCCGGTCCGCGTGGGGTGTCGGTGACCTCCACGCCCGCCGCCTTGAGCCGGTCGCGGACCGCGTCGGCCGCTCCCCAATCCTTATCGGCCCGGGCCTGTTGCCGCCGGTCCAGTTCCGCGCCGATGAGCACATCCAGGGCCGCGATGGCCGCGGACGAATCGGCCGGTGCGGCCCAGTGCTCGTCGAGCGGATCGACGCCGAGGATGCCGAGCATGGCCCGCACCTGTGCGGCGTACGCGCGCGCACCGTCCAGATCATTGGCGTCCAGGGCCTTGTTGCCCTCGTTCACCACACCGTGAATCTCGGCCAGCGCCTTGGGAACCCCGAGGTCGTCGTCGAGGGCCTCGGCGAATCCGGGGGTCCAGGTTCCGATCGGCACGGCTCCGGCGCGCTCGCCGACCCGCTGCACGAACGCCTCGATGCGCTGATACGCGGCGGCGGCCTCGGTGAGCGCCTTATCGGAGTACTCGACCATGGACCGGTAGCTCACGCTGCCGAGGTAGTAGCGCAGCTCCACCGGCCGCACCCCGACCCGCTCCAGCACATTCGGCACGGACAGCACATTGCCGAGGGATTTGGACATTTTCTCGCCGCCCATGGTCACCCAGCCGTTGTGCAGCCAGTAGCGGGCGAACCCGTCCCCGGCCGCGCGCGACTGCGCGATTTCGTTCTCATGGTGCGGGAAAACCAAATCCATTCCACCGCAATGAATATCGAATTCGGGTCCGAGATAGAACTCGGCCATGGCGGAGCATTCCAGATGCCAGCCCGGACGGCCCGGACCCCACGGCGACGGCCAGCTCGGCTCACCGGGTTTGGCGGCCTTCCACAGCGTGAAGTCGCGCTGATCCTTCTTACCGGTGCCGGCGCTCTCGCCCTGGTGCACATCGTCGAGTTTGTGCCCGGACAGTTTTCCGTAGTCCGGATAGCTCACCACGTCGAAATAGACATTGCCCTCGGACGGGTAGGCGTGCCCGCGCTCGATGAGCCGTTCCATCATGGTGACCATCTGGGTGATGTGCCCGGTGGCCCGCGGCTCCGCGGACGGCGGCAGTACGCCGAGCGTGGCGTAGGCGCGATCGAATGCGCGCTCGTAGGTGGCGGCCCATTCCCACCACGGGCGGCCGTGTTCGGCGGCCTTGTGCAGAATCTTGTCGTCGATATCGGTGACATTCCGAATGAAGGCGACATCGAAACCATTGGCGCTCAACCAGCGTCGCAGCACGTCGAAGGCGACGCCGCTGCGCAGATGTCCGATGTGGGGTTCGCCCTGAACGGTCGCGCCACACAGGTACACCGAAGCGTGGCCGGGGACCAGCGGCGTGAATTCACGCAGGGTCCGCGTCTCGG
The DNA here is from genome assembly GCF_042266325.1 of Nocardia sp. NPDC056100. NCBI lineage: Bacteria > Bacillati > Actinomycetota > Actinomycetes > Mycobacteriales > Nocardiaceae > Nocardia > Nocardia sp. NPDC056100. The sequence goes on from NZ_JBHJVY010000003.1 coordinate 1,005,316, forward strand.
TGTCGAAAAGGCGCAGAGTCACGACAGAGCATCCTAGCTGTTGGGATGGAGCGGAATTACGGCGGATACGGCTGCTGATTGTCAGGAACGACAACACAGCAGCGCGGTGGCGACCGATGCCACGCCTTCGCCGCGACCGGTCAGACCCAAACCGTCGGTGGTCGTGCCCGAAACCGAAATCGGTGCGCCCAGAATTTCCCCGAGCACTTTTTGCGCCTCGGCGCGCCGCGGGCCGATCTTGGGACGATTACCGATTACTTGTACAGCCGCATTGACAATGCTGAACCCGGCCTCATCCAACAGCCGCCGCACTTCCTTCAGCATGGCGGCCCCGGAAACGCCTTCCCATTCGGGGCGGCCGGTGCCGAACACCGCGCCGACATCGCCGAGACCGGCGGCGGACAGCAGTGCGTCGCATAGTGCGTGAGCTGCGACATCACCATCGGAATGGCCTTCGCAACCGCTATCACCCTCGAACAGCAGACCGGCCATCCAGCAGTCCCGGCCGGGTGCGATGGGATGCACATCGCTGCCGATGCCCACGCGCATGGAAGCGGGATCGATCATCGAGTTGTCACCGCCTCCCGCGTTCCGGTCGTACCGTCCTGGGCCACCAGTGTATTGGCCAGGACCAGGTCCAGGGGCGTGGTGATTTTGAAGGCCAGGGCATCGCCCGGCACGGTACGCACGGTCGCGCCGAGCAATTCGACCAGGCCCGCGTCATCGGTCGCCTGGGTGCCGGTGGCGTAGGCCGCGCGCAACAGCGGTGCCTCGAAGCCCTGTGGGGTCTGGATGGCGCGCAAGCCCGCTCGATCCGGCGTCCCGACCACCGCGCCCGTGGCGTCCACGGCCTTGATGGTGTCGGTGACGGGCAGTGCGGGAATCACGGCCTGTGCGCCGGCGCGCAGCTCATCCACCACGCGGGTGATGAGCGAGTGCGGGGTCAGGGCGCGGGCCGCGTCGTGCACGAGCACGAAATCGGCGTCCGGCGCGGCGTCGAGCCCGGCGCGGACGGAATCGGTGCGCTCGGCGCCGCCTATGACGACGTGCACCGGGATATGCGACACCGGGAGTAGTGCGCGGGTCTCGTCGACGAGTTCGGCGGGCACCATAACCACAACTTCATCGACGGACCCGGAATCGATCAGGCCGCTTACAGCGAGTGCGAGCATGGGACTGCCGCCGACTGGAACGAACGCCTTGGGCTTGTTCTCACCCAGGCGCACGCCCATACCGGCGGCAGGGACCAGCGCTACGACACGGCTCGCACCGTGTGACGCGTTCACGATCAGGAAGCCGCGGCGAGAACCTCGTCGAGCAGGGTCTCGGCACGTACATCATCGGTGCCCTCCGCGAGCGCGAGCTCACCGACGAGAATCTGCCGGGCCTTGGCCAGCATGCGCTTCTCACCGGCGGACAGGCCGCGGTCCTGTTCCCGACGCCACAGGTCGCGGACGACCTCGGCCACCTTGTTCACATCGCCGGAGGCGAGCTTCTCGAGGTTGGCCTTGTAACGGCGAGACCAGTTGGTGGGCTCTTCGGTATGCGGTGCGCGGAGCACCTGGAAGACCTTGTCGAGACCTTCCTGGCCGACGACGTCGCGGACGCCGACATACTCTGCGTTCTCTGCGGGAACCCGAACGGTCAGGTCGCCTTGAGCGACCTTCAGGACCAGATACTCCTTTTGTACACCCTTGATGGTGCGGGTTTCGATTGCTTCGATCAGCGCCGCTCCGTGGTGGGGGTAAACGACGGTGTCTCCGACCTTAAAAATCATGTGTCCCGTGCCCCTTTCGATGTTCACAGTTTAACATGCGACTCGGTAACGGCGCGATCAACGGTGCAGGTCAGAGCCACAACCAACCGGCGGTGGGGGTTGACAACCGCCGAAGTGTGTGCATCTTGTTGTGGCATAACGGGATACCGCTCAGTTGTGTTGGAAGGCGAATGCGCGACCGCTCTCCGCATACGCGACTTTCCGTATAGCCGCCCCCTCGAGGGGGCGTGGGAACACACGCATTACTCTTCTGGACTACTACTCTGCATAGTGGAGTGAGCCCGGTCGACATGGAGGAACAACCCGTGACTGCCCTGAAAGCCACCACCGCGTCCAAGACGCGCCGGCGTGCCATGACGGTTGCCGCACTCGCCGCGGGCGCGGTGCTCGCGCTGACGGGTTGCGGCGCCGGTCAGATCTCGCAGACCGCCCACCAGGTCGCGGCCGTCAACGGCAACAGCGCCAACGTCGGCAAGGTCGCGCTGCGCGATGTGCGCTTCCTGCTGCCGCAGACCGAGGAATACGACAACGCCAAGGGTGGCAAGGCCGTGCTGGCGTTCAGCGCCGCCAACCTCAGCGAGGCGAACCAGGACGAGCTGGTCAGCGTGACCACCGAGCTGGGCACCGTGAAGATCGGCGGCAAGGCCGAGGTCAAGCCGCAGACCACGCTGGTCGCGGACCTCGCCAAGAAGGAAGCCGCCCCGGCAGCCGGGCACGATTCGCACGGCACCGAGACCGCGAGCGATAACAAGGCCACCACCACCGACCCGGACGCGCATCCGCTGCTCGTCGAGGTCACCGGGCTGACCAAGGACGTCACCCCCGGCCTGACCTACCCGGTCACCTTCATCTTCAAGGAAGCGGGCACCGTCGTGGTGAACGTTCCGGTCGACGCCGGGCCGAACAACCCGCGCCCCGAGCCGGTGAACAACGAGACCAAGTCCGAGACCAAGTCCGGGCACTGAGTTTCGACTCGAATTCGCTTGAACCGCACCCGCTTCGGAATTCCGGAGCGGGTGCGGTCGTATTCGGGTCCGGAAAATATCCGAGCCGATGTTCGCCGGGCGTGTCGATGCGGAACGGATTCGCGTCGCTTTCTTCCCCACGATGGGAATGGACTCGCACCGCTTTCCCTCGGCTCGAATGAACTCCGCGTGGCGCGGGTTTCTGTCGGGGGCGGTTATTAGGCTGCGCGCGTGGCCAAGGTGAAAACCGTGTATCGGTGCGCTGATTGCGCGAATGAGCTCGCCAAATGGGTGGGACGCTGCCCGGCGTGCGAAGCCTGGGGGACGGTCGAGGAGGTGGCGGCCTCCGCGGCATCGGTCGCGCCGGGGCGGCGGGCCATGTTGCCGAGTACGGCGGCCACGCCCATTTCGAGTATCGATTCCAAGACCACATTCGCGCGCACCACCGGTGTGTCGGAATTGGATCGGGTGCTCGGCGGCGGGATCGTGCCCGGGTCCGTGGTGCTGCTGTCCGGTGAGCCCGGGGTCGGCAAGTCGACGCTGTTGCTCGAGGTGGCGCATCGGTGGGCGCGGGCGCGCGATGAGATCGCGCTGTACGTGACGGCCGAGGAATCTGCGGGCCAGGTGCGCCTGCGCGCGGACCGGACGGGCGCGGTGCACGAAAAGGTGTATCTGGCGGCCGAATCCGATCTGGCCACGATTCTGGGGCATGTCGAGCAGGTGCGGCCGTCGCTGCTGGTGGTCGACTCGGTGCAGACCATGCTGGCCGCGGATGTGGACGGGGTGATCGGCGGCGTCACCCAGGTGCGCTCGGTGACGGCCGCGCTCACCTCGCTGGCCAAGGCGACCGGGATCGCGGTGCTGCTGGTCGGTCACGTCACCAAGGACGGTTCGGTGGCGGGTCCGCGCACGCTCGAGCATCTGGTGGACGTGGTGCTGCAGTTCGAGGGGGACAAGCATTCGACGCTGCGCATGGTGCGCGGCATCAAGAACCGCTTCGGCAGTACCGACGAGGTCGGCTGCTTCGAGATGCGCGAGGCCGGAATCGTCTGTGTGGACGATCCTTCCGGGCTGTTCCTGCATCACCGGGGGTCGGCGGTGCCGGGTACCGCGGTCACCGTCGCGATGGACGGGAAGCGGCCGATGCTCGGCGAGGTGCAGGGCCTCACGGTCGACACCCAGGTGCCCGCACCGCGTCGCGCGGTGAGCGGGCTGGACTACAACCGCGTTTCCATGGTCCTGGCTGTCCTGCAGAGCCGCTGCGGGGTCTATGTGGGCAAGCAGGATGTCTACGCGGCCACCGTAGGCGGTATGCGGCTCACCGAGCCCGCAGCGGATCTGGCTGTCGCGCTTGCCATTGCGAGCGCCAGCCAGGACAAGGCGTTGCGGCCGGGCATGGTGGTGCTCGGCGAGGTCGGGCTGGCGGGGGAGGTGCGGCAGGTGACGGGGGTGACGCGCCGGCTGGCGGAGGCGGAGCGGCTCGGCTTCACCGAAGCTCTCGTACCGACCGGTGTGGATCGTGCGGGGCGCACCATCAAGGTGCACGAGGTCGCGGATCTCAGTGCGGCACTTGCCGCCTGCGGGCTGCGCCATCCGCGCCGCAAGGCCAAGGCGGGCGGCGACGAGGACTGACCCGAATCTCGTTCCGCTTCAACAGCGAAGGCCGGACCTCTTCCGAGGTCCGGCCTTCGTGCTGAAAAACGCTGGCTGTCAGGCGATATTGCGTCGGCTGTCAGGCAATATTGAACGGCTCCGGTGAGCTGCGCACCGAACCCAGTTGGGCCACAACGGTGTACGGGCCCGAGGGCACCGGGACGCGATCCCCGGCGCAGCCGGGCTGGGAGCTGGCCCCGGACCAGGTGACGGTGAAAGCCGCCTGCTGGCCGGGCATCAGGGTGCGCATATCGGGGGTGCCGTCCGGATAGCAGTCGGTGCTGGCCCACAGGCGGCGCTGACCGTCCAGCGATTGCACCGAAACCAATTGCAGGCCCGAGCCCATATCGCGCTCGCACGCCGTGCTCGAGATATTGGTGATGACGATGCCGAACACCGGCTGCTCACCGGTCTTGTAGGTGGGTTGTCCGACATTGACTTTCACGGCCAGCGACTGATCCGAGCACTGTCCGGCGCCGGCGACCGGCGCGGCGCTGCCGCTGACCGGAGCCGCGGACGGTTTGGCCGAACTCGGATCGGCCGCACCCGAGCTGCTCCCGGCGGCCTTGTTGGTCGCGCCGGGAGCGGAGGTGGGGGCTTTGGCGTCGGCTTTCTTCTCATCGCCGCTGCCACCGCGCAATAGCGCGAAACCCACCCAGAGCACCAGTAGCAGCGCGATCGCGATCGCGCCTATGGCGACCAGGCGACGGCGCCAGTAGATTTCCGGCGGCAGTGGTCCATTCGGTTCCAGCACGCTGTCAACGGTAAGGGCACCGTCGGGTGTGTCCGCGCCAGGGTCTCGGCGTGTCGGAGGTGAAAGAGCCTACGGGGCAGGTACATTTCGCCGCCCCGGGCAGGCGACCAGCTCAGACCACCTCGCCGATATTGCCGATCACGCGATGCAGTTTGATCTGGCCTTCTTCGAGGTTGTAGGTGACGCAGGCGATGGCGCACTCGCCGGTGGCCACGCGCTGGGAGATGATCATCGAGCGCTGCATGAGCAGGCGGGCGGTCTCCTCGACATGCCTGGCCTCCAGCTCATCGACCGATTCGAGTCCTTCGCGCCGACCGATCAGAATGGACGGCGTGACGCGTTCGACCACACTGCGAATGAAGCCGCCGGGCACATTGCCGTGGTCCAGGGCGTCGATGGTGGCGCGCACCGCTCCGCAGCTGTCGTGGCCGAGCACCACGATGAGTGGAACCTTCAGTACTTCCACGCCGTATTCGATGGAGCCGAGCACCGAGGAGTCCACCACGTGACCGGCGGTGCGCACGACGAACAGATCGCCGAGGCCCTGATCGAAGATGATCTCGGCGGCGACGCGGGAGTCGCCGCAACCGAACAGGATCGCGCCGGGCTGCTGGCCGCCGACGAGTCTGGCCCGGTCCGCCGCCCCCTGGCTAGGATGCTGCAACGTACCGTCGACGAAGCGTTCATTGCCTTCGCGGAGGGCCTTCCAGGCACTGATCGGGTTGTTATGCGGCATGTGTCTCATTTTCCATACGGAAGCGGTTACCGGCGAGTCCGGAACGTTACGGTCCGGCAACTAGCAACCGACCGGTCGACCGCTCAGCTGGTGAGCCGGGGGTAAGGGAACGAATGACGATAGACAGCGACACCCTCATCGACTGGTACGAGGAGACCGCCCGGGACCTGCCGTGGCGGCGGCCCGAGGTGACGGCCTGGCAGATCTTGATGAGCGAGATCATGCTGCAGCAGACCCCGGTCGTACGTGTCGAACCCATCTGGCGCGAATGGGTGGCGCGCTGGCCGGTGCCCTCCGCCATGGCCGCCGCACCGCAGGGAGATGTGTTGCGCGCCTGGGGAAAACTCGGCTACCCGCGCCGGGCGCTGCGCCTGCACGAGTGCTCGCGGGTGCTCGCGGAGCAGTACGGCGATGAGGTGCCGACGGATGTCGATGTACTGCTGAGCCTGCCCGGTATCGGTGATTACACCGCGCGCGCTATCGCCTGCTTCGCCTACGGTCAGCGAGTTCCCGTGGTGGACACCAATGTTCGGCGCGTCGTGGCTCGCGCCGTGCACGGCCGCGCCGATGCGGGCAATCCGGCCAGCCGCGATCTGCGCGAGACCGAAGCCCTGCTGCCCGCCTCCGTACCGCGCGCGGCCGTATTCTCCGCCGCTCTCATGGAATTGGGTGCGACCGTGTGCACGGCCCGCACCCCGGACTGCTCCCGCTGCCCGCTCCCCACCTGCGCGTGGGTCACCGCGGGCCGCCCCGCCTCCGATATCGTCCGGCGCACACAGAAATTCGAGGGCACCGACCGCCAAGCGCGCGGCCGCCTGCTGGACGTACTGCGCGCCGCGACCGGCCCGGTGGAGCGAATCCGCCTGGACATGGCCTGGACTCGCGATATCGGCCAGCGCGACCGCGCCCTGGATTCCCTGCTCATCGACGGCCTCATCGAGCAGACCGCCGACGGCCTGTTCGCGCTCGCGGGAGAAGGCGGAGCCGCGTAGGCGGACGAGAACGTGCGCGACCATTTCCGGACGGGACGAGGGGACGTCGTCCGGAAATGGTCGCGGCACGGCACGATCTGCCACCCCTCATGTGGCAGATCGGGAATGGGTGCCCGGAATCAGGCGGCTATGAGTTCGCGGCGGCGAGTTCTGGTGCGGGAGCCGATGATTCGGCACACCAGGTAGATGGTGAACGAGATCGTGGTGACGAAGGTGGACACCGGGACGCCGGGGGCGAGGGATAGCAGGATGCCGCCCACCGCGGCGGTTTCCGCGAATACGATCGCGAGAATGGTGGCGCGCACCGGGCTCGCGGTGATCTGCGCGGCGGCCGCCGCCGGGGTGATGAGCAGGGCCAGCACCAGCAGTGCACCGACGATCTGCACGCCGAAGGCGGCGGTGATGCCGAGCAGTACGGCGAACACGATGGACAGCGCCCGCACCGGAACCCCGCGCGCCACCGCCACTTCCGGATCGGAGCTGGCGAACAGCAGCGGCCGGTAGACCGCCGAGAGCACGATCAGCACGCCGACCGTGCAGGTCGCCAGCAGCGTCAGCCCGTTGTAGCCGACGCTCACCACCTGTCCGGTGAGCAGTGAGAATTTGGATCCCGCGCGCTCCGGGCCGAGCCACAGGAACAGCACCGACAGGCCGAGCCCGAAGGACAGCACCACGGCGATGACCGAATCCCGTTCGCGGGCACGCGAACCCAGCACGCCGAACAGTACGGCCGCGACCACGGATCCGGCGATCGCGCCGAATCCCACGCCGACACCGGCGAGCAGCGCCGCCGCCGCACCGGTGAGCGACAGCTCGCTCGTCCCGTGCACGGCGAACGACATCTGACGGCTGATGATCAGCGGCCCGATGGCTCCCGCGAGCAGTCCGAGCAGTGCGGCCGCGAGCACCGCCTGCTGCACGAAGTCGTAGCCGAGCAGATGCGCGGTGGTGGAGAAGTCGAACATCTTCGAGAAGACGCCGGAGAGTTTGTCGATCATGCGGATACCCCGTCCGTCTTGCCGTGCTTGTCGTCGCTGCCGTGGCAGTGACCGCCCGCTTCGCCGAGGGCGTCCATGACGTCACCGGTGCCGACCACCACGAGGCGGCCGCGGACGCGCAGCACGTCCACCTGGGTGCGGTAGAGCTCGGACAGGACCTCGGAGGTCATCACCTCGTCGGGGGTGCCGATCCGGAATTTGCCGTCGACCAGGTAGAGGACTCGATCCACCAGGGGGAGAATGGGATTGATCTCGTGGGTGACGAACAGGACCGCGGTGTCGTGGGTGCGGCGGCGCTTGTCGATGAGTTCGGAGACCAGGCGCTGGTTGGCCAGGTCCAGGGACAGCAGCGGTTCGTCGCAGAGCAGCACGCTCGGATCGCCCGCGAGGGCCTGTGCCACGCGTAGTCGCTGCTGTTCGCCGCCCGAGAGCGCGTCGATCGGCGCGTAGGCGTACTTCTCCGCGCCGACGTCCGCGATCGCCTGTGCCACTTTGCGTTTGCGTTCCTTGCGGCCGCGGAAGCCGAGGCCCCAGCGGTGGCCGTCGACGCCGAGGCCGACCAGGTCGACCCCGCGCAGCTGCACCCCGGCGTCCATGGTCTTCTGCTGCGGGATGTAGCCGATATCCGAATTGCCCAGCCGGGCGGGCGATCCCGCGATCTCGGCGGTGCCGTCGGAGAGCGCCACCTGGCCCAGCAGCATTTTCAGCAGTGAGGTCTTGCCCGAGCCGTTGGGGCCCAGCACCGCGATGAATTCGCCGGGCGCGACCTCCAGATCCAGTCCCTGCCACAGGGTTCGCGCGCCGTACGCCAGCCGCGCGTTCGCCAGTCGCACCGCGGGCACGGGTGCGGCGGCGGGAACGGCGCTCACGCGCGGTGCCGGGGCGGTGCCGTCACCGGTGTGCGCGCCCGGGATCAGGCAGTCGGATCCCGGTGCGGTGCCGAGGGTTTCGAAGGCGGGTTCGGTTTTCATGGTGGCGCTCCCGGCTGCGGAGGTGGGAGAACCCCCGGGCGCGGGATGCGCGGCGGGGGTTTGCTGGGTGACCCGACCGCTGGCTGCGGCCGGGGTTCCCAGGGGTAATGCTTTGGCGGCGGGCATGATTCCGGATCTAGGACAGTGCGGTGGACAGCGATTGGGCGTTGCGGGTCATCCAGCCGATGTAGTCCAGGCCCTGCGGCAGGGTTTCGGTCACCTCGACGACGGTGATGCCCGCGGATTGCGCGGTGGCGCGCATATCCTTGGTGGTCTTGTCCTCGGTCTGGATGTTGTAGACCAGGGCGCGAACCTTCTTGCCGGACAGCAGGTCCCGGACCGCGGCGACATCGGCGGGGGAGGGGTCGGTGCCCTGTTCGATGGCTTCCTGGAAGGAGTGCGGGGTGCGGTCGTCGGCCTTGGCGGCGAGCAGCATGTAGTAGGCCAGCGGCTCGGTCTGCACCACGGGCTGATTCGGATGCTCGGCGGCGATCTTGGCCGTAATGGCTTCGATCCCGGTCAGTTTCGCGGTGAAGGCGGCGGCGCGATCGGTGTAGTCCTGCTTGTGCGCGGGATCGATCTGGCCCAGGCTGTCGGCGATGTGCTCGGCGACATGGCCCGCGGCGTGCACGTCGTAGAAGACGTGTTCATTGCCGTGCTCGTGATCGTGGCCCGCGGTCTCCTTGGCGGGTGCGGCCGCACCGTGCGAGTCCTCGCCCGCGATGTCGACGGCGTTCACGGTGCGCTTGTTCTTGCCGGAGATGGCCTTGTCGATGAATTCGTCGTAGCCGCCGCCGTTGTAGACGATGAGGTCGGCATCGCTGATCTGCGCGGCCTGTACGGCGGTGACCTCGTACGAGTGCGGGTCGGCGGCCGGATCGCTGATCAGGGATTCGACCTTGGCGTCGGGTCCGGCGACGGTCTTGGCGATATCGCCCCAGACATTGGTGGAGGCGACGACGGTCACCCCGGAATCATTTTTCGAGGATCCGCAGGCGGTCAGGGTGGCCACGGTGGCCAGTCCCGCGGCGAACACGGCGAATCCTTTTGCAAAGCTTCTGGTCACGCGGGTACTCCTGAAACGCTTATCTGAAACGAAAACGATTGCCAATAAAATGTAGCGCAAGTGCCCGGCGCTGCCTAAATCCGACCGGTAGGTGTGGTAGGCGACACACGGGCGCTCACCATCCGAAACCACCGTGAACAGCGAAGAACCCCGCGAACAACATGTTCGCGGGGTTCTGGATTCCTTCGTCCGGATCGCGGACTAGGTCAGTGCGGCTACCGGCTGGCTCAGCAGTTGAGCGCAGCGGAGGAGGCCGAGGTGGCTGTAAGCCTGGGGGTGGTTGCCGAGGGAGCGTTCGGCGACCGGGTCGTACTCCTCCGACAGCAGGCCGGTGGGGCCCGCGACGTCGACGAGCTGGGCGAAGAGCGCCTCGGCGTCCTCGCGCTTGCCGATGAGGAGGTAGGCCTCGACGAGCCAGGCGGCGCAGAGGTGGAAGCCACCTTCCCCGCCGGGCAGGCCGTCATCGTGGTGGTAGCGGTAAACGGTTGAGCCGCTGCGCAATTCGGCTTCGGTCGCGACGACGGTGGCGGCGAACCGGGGGTCGGAGGGGTCGATCAGACCGCTCAGGCCGATGTGCAGGGTGGCGGCGTCGAGGTCGGTGCCCTCGTAGGCCGCGGTGTAGGACTGGACCTCTTCGCTCCAGCCTTCGACCTTGACCTCTGCCGCGATGGTGTCGCGGAGTTTCTCCCAGCCGGGTTCGACGGTGCGGCCGAACTGGCGGGCGAGGGTGATCGCCCGGTCGGCGGTGAGCCAGCCCATGACCTTGGAGTACACGTGGTGCCGCGGGTTGCCGCGGATCTCCCAGATGCCGTGGTCGGGTTCGCGCCAGCGCCGCTGTACGGCGGAGACCATGGCGTGCACCAGATCCCAGTCCGCGTCCGGCAGGGCCTTGGCCGGATCGGTGATGCCCTTGCGTTCGCGGGCGTGCGCGAGCTGTGAGATGAGGTCGACGATCGGCCCGAACACGTCGAGCTGCACCTGCATATTCGCCGCGTTGCCGACTCGCACCGGCCGGGATCCGGCATAGCCGGGCAGCTGGTCGATGACGGCCTCGGGCGGCAGGGTTTCGCCGTAGAGCGTGTAGAGCGGGTGCAGCCGTTCGGGTCCGGGGATGGTCTCCAGCACCCGGTGCACCCAGGCGAGCAGTTCCTCGGCTTCGCCGACGGAGCCCAGCGATACCAGTGCGGACGCGGTGAGTGAGGCGTCGCGCAGCCAGCAGTACCGGTAGTCCCAGTTGCGCACGCCGCCGATGTCCTCGGGCAGCGAGGTGGTGGCCGCCGCCAGGATCGATCCGGAGGGGGCGTGCACGAGTCCGCGCAGGGTGAGCGCGGAGCGTTTCATGAGATCCGGCTTGAGCGGCGGAAGTTCCAGTGCCCCCGCCCATTCCGACCAGTACCGTTCGGCTTCGCGCCGCCGGTCCGCCTCGGGTGTCATGCAGGGTGCGAGATCGGAGGTGCCGCAGCGCATTTCGAGCACGATCGGACCCTGGCGCGGGTCCACGACGGCGCGGGCGGTGTGGTGATTGCCCTCGTCGATGATCACCCATTCCACGCCCGGGGAGCGCAGGACGAGTGGATCGTTGGTGCCCTGCACCCGCAGTCCGGCGTTATCGCGCACGATGCGCACCGGCACCTGACCGAATTCCGGTCGCGGTGCGAAGGTGATGACCGCCTTCGCGTCACCGGTGATGACACGGGTGAGGTCGGTCCGCACCGCGGCTACGTCGTGCGGCAGGTAGTCCACCACTTGCAGACTGGCCCACCGGGTTTCGACGGTCATGGTGCCGTCGATATAGCGCTGGGACAGCGGCAGTCCGGCCCGTTCGGGCTGGATGGTGAAATGCCCCGCGCCGGGTCCGCCGAGCAGGTGCGCGAACACCGCCGCCGAATCGGGTTCGGGGTGGCACAACCAGGTGATGGTGCCGTCGGGGGTGACCAGGGCCTTGGATCGAGGGCTGGCCAGCATGGTCAGCCGTTCGATTCGAGGGGCGGAGGCTCCTGCCAGCCAGGTGCGCCGCTCCTCGAGCAGGAATGCGAGGGCCTTGGAGACGTCCTCGGTGCTGGAAACCCGGAATTTGGCGAGGCTTTCACCGTCGCCGACCTTGATGCCGACGTCCGGTCCGGACAGGCGTTTGAAGGCCTTCTCATCGGTGACGTCATCACCGATGAATACCGCCGCGGACGCGCCCTGCTGGTGCCGGACGATGTCCAGCGCCGCGCCCTTATCGGTTTCGACGACCGCGAGCTCGATGACTTCCTTGCCCTCGGTGGTCTGCACGCCGACCCAGCTGGACGGGCCCTGGCGGACCTGAACCACTGCGCGGCGGCCTATTTCGGGGCTGGCGTTGCGCACGTGCAGCGCGACGCTGGCCGGTTTGATCTCGACGGTCGCGCCGGGGTTGTCCTGCGCGATCTGGGTCAGCGTCGACTGCACTTCCTGCAGTAGCTGTTTGGCGTCGTTATCGATGGCGTGCACGAAGCCGACATCGAATTCGGAACCGTGGCTTCCGATCAACTGCACCTCGACGGGCAGCCGGGAGAGAGCCGCGAGATCTCGCAGCGCTCGTCCGGAAATGACGGCGGCGGTGGTACCGGTCAGGCCGGAGAGTGCGCGCAGCGCATTCACCGACTCCCTATGGGGATAGGCCTTCGCGGGGTCGTCAACGATGGGTGCGATCGTCCCGTCGTAGTCCGAAGCGACCAGCAGCCGTGGCACTCGGGCGACAGCCGCCAACGCACGGCGAAGTTCCAGTGGCAAATCCTGTGCGCTCACGCATCCAACCTAGTGATCGGAGGAGATTTTTCAGGGCGAGCCAGACTCTACTGGGTCTTGATTGCCCGCTCGTTCTGACGGTGATACATAGCGTTTACAAGACACTTGCCTCCGGTTCACCATATGTCCGATTTCCGCTCGGGCAGTACGGCTTCGGTGCCTGTGACCTGTGACGTTGTGGTTGAACGCGAAAGAGCCGGATCGTCTCGAAAAGACGACCGGCCCGGATGCATCCGTGCGAAAGCCCGGAGTGCGTTTGCCGCGTGCTACCCCCGGCGCTGGGAGTAAACCCGGAGAAATCTCACTTGTCGCCGATCAGCAGATCCACTGTGAGCTCCAGTCGTTCGGTGACATCGGTGGCCGATGCGCGACGGGTGAGCCAGGCGACCAGATTCGACAGCCACACATCGCTTATCACGCGGGCGATGGCGAGCTGGCGCTCATCGGGCACCTCGTCGGACAGCGCGCGGGCGAAGAATCGGTCCATCACCTTGCCGACCCGATCCACCTCGGCGGCCGCGGAGGCGTCGGCGAACATGAACGCTCGCGTCATGGCCTCGGTGAGCAGCGGATCGCGCTGCATGGCACGGGTGATCTGGGTGAGCATGAGGTGCATGCGCTCGCGCGGATCGCCGCCGGGCAGCGGCTTGCGGCGGCTCTCCAGCTGTTCGAATTCGCGGGCCAGGGCCGAGACGAGCAGGTGCACCTTGGACGGGAAGTACCGGTACAGGGTGCCGACGGCGACATCGGCGCGCTCGGCGACCGCGCGCATCTGGACGGCGTCGTAGCCGCCCTTGGAGGCCAGCGCGAGGGTGGCGTCGAGAATGCGTTTGCGCCGGTCGCGCTGTGCAGCCGAGCTCAGATCCTCCTCGCTGAGGGTGGTGACGGGCGCACTGCGCCCGGTGCCCACAGGCGCGGTGCCCGCAGCGGCGCCATCGGCGGACTGCGATCGGGAGGGACTGGCCATCGGTTGAAAGTCCTTTCCTGCACGAATCGTTCGATTCATCCCGGCTACGAGTTCGTACCGCGATTGGGCGGCGCTTGACTTACGCCCGGCTCGAACATTAGAACATGTTCTAGGAGTGGAAGTCACCCCGGAAAGGCGGTACGTGGTGTGACCATAGCCACCACTGACGAGCATAAAGCCGTCCAGGAGTCCATGCGCGGGTGGGCGGCAGCGGTGCGCCCAATTGCAACAATGCGTTCCGGTGGGTCGGATTTCTGGCGCGAATACTGGTCGCGCCTCGCCGATCTCGGGATATTCCGGGTCGCGGTCCCGGAGGAGGCCGGCGGTGCGGGTTGTTCCGTCGGAGATCTGGCCGTGCTGGTGGAGCAGGCGGCACATGATCTCGTAGGCGGACCCGTACTTTCGACGGCCCTCGCCGGCCTCGTTGCCGGAGAGATGCTCGACGAGAATACGCCGTGCGGTATCGCGCTCGGTGGCGAAATCGCGATATCGGTCGGCGAATCCGGGGCAATTCTGTCCGGTGAGTGGGACTCGGTTCTCGGCGCCGCGCCGGGCACCGCCGTCCTGGTGCCGGTCGTCGACGGGGAGCGCCACCTGTGGGGTCTGATCGACGCCGATGCGGCGGGCCTGCGGGTGGAGCCGCTGCCCACCATCGACCAGACCGTTCCGCTCGCGCGGGTGGTCTGCGCGGAAGTTGCTGTCGCGCCGGACCATTTGTTCGAACCCACGCAATCCGTACTCGATATCGCCGCCACGCTGATTGCGGCCGAGGCCGCCGGTATTGCCGGATGGTGTTTGGAAACCGCGACCGAATACGCGAAGGTGCGCGAACAATTCGGGCGCAAGATCGGCGAATTCCAAGCGGTCAAACATATTTGCGCGTGGATGCTGTGCCGGGCCGAGCAGATTCGCGCGGTGGCCGCCGATGCGGCCGCCGCGGTTGATGCTGAGACGAACGAACTTCCGCTCGCGGCGGCGGTGGCACTGTCCATCGCGCTGGACGCCGCGGTGGAAACCGCCAAGGACTGCATTCAGGTGCTGGGTGGAATCGGTTTCACCTGGGAGCACGACGCGCACCTGTATTTGCGCCGGGCCACCGCCATGCGGCAGTTGCTGGGCGGTTCCGCGCGCTGGCGCGCCCGGGTCACCGAATTGACATTGCAGGGTGTGCGCCGCACGGTCGGTCTCGATCTCGGCACCGCTTCCGGCGGGGCCGAGGGCGAACCCAATTGGGACGCAGTCGGTTTGACCGCGGCCGAGGCCGCGGTGCTGGCTGCGGACCTGGCCAAGATCGCCGCCCTGCCCGAGGCGGAACAGCGCAACGCGCTCGCCGAGTCCGGACTGCTGGCCTCGCATTGGCCGGTGCCGTACGGACGCGGCGCGGGTCCGATCCAGCGCACCTGGATCGATGACCAGGTGCGCAAGGCGGGCATCACGCTGCCCGAACTGGCCATTGCCAACTGGGCGATTCCGACTCTGCTGCAATGGGGTTCGCCCGAGCAGATCGAGCGCTACGCACTGCCGACGCTGACCGGTGAGGTCATCTGGTGCCAGCTGTTCTCCGAGCCGGAGGCCGGTTCCGATCTGGCCGCGCTGCGCACGGTGGCCGAGCGGGTCGAGGGCGGTTGGAAGCTGCGCGGTCAGAAGGTGTGGACCTCGCTGGCGGACAAGGCGACCTGGGGCATCTGCCTGGCGCGCACCGATCCGGCCGCGCCCAAGCACAAGGGCATCAGCTACTTCCTGGTCGATATGAAGAGCGCGGGCATCGATATCCGCCCGCTGGTCGAGATCACCGGTGAGGCGCGCTTCAACGAGGTCTTCCTGGACGATGTGTTCGTCCCGGACGACTGCCTGGTCGGTGCGCTGGAGAACGGCTGGAAGATCGCGCGCTCGACGCTGTCGGCCGAGCGGGTCGCCATGGGCGGCAAGGGAATCGGGGATGAGCTGGAGGCGTTGATCGCCGCCGCGCCCACCTCCGGACCCGGTGCGGAATTGGTGGCGGATCGACTCGGCGGACTTGTCTCCGAATCAATCGCTGGAACATTGCTGGACGCGCGCGCGGCGCAAAAACTGCTATCCGGTGGAGACCCGGGTCCGCAGAGCAGCGTGCGCAAACTGGTCGGTGTCAGACACCGGCAGGCAGTCGCCGAATTTGCCGTGGAAGTGGCTGGCGCGGCGGGTGCTTTGGAAACCGATGTGGTGAAAGAATTCCTGCTCACACGCTGTTTGTCCATTGCGGGCGGTACCGAGCAGATTCTGTTGACCGTCGCCGGTGAACGAATTCTCGGACTGCCGCGCGAATCGCACGGTTAGCCCACACCTCAACCGGGAGTAATGAATTGGACTTCACGCGGGACGAGAGCCAGGATGCTGTCGCCGAGGTTGTTGTAAGTTTGCTGGAGCGTGAAAGCGCACGCGATATCGCGCTCTGGCCGATTTTCGCGGGCAGTGGACTGCTCGCCGTGCCCCTACCCGAGCGGTTCGGCGGTGACGATATGGGTCTGCTGGAGGTTTCCGCCATGCTGACCGAACTCGCCACCGACGCCGTGCAGATTCCGGCGCTCAGCACGCTCGCCTTCGGCGTGCTGCCGCTGCTGGCCATCGGCGTGCCGGATACGGTGGCGCAGAAGGTGTTTCCCGCCGTCGCCGACGGCGCGGTGCTCACCGCCGCACTGCACGAGGCTGGCGCGCCGTTCACCGTGAAGCCCGAGACCACCGCGGTCGCGGACGGTGACACCGTGCGAGTCACCGGTTCCAAGGTGGCGGTGCCGTACGCCGATACCGCGCGCTGGATTCTGGTCCCGACCACCTCGGGTATCGCGATCGTCGACGGTGACGCGCCGGGCGTCACCAAGACCGCGAGCCCGACTTCCGATGGGGTGCCGGAGTTTTCGCTGCGCTTGGACGGTGTGCAGATTCCGCCCGAGCAGTTGCTGCCCGGCGGTATCGCCGAACTGCACCGCTTCGCGCTGGCCGGAATCGGCTCGGTCGCGGACGGTCTGCTCAAGGGCGTTCTCGCGCTGACCGCCGAACATGTGCGCACCCGCGAGCAGTTCGGTCGTCCGCTGGCCGAATTCCAGGCTGTCGCACAGCAGATCGCCGATGTGTACGTGGTCTCGCGGACCCTGCACGCGGCGGCGGCATCGGCCAATTGGGCGCTTGCACAGGCTGTGTCCTTCTCCCGGGACGGGGTGGACAACGCCGAACACCTGGACCGCACCGAAGACGATCTGGATGTACTCGCCTACACGGTGGCATCGGAGCTGCCCGCTGCCATGCAGCAGTGTCATCACCTGCACGGTGGTCTCGGCGTCGATATCACCCATCCACTGCACCGCTACTACTCACAGGCCAAGGACATCGCGCGCTGGCTGGGCGGCGAATCGTTCCGGCTGGACCGTTTGGGAGCCAGATGTTCATCGAACTGACCGCTGAGCAGCGCCGGCTGCGGGACGAATTGCGTTCGTATTTCACCGGTCTCGTCACTCCCGAAGAGGAGGCCGAGATGCTGGTGAACCGGCACGGTGACGCCTACCGCACGGTCGTGAAGCGCATGGGCGCGGACGGCAAGCTGGGCGTCGGCTGGCCGAAGGAGTACGGCGGGCAGGGTTTCGGGCCGCTGGAACAGCAGATCTTCTACAACGAGGCGGTGCGCGCCGACGTACCCGTCCCGCTGGTGACGCTGCTGACCGTCGGCCCGGCGCTGCAGTCCTTCGGCACGGATGAGCAGAAGCGGAAGTTCCTGCCCGGAATCCTCACCGGCGACATCCATTTCGCCATCGGCTACTCCGAGCCCGATGCCGGAACCGACCTGGCGGCGCTGCGCACCAGCGCCGTGCAGGACGCCAACGGTGACTGGATCGTCAACGGGCAGAAGATCTTCACCACCGGAGCGCACGAGGCCGATTACATCTGGCTGGCCGTGCGCACCGGCACGGTGGAATCGCGGCACCGCGGCATCACCATCCTGATCATGGACACCAAGGATCCGGGCTACTCCTGGACCCCGATCATCACCGCCGACGGCGCGCACCACACCAATGCCACCTATTTCGACAATGTGCGCGTGCCCGCGAGCATGGTCGTCGGCGAGGTGGACAAGGGCTGGAAGCTCATCACCACCCAGCTCAATCACGAGCGGGTGAGCCTGGGCCCGTCCGGCAAGATCGAACAGCTCTACACCCGGGTCCGCGAATGGGCGCATAAGCAGGGCGTACTGGGTGAGATCGAGGTGCGGCGGTCGCTGGGCCGGTTGCACGCCATGGTGCGGCTCAACGAGCTGCTGAACTGGCAGGTGGCCTCCAATATGGAGCGCCCCGACGCCGATCCGGCCGATGTGATCGCCGACGCGTCCGCGACCAAGGTGTACTCCACCGAGGCGCTGCAGGAGGCCGGACGCCTGGCCGAGGAGATCGTGGGCCGCTACGGCGATCCCGCCGATCCGGCGACCGCCGAACTGCTGGTGTGGCTGGACCGCCGCACCAAGCAGAATCTGGTGGTCACCTTCGGCGGCGGCGTCAATGAAGTCATGCGCGAGCTCATCGCCCAAATGGGCCTGCGGCTACCCCGCGTGCCGCGCTAGCAAGAAGGAATTCGACAGTGACGCAAAGCTTCACGGCCGACGAGATCCGAGCGGCCGGGGAAAAGATCAAGGAAGCGGGGCAGTCGTCCCCGCGTCTGGCCCGCGATCCGGTGAACCAGCCCATGATCAACAACTGGGTGGAGGCCATCGGGGACGCCAACCCGATCTATGTCGACGAGGCCGCCGCCATCGCCGCCGGACATCCCGGCATCGTGGCCCCGCCCGCCATGGCTCAGGTGTGGACCATGCTGGGGCTCAACGGAACCCGGCCCGCCGACGACCCGATGACGGTCACCAACGAGCTGCTCGACGCGGCCGGGTTCACCTCGGTGGTCGGCACCAATTGCGATCAGGTGTACCACCGCTACCTCGAGGTCGGCGAGCAGGTCACCGTCCGTTCCTCGCTGGATTCCCTGGTGGGGCCGAAGCGTACGGGTCTGGGTGAGGGCTGGTTCGCCACCTATCGCACGAATTGGTATGTGGGAGAAGAGCTCGTCACCGAGATGCTCTTCCGCATCCTGAAGTTCGCGCCCGGCACCGGTGCCGCGCCGAAGGCCGATCCGGCGGCGGATCTGGCCAAGCGGGTCAAGCCGGTGGTCTCGCACGACACCCAATTCTTCTGGGACGGCACCAAACTCGGCGAGCTGCGGATTCAGCGGCGGCCGGACGGCGCGCTCCAGCACCCACCGGTTCCGGCGATCTGGCAGGACAAGGCCAAGGAGACCGAGTACGTCGTGGCCTCCGGGCGCGGCACCGTCTTCAGTTTCGTGGTGCACCATGCCCCGAAGGTGCCCGGCCGGGCGCTGCCGTTCGTGGTCGCGCTGGTCGAACTGGAAGAGGGTGTGCGCATGCTCGGTGAGCTGCGCGGTATCGATCCCGCCGACGTCGCCATCGGTCAGGCCGTCGAGGTCGGTTTCGAGGCCCTCGATGACGACAACACCGTGCCCTATTGGAAGGCTGTGTCATGACCTCCACCGTGGAACTTGCCGCAGTGCAGGTCGGAACGACGTTGCCGGAGTTGGTGATTCTCGCCGACACCACCTTCATCGTGTCCTCGGCGCTGGCCACCCGGGACTTCCAGGACGTGCACCACGATCCGGCGCTGGCGGTGGAGCGCGGCTCCAAGACCATCTTCGCGAACATCCTCACCGATACCGGTGTGGTGCAGCGCTTCGTCACCGACTGGGCCGGTCCGGCCGCGCGGGTGAAGTCGATCTCGCTGCGCCTGGGCGTGCCGCTGTACTCCGGTGACACCCTCACGCTGTCCGGCACGGTATCGGCCGTGCAGGGCACCGAAATCACCATCGACGTGGTCGGCAAGGACAGCCTGGGCGACCACATCACGGCGAAAGCCGTTATCTCGCTTCAGGAGGCACGCGCGTGACCGGTCTGAGTGGCCGCGCCGCCATCGTAGGCATCGGCGCCACCGACTTCTCCAAGGATTCCGGCCGCAGTGAACTGCGCCTGGCCGCCGAGGCGGTCACCGCCGCGCTCGCCGACGCCGGACTCACCCCCGCCGATGTGGACGGCCTGACGACCTTCACCATGGACACCAATACCCAGGCCGCCGTGGCCCGGGCCGCCGGTATCCCGAGCCTGAAGTTCTTCAGCAATATCCCGTTCGGCGGCGGCGCGGCGGCCGCGACGGTGCAGCAGGCGGCCATGGCCGTGGCGACCGGTGTCGCGGATGTCGTTGTGGCGTACCGGGCTTTCAACGAGCGCTCGGGGCACCGCTTCGGTCAGTTCTCCACCCAGCTGGCGGGCAATGCCACCTCCTCCGGTGTGGACAACGCGTTCTCGTACACGCACGGTCTGGGCACCCCGGCCGCGCAGGTGGCCATGGTCGCGCGTCGCTATATGCACGTATACGGCGCTACCAGTGCGGATTTCGGCACCATCGCGGTGACCGATCGCAAGCACGCCGCGGTGAATCCGAACGCGCACTTCTACGGTAAGCCGATCACCCTGGAGGAGCATCAGGCTTCCCGTTGGATCGCGGAGCCGCTGCATCTGCTCGACTGCTGCCAGGAGACCGACGGCGGTGTGGCGATCGTGGTCACCAGTGCCGAACGGGCCAAGGATCTTCCGAACAAGCCCGCCGTGATCGTCGGCGCGGCACAGGGTTCCGGCGCCGATCAGTACGTCATGACCAGCTACTACCGCGATGCCATGACCGGCCTGCCGGAAATGGGCCTGGTCGGCGATCAGCTGTGGGCCCAAAGCGGTTTGCGCCCGGAGGATATGCAGGCCGCGATCCTCTACGACCACTTCACCCCGTTCGTGCTCATGCAGCTCGAGGAACTGGGTTTCTGCGGTCGCGGTGAGGCCAAGGACTTCATCAAGGACGGTGCGCTGGAGGTGGGCGGGCGACTGCCGCTGAACACCCACGGCGGCCAGCTCGGTGAGGCGTACATCCACGGTATGAACGGCATCGCCGAGGGCGTGCGCCAGATTCGCGGCACCTCGGTGAATCAGGTTGCGGGCCTGAGCAATATCGTCGTGACGGCCGGCACCGGCGTCCCGACCTCGGGTCTGGTGCTCAGCTCCAACTGATCCGTCACGTCGAATGCCCGGGTGAGATCCGTTCTCGCCCGGGCATTTCGCGTTCGGGGCTACCTGCGGTGGAACACCCGGTAGAGGTTGAAGTCGTAGCCCCAGCCGTAGGTCTTGGGGGTGAGGAAGCGCGGCTCGTCCGGATTCCACCAACGCGCCTTCGCTCGCTCCCAGGTCGGTCGCCGCCAGTCATAGGGCATGCCCAGGAAGGTCCCTTGGGGTTCGGGCGGTGTCTTGTCGGTGCGCTCCGGTTCCGTCATAGGGCCAGGCTACGACCATTTTCGAGGTGGGGGGTTGCGCGCCGCGAAAGAGTGAGTGTACAGTCACTCACATGACCAAGCGCGGAGTTACCCTCTCCACCTCGGACGTTCGCCGGGAAGCCGTTCTCGACGCGGCCATCGTGGAGTTCGCCCGGACCGGGTATCACGGCACGCCGATCACCACCGTCGCCACGGCGGCCGGGATATCGACGGCCTACGTGTTCAAGCTCTTTCCGAGCAAGGTCGAACTGTTCGTCGCGGCACTGGACCGGTGCTTCGAACTGGTGGAGCGTTCGCTCGCCACGGGTGCGGCCCGGGCGGGGGAGGGTGATCCCGAGAAGATCCTCTACGAGATGGGCGGGGCCTACGCCGAACTCATCTCGAACAAGAGTCTGCTCATGCTCCAGGTGCACGCCCAGTCCGCGACCGATATCGCCGATATCGCCGACGCGCTGCGCCGGGGCCTGGCCCGGGTCACCGACTATGCCAAATCACGTTCGGGCGCAACCGATCCCGAGGTGCAGAAGTTCATCGCCTACGGGCAGCTGTGCCACCTCATCACCACGCTGGGGCTGGACGGGAGCGAGGGCGGCTGGGCCGCGATCCTCAATCTCGGTATCCGGCATCCGGGCTGATTTTTCGAGCCTCTCGAACGAGAGGCTTTTCATTTACCCATCGAGTGACTGACCGGTCACTCACGCATCAGGAAGAAGAAGATCATGTCGATCACCGCCACCGAAATCGTCCTGCCCGGCACCGTCGAGCCCGAGGGACTGCTCACCACCCACCGCGAACTGGCCGCCCCGAAGCCGGGCCAGGCGCTGATCGAGGTCGAGGCGACCGGCGTCTCCTTCGCCGAACAGCAGATGCGCCGCGGCAAGTACTACGACCAGCCCGCCTTCCCGTTCGTGCCCGGCTACGACCTGGTCGGCACGGTCGCCGAGGTCGGATCGCCCGCCGAAGCCGGACTGGTCGGCAAGCGGGTCGCCGCGCTGACCAAGGTCGGCGGCTGGGCCAGCCACGTGCTGCTGAACAGCGCCGATCTGATCGAGGTGCCCGCCGAACTCCCCGCCGACGCCGCCGAAACCTTCGTCGTCAATGGCATCACCGCCTGGCAGATGCTGCACCGCTACGCGAAAGTGCGTGCGGGACAGACGATCCTGGTACACGGCGCGAACGGCGGCGTCGGCTCCACGCTGGTGCAACTGGCCCTGGCCGCGGGCGTCAAGGTGATCGGCACCGCCTCGGCCCGCAATGCCGACCAGGTCACCGCACTCGGCGCGACCCCGGTCGACTACCGCGGCGATGTCGTCGCTCAGGTCCGCGCCCTGGCCCCGAACGGCGTCGACGCGGTCTTCGACCACGTCGGCGGCCCCGGCATCGTGGACTCCTTCAACCTGCTCGCCCCCGGCGGCACCCTGATGGCCTACGGCACCGCCTCCACCAAGGACGACACCGGCAACTCCCGCCTCCCGGTCCTGAAACTGTTCGCTCGCCTGATGCTCTGGAACGTCCTGCCCAACAAGCGCAGCGCTCACTTCTACAACATCTGGACCGGCCAGCGCCGCGCGACCGCCTTCCGCCGCAAGCTCACCACCGACCTGACCGCCGTCTTCGCGCTCGCCGCCAAGGGTGACCTGCGCCCCCAGATCGCCGCCCGCTTCCCCCTGACCCAGGCCGCCGAGGCCCTGACCCTCGCCGAATCCCGCACCGTCACCGGCAAGGTCGTACTTCTGCCCGCGCGGTAGTCACCAGTCGCTCTCTCGCCCAGTAGCTTTCATTCAGCAGAGGAAGAACCGCCATGCTCGCCAAGCCGTACCTGACCGCACACTACGAGCCCGTCCCGGATGAGCTGACCGCCCACGATCTCACCGTGCGCGGCAGCATCCCGCCCGAGCTGAGCGGCCGCTACTTCCGCAATGGCCACAATCCGAAACCCGGTGACGTGCCGACGCATTGGTTCAAGGGCGCGGGCATGATCCACGGCCTGCGACTGCGGGACGGCCGCGCCGAGTGGTACCGCAATCGCTGGGTGCGCACGCCCGCGCTGGACGGTGCGCCGCTGCTGCGGGAAGACGGTTCGATGGATTTGACCGCGAGCATCGCCGGGACGCACATCATCGAGCACGCCGGTCGCATCCTCGCACTCCAGGAGGCCAACCTCCCCTTCGAGATGACCCCCGAGCTGGATACGGTGGGCCCTTACGATTTCGGCGGCAAGCTCACCACCGCCATGACCGCGCATCCCAAACAGGATCCGGTCACCGGTGAGCTGCACTTCTTCGGCTACTCGCCGATTCCGCCGCATCTCGTCTACTACGTAGCCGGTCCGGACGGGGTGATCCTTCGGCAGCAGATCGTCGAGGGCGCGGGGCCGTCGCTCATGCACGATTTCGGGATCACCGAGAATTACGTTGTCTGGCTGGATATGTCGGTGATCTTCGATCACGCCGAGCAGTCCGGCATCCCGTACCGGTGGAGCGATGACTACCGGCCGCGCATCGGCATCCTGCCCCGCTCCGGCGGCGCGGTGACCTGGTTCGACGTGGAACCCGGTGCGCTGCTGCACGTCTCGAACGCCTACGAGGACGAATCCGGCCGCGTCGTGATCGAGGGGCCGCGCTTCGACCGGTCGGCCTGGGAGACCGGCTGGAAGTGGTGGATCGGCGCTCCCGGATATCCGTCCAGCCCCAATGGTGGTGCGCTGCAACATCGTTACGTTCTCGACCCGCAGGTGGGGCGGGCGCGGGAGACCATGATGGACAGCCTGATCACCGATTTCCCCACCATCAACGAGGACTACATCGGGCGGCGCAATCGCTACAGCTACGCGGTCGCCTTCCCCGGTGCGGGGCTGGAGGGCGTGGGAATCCTCAAGTACGACAACGATTCCGGTAAGAGCGAGCTGGCCGCCACCGGTGCGGGCCGGATTCCGGGCGAGGCGGTGTTCGTCCCCGCCGCCGGGGCCACGTCCGAGGATGACGGCTACCTGCTGACCATTGTCGGCGATGCCGCCTCGGCCTCCTCCGAACTGCTCATCCTCGACGCGCACGACATCACGGCACCGCCCATCGCGGCCGTCGAACTGCCGCGCCGGGTGCCCGGCGGCATCCACGGATCCTGGATCGAGGATTGATCCGCAACCGGGTCGCCGAACCCTTGCCCGGGCGTACGTTGGGGGGACGTATGTTCGGGAAGGGGATCGGTCATGTTGCAGGATCGGATGAAAGAGCTTCCGGCGGTGGATCATTCGCTGGTTTACGGGGCTCCGCTGCAGACGGCGGATGGGTCGACGATCATCACCGTGACCGGGACCTCAGGGTTTTTCCGGCCGCGGCCGCGTCCGCTGGGGGTGTTCGTGGTGCACGGGGGTGAGGTCAAGTGGGAGCCGGTCGAGGATGACGGGCGGATCGCGTTGATCGGGGTGCTGACCGGGTTCGTGGCGGCGGCGTTCGCGACCGCCGCGATGGTGAAGCGCCCGCCGTGGCCGGATGTGCGCATCACGCAGCAGAACTGAATCGTCCTGTGCGAGTGGTCACCTTCGGCTCCACTCGGCCGCGAATCCCTCTATAGATATAGAGGAAGGTGATTCGGGCGCAGGAGGTTGCCGTGCAGACCAGCGATATCGTTCTCGACCACGATCAGCGGCTGGCCGCGGATCGACTCGACGAGATCGCCGCGCGGGTGGGGAAGCGGTGGCATCGGCCGCGCGGGCTGTACCTGTACGGCGGCCCGGGACGCGGCAAGACCATGCTGATGGATCGGTTCTTCGCCGCGGTGCCCTCGGAACGCAAGCGGCGCTTCCATTTCCACAGCTTCTTCGCGCAGCTCAACGCGGGCATCCACGAGCACGGCGGCATCGATGCCGCCGCCGCGGCCCTGCTCGGTGACGCCCGGCTGATCTGCTTCGACGAATTCCACGTGCACGACGCGGGTGATGCCCGGCTGGTGGCCAGGCTGCTCGATCTCCTGTTCGCTCGGCACATCACGCTCGTGGTCACGTCGAATTACCCGCCGCAGGAGCTGATGCCGAACCCACTGTGGCATCCCATGTTCGTGCCCACCATCGACCGCATCCTGGAACACCTCGATGTGCTCTCGGTGAACGGTCCCCAGGATTACCGGCGGCTCGGCGGCAGGCACACCGGATTCGCGGCCGGGCGGTACCTCGTGGGGGAGTGCCCGGCCACCGGGCGCGCGGAGGTTCCCATCGCCCACCGCCTGATGCACGCGCGCGCCGCCGAAAACGGGGCGCTGACGGTCGATTTCGCCGAGCTGTGCGGAATCCCGGTGTCGGCGGCCGATTTCCTGGAACTGACGCGGCGGTTCCGGACGTGGACCCTGTGCGAGGTGCCGCCGCTGGATTCGGTGCCGCCGGACTGGGTGATGCGGCTGGTGAATCTGGTCGACGTGCTCTACGACGCCGATCTGGAACTGTCCGTGTACGCGCGGGTTCCGCTCGCGGATATGGGCGCTGACGTGGCCCGGGTCCCCGATCTGTACCGGACGCTGAGCCGCCTCGGCGAGCTCTCGGTACCGGCGCGCGACGCGGTGGCGACGCTCGGGTGAACACGTCGACTTGATCGACGGGAACGGTTCATGTGCCGTCTACGCGGAAGGGTGCGTGCGTTGCAAGTGACTTCTTACCGTGCATTCAGGAGGCAGCACCGAACCGGAGGGGACCGATGCGAATCCGCGAGCAGGCCAAGGGCACAGCGCCTCGCCATCCGAGCATCCCCGGCGGCCGATTGCGCGTGCTGGTGGTCGCCGAATCCTTCCTTCCCCAGGTCAACGGCGTCACCAACTCGGTGCGGCGGGTGCTCGATCACCTCGCCGCCAAGGGGCACGAAGCAGTTCTGATGGCCCCGACGGGTCCGGCCAAGTACGCCGGATTCCGGGTGCACGTGGTGCGCGGGGCGCGCCTGCCGTTCTATCGCGACTTCCGGATCGGCCTGGAGACGCGTCGCAGATTGCGCAAGGTCATGCGGGAATTCGAGCCCGATGTCGTGCATATCGCCTCGCCCGCGACGCTGGGATATCAGGCGGCCCGGGTGGCCGGTGAGCTCGGCGTGCCGACGGTCGCCATCTATCAGACCGATCTTGTGGGTTTCGCCGAACGCTATGACCTGCCCGGCGGTGTGCGCACCATGACGGCGCTGACCCGGCGCATCCACCTGCAGGTCGATCGCACGCTCGCGCCTTCCACCGCAAGCCTGCGGCAACTCGAGCTGATGGGTGTGCCGGGCCTGGCACGCTGGCCGCGCGGGGTCGACCTCGAGCAGTTCGGCCCGTTCCGGCGCTCGGCGGAACTGCGAAAGCGGCTGGCCCCCAACGGTGAACTGCTGATCGGCTATATCGGCCGGCTGGCTCCGGAGAAGGAGCTCGAGCTGCTCGCCCACCTGCTGCCGCTGCCGAATGTGCGCCTGGTCATCGTCGGTGGCGGCCCGGAGGAGAAGCGCCTGCGAAAGTTGTTGCCGGGCGCGGCTTTCCTGGGTGTGCTGCACGGCGAGGAACTCGGCGCGGCCTACGCCTCGCTGGATGTGTTCGTGCACACCGGACGTCACGAAACCTATTGCCAGGCAGCGCAGGAGGCTCTCGCCTCCGCCGTGCCGGTGGTCGCGCCGCGCTCCGGCGGCCCCATCGACGTGGTCGCGCCCGGCGCCGGATTCCTCTATCCCCCGGGCGATGCCGAGGCTTTGACAGCCCTGGTTCGCCGTCTCGTCGACGATGCCGAGTTGCGCGCGCAGACCGCGCAGAACGCTCAGCGCAGCGTGCGCGACCGCTCCTGGGCGGCCGTGAACGATCTGCTGATTCGCCACTACCGCGAAGTGATCGCGGAACGCCGCCGACTGCCAGGCGATGGCGACCTCCGCAGCCCGCTCTCCAAGGAGGCATCCTGATGCTGCGCATCTCCGTCATCGGCACCGGTTATCTCGGTGCCACGCACGCCGCGGGCATGGCCGAACTCGGCTTCGAAGTGCTCGGGGTGGACAACAATCCGGCCAAGGCGGCCGCGCTCTCGGCGGGGCGGGTGCCCTTCCACGAGCCCGGACTGCCGGAGCTGCTGGCCGGACATGTGGAATCCGGCCGGTTGCGGTTCGGCACCTCGCTGGTGGCGGCCGCCCGGTTCGCCGATGTCCATTTCCTCTGTGTCGGAACGCCGCCCGGCACCAACGGCGCGGCGGATCTGTCCCAGCTGTACGGGGCCATCGAGGGCCTGGTGCCGCATCTGACCCGCAATTGCCTGATCGTGGGCAAGTCGACGGTGCCGGTCGGCACCGCCGAGGCGCTCACCGCCCGCATCGCCGAGCTGACCCCGGCCGGGATCTCGGTGGATCTGGCCTGGAATCCGGAATTCCTGCGCGAGGGTCACGCGGTGCACGACACGCTCAGCCCCAATCGCCTGGTGTTCGGCGTGACCACGCCGGACGCGGAATGGGCGCTGCGCCAGGTGTATTCGACCCCGATCGCGGGCGGCTCGCCGGTGGTGATCACCAATCTGCCGACCGCGGAGTTGATCAAGGTCTCCGCGAATGCCTTTCTGGCGACCAAGATCTCGTTCATCAACGCGATGGCCGAACTGTGCGAGCTCACCGGCGCGGATGTGACGCTACTGGCGGACGCGCTCGGGCACGACGACCGGATCGGCCGCAAATTCCTCGGCGCCGGACTGGGTTACGGCGGCGGCTGTCTGCCCAAGGATGTGCGCGCGCTCATCGCCCGCGCCGGTGAACTGGGCGCGGCCGAGACCGTGGACTTCCTGCGCGATATCGACACCATCAATCTGCGCCGCCGCGAACGGGTGGTGCGCGAAACCCTGGATCTGCTGCACGCCAGCGGTTCCCATCGGGTCGGCATTCTCGGCATCGCCTTCAAACCGCTGTCGGACGATGTGCGCGATTCGCCCGCGCTCGATGTGGCGGTGCGCCTGCAGGCGGCGGGCGTGCAGGTCACCGCGTTCGATCCGGCGGCCACGGTCCCGGCGCGCGCGGTCGCCCCGCAGCTGATCTACGCGGCCACCGCGGCGGCCGCGCTGCACGAGGCCGATGTGGTGCTGCACCTCACCGAGTGGAGTGAGTTCAGGGACCTTGATCCGGTCTTCCTGCGCACGGTGGCGCGCGGTCGCACCCTCATCGATGCCCGCAACGCTCTCGATCCGGAGCCGTGGCTGGCGGCCGGATGGGATTTCCGGGCACTGGGCCGTCTGGTCGAGTCCCGGAATCCGGTGGCGCGCGCGGAATCCCGCGAGCCGCTGAACGCTCCGGCTCCGGAGTCGTTGCGTCCCGGTACGCTGCGCGGCTCCCGCCGGGGTGTGGAAGCACCTGCCACACTGGCGGATTCGGCGCTGACCCGATTGCGGGCCCGGGTGCGCCGCTCCGCGTGACCCGATGCGGACGTCTCGGCTCGGCCGCCCGGGGTGGCCGAGCCGCCGCTGCTCGGATGCGGTCCGGTCCTTCCGATCGGATCTATTCAGTGCGGTTTGTTATGAGCGGAACATGCGAATTGTCCGGCCCACTACCACGGGACGTGCGATGCGGTCACCGAACCTCGAGCGCGAATATATTCAGGATTCGCATGTAATCGGTGTTTCGCAATTCCCCCCAACCGGACCTACCGGCATGTAACTATGTGCCTGATTTGCAGGACTCTGGTTAGGGGTACACGTGACTGGGGTGGGGACGCTGGCATCGCGGGTGATCGGCTTGATCGCCCTGCTGATGCTCGCCGTTTTCGCGCTGCGCGGCTACATCCCCGGCACCGGCGGACCCTCCGCGCCGGGTGCGCCGTCGGCGGTGACGCTGGCGCTCATGCCGGTATTGCTGCTGGTCTCGGTGGTGATCCTGGCCGCGGGCGTGATCAATAGCCAACACCGGCTGCCACTTTCGATGCCCGAACCCGATCCGGATCGCGAGCGCGAGCGCACCGGACTGCCCCGGCTCGGACTGCTGGTGCTGATCGCGCTGGCCGCCATCGCACTGGTCGCGACCGCGGTGCTGTCGATCTACCTGGTCGGTCCCGGCCGCAAAGAACCCGCGGATCAGACGTTTTCGACCCCGTCGCCGACCACCGGCGGCACCCAGCCGGTGGACACCCTGGCCCCGCCGCCGGAATCGCTGCCCGATCCACCGCTCAGCGGTACCGTGCTGGTCCTGGTGGCCGTCGGTGCGATCGCGCTGGTACTGGTGGCCATGACCGGACTGGTGGTGGTCGCGGTCGGCTCCACGCGCCGCCCGGAACCGAAAATCGCCGGTATCGTGCCCAGTTCGCCCACCGAGGCGGTGTCACTGGCCAAGGTCGCGGAGATGGGCCTGGCGGCCATGATCGCGCCGGGTCAGGATCCGCGCACCGCCATCATCGCCTGCTATGTCGCCATGGAACGCGGTCTCGCGCAGGCGCGGGAGGTGGCTCCGCTGGCCTCGGACACTCCTTCGGAGGTGCTGGCGCGCGCCTTCGATCGCGGCTTCCTGCACGATGCCTCGGCGCGAGAGTTGGTGGCGCTCTTCGAGGAAGCCCGGTTCAGTCCGCACTCCATGCTGGAGTGGCAGCGCATGCGAGCCGAACAGCTGCTGCGCATCGTCTTGGCCGATCTACAGGGACAGGCGGAAACCGCATGAGCCGGATAGCGATAGTGGTCGGCGGCCTGCTGCTGGCGGGTCTGTTCGAGATGTTCGCACTGCACAATGACCGCACCACCCTGCTCCCGGTGGCCGCCATTCCGGTCGCCGGGGTGCTGGGATTGCTGGTCTGGTCGCTGCTGGACCGCGCCCGCCGGTATCAGCCCGCCAGTCCGGAAGATCACGAGATCGACAATGGCCCAGCGGAAATGCTCAATCGCTGGCAGGCTCGGGCACAGATGCTGGCGGATCGGTCCGAGGGCAGCCGCGCGGACTGGGACCGGCATCTGCGGCCGCTGCTCGCGAAGGAGTTCGAACTGACCAGCGGCCATCGGATGGCCAAGAACCGGCGCGCCACCGAGACCGCCGGGCAGCTGCAGTTCGGACCCGAACTGTGGCGCTGGGTGGATCCCGCCAATTCGGCGCTGCGTGACCAGACGAATCCGGCACCCGGCCGACCGGCGCTGGACGAGATCCTGCGCCGCCTCCAGAACATGTGAACGGGTTTTTCGATATGCGAGTACTGATATGACCTCACCGATGGACGTGACCGTCAAGCGCACCGATGCCGTGCTGCGGGAGATGTCCCGGGTGGTGGTGGGCAAGCGGGATGAACTGCAGCTGATCATGATCGCCGTGCTGTCCGGCGGGCACATCCTCATCGAGGATCTGCCCGGTCTGGGCAAAACGCTCATCGCCCGCTCGTTCGCGACGGCGCTGGGGTTGAACTTCACCCGCGTGCAGTTCACCCCGGACCTGTTGCCCGCGGACCTCATCGGCTCCACCATCTACGACATGCATTCGGGCCGGTTCACCTTCCGGCGCGGCCCGGTCTTCACCAATATGCT
Source organism: Nocardia sp. NPDC056100 (assembly GCF_042266325.1). Lineage (NCBI taxonomy): Bacteria > Bacillati > Actinomycetota > Actinomycetes > Mycobacteriales > Nocardiaceae > Nocardia > Nocardia sp. NPDC056100. Next base: position 1,035,825 of record NZ_JBHJVY010000003.1, read on the forward strand.
GCTGGCCGACGAGATCAACCGCACCCCGCCCAAGACCCAGGCCGCACTGCTGGAGGCGATGGCCGAGGGCCAGGTGTCGATCGACGGGGAGACCTTCCCGCTGCCACAGCCTTTCGTGGTCATGGCGACCGACAATCCGATCGAGTACGAGGGCACCTATCCGCTGCCCGAAGCCCAATTGGACCGCTTCGCACTGCAATTGCGGCTCGGCTATCTGTCCGAGACCGACGAGATGCAGATGATCCGCCGCAGGCTGGAGCGCGGTTCGCAGCCCGCTCAGATCGGCCAGGTGGTCGATGCCGAGGGCCTGATGGAAATGCGCCAATCGGTGGAGTTCGTGACCGTGCACCCCGATGTGGTCGGCTACGTCGTCTCCCTGGCCGCGGCCACCCGCAGCCACCCCCAGGTCGAGGTCGGCGCCAGCCCCCGAGCCGAACTCGACCTGGTCCAAATGGCCCGCGCCCGAGCCCTTCTCAACGGCCGCGACTACGTGGTCCCCGAGGACGTCAAGGCCCTGGCCATCCCCGCCATGGCGCACCGCATCACGCTGCGCCCCGAAATGTGGGTCCGCCGCATTCGCGGCGAGGACGTCATCGCCGAACTGCTGCGCCGCCTCCCGGTACCCCGCGCCAACCAGGCATGAGTGATCGCGTGAGCCGAACATGAACTCCCACCCCGCATTACCCCACCCGCCGCACACAGCGCGTCCCACTGCCGCCCGGGTGGGACCCGCCCCCACGAGATCTGCCGAGCGCGCCGGAATGAGGCTGCGTCGCGAGGGCATCGAGACGGCGCGGCGACCAGAGCGGTCTGCGGGGCGCTTGTGAAGCATCGGGATGAGAGTGCGGCCTCCTCGACCGAATTGCGGTGGCGGCCCGCGCCGTTGGTGTTCATGCTGGCGGTGGTGTCGGTGCCCGCGTTGGTGGCGGCGATCGTCTTGGGGCAGTGGCAGTTGGTGGTGTTCGCCGCGCCCATGCTCGGGGTGCTGGCGACCGCGCCGTTGCAGTTGTCGCGCACCAGGATTCAGGTGGACGGGGTCGGGGTGCTGCGCTGCTTCGAGACCGAGGAAGTGGTGCTGACCGCGGCCGCCTTCGTGGAGAGCGGACATGCGTTGCTGCGCATGCATTCTCAGCGGGTGGCCGGGATGGACACCCAGGTGGAGGAGGCGTTCGATTCCGGGGCCGCACCCGCCGGGATGCGCATCGCGCTGTCCGCGCCGCGCTGGGGGCGGTATCCGATTCCGGTGCGGGTGACGGCGTTGAGTCCGGCGGGGCTGGCGGTGGCCTCGGTGCAGCTGCCCGCGGGTGACGTATACGTGTACCCGATCACCGATCCGCAGCGAATGCGCCTGCCGCGCACCGAACTTCCCGAGCGGATCGGCACGCATCTCACCCGCAGGCACGGCCCGGGCGTGGAGTTCGCCGATGTGCGCGCGTACGCGCCGGGCGATCAGCTGCGCACGGTGAACTGGGCGGTGAGCGCGCGCCGCGGACGCCTGTTCGTGACCGAGCGCTTCACCAATCGCGCGGCGGATGTGGTTGTGCTGGTGGACACCTCGCTACAGGCCCCGGGTCCGGCCTCGGACTCACTGGAGCTCTCGGTGCGCGGCGCGGCGCAGGTGGCGCAGTCGGCGCTGCAGGCCGGTGACCGGACAGCCGTTGTCTGCCTGGGTCGTTCGCCGCGCTGGCTGCGCCCGGATATCGGCCGCCGCCAGTTCTATCGCATCGTCGACACCGTGCTGGACGTGGGCGATGAACATATCGCCACCCAGGGCTCGCTGGCCCCGCACGCGGGTGTGCCGATCGGCGCGGTGGTGGTCGCCTTCTCCACGCTGCTGGACACCCAATTCGCGCTGGCGCTCATCGATCTGCGCAAGCGCGGGCACGTCGTGGTGGTGGTGGACGTGCTGCGCGGCCCGCCGTTCTCCGACGGCCTGGATTCCACGCTGGCGCGCATGTGGCAGCTGGAGCGCACCTCCATGTACCGCGATATGAGCACGGTCGGTGTGGATATCGTGCCGTGGCCCGAGGACGCGCGCCTGGATCAGATCATGCGCCTGCTGCCCCAGCAGCGCCGGACCGTGCGGGTGCGCCGATGACCAGATTCCTCGCGGTGCTCTCCGGTCTGCTGCTCGCGCTCGGTGTCGCCCTGGTGTTGCCGTGGGCGGCCATCCCGACGGTCGTGCTCGCGATCGCGGGCTGGCGGTGGCGGGTCTGCGCGGTCGGCGCGGTGCTGGCCGCACTGGCCGTACTGGCCTTCGTCGAGACCGGCGCGCTGGTCGCCGGGGCGATCGGCCTGGTGGCCACCACCTACCTGCTCAATACCGCGACGGTGTCGGCTCCGATCGGGGTGGTGCCCACCACCATCCCCTCGGTGGCGGGCGCCCTGATCTTCACGGTGGCCGCCGGAACGGCGACGTTATTGCCTGCGGGCTTGTCCTGGATTCCGATCGTGGCGCCGATCGCGGTGATCCTGCTGTACGCCTTGATCATTCGAGGACTGGTGGACGAACGTTCCGGCGGGTGAAGACTTTCGGAGTGACCCCGGGGCCGACCCGGGTTACTGCAGGGCCGGCGGCATCCGCGTCGGCTTGATGCGCCCGGCGTCGACGAGGGCGCGGAAGGCCGCACCCTTGCGATCGCATTCGCCGACCACGCAGCGGCGGTGCTGCTGCATGGTGCGGTGCGCCTCGGTCACATCGAGTTCGTGATCGGGTGCGCCGTGCGACCAGACGGAAGTGGACAGGATGGGATCGGCGGATGCGGTGTGCTCATTGCTGATTCGCTCGCGGATCCGGTCCACCGACAGTCTGTCCGGATCACGATGCGGTTGATGCAGGCTCACGAACGTGACGGCCATGATCGTGAGCATTGCCAGGGTGGCTGTGAACACCTGCCAGCCGGCCATTGGTTCACCTTCTCCATGTCTATCGGTTGAATCGGGGGTAGTTCGCTAGATATTCACCATAAGGCCGCGAGCGTTACTTGTTCCAGTGCTTCATAGGTCAGAAACAGCCGAATTTCGGCCTATAACAGCAACTTACCGACCGGTTCCGGCCCGAAGTACGCCGAGAGTTTGCGAAGATTTTCCTGTGACCGACGGCCAGGCGCAGTTGCGTTCCATAACCAGTGCGGCACTGCTGGTCGAATTCGCGTCGGGACGGGGGATACCCACGCCTGCGCTGTTGCGCGGCACCGGAATTCGCGAAGGCGATCTGCTCGACTCCACCGCCGAGATCACCCTCGGGCAGGAATTGGCGCTGATGCGCAATGTGGTGGCCGAGGTCGGCGATGAACCCGGCATGGGTCTGATGGCCGGATTGCTGTGCCATCCGCCCAGCTTGGGCGTGCTGGGCTTCGCGCTGATGAGCTGTCCGACCGTGCGCGACGCGGTCGGTCTGGCGTTGCGCTACGCGGATCTGTCCTTCACCGTCGCCCGGCATCACCTGGTCATCGACGGGCAGGATGTCTCAATTGTCCGGGACGACAGCGGTGTTCCGCGCGAGGTGCGGCGCTTCGCGGTGGAACGCGATGTGGCGGCCATCTGGACGATTCAGCAGGATGTGCTGCCCATGCGGCCGCCCATCACGCGGGTCGCGGTGGCCTTTCCGCCGCATCCGGTCTACGAGATGTTCGGGGCCATGCTGGGGGTCGAGGAGGTGACCTTCAACGCCGCCCGCTCGGTGGTGACCGGTCCCGCCGATATTCAGAGTCTGCAACTGCCGCAGGCGAATTCGGCCACCGCGCGGTTCTACGAACAGCAGTGCGCCGATCTCATGCAGCGCCGCCGCAGCCGGGTCGGTATCAGCGGGCGGGTGCGGCAATTGCTCATCAGCCGGGGCGGTATCGCCGATCAGTCCCGGATCGCGGCGGAACTCGATCTGAGCGTGCGCACCCTGCGCCGCCGGCTCGCCGATGAGGGCACCACCTTCCGCGAACTGACCACCGAGACCATCGGATTGCTCGCCGAGGAGCTGCTCATCACCGGAATGACGGTGGAGCAGGCCGCGATTCGGCTCGGCTACGCCAGCGTGTCCGCGTTCACCTCGGCCTTCCGCGCCTGGAAGGGGCAGTCGCCCGGGCAGTTCGCGCGCGAGAACCGCGGACGGGTGTCGCGCGCCAGCTGAACGCTGTATCACGGTCCAGCTGAACGCTACGGCTCGCACGGGTGCGAATCGGGCGAAGGCCGCACTCCCGGACCGTCGAATGCACTATGGCGATTGAAATATTCCGATCTCCCGGAATTTTTCCGGTGGCCCGAATCAGCAAGGGCCGCGACCGAAAATCGGTAGCGGCCCGGCTGTTTCGGGGGGTTTACGCGGTGTGGGTCAGCACCACATCGGCCAGTACGGGCGCGTCATCGCGCTCCACCACGGTCGCGGCGATGAGCAGTTCGCCCTCGGTCTCCCAGATGCGGGTGCGCAGTGTCTCACCCGGGTACAGAACTCCGGCGAACCGGGCGCGGAATCCGGTGACGCGGGCGGCATCCGAGCCCAGCGCGGTATCGGTGGCGGCCTTGAGGACCAGGCCGTACGTGCACAGGCCGTGCAGAATCGGGTTGGGGAATCCGGCATTACGGGCGAATTCCGGATCCGAGTGCAGCGGATTGCGGTCACCGCACATGCGGTACAGCAGCGCCTGCTGCGGCAGGGTCGGGGTCAGCACATCGAAATCCGGTGCGCGGTCCGGGAGTTCGGCCTTGGCCGACGGTCCGCGATCGCCGCCGAAACCGCCCTCGCCCTTGGCGAAGATGGAAGAGCGCGCGGTCCACAGCAATTCACCGTCCGAGCTGGTGGCGGTGTGCTCCTGCCAGATCACCGCGGCCGAGCCCTTATCCCAGATCTCACTGATCCGGCGCTCGAAAACCGCCTTGCCCGAAGCCGGAATCGGCCGGTGCACCACGATCTCCTGGCTGCCGTGCACCACCTTCGCGAGGTCGATGTCGACACCCGGGAACTGCACCTTGGGTGGCTCCGTTTCGTGGAAAAACGGTGCGACAGTTGCGAAAGAGGGCAGAACCTGCGGATTGCGGTCATCCAGGTACCGAAGTTCGGCCGGTTCCGTCCAGCGCGCACCCGCGCCCAGCGCCAGGTTGTACAGCTGCACATCCGACGGCGTCCAACTGAAGTCGACGGACGGCAGCACCGCGCCGAGCGCGATATTCGGATCGATGGGCATTACTACTCCTCGTGAGATCGGTGGGCATAGACCCATCGGGTCCGATACTCCGGTGCACAGGCCGCGCGCGGCAAGCGGCGCGCCCGCTCGCCGGGACAGTCGACCCCGGTGACGTTTCAGTGTGTGATGCCCGCCGCGCCACCGGGCAGGGGGTTCCGGCGATGCGGCGGGCAGGGGGGTGGGCTGGGCGCGAGCACGACGTGACCCGACTCGCGCCCAACCCGTCCTGAACTGGGTTGGGACAGTTCAGGAGTTCTGGTCGGCCGTCACGGCCGCGCCGTTCTTCGCCTTGGCGGCGATATCGAGCGCGGCGAGGTAGCCGAAGGTGATCGCGGGTCCGATGGTCGCGCCGGGACCCGCGTAGGTGTGGCCCATGACGGGGGAGGAGGTGTTGCCCGCGGCGTAGAGGCCGTCGATGACGGTGCCGTCCTCGCGGAGCACGCGGCCGTCGTTATCGGTGACCAGACCGCCCTTGGTGCCGAGATCGCCCGGGTACATGCGGACACCGTAGAACGGGCCCACCTCGAGCTTGTTCAGGCACGGGTTCGGCTTGATGGTCGGATCGCCGTAGTAGCGGTCGTAGGCGCTCTTGCCGCGGCCGAAGTCCTCGTCGACGCCGCTGTCCACGAAGCCGTTGAAACGCTCGACGGTCGCGGTCAGGCTATCGGCGGGCACGCCCAGCTTCTCGGCGAGTTCGGCCAAGGTCGGCGCCACGACGATGTTGTCGTTTTCCATCCAGCGGGACGGAAAACGCTGACCGGGCTGCAGACCAGCGAAGATGTAGCGACTCCGGTAGCGCTGGTCGAACACCAGCCACGAGGGCACGTTCTCGCCCGGACCATCACCCTGCCCGTATTCGCCGCCGTACATGGTGTGCACAGCCTCGACGTAAGGAGCGGACTCATTACCGAATCGCTTGCCTTCGTCGTTGACGATGATGCATCCCGGCAGATTGCGCTCGGCGAGCGCGAACCACGGCTTGCCCTGGCCCTTGAGCGTGGTGGGACCCCACCAGGCGTCTTCCATGAAGTCAACGGCCGCACCGGCATCCAGGCCCGCGCGGATGGCGTCGCCGGTATTGGCGGCCGCACCGGTGGTCCATTCGGTGGTGATGGGTTCACGCTGGTACTTGTGCCGCATATCGGCGTTGTGCTCGAAGCCGCCCGCGCCCAGGATCACGCCGTATTTGGCGTTGAAGCGGACGGTCTCGCCGTTCTGCTCGGCCTCGACGCCGGTGACGACGCCGTTCTCGATGACCAGCCCGGTGAGCGGAGTGTTCAGCAGCACAGGCACATTCGCGTCCAGCAGGCCCTTGCGCATACCGGCGATGATCGCCTGGCCCATGCCGACGAGCGCCTTGCCGGTGACTTTGCCCCAGGCCCAGCGGGTTCCGACGCGCAGCACCGTGGCGAAGCCGATGGGGTGGCGGCGCAGCAGGTTCAGCTTCTTGTAATCCGCCTGCAGGATAACGACATTCAGCGGAGCCTTGGAGTAGGGCGGTTCCAGGTTGAAGCGTTCGGCGCCGAGGATCTTGAGGTTCAGCGGTTTGGGTTCGCAGGAGCGGCCGTCCGCCTTACCGCCCGGTGCCTCCGGGTAGTAGTCGGAGTAGCCCGGCACCCACTTCATCTTCAGTGCGGAGTGGTCCAGCACGAAGTCGAAAGCCTCCGCGCCGCGGTCGATATAGGTATCGATCTTGTCGGCGGGCACCACATCGCCGATGATGCTGCGCAGGTAGGTGCGGGCTTCCTCGCGGTCGTCGGGACGTCCCGAAGCCTTGAGCGCCTTATTGCCCGGAATCCAGACACCACCACCCGAGCGGGCGGTGGATCCGCCGTAATGCGCGGCCTTCTCGATGAGCACCACGCGCAGACCGCGGTGTGCGGCGGTGAGGGCGGCGGTCATACCGGCGGCACCGCTGCCGACCACCACCACGTCGTAATCCCGATCAGTCATGTAGAACACGTTATAGAATCAATCCTGGTTTGGTCTATGTTGGTCTGGCAGGTGGGACTGCTGAGGCGATTTACTTCACAAAAACTCGTTTCAGTTTCTAGTCTCGTAACTGCTTGGCCACCGGCCGGCCCCTTGTACGGAAGGAAACAGCGTGCTGACCGACGCGCTTCGTGAGGAACTTGCGGACGAACTCGCCGTAGCGGAACGGGACCGTATCGCGCTCGACCCCCTGGTCGCGCGGCATCCCGACATCGACGTGGTCGATGCCTACGAGATCCAGCTGATCAATATGCGTCGGCGGTTCGCGGGCGGAGCCAAGGTGGTGGGCCACAAGGTGGGCCTGTCCTCCAAGGCCATGCAGCAGATGATGGGCGTGGACGAACCCGACTACGGACATCTCCTCGCGGAGATGGAGGTCTTCGAAGACGTTCCGGTCGACACCGCCAAATTCCTGTACCCGCGCGTCGAGGTCGAGGTCGGCTTCATTCTGGGTGCGGATCTGCCCGGCGAGGACTGCACCGAGGAAGACGTGCTGAAGGCCACCGTCGCCTACGCGCCCTCCATCGAGTTGATCGATACCCGCATCAAGGACTGGAAGATCGGCCTGTGCGACACCATCGCCGATAACGCCTCCTCGGCCGGATTCGTCCTCGGCAAGCAGCGCGTGGCCCCGGATCAGTTGGATATCAAGGCAATCGACGCCGTGCTGACCCGCAATGGCGAGGTCATCGCCGAGGGCCGCTCCGACGCCGTGCTCGGCGACCCCACCATCGCGGTGGCGTGGCTGGCCCGCAAGGTCGCCCAGTTCGGCGTGCGCCTCAAGGCCGGAGACATCATCCTGCCGGGGTCCTGCACCCGCGCCATCGACGCCCGTCCGGGTGACGAGTTCATCGCCGAGTTCACCGGACTCGGCTCCGTCCACCTGTCTTTCAGCTGAGCTCACCGAAGTAGGAGAAAGCCGTGACCGCAAGCAAAGTCACCGCCGCGATCGTCGGGTCCGGCAACATCAGCACCGATCTGCTGTACAAGCTACTGCGTTCGGACAAGATCGAGCCGCGCTGGATGGTCGGCATCGACCCGGAGTCCGAGGGCCTCAAGCGCGCTCGCGGCCTGGGTCTCGAAACCTCCCCCGAGGGCGCGGATTGGCTGCTCGCCCTCGATGAGAAGCCCGATTTGCTGTTCGAGGCCACCTCGGCCTACGTGCACCGCGCGTACGCGCCGAAGTACGAGGCCGCGGGCATTCGCGCGGTCGACCTCACCCCCGCGGCCGTCGGCCCCGCCGTCATTCCGCCGGTGAACCTGGACTCGCTGCGCGACGCCATGAACGTCAACATGATCACCTGTGGTGGCCAGGCGACGATTCCGATGGTCAACGCGGTCTCCCGGGTCGTTCCGGTGTCCTATGCCGAGATCGTGGCCTCGGTCTCCTCGGTGTCGGCCGGTCCCGGCACTCGCGCGAATATCGACGAGTTCACCAAGACCACCTCCAACGGCGTGGTGAGCATCGGTGGCGCCGAGCGTGGCAAGGCGATCATCATCCTGAACCCGGCCGAGCCGCCGATGATCATGCGCGACACCATCTTCTGCGCGATTCCCGAGGACGCGGACCGCGATGCGATCAGCGAGTCGATCTTCCGCATGGAGAAGTCCATCCAGGAATACGTTCCCGGTTATCGCCTGCTCAACGACCCGCAGTTCGACGACCCCTCGCTGGTCTCCGGTGGCCTGGCGAAGGTTTCGATCTTCGTCGAGGTCGAGGGCGCGGGCGACTTCCTGCCGCCGTACGCGGGCAACCTCGACATCATGACGGCTGCGGCCACCAAGGTCGGCGACGTGCTGGCCGATCAGATCCTCTCGGCTCGGGTGTAAGGGAGAACTCAACCATGAGCAATGTGCTGAAGCCCTTCTCGGGCGAACTCGATGTGCGCGTCACGGACACCTCGCTCCGCGACGGCTCGCATCACAAGCGCCACCAGTTCACCGTCACCGAGGTCCGCGATATCGTCGGCGCCCTCGATGCCTCCGGCGTGCCGGTCATCGAGGTCACCCACGGCGACGGCCTCGCCGGTTCCTCGTTCAACTACGGTTTCTCCAAAACCCCTGAGCAGGAACTGATCAAGGCCGCCGCGGAGACCGCCAAGCAGGCCAAGATCGCCTTCCTCATGCTGCCCGGCGTGGGCGTGAAGGAAGACATCAAGATCTCGCAGGACAATGGTGCGTCCATCTGCCGCATCGCCACCCACTGCACCGAAGCGGATGTCTCCATCCAGCACTTCGGTTACGCACGGGATCTGGGCCTCGAGACCGTCGGCTTCCTCATGATGGCGCACTCCACCACCCCGGAGCTGCTCGCCAAGCAGGCGCGCATCATGGCCGATGCGGGCTGCCAGTGCGTCTACGTCGTCGACTCCGCCGGTGCCCTTGTGCTGGAACAGGTTTCGGATCGCGTCTCCGCGCTGGTCGCCGAACTCGGCGATGACGCGCAGGTCGGGTTCCACGGCCACGAGAACCTGGGTCTGGCCGTCGCCAACTCGGTGTACGCGGTGCGCGCCGGTGCGACCCAGATCGACGGTTCGGCTCGCCGCTTCGGCGCGGGCGCGGGCAACCTGCCCGTCGAGGCGTTCATCGGTGTCTGCGACAAGCTCGGCGTCAAGACCGGCGTCGACTTCTTCGCCATCACCGATGCCGCGGAAGACGTTGTGCGCCCGGCCATGCCGAGCGAATGTCTGCTGGACCGCCAGGCCCTGATGATGGGTTACGCGGGCGTCTACTCCTCGTTCCTGCGGCACGCGGAGCGTCAGGCCGAGCGCTACGGCGTCTCCGCCGCCGAAATGCTGGTGCGCGCGGGTAAGCGCAAGCTGGTCGGCGGCCAGGAAGATCAGCTCATCGATATCGCCCTGGAACTCCAGCGCGAGCAGGCGGCGGTCACCGCCTGATCCGCTGGCATAACGAACTGGGCCGCAACCACTTTCGGTTGCGGCCCAGTTCGTCGTCACGCACCGCTCAACCGCGCAGTCAAGGAACGGCTACCGCCAGCGTCGCGTATCCGAGCGCCGCGAACACGTCATCGGCTTCCAGATCCGGGTGATCGCCGAGAATCTCCTCGACCGACACCCCCGCCGCGAGCAGCTCGAGCACCAGCTCCACGGGATAGCGCATCCCTCGAATCACCGCCCTGCCACCGCAGACGGCCGGATCGAAGGTAATCCGCTCCTGATAGGACATGCCCCGAATTCTAGGGTCGCACCCTAACCGAACTCTGTGGTTGCGGTGATCCCACCCTATGACTTGTCCTCTACTGTCAACCCATGACCGACATCGTCCTCTACGGAGCCGACTGGTGCGGCGACTGCCGCCGAGCGAAAACCTGGCTCCGCGAAAACCACATCCCCTTCACCGAGATAGACGTCGAACACGACGACACCGCCCGCGAAAAAGCCATCGCCCTCGCCAACGGCCGCAAGAACATCCCCGTGGTGGTCTTCCCCAACGGCACAGTCCTCATAGAACCCACCAACGCCGACCTCGCGGCGGCTCTCGCGGTTTAGTGTCGCGGCTGGTAGCGGCCATTGGCAGGAAAGTGCCAATGCTGGCCAACGGGTGTTTCGGAGCCGATGATGGGGGGATGCGGCAGCAGAGTGTGAATGTGCCGGGGGTTGTCCGGGTTCGGCCCAGTGGGGATTTGGGTGGGGACGTGCGGCGGTTGTTGCGCGGGGTGCGGAGTGAGGCCGTGGTGGCGGTGTCGGGGTCGTTGCGGGGGGAGCGGCATTATGTGTTGGGGCACAGTGCTGTTCGGCAGTTGACGGGGGCTGGGAAGCGGGTTCGGGTGTTGTATTCGCCGGACTTTTTGGAGTCTCGGGATCGGTTGCCGTTGCTGGCGGATTCGGCGGTGGGGCCGGTTATTCGGGTGTCCAGCACCGGGTTTCGCAATGCGCTGATCATCGATCGGCGGGCGGCGGTGCTGTGGAGCGGGGTGGGGGCGGTGGATCCGTATGTGGTGCTGGTGCGGGATCCGGTGTTGATCGGGACGATTCATCAGTTCGCGACCATGACGTGGGAGGCGGCGGCCCGGGTGGAGGGGCGTAGGGAGATCGGGCAGCCGAGCTTCGACGACAGGTCGCTGGCCGTGCTGGATGCGCTCGCGCAAGGGGTCAAGGATGAGGTGGCGGCGCGGGAGCTGGGGGTTTCGCTGCGGACCTATCGGCGGGTTGTCGCGGATCTGATGGTGCGGCTGGAGGTCGGCACGCGCTTTCAGGTGGGGGTGCGGGCGGCACAGCTGGGGCTGATCTCCCTGGACTAGGGTGAGACTTGCGGATAAATAGTCGAGATTTTCAGCTATTCATCGTCTTGTTCGGTCCGCATAACGTAGTCCTCGTTCGGTTCGCCGGAATGGCCGGAGACCAGCGGTAGAGGAGAAGACGATGCGGGCGGTTATTCAGGAAAGCTTCGGTGGGCCCGAGGTGCTGAAGGTGGTCGAGGTCGCGAAGCCGGAATTGCTGTCGGGTGAGGTGCTGGTTCGGGTGCGGGCCAGCGCGGTGAATCCGGTGGATGTGGCGGTGCGGTCGGGGGCGTTCCCGTTGTTGGGGCAGCCGCCGTTCGGGGTGGGCTGGGATATCTCCGGGGTGGTCGAGGCCGCCGGACCGGGAGCCCGGTACGAGGTCGGTGACGAGGTCTACGGGATGCCGTTCTTCCCGCGTGCCGCGACCGGATACGCCGAATACGTGGCCACGCCTTCGCGGCAGGTGGCTCGTAAGCCCAAGTCGCTCAGTCATGTTGAGGCGGCCGCGCTGCCGTTGGCCGCGCTGACCGCGTGGCAGGGGTTGGTGGATCGGGCGGGTGTCAAGGCGGGGGATAGGGTGCTGATTCACCGGGCCGCCGGTGGTGTCGGGCATCTGGCGGTGCAGATCGCCAAGGCGCACGGTGCGTATGTGATCGCGCTGGCCAGCGCAGAGAAGCACGATTATGTACTCGGGCTCGGTGCCGATGAGGTAATCGACTACCGCACAACCGATTTCACCGAAGCGGTCGAGGACATCGACATCGTGTTCGATTCGGTCGCCGACGGCGCGCGATCGCTGACGGTGTTGAAGCCGGGCGGGGTGCTGGTGAGCATTCTCGAACATCCGAACGCCGAGCTGGCCGAGACCGTCAAGGCGGCGGGGCGGCGCTTCGCGGGTGTCTCGGTGGAACCGGATTACGCCGCGCTGGAGGCGATCGCGGAACTCGTCGACGCGGGCCAGCTGCGCCCCACCATCGCCGAAACCCTGCCGCTGGCGGATGCGGGCAAGGCGCACGAGATCGTCGCCGAAGGTCGCACGGTGGGCAAGATCGTGCTCACGGTCGACTGAGGATGTCCCGGACCATCGTCCGTCGAATAATGAAACCGGAGCTCGACGCGGAATCGGGCTCCGAACCGAAGGAGAACGGCATGGATGTGCTGAGCGAGGCGCTGGCCTCCATGCGAACCGGTGCGCCGAATTCGGTGCGCACCGAGGGCCGCGCCCCCTGGGGGCTTGCCCTGCCGGAGACCGCGGGCGCGGGATTCCATGTGGTGCTGCACGGTTCGTGCTGGATCTACCCCACCGCGCACAGCACCGAACCGATCGCGCTCGGCACCGGCGATGTGGTGTTCGTGCGGGACGGTTCCGGGCATGTGCTCGCCGACCATCCGGATACCCCGGCCGCGGTATCGCGTCCCGACCAGTACTCCGGTCGCCCGCCGATCGGCGCGGTGCGGATCGGCGGGGACGGTCCGGTCACCAGCCTGCTCTGCGGCAACTATCACCTGGACGGGCAGCGCCCGCATCCACTGCTGCGGCAGCTGCCCGAGTTCATCCATCTACCCGCCCGGGACGGCCGTCACCCCGAATTGGCCGCCGCCATCACGCTTTTGCGCGCCGAGCTGGATAACCCGCGCATCGGCTCGCACGGCATCGTCCCCGCACTCATCGATTCGCTGCTGCTGTACATCCTGCGCGCCTGGGTGGAGGAGCGACCGCGCTCGGAAGCGGTGGGATGGGCTGCGGCACTGCGTGATCCGGCCGTCGCCCCGGCACTGGCCGCCATGCACGACGATCCGGCCGCCGCCTGGACCGTGCAATCGCTGGCCGATGCGTCGGGCCTGTCCCGCGCCGCGTTCGCCCGCAAATTCAACACCATGGTCGGCGAACCCCCGCTGGCGTATCTGACCCGCTGGCGGCTCACCACCGCCGCGCGCCTGCTCCGCGAGGACGATCTGCCGATGGATCGGGTCGCCGCCCGCGCGGGCTACAGCTCGGAATTCGCCTTCGGCAAGGCGTTCAAGCGCGAATACGGCGTCGCCCCAGGGCAATACCGCCGTCAGGCACGCACCGCGGCCTGAATTCCACAGGTGTGCACAAGTTGTCCACAATGCACAGCGCCCCTGTGGATGAATTCCACAGGGGCGCTGGCGCAGTCGGCTCGATCAGCTCACAACCAGGTATCGAGCGTGGTGGTGGTGAGGAAATGCTCCAGATCCGCACGCCACGGCGCGGGCACCGTCTTATCCGGCTCGATGGCCGTGTACTGCCCGCGATAGAACAGCAGGGGCCTGCCGGAATCGGTGGATTCCGACAGGGCCTGCACGCGGCCGATCACGATGTAGTGATCACCGCCGTCGACGACCTGATCCACAGTGCACTGGATCGTGGCCAGGGCGTCGTCCAGCACCGGAAGCTCCAAAGCTGAAGTGTTCCAGGGAACTCCGGCGAACTTGTCCGGTTCGCGCGAGCCGAAGCGCGCGCACACCGATTGCTGTTCCTCGGCGAGGATATTGACGCAGAACTTGCCGTTGGCCTCGATGGCCGCCCACGATTTGGATGCCTTGGTGGGGCAGAACACGATCAGGGGCGGGTCGAGGGACAGTGCGGCGAACGACTGGCAGGCGAACCCGATCGGCGCGCCCTCCCCGTCGAAGGTGGTGATGACGGTGATGCCGGTGCAGAACTGCCCCAGCACATTCCGGAATTGCCGTGCGTCGATCTCGGGCTGATCGTCCGTCGTTGTCATGGCCGCCTCTTCGCTTACTTGAATCCGACGGTGAAGTCGTGACCCCACAGGCTCACCGCGGTGGATTCCCGCGCGATCCAGGACTCGTCCTCGACTTCCAAACCCTCGCAGCCGAATTCGATATCGAATCCGCCCGGCGTCTTCATATAGAACGACAGCATTTTATCGTTGATATGCCGTCCGAGGCTGGCCGACATCTTCACCTTGCGGCGCATGGCGCGATCCAGGCACATGCCGACATCGTCGGAACTCTCCACCTCGACCATCAGGTGCACGATGCCGGTCGGGTTGGGCATGGGCAGGAACGCCAGCGCGTGATGGCGCGGATTGCAGCCGTAGAACCGCAGCCAGGCCGGATCGCCGTCGGCGGGGCGGCCGAGCATCTGCGGATGCAGCTTCATCGAGTCGCGCAGCCGGAAGCCCAGGATGTCCTGATAGAACGCCTGTGCCGCGGCATCGTCGTCACAGGTGAGCACGACGTGCCCGAGACCCTGTTCGGCGGTGACGAACTTGTGCCCGTACGGGCTGATGAAACGCCGCGCCAGGTACTGCGAGCCGTGGAACGCCTCCAGCACATTGCCGGACGGATCCTGGAACGAGATCAGCGCCTCGACGCGACGGTCGGCGACCTCCTCCTTGGTGCCCTCGCGGAACGCCACGCCGGCCTTGGAGAGCTTCTCCCGGAGGACCTGCAGCGCGGGGCCGTCGGTCACCTCCCAGCCGGAAACCTGAAGCCGGTCAACGTCGCTCGGCACGATCACCAGGCGCGCCGGGAAATCATCCATGCGCAGGTAGAGGGCGTCCGGATCGGGTCCGGTGCCCTCCATCATGCCGAGCACCTTGAGCCCGTACTCACGCCAGGCCGCCATATCGGTGGCCCCGATGCGCATGTATCCGAGTGCTCGAATGCTCATGCTCACTTCTCCTTGACGCCGAGCAGGAAGTCGGTTGCCAGGCGGTTGAATTCGTCGAACTTCTCCAGCTGCGCCCAATGCCCGCAGCCGCCGAATACGTGCAATTGCACGCGCGGCACCATCTTCAGAGCTACGAGCGCGCCGTCGATCGGGTTCACCCGATCCTCGCGACCCCAGATCATCAGCACCGGCTGCCGCAGTTTGAACGCGTCGCGCCAGATCATGCCCTTGGCGAAGTCGGCTCCGGCGAAGGAACGTCCCATCGCGCGGGTGGCTTCCAATGATTCGGGCTTGCTGGCGGATTCGAAGCGGGCGTCGATGAGCTCCGGCGTGATCAGCTTCTGGTCGAAGACCATGATCCGCAGGAACGCCTCGAGGTTCTCGCGCGTCGGCTCGTAGTTGAACTTCGACAGCAGCTTGACGCCCTCGGTGGGGTCCGGCGCGAACAGGTTGGTGGACAACCCACCCGGACCCATCAGCACCAGTTTGCCCGCGCGATCGGGATAGTCGAGCGCGAATCGGGTGGCCGCGCCACCGCCGAGCGAATTGCCGAGCAGGTGCACGCGTTCGGTGATGCCGAGGGTATCGAGCAGATCCTTCAGCGCCGAGGACGAGTGCACGAAGTACTGCGGATGCTCGGTCGGCTTATCGGACAGCCCGAAGCCGGGCTGATCGACGGCCAGCACATGGAAGTCCCGCGCCAGCACCGGAATGTTCTTGGCGAAGTTCGACCACGACGACGCACCGGGCCCGCCACCGTGCAGCAGCACGATGGTGGGGCCGTTGCCGACGCCCGCCTCGTGATAGTGCAGCTTCAGATCCGGGCGGACCTGCGCGTACTTCGAAGTGGACTCGAAGGTGATGTCCTCAACAGTGGTCATGGACTACACCATCGTGTCGGTGATCGGCAGCCCGAACGCGTGCGTGCCGTACATGACGTAGGCGCGCTCGGCATCATTGGCCGCGTGCACCCGCCCGGCGTGCGCATCGCGCCAGAAGCGCTGCAGCGGAGTGCCATTGGCGAGCGCGGTGGCGCCCGAGGCCTCGAACAGCTTGTCGATGGAGGCGACGGCCCGGCCGGTGGCGCGCACCTGATCGCGACGGGCGCGAGCCCGCACATCGAACGGAACGTCTTCGCCGCGAAGCAGATACGCGTATTCGTCCGCGACATTGCCGGACAGCTGACGCCAGGCGGCGTCGATATCGCTGGCGGCCTCGGCGATGCGCACCTTGCCGAACGGATCGTCCTTGGCATTCTCACCGGCGTAGGCCGCGCGCACGCGCTTGCCCTGATGCTCGACGTGCGCCTCGTACGCGCCGTAGGCCATGCCGACGATCGGGGTGGAGATGGTGGTGGGGTGGATGGTGCCCCACGGCATCTTGTACACCGGATCGGTATTCTGCTCCAGGCCAGGCGATTTCAGCTCGCCCATGGCGCGGAAGCTGAGGAACCGGTGCTTGGGTACGAACACATTCTCCACCACGACGGTGTTGGAGCCGGTGCCGCGCAGGCCGACCACGTGCCAGACATCCTTGATGTCGTATTCACTGCGCGGGATCAGGAAGCTGCCGAAGTCGACCGGCTTGCCGTTCTTGATCACCGGGCCGCCGACGACCACCCAGTCCGCGTGGCCGGAGCCGGAAGACCAAGCCCAGGAACCGTTCACGGTGTAGCCCGAGGCGTCCTCGGTCACCACACCCGCACCCATGGGCGCATAGGAGGAGGAGATGCGGACGTCGGTGTTCTCGCCCCAGACCTCTTCCTGCGCACGCTGATCGAACAGCGCCAGGTGCCAGTTGTGCACGCCGATGATGCCCGCGACCCAGCCGGTGGAGCCGCAGGCGCTGGCGATCTTGCGGACGGTGTCGTAGAAGACGACGGGGTCGGCGGCGTATCCGCCCCACTGCTTGGGCTGCAGCAGCTTGAAGAATCCGGCGGTCTGCAGGTCCTTGATGGACTCCTCGGGGATCTGCCGGAGATCCTCGGCCTGCTGGGCCCGCTCGCGGAGAGTGGGCAGCAGGGCTTCGACCCGCTCAACTACTTCTTGCGTCATCGCGCCAGTTGCTCCTGCCTGGTGAATCGGGCGGTTCTCGTTTGTCTCTGAGACTAGAACACGTTCTTATTTCTGTCGAGAACAGGTGGCCGCTATATGCCACGCGCGCGCGTCGTTCGCCTCACGAGGCGTTTTGTCCATTGATTGGACGAACAACTGGCGTGAAGCGCCGCATTTTTGTAACGTGTTCTAGTACTTCCAGAGGAGGATCACGATGTCAACAACCCCACCGGGGCCCCGTGGGAAGGTTCGCGAGATCGATGTGGGTGCGATGCCCACCCGCTACGCCCGGGGCTGGCATTGCCTGGGACTCGCCAGCACCTTCCGCGACGGCAAGCCGCACTCGGTTCAGGCCTTCGGTACCAAGCTGGTCGTCTTCATGGACAGCAAGGGCGATCTGAAGATCCTCGACGGCTACTGCCGGCACCTCGGCGGCGACCTGTCCATGGGTGAGGTCAAGGGCGATTCCATCGCCTGCCCGTTCCACGATTGGCGCTGGGGCGGCGACGGCAAGTGCACGGGCATTCCCTATGCCCGGCGCGTACCGCCGCTGGCTCGCACCCGCTCGTGGACCACGCTCGAGCGCAATGGTCAGCTGTTCGTCTGGCATGACCACGAGGGCAGCAAGCCCACCGACGAGGTGACGATTCCGTACATCGACGGGCCGTTCCAGGACAAGGACGGCAACGCTCTCGAGCAGCTGTCCGGCGACTGGACCGAGTGGACCTGGCACTCGATGCTCATCGAGGGCGCGAACTGCCGCGAGATCATCGACAACGTCGTGGATATGGCGCACTTCTTCTATATCCACTACGCCTTCCCGACGTACTTCAAGAACGTCCTCGAGGGTCACGTCGCGACGCAGTTCCTGGAGACCAAGGGGCGTCCGGATATCGGTGCCGCCGCGGAGGCCGGGATCGATTCGCTGCTCAAGTCCGAGGCGTCCTACTTCGGTCCGTCGTACATGATCAATCCGCTGCTGAACAGCTACAGCGGTTTCGAGGTCAAGACGGTGCTGATCAACTGCCACTACCCGGTCACGCAGGATTCGTTCGTGCTGCAGTGGGGTGTCACGCTGGAGAAGCCCAAGGGCCTCCCCGATGAGCAGGCCGCGGGCTTCGCGCGCAAGATGACCGACGGCGTCTCCGAGGGCTTCCTGCAGGACGTCGAGATCTGGAAGCACAAGTCCAAGATCGACAATCCGCTCCTCACCGAGGAGGACGGCCCGGTCTACCAGCTGCGCCGCTGGTACGACCAGTTCTACGTGGACGTCGCCGATATCGATCCGAAGTCGCAGCAGCGCTTCGAATTCGAGGTCGACACCACCAAGGCCAATGAGGCCTGGGGCATCGAGGTCGAAGAGAACATGCGCAAAAAGCGCGAAGCCGCCGAAGCCGCAGCGGCTTCCGAGGAGGCGAGCGTCTGATGACCGCCTGGGCGAAAGCACCCGATTTCGCGGACCGTCCGGAGCGGCGGGCGCAGGTGCGCGCCCAGACGGTGCTGGACAAAGAGCACTACATGGAATCCGGGATGACACCGATCGCGTGTGCGTCCTGCGGCACCGAGGTTCTCGTGCGCAAGCACAGCAGCAACCAGAAAACCGTGCAGTGGACGGTCAATCCGGCCGAACACTGCCCGGTATTCCGCAAGATGGCCGAGGCCGGTCCGACCTTCGGCAAACCGGATTCCTGCCCGAACCTCGAGAAGACCATCGACCACGCCGTGGCCGAGGGCCTGCTCGAAATAGACGACTAGTCCAGACGGAAGTCGGCGAAGTCGAAACCCGGTGCGACGACACAACTCACCAGCACATAGTCGTCGCCCGCCGGACGGGCGGCCTGGCTCACACCGCCGGGAATCACCGCCTGGGGCCGCTGCCCCTGCTCGACATCGGGTCCGAGGACGATCTCCTCGCCCCCGATGTTCAGCAGCAGCGGGCCGCCCCGATGCCAGAACCAGATCTCATCCGAGCGCACCGTATGCGGCGCGGATTTCTCACCCGGCAGCAGCAGGAAATAGATGGCCGTCGCGCTGGAGCGCGGGCCGTCATAGCCTTCGGGCTCGAATTCGACCGCACTGCGCCAGGTTTCCCGGTACCAGCCGCCCTCGGGGTGCGGGGCCATATCCAATTCCGCTGCCAGCTTGGGCCTTTCGATGCTCATGGCATCCACAGTAGGTCCCGTCAGCTGAACGGTGAGTCGGGTCGTTCCTCGCGCACGCCGTCCACCCAGATGTCGACCTTCTCGTTGTAGAAGCTGGCGAAGCCCGCGATCTTCTGACTCTCCGCGGTGGGTGTGCGGTAGATCCAGACGATATCGCGATAGATGTCCTCGCCGAGCTGCACGCTCCAGTATTCGGCGTTGCCCTTGTACGGGCAGAGCGTCGTGGTGTCGGAGTCCTCGAGCAAGTCCAGGCGGATATCGGTGAGCGGCAGGTAGTAGCGCGCGGGCAGCCCGGTCTCGAACAGGATGCGCGGGTTGCGGGATTCGGCCACGGTCTGCCCGGCGATCTCGACGCGGATGTGCCGGGAACTGGAGAGGATGTCGACCCGGTGGAAGGGGTCGCGGGGATGACCGTAGATCGGCTCGTCCTCCTCGAACCAGGCGTCCATGGCCTTGGGCTCGAGACGGACCAGATCCTGTAGTTCGGGGGTGGGGGAGTCGAGGTAGCGGACCGCGGCACCCGGGGCGGTATGGCCGTCGGCGATGACATCGAAGCCGACGGGGGTGCCGAGGTGATTCGCGGTGCGGGTATCGCCGGTCGGCTCGAGTTCGACCCGCAGCTCATCGGCCGGGAAGTAGTAGGTGGGGAAGTAGGCGTGCTCCCACACCAGCCTCGACTTGATGGTGTCGACGGCCAGTTGACCGCCCAGATAGACGCGTACTCGTTTGGCGCACGGCAGCACGCGCACCTGATCCGTCTTCGTTTCGGACATACCTCCCGAAGGTACTCCGAAGTGGAAGGAGCAGGCCCGCTATGGTGTTCGGGCAACAACCGAGCAACAACCTGAAGGCGGCCAGATGTCGGAAACGCTCAGCACCGAGCAGCAGGGACTGCGGACCGGGCTGCGGCGCCGCCATATGACCATGCTCGCCATCGGCGGCGCGATCGGCGCGGGTCTTTTCGTCGGCAGCGGTTCGGTCATCGGCACCGCCGGGCCCGCCGCCATCCTCTCCTACGCCGCCGCCGGACTGCTGGTGCTCTGCGTCATGCGGGCGCTCGGCGAAATGGTCGTCGCCCGCCCGGTCGCGGGCTCACTCGCCGAATACGCGCGCATGTCGATGGGTCCGTTCGCCGGATTCACCATCGGCTGGCTGTACTGGTACCTCTACGTCATCCTGGTCGGCGCGGAAGCCGTCGCGGGCGCGGCCATCCTGTCGAATTGGATCGATCTGCCGCAGTGGGTGCTCTCGGCCGCACTGCTCACCCTGATGACCGCGGTCAATCTGGTGTCGGTGAAATCATTCGGCGAGTTCGAATTCTGGTTCGCCTCGATCAAAGTCGTGGCCATCGTGCTGTTCCTGGTGATCGGCGTGGCCTGGGTCTTCGGCCTGTGGCCGGATGCCGAGAGCGGTTTCGGCAACCTCACCGCATTCGGCGGTTTCGCGCCCAACGGCATCACCGGCATCTTCTCCGCCATCGTGATCGTCATGTTCGCCTTCGGCGGCACCGAGATCGTGACGGTCGCGGCCGCGGAATCGAAGGAGCCCGGCCAGGCCGTGGCCCGGGCCACCAATAATGTGCTGTGGCGGGTCGGCCTCTTTTACGTGGCCTCGATCTTCCTGGTGGTGACCATCCTGCCGTGGAATGACGCCCACGTACTGCAGAGCCCGTTCGTCAGCGCCCTGGACCGTATGGGCATCCCCGCCGCGGGCACCATCATGCAGGTCGTCATCCTGACAGCCGTTCTCTCCGTGCTGAATTCGGCCATCTACGTCTCCTCCCGCATGCTCTACGTCCTCACCCGTGACGGTGACGCCCCCGCCGCCCTGGTCACCGTGAACAGGCGCGGTGTCCCGGCCCGCGCGGTGCTGCTCGGCACGGTCGCGGCATGGGGCGCGGTCATCGCCTCCTACGTCTCGCCCGACCAGGTCTTCACCTTCCTGGTGAACTCCATCGGTGTCGTCCTGGCCTTCGTCTACGTGGCGATCATGCTCTCCCAGTTGCGTTTACGCGCTCGCCTCCGCCGCGAGGACCCCTCCGCGCTCACCTATCGCATGTGGGGCTACCCGTACATCTCCTGGGCCGTCATCATCGCCATCCTGGCGGTCTTCGTGGCCATGGCGGCCAACCCCGATCAGCGAAACCAATTGCTGGCCTCCACAATCAGTCTCCTGGTCGTGGCCGCCCTCTATCCGCTGCGCAAACGCTTCGGTAAGAAGCCGCCCGTTCACGAGGTGGAAGTGCTGCGGCACTGAGCATTCGGGGCCTGTCTACTCGATGGGCTCCAGCAGGACGGCCGTGCCGTAGGCGGCGACTTCGCTCATGGTGTTGGCGATCTCATTGCAGTCGAAGCGCATGGCGATCACGGCGTTCGCGCCGAAATACATGGCGTGCTGGCACATTCGCATGACCGCTTCGTGGCGGGACTGATAGAGCAGTTGCGTGTATTCGTGGATCTCACCGCCGCCGAGGGCGCGAAATCCGGCGCTGAAGTTCGCGCCGAGGCCGCGACTGCGCACCGTGAGCCCCGCCACCTCGCCGAAGACCCGCACCACTTTGCTCCCGGGAACGTCGTTCATCGTCGACACGAGGATCGGGAACTGCGGTGCGGGCTGCTGCGGCGGCTGCTGTTGCTGCGGTGCCTGCTGGTACGGCTGACCCTGTTGCGGGTGCGGGAACTGCTGCGGCGGCATGGGCTGATTCATGCGCGGATCGTACGACGTCAGCGGGTATGCCGGGAGTGCGCGAAGGTGAAGGATTCGTGTCGCGCGGATGCGCGCTCAGTCCTCGCCGAGGGTGATGGCCTGGGCCTCGGCCGGGGTGTGCGCACCGGGTGCGCGAGTGTCCATGTGCGCCAGCAGACTCCGGCCGGAGACCAGGACGACCACGGCGGCGGCGGTGCAGGCCGCGCCGACCCAGAACGGCAGCGCCATATGGTGTTCGCCGAGCTTGCCCGCCAGGTAGGGGGCGGCCGCACCGCCCGCGAAGCGGACGAAGCTGTAGGCGGCCGAGGCGGTGGCGCGCTCCACGGGGGCCGATTCCATGACGGCCTCGGTGATCAGGGTGTTGTTCACCCCGAGGAACAGACCCGAGATCACGGTGCCGATCACCAGGACTGGCTTATGGTCGGCGAACGCGGCCATGACGCCCAGATCCACCGCGAACAGCGCCAACGATAGCGCCATCATGCGCACGGTTCCGAAGGCGCGCTGCAGTTTCGGAGCCAGGAAGACCGAGGAGAACGCGAGCAGCAGACCCCAGCCGAAGAAGATGAAGCCGATGGAATAGGTGCCCATGTTCAGCGGGAACGGGGTGTAGGCCAGCAGGGTGAAGAAGCCGTAGTTGTAGAGCAGCGCGGTGACGCTGACCAGCAGCAGGCCGGGGTAGGCGAGGGCCTTGAAGGGTGCCGTGATGGAGGTCGGCTTGGCGGGTTTCGGAGCCTCGGGCAGCAGCACCACCAGGGCGATGAAGGCGATGGCCATCAACACCGAGACGCCGAAGAACGGTGCGCGCCAACTGAAGTGGCCGAGGAAGCCGCCGACCAGCGGTCCGGTCGCGATGCCGATGCCGAGCGCCGCCTCGTACAGGATGATGGCGCGGGCGGTGCCCCCGCTGGCAGCGCCGACAATGGTGGCGAGCGCGGTCGCGATGAACAGCGCATTGCCGAGCCCCCAGCCCGCGCGGAAGCCCACGATCTGGCTCACGGTGCCGGAACCGCCTGCGAGAGCGGCGAATACGACAATGATGGCCAGACCCGCGAGCAGGGTCTTCTTCGCGCCGAAGCGGCTGGAGATGACACCGGTGATCAGCATGGCCAAACCCGTGACCAGCATGTAGCTGGTGAACAGCAGCGTCACCTGGGACGGTGAGGCGTGCAGTTGTTCGCCGATCGGCTTGAGAATGGGATCGACCAAGCCGATCCCCATGAAGGCGATGACCGAGGCGAAGGCCACGGCCCATACGGATTTGGGTTGTTTGGTTTCTCCGGTGCTGGCAGGTCCGTCGATGGCGGGCCGCGTAACCGACATTGTGCTCAAGGCCAGTTCCTCATCTAGGAGTGCGGTTGTTTCGCAGCTGCTCCCTAGATTGTTGCACAAGCTAACTAAATAGTTAACAAGGCTAAGGATATCTTCGAGTGAAATAACGCACAAGGCCGGGACCAGCGCTTTTGCGCCGATCCCGGCCTGAGCCGAGGGGTTCTCCGCCTACGCCGGACGGGCCAGCGGACGGGCGGGCGTACCGAACAGCTGGGCGTCACCGTGCGCGCGCTTGAAGAACAGGTGCGCGTCGTGCTCCCACGTGATGGCGATGCCGCCGTGCAGCTGCACGGTCTCCGAGACCACCGAATTGAGCGTGGTGGTGGCGTGAATGCGGGCCGAGGCCACATCGACGGCTTCGGCGGTGCCGTTCGCCAGTCCGGCGATGGCCAGGTAGGCGACCGAGCGGGTGGACTCCACCAGCACGTACATATCCGCCATGCGGTGCTTGAGAGCCTGGAAGCTGCCGATCGGACGGCCGAACTGCACGCGGGACTTGCTGTACTCGACCGTCATGTCCAGGCAGCGCTCGGCAGCGCCGAGCTGCTCGGCGGTGACTGCGGCCCAAGCGATTTCGCGCAGACGCGACAGATCGACCGTGCCCAGCGCACGCGCCGGGGCCGAAGCGAACTCGATGGTGGTCAGGCGACGAGTCGGATCCATGGTGGGCACGACCGTACGGGTCACACCCGCGGCCGCGCCGTCGACCTCGTAGAGGCCATCGGCGGTGAGCACCAGCAGGGTGTCCGCGTACGCACCGTCCAGGACGTAATGGGCGGTGCCGGAGACGGTTTCGCCCTCGGCGCGGACGCCGAAGGAATCCCAGCCGGACGGACCGGCCCAGCACAGCGCCAGGGTGCGCACACCCTCGGCGACCTCGGGCAGCAGCCGCTCATTGGCTTCGGCGTCACCCGCGAGCAGCAGTGCCTGCACGCCGAGCACGGCCGAGCCGAGCATGGGCGGCGCGGCCAGCGTGCGGCCCAATTCCTCTACCACCAGCAGGGATTCGACCAGGCCGACGCCGACGCCGCCGAACTCCTCCGGAATGGCGAGCGCCGCGACGCCCACCTGCTCGCACAGCAGCTTCCACAGTTGTTCGTCATAGCCGCGCTCGGCCTCCAGCCCGCGCCGCATGGCCGCGCTGTCGCCGTGCTTGGCCAGCACCGCGCGCACGGTCCCGGCGAGTTCCTGCTGCTCAGCCGTAATGCTCATGCGTCGGCTCCCATCGTGTCGTGCCGTAGCTGAAGGTGGTTCACGCCGCCGCACCCGCGCGCAGGGCGGCGGCGATGCGGGCGCGGTGGAAAGCCGGTGTGCCCCAGGCGGAACGGAGCGCGGTGACCTTGGTCAGCCACAGCGACAAATCGAATTCGGCGGTGTAGCCGATCGCGCCGTGCACCTGCAGGCCGATGCGGGCCGCCTGGTACGCCGCCTCACCGCAGGCCAGTTTGGCCGCGGAGATATCGCGGGCGCGAGTGGTGGCGTCCGCTCCGGCCTCGAAGGTGAGAGCGGCGCGGTACAGCAGCGGCTGCGCCATCTCCAGGGCGATCGAGACATTGGCCAGGTGATGCTTGATGGCCTGGTACTGGCCGATCGGCTTGCCGAACTGCTGGCGCTGCTTGACGTAGTCGACGCTGGTGTCGAGCAGGGCGCGGCCCGCGCCGAGCAGCTGCGCGGCGGCGGCCAGGGCGGCGGAATCGAAAGCCAGATCGATTGCGGCGCCGACGCCTTCGCCCTCGGCGAGCACCGACTCGGCGGTCACCGGGAACAGGCGGCGGGCCGCGTCGACGGACTTGGCCTGCGCACCGGCGGTGGCGAGGGAAACCCGATCGCCCGCGGCGAGCAACACCAGGTCGGCGATATCGGCGTCCAGTGCGACCGGCGTCCCGGAGGCGGCGAGCGCGCTGGCTCCGGCCGTCGCGGCGGCCGCGCCACCCCCGTCGGGACCGATGGCGATGGTGCCCAGCTTCGCGCCCTCGGCGAACTGCGGCAGCCATTCCGCCGCCGCGGCCGCATCCGGAAGTGCCTGCAGCAGTGCGGGAATCGCGGCGGCGGTCTCCACCAGCGGTCCCGGCACGGCGGCCCGGCCGATTTCGGTGAAGGCCACGATCAACTCGACCGGGCCCGCGCCGAAGCCGCCGTTGTCCTCGGTGATGGTCAGGCCCAGCGCACCGGCCTCGGCGAGCTGGCTCAGCAGCGCCCGGCCGGACGCGGAATCGCCCGCGCCCCAGGCGCGTACGACGCCGGGCGTCTTGGCCGCCTCGCCCATTTTGCGCAGGCTGGCGGCGAAATCGATTTGTTCAGCGGTAAGTGCGAATCGCATGTCGTCCTCCGGGTGACTAGCGCGGCAGCCCGAGCAGGCGTTCGGCGATGATATTGCGCTGGATCTCATTGGTACCGGCGTAGATCGGACCCGCCAGCGAGAACAGGAAACCGTCGGTCCAGGCCGATTCCTGTTCGGCCGCGGCACCGTGCAGATCCAGTGCGGTCTCGTGCATGGCGATATCGAGGTCGGACCAGAAGACCTTGTTCACCGAGGATTCCGCGCCCAGCTGACCGCCATCGGCGAGCCGGGTGACGGTGGCCCAGGTGTTCAGGCGGTACGCCTCCGCACCGACCCAGGCGTCGACGACCTGATCGCGCAGCGCGGTATCGGATTCGTCGGCGACGGTGCGCCACAGGTCGATCAGCTTATCGGCGGTGGCATTGAACCGGCCGGGGGAGCGCAGCGAGAGCCCGCGCTCATTGCTGGAGGTCGCCATGGCGACCTTCCAGCCGTTATTGGCCTCGCCGATGACATCGGCGTCCGGCACGAACACATTGTCGAGGAAGATCTCCGCGAACCCGGGCTCGCCGTCCAGCTGCGGAATCGGCCGCACCGTAATGCCTTCGGCGGTCAGCGGGAACATCAGATAGGTGAGTCCCTTATGCCGCTGCGCTTCCGGATCGGAGCGGAACAGCCCGAAACCCCAGTCCGCGAACGAGGCCCTCGAACTCCAGGTCTTCTGGCCGTTGAGAATCCAGCCGCCCTCGGTGCGCTTGGCGCTGGAGCGGATACCGGCGAGATCGCTACCGGCCTCCGGCTCCGACCAGGCCTGCGCCCAGATGTCATCCGCGCGAGCCATTCTCGGCAGAATCCGGGCCAGCTGCTCCGGTGAACCGTGCTCGAACAGCGTCGGCGCGAGCAGGAAGATGCCGTTCTGCGATACCCGGCCGGGCGCTCCGGAGGCGTAGTACTCCTCCTCGAAGACCACCCATTCGGTCAGTGACGCGTCCCGGCCGCCGTATTCGGCGGGCCAGGCGACACAGGACAGCCGGGCCTCGGCCAGCTTGGCCTCCCACGCCCGGTGCGCCTCGAAGCCTTCCTTGGTGTCCATCGACGGCAGTGGCGTCGCGGGCACGTTGGCGGCCAGGAACTCGCGCACCTCGGCGCGGAATTCCTCTGTCTTGGCGTCGAATTCGAGATCCACTTACTTCGCCCCGTTCTTTCCTGCGGCATCTGTGGTTGTGGCGGTGGCCTTCATGGACTTGGCGTTCATCCCGCCCAGCGAGTCCGCGCCGACCTCGGCATTGTGCGCGTGCGCGAAGTGGTGCAGCCCGAACACCGAATCCATGCCCGCGCGCATACCCATCAGGTCCTCGCACTGGTTGACGGCCTTCTTGGTCAGCGCCAGGCCGAATTGCGGCATGGCCGAGATCTTCTCGGCCAGCGCGAAGGTCTCGGTCTCCAGATCCTCGCGTGCGACAACGCGATTCACCATGCCCCACTCGTAAGCCTGTGCGGCGGTGAAGCGGTCACCGGTGAACAGGATCTCCTTGGCGCGGCGCGGTCCCAGCACCCACGGGTGCGCGAAGTACTCGACACCCGGAATGCCCATGCGCACAACCGGATCGGAGAAGAACGCGTCCTCCGAGGCGACGATCATGTCGCACGACCAGGCCAGCATGAGCGCGCCCGCGATGCACGCGCCCTGCACCATGGCGATGGTCGGCTTGGGGATCTCCCGCCAGCGCCGGCACATGCCCAGGTAGACCTCGGACTCGCGCGCGAACCGCTGATCGCCGCCGGGCCGATCGGTGTGGTCCCACCACAGCGCGGCCTGGTTCTCGTACTTGATGTGGTGATCGCGCCCCGGCGTCCCGATATCGTGCCCGGCGCTGAAATGCTTTCCGGCCCCGGCCAATACGATCACCTTGACCTCGGCGTCCTCGACCGCGCGCACGAAGGCGGCATCGAGCGCGTAGGTCATGACCGAGTTCTGCGCGTTGCGGTAGTCCGGCCGATTCAGCGTGACGACCGCGACCGGCCCCCGCTTCTCGTAGAGGACGACCTCGCCCTCATCGGGAATGGGCCCCGGATCAACACTGTCGTGGGCGCTCACGCCTTCTCCTCACGTAGTTGCCGCTTGAGGACCTTGCCCGCGGCGCTGTAGGGCAGCTGATCGCGGAACTCGACGAACCGCGGAACCTTGAAATTTGCGAGCAGCGTCTTGGCATGCGCCAGTACGTCTTCGGCGGTCAGTTCGGCGCCGGGCTTGCGCACCACGAACACCTTGCCGACCTCGCCCATGCGCTCGTCCGGCACACCGATGACCGCGGTCTCGGCGACCCCGTTCAACCGCGCCATGGCCTGCTCCACCTCGGCGGGATACACATTGAAGCCGCCGGAGATGTACATGTCCTTGAGCCGGTCGGTGATCTTCACATAGCCGCGCTCGTCGATCACCGCGACATCGCCGGTGTGCAGCCAGCCGTCCCGATCGATGGTGTCGGCGGTGGCCTGCGCGTCATCGAGGTAGCCGACCATGATCTGCGAACTGCGCAGCAGCAGTTCACCATTGTCGGCCAGGTTCACCTCGAAACCGTCGATGGCGCGGCCGCAGGTATTGGCGATGGTCTCGGCCGAATCCTCGGGACGGCACATGAGCCCGAACCCGCCGGATTCGGTCTGCCCGTACGCGGTCAGCACCACATCGAATTTCAGCTCGCTGCGCATTCTCTCGATCAGCACGACCGGCACGGTGGCCGCGCCGGTGACCGCGACCCGCAGCGTGGACAGATCCGCCTCGGCGCGCGCCGGATGTTCGAGAATGGTCTGGAAGATCGTCGGCGGCCCGGTCAGCACGCTGATCCGCTCATCGTGGATCAGTCGCATGGTCTCGGGCACATCGAAGGTGGCCTGCGGAATGATGTGCGCGCCGGTGACCAGCGCGGCGAGAATGCCCGCCTTGTAACCGAAGCTGTGGAAGAACGGCGGCACCACCAGATAGCGGTCATCGCTGCTCAGGGTGGCGCAGTCGGCCCAGGCGCGGGCGCTGGTGAGCGCCTTACCGTGCGAGATCAGCACGCCCTTGCTGCGCCCGGTGGTGCCGGAGGTGAACAGGATGTCCGAAAGATCTTCCGCCCGAATCGATTCCGCGCGCGCGATGGCATCCTCGAGGCTGACCGCCTCGGCCAGCTTCGGCAGTTCGGACCACGCGATGGCGTTCTCGACGATCTCTTCCCGCTCAGCGGGAATGACGATGACGGTGTCGATGACCAATTCCGGTGCGTCCGCGCGCAGTTCGGCGAGGCGGTCGCGGCCCAGGAAGGTGCCGGCGATGAACAGCGCCTTGGCCTCCACCCGGCCGAGCACATCGGCGGCCTCATCGGCCACGTACCGCGTGTTCAACGGCACGATCACCGCGCCGACATAGTGGGTGGCCAGTACCGCGGTCACCCAGTGGTGCGTGTTCGGAGCCCAGATGCCGATCTTGTCGCCGCGTTGCACACCGCGCGCGATCAGCACGCGGGCGGTCTCACGGACCGAGTCGAGCAGTTGTGCCCAGCTCAATCGCACGGCACCGTCGGACACGGCGGGTGCGGAACCGTGTGCGTTCGCGGCGGCGTGCAGCGCGAGCGGAGTGGTCTGCGGTGGGGATGTCACGGCGTCTCCGAGCGTCCGGGAATGGGTCTAACAAAGCAAGTGCTTGGTAGGTTACTCTACGGAGGTGAGCATGATCCAGACCCCCGAACCGGCCAGTGGGAACACCTCTCACGAGGACGCCGCATTCCGCACCGAAGTGCGGGAATGGCTGGC
The DNA here is from genome assembly GCF_042266325.1 of Nocardia sp. NPDC056100. Lineage (NCBI taxonomy): Bacteria > Bacillati > Actinomycetota > Actinomycetes > Mycobacteriales > Nocardiaceae > Nocardia > Nocardia sp. NPDC056100. Next base: position 1,065,228 of record NZ_JBHJVY010000003.1, read on the forward strand.
CGAGAACCTGAACGGACAGTTCCGCGAACTGCGCGGTCTGGGTGGTCCCGGGCGCGAGCACGAGGCTTTCGAGGAGCGTCTCGAATGGGACCGCGCCCTCGCCGCCGCCGGACTGACCTGCCTGGGCTGGCCCAAGGAATGGGGCGGCCGCGACGCCACCCTCGCGCAGCAGGTCATCTTCCACGAGGAATACGCCAAGGCCGACGCACCCAGCCGCGTCTCGCACCTGGGCGAGGAACTGCTCGGCCCGACCGTGCTGGCCTTCGGCACCGAGGAGCAGAAGCGCCGCTTCCTGCCCGGTATCCGCAATGTCACCGAACTCTGGTGCCAGGGCTACTCCGAACCCGGCGCGGGCTCCGATCTCGCCGCGGTGAGCACCTCGGCGTACCTGGACGGCGACGAATGGTCCATCACCGGACAGAAGGTGTGGACCTCGCTGGCGCATCTGTCCGACTGGTGCTTCGTGGTCGCGCGCACCGAGAAGGGTTCGACCCGCCATCACGGCCTGTCCTACCTCCTGGTGCCCATGAAACAGCCGGGCGTCGAGGTGCGGCCGATCATCCAGCTCACCGGGACCGCGGAATTCAACGAGGTCTACTTCGACAATGCCCGCACCGCCGCCGATCTGGTGGTCGGCGCGCCCGGCGACGGCTGGAAGGTCGCCATGGGCACGCTGACCTTCGAGCGCGGCATCTCCACCGTCGGCCAGCAGATCCGGTACGCCCGCGAACTCGCCGACCTCGAGGCCGTCGCCCGGAAGAACGGCGCACTCGAAAACGCCGTCATCGCAGACCGTTTCGACAAGGCGTGGGTCGGACTGCGGGTGCTGCGCGCACACGTGCTGCGCACCCTGGAGTCCGGTCACGACGGTGCGACCGTCGACGCCCGCACCGCCGCCGGATCGGCCTCGGTGACCAAACTGCTGTGGGCCAACTGGCATCGCGATCTCGGCGAGCTCGCCATGGACGTACTCGGTGCGCCCGGCCTGATCGCCGATGCCGAGGGCGATGACCTCAATGCCTGGCAGCGGCTCTTCCTCTTCACTCGCGCGGACACCATTTACGGCGGTTCGAACGAGGTGCAGCGCAACATCATCTCCGAGCGTGTGCTCGGACTTCCCCGAGAGGCTCGTCCGTGACCGACCTGTCCGTCGCCCCTGAAATCACCCCCGGCCATAACCTGCTGGCCGGAAAGGTCGCGGTCGTGACCGCCGCCGCCGGAACCGGCATCGGCTCGGCCACCGCGCGCCGCCTGCTGTCCGAGGGCGCGGATGTCGTGGTCTCCGACTGGCACGAGCGTCGCCTGAAGGAGACCGAGGAAGCGCTCCAGGCCGAATTCCCGGACCGCAGAGTCGCTTCCGTGCCCTGCGATGTCAGCTCGACCGAACAGGTCGATCAGCTCATCACCGGTGCGGTCGCCGCGTTCGGGCGGATCGACGTGATGGTCAACAACGCCGGGCTCGGCGGTGAGACCCCCGTCGTCGATATGACCGACGAGCAGTGGGACAAGGTCATCGACATCACGCTGAACGGCACGTTCCGCGCTACTCGGGCCGCGCTCAAGTACTTCCGCGAGGCGGGCCACGGCGGCGTCATCGTCAATAACGCCAGTGTGCTCGGCTGGCGCGCGCAGCACGGGCAGGCGCACTATGCCGCCGCCAAGGCGGGCGTGATGGCGCTGACCCGCTGCTCGGCCGTCGAGGCCGCCGAATACGGGGTGCGCATCAATGCCGTCGCGCCGAGCATCGCCCGGCACGCGTTCCTGGACAAGGTCACCTCGGGTGATCTGCTGGATCGCCTGGCCGCGGGTGAGGCCTTCGGCCGGGCCGCCGAGCCGTGGGAGGTGGCCGCCACCATCGCCATGCTGGCCAGCGATTACACCACCTACCTGACGGGTGAAGTGGTTTCCATTTCCAGTCAGCGTGCCTGATTAGGCGCGGTGCTTCCGATTTCGGTTGAACGCAACCAATTCGGATATCCGCGGTGATGTGGAAAGCCGTGTCACCCGGTTGCGGTATTTTTCACCGGCACGCCAGATATGGGCGTGCCGGTGCGTTTTTCGGGGTCTGAACGCTGCCTGAATTATCGGCGGCGCAAAATGGCTGGGGCGCGGATCGGCCCGTTGTGCAATCCTGGTTTAGGCCGGTTCCGCATAGTCGAAGGGCGCGACCCATGGGTCCGGATCGCCGACAACAACAAGCCACAGAAGAACCCAATCCCGAGGAACTCGAGTTGGTGCGCGAGGTGGTTCTCGCGCGCCGCCGACTCGACAATGTCGTTATGGCCGCGCTCACCCTGGGCGCGGAATTACTCGACCACGATTCCGAACGCGCCACCGCCATGCGCGCGGCGCAGATACTCGAACAGCATGCCGTCGACGAGGGCGAGATCCTGCGGGATCCGCGAGCCGCCCTGCGCCGGGACCTGATCCGCGATCGGGAGCGAGCCCGTCGCATCGGATTGGCCCGCGAATCCTGGCACCCGCTGTCCGAGGCCGAACAGCACCGCCGAAAACAGACCGAGCTCCTCCGCGAGGTGCGCTCGGACCTGCTCGAGGTGGTGCGCACCTGCGGCCGCGTGCATTACGACCGCACCACCTTCGCCGACGGCATAGCCAAGGGCCTGTGCGCCGCCACCGACAAACTCGTCGAAGGCGCAGATATGGAGACCTACCGCGCCTGGCAACGCGGCATGGTCCTGAAAATCACCGAGGAACCCGCCCACGACGACACCCCGGCCCGCGTCATGGCCACCGTCGACGCCGGCCCCGGCCTCGAACCCCTCACCGTCGAATGGGACAGCCCCGAACGAAGATTGGCCCTCGTAGCCCGCATGGCCCGCGCCGGAATCTCCCCGATAATCATCTGCGACCGACTGCTGGCAGATTTGTCGGTGTCATCACCGCTTCGGTACTCCGTCAGATAAACCCGGACTCGACCAAGCAAATGCTTGGTTGTATATTGGGGTTCGTGACCCCACCCCAGGAGCCTTCGAAGTCGGCACGTCGTAGCGAGCTGCTCGGCCTGGCCGCCAGCCTGTTCGCCGAACGAGGTCTGCGCGCCACCACGGTTCGCGATATCGCCGACGCCGCGGGGATTCTATCCGGGAGTCTCTACCACCACTTCGATTCCAAAGAAGCGATGGTGGACGAAATTCTGCGCGGGTTCCTCGACGACCTCTTCGGCCGCTACCGCGAGATCGTCGGCTCCGGACTGAGCGCCCGCGACACCCTCGAAGCCCTGGTGATCGCGTCCTACGAATCGTTCGACCAGTGGCACGCCGCCGTCGCCATTTACCAGGCCGAGGCCAAACGGCTCAGCGGCACACCACGATTCGAATATATCGACGAGTACAACCGCGAGTTCCGCGAACTCTGGTACCAGGTGCTCACCAATGGCGTGGCCGACGGCAGTTTCCGCCCGGAAATGGATATCGAACTGGCCTACCGGTTCCTGCGCGACACCGTATGGGTCTCGGTGCGCTGGTACCAGCCCGGCGGCCGGATCACCGTCGACAACCTCGCCAAGCAATACCTGACCATCGTGCTCGACGGGCTCACCAGCCCCGACGCGCGCTAGTCCCACCGCCACAGGCTCTCTCCGAGCCACAGCACAGCCCGCAGTCAGCAGTAGGAGCAGATCATGTCAGCACCGTCCCGCCGCCAGTATTCGCCCATGCGTGAGGCGTATGTGATCGATTCCGTGCGCACCCCGGTGGGCAAGCGGGGCGGTTCGCTCGCCGCCGTGCACCCGGCCGATCTGGGCGCGGCGGCGCTGCGCGGGCTGATGGGGCGCACCGATCTCGATCCGGTGGCCGTGGACGATGTGGTGTTCGGCTGCTGCGACACCGTCGGCCCGCAGGCCGGAAATATCGCTCGCACTTCATGGTTGGCGGCGGGCTACCCCGAATCGGTGCCCGGTGTGACCGTGGACCGGCAGTGCGGTTCCTCGCAGCAGGCCATCACCTTCGGCGCGCAGGCCATCATGTCCGGAACCTCGGAAATCATTGTGGCGGGCGGCATTCAGAATATGAGCGCCATCCCGATCTCGGCGGCCATGCTCGCGGGCCAGGCGTACGGGTTCGACTCCCCGTTCGTCGGCGCGCAGGGCTGGGATCACCGCTACGGCACCGGTGAAGTGTCGCAGTTCAATTCGGCCCACATGATCGCCGAGAAGTGGGATATCTCCCGGGTGGACATGGAGGAGTGGGCGCTGCGCAGCAATGAGCGCGCCCGCAAGGCCATCGTCGACGGCCGCTTCGATCGCGAGATCGTGCCGGTCGGCGATTTCTGGATCGACGAGTGCCCGCGCGAGACCACCATGGAAAAGATGGCCGGGCTCAAGCCGCTCGCCGAGGGCTCCCGCGTCACCGCCGCGCTCGCCAGCCAGATCTCCGACGGCGCGGCCGCTACCCTGCTCGCCTCGGATTGGGCGGTGCAGGAGTACGGGCTCACCCCGCGCGCCCGCATCCACCATGTCAGCGCGCGCGGCGCGGATCCGATCTACATGCTCACCGCGCCGATTCCGGCCACCAAGTGGGCGCTGGAGAAGACCGGTCTGACCATCGACGATATGGATGTCATCGAGATCAACGAGGCGTTCGCCTCGGTGGTGCTGGCCTGGATCAAGGAGACCGGCGCGAACCCGGACAAGGTCAATGTCAACGGCGGCGCGATCGCGCTGGGTCACCCGCTCGGCGCGACCGGCGCGAAGCTGTTCGCCTCGCTGCTCAATGAGCTGGAGCGGGTGAACGGGCGCTACGGCCTGCTCACCATCTGCGAGGGTGGCGGCACCGCCAACGTCACCATCATCGAGCGCCTGGGCTAATACCCGCTCCGATCCGGCCGATAGTCCCGTTGCGTAACGAAAGCGACGCGGACGCGGCAATCTCGAGGATTCACGCCGAAGAATCGGGATAGTCGAAAACGAGCCCGGCGCACCCGCCGGGCCGGGCGGATCGACGAGGATATGAACGAGAACCTGCCGAGACGGGGGTTCCTACTCGGGACTCTCGGTGCGGTGGGCTTCGGCCTGATGGCGAAGGCGGCGGCCGCTCCGTCGCCGCTGCCACCGCCGCCCGTCCCGATTCCACCGCTGCCCGCACCGGTCGTCACACCGCTCAACTATCACTCGCCTGCATTGCAACCGTTCGTGGACGAGCTGCCGATACCCGAGACGCGGGCGGCCGCAGGGGAATTGGCGGCTGTTTCCGGTGTGCACCGTTATCACCGGGATCTACCGGAAACGCGCAGTTGGGGTTTCGGTCGGCCGGTGCTCGGACCGAATCTGGAGGCGCGACGGGATCGGTTGGCGCGCATCGCGTTCCGCAATGAACTCGGCACCCATGTGCTCGCCCCGCACGTCGATCTGACCATGCACGGGGTGACCGAACTGGATCGCACCGATCCGCGATTCACCGTGCACCTGCACGGCGGGGCGAACGCGCCCGATGACGACGGGCATCCGCTCATCGCCTGGCGCAATGGGGGCGGACCCACATTCAGCTACGCCAATCGGCAAGAGGCCGCGACACTCTGGTATCACGACCACGCGATGGGCATCACGCGGTTGAACATTCAGGCCGGACTGGCCGGAATGTATTACCTGCGTGACGAATTCGACACCGGTCGCGCGGACAACTCGCTCGGGTTGCCCAGCGGCGAGTTCGAGATACCGCTGATCGTGCAGGACCGGACCTTCAATGCCGACGGCAGTCTGCAACCCATGGTCGGCACCTATATTCCGCAGGGTTTCAATCAGTCCGGGCAGGTCGGGGATGTGGCCTGCGTGAACGGTATGGCCTGGCCCCGGCTCCAGGTGCGGCGGACGCTGTACCGGTTCCGGCTGTTGAACGGATCCAATTCGCGCCCATACATTTTCGAGTTCTCCAATGGCATGCCGTGCTGGGTCATCGGGACCGATCTGGGGCTGCTGGACGCGCCCGTGCCCACACCGTCCATTCGGGTGAGCCCGGGGGAGCGGGTGGATCTGCTGGTCGACTTCAGCGCCTTCGGTGACGGGACGACCGTCGATCTGATCAATACCGCCCGAAATGATTTGGGCAACACCGTTTTCATGGTGCCGGAGCTGCGGCCCATCATGCGGTTCACGGTGGCGGGGGACGGACCGGCCGCCGCGATTCCGGCGCGGCTGCGCGGGGGTGCGGGACTGCCCGACGCGCTGCCGCCGCTCGGGCCGCCGGAATCGGTGCGCACGGTGACGCTCATCGGGCTCAATGACGATTCGCGGGCGGCGGCGGTGTTCCCGACCCTCATGTCGCTCAACAATCTCGCGTTCCTGAGCGACGATGTCGATATGGCGGCGGCGGGTGCGGTCGAGCAGTGGGACATCGTCAATACGACTCCGTTCGACCACCCCATTCACCTGCATCTGGCGCGAATGCGGGTGATCGGCCGCCAGCCCATCCTGACCTCGGCCTACTGGTTCGCCAATCTGCCACCCGCGTTCGGCATCCGGTGGGCCCCGTCGGCCGACGCGTACGCCATCGGGTCGCAACAGGGGCCGCCGCCTTGGGAATTCGGCTGGAAGGACACCGTCGAATGCCCCACCGACACCATTACCCGGGTGCTGGTGCACTGGCCCGCGGTCGATGAGCTGGGCTTCGACCCGGACGTCGCACTGACCGTACCGCCCGGGGCCGAGGCCATCGCGCCTGCGGAAATGGCCGGTATGGACCATGTTTCGGGCGCGGGCGAGATTCGCGGCTACGTCTGGCACTGCCACAATCTCGACCACGCCGATCACGACATGATGCAGCGCATTCGCGTCATGCCGTGACGGTGCGCAGCCGCTCGGCGATATCGTGCTGTGTCTTCGCCTTTATCTCCGTGAGCAATTCGAGCTCGGGCAGGTCCGCCCATTCCGCGCCGAACAGGCGCGGCAGATCGTGATAGTGCACCACGCATTCGTCGACGCCGACCGTGCGGCAGGCGTCGATCAGCTCGGCCGAAAGGTATCCGGCCACCGACAGTTCCACGCCGCGCCGCTCGGTTACCTTGCGTGCCAATGTGATCGCGGACATCACGCCGCCGGTGGGTGCCACACCCCGGGCGCGCAGCCGGGCGTCGACGAGCGAGGACAGATCGTTCACCCCGATCAGCGCGTGCTGTACGCCCGCGTCGATGAGGCGATCCAATTGCAATAGCGCCGAAGGGGTTTCGATCATGGAGCCGATGCGCAACCCGGCCGCGCGTTCGCGGATCTCCGCCACCGCCCACTCGACCTCTTCGGGATCGGTTACGAAAGGCAGCAGCACCCCGAGACCGTCGTCCGCCGCGGCCACCCCGGTGATCTCCGCGCGGAAGTGCTCCGGAAACCGCCGCGCCCGCCGGATGCCGCGCATGCCGAGCAGCGGGAAGGTCTCATCGTCGACGACCTCCTCCACCCCCGCGAGCACATTCTCCTCGATGGTGGTGACCTCGGTGAACCGATACCAAACCGGTTGCCCCGCAGCCTGATCCACCACCTCGCGCAGATACGGCGTCAACAGCTCGCGCACCGATTCCGTCCCCGGATACCGACCCGCCCGCCGGAACACATACTCCCCGCGCACCAAACCCACCCCGGCGAACTTCCCCGCCAGCCGCGAGTCCAGCCGCTCCCCACTCAATGCCACGCTGATTCGCATCCGAAAAACCCTACGGCGTGTTGGGGTGCGAAGCTCGCCGAGCCGATGCGCACCGACCCTTCCCGGCCTACCGTGGTGAGCATGTCCAGGTCAGGGGAGGGCCGCTTCGAGGAGATAGCGCGCAAGGCCCGGCGCGTACAACAGTCCGTCGAACTAATCCGCGCCACCGCATCCACGCCGGACGTGCGCATCGAGGTCACCGCCGACGGCCGCATCACCACCCTGCATCTAGCCGATCAAGCCCTGGCCCAAGCCATTTCGGCCACGCACGATCTAGCGCACCGGAAGGCTCTGGCACGGGCGGCCGAACAACGCCGCGAACTGATCCAGGATCCGGCCGTGGCCGACCTGCTGCGCCGCACCCTCATTGCCCCGTCCTCCGATGCCGCCGCATCCCCGCGATCGGTGGACGCCGGTCGTCCGGTGGATGAGCGGCCGGATGCCAATCCCTATGCCTTGCCTCGGGCGGTGGCGCGGCGGTACGGGCTGAGGTAGGGCCGCGCGGGCGCGTGTGGTGTCAGCTGGGGGTTTGCTCGGATTACTATTTGCCCGAATTGGTTTCCGGCCTCGGTAGAAAGCGGGCTGTTCATGGATTTGGGTGTCCGCTGGCGCGTGCACGGGGATGGGCGCACGCCCGCGCCGGGTGCGGTGGTCCGGCCCGATGAGCGTTTGTCCTGGCCTCGGACATTGGGGCTGGGCGCACAGCATGTGGTGGCCATGTTCGGGGCCAGTTTCGTGGCCCCGATCCTGATGGGGCTGGACCCGAATCTCGCGATCATGATGTCCGGGGTGGCCACGGCCATCTTCCTGCTCGCGACCAAGGGCCGGGTGCCGAGTTATCTCGGGTGCTCGCTGTCGTTCGTGGGTGTCGCGGCGGTCATTCGGGCACAGGGCGGCGATAGCGCGACGGTTACCGGAGCCTGCCTCGCGGTCGGTGCGGTGCTGTTTCTCATCGGCCTGGCGGTGCAGCGGTTCGGGGCGCGCATCATTCACGCGGCCATGCCGCCGGTGGTGACCGGCGCCGTGGTCATGCTCATCGGTTTCAATCTCGCACCGGTGACCGCATCCACCTACTGGCCGCAGGATCAGTGGACGGCATTGCTGGTCATGCTGTTCACCGGGCTGGCGGTCGTCGCACTGCGCGGATTCTTCTCGCGCATCGCGATTTTCCTCGGCCTGGTGTTCGGATACGTCTTCTCCTGGCTGCTGGACCGGGTGTTCGGCAAGATCCACTCCGCCGACGGCACCGGCGCGGTCACCGATCACTGGCGACTGGACCTGTCCGGTGTCGCGCACGCGGATTGGATCGGCCTGCCGCAGTTGCACGCGCCCTCGTTCGAATGGTCGGCGGTCCTGGTCGCGCTACCCGTGGTGATCGCGCTGGTCGCCGAGAACGCCGGACATGTGAAGGCCGTCGGCGAGATGACCGGCGACAATCTGGACGGCAAGCTGGGCACCGCCATCGCCGCCGACGGCGCGGCTTCGATGCTGTCCACCGCGGTGGGCGGTCCGCCCAACACCACCTATTCGGAGAATATCGGCGTCATGGCCGCCACCCGCGTCTATTCGACCGCGGCCTATTGGGCCGCAGCCGGTTTCGCGCTGCTGTTCGGCCTGTGCCCGAAATTCGGTGCGGTGGTCGCGGCCATTCCGGGCGGTGTGCTCGGCGGTATCACCGTCATCCTGTACGGCATGATCGGCCTGCTGGGCGCGCAGATCTGGACCAATGCCGGTGTGGACCTTCGCAATCCGCTCAATCTGGTGCCCGCGGCCGCCGGTCTGATCATCGGCATCGGCAATGTGAGCATGAAATTCACCGACACCTTCACCCTCAGCGGTATCGCACTGGGCACGCTCGTGGTGATCACCGGGTATCACGTGCTGCGCCTGCTCGCTCCCGCGCATTACAAACAGGAGCCGCTACTGGACGAGGGCACCTCGTCCTACGACGAACCCTCCGGCAAATAGCTCACTGCGCCTTACCCAGCCACCGCCGCGAGACGTGCTGGGTCTGCGCCTCGGCGATCGCCACCGGCGGCCGGGGCGCGGGCGGCGGGGGAGCCGTGCGCGCATCGTGCGAGATCCGGATCAGCAGCGCCACGATGATGTAGTTCGCCAGCAGCGACGAACCGCCGTACGACATGAACGGCGTGGTCAGACCGGTCAGCGGAATCAACTTCGTCACCCCGCCCACCACCACGAACAGCTGCCAGCCGATGGAGAACGCCAGTCCGCCGCCGAGCAGTTTGCCGAACGCGTCCCTCGTGGCAAGAGCCGCCACGAAACCGCGCACGGTCAGAATCGCGAAAACCGAGATCACCGCGGCCAATCCGATCAGCCCGAGTTCCTCGCCGATGGTCGAGATGATGAAGTCGGTCTTGGCGAACGGCACCTCCTGCGGCCGCCCCGCGCCGATTCCGGTGCCGAGCAGCCCGCCGGTCGCCATGCCGAACAGCGCCTGCGAAATCTGGTATCCGGAGGTGTAATACGTGGCGAACGGGTCCTGCCACACCTCCACGCGCACCCGCACGTGCGGGAACGCCATATACGCGATGGTCGCGCCCACCGCGAACATGCTGAAACCGATGACCAGCCAGGACACCCGATCGGTGGCGATATAGATCATCGCCAGCACGGTCCCGAACACCAGCAGCGAGAACCCGAGATTCTTCTCGTACATGAGCACCAGCAGCGACATGGCCGTCACCAGTAGCAGCGGGCCCAGATCGCGCAGTCGCGGGAAGGTCATGCCCAGGAATTGATGTCCCGCCGTGGTGAACAGCTCCCGATTCGCCACCAGGAACGAGGCCACGAAGATCAGCAGCAGCACCTTCGCGAACTCACCGGGCTGAATCGAGAAGCCGTGCAGCAGAATCCAGCTCTTACCGCCGTTGACCTCGCTGTACTGCGCGGGCAGCAGCGCCGGGATGAGCAGTGCGCCCAGGCCCGCGAGCCCGCAGGTGTAACCGTATTCGGCGGGCCGGGTGTGATCGCGCACCACCAGCAGCACGCCGGCGAAGAGCACGATTCCGATTCCGGTCCAGATCAATTGGTGCGCGGCATCGCTGGATTGCGCACCGTTCTCCAGCGGATTCTCATGATCGAGCCGATCGATGAGTACCAGTCCCAGCCCGTTCAGCAGCACCACGCACGGCAGCAGCACCGGATCCGCGCTGGGTGCCCACCGGCGCACCGCCAGATGCGCGGCGAGGGTGAGCCCGGCGAATATGCCGAGCGTGCTGATGGTGGTCGCGCCGCTTCCGGCCGACGCCGACAGGATCAGTGCCGCGAGTGCGGTAATGGCCACCGCACCGGCGCAGAGCGCCGCTTCCGCGCCTCGGAAGGCGCGCCCGGGCGAGCCGGCCGCATGCGAACTCTGCCGAAACCTGTTCACGCCCAACAGTAACGCGGTCGGTCAGGTGCGCGCAGCGAGTAGGTCGTTCCGGTCGGCGACCGCGCCGACTCCGGCGCGGGTGCGGTAGCGGATGAGCAACCAGAGCAGCAGCGCCTCCGCCAGCGCGGTGAAAACGGTCAGGAATTGACTGAAATAACTGGCCATCACATTGACCACGGTCAGCGAGATGACACTGGACCAGATGCCTAGTCGCACACCGAGTTCCTCGCGTCCGCGCAGCCACAGCACCGCGCCCACCGCGCAGCCGACACCGACCAGTATTTCGGCCACCGCGGCAATACCCAGGCCGGACAGCGACTTCCAGCCGCGATGCTGCGAAACGTCCAGCAGATGATCGAGTTCGGTCCACGGCATATGGCGGCCGGAGATGATGATGACCGCCAGCACCAGGTGCACCAGCGTCCACACCGCGTGGCCCAGCAGCACGATGATCAAGACAATGCGGAGCAGCGGCAGCGGGAGCAGATGGCGTTCCAGCCATTCCAGCCTGGCCTCCCGGCGAATCTGCGGTTCGGGCCGGGTGTCCGGATGCGCGGTGTTCAGATAGCTGGTCAGCGCGTCCGTGAGCTTGCACAGATCGGGACTGAAACCGGTGCGGTCCACCGACTTCAGCTCGGTGAGCAGGGTGGTGCGCTCATCGGCGCTCATGCGGTCGCCGGTCAGCTGGCCGATCGCGACCGTCACCTCACCGAGCACCAGCAGCGGCGGGCGATGCCGGTGTCGTGCGGCGAACAGGGCAATCGCGGTGATCAGCAGAAACGCCAGGTAGATGATCGGCGCGGCGAGTGGGAAGAAGTAATTGTTGTCGGCGGTGATGAACTTGCCGACCTCGTCGATGAACAGGCCCAGCCCGACGCCCGCCAGCGCCGCCGCGGTGGTCAGGGATGATCGCGAGGAGGTGAGCAGCAGCATCAGACAGGCGATCACCAGCAGCAACCCGCCGAACAGCGCGTGCGCGATGTGATAGGTGCTGCCGCCGATCTTCGGATAGCCCGCCGCCATCAGATACAGGCGCGTGATCACCACGGTCACGCCGAAGCAGACGGCCATCACGGTGACCAACCGGCCTGCCTCGGGACGCCATCGAATTCTTGTCACCTGCGTGCCGAACACCCGAACAACGATGGCACAGAACGGGGTTGCGCGTTCAGCGTCGGCGGAACCGCTGACTCAATTGCGGATCGTTCTCCCACCACAGGCCGGTGCTCGGCGGCGCGTCCGCCGTATGCGCGGGCGCATCGGTGCGGTTCGCGGGTGCTTCGGCCTGTGCGTCGACCGCATCGAGTTCGGCGTCGACCTGCGCGGCCTTGCGCTTCTCGTCATCGGACCAGGCGCGCATGAGCATGAGCGCGAATGGAATTCCGAGCACATCGCCGAGCAGCCACAGAATGCCCGCGCCCGCGGTCTGATCCATGCGCTGGCTCGGCCCCCAGGTGCGGCCGACCTCCGCGTAATACCCGGCCGCCAGAATCGGGCCCAGCCACACCACGATGCCGAGAATGCCGTCCGCCAGCGATTCGACCACCGTGATCAGCAGCGATACCGCCTGCGAGTACCGGCGCGGCACCGGATCCGCCTGCAGGCGCGAGTAGAAATACAGGAATCCGATGCCCACCAGGGCAATTCGCGTCACCGCGTCGATCACGCCATTGCGCAGCACCGCTTCGTACCAGGGCGAGAAATACAGCAGCCACGGCGTCAGCAGCATCGCGGCGGACGGGACCAGCGGGAACGTCAGTCCGGTCACCAAGCGGCTGTTCAGGATTCGATCCATCCGCGCCCGCCCGGCCTCCCCGAGCGCACCGCGCAGCACCGTCAACGGCGTCCCCGCCGCCAACCCGAACGACACCAGATAGAGCAGCAGCAGCGTCTGCAACGCCCGAACCCAGAACAGGGTGTCCGAGTACACCCCGAGCGCCCCGACCCCGGTATAAAGCCACAGCGCGAGCCCGACGACACCGAAACAGATGGCCCGCCCGCGAACCGGAAGCTCTACGCCCTTCCGCCGCGCCGCCGTCCAGGCCAGCAGATACCCGGCCCCGATGACCGCGGTGATCACCACCGTCGAGGTATCCCACCGCCACGACGTCAGCAGCGAACCAACGGTCAACGGTGTTTCGATACCAAGCACGACCGCCAGTATCCGCTTGCCCGGAAATCACATCACCCCGGTGCCCCGGGATCGCTCAGCGCAGGGTCTTGTGGGTTTCGCCGTGTGACTGTTCGCAGTGGGATTCGGTGTCGCGGCCCAGGGTGAGCAGGTCCGATTGGGCGTGGTCGACCTGGAGGGTGGCGTGGTCGATGTGGTGCTCGTGGGAGAGGAAGTGGGCGAGGTCTTCTCGTACGGCGTGGCAGTCGTAGCCGGGTTCGACCAGGACGTGCGCGGACAGCGCGGGGGAGCCGGAGGTGATCTCCCAGATGTGCAGATCGTGCACCTCGACCACGTGATCGCGGCCGGCCATGGCCGCGCCGATCACGGTGGGGTCCAGGTTCTCCGGGGCCGCCTCGAGGAAGATGCGGCTGGAGGCGCGGACCAGGCTGATACCGGCCTTCACCATGAGCACGACCACGATCAGGGTGGCGATCACGTCGGCCTGCACCCAGCCGGTGAACATGATGATCGCGCCCGCGATGGCGGTGGCGATGAAACCGTAGAGATCGGTGAGCAGGTGCTGGAACGCGCCCTCGACATTGAGGCTGGTCCGATTGGCGCGGCTGATCATGACCGTCGCGATCAGATTCACCACCACACCGATGAGCGCGGTGACCAGCACCAGCCCGCCGGTGACCTCGGGCGGATCGAGCAGTCGCCGGATCGCCTCGAAGGTGAGCCAGGCAGCCAGCACCAGCAGCGTCGCGCCATTGGCCATGGCGGACAGGATCTCGACCCGTTTCCAGCCGAAGGTCATGCGCCCGGCGGCGGGGCGGGCGGCGAGTTGAATCGCCCAGAGCGCCAGCACGATCGCCGCGGCATCGGTGAGCATATGCGCGGCGTCCGAGAGCAGGGCCAGCGATCCGGAGATCACGCCGACCACGACCTCACCGGCCATATAGGCGACGATCAGCGCGAGCGCGCCCGCGAGCCAGCGTTTGTCACTGTCCGCGGTGGCTCCGTGTGTATGCCCGGCGCCATGGGAATGGCCGTGCCCGTGGTCGTGCCCTGCACCCATGTCGATCTCCCTTCATCCTGACCGCAGGCGATCATATGCACGCATCGCTATGTATGCAAGGTTAACGATCTCCAACTTCGGCGATACCCGCCGTCATCAGGTGTATTCGGGGACCGGATCAACCGGCGGCGGACTCGGGCAGCAGTCCGGCGGCGGCCTGCGGCAGCCGCAGCACACTCCAGGAATCGTCCGGGGTGTAGGCGGGATGGTGCGACGCCTCCGGATCGGCGGCCAGCCCCTCGACCCGGGTCAGCTGTCCGGACCCGGCCGGAATGATCTCGGTGTACCGGTAGTGCAGATGGCCGTGATAGTGCACGGCGGGCCGCAACCGCTCCACCACCTGCTGAATCCGGTCCTGATTGGGAAAGCACTCCGGCTTGTTCTTGCGATTGAACTTCGGCTGCGTCGCTCGCGGCTTATCGTGCGTCAGCAGCACGTCGACCGGTGAATCATGTTCGGCGAGAAGCACTTCCAATTCGTCATCGGTCATCTCCTCCTCCGGGAACCACAGCGATCCGGCCGTGAGCGGCCGCCGGCTCGACCCGTAGGCCCGCCGTTTGGCCGCCTGTTCCTCCTTGCGCCCCTCCCGGGCCAGCCGCCACCCCTTATCGGTGGACCGGGCCCCGCCGAACGCCGCGAAAACGGTGTCCTCCCATACCCATCGGTGCCCCCGGGGTGCGAACCGCACATGTCTGCGGCACTCCAGGAACCCGTCCTCATCCCGCTTGTCCCCGTACAACTCCAGCACCAGCGATGACTTGTCGTGATTCCCGTCGAGGAAATAGACGGTCACCCCCGCCCGTTTGGCGGCCTTGTTCACCACGTCGAAATACCGCCGCCCCGACGGCATATGCTCCCAGGCCCCGAAATCCCCGACCCCGAACACCCGCGAGCACCCGAGCTCCACCGCAACCCGCACCACCGTCAGCGCGTGCGCCGTGTTCCCGTGTAAATCACCGACAATCAGGACATTCCCCATCGCCCCATGGTCCCAGCCCACCCCGCTTCCGGCACTCCCATTTCCCCGCGCGCCGCCCGAACGCAACGAGGCCGCCCCTGGGCGAGAGGTTCCAGGGACGGCCCGTGCGCGCGGTGGGAAGACCGCGCTACGGATCCGAGGTCGATCGGATCCGCGAGATGCGCGGCCGATCGTGTCGGGCCGCGCAGTATGGGGCGCCGCGGGTGAGAGTCCGCGGCGCTGATCGGGGGAGTGGGATCAGGCGGGGGTTTCCGCCTCGGTGACGCGGTAGGCGGACAGGGCGTCGATGCGGGTCATCGCGTCGGCGACGATGCGATCGATCAGCTCCTGGACCGTGGGCAGATCCTCGATGATGCCCGCCACCTGACCGGAGGCCAGCACGCCCGCCTGGGTATTGCCTTCCACCAGACCGGCTTTGAGCAGCATGGGGGTATTGGCGGCCATGATCACCTGGGACCAGGTGAGGTCCTTGTGCTTGCGCATGGCCAGACCGTCCTTGACGATGGTCGACCACTTCATGCCGGTCATGCCCTTGAACTTGAGCGCGTTCGACGCGGCGGCGGCGAAACCGCGGGCCTTGCCGGAGTGCTCGAGCTTCTGCACCAGTTCGGTGTTCAGCACGCGGTGCGGCATGCCGTCGACCTTGGTGGAGACGACGGTGTCCTGGAGGCCGCGGGTCAGGTACTCGCGCTTGACCGCCTCCGGCACGCTGCTCTCCTGGGTGAGCAGGAAGCGGGTGCCCATGGCGACACCGGCGGCTCCGTAGGACAGCGCGGCGGCCAGACCGCGGCCGTCGAAGAAACCGCCACCGGCGATGACCGGGATGTCCACCGCGTCCAGCACGGACGGCAGCAGCAGCGTGGTCGCGACGGAGCCGGTGTGGCCACCGCCCTCACCGCCCTGCACGATCACCGCGTCCGCGCCCCAGGAGGCGACCTTCACCGCGTGCTTGGCCGCGCCGATGGACGGAACCACCACCACGCCATTGTCTTTCAGCCGCGCGATGAGTTCCTTCTTGGGCGCGAGCGCGAAGGAGGCGACCTTCACGCCCTCGCGGATCATCAGCTCGCAGCGTTCGGCGGCGTCGAAGCCGTCGGCGCGGATATTCACGCCGAACGGTTTATCGGTCTGCGATTTGGTCTTGGCGATGGCCACTTCGAGTTCTTCGAAGGTCATGGTGGCCGAGGCCAGAATGCCCAGGCCGCCCGCGTTGGCGGTGGCCGAGACCAGGCTGGGTCCGGCGACCCAGCCCATACCGGTCTGCACGATCGGATGCTCGATGCCGACCAACTCGGTCAGCGGCGTCTTCAACCGAGCGGTCATGCCGTCACTTCCTTCTCGCGGAAGCCCTTGGGATCCAGCACGGTTCGGATGATCCGCAGCTCTTCCTCGGTGGGCAGGCGGGTTTCGCCCGCCTCCGCCAGGCCCGCGATCTCGAACGAGGTGTTCTCGGCGACCTCGTCGGCGGTGACGCCGGGGTGCAGCGAGAGCGCGCGCAGGGTGTGGTCCGGACCGTTGAAATCGAAGACGCCCAGGTTCGAGACCACGCGGTGCAGGTGGTGGAACCGGTAGGCCGGATTCTCGGGATCGATCTTGTCGTAACCGATTCCGGAGACGATATCGACGGCGTCCACGAACACCCGCCTATTGTGCTTGGGCACGAAATAGCTGGTGGCGTGGTTGATGGTGTTGCCCGGCGCGCCGCGCACACCGAACATCTGCCGCGAAGGCTGTTGCAGCGGACCGAAAGCCGACAGGTTCTGATTGCCGTGCCTGTCGATCTGGTTCGCGCCCATCACCACGTGGCGACGGCCGGAGGCGACGACGTCGAAAACCTTCGAGAACGGAATCCAGCCCTCGATCGGGGCCTTACCGCCGATGGCCGGAACCTCCGCGAAGAACAGTGCCTCACCGTCGGACAGCAGCAGATCCGGCTCGAAGGTGAGCCGCGCCAGCCGCGCGCCGATGGTGGTGACGGTGGACATCGGGCTAGCCATGATCTCGCCCGCGCCCCGGAAGATTTCGGCGGAGGCGACGACGCAGATCTCCGCGCGAGTGATCGTGGTGGTGTCGGTCATTACTTCTGCTCCTCGGCGAAAGCACGGACGGCGGCCTGGTATTCGTCCTCGGACACATCCAGGTAGGTCGCCTTGAACTCCGCCCACGATTCGGGCGTCTTGGCGGCCTCGACATAGTGCCGCTGGAACTTCTCATCGCGGCCGTAGCTGCCGGAGAAGGTGAAGTGCGCGCCACCCGGGGCCTCGACCACGCCGTCGACCATCATGCGGTTGAGGATGATCGACTGCTGCGGAACGGCTTTCACCAGTTCATCGGTCTCGACGAGGCGATCCACCGACAGGTAGCGGCGTTCGGCCGCGAGGGAGTACAGATCGTCGAAGTACGGGTCGACGCCGGTGTACGCGGCATTGCCGTGCTTATCGCCCAGATCCAGGTGCACGAAAGAGGCATCCAGGTTCAAAGCGGGCATGGCGATGAGGGTTTCGCTGCGGCCGTCGGCATCGGCGTAGGGCGACTGCACGGTCTTCAGCTCGCCCTCCCAGAAGTCGACGACGGCCGAACCGAGTCCGGCGCGAATCGGCAGGAACGGCAGGCGTGCGGCGGCAGCCTGTAGGCCGCACTTGACCATGCCCTCGTCCATTTCACGCACGGTGATCTCGCCACCGGTGCGCGCCTTGGCGAACCACGGATCGTAGAACGGCGCGGAGTCCAGGGATACGAAGCCGTAGTACGCCTTTCGGACCTTTCCGGCCGAGCAGAGCAGGCCCAGATCCGGTCCGCCGTAGGTGACGACCGTCAAATCCGTTATGTCCGAACGCAGAATCGCACGCACGAAGGCCAGCGGCTTGCGGCGCGAACCCCAGCCGCCGATACCGATGGTCATACCGCTGCGGAGTTCGCCGACAACTTCGTCGAGGCTCATCCTCTTGTCGCGCATGGCTTTTACTTCCCCTTCTTCTGCGCGGCCAGGTCGTCATCGAACCGGGCACGAATCTCATCGGCGACACCGGCGAGGTTGAGCTCCATGGTGAAGCCCTGCTCGAACCGGTAGGACTTGTGCACGTCCTGTACGTCGATACCGTTCAGCGCCTTCTTGGCGGCGCGAATGACGCGGCCGTCCTTATTGGCGATGTTCTTCGCGACTTCCATTGCGGCGGCGTCGAGTTCGGCGCGCGGCACCACCTTGAACACCGAACCGTAGTGGTGCAGCTGCTGCGCGGTGAGCGTGCCCGCGGTGTAGAACATGGTGCGCATCAGGTGCTGGGGGACCAGGCGCGAGAGGTGGGTGGCCGCACCGAGCGCGCCGCGGTCGACCTCGGGGAGGCCGAAGGTCGCGTCGTCGGAGGCGATGATGACATCGGAATTGCCGACCAGGCCGATGCCGCCGCCGAGGCAGAAGCCGTTGACCGCGGTGACGACCGGAACTTCACAGTCGTAGATGGCGGCGAACGCGGCGAAGCAGCCGTGGTTGGCGCGGATGAGGGCGGTATGCCCGGTGTCCGCGTTCATCTCCTTGATATCGACGCCCGCGTTGAAGCCGCGGCCCTCGGCGCGCAGCACCACGACCCGGGTTTCCGGGTTGCGGCCCGCCTCGCGGACGGCGTCGGCAAGTGCGAACCAGCCGTCGGAAGGCAGGGCGTTGACCGGGGCGTAGTCGACAGTGACGACCTCGACGCCTTCGGTTTCGGTGTGACGGATGATCCCCATCGCAAGTCCCATCGTTGGCAAAACAAGCAAGTGCTTGGTAGGTTAGCACGGTGGCAATCGAAGTGAACCTCTCCGGCTCCGTCGTCTTGGTCACCGGCGGCGTGCGAGGAGTCGGGGCCGGCATCAGCCGGGTATTCCTGGACGCCGGCGCGACCGTGGTGGCCTGTGCGCGGCGGCCCGCCGACATCCCCGTCGAGAGCAATGGGCGGGGCATCGACTTCCTGCCCTGCGATGTGCGCGATCCCGATTCGGTGCGCGAACTCGTCGACGCGATCGTGGCGAAATACGGGCGGCTGGACACCGTGGTCAATAACGCGGGCGGTGCGCCGTTCGCCCTGGCCGCCGATGCCAGCCCGAATTTCCACTCCAAGATCATTCAGCTGAATCTGCTTGCGCCGCTACTGGTCTCGCAGGTCGCCAACGATGTGATGCAGCGGCAGGAGACCGGCGGCTCCATCGTCATGATCTCCAGCGTCTCCGGCCACCGCCCCTCGCCCGGCACCGCCGCCTACGGCGCCGCCAAAGCCGGTGTGGACAGCCTGGTTTCCTCGCTCGCGGTGGAATGGGCTCCGAAGGTGCGAATGAACTCGGTCGTCTGCGGCCTGGTCAATACCGAATCCTCACATCTGCACTACGGCGACGAGGACGGTATCGCCGCGGTCAGCGGCACGGTCCCCATGCAGCGCATGGCAAGCCCCGAGGACATCGGCCGCACCGCCGCCTTCCTGGCCTCCCCGCTGGCCGGCTACGTCACCGGCAGCGCCCTGCTCGTACACGGCGGCGGCGAGAAGCCCGCCTTCCTGACCGCATCCACCGCAGATGTCCCTGCCGTCTCCGGTCACTGACCCCTTCCACTCTCAGCGAGGTATTCGATATGACCGACAAAATCTGCGACGGCCGCGTCGTCATCGTGACCGGTGCGGGCCAGGGCATCGGCCGGGCGCACGCGCTGGCGTTCGCCGCCGCCGGAGCCAAGGTCGTGGTGAACGATCTGGGCGCGGAGCTCGACGGCACTCCCAAGCCGGATTCCGGTGCGGCCAAGGTGGTCGAGGAGATCAAGGCGCTCGGCGGCGAGGCCGTGGTGAACGGTGACGACGTCTCCGATTGGGAGGGCGCGCGCCGCCTGGTCGCCACCGCCATCGAAACCTTCGGCGGCCTGGACGTACTGGTCAACAATGCCGGTATCGTGCGCGACCGCATGCTGGTCAACCTGGGCGAGGACGAGTGGGACGCCGTCATCAAGGTGCACCTCAAGGGTCATTTCGCCCCGATGCGGCATGCCGCGGAGTACTGGCGCAATGAGTCCAAGGCCGGTCGTCAGCCCGAGGCTCGCGTGATCAACACCAGTTCCGGTGCGGGTCTGCTCGGCTCGGTCGGCCAGGGCAACTATTCGGCTGCCAAGGCGGGCATCGCCGGTCTGACCATCACCGCCGCCGCCGAATTCGCGCGCTACGGCATCACCGTGAACGCGATCGCCCCGGCCGCGCGCACTCGCATGACCGAGACCGTTTTCGCCGAGACCATGGCCGCCCCCGAGGATGGCGGTTTCGACGCCATGGCCCCGGAAAACGTTTCCCCGCTGGTGGTTTGGCTGGGCAGCGCGGATTCCGCCGGTGTCACCGGCCGCATGTTCGAGGTCGAGGCGGGCAAGGTGACGGTCGCCGATGGCTGGCGGCACGGCGTCTCGGTCGATCGTGGCGCGCGCTGGGAGCCCGCCGAGCTCGGCCCCGCCGTGCGCGATCTGCTCTCCAAGGCCACCACCCCGGAGCCGGTCTACGGCGCGTAGTCGCGAACCGCTCCACCAGCTTTCATCGCCGGTGCCCCGAATGGGGTACCGGCGATGGCCGTTTTCAGAGGGTTCGGAAATGAGCCACTGTGACATGTCTCTCAATCGGGCGGGGAGGCATCATCCGCCCCGTTATCGCTGGTTGCGGTATCGGAACGGTTGCTGTCGGGTTGGTCTGGAATGTCCTTGTCTGCCATCGGTAACTGCGTTTCCGGCGGTGCCGGTGGGGTGTGAGAGCAGACCTGAGGACCGTGTTACCAGCCAATTGTGCTGGGGCGCTTGCTGATATTCGGGACATCGGGGCAAAGGCAGGCGTACGGTTTGGACTGGCCCCTAATGGGTTCGGGAGTTGTGCGGGGATGCGTGCCGGCTTGTACGATGGCCGCGTTCCGCAAAGGTCCGGCAATCGGGGTTAGCCGGACAGAGGTGCACCGCTCCGCAGTACTGGAGCAAGCCGACTGCGCAGTATTGATGAGGGGATGGCTCTCGCATGATCATTGGTCGTGCATTGCGCTTGGTGGCAGTGATCGCCGCTGTCGCCGGGTCCGCGCTGCTCGGGCCGGTGCCCGCAGGAGCGCAACCGGGCATCGACCTGGAGCCCGCGCCGGGGGCGGGCAATGGCCCGGTCGCGGGCGGCGGCTCGGACCCCCAGAATGTCGCGGTTCCGGCCAATCCCGTTGCCGGACCGCAGGATTTGCTCGCCGTAATACTCGGCCTCGGAACCGGTTCCGCCGCGGTGGGCTCCGCGGGGGCCGGATCGGCCGGAGTCGGCTCGGCGGGTACGGGATCCACCGGATTGGGCGTGCTGCTCGGCGGCACCGGATCGGCGCTGGGCGGCACCGGTTCGGCGGCGGTCGGCTCCGCCGGTGCGGGTACGGGTTCCGCTGCTCTCGGACTCGGAGCCACGGGTTCGGCGGCGGTCGGTTCGGCGGCCGCCGGTACCGGCTCGGCTGCTCTGGGCCTCGGCGCCTCGGGTTCCGCCGCCGCCGGAACAGGTTCTGCCGCAGTGGGTTCCGCCGGTGTCGGCACCGGTTCCGCACTCGGCCTCGGCTCCGCCGCGGTGGGCTCCGCGGGCGCGGGCCTGCTCGCGACTCTGCTCGGCACCGGTTCCGCCGCGGTCGGCTCGGCGGCGGTGGGCTCCGCGGCCGTCGGCTCCGCCGGTATCGGTGCGCTCTGCACCGGTTCGGCGGCGGTGGGTTCGGCCGGAATCGGTTCCGCCGCAGTGGGTTCGGCGGCCGGTGGTGGTTCGGGCGTCGGTTCAGCGGGTGTCGGTTCGGCCGCCGTCGGTGCGGGTTCGGCCGGTGCCGGTTCTGCCGCATTGGGTTCCGCCGCGGTGGGTTCGGCGGGTGTCGGTTCGGCGGCCGTGTGCGCCTCGCCGCTGTTGTTGTTGCTGCTCCCGCCGCCGCCCGCTCCGGCGGTTCCGGCTGTGCCACTGGAGATTCCGTCCGCGCCGAGCGTGCCCGCGCCGCAGCTCGTCGCACCGGTGCTCGCGCCCGCCCTCCCCGCACCGGAGGCCGCGCCCGCACCGGCACCACCACCGCCCCCACCGGCCCCGGCCCCGGCTCCCGTGCTGGCGCAACCGAATCCGGACGTGAAGCCGACGTCGGCGAACGCACCGCTGCCGCCGGTGAAACTGCTGTCGGTGATCGGCGGCCTGATCGCGCTCGGTTTGGCGGGCGCGGGTTCGGGTGCGGTGAGTTTCCAGAGCGCTTCGGCGGCACAGGCGCGGGTCGATGCCGCGCGGGCCGCGTTCTTCGGACCGAGGGTGTGAGGGCATGACCGAGAGCCGGGCGCATAGCATCGGGTCCTACCGCCGGGTGGCGGCGGCGGTGGACGCGGTGTGCGCGGTGGCCGCCGATTTCGACGCCACCAATCTGGACGAGGTGGTGCTGGCCATCTCCGCCGAACGCCGCCGCATGATCGAAATCGCCAGTGCCCAACTGGGTCCGGGTGTCTGCGGTCAGCGCCGCAGCTATCCGGACAAGGATGTGATCGTGCTGGCCGAGGCGCTGCCCAGCCGCGAGCACACCCTCGCGCACGAGCTGGGGCATATCGTCTTCGACCATCCCGGCGAGGCGGCCACCGAGGTGGTGCTGGAGGCGAGCGACGATCTCATCGCGTACATGCTCAGCCAGCGCGCACATCAGAAGATCGTGGAACTCGGCGAGGACGAGCAGTGCGAATGGGAGGCGGAGACCTTCGCCTCCATGCTCATGACCCGCCTGCGCGTGTTCAACAGCCGAGGCGCAGGCGTCTCGGTCCTTCGATTCGATGAGGCACTCGGATGACCTTCTGGTTGACAGCGCTTCTCATTTGGATGGCGGCCGGTGCGCGAGTCGGCCGGGTGCTCGTCAAACCCGCCACCACGGCGCGGGTGGCGATCATCATCGCGGTGGCCTCGGTGGCGCTGGCCGCGACCGTCTCCGTCCCGGAAATCGGTGTGGCGGTTGATCATCTGCTGCCCAATGGCGTGCACGGCAGCTGGTTCTCCGATCGGCTCACCACCGCGGCCTGGATTCTGTTCGGCACCGCCACCTCGGTGGTGGCGGCCGCCGCGTGGCCGGTGGTGTCGCGGGTGAATCTGCGGCAGATCGCCTGGATCATCTACGCGGGCGGCGTGCTGGCCATGACGCTGACACTGCTGTGGTCGATCACCTTCGGCTGGGTGATCGTGGCGCTGGAATGCCTGTTCATCGTGATCACCGGTGTGCGCAATCTGGATTGGACCGCGCTCGGCCGCGGTATCGCGCTCTACTGCGTGGGCACGCTGGTGGTCGGTGTGCTGGCCGCCTTGGCGGTGCGGCGCGAACTCATGCATCAGCCGATGGCCAAACCGGCGGCGGGCGACTGGTTCTGGCCGGTGTGGCAGCTGGCGAGCCTGCTCATCGCGGTCGGCGCGGTCTGGATCGTGATCGAGCTGTGGGCGCGAGCGCGCCTGCTGCTGAAGCAGATTCGCACCCTGCATCGGGTGCTGATCGCGCGTTTCCCCGAGGTGGTCGCCAAGGATCAGACCGGTTCGGCCACCCAGTTGAAGGCATCGGACCAGGTCGCGCAGGTGATGGACGCGCTGTACCTGCAATCCGGCGGCGGTATGGAGCTGCCCGCGGCGGGAATTCCGCCCGAAGCGGTCACCGAACGCGCGGCCCGGGTGGCGGAGTGGGCCCGAAACCCCTTCGGCGACGTACTGATCGACGGTCGCTGGATCGCACCGCCGGAGGGCGTCGGCCCGCGCGGCTGGGTGCAGGCGATTGCTCGCGCCTATGAGGCGGGCGCCACCACGTCGACGGTGAGCCGGGCCGCCGCCAAGCGCTGAGTTCGATCGACCGCTCTTCCGGACCGCCGGACTTCCGCAATCCTTCCGAATAGAAACGGCCCCCCGTGCCATGCGCGGGAGGCCGTTCTGTGTTGTCTGTTGTCTTAGTTGCGCCAATGTCATATCGGCGTCATGGAATTGCTGGGGGGTGGGGTTGGGGGCGACCGAATTGTCGCTTTTCTGTGCACAGAGCACAAAGAGTTTGTGCATCAGCACATAAGAATTTATGCACACAGCACAATAGGGCGCTTGTCGCAGATGGTGCATTGGGGGCGAAACGCTCACATCACACAAAACGACATACTGCACAAGTCGCCCGGCTCTATCTCGGCCCTCGTGATGTGGGCAGGGAAATGCCAGGATTGTGCATAACGCACCAGCGCAGAGACCTACGCCACTTGGCCCCAAGCGCAATGGGACCGGTGCAACACTCTTCAGCCGGCCGAATGGCTCCACGATGAGCGGCGCTGCCCTGCAAGCAGCGCCGTCATCACACCGTGTTCAGGCACCCTGCAGTACCTGATCGGGCGCGGAGCAGTTCCCTACCGGGCCACCCCGGTGCGACCTCCGAGACGGCCGCGCCGAGTTGCCCCGGTAGAGAACCTATTCCGTACCGTCCGGAGGAATTTCGGGCAGCCCTTCGCTGGCCCGCAACTTCTCCGCCATGGAGGTGAGGAGGTTCTGAGATTCTTCGGAGAGGTCGAACGCCCTACTCGACAAACGACGAAGTCCATAGCCCTGCAGCTGGGACAGCAGTTCGAGATCGTGATCGATCTTGGCCGCGTAGATGTCGTTGAAGAAGTAGTCCGGTTTCACCTTGAAGAACTTCGCCAGCGCGGCCACCGTCTCATCTGAGGGGTTGGTCCGCTGTCCCGACCGCAACTGCGAGAGATACGGTTTCGAGATCGGATGGCCGGAGGCCGTGAGCGCCGCCGCCACCTCTGCATTGGTGTGCGGCTTACGCCCCGGGGGATGCACGGTTTCGAACAGCTTGTTCAGCCGCGCCGCGAAATCAGCCATTGTGAGCCGCCCAATTCCCTTCGCTGTACTAACAGTCGTTATCTCGGATACGTATCATTGATATTAGCGGCTCAGTAACTGAAAACCTACGCCTGATCCGCGATTTCCTTGAAGCTTCTAGGCGGTGATCCGGTGAACCGGCTGTGGCTTGGGTGTTTGCGGGCCAGCGCCACCGTTCTTGCGGAGGGCTTAAGAGTCCCGGTTCTGGCCCGTCGCGAAGGTCTTCCACGACGGGCCGTCGGTAACCCTAAGATAGCTGACATCTCATCTTCTTGTCTGTACCCGAGTTTGTGTGGCGTACGCCACGTTTCACGACAAGTGGGATGAACGTTCAACCTCGCCCGAAAATGATTGAAGTGACGACTAAGTGACTAGATCCGCTCGATGATCGTGCCCGTCGCGAGCGCGCCACCGCAGCACATGAGGATCATCGCGGTCTGCTTGTCGGACCGTTCCAACTCGTGCAAAGCCGTTGTGATGAGCCGGGTTCCGGTGCTGCCGACCGGATGTCCGATGGCGATCGCGCCGCCGTTGACGTTCACCCGATCCAGATCCGGCTTGTGCACCGAGGCCCACGACAGCACCACGGACGCGAACGCCTCGTTGATCTCGAACAGATCGATATCGCCGATGCTCATCCCGCTGCGCTCCAGCAGGCGCTCGCACGCCTGAACCGGTCCGTCCAGGTGGAATTCGGGCTCGCCGCCCACCAGGCACTGCGAGATGATCCGCGCGCGGGGGCGCAAACCCGCTCGCTCAGCGGCCTTTTCGTCCATCAGCAGCACCGCGGAGGCGCCGTCGGAGATCTGCGAGGAGGAGCCCGCGGTGTGAATTCCGCCCTCCAGCACCGGCTTCAGCTTCGCCAGGCCCTCGCGGGTGGTGGCGCGCAGACCCTGATCGCGGCTGATATCGGCGGTCTCGCCGGTGAGGTTGCCTTCCTTATCGACCTGCGGCGCACCGACAATGGTGAGCACCTCGCGGTCGAACCGGCCCTGCTCCCACGCCTGCGCGGCCAGACGCTGTGAGCGCTCGCCCCATTCGTCGGTGTCGTCGCGAGTGATGCCGCGCCGCTTGGCAATTCGCTCGGCGGCGGTGAACTGGTCGGGCATATCGATATCCCACGACGCCGGACGGCGCGGGCCCGCGTGCGTTCCGACGTTGGCGCCCAACGGAACATGGCTCATGGACTCCAGGCCGCAGGCCATGCCGACATCGATCGCGCCGGTGGCGATCAGGCCCGCGACCAGGCCGGTGGCCTGCTGCGCGGAGCCGCACTGATTGTCGATGGTGACCGCACCGGACTGCCAGGGCAATCCGGCGTGCAGCCAAGCGGTTCTGGTGACATTGTTGGACTGTTCGCCCACCTGCATCACGCAGCCGCCGATGACCTGCTCCACCAGAGCCGGATCCAGCTCGGCCCGCTCCAGCAGGCCCTTCTGCGCCGCTCCCAGGAGTTCGGCGGCATGCAGTCCGGCCAGCCAGCCGTTGCGCTTGCCGATGGGTGTGCGCGCGGCTTCGACGATGACGGGTGTACCCACGATGGTCTTCCTTCCGGATCAGAACTGGAACAAGTTCTCTACAAGTAATGTAAGTCAGTTTCGGTTCCTTCCCTAGTCTTACCGCCTGTGCTTGAATATCGGTAGAACGTGTTTCAGTTAGTCAAAGGAGACAGCTGGTGGTGGCAGCCAATACCGCAGACGCCCAAGCCCGGCCCAACGTGCCGGACGGGTTCGACATCACCGACCCGGAGATGTGGCAGCAGCGAGTCCCGGCGGAGGAACTCGCCGAACTCCGCGAGGCCGCGCCGATCTGGTGGAATCCCAAGTCTCCCGAGACCGGCGGCTTCCAGGACGACGGCTTCTGGGTGATCAGCAAGCATGCCGACGTGAAAACCGTCTCGCGGCGTGATGACGTGTTCTCCACCTTCGAGAACACCGCCATCCCGCGCTTCCAGGACAGCATCACCCGCGAGCAGATCGAACTGCAGCGCTTCGTCCTGCTGAACAAGGACGCCCCGGAGCACACCAAGCTCCGCAAGATCATCTCCAAGGGCTTCACCCCGCGCGTCATCAACGGCCTGCGCGCCGAGCTGACCGCGCGCGCCGAATCCATCGTGCAGGCCGCGGTGGCGACCGGCGCCGGTGACTTCGTGGAGCAGGTGGCGGCCGAACTGCCGCTGCAGGCCATCGCCGAATTGATCGGCGTGCCACAGGAAGACCGCATGAAGCTCTTCAAGTGGTCCAACGATATGACCAGCTACGACGATCCGGACAGCGATGCCGATCCGGTGGTCGCCTCCACCGAGATCCTGGGCTACTCGTACCAAATGGCCGAAGCCCGCCGGGCCTGCCCGGCCGACGATATCGTCACCGAACTCATCAACGCCGATGTCGACGGTGACGCGCTGCTGCCCGAGGAATTCGGCTTCTTCGTCATGGTGCTGGCCGTGGCCGGCAACGAGACCACCCGCAATGCCACCACGCACGGGATGATCGCGTTCCTGGAGAACCCGGAGCAGTGGGAGCTCTTCAAGAAGGAGCGCCCGCGCACCGCCGTCGACGAGATCATCCGCTGGGCCACCCCGGTCAGCAGCTTCCAGCGCACCGCGCTCGAGGATGTGGAAGTCGGTGGCGTGCAGATCAAGAAGGGGCAGCGCGTGGTGCTGTCCTACCGTTCGGCCAACTTCGACGAGGAGGTGTTCGACGATCCGAACACCTTCGACATCCTGCGTGATCCGAACCCGCACCTGTCCTTCGGCGGCACCGGCGCGCACTACTGCGTCGGCGCGAACCTGGCGCGGCTGGAGATCGAGATCATCTTCAACGCCATCGCGGACTACATGCCGGACATCTCCGGACTCGGCGATCCGCAGCGCCTGCGCTCGGGCTGGCTGAACGGTGTGAAGGAATTCCAGGTCGACTACGGCACCAAACCCGGCGGCGGTTGCCCGGTAGCGCACTAGCGCGAAAAACGCTGACCTGCCCTGCCTCTCACAACTCAGGGTAGTAAGGAAAGGAGCGGGAGACTGGAATCCAGTCTCCCGCTCCTTTGTGATTCCCTGACGGGGCCTGTTGTCCCTAAACGGGTTTCATGGTCTGCATGGCGCGCTCGGTCTCCCAGAACGCACGCAGCGCGGCGATCTTGCCGTCCGGCTCCACCCGATAGGTGAAAACGCCTTCGGCATCGATGGTCTGGCCGCCCAGCGTGGTGCGGATGCGGCCGGTGTAGACCACCTCGCTGCCGCAGGCGAACGAATCATCGAAGAGGAATTCGATGGAGTCGGTCTGCGCTATCGCCTTGTCCCAGAACGCCGCGATGGCTTCCGGTCCGCGATGGCCCTTGCCCTCGGGATCGAAGAAGGACGGTCCGACCGGATCCTCCACGATGCCGTCGGGCGCGAACAGCGCGACCCAGGCGTCCTTGTCCTTGGCGCGCACCGCGGCCTGCGATGCCCGACCGGCTACCCGGGCGGGATGGTCCTCATCGGTCACGGCTGCTCACTTCCGACCACCCACATCGAGAAGTACTGCGAGCCACCGCCATACGCGTGCCCGAACGCCTTGCGGGCATTCTCCACCTGGTAGTCCCCGGCCCGGCCCATGACCTGCTTGGCGGCCTCGGCGAAGCGGATCATGCCGGACGCGCCGATCGGGTTGGAGGACAGCACGCCGCCGGACGGATTCACCGGAAGCTTTCCGCCGATGGCGGTTTCGCCCGCATCGGTGAGCTTCCAGCCCTCGCCCTCGGGCATGAAGCCCAGGTTCTCCAGCCACATGGGCTCGAACCATGAGAAGGGGACGTAGATTTCGGCCGCGTCGATCTCCTCGAGCGGGTTGGTGATTCCGGCCTGCTTCCACAGCGCGGCGGCCGCGGCCTGACCGGCCTTCGGATTCACCTGATCGCGCCCGGCGTAGGCGAGCGGTTCGGTGCGCATGGCGGTGCCGTGAATCCAGGCGACCTTCTTGCCGCGGGCTTCCACGGCCTTGGCCGAGGCCTCGTCACCGATGACGATGGCGCACGCGCCGTCCGAGGACGGGCAGGTCTCGTCGAAACGGATGGGGTCCCACAGCATTTGGGACGCCATCACCGATTCCATGGTGATATCGGCCTGCTTGAGATGCGCGAACGGATTCTTCGCGCCATTGCGGCGATCCTTCACCGCCACCATGGCGCCGATGTGCAGCGGCGCGTTGGCGCGGCGAATGTAGGCGCGCACGTGCGGGGCGAAGTAACCGCCCGCGCCCGCGCCGACCGGCATGGTGAACGGAACCGGATTCGACAGCGCCCACATGGCATTGGATTCGGACTGCTTCTCCCAGGACAGCGCGAGCACCTTGCCGTGCACGCCCGCCTGCACATGGCTGGCCGCCACCACGCCGGTGGAGCCGCCGACCGAACCGGCGGTGTGCACGCGCAGCAGCGGTTTTCCGGTGGCGCCCAGGGCATCCGACAGGAACAGCTCCGGCATCATGGAGCCCTCGAAGAAGTCGGGGGCCTTACCGATGACGACGGCGTCGATATCGGCCATGGTCAGATCGGAGTCGATCAGCGCGCGGTCGATGGCCTCGCGCAGCATGCCCGCCATCGACACATCGGACCGCTTGGTCACGTGATGGGTCTGGCCGGTGCCGAGTACGGCGGCAGGATTGGTCATGAGCGCGCCTCCAGGGTGGCAACGAGGTTCTGCTGCAGCGCGGGACCGCTACTGGCATGCGCCAGTGCGCGATTCGCGTTGCCGTTGAAGATTTCGGTGGCGGCGAAACCGATGCGCTCCAGCCCGGCCGCGAACATCGGATTGCCGGACAGCGGGCCGCCGGACGGATTGATCCGGGTATTGCCGTTCAGGCCCAGCGCCTGCGCGAGGATGAGCTCCTCGTGGCTGAACTGCGCGTGCAATTCGGCGATATCGAATTCGGCGGAGCCGCTGCCGATCGCGGCCTTGGCGGCACGCGAAGTCGATTGCGAGACAGTAAGATCGCGCGCACCCAGGATGGGGGTGTCGATGTAATGCGCGATACCGGTGAGCCAGGCCGGACGCTCCCGCAGTTCCCGTGCCTTGTCGCCGACGGCCAGCACCACCGCGGCCGCGCCATCGGTGATGGGCGCGATGTCGTGCGCGCGGAACGGATTCGCCACATACTCGGCGGCCAAAAGCTTTTCGACATCGGATTCGGTGCGCGCGGTGGCGCTGCCGCCCTTGGCCGCGGCATGCACGGCATTGCGTGCGGCCACCTCGGCCATATCGCGCTCGGTCCAGCGACCGGCGTCGATACCGGCGCGGGCCTGCAATCCGGCCATCGATACCGCGTCCGGGCCCAGCGGGGCCACCAGGTACGGATCGGTCTGCAGCGTCAGCACCTGGCGCAGCGTGCCCGCCGATGCCTTGCCGAAGCCGTACACCAGCGCGGTCTCGGCCTGTCCGGTGCGCAGTTTCACCCACGCCTCGTACAGCGCCCAGGCCGCGTCCATCTCGACGTGCGATTCGTTGATCGGCGGCACCGCGCCGATGGAGTCGATCGCGGAGATGAACGAGAAGGCGCGTCCCGCAAGGTAATCCGAGGAGCCCGAGCACCAGAAATCGATATCGGACTTGGTGATGCCGAGCTGGGCGTACAGCTCGGTGAAGCACGGCGCGAGCATTTCCACGCCATTGGTGGTGCCGAAGGTCTCCGGCACGTGCGGCGCGTGGGCGAACCCCACCACCGCGATGTCAGTAACGTTGCCGCTCAAAGTAATTCAGCGCCTCTCTACAGGTGGTGCGCGAACGAGTCGTATTCGGCGTCGGGTTCGCCGGTGGGCCGGAAGTGATCGATATTGGCCATCGACAGGCCCCACTCCTCGCGCGGCTTCCACACGGCCTCGACCCGCATGCCCATCCGCACATCGCTCGCCTCCACGCCGAGCACCAGGTGCAGGAACGGGATGTCGGTGCCGTCGAGCAGCACGTACGCGGCCACATACGGGGGCTTGAGGCGCTGACCCATGAACGGCACGTTCACGATGCAGAACGTGGTGACGATGCCCTTATCGGACACCTCGACGAAATCGTCGGTCGGCTCGCCGGTGCGCGGGTCCGCGCCACGCGGCGGGAAGTACACCTTGCCGTCGAGCTGGGCGCGCGCACCGAGCAGCTTGCCCTCGGTCAGTCCCTTCAGGAAGACCGCTTCCTGCGGTGCGGCGGTGTGCTTGAACGACAGGTCGATCGGGGTGATGATGCCCGTCACCGGCTCGGCGTCATCGCTGGAATCGGCCGGCGCGGTGGAGGTTTCACCCGGTTCGAACGCCACGATGTCGTGGATGTCGCCGGTTCGCTCGGCGGCCCAGCGCGCCCGCACCCGCATACCGGTGGAGATATCGGCCGCGGCGGCCACATCCACGGCGTGCAGCAGGGCGGTATCGGCACCGTCCAGCTTGATGAGCGCGTAGGCGAACGGGCGGTCGAAGGGCTGACCGGAGACCGGTTCGGCCACCCAGCTCCACGACTGCACGGTGCCCACATCGGCCACGTCGACGAATTCGGTCAGGGCATCCGCGGTGATCGGATCGAATTCCGCGGGCGGCACGAGTACGCGCCCATCGGAACCGCGCACCCCGACGACCCGTCCGGCACGCAATCCGGTGAGGAAGCGTCCGATGGTCGGTCCGGTGGAGCGGGTGTAGTCGAACTTCATCACCAGCGGTGCTGCGAGTACTTCGGTGTTCCCCAGAGTCACGCGATCGAGTAGAACAGGTTCTAATGATGGTGGCAAGAGCCCACATGGGAAGGGAACGGGACATGCGCTTTGGGTTGCAACTCGGATACTGGGGCGCGCAGCCGCCCGCCAATACCGCGGAGTTGGTGGCGGCCGCCGAGGAGACCGGATTCGACGCCGTCTTCACCGCCGAATCCTGGGGGTCGGACGCCTACACCCCACTCGCCTGGCTCGGCCCGAGCACCAGCCGCGTCCGCCTGGGCACCTCGGTGGTGCAGATGTCCGCGCGCACCCCGACCGCGACCGCCATGGCCGCGCTGACCCTGGACCACCTCAGCGGCGGACGGCACATCCTCGGACTCGGCGTCTCCGGTCCGCAGGTCGTCGAGGGCTGGTACGGGCAGTCGTTTGCCAAGCCGTTGCAGCGCACCCGCGAATACGTGTCGGTGATCCGCCAGGTGCTCGAGCGCGAGGGCAAGGTGACCAACGACGGGCCCAGCTACCCGCTGCCGTACAACGGCGCGAACGCCACCGGCTTCGGCAAACCGCTCAAGTCGATCACGCATCCGCTGCGCAAGGATCTGCCCATCTGGCTGGGTGCGGAAGGTCCGAAGAACGTCGCGCTGACCGCCGAGATCGCGGACGGCTGGCTGGCCATCTACTACACCCCGCGGCTGGCCGATATGTACAACGAGTGGCTGGACGAGGGTTTCGCGCGCGCGGGTGCCCGGCGTTCGCGGGAGGACTTCGAGATCGCCGCGACCGCGCAGGTCATCCTGACCGATGACACCAAGGCGGAACTGGATCGGCTGCGGCCGTTCCTGGCGCTGTACATCGGCGGTATGGGCGCGGAGGACATGAACTTCCACGCCGAGGTGTACCGCCGCATGGGCTACGGCGAACAGGTCGAGGAGATCACCCGGCTGTTCCGCACCGGCCGCAAAGACGAAGCGGCGGCGGCGGTTCCGGACGAGCTGATCCTGGACACCACGATCATCGGCGATGAGGCGCATGTGCGCGAACAGCTGAAGGTGTGGGAGAAGGCGGGCGTCACCATGCTGCTCGTCGGCGTGCACAGCGTGGAGCAGTTCGAGCGCCTGAAGCCGTTCATCGAGTCGTAGAACCAGTTCTAGATTGGCGAACCGCCCGCCGCGTCCCCCTTGGGGCTGCGGCCGGGCGGTTTCCCATTTGTCCTATTCCTTTTAGGCATCCCGGGCCGGTAGGCTGTGGCGGGGGCCACACCGCATTTGTCCGGTGAGCGGGAAATCGCACCTTGCAACTCACGAGAACACGTTCTATTTTCATCCTGTGAGCTACAACATAGCGGACCTTGTCGAGCACGCCATCGATCTGATGCCGGAGCGAGTAGCTCTGGTCGACAACGATAGGGAATTCACCTACGCCGAGTTCGAGAAGCGTTGCAACCAGCTGGGCCATTACCTGCAGGAACAGGGCGTCAAGCCCGGTGACAAGGTAGGCATCTACGCGCGTAACACCATTGAGGCCGTCGAGGCCATGGTGGCGATCTTCAAGATCCGCGCGGTGGTCATCAACGTGAACTACCGGTACGTCGAGAACGAGTTGCAGTACATCTTCGAGAACTCGGACATGGTCGCGCTCATCGCCGAACGTCGCTACAGCGAGCGCATCGGCAATGTGCTGCCCAAGGTCCCGGCCATCAAGACCGTGCTGACCATCGAGGACGGCACCGATCTGCCCGCCCCCGCGGGTGCGGTCGAATACGAGACGGCCCTGGCGGGCAGCTCGGATGTGCGCGACTTCGGCGATCGTTCGGCCGATGACATCTTCATGCTCTACACCGGCGGCACCACCGGCCTGCCCAAGGGCGTCATGTGGCGGCACGAGGACTGGTGGCGCGTGCTCGGCGGCGGCATCAACTTCGTCACCGGCGTCGCCATCGAGGACGAATGGCAGCAGGCCAAGGTCGGCGCGGGCAACGGGCAGCTGAACCGCTTCCCCATTCCGCCGCTGATCCACGGTGGTTCGCAGACCGCGGTGTTCCACAGCCTCTTCGACGGCGGCAAGGCCGTCATGCTGCCCGAGTTCAGCGGGCACGGCGTCTGGCAGGCCATCGACAAGCACAACATCAACCTAATCTTCATCACCGGTGACGCCATGGCGCGCCCGATGCTGGACGCGCTGAAGGCGGGTAATCCGGAAACCGGTGAGCCGTACCAGCATTCGCAGCTGTGGGCGCTGGCCTCGAGCGCCGCGCTGTTCTCGCCCGCGCTCAAGGACGAGTACCTCGAGTTGCTCACCACCACCATGATCACCGACTCCATCGGCTCCTCGGAGACCGGTTTCGGTGGCCTGTCGGTGGCCAGCAAGGGCGCCACCCACACCGGTGGCCCGCGCGTGAAGATCGACGCCTCCACCAAGGTCATCGATGACGAGGGCAATGAGATCGAGGCGGGCTCGGGCAAGACCGGCCTGATCGCGCGCACCGGGCATATTCCGCTGGGCTACTACAACGACCCGGTCAAGACCGCGGCTACGTTCAAGGAGTACAACGGGATTCGCTATTCCATCCCGGGCGACTTCGCCCGGGTGGAGGAGGA
The DNA here is from genome assembly GCF_042266325.1 of Nocardia sp. NPDC056100. NCBI lineage: Bacteria > Bacillati > Actinomycetota > Actinomycetes > Mycobacteriales > Nocardiaceae > Nocardia > Nocardia sp. NPDC056100. Next base: position 1,099,554 of record NZ_JBHJVY010000003.1, read on the forward strand.
CGGCAGCGTCACCATGCTCGGGCGTGGTTCGGTGTCCATCAACTCCGGCGGCGAGAAGATCTACCCCGAAGAGGTCGAGGGCGCGCTCAAGGCGCATCCGGAGATCTTCGACGCGCTCGTGGTCGGTGTGCCGGATGAGCGCTGGGGACAGCGCGTCGTCGCGGTCGTGCAGTGCCGCAGCGAGAATCGGCCCACCCTGGAGGATCTGCGCCCGGTGCTGACACAGGAGATCTCCTCCTACAAGATGCCGCGCAGCCTGTGGTACGTGGACGAGATCAAGCGCTCGCCGGCGGGCAAGCCCGATTACAAGTGGGCGCAGGCGCAGACCGAGGCCCGCGAGGCGGACAATCACGCGCACGCTCCGAGCACCAAGTAATCGCGCCGCCGCGGTAGCCGCGAGTTACTGCTGAGGCTCCTGCGCCCGCCTGTTGCGAAACAGGCGGGCGCAGGCAATTTCGGGGTGTTCTTCTTGTCGGTGCCCTGTGCCAGAGTGTTGGTCATGAGCGAGACAGGCGGCGGATCCACCACGATCACCGACGATGTACTGCGGTCCTTCGAAGGTCATCGGCGTGAGTTGTGCGCCTACGCCTATCGAATGCTCGGGTCGTCGTTCGAGGCCGAGGACGCGGTACAGGAAACCTTCACCAGGGCGTGGAAGTCGTACGACTCGTTCGAGGGTCGTTCGAGCGTCCGCTCCTGGCTCTACAAGATCACCACCAATGTCTGTCTGGACATGCTCGACGGTCCGCAGCGCCGCGCTCGGCCGATGGACCTCACCGGAGCGAGCACACCGGACACCCCGCTGCCCCCGCCGGAGCCGGATTACGTATGGGTGGAACCGATTCCGAACGGTCTCGCCTTCGGCGCGGACCCGGCCGAGGCCGCCAGCGCCAAGGACACGCTGCGCCTGGCGTTCGTGGCCGCGGTGCAGCATCTGCCCGCCACCCAGCGCGCCATCCTGATCATGCGCGAGGTGCTGCGCTTCTCCGCCAATGAGACCGCGGACATGCTCAATGTCTCCCCGGCCTCGGTGAACAGCGCCCTACAGCGCGCCCGCGCCACCATGACCAAGGCGCAGGAGGTGTCCACCGTCTCGGACGTCTTCGACGAATCCGATGAACGGCAGCGCAAACTCGTCGACGATTTCGTGGCCGCGTTCGAGTCCTATGACATGGCCGCGCTCACCGAATTGCTGAAAGCCGATGTGGCACTGTCGATGCCGCCGTTCTCGCTGTGGGTCTCCGGTCCCGAGAATGTCGCGCAGTTCATGCTCACCACCGGTTCGGCGTGCCGCGATTCCCGGATGATTCCGCTCGGTGCCAACGGCATGCCCGCCTTCGGTCACTACAAGCCCAGTGCCGACGAACCGGGTGTCTGGGTGCCCTGGTCCATCACTGTGCTGGAACTGGACGGCGATCGCATCGCGGGGCTCAACTTCTTCTTGGATACCGACCGCCTGTTCCCGCTTTTCGGACTTGCGCCGGAACTGCGGTAGAACTGTTCTCCGTCGCCGCGTAGGTGGATGCGCCGGGGTGGTCCGGCGTGAACGCGACGACATGCGTGAACGGCCCGCTGGGAGAAATCCCGGCGGGCCGTTCGCATTTCGAATGAGCAGGGTCAGTGCGCGCCGGGGTAGGCCATGTGGAAGGGCTCCCACTGGTGGCCGTCCGGATCGAGGAAGGTACGGCCGTGCATGCCGACCTGAGCTTCCTGGGCGCGCTTATCCGCATTGACCTCCTCGGTACCGCCGGAGGCGAGGGCGGCCTCCACCAGGGTGTCGACTTCCTCCGGACTGTTGAGGGAGATGGCGTAGAGGGCGTTCACGGTGGCGCCGGGATCGCCGACGGGCCGGGTGCTGAAGGTGGTGAAGAAGTCCCGGGTCAGCAGCATGGCGCAGATATTGTCGTCGATGACGATGCAGGCGGCGTTCTCGTCGGTGAAGTCCTGATTGACCTTCCAGCCCAGCGCCTCGTAGAAGTTCTTGGATCGCTCCAGGTCGGCTACGGGGAGATTGATGAAGATCATCTTGCTGGCCATGGTGATTCGTCCTCTCATCCGCAAACGCCTTGCGGGTCCAATGGGGTCATTGGTGAGGACGAGACGCGGGTGGAAAACTCATCGGTGCGGTGGCACTGTGGTCTGTGACACATCATTTGTCGATCGGGAAGTCGGCGACCCGCCCAGCGTGACAGAGTGGCGGGCAGGAGGTGCCTGATGAAGCACAGCTACCTGGTTGCCCTCACCGGCAGCGGCGGAACCGTACCGCCGGAGCTCGGTGTGGTGCGCAGGCTGGTCGAGCGCGGGCATCGGGTCACCGTGCTCGCCGAGGAATCGCTGGCCGCGGAGGTGACGGCCACCGGTGCGCGGCTGCGATCGCGCGCGGGGAGCGGATTCGCCCGCGATACCGCCGCCGAAATCGATTCCGAGCGACCGGATCTGGTACTCGCCTCCTACTTCGCGTTCGGGGCCATGGTGGCCGCGCAGGCGCGGGAATTACCGTTCATGGCACTCATACCGGGCATTTATCCGCTGCCGGTGGAGGGCGGGCCGCCGCCCGGCACCGGATTCGGCCGCGCCGGGGGACCGGTGGGGCGCTGGCGAGATCGACTGGTCGGATCCATGGTGCAGCGCCGCTGGGATCAGGAACTGCTGCCGCAATTGAACGCGCTGCGCGCGGATTTCGGGCTGGAGCGGCTCGCGCACTATCAGGATCAGGTGCAGCTGGCGCATCGGCAGCTCGTATTGTCCAGTGAGGTATTCGATTTCGCGGCACAGCGGCCGGATACGGTGCGCTATGTCGGCGCCATTCTGGATGATCCGACTTGGGCCCGGGACGCCGAATGGACGGTGCCCGAAGGCAATGAGCCGCTGGTGCTCGTCTCGCTCTCCAGTACCGATCAGGGTCAGGCCGAATGCCTGCAGCGAATTGCCGACGCGCTCGGGAAGCTGCCGGTGCGCGGTGTCATGACCACCGGCCCAGCCGTACCCGTCACCGCGATCTGCCCGCCGCCGAATGTGACCGTGCTGTCCTGCGCCCCGCATCACGAGCTCATGCGGCACGCGAGCCTGGTGGTCACGCACGGCGGGCACGGCACCCTGCTCAAATCGTTCGCCGCCGACCTACCCGTGGTGCTGCTCCCGCACGGCCGCGATCACGCCGACAATGCCGCCCGGGTGCGCTCGCATCACGCCGGAATCACGTTGCCGCGCACCGCGACCGCGCAGCAGATCGGCACCGCCGTCCGCAAGGCGCTGCGCACGCCGGCGCACTATCGGGCCGCCGCCGAACTCGGCCGGGTGCTGCGCCGCGATGCCATGAGCGATCTGCTGATGAACGAGCTCGAACCCGCGGCCGATCACCCCGACCCGATCTTCGCCGCGAGCGCGTCCACCCGGGCGGGTCACTGGCACCCCGACTCCAACCACGAACTCGAATCCTGAGCGTTTTCCGGCGGGTATGTGCGGTTGATCCGGTTTACGGTGATCGGCATGGATTACCTGGCCCTGCTCTGCGCGAAGCTCACCGAATTCGGCGATCTCATCACGCCGGACACCGACCTCGCCACCCCGGTGCCGACCTGCGGTGACTGGACGTTCTACGACCTCGCCGATCACCTGGGCCAGGGCAATCTCTGGGTGGTGACCGCCGTGACCGAACTGCGCGGTGACCACCAGGGTGATCCGGCTCCGAAAGACGCTGTCGCGCTGCGCGAATGGTATGACGAGACCGCCGACGCCATCGCCGCCTCGCTCGCCGCCGATCCGGCGAACGAAGCCTGGACCTTCACCCGCTCCATGCCCCGCACCGTCGGCTTCTGGCGTCGCCGCCGCGCCCTGGAAACCCTCATGCACCTGTGGGACGGCCAGAACGCCTTCGGCAAAGCGGTTCCCTTCGACACCGATCTGGCCGTGGACGGCATCAACGAGGTCTTCGAACTCTTCGCCCCGCGCATGATCCAGCGCGGCCTGGCCACCGAACCCGAAGTGGCGCTGCGCCTGCGCGCGACGGATATCGCCGAGAGCTGGATCTACGGCCCGGGTGAACCGGTCGCCGAAATCGCCGCTCCCGCTTCGGATCTGCTGCTCGCGCTGTGGCAGCGCCTGCCCGCGTCCGACCCGGCCCTGACCTGGGGTGGCGACCGCATCGCGGGCGAGCGTGTACTCGCGGGACCGCTCGTGCCCTGACCCGTGTGGCGGGAGTGCTTACGGAAAAGGGCGGCGGCACCGGAAGGTGCCGCCGCCCTTGATCTTTCGGTGCGGGCGGGTGCCCGCGGGTTGATCAGCCGGCCGGTGTGGCGAGGATGCCGCCGAGGGCGCGCAGGTGATCGGTGGCGCCGCCGAGGGCGAATTCATTGTGCTTGGCGGCGGTGAAGTACTGGTTCACGATGTGGTCGCGGTCGATGCCGACGCCGCCGTGTACGTGCACCACGGTGTGGGCGACGCGGTGGCCCGCATCGGCGGCCCAGAACTTGGCGGTGTGGATTTCGGCGGTGGCGGGCAGGCCCTCGGCGAGCAGCCAGGCGGCCTGCTGCACCGCGAGGCGTACACCCTGGATGTCGATGTAGGCATCCGAAAGCCGTTGCGCCACAGCCTGGAAGCTGCCGATCTTGCGGTTGAACTGCTCCCGCTCGCGGGCGTAGTCGGCGACCAGCTCGAGGCCCTTCTCGACGACGCCGAGCTGGGTGGCGGCCAGGCCGAGCCAGGCGCGCTCGAGCAGCCAGTTCAGAATGTCCGCGCCCTGCTCCAGGGTGCCGACCAATTCCGCCGGGGTGGCGGTGAATTCGACCTCGGCCTCGGGGGAGCGGTCGGTGACGATCTGATCCTCGATGCGCACCGAGGCGTGCGAGGGGTCGACCAGGAAGACGGCGGGGGAGCCGTCGACACTGGCGGACACCAGGATTCGCGCCGCCTGGCGGGCGAAGGGCACCGTGGTCTTGAAGCCGGTGAGCTGCCAGCCGTCATTGTCGGCCGCCGTGGTGACCGGCTTGGCCAGTTCCCAGTTGCGCTCTTCGCTCAGCGCGGCGGTGAGGATGACCTCGCCGCTCGCGGCCTGCGCGGCCAGCGCGCGCTGGTCATCCGAGCCGAATGCGGCGAGCGCGCCCGCGCCCAGCACGATCGACCACAGGTACGGCACCGGCGCGACGGATTTGCCGATCTCGCGCAGGATGGCGGTCTGCTCCAGTACGCCGAAATCGCTGCCGCCCACCGTTTCCGGGAGCGCCGCGGCCAGCACGCCGGTCTCGGCGAGTGAGCTCCACAGCGTGTCGTCGAAGCGCACCACCGGATTTCCGGCGGCGTCGGTGTTCTTGTCGAGCTCGCGCAGCCGGTCGGCGGTGACGAGCTTGCCGGTGACCTCGGCGGTGAGGCGGGCCAGATCCTGCTGCGCCTCGGTAAGGGTGAAATCCATGATGGTTACCTAGGTTTCGATTAGCGCGCGGCGGCGGGCTGCTTGAGGGCGGTCATGGCGATGATGTCACGCTGCACCTCGTTGGTGCCGCCGCCGAAGGTCAGGATCAGGCAGGCGCGGTGCATGCGCTCCAGGCGTCCGCGCAGCTGCGAACCGGCGGAGTCCTGGCGCAGGTAGGCCTGCGGGCCGAGGATCTCCATCAGCGCGCGGTAGGCCTCGGTGGCCAGTTCGGTGCCGTACACCTTGGTCGCGGAGGCGTCCCAAGGCCGCGGCGCGGCATCGCCGCCCTGATCGGCGCGCGAGGCGATCTCCCAGTTGGTGAGCTTGAGGTATTCCACCTTGGAGTGGATGCGCGCGAGCGCGATCTGCACCCATTCCTGGTCGATGACGCGGGAACCGTTGGCGGTCTTGGTGTTCCGAGCCCATTCCAGGGTCTGCGCGACCGCGAGCGCGAGCGGCGCGGCGGAGGTCAGCGCGACGCGCTCGTGATTGAGCTGATTGGTGACCAGCGACCAGCCGCCGTTCTCCGGGCCGACCATATCGGAGTGCTTGATCCGCACATCCTGGTAGTAGGTGGCGGAGGTGTCCGGTCCGGCCATGGTGTGCACCGGCGTCCAGGAGAAGCCCTCGGCCGTGGTCGGCATGATGAACATCGAAATGCCCTTGTGCTTCTTGGCATTCGGATCGGTGCGGGCCGCGAGCCAGACGTAGTCGGCGTACGCGATGAGCGAGGTCCACATCTTCTGCCCGTTGACGATCCACTCGTCGCCGTCACGCACGGCGGAGGTGCGCAGCGAGGCCAGGTCGGTGCCCGCGCCCGGCTCGGAGTAGCCGATGGCGAAGTGCAGCTGGCCGGCGGCGATCTTGGGCAGGAAGAACTTCTTCTGCTCCTCGGTGCCGTAATGCATGATGGTCGGCGCGACGGAGTTGATGGTCAGGAACGGCACCGGGGCGCCCGCGATGGCGGCCTCATCGGTGAAGATCAGCTGATCCATGGTGGAGCGGTCCTGGCCGCCGTACTGCTTGGGCCAGCCCAGGGCGAGCCAGCCGTCGCGGCCCATCTCCTCGACGACCTCGCGGTAGACATTGCCTTCGCCGTACTCGCCGGTCGTGGCCGAGAGCGCCTCCCGGCGTTCGGGAGTGATCAGACGGGCGAAATACTCACGCAGTTCAGCGCGCAGCTGTTCCTGTTGCGGCGTGTATGCGATCCGCATAGCGATACCTCTAGCTTCGTTTCCGGGTTGAGCCGATCATTGCACAGCAGGTGAAACATGTTCCAGTATTAGGTCGTGTAAGGACGCACTTCCTACCCCGGCCGGGGTGCGGGTTGTTAGGCTCGGCGCACTGTTTTGGCAAAGGAGTTGGCTATGAAGGTCACTGTTGATCTCGACCAGTGCGAGGCGAACGGTATCTGTGTCGGAATCGCCCCCGACGTCTTTGAACTCGATGATGACGACGTTCTGCACATCGTCGGCGCGGAGGTTCCGGCCGGTGATGAGGAAGATGTGCGCACCGCGGTCGCGCAGTGCCCCAAGGCCGCGCTGAAGCTGCTCTGAACCCAGCCTTGCTCGCCGGGTGTAACACGTTCTAGAGTCGGCCCGGTGAGCGAAACTGATGTGAGTCTTGCCGGCCGAGTGGCCATCGTCACCGGCGCGGGCGCCGGGCTGGGCCGGGCCGAAGCCTTGGAGCTGGCCCGGGCCGGCGCGTCGGTCATAGTGAACGACCTTGCCGAAAACGACGCGGTCAGCGCAACCCTCGCGGACATTCGCGCGCTCGGCGCCAAGGCCGAATTCGTGGCCGGCAGCATCGCCGAATCGGCCACCGCCGATGCCCTGATCAGCACCGCCGAGGAGACCTTCGGTGGCCTGGACATCGTGGTGAACAATGCCGGGATCACCCGGGACAAGATGCTTTTCAACATGTCCGACGCGGATTTCGACGCGGTCGTCGCGGTTCATCTGCGCGGGCATTTCCTTTTGACCCGCAATGCGGGCGCGTACTGGCGGGCCAAGTCCAAGGAAGCCGGTGCGCCGGTCTACGGCAGCATCATCAACACCTCGTCCGAGGCGGGTCTGCTCGGTCCGGCCGGACAGGCCAATTACGGTGCGGCCAAAGCGGGTATCACCGCGCTGACCCTGTCGGCCTCGCGCGCGCTCGCCAATTTCGGTGTGCGCGCCAATGCGATCGCCCCCCGCGCGCGTACCTCCATGACGGAGAACGTCTTCTCGGCCGCGCCCGAAGAGGGTCCGGATCCGCTCTCGCCCGATCATGTGGCCCGCCTGGTGGCCTACCTGGCCTCGCCCGCGGCCGCCGCGATCAGCGGTCAGCTGTTCGTCGTCTACGGTCCGATGGTGGCCCTGATGGCGGCCCCCATCGTCGAGCAGCGTTTCGATGCCGAAGGCGAGTGGACCCGTGAGGGTCTGGCGGCCACGCTCGGCGGCTATTTCGCCGAACGCCCCTCGGGCGCCACGTTTTCCGCGTCGGCGCTGATGGATCTCGGTTAGTCCACCCTTTGTACCGGTAGCGGGGGGTTTCTCCCCCCGTTTCCAGGTTGATCACGCGATCAATCGTTGGTAGGAATGGGAATCAACTATGTGTGGCGCCTCACAAAGGTTCCACGTTCATGATGGTAGACCTGGGGTGAACATGTTCTTGGAACTGGACATCAGTTCAGAAAGACTCCCAGTTCAAAACCGTCGAAACCTTCCGAAGCCGTACTGGAACGTGTTCTAATCTTCGGACGGGACCGAGATCACATTCAGATCTCGGAAGCTATAGCTAGGCAGGGGCAGGAGGAATCGCGGGAATGAATGATGTCCTCGCCGTACCGTTACGGGCGGTCGGAGGGTTCTTCGAACTCGCCGGCGCTGTCGCCCGCGCTGTGGTGCGGCCACCGTTTCAGCGACGGGAATTCATCGACCAGTCCTGGTTCGTCGCCAGGGTTTCCATCGTCCCGACTCTATTGGTCGCAATTCCGTTCACCGTGCTGGTGAGCTTCACGCTGAACATTCTGCTCCGCGAGATCGGCGCGGCCGACCTTTCCGGCGCGGGCGCGGCATTCGGCACCATCACCCAGGTCGGCCCCATGGTCACCGTGCTCATCGTGGCCGGTGCGGGTGCGACCGCCATCTGCGCGGATCTGGGGGCCCGCACCATTCGCGAAGAGATCGACGCGATGAAGGTGCTCGGCATCGACCCGATCCAGCGCCTGGTCGTCCCGCGCGTGCTGGCCTCGATGTTCGTGGCATTCCTGCTCAACGGCCTGGTGTCCACCATCGGCATCCTGGGCGGTTTCCTCTTCTCGGTCTTCCTGCAGGGCGTCAACCCCGGCGCGTTCGTCAACGGCCTGACGCTGCTGACGCATCTGCCCGAACTCGTCATCTCCGAGGTCAAGGCCACCCTGTTCGGTCTCGTCGCCGGACTGGTCGCCTGCTACCTGGGTCTGAACGTCAAGGGCGGCCCCAAATCCGTCGGCGACGCCGTGAACCAGACCGTCGTTTTCGCCTTCATGGCGCTGTTCGTTATCAACGTGGTCGTAACCGCCGTTGGCATCAAGTTCACGGCGCGGTGATCAGATGGCGTTCGTGATCCAATCTCGTTTTCCGAAGGTGTCCAAACGCTTTCGGCGCTTTACCGAGGGTCTCGACTCGGTCGGCAAGCATGCGGTGTTCTATGGACGGTCCATCGGATCGGTTCCCAAGGCGCTGATTCACTACCGTACCGAGACCATTCGCCTGATCGCCGAGATCTCCATGGGCACAGGCGCTTTGGCCGTTATCGGCGGCACCGTCGTGATCGTCGGCTTCCTGACGCTGGCCGCCGGCGGCACCATCGCCGTACAGGGCTACAGCTCGCTCGGCAATATCGGCGTCGAGGCGCTGACCGGCTTCTTCTCGGCCTTCATCAATGTTCGCATTGCGGCGCCGGTTATTTCGGGCATCGGCCTGGCGGCGACGCTCGGGGCCGGAACCACGGCACAATTGGGTGCCATGCGCGTCTCGGAGGAGATCGACGCCCTGGAGGTGATGGCCATCCGGCCGGTGCCCTTCCTGGTGGGCACTCGGATTCTGGCGGGCATCATCGCGATCATCCCGCTGTACTCCTTGGCGGTCATCGCCTCGTTCATCGCGAGTCGCTTTGCGACCGTGGTGATCTACGGTCAGTCGGCCGGTGTGTACGACCATTACTTCTCGACCTTCCTGATTCCGAGCGACATCCTCTGGTCGTTCGCCCAGGCGATCTTCATGGCCATGGCGGTCATGCTGATCCACACCTACTACGGCTATCACGCCGCGGGTGGTCCGGTCGGCGTCGGTGTCGCGGTGGGTAACGCGGTACGGGCCTCGCTGATCGCGGTGGTTATGGTGACACTGCTGATCTCCCTTGCCATTTACGGCACCACCGGCAACTTCCATCTCTCCGGGTAGGGCGGACATGGCGCAAACACTGGACCCGGTAGCGAGCCCGATCGGCTCGCCGTTCGTCCAAAAACCAACATCCACGCGGTATTCCGAGCAGGGCTGGTTCATTCGCCTGTGCGGCGCCGGAATGGTGCTGACCATCGTGGCCGTCGTGGTGGTCTGCCTGGTCAGCTTCGCGGGCGGCTTCCAGGACACCGTCAAGGTGACCGTCGCCGCGCCGCGCAGCGGCCTGGTGCTCGACCCGGACGCCAAGGTGAAGATCCACGGTGTGGAAATCGGTACCGTCAAGGGCATTACGAATACCGCCGACGGTGCGAATATCGAACTGGCGATCGATCCGGACAAGCTGAAACTGGTCCCCGCGAATTCCGTCGTGGATATTCGGTCCACAACTGTCTTCGGCGCGAAATACATCAATTTCGTTCCGCCGCAGCAGCCCTCGGCACAGGCGTTGAAGCCGGGCGCCACCGTCCAGGCCGATGCCGTCACCGTGGAATTCAATACGCTGTTCCAGCATCTCAATCAGGTGCTCGACAAGATCGAGCCGGAGAAGCTCAATGCCACGCTGACCGCGCTGGGTACCGCGCTGGACGGGCGCGGCGAGAAGCTCGGGCAACTGCTGTCCGAGAGCGATCAGTATCTGAAGGACATCAATCCGAGCCTGCCCGATCTGCGCCGGGATCTGCAGACCTCGGTCGGCGTCACGAATCTGTATGCCGACGCCGTGCCGGATCTGTTGCGCACCACCAACAATCTGACCGTCACCGGGAGCACGCTCGTCGATGAGAAGAACGCCCTGGATCAGGTGCTGCTCAACCTCATCGGACTGGCCGACACCACCGGCGGCGTGCTGGGCGACAACTCGCAGCAGCTGGTGACCGCGCTGGATCTGCTGCGCCCCACCACCGGGCTGCTCAACGAATACAGCTCGGGCCTGTACTGCCTGGTCGTCGGCGCCGCCGACGCACTGCCCCTGGGCAACCGCATCTTCGGTGGCGACGGACCGTACGTGACGCTGAACGCCAGCTTCATGCCCGGCGGCACCCCGTACGAGTACCCGAAGGATCTGCCGAAGGTGAACGCCACCGGTGGCCCGCACTGTGAGAACATTCTCGACCGGGTGCCGAACAGCCACTCCAACTATCTCGTCACCGACACCTCCGAGGGCGAGGTGTGGACGCCGCCGCTGAACACACATCTCAACGGGCCCAAGGTGTTCCAACTGCTGTTCGCCGGACTGCCGGGGGTGCCCAACCCATGAAGATGAAACTGCACGCGAGCACCGTCAAGCTGTCGATCTTCGCGCTCGTCATGGTGCTGGTCCTGGCGGGGCTGGGAGTGATCTTCAGTCAGATGCGCTTCTCCCGCTCCACCGGCTACCACGCCGTCTTCACCAGCTCGTCCGGCATGCTGCCCGGGGCGAAGGTGCGCATCGCCGGAGTGCCGGTCGGCTCGGTGAGCCGGGTGACCGTCGGCAAGGATCGCCTGGCACACGTGGACTTCGACATCGACCGCCAGTACCGCGTCTACGCCAGCACCCAGGCCGCCATCCGCTACGAAAACCTCGTCGGTGACCGGTATCTGGAGCTGCTGGAGGGCCCGGGCACGGCGCAACCGCTGAACAAGAACGCCACCATCGGGGTCGACAAGACCAAGCCCGCGCTGGATCTGGACATGCTGCTCGGCGGGTTCAAACCGCTGCTGCGCGGTCTGAACCCGGAGCAGGTCAACGATCTGACCGGCGCGCTGCTCCAGGTGTTCCAGGGTCAGGGCGGCACGCTCGTCTCGCTGCTGAACAGCGGCGGCTCGTTCACCAAGACCCTCGCCGACCGGGACGCGCTGATCGGCAGTGTGATCGAGAATCTCAAGACCGTGCTGGGCACCATCGATCAGAAGGACGCGGACTTCGCGACCACGCTGAACGAATTGCAGCGCCTGGTCAGCGGACTCGCCGCGGACAAGGATCCGCTCGGTGACGCACTGCCCCGATTGGCCGGGGTGACAGGCGATCTCACCTCGCTGCTGCAGGAGGCCCGTCCGGACCTCAAGGGCGATATCGAACATCTGGGCCGCCTCTCCCAGAATCTGGACGAGCGCCAGGACGATCTGCAGTACGTGATGAACCTGCTACCCGAGACCTACAAGAAGCTGATCCGCATCGGCTCGTACGGCTCGTTCCTCAATATGTACATCTGTGGGACGAACTTCCTCGTCGACGGACCCGACGGCAAGCAGCAGCTCGTCAAACTGCCCGGCCTGCAAACCGCGGGAAGGTGCTCCAACTCATGAACGAACAACGCTCCCCTCTGATCAATGCCGGCATCGTCGGCATCGTGCTGGTGGTGACGATCTGTTTGACCGCACTGCAATTCGACCGGCTGCCGTTCGTCCGGTCGGGCGTCGAATTCAACGCCTTCTTCGCCGACGCCGGTGGCCTGCTGCCCGGTGATCCGGTGCAGGTGGCCGGTGTGCGGTCGGGCCGGGTCGAACGCGTCCAGCTGGACGGCGCCAAGGTGAAGGTGCACTTCACCCTGGACGAGTCGATCGTGCTGGGCGGTAAGACCACCGCCGCGATCAAGACCAACACGCTGCTCGGCCGCAAGTCGCTCGAGGTGACCCCGACCGGTGACGGCGCGCTGGCCACGAACGGTTCGATTCCGCTGGAGCGCACCACCTCCCCGTACTCGCTCAACGACGCCCTCGGCGATCTGGCCAGCACCGTGCAGGGCCTGGACACCGACCAGCTCAACAAGACGCTGGACACCCTGTCCGAGGCCTTCACCGATACCCCGGCTCCGCTGCGGTCGGCGCTCGACGGGCTCACCGGCCTCTCGCGCAGCCTCAACAGCCGCGACAAGGCGCTCACCGATCTGCTCTCGCACGCGCAGAGCGTCACCAAGGTGCTCGGTGATCGTGCGGGACAGATCAATTCGCTGCTGCTGGATGGCAACAGCCTGCTCGGCGAGCTCGATGCCCGGCGCACCGCGCTGAGCCAGCTGATCGTGTACGTCAACGGTCTGGCCAAACAGCTCTCCGGCTTCGTCAACGACAACGAGGCGCAGCTGAAACCGACGCTGGACAAGCTGAATTCGGTGCTCCAGCTGCTGCAGAACAACAAGGACAACATCGGCAAGGCGCTCGATGAGCTCGGACCGTTCGAGGCCGCGCTCGGTGAGCAGGTCGGCAGCGGCCCGTACTTCCAGGCGTATGTCTCCAACGCGACGAGTAAGGGGCTGCAGCTCCTGGTCGACGCGATGGTGTGGCCGAACCACCTGCCGGACTCGTTGCAGAACATGTTCCTCAACCCGGCGCCCCCGTCGATCGGACCCGCTATCCAGGAGCCGCCGCGATGAACGCGATTCGCAGAGTGCCCCGGCTGGCACGGATCATCGCCGCGGCGGTGGTCGTGGCTCTGGCCGGTTGGCTGGTCTACGGACTGGTCGCCGATATCGGGAAGAAGCACATCACCGCCTACTTCCCGTCGACCTCGGGCCTGTACGCGGGTGACGATGTGCGGGTGCTCGGGGTGAAGGTCGGGCGGATCGATTCGATCGAACCGGGCAAGGACCGGGCCACCGTGAAACTGACGGTGGACCGGGGCATCGATCTCCCGTCCGACGCCAAGGCCGTGATCATCTCGCCTTCGCTGGTCTCGGCGCGATTCATTCAGCTCGCGCCCGCCTACACCGGCGGGCCCAAGATGGGTGACGGCGCGTCGATTCCGGTGGAGCGCACCGCGATTCCGGTGGAGTGGGATGACATCAAGGCCGAACTGACCAAGCTCTCCAAGGCGCTCGGTCCGGTCGGTGAGGATAAGCAGGGTTCGTTCGGCCGCGTGATCGACACCGCGGACGCGAACCTCGGCAACGGCAACGCGCAGGCATTCCGGGACACGCTCAAGGAACTGTCCAGCACGATCAGCACCCTGTCCGACGGTCGCACCGATCTGTTCGGCACCATCCGCAATCTGCAGCAGTTCGTCGACGTGCTGTCCAAGTCCAATGATCAGATCGTGCAGTTCGGCGGCCGGTTGGCCTCGGTGGCCTCGGTGCTCGCGAATGTGTCCAACGATCTCGGGACCGGACTGGACAACCTCGACAGCGCGGTCGTCGATGTGAAGCGTTTCCTGGACTCCCGCGGCGGCGCACTCACCGAGAGCGTGCAGCGGCTGGCCGATGCCACCCAGGTTCTGGCCGACAAGCGGCCCGAATTGGAGAAGATCATGCATTCCGGTCCGACCGCGCTGGTGAACTTCTACCAGCTCTACAAGCCCGCGCAGGGCACGCTCACCGGCGCGGTCGTCGCACCGAACTTCGCCAACCCGTTCGCCTTCCTGTGCGGTGCGGTCGAGGCCGAGGGCGACAATCAGTCCGATCACAGCGCCGACCTGTGCAAGCAGTACCTGGCTCCGGTCATCCAGTCGCTGATGATGAACTACCCGCCGCTCATGGTGAATCCGGCGACCCAGCAGAACGCCTTCCCCAACCAGTTGACCTACAGCACACCGGATCTGGCCAACCAGGTGCCCGGCGGTCCCGAGCAGGTCGCGGCGCCCAAGTCCCTGACCGAGCTGGCCATCCCCGGAGGTGGACGATGATGAGCCGCCGACGGATTCGCATCGCCGGTATCGCGGTCGGCCTGGCCGCGGTGCTCGGTACGAGCGGTTGCCAGTGGGACGGACTGAACTCGGTGTCCATGCCCGGTGCGGTCGGCACCGGCGAGGGCTCCTGGCAGGTTCGCATCCAGATGCCGAATGTGACCATGCTGACCCGTAATTCGCCGGTCAAGGTGAATGACGTGTCCGTCGGCACGGTGACGAACATTCAGGTCGAGGGCTGGCACGCGCTGGTCACCGTCAGCCTGGAGAAGGGCCTCGAGCTGCCCGCCAACGCGACCGCGCGGATCGGGCAGACGAGTCTGCTCGGCAGTAATCATCTCGAGCTCGCGGCGCCGAAAGACCAACCGGCGCAAGGACAGTTGAAGGCCGGGGACCTGATCCCGCTGGAGCGGGCGGGTGCGTACCCGACCACCGAACAGACGCTGTCCTCGCTCTCGGTGGTGCTCAACGGCGGCGGTATGTCCCAGGTGGAGACCATCACCCGCGAACTCGACGCGACCTTCAACGGCCGCACCGACGCCATCCGCGACCTGCTGCCGCAGCTGAATACCCTGACCACCACGCTGGATCAGCAGACCGGCGACATCATCGCCGCCATCAGCGGTCTGGACCGGATGGCCGGAACACTGTCCCGCCAGAAGGACGATGTCACCAACGCCATCACCAATATCCATCCCGCGTTGACGGTGCTGGCCGATCGGCGCGAGAACATCACCAAAGCCATTACCTCCCTCGGTGGTTTGAGCGATATCGTGCAGCGCATCATCGACCAGGGCGGCGATAATCTGAAGGCCGATCTGGCCAATCTGCAGCCGGTGCTCAAGACACTGGCCGATACCGGCGGCAAGCTCGCCGATTCGCTGCAGTGGCTGCTGACCTTCCCCTTCCCGATCAAGAACATCGACCGGGTCATCAAGGGCGACTACATGAATCTGCTGATGACGGTGGATATCACCGGGGCCCGGCTGGATTCGAACTTCCTCACGGGAACACCGCTGGGCGGCAGTCTCGGCGGCACCCAGGCCACCCTGGGCACCGGGGTGCCGCCGACCGCGGTCGGCAAGGGCGATCCCATGATGGATCCGATCAATCCGCCGGCCCCGCCGGTGCCGAGTATCGCAGGGCTGCCACCGATTCCGGGCCTGCCCGCCATCCCGGGACTCACCGTGCCCAATACGCAGCAGGGGGGTGCGGACAAGTGAAACTCAGCAAGTTCGTCAAGGTGCAGCTGGCCATCTTCTCGGTGCTGACCGTGATCGGCCTGACGGTCATGGGCGGCAGCTACGTGCAGATCCCGGCCATGTTCGGCATCGGAAGATACGACGTCACAGTCAAATTGGCGTCCACCGGCGGTCTCTACGAAACCGCCAACGTCGCCTATCGCGGCACCAATGTCGGCAAGGTCCAGGAGGTCAAGCTGACCCCGGACGGGGTCGACGCGAAGCTGTCGATCGACAGCGATTACAAGATCCCCGCCGATATCGAGGCGTACGTCAAGAGCGTCTCGGCCATCGGTGAGCAGTACGTCGATCTGGTCCCGGCCGAATCGCCCAAAGGCGGGAATCTGCACGCGGGTTCGGTGATCCCGGTCGAGCACACCAAGCTGCCGCAGGATGTCGGCGATATGCTCAACCAGGCCGATCGGCTGCTCTCCAGCGTCGCCGACACCAAACTGGCCGAGGTCATCAACGCGGCCTTCCTCGCCTTCAACGGCGCGGGCCCGGACCTGCAGCGGTTCATCGACTCGGCGTCGCTGCTGGTGCAGGAGGCCAAGGCCAATACCGATCAGACCAAGGACCTGCTGGACAAGATCGGCCCGCTGCTGGACACCCAGAATCAGTCCGCGGACTCCATCCGCAGCTGGACGCAGGATCTGGCCACGCTGACCGATCAACTGCGCCAACATGATCCGGCGCTGCGGAATCTGTTGCAGCACACGCCCTCCGCCGTGCAGAAGGTGAACCAGACCTTCCAGGACCTGAAGCCGACGCTGCCGATCCTGCTCGCCAACATGGTCAGTGTGGGACAGGTCGGCGTCACGTATCACGCAGGGCTGGAACAGATTCTGGTCGTGTACCCGCCGCTGCTCTCGGCGCTGCTCACCGCCATTCGCGGCCCGTCCGACTACGGCGCCATGGTGGACTTCATGCTCGGGCTCAATGACCCGCCCGGCTGCACCACCGGCTTCCTGCCCGCGGACCAGCGCCGCTCGCCGGCCGATCTCTCGCAGATCGACACCCCGGACGATATGTACTGCAAGGTGGCGCAGAACGCCAAGGAAGCCGTGCGCGGCATCCGCAACACCCCCTGCGCGGAAGTGCCGGGCAAGCGGGCTCCCAGCCCGGAGTTGTGCCGCGATCCGAACGGGTACTACCCGCTGGGTGACAACCCGCCGTTCGGTGCGCCGAACGCCATCGACAACACCGGCAAGCCCACCAGCAATCTGATGGGCAACCAACCGGCGGCCGTCATAGGTCATTACGATCCGAGCAGTGGCACGTTCCTCGGACCTGACGGTCGCACCTATCGGCGAGGGGATATCGACGCCAACGGGTCCAGTACAGTGCCGTCAACCTGGCAGGAAATGCTCGAGGAGCAACAACGATGAGCGATACCACAGCAAACGGCGGCCGCCCCAGGCGGCGGGCTCTGCGACAGGCGGGCCCGCCCGTCGAGGACGAGCACTCGGGCATCGAGGTGCGCACGTCCGCACCGGCGGCTGCCGCGAGCGTGGTATCCACTCCGATCGAAGCCGATGAACCGGCCGCCGCCGCGGAACCCGCGCCGGCGCCGGTCGAGGTGCCGCCGGTCGAGAACGCCGCCGTCGTCGCGCTGACCAAGTCCGGCGCGACCGCGGCAGCACAGGATTCGACCGCCGAGACCGAGACCGTGGGGCCCGCAGCCGCCACGGCATCGGAATCGGCGGCCTCGGAATCGGCGGCCGAGGACGAGTCCGAGCCCAAGTCCCGCAAGCGATTCGGATCGCTGGACCGGCTGGGCTGGGCCGCCGCGGTGGTCGCGCTGGTGTCCACCCTGGCGCTGATCGGCTCGGGCGGTTTGTTCTTCTACCACCAGCATCGCGCCGACGCGCTGCAGGAGCGGCGGGCGGAATACGTTCAGGTCGCCAAGCAGGCCGTCATCAATCTGTCCACGATGAAGGACGGTTCGGTCGACGCCGATATCGATCGCATCCTCTCGGTGGCCTCCGGTGAGCTGAAGGCCGAATACGCCCAGAACAAGGACCTGTACAAGAAGGTCTTCGAGCAGATCAAGGTGCAGTCCACCGGAACGGTGCTCGCGACGGCGATCGAGAGCGATAACGCCGACTCGGCGACCGTCCTGGTGCTGGCACAGCAGACGGTGTCCAACGCGGGCACCGATCAGCCGCAGCAGAAGGATTACCGCTTCCGGGTCACCCTCAAGCGGGACGGCAACACCGTGACCGCGTCGGGACTGGAGTTCGTGGCATGAAGATCGACAAGCGTTCCATCCTGTTCGCCGCGGCGGGCGTGCTTTTCGTCGCGGCGGTCGTCGTGACCTCGTTGACCGGATACCGGTTCTGGTCCGACCGGCAGGGCGAGCAGGCGCGCGCCCAGTCGGTGGCCGCAGCGCAGCACACCGTCGAGTCGTTGTTCTCGTACGACTACAACACCGTCGACAAGGAACTGCCCAAGGCCGCGGACAATCTGAGCGGCGATTTCCGGAACACCTACCTGGCGCTGATCTCGAAATCGGTGATCCCGGCAGCCAAGGAGAAGCGGATCACCGTACAGGCCACCTCGCAGGCGGCCGGTGTGATCGACGCGTCCCGTGACCACGCCACCGTGCTGGTCTACGCGAACCAGTTGACCACCAGCGCGGATCTGCCCAAGGGCACGCTCACCAGCTCACGCGTGCGCGTCGAACTCGTCAAGCACGACGGTCACTGGCTGGCGACAGCCGTTACACCCGTCTGACGCTGCCGCACAGCGTGTTTCAGCTGAGCGGTACATAATTCAGCCGTCATCCGGCAGAAACGACTGTGGCCCGGTCCTTCGCGAGAAGGACCGGGCCACAGGGCATTCCGGGGATCAACCCCGGCTCACGCCCGGGTCCACGTCGTCATCGGTGAGCAGGGCGCTGCCCGCCACCCGATCCTGGGCCAGGGCGTCCAGGAAGGCGCGGGCCCAGCGGTCCACGTCGTGGGTGAGGACCTGGCGGCGTAGCGAGCGCATGCGGCGGCGGCGGGTGTCGCGGTCGTCCTCGATGGCCGCGAGCAGGGCTTCCTTGACGCTTTCCAGGTCGTGCGGGTTGCACAGGTAGGACTGGCGCAATTCGGCTGCGGCGCCGGTGAATTCGCTCAGCACCAGGGCGCCGTTGAGGCCGCCCTGGCAGGCCACGTACTCCTTGGCGACCAGGTTCATGCCGTCGCGCAGCGGGGTGACCACCATGACGTCGGCGGCCACGAAGAAGGAGACGAGTTCCTCGCGTGGGATGGGGCGGTGCAGGTAGTGCACCACCGGGTAGCCCACCCGGGCGTATTCGCCGTTGATCCGGCCCACCTGGCGTTCGATATCGCCGCGCATCTGGATGTAGGAATCCACCCGTTCGCGGCTCGGTGTGGCCAGCTGCACCATCACCGTATCGGCGGGATCGATGCGGCCCTCGTGCAGCAGCTCCTCGAGTGCCGCGAGCCGGATATCGATGCCCTTGGTGTAGTCCAGGCGGTCGACGCCGAGCAGGATGGTCTTCGGATTACCGAGCTCCGCACGGATTTTCGACGCTCGTTCGCGCACATTGCGGCGGCGCGAATACTCGTCCAATTCGGTGGAGGTGATGGAGATCGGGAACGCGCCGACGCGCACGGTGCGGAAACCCACCTGCACCACACCGAGTTTCGAGCGCACACCCACGTTGCCGCGTGAAGTCGGCTGTCCGGCAAGCCTTCTGGCCAGGTACAGGAAGTTCTGCGCACCGCCCGGCAGATGGAAGCCGATCAGGTCCGCGCCCAGCAGACCCTCGACAATCTCTGTGCGCCAAGGCATCTGCATGAACAACTCGACCGGCGGGAACGGAATGTGCAGGAAGAAGCCGATGGTCAGATCCGGGCGCAGCATGCGCAGCATCTTGGGCACCAGCTGCAACTGGTAGTCCTGCACCCACACCGTCGCGCCCTCGGCGGCCACCTTCGCGGTGTACTCGGCGAAACGCCGATTCACCTGCACATACGCCTGCCACCAATTCCGGTCGTAGACCGGGCGCACGATCACATCGTGGTACAGCGGCCACAGCGTGGCGTTGGAGAAACCCTCGTAGTAGTCGGCGACCTCATCGGAGGACAGCGGTACCGGATGCAGTTCCAGACCGTCTTCGACGATCGGATCGAGTTCCACATCGGGTACGCCGGCCCAGCCGACCCAGGCGCCCTTGTTGTTTCGCAGCACCGGCTCCAGAGCGGTCACCAGACCGCCGGGGCTGCGCTTCCAGCGGGTGGTGCCGTCCGGCAGTTTCTCGAGGTCGACCGGGAGTCGATTGGCGACGACGACGAAACCTGAACCGGCGCTATCCGGGTTCACTTCTCATTCGCTCCGCGTAAGGGGACCGATGCCCAGCATCGACAGCAACATGCGGCATTCATCGGCGTCGGTGGCGTACGCGGCAACGACACGCTGTGCCTGACGGGCTGTTTCGTCGGCGAGTGGTTCCAGATCGTCGTCCGCGATGTCGTTTGCGCTGCTCTTCGCGGCCATAATCATGTCCTCTCGGGGAGTCTGCTCAGCTTGCGAGGACCCCATCCTATCCGGAGCGCTGGGACGATCCCTGTCCTGCGTGTACAGCGAGCCCGAAACGCAATACGCATTACGGACGATTCACCTGCGGACCGTCCGGGCAGATCGCCCTGCCTTACGGTGGTGACAGGAACTGTTGCGCAATTTTGATGAAGGGGTCGTAGTAATGCCGTTGGCCACGGTGCACGGAATCTCGCTGAACTACCAGGTCAAGGGGTCCGGACCGCTGGTCGTCATGATCATGGGTACGGGCAGCGGCGGTCGCGTGTGGGAACTGCACCAGGTGCCCGCGCTGGTCGCGGCCGGTTACCGGGTGTGCACCTTCGACAATCGCGGCATCGCGCCGTCCTACGAGGCCGCCCAGGGCATGACCATCGACGAACTGGTGCGCGACACCGCCGGGCTCATCGAATTCCTCGGTGAGGGACCGGCATTGGTGGTCGGCACCTCCATGGGCGCGCGCGTCGCCCAGGAACTCGCCCTCGCCCGGCCCGACCTGGTGCGCAAGGCCGTTTTCATGGCCGGGCACGCCCGCCTGGACCAGCTGCAGAAGACCCTCTCGCTGGGCGAACACGAGCTCGACGCCTCCGGGGTGCGGCTGCCCGCCAAATACGAGGCCGCCATCACCGCCCTGATGAACCTGTCCCCGGCCACCCTCGCCGACACCCATGCCGCCCGGGACTGGCTCGACCTGTTCGAATTCACCGGCGGCCCGGCCACCCCCGGTGTGCGCGCCCAGCGCCGCATGGACCATGATTTCGACCGCACCGCCGCCTATCGGGGTATCACCGTGCCCTGCTTGTCGGTCGGCTTCGCGGACGATCGGATGATCCCGCCGTACCTGTCCCGCGAGGTCGCGGAGGCCATTCCGGGCGCCCGCTATCAGGAGATCCCGGACGCCGGGCACTTCGGCTACCTGGAACGACCCGAGGCCGTGAACAAGATCCTGCTGGAATTCTTCGCGGGCTGAAGGTAACCGCCCAGCCGTAACGCGACCCTTGCTAGGGTCGAATCAACGTCGGGGGCTCGTCCTTGCGCTGTGGTGCCAACCCAGTGCCAAGATGATCCGTCAGCGTTCCTGTACAAGCGCCAGTATCCAGTGAGGTGAAATGAGCACCAATCCTTTCGACGACGAAGACGGCCGGTTCTTCGTCCTGGTCAACGATGAGGAACAGCACTCCCTGTGGCCGGCCTTCGCCGAGGTTCCGGCGGGGTGGCGGGTCGTGTTCGGTGAGGATTCGCGCGCCGCGTGCGTCGAATACGTCGAGAAGAACTGGACGGATATGCGTCCCAAGAGCCTGCGCGATGCCATGGCCGCCGATGATGCGGCACGTCAGGCGGCGCAGTCCTGACATCGAGCGGTTGACCCGGTACTGCACAGGAACGTCCTGAATGCGGCCTGTGGCGCCACAAGCGCCACGGTCGTATTCGGTGCAGCTCCATGAGGTATCGCTCAACCGGGTGACCGGCTTTTTCCGCGCAGCCGGCCCACCTGGTTATGATGGGCACCGCCTTCCGCCTCCTTAGCTCAGTGGTAGAGCACTCGCCTTGTAAGCGAAAGGTCGTCAGTTCAATCCTGACAGGGGGCTCGATTGCCGCCTCTCCGCGACTTCGGTCCTGGGGAGGCGGCTTTTTTCGGCTCGCGAATCGCTCCCAGGAAACTCCCAGGGTTGGTACAGCGAACTCGCGGGCCCGGGCAGCAGTATGAGGTCATGACAGGTGTGCCCGGGAACCGCGAAGCCGAAGCCAGAGTGCTGGTCGTCGATGATGAGCCGATGATCGTCGAGCTGCTGTCGGTGAGTCTGCGGTATCAGGGGTTCGAGGTGGCGAGCGCCGGGAGCGGCACCGAGGGGCTGGATCGGGCCCGGGTGTTCCGGCCGGACGCGCTCATCGTCGATGTGATGATGCCCGGTATGGATGGCTTCGGACTGCTGCGGCGGCTGCGGGCCGACGGGATCGACGCACCCGTGCTGTTCCTGACCGCGCGGGACGAGGTCGAGGACAAGATCACCGGATTGACCTTGGGCGCAGACGATTACGTGACCAAGCCGTTCAGCCTCGAGGAAGTGGTGGCGCGGCTGCGGGTCATCCTGCGGCGGGCCGGGCGGGCCGCGCCGGAGACCAAATCCTCGCGGTTGCGGTTCGCCGATATCGAACTCGACGATGACACGCACGAGGTGTGGAAGGCGGGGGATCCGGTGCCGTTGTCGCCCACCGAATTCACGCTGCTGCGGTATTTCATGGTCAATGCCGGAACCGTGCTGAGCAAGCCGCGGATCCTGGATCACGTGTGGCGCTACGACTTCGGCGGTGAGGTGGGCGTGGTGGAGACCTATGTGTCGTACCTGCGCAAGAAGGTCGACACCGGGCCGGATCGGCTCATCCACACCCTGCGCGGGGTCGGCTACGTCATGCGGGAGCCGCATCGCCGGTCGGCCGCGAAGTGAGCCCACGCGCCCGGTTGTCGGATCGGCTCGCCGCGATACCGCTGCGGACCACCCTCGCCCTGGCGCTGGTGTCGCTCGCCGGAATCGGCCTGCTGGTCTCCGGGATCGCGGTGACCACGCTCATGCGCAATGTGCTCATCGACCGCATCGACCGGCAATTGAGCGAGGCCGCGCACAGCTGGGCC
This sequence comes from Nocardia sp. NPDC056100, assembly GCF_042266325.1. Taxonomy (NCBI): domain Bacteria; kingdom Bacillati; phylum Actinomycetota; class Actinomycetes; order Mycobacteriales; family Nocardiaceae; genus Nocardia; species Nocardia sp. NPDC056100. The sequence goes on from NZ_JBHJVY010000003.1 coordinate 1,122,400, forward strand.
TCGCCCGGTGCGAATCGGCCCGAAACGCTGCCCGCGCCGCCCGCGGGCCGGGAGCGTCCGGCCGATCTGCTCTATGTGCGCGTACAGGATTCGACCGGGAAGCTCACCCTGCACCTGGATGTCGGCACCGGACAGCCCGCGATACCGGACGGTCTGGGCAGGCATGCGGTCACCGTCGGCTCGGTCGGCGACTCGTCGGAGAAGTGGCGGGTGCTGCGCATCGTCAACCAGAACGGCACCAGCACGGTCGGACTGCGGATGGATCAGACCCGCACCATTCTGGATCGGCTGATCCTGTTGCAGGCCGTGATCGGCGCGCTCGTCCTGGCCGCGCTCGCGTTCGTCGCGCGAGTGGTGGTGCGGCGCAGTCTGCGACCGCTCGAACAGGTCGAACAGACCGCCGCCGCCATCGCGGGCGGTGATCTGCATCAGCGAGTTCCGGTGCGCGGCAACGATACCGAGGTGGATCGGCTGTCGCGGTCGCTGAACACCATGCTCACCCAGATTCAGCAGGCGTTCGCGGCCACCGAGGCGTCGGAGGAGGCCGCGCTGCGCTCCGAGGCCAAGATGCGGCAGTTCGTCGCCGACGCCAGCCATGAACTGCGCACACCGCTGACCACCATCAAGGGGTTCTCCGAGCTGTATCGGCAGGGCGCGATCACCGAACCCGAAATGCTGATGGATCGCATCGAACGCGAATCCAAGCGGATGGGGTTGCTGGTCGAGGATCTGCTCATGCTGGCCCGGCTGGACGCACAGCGGCCGGTGGAACGGCGGCCGGTGGATCTGCTGACGCTGGCCAGCGATGCGGTGCACAATGCCCGTGCGCTGGCGGCGGTGCAGCGGGGGGACGGACCCGCGCGGTCCATCGATCTGGAAATCCGTTCCGGCTCGGGCACATTGGAGATCGAGGGGGATGAGACCCGGTTGCGCCAGATCCTGGGCAACCTGCTCAACAACGCGCTCGTGCACACTCCGCCCGAGGCCGCGGTGACCGTACGGCTCACGCCGGGCGAGGACGATGTGCTGCTGGAGGTGGCCGATACCGGGCCGGGGCTCGCGCCGGAACAGGCCGAGCGGGTGTTCGAACGCTTCTATCGCACCGACAGCTCACGCAGCCGGGTCAGCGGCGGCACCGGATTGGGACTGTCGATCGTGCAGGCACTGGTCACCGCGCACGGTGGCGAGGTGTCGGTGACCAGTGCGCAGGGTGAAGGGACGACCTTCAGCGTGCGACTGCCGCGAACCGGTCAGTCCGGGACATTGGCGCTGTAGCCCAGATCGCGCAGCGCCTGCTTGATCTTGGCCTGCGCCTCGTCCAGGGATTCCTTGCTCGGCTCCGGATCGGCGGCGGTGATATCGAAATCGCCCAGTTCGAACGCCGGGAACACGTGCAGGTGCAGATGCGGCACCTCCAGCCCGGCGATCAGCAGACCCGCGCGCGGGGCGTCCCACGCCGCCCGCACCGCCCGGCCGATCTTCTGCGCGACGCCCGTCATCCGCGACATGGTCTCCGGATCCAGGTCCTGCCACTGGTCGATCTCCTTGCGCGGCACCACCAGCGTGTGCCCCTGCGTCACCGGCGCGATGGTGAGGAAGGCGACGAATTCATCGTCCTCCCAGACGAATCGGCCCGGCAGCTGACCTTCGATGATCAATGAGAAAACAGAAGCCATGCCCGGCAGATTACGCGCGCCCGGTGACCGGCGCCCGCGCGCTCCGGCCGCGTGGCACCGGCCCGGACGGGATTCCAATCGGTACGACGGCTGACCCGTGTGCGCTGCCGCGGCCGAAGCTATTGCGTACTGCGGGCGAACGTCGGGCGCATCGTGCGTGAACCGGGCGGTGGTGGTCGGCGGGGACGCTTTAAGCTGTCTGCCGTGCGCGTACTCGTCATCGGTTCCGGAGCCCGTGAACATGCCCTCGCCCTGGCCCTGCGCCGGGACCCGGCGGTGACCGCGGTGGCGGTCGCGCCCGGGAACGCGGGCATCGCCCAGCATGTGGATGTGCGGTCCGTCGACCCCAGTTCGGGGGAAGAGGTGGCCGCGCTCGCGCGGGAGCTGAACGCGGATCTGGTGGTGATCGGGCCCGAGGTGCCGCTGGTGCTCGGCGTCGCCGACGCGGTGCGGGCCGCCGGGATTCCGGCCTTCGGGCCGTCCGCGGCCGCCGCGCGGATCGAAGGGTCCAAGGCGTTCGCCAAGGACGTGATGAACGCGGCCGGTGTGCGCACCGCGCACAGCGAGATCGTCGATCATCCGGGTGAGCTGGACGCCGCGCTGGATCGATTCGGGCCGACCTGGGTCGTCAAGGATGACGGGCTGGCCGCGGGCAAGGGCGTGGTGGTGACCGCCGATCGGTCCGTCGCCCGCGAGCACGGGGCCGAACTGCTGGAGAACGGGCATCCGGTACTGCTGGAGTCCTTCCTGGACGGACCCGAGGTATCGCTGTTCTGCCTGGTCGACGGCGAGAACGTGGTGCCGCTGCTGCCCGCGCAGGATCACAAGCGGGTCGGCGACGGGGACACCGGGCCGAACACCGGAGGCATGGGCGCGTACACGCCGCTGCCGTGGCTGAGTGATGAGACGTTGCAGGCCATCGTCGACGATGTGGTGAAACCCGTTGCGGCCGAGATGGTTCGGCGCGGGGTGCCGTTCAGCGGTCTGCTCTACGCCGGACTCGCCGTCGGCTCCGCCGGACCCGCCGTCATCGAATTCAATTGCCGCTTCGGCGATCCCGAGACCCAGGCCGTGCTGACCATGCTGGACAGCCCGCTCGGCGAACTGCTGTTCGCCACTGCCACCGGCACCCTCGGCGAGGTCGAGGCCCCGCGCTGGAAGGACGGCGCGGCCGTCACCGTCGTGCTCGCCGCCGAGAACTACCCGGGCCGCCCGCGCTCCGGCGATGTCATCACCGGCGCCGAATCCTCCGGCACCGGAACCACTTCCGAGGTCCTGCACGCGGGAACCGCACTGCGCGAAGACGGTTCGATCGTCTCCGCCGGCGGCCGCGTGCTCTCCATCGTCGGCCAGGGCGCGGACCTGTCCGAGGCCCGCAAGAACGCCTACGACCGCCTCGCCGGAATCAAGCTCCCCGGCGGCCACTTCCGCACCGACATCGCCCTCGCCGCCGTCGAAGGCCGGATCACCGTTCCTGAACCGGCGGTCTGAGTACCCGGCTGCGCACACGACATTTCCTCGCTCCCTTGCGGTTTCGCAAGGGAGCGAGTTTCGTTTCGGGCCGGGGTCAGTTCAGGGAGATGCCGCGTTGGGCGAGCCAGGTTTGGGGGTCGACGTGCTGGCCGTTGATGATGATCTCGAAATGCAGGTGTGGGCCGGTGGAATCGCCGCGGTTGCCGATGCGGGCGATCTGCATACCCGCCGGGACGCGTTCGCCGACCGAGACGAAGAAGTCGTACATGTGGCCGTACACCGAGATGCTGCCGTCGTCGTGCCGGATGCGCACCCAGAGGCCGAAGCCCTGTGCGGGACCGGCGTCGATGACCGTGCCCGCCGCCACCGCGTAGATCGGTGAGCCCAGCGGTGCGGCGATATCGATGCCCGCGTGGAAGGTGCCCCAGCGCGCCCCGAAGCCGGAGGTGAACGCGCCCACGGCGGGCAGGACGAATCCGCCGATGCTCGGCATCACGAATCCGGGCGGCAGTGTGCCCTGCGGTGCGGGCCCGGTGATCCACGGCTGCTGTTCCCCGGCGACCGCCGCGGCGGCCTCGGCCTTGGCGCGGTCCAGGGTCGCTCGTGCGGCGGCGGCCACCACCGCCGACTCACGCAACCGTTCGCCGCTGTTGATGGCATCGAGATATCGCTTGGCCGATTCCGCCGCGGTATGCACCTGCAACGGGTTCGCCACCGGAACCCGCAGCGCCACACCGGGTTCCACCGCCGTGTCATACGAGACCAACCCGATCCCGCTGTCCGCCGCCGCGAACACCAGCACCGCGACCACCCCGCCGATCAGCACCCGATGCTTGATCGCCCAGGCCCGAGCCACCGGCGTCTGCCGCCGGACCTCGCCTCTACCCCGCTCCACCAGCTCATCGAACTCGGCCCGCGATCGTGGCCGCCGCCCCCAGAATTCGACCGCCTGCTCACGAACCACCGGCACCTGCTCGCGGACCCGGGCCACCCCTTGTGCTCCGGCCCGCACCCCGCGAGCCACGCCCGCGCGCACGAACGCCGTACCGCGCCCGGGGGTATCGAGCCGCATCCGCACCCCCGGCATGAAACTGTCCACCCCGGCCCGGAATCCGCGTTCACCCGACTCGTGCCCGGTCGCGTCCGCTCCCTCACCCGCGTCCGCGCCCTCGGCGCGCTCGGCCAGGTCTCGTTCGGCATCGGATTCCTCGGCACCTGCCTCGGATTCCCCGGTCGGCTCGTCACCTTCGCCGTGCGAGTTCGGGTTCGCCGCAGGCCGATCCGCGTCCGCTTGGCCGTTTCGCTCGACCGAGCTTTCCGCCTCAGGCGCGTGTGCCTCCGCCTCGGTGCTGTCCGGTTTGTCGGTTGCCGGGGGTGAACCGGCGGGGTGGTGTGCCGCCGAGTCCTCCTCGGTGGTGGTCGGTCCCCCCTGCATACGCTCCTCCTCAGGCATTCCGGCGGCCATTGCGGGACAGGCGGGGGAGCGGGTGCTCTACCGTCTGTCGAGTGCGTATCGAATCTCGCCGGTCGACCATTCCACCTTTCTACGTGATGGATGTCTGGAAGGCAGCAGCTGAACGAGCCAGAACTCACGGGGATGTGCTGGTGCTGGCGGCCGGACAGCCGTCAACCCCCGCTCCGCGCGCGGTTTTGCGGGCGACCGAACAGGCCCTGAATTCCGAATTGCTGGGTTATACCGAGACATTCGGGATTCTGCCGCTGCGCGAGGCCATCGCGGCGCATCATCGGGACACCTACGGGGTCGCCGTGAGCGCCGATGACGTGGTGGTGACGACCGGGTCGTCCGGTGCTTTCACGCTGATTTTCCTCGCGGCGTTCGATGCGGGGGACACGGTCGTGGTGGCCCGCCCGGGCTATCCGGCGTACCGGAACACCCTCACCGCCCTGGGTTGCGATGTGATCGAACTGGATTGCGGTCCCGAGACCCGATTCCAGCCGACCGTCGCCATGCTGGAGGCGCTGCCCGAACCGCCCGCCGGGTTGATCGTGGCGAGCCCGGCCAATCCGACCGGAACCATGATCGCGCCCGCCGAATTGGCCGCACTCGCGCGCTGGTGCGATGACCACGGCACGCTGCTCATCTCGGACGAGATCTATCACGGCATCGTCTACGACACGGAGTTGTCGACAAGTACCGAGCCGACCTCCTCGGCCTGGGAGACCTCGCGCGAGTCCATCGTCATCGGCTCGGTCTCCAAATACTTCTCCATGACCGGCTGGCGGCTGGGCTGGATGCTGGTCCCCGAGGGCATGCGCCCGGCGCTGCAACGCCTCGCCTCGAATATGACCGTCTGCCCGCCCGCTATCTCCCAGTACGCGGCCGTGCACGCGTTCGGCGCGGAGGCCAAGGCCGAACTCGACGGTCACGTCGCCCGCTATGCCGCGAATCGCCAACTGCTGCTGTCGGGTCTGCCGAAGCTGGGCATCACCGAACTGGCTCCGGCGGACGGCGCGTTCTACGCCTACGCGAATATCGCGCATCTGACCGATGATTCGATGCGCTGGTGTTCGGAGGTGCTCGACCGGACGGGGGTCGCGCTGGCCCCCGGCATCGACTTCGACACCGTGAACGGTGTTCATACCGTGCGGTTCTCATTCGCGGGCGCGGGCGCCGATATCGAAGAAGCACTCGACCGGTTGGGACGCTATCTGGCCTGAACGGACCTCCGGGAGCGCCGTTCCTAGGGAATCACCACAGATCGCACAGATTCGGCACAGATGAACCTATGAGGACTGGCACGATTGCATCCGTGACCACTGCGACGACTCCGAAAGGCGAAAGGCGTCGCCAAGCGCTGGTTTGCGCCGCCGCCGAGCTACTGCTCGAAGGCGGCTTCGAGGCGGTTCGGCATCGCTCGGTGGCCACGCGCGCGGAACTGCCGCTCGCGTCCACCACGTACTACTTCGAATCCCTGGAGGATCTGATCGCGCGCGCGGTCGAATTCTCCGGCAATGCCGAATTGGATGCCATGCGCCGCCGGGTCGGCGAGGTGACCCACCGCCGCCGCGGCGCGGACGCGACCGTGGATCTGGTGCTGGATCTGCTCATCGGCTCCGAGCACGCCGACGCCGATGCCCGCGGCCAGCTCATCGCCCGCTACGAGCGTTCGGTGGCCTCGGCCCGCCATCCGGAGCTACGCGAGGTCCAACTCCGACTACGCGCCCAGCTCGATGATCTGCTCGCCGACGTCCTACGCCGCTCCGACCGCATAGTCCGGCCCGAGCAGGCCCGCCGACTCGTCGCGGTCGTCGACGGCGCGGTGGTGACCGCCCTCGGCGAAGCCGACCCGCAACCCCGCCGCATGGCCCGCGCCGCGCTACTCGAAGTGATCGATATCGTCGCTCCCCCAACCTGATCGCCCCGGCCCTGGCAGACATGCACCCCAAGTTCGCGGCCCGTCTCGGTTCTGGACTGAGCGGAGCGGAGGAGCGAAGCGGGGGAGCGGAGGGAGGGAAGAACCGAGACTTCAGGGGCCGCGAACCGCCCGGAGCGAAGCGGAGGGCAAAATAGGCACAGTGACCTTTGTGCCGAACGTCCTCGCCACCCGCTATGCCAGTCCTGATCTCGTGCGGCTGTGGTCGCCGGAGAACAAGATCGTGCTGGAGCGGCGGCTGTGGCTGGAGGTGCTGCGGGCGCAGACCGAGCTGGGCATCGATGTGCCCGCCGGGGTGGTCGAGGATTACGAGCGCGTGGTCGATCAGGTCGATCTGGCCTCGATCGCCGAGCGCGAGCGGGTCACCCGGCACGATGTGAAGGCCCGCATCGAGGAGTTCAACGCGCTCGCCGGGCATGAGCACGTGCACAAGGGCATGACCTCGCGCGATCTCACCGAGAATGTCGAGCAGTTGCAGATCCGGCTCTCGCTCGAGCACGTGTACGCGCACGGCGTCGCCATCGCCGCCCGGCTGGCCGAGCGGGCCGCCGAATACCAGTCGCTGGTCATGGCCGGTCGTTCGCACAATGTCGCCGCGCAGGCCACCACCCTCGGCAAGCGGTTCGCCTCCGCGGCCGATGAGCTGCTGATCGCGCTGACCCGCCTGCGCGAGCTGATCGACCGCTACCCGCTGCGCGGTATCAAGGGCCCGATGGGCACCGCCCAGGACATGCTGGATCTGCTCGACGGCGATGCGGGCAAGCTCGCGCAGCTGGAGCAGAAGGTGGCGCATCACCTCGGTTTCAAGAACGTCTTCACCAGTGTCGGCCAGGTGTACCCGCGCTCGCTGGATCACGATGTGCTCTCCACGCTGGTCCAGATCGGTGCGGGCCCTTCGTCTTTCGCGCACACCATCCGCCTGATGGCCGGGCACGAACTGGTGACCGAGGGTTTCCAGAAGGGCCAGGTCGGCTCGTCGGCCATGCCGCACAAGATGAACACCCGCTCCGCCGAGCGCGTGAACGGCCTGCAGGTGATCCTGCGCGGTTACGGTTCCATGGCCGCCGAGCTGGCGGGCGCGCAGTGGAACGAGGGCGATGTGTTCTGCTCGGTGGTGCGCCGCGTCGCGCTGCCGGACGCGTTCTTCGCCGTCGACGGCATGATGGAGACCTTCCTGACCATCCTGGCCGAATTCGGCGCGTACCCGGCGGTCATCGATCGCGAGCTGAACCGCTATCTGCCGTTCCTGGCCACCACCCGCCTGCTGATCGCCGCCGTCCGCGCCGGTGTGGGCCGGGAGACCGCGCACGAGGTCATCAAGGAGCACGCGGTGGCCGTGGCGCTGGCGATGCGGGAGCAGGGCCAGGAGCCCGATCTGCTGGACCGCCTGGCGGCCGATGACCGGATGCCGCTGGATCGCGCTGCACTGGATGCCGCGCTGGCGGATCGTTCGGCCTTCATCGGCGCGGCCGAGGCGCAGACCGCGGAGGTCATCGCGCAGGTGCAGAAGCTGGTGTCGGCCAATCCGGAGGCGGCGCGCTACACCCCGGCCCCGATTCTGTAGCAGCGCGGGTTTTTCGGCCCCGGTGTGCACGCGCACCGGGGCCGAAGTGTTTTCGCGGGCGGGCCCTCCTGCTCCAGGTAGTCGCGTGGCAGGCTGCCGGGCATGAATCCGTACACGATCTTCTCCGAAATCATCGCCGGCACCGCGCCTTCGAGCATGGTGTACGAGGACGCGGATGTTGTTGCCTTCATGGACATTCGGCCCGTGACACCCGGTCATCTGCTGGTGATTCCGCGGGTTCCGGCGCGCAGTCTGGCGGAGTTGGATCCGGAGCTGGGCGGCAAGCTCTTTCAGGTCGGGCAGCGGCTGGCGGCCGCGCTGCGCGAGTCCGAGGTGAACTGCGACGGCGTGAACTTCTTCCTCGCGGACGGGGTGACGGCGGGGCAGGAAGTTTTCCACGTGCACCTGCATGTGATTCCGCGGACACCGGGCGATGGTTTCGGCCTGCACGCGCGAGCGACTTCTCCGCAGCGTGCGGACCTGGATTACCTGGCGGGATCGATTCGGGGCGCATTGCAGCGAAACCCTGGTGTTTCATAGCCTGAGCGCATTACCATATGCGAACCGAATGGTTTGCCAAGGACACGCCATGGGCCGAATATTCCTCGCGCCCACCGGCACTCGAGTTACGTTGGAACGCGATTGTGGTGGGCTGATGGAGGTGGGGCCATGCGTAGAAGTGTCATTGCCGCAGCGGTTTTCGCATTTGCCGCGAGTTTGCTCAGTCCGGTGCTCGCGCCACCGGCAACCGCCCGCGCGGCGCAGGTGATCCGCGTCGACGATCTCAACGCCACCCGCTCCGCGTTATTCATCGATTCGCCCGCCATGGGCCGCACGATTCAGGTGCAGGTTCTGCATCCGGCCGGTGGCGGCGCACGTTCCAGCTATTACCTGCTGGACGGTCTGGATCCCGGCGCGACCCAGAGCACCTGGACCAATGCCACCGACGCCGAACCCTTCTTCCGCGATAAGAACGTCAATGTGGTGCTGCCCATGGGTGGGCAGGCCAGCTACTACACCGATTGGGCCGCGGACGATCCGCGTTTCGGCCGGTATCGCTGGGAAACCTTTCTGACACAAGAACTTCCGCCGATCATCGACGACTATTTCGCCGGTAACGGGGTGAACGCCATCGGCGGGCTCTCGATGGGCGGCGTCGCGGCTTTCGTTCTCGCCGTGCGGCATCCGGAGCTGTACCGCGCGGTGGCCGGGTACAGCGCCTGTCCGGATCTGACCATCGCGCAGGGCGCGATCCTGTTCTCCATCGCCAATCGCGGCGGCAATCCGTTCAATATGTGGGGCGGTCCGGGCGATGGCGCGTGGGCGGCGCACAATCCGGCGCTGCTGACCGAGCGGTTACGCGGTAAGACCATCTACCTGTCCACCGGCACCGGGCTGCCCGGCCCGCATGAGCTGGAGATCAAACCGCAGCTGCCGGAGAACATCTTCTTCGGCGGTCCGATCGAACTCGGGGTCAATGCCTGCGTGAACTCGTTCGCGGCGCATCTGAAGGATATGAACATCCCGGCGCGGGTGGATTACAGCCCGGTGGGCACGCACTCGTGGTCGTATTGGCAGGACACCCTGCACGAGTCCTGGCCCACCATCGGCCCGGCGATCGGCGCCTGAGTTACTTTCCGGGACGGTTGAATTCGCCGTCCTTGGCCCCGGCGACGAAGGCGCGCCATTCGCCGGGGGTGAAGATCAGCACCGGTCCGTCCGGATTGCGGGAATCCCGCAGGCCGATGTTTCCACTGGCCAGGAACGCTATTTCGACGCCGTCGGTGCTGTCGTCGCCGCGCCGCCACACGGCGTCGGGCTCGATCTCACGGTTCTTGGACGTGTCGGGCGATGAGATGGACTCGGCTTCCACTTCGGACTCCCGGATGCGGTGACGTTGCGAGTACTGGTCGGTGATGTAGATCGCACTCATAATGCCAGTGTTTGCGGAGCGGCCGGATCGGATATTCCATTCTGTGTCTGCAGAAGGAGGTATGTGGTGCGCACGCCATGGTCACAACAGCGAGCAGCTCCTCTCTCCGACAGCTGTGATGTGGTGCCGGAGAGATTCAATACCGAACTGGCCCAGAGCATCCTGAGTGTGCATAGAAGCTGCCCCACCGATCAGTGCGCCAGGCGCAAGGCGGCGGTCTTCTATCTGTATGACCACACCCGCCATGTGGTCTCGGCGCGCACGCGCCGGCGGTAGCTCAGCGGCGCAGTACGCGCCGGAGCAGGAGAGCGAACAGTACGAACGCGGTCGCGGCGGCCGCGACAAGGGCGAAACCGGCAGGTACGCCGAGGAATTCGACCGCTTCGGAGCGGTGGATGACCTGCCGGTAATCCTTGTCCTCGGCGGCGTCCGCGAAGCTGAAATCGTGGGCGATCCGCGCGGGATCGGTGATATCGACGGACAGTTCGGTCAGATAGTCGTGTCCGTTCGCGCTCAATTGCCGCAGGTCCGCGTCCTGGGTATCGCGGATTCGGCCCGCGAAGTTTACGGCGACCGTCTGCGCTCCGGCATCCGGATCATCGCGCCGCACGCGATGCGGTCCCAGCACGTACAGGTGCACTCGTTGATGCGCGGTGGCCGCGCTGGACATCCGCATCGGATACACCGGATGCGCGGCCGCGAAGGTCAATCGCACCGGATCGAGATTGCCCGCGAGCGTCACCGAGCTGGTGAGCCGCATGGCCACGAATGACCAGTGCTCGTCCAGATACGGTCGCATGGTGGCGATCACCTCGGGTTTCATCTCATACCCGTTGTCGCCCAGCCACTGTTGGATACCGGCGATATCGCCGCCGGTGAGCGTGGTCGCCTCGATCGGGCCGAGCTGCACCCGATCCAGCACCGTGGGTCCGCCGCCGGTGGGCGCGGAGGCCATGGCCGCGCCGTCCCGGCCGCTGTCGGCCTTGAACCAGTCCCGGTCGGTGACGTACTCGGGTGCGGTCAGCCGGGAGAGTTCGGTGAAGGTTCCGGCCTCGCCCGCGGTCACGGTCGCCGGTGCGGGCGTGGGGACGATGAGCGCGGCCTTGTCCCCGCCGCTCTGCAGACCGAGCCGCATGACGATCGTCTCGCGCTGCCCGTCCCAGCCGAGCAGCGCGGTCTCCCCGTTCACCCGGGCGGTGACCCCGCCCGGTGTCGCGATGCCGCCGCACGCGCACGCGGAAGCCGGTGCGGCCAAACCCATTCCCCCCGCACCCGCCACGGTGGCGACCACCGCGAGCAGGCGCGCCGCATAACGCAACAGCATGGGGGCAGCGTACGCACGCGCGACCGTTCCCGCCTCGGACTTTTCGCCTCGCCGATCGCGGCGCGCGTGCTCGTCGGCGCGGCGCGAGCACGATTAGCTACCGGTCGGCGGCCGGGTCCGGGTTCGCACCACTAACGTTGTCCCCATGGCTCTGGACAGCAGTGGTAGCGCGATAACGAATTCCGGCCCGGTGACCGCGCCGATCGCCAAGCGGGTGCCGAGCGAGCGCGTGCATCACGGCGATGTCTTCGTCGACGAGTACGAGTGGCTGCGGGACAAGAAGGATCCCGAGGTCATCGCGTACCTGGAGGCGGAGAACGCCTACACCGACGCGCAGACCGAGAAGTTGCGGCCGCTGCGCGAGAAGCTCTTCGACGAGATCAAGGCGCGCACGCAGGAGACGGATCTGTCGCTGCCCACCCGCATGGGCGGGTACTGGTATTACTCGCGCACCTTCGAGGGCAAGCAGTACGGGGTGTCCTGCCGCTGCCCGATCCTGGACAAGGACGATTGGAATCCGCCCAAGCTCGCGGCCGGGGTAGAGATTCCGGGCGAGGAGGTGCTGCTCGATGTCAATGAGCTGGCGCAGGGGCACGAATTCTTCTCGCTCGGGGCGTCCTCGCTGAGCGATGCCGGTGATCTGCTCGCCTATTCGGTCGATACCGAGGGCGATGAGCGCTATGAGCTGCGCATCAAGAATCTGCGCACCGGGGAGCTGCTGCCCGAGCGGATCGAGGGCATCGCGGCCGGGGCGACTTGGTCGCTGGACGGCACCCACATCTTCTATCAGACCGTGGACGACGCCTGGCGCGCCGACAGCGTGTGGCGGCATCGGCTCGGCACCGACCGCGAGGCCGATGTGCGGGTGTTCCACGAGCCCGATGAGGCGTTCTCGGTCGGCGTCGGCGCGAGTCATTCCAAGCGGTATCTGGTCATCGGTTCCGGCTCCAAGATCACCAGCGAGGAGTGGATCCTGGAGTCGGACAATCCGGAAGGCGAATTCCGGGTGGTGCTGCCGCGCCGCGAGGGCATCGAATACGGCACCGAGCACGCCGTCATCGGCGGGCAGGACAAGCTGCTCATCCTGCACAACGATGTGGTGGACGGGGTGAAGGCGGTGAACTTCGTGCTCGCGGTCGCCCCGCTGGACGATCCCGCCGATATGACGCTGCTCATCCCGCATCGCGATGATGTGCGGCTGGAGGGCATCGACGCCTTCTCCGATAAGCTGGTGCTGAGTTACCGGCGCGAGGCGCTGCCGCGAATCGCGGTGTGGCCGTTGACTTCCGACGGATTCGGCGAGCTGAAGGATATCGATTTCGATCTGGCGCTGTTCTCCGCCGGACTGGGCGGCAATCCCGAATGGGAGCAGCCCATGCTGCGCATCGGGGTCAGCTCCTTCATCACCCCGGTGCAGGTGTTCGACTACACGCATGAGACCGGCGAGATGATCCTGCGCAAGGAGCAGGTGGTGCTCGGCGACTACACCGCCGATGACTATGTGCAGCAGCGGGATTGGGCGATCGCCGCGGACGGCACCCGGGTGCCGATCTCACTGGTGCAGCGCAAGGACGCGCCCGCGGGCCCGAAGCCGTTGCTGCTCTACGGATATGGCTCCTACGAGGCCGCCATCGATCCGGGTTTCTCGGTGGCGCGGCTGTCGCTGCTCGATCGCGGCATGGTGTTCGCGGTGGCGCATGTGCGCGGCGGCGGAGAGCTGGGACGGCTCTGGTACGAAGAGGGCAAGACGCTCACCAAGAAGAACACCTTCACCGATTTCATCTCCGTCGCACAGCATTTGGTGGATACCGGGGTGACCGCGCCGGATCGGCTGGCGGCCGACGGCGGCAGTGCGGGCGGCCTGCTCATGGGCGCGGTGGCGAATATGGCGCCGGAGCTGTTCACCGGCATCCTGACCAATGTGCCGTTCGTGGATCCGCTCACCACGGTGCTGGATCCGTCGCTGCCGCTGACCGTCACCGAATGGGACGAGTGGGGTAATCCCTTGGCGGACAAGCAGGTCTACGACTACATGAAGACCTACGCGCCGTACGAGAACATCGAGGCCAAGGATTACCCGGCGATTCTGGCCACCACGGGTCTCAATGACACCCGGGTGTTCTACGTCGAACCGGCCAAGTGGGTCGCGAAATTGCGTGCGATCAAGACCGGGCATTCCCAGCTGTTGCTCAAGACCGATATGACCTCGGGCCACGGCGGTGTCAGCGGGCGCTATGAGAAGTGGAAGGAAGTCGCCTTCGAATACGCCTGGCTGCTGGACACCGTCGGGCTCGCGGACGCTTAAGCGTTGGTGAGGTGGGAGCGATCGGCGCTGGGGCCCAGCGCCTTCGCTTTCACCTCGTCCGAAGGAACCCAGGAGGGTTTCTTCATGCGTTCGATAATGAGTGGGATGGCGCTGAAGATCACCGCGCCCGCCGCGACCAATCCGATGTAGCTGGCCTTGTTGCCGATGGGCAGCTGTGACGGCGGTACGAACGCCAGCACGAACGCGAAAGCCACCGCCAGGAAACCGATTCCGGCGAAGATCCACATGCCGAGGGTGCCGCCGGGAATCTTGAAGGCGCGCGGGAGATCCGGCTGGGTGTAGCGCAGCCGGATGGCGGCGGCGTACATGACCATGTAGATGATCAGGTACAGGCTCACCGCCATGGCCGAGATCAGGAAGAACGCCGAGCTGACATCGTCCATGAACAGGTAGATCGAGGACAGCGCGGTCACGATGACGCCCTGGATGATCAGGATATTGACCTGTACGCCACGGTTGTTCACCTTTTGCAGCACCGGCGGCAGCATGCCGTCGTGCGCGGTGGCGAGCACGCCGCGACTCGGTCCCATGATCCAGGCGAGCACGCCCGCGAGCGCGCCGTAGGCGATGAGCGCGGCCAGAATGCGCACCGGCCAGGTGGAATGGATCATCTCGGTGAACGCGATCGAGAACGCGTCGAACACACCGGTATTCAGGTCGATCTTGTCGTAGGCCACGATGCCCGCCACCGCGAGCGCACCCAGGGTGAAGATGCCGAAGGCGACGGCCGCCGCGATCATGATGGCCGCCGGATAGCCCTTGGACGGATTCTTCAATTCGGTGGAGTGCACGCCCTGCGATTCCACCCCGGCGAAGTTCAGCAGAATGCCCGCCAGGAACGAAAGGCCGGACAGCCCAGCGATATACGGGAAGAACCGGGGCGAGTCGTGCCCGTCGTGCGCGACGGTCACCGCGTCATTGGTGGTGTGCTGCCAGCCGATATCGTGCCCGGTGGCGATCCACCAGATGAATATCGCGACCAGGATGATGCCCGGCAGCGCGGTGCCCGCCAGGAATCCGGCGCGGGTCACTTTCAGTGCGAACTGATTGCTGACGAATGCGACCGCGGTGCACAGCCAGAAGGCGCAGATCGCGAAAATGCCGACGTAGATATGGTTTTGGGCGATGTCCGGCCGATCGAAGGCGAAGGCGACACCGGCGGCGGCGAAGCTCATACCGGTCGGATAGAACACGATCACCTGAATCCAGGACAGGAAGATGATCCAGAAGCCGACCTTCTTGCCGAATGCCCCGCTGATCCAGGCGTAGAGGCCGCCCGCCTTATCGGCGTACATGCTGCCGAGTTCGGCGGCGACGAGTCCGGCCGGAATCAGGAACAGCACGGTGGAGAAGCCGATGTAGAAGAACATCGTCATCTCTTCCTTGGCCATCATGGGCAGCCCGCGCAGACTGGTGACAATCGATGCGGCGGTGGTGAATCCGAGTGCGGAGACGGTCAGGTATTTGACCGGGGTCGCCCGATGCGCGCCGCCGCTCACTTCTTGCCCTTGCCCTTACCGGCGGACTTGGCCTCGGTGGACGTGGACTCGGTGGACGTGGACTCGGTGGGATGCGTCGCGGCATCCTTGGAGGACACGGCGGCGGTGGCGTTATGGGTGAATCCGCCCGCTTCCTCGCGGGTCAGCGAGGTGGTCAGCGGGTGCGCGTTCAACTGTTTGAGGCAGCGCTTCAGATCGGCGATGAGCAGATCACCCATATCGAGGGTGAAGCCGTGCCGCAGCACCGCGCGCATGATGGTTTCGTCATCGCGGTTGGCGGGCAGCGGATAGGCGGCGATCAGCCAGCCGCGACTGCGCAGCCGGTCGGACAGGTCGTAGAGGTTGAAATTGCGCTCGCCCGTCAATTTCCAGGACACGGCGGTGATTCCGCGTTGCGGATCGCCGTCGTGAATCATCTCGAACAGTCCGGTGTCGACCAGACCGGCCGCGAGATGCTGTGCGGCGCGGTAGATCTCGTTCTGCACCTTGGCATATCCGGTGTGCCCCAGGCGAATGAACTCGTAGTACTGGGTGATGATCTGGCCGCCCGGACGGGAGAAGTTGAGATTGAAGGTCGCCATGCTGCCGCCGAGGTAGTCGACATTGAAGATGAGTTCCTTGGGCAGATCCGACGGCGTGCGCCAGATGGCCCAGCCCGCGCCCAGCGGGGCCAGCCCGGTCTTGTGGCCGGAGGCGTTGATGGATTTCACGCGCGGTAACCGGAAGTCCCACACCACTTCCGGCGCGCAGAACGGGGCCAGGAAACCACCGCTGGCGGCATCGACGTGAATCGGGATATCGAGCCCGGTCTTCTCCTCCAGCTCGTCGAGCGCTCTGCTGATCCCCGCGACATCCTCGAACAGGCCGGTGAAGGTCTGCCCGAAGGTGGGCACCACCATGATGGTGTTCGCATCGCAGTAGGCGGCGATATCGTCCGGATGCATGGTGAGCCGGTCGCCGCGCAGCGGAATCTGCCGGATCTCCACATCGAAGTAGCGGGCGAATTTCTCCCAGCACACCTGCACCGGACCGCAGACGAAATTGGGGATGCCGGTGCCGCCGCGCTTGCGCCAGCGGAATTTCGCGGCCAGCCCGCCGAGCATGGCGGCCTCGCTGGAACCGGTGGTGGAGGTGCCGAGGGTGGTCATGGCCTCGGGAGAGTGCCAGAGGTCGGCGACCATGCGCACGCAGCGCTGTTCGAGTTCGGCGGTCTGCGGGTATTCGTCCTTGTCGACGATGTTCTTGTCGAGGGATTCGTTCATGAGTCGCCGGGCCTGGTCATCGACCCAGGTGGTGCAGAAGGTGGCCAGGTTCATGCGGGAAACGCCATCGAGCATGAGTTCGTCGTGGACGAGTTCGTAGGCCACCTGGGGGAACATCCCGCGGGCCGGGAATCCGGCCTTGGGTGCGCCACGATGCAGGCCTGGCATGGCGAACAGGTCCTCGGACGCCGGATCTCCGGTCATTTCGCCTCCACGGTAGGTGCCGTTTCGTAATCAATGAGAGATAGCTGAGCGGTTACTATTCGGCAGCATGGACTATCAGAATGTCATAGAGCAGGTGATGTCCACCACAGCGCCACACGTGGGAGAAGGCGCGGTCGCCGACTACATTCCGGGTCTTGCGAATGTCGATCCCAAACAGTTCGGCTTTGCCATCGCCACCACGCACGGTGAGGTGTTCACCGCCGGTGACGTCGATGTTCCCTTTGCCATCGAGAGTATTTCGAAGGTTTTCGCGCTCGCGCTGGTGCTGGCGCGCAAGGACACCGCGCTGTGGCGGCGGGTGCGGCGGGAACCGTCCGGCACCCCGTTCAATGACCTCATCGAACTCGAGGTGGAGATGGGGATTCCGCGCAATCCCTATATCAACCCCGGCGCAATCGTGGTAGCTGATCAGTTGCTGCAAGATACCGGCGATGCCGTCGAGGCCATGCGCAGCCTGCTGCGCGCCGAAACCGGGAATCCGGTACTGTCGGTGGACAGCGTCATCGCCGAATCCGAATTGCGCAGCGGGGATCGCAATCGGGCCATGGCCTATCTGATGGCGAGTTTCGGCAATATGCGCAATCCGGTCGAACTCGCCCTCGACCACTATTTCCGGCAGTGCTCGTTCAGCATCACCTGCGCCGAACTGGCCAAGGCCGGACTGCTCATCGCCCGGCACGGACTGCGCGCCGACGGCACCCGGCTGCTCGCCCGCGAGGATGCCCGGCATATCACCGCGCTCATGACCACCTGCGGAACCTATGACGCCGCAGGCGAATTCGCCTACGAGGTGGGGTTGCCGGTCAAGAGCGGCGTCGGCGGCGGACTGCTCGCGGTGGTGCCGGGCACCTGCGCGGTCGCGGCCTGGGGGCCGGGCCTGGACTCCAAAGGCAACTCGGTCACCGGGCGCATCGCGTTGAACGCGTTCGCGCAGGCCACCGGATTCTCGGTGTTCTGATGACACAGCCGAAACCCGCTGTCGCCAAATACATGTCGTGGATAACCCTGGGACTGATGACGACCAGTTCGGTGGCGAGCCTGCGCGCCTCGCCGACCATGGCGGTCTACGGGCTGGCCTGCGTCTTCCTGTATCTCATTCCGGCCCTGCTGTTCCTGTTGCCGACCGCCTTCGTGGCGGCCGAATTGGCCTCGGGCTGGGCGGGCGGGGTCTACAAGTGGGTGGGTGAGGGCATTTCGCAGCCCGCGGGCTTCCTCGCGGTGTGGTGCCAGTTCGCCATGACGATCTTCTACTACCCGAGCCTGCTCGCCTATGTGGCAAGCACTTTCGCGTACATCATCGATCCGTCGCTGGCGGCGAACGGCACCTACGTGGCGATCGTCATCATCACCATCTACTGGGTGGCGGTGTACGTCTCCTCGCAGGGCACCAAAACCGTTGCGGGACTGTCGAGTATGGGGTTGATCATCGGGACGCTGATTCCCGGTGTGCTGCTGGTGGCGCTCGGGTTCGTCTTCCTCGGACAGGGCAATCCCTCGGCCGCGCCGATGGATTTCGAACACCTCTTCCCGGCCTGGACCGGGCTGGCCAGTCTGGTGCTCATCGTCAACAATTTCCTGTCCTACGCGGGCATGGAGATGAACGCCGTGCACGTATCCGCGCTGAAGGATCCGGGCCGGGAGTACCCGAAGGCCATGGCACTGGCGGTGGGGCTGGTGCTGCTGATCTTCATCGTGCCCGCGCTGGTGATCAGCTGGGTGGTCCCGGCCGAGAATCTGAGCCTGACCGCCGGTGTCATGCAGGCGTTCGACGGCTTCTTCCACCACTTCCACATCGGCTGGCTGACCCCGGTGCTCGGCGTCATGCTGGTGGCGGCCGCGCTCGGGGGCATGCTGACCTGGCTGGCCGGGCCCTCCAAGGGGCTGCTGCTCATCGGCCGCCAGGAGGGGTATCTGCCGCCGATCCTGACGCGGCTGAACAAGCATGGGGTGCAACAGAACATGCTGGTGGCGCAGGGCATCGTGACCACGCTGCTGGCGCTGCTGTACGCGTTCATCCCCGATGTCTCCAGCGCCTACTGGATGCTGTCGGTGATCACCACGCAGGTGTATCTGATCATGTACGTGCTCATGTTCGTCGCGGCTATTCGGTTGCGCCGCAACAGGGCCGATCATCCGCGCGGGTATCGCGCGCCCGCGCTCGTCGCGCTGTGCGGGCTGGGCACCGCGTCCTCGGTGGCGGCGTTCCTGATCGGATTCGTCCCGCCCTCGCAGTACGGCAGCGGTAACGCGTTCGGCTATTTCCTGATCGTCGGACTCGGCATGGGCGTTGTCGGACTGCTGATTCCGTACCTGTTCCTGCGGCTGCGCAAACCCGGCTGGAAACTCGCCACACCCGAGGAGGCGCTGGCATGAGCTTCGACCACGGTGCGTCCGATGGCGCGCGGCGCATCGTCTACTGGTCGGTGGCGCTGGTGCTGGTGGCCATCGCCGTCGCGGGGGTGATCATCTTCCGGGAGGACCGGGATTCCGATATCGCGCTGCGACGCGCCCAGGTGCTGCAATCGCGGCTTCTCTCGGCGGGATTGGCCGCACCGGATCCGCGGGTGATCGCCGATTCGCTGGGGGAGGACGGCGGACTGGTCTGCCAGGATCCCGGGTCACCGCTGATCAAGGCGCGTTATCAGGCGGCCGTCACCAATGGGGCCGCCGGACCCGGGAGTCGTCCGGTGATCGGTGATCGCGATGTGTACACCGCGACGGCGCTCGCCATCGAAACGTATTGTCCGGACCAGCTTTCGAAATACCTGGAGGAGACCGGCACGCTGCGCAAGGGTGACACGGTACATCCGGATCCCGGGAACTGATGACAGGAGAGGCCATGACCGAAGACGCCCTGCGGGCCGCCGTCAAGGATTTGATGCCGCGCGCCAAAACCGATCTCACCGAACTGGTTTCGTACAGGTCCGTGTACGACGAGCGGCAGTTCCCGATCGAGGAATGCCATAAAGCCGCGCAGTGGGTGGCGGACGCCTTCGCCGCCGAGGGGCTCACCGACGTCGGCCTGCACGAGACGCCCGACGGCAGTAGGGCGGTCATCGCGCGCTATCCGGCCCCGGCCGGTGCGCCGACCATCCTGCTGTACTGCCACTACGACGTGCAGCCGCCGCTCGGCGATGACGCCTGGGAGACCCCGGTCTGGGAACTCACCGAGAAGAACGGCCGCTGGTACGGGCGCGGCAGCGCCGACTGCAAGGGCAATATCGTCATGCACCTCACCGCGCTGCGCGCACTGCGCAAAGTGGTGGGGGACGAGTTCCCCGTCGGCCTGACCCTGATCGCCGAGGGTTCGGAGGAGCAGGGCACCGGCGGGCTGGAAGCCTTCGTGCCGCAGAACGCCGACCTGCTGCGCGCCGAGACCCTGCTCATCTGCGACTGCGGCAATTTCGCGGTCGGGGTGCCCACCTTCACCCAGACCCTGCGCGGCAATGTGAATGTGGTCGTCACCGTCGAAACGCTCGCCGGCTCAATGCATTCGGGCATGTTCGGCGGGGCCGCGCCCGATGCGCTCGGCGCGCTCATCCACCTGCTGTCCACCCTGCGCGATGCGAAGGGCAACACCACCGTCGCCGGGCTCACCAATGACCAGAAGTGGGATGGCGCAACCTATTCGGATGAGGCGTTCCGTGCCGACGCGGGTGTGCTGGATGGCGTCGACCTGCTCGGCGACGGCACCGTCTCCGATATGCTCTGGGCCCGACCGGCTCTCACCGTGCTGGGCATGGACGTCCCGCCCGTGGTCGGTTCCGCCGCCGCCATTCAGGCCAAGGTCCGCGCCCGCCTGAACCTGCGCATCCCGCCCGGCACCGATCCCCAGCAGGCGCTCAAAGCCCTTACCGCGCACCTGGAATCGAATACTCCCTGGCATGCGAAGGTCACCGTCGAGACCGAGGCCATCGGTTCCCCGTTCGTCGGCAGCACCCACGGCCCGGCCCGCACCGCCATGGAAGCGGCCTTCACCGCCTCCTACGGCCGCCCCGCCACCACGTCCGGTCAGGGCGGCTCCATCCCGCTCTGCAATGTCTTCGCCGACACCTACCCGGACGCGGAAATCATGCTCATGGGCGTGGAAGAACCCAAATGCCTGATCCACGCCCCCAATGAAAGCGTGGATCCCACCGAAATCGAACATATGGCCCTGGCCGAGGCGCTGTTCCTGGCGTCCTACGCGAAGTAGTCCGAATACGGGATCATCGAACCGCAAGCCCCGGAAAATCGGGGCGGCCGTACTAGAACTCGGCGTGGTCCTCGGCCTGAATTACCTTGAATTCGGTATTGGCGGGGCCCATTTCGGCGAGGCGGCCGAAATAGATGCCCTGGGCGGCGGGTTCGATGATGCCGAAGTGAATGGGGAAGGCGGTCACGGGATTTACCGCGCGCAGGTAATCCACCGCCTCGCTGATCCGCATCCACGGGGCCACCGCCGGAAGGGCCAGCACGCCGACCGGGGTCGGTGGCACCCACAGCGAATCACCCGGATGCACCAGCTGGGCGGGGTCGTCCGGGGTGCCCAGTTGGAAGACGGTGTTGTCGATGACCGGGATCTCGGGGTGGATCACCGCATGCCTGCCGCCGCCACCGGTGACCTGGACGTCCTTGACCTTCAGCACATTTCCGGCGTACACCGCTTCCCACGGCTCACCGCGCTGCTGTGCGGTCTGCGGATCACTCAGCAATCGCGCCTGCGGATTGGCGTCGATGAGCGCCTCGATGCGATTCGGGCAGATGTGATCGGGATGCTGATGCGTGACGGCGATGGCGTCCAGCCCGGTGATCCCCTCGAACCCGTGCGAGAAGGTGCCGGGATCGAACAGGATCTTCGCGCCGTTCAGCTCGACCAGGATGCAGGAATGACCGAAATGGGCAATGCGCATGAGGCCCACGGTAGTCCCGCACCGGTGCGCGCACCACGGCTCGCGCACCCGTGCGGGGATGACGGGGCGTGTGGCGTGGGCCACGGACCCTCCACCCGGCGGCGGGCGTCATGGGCGCGCCAACTAGTCTGATCTGCGAAACCCCCGCTCGGCCGCACTGTGTGGAACACGGTCGTCCGGGCCCGCCCCACCAGCTGAGGAGCAACGCGTGGCACGTGTCGTGGTCGAGGTGATGCCGAAGGCCGAAATCCTGGATCCGCAGGGTCAGGCCATTGTCGGGGCGCTGGGCCGCCTGGGCCACCCGGGCATCTCGGAGGTGCGGCAGGGCAAGCGATTCGAGCTCGAGGTCGCCGATGACGTGAGCGAGGCCGAGCTCGAGCAGATCGCCGAATCGCTGCTGGCCAACACGGTCATCGAGGACTGGAAGGTGGTGCGGCTGTGACCGCGCGCATCGGTGTCATCACCTTCCCGGGCACCCTCGACGATGTCGACGCCGCGCGCGCGGTGAAGCTCGCCGGCGCCGAGGCCGTGAGCCTGTGGCACGGCGACGCCGATCTGAAGGGCGTCGACGCGGTCATCGTGCCCGGCGGCTTCTCCTACGGCGACTACCTGCGCACCGGCGCCATCGCCCGGTTCGCGCCGGTCATGGAGAAGGTCATCGAGGCCGCCGGGCAGGGCCTGCCCACGCTCGGCATCTGCAATGGCTTCCAGATCCTGTGCGAGGCCGGACTGCTGCCGGGTGTGCTCACCCGCAATGAGGGCCTGCACTTCATCTGCCGCGATCAGTGGCTGACCGTCGAGGCCGCGAATACCGCGTGGACCTCCCGGTACGAGCCCGGCGCGCAGATTCTGGTGCCGCTCAAGTCCGGTGAGGGCCGCTACCAGGCCTCCGCGCAGGTGCTGGACGAGCTGGAGGGTGAGGGCCGCGTGGTCTTCCGCTACTCCGGCGACAATCCGAACGGTTCGCAGCGCGGTATCGCGGGCATCAGCTCCGCCAACGGCCGCGTGGTCGGCCTGATGCCGCATCCCGAGCATGCCACCGAGGCGCTGACCGGTCCGAGCGATGACGGGCTTGGCATGTTCCTGTCCGTGCTGGACGCGCTGGTCTCGGCCTAGGACGCTAAGCCGTACAACGCCCGTACCGTCGATGACGGTGCGGGCGTTGACTTTTCGGGAGCCGGGCGGGACCGCTTGCGGGGAGGTCAGGCGCAGATGCGGTCGAGCACTTCGAAGCGCACGCCCTCGGCGCGGGCGATATAGCTGGGGAACAGTACTTGATTCCCATCGAAACCGATTGTCCCGGTGGGTGTTTCGAGTACTCCCAGCGCCGCCACCGTTTCGTGCAGCCGTCGCACATCCAATGATCCGGCGGCCTTGACCATGGCGTAGAGCGTGCGGATCGCCTCGTACTCGGTATTGCTGAAATTGGTGAGCTCCGGCGCGAACTCACCGTGCAACCGCCGATAGCGTTCGGCGCGTTCACGGTTCGCGGGACCGTTCACGAAGAAGCTCGACGGCACATACAGATTCCGGTTGGCGCTCGTGCCGCCCGCGAGCAGCACATTGTCATCGACCGCGGGACTGACCCGTAATTGCCGTTCATCGCGCCCGATTCGGGCGAATTGTCGGTTAAAGCGCGCCACATCCGCGCCCACCAGTAGGACGATCACCCCGTCCGCCCGATCCAGTCGCGGATCGGTCAGAAACTCCCCGAAATCCGCGCCGAAAGGGACGAATTTCTCCAACGGCACGAACTCCTCGAGCGAGAGCGTCCCGCGCTCGGCCAACTCCGTCCGTACCCGCTCGGCCGTACGCCGCGGCCACACATAGTCATTGCCGATGATCGCCCAGCGCCGCGCCCCGAACTCACGCCGCAACCAGCGCAGCGCGGGCAGCAACTGCCGGCCCGGATCCGACCCCACCAGGAACAATCCCTCCGGGGACTCCGCCACGCCCTCGTGATCGGTGGCGAACAGATACGGCACCCGCCCCGCGCTCACCCGCGCCACCGCCCCGCGCACCGCCGAGGTGTGCCAGCCGGTGATGGCGTGCACCATCCCGGTCGCCAGCAGCGCGGAAACCTCACGCGCCACATCCCCAGGTTCGCGCCCGCCGTCAATGTGCGTCGCCCGCAATTCCCGCCCGAGAATTCCTGTCCCGCTGTTGATTTCTTCCACGGCCAATGAAATGGCCGCCTCGCAGGAGGGCGCGAAGATACCGGCCGGACCCTGCTGCGGCACTATGTTCAGGATCTCGATAGTGTTCTCGGGACTCCCGCGGAACGAGGTCATCGGATACCCTCTCCTCGTTCAAGTGAATTTGACGGGCGGGAATATGGCGACAATTCTAGGTGGAATTTCCACACTGCATGGGGCACTGCGGGCCGCGGAACGCAGTTGGCTTCGTCACCTCGACGCCGCACTGTGCGCCAGACGGCTGACCGCCGACCAATGGTGCATGCTGACCAATCTCTCGTCCGACACGGGCATCACCATGAGCGAACTGGCCACCCGCGCGCAACTCCCGCCCTCCTCCGCCACCCGGCACGCCGACCATCTGGCCGAACGCGGACTCATCTTCCGCGTTGCCGCCGCCGATGACCGCCGCCGCATCCTCATCGGACTCAGCCGCCGCGGCGCGGAACTGGTCGACGAGGTGCGCGCCGAGGAGATGCGCGCCGAATCCGAGCTACGCAACCGCCTCGGCGGCGGCGACTACCTCGAACTGCTGCGCCTGCTGGAACGCGTCTCGGACGTGCCGTTCCCGCAGTAGCGCCCATCCTCGAAATCCGCTATTTCCCAGCCCAATCCGGAGACCGGGTGGCACCGGCGCGCCCGCCACACCGAGTGGGCGTGCGGATAGGGCGGCCGTCGGCGGAAACTGAATAATCAATGCTTAGGATCGCAGGCATGCCCGTTGCCGAGACCACCGCGACCGCCGCCGGACTGTGCGAATTCATCGATGCCTCCCCGTCGCCGTTCCATGTCTGCCGCACCGTCGCCGCCGAACTCGACGATCACGGCTTCACCCGGTTATCGGAATCCGCGCCCTGGCCCTCCAGTAGCGCGGGGCGCTACTACGTGGTGCGCGGCGGCTCACTGGTCGCCTGGTCCGACGGCGGACCGGGTGCGCCCAGCGGCTTCCGCACCGGGCAGGCCACCCCGTTCCGAGTCGTCGGTGCGCATACCGACAGCCCGAACCTGCGGGTGAAACAGCATCCGGACACCGCGGTCGCGGGCTGGCAGATGGTCGGACTGGAACCGTACGGCGGAGCGCTGCTCAACTCCTGGCTGGACCGCGACCTCGGCATTTCCGGGCGACTCTCGGTGCGCGACGGAAATGTGGTGCGGGAGCGGCTGATTCGCATCGACGAACCGATTCTGCGGGTGCCGCAGCTGGCCATCCACCTGTCCGAGGACCGGCGCGGGGTGACGCTGGATCCGCAGCGGCATGTGAACGCGGTGTGGGGGATCGGTGGGGAACCGCGCTCATTCATGGCGTTCATCGCCGAACGCTCCGGCATCGAACCCGGTGCGGTGCTCGGCTGGGAGCTCATGACCCATGATCTGGTGCCGTCCAAGCTCATCGGACGGGATCTGGATCTGGTCAGCGCACCGCGACTGGACAATCAGGGCACCTGCTATTCCGGGCTGCGGGCCTTCCTGGCCGCCGTCGCCGAACCCGGTGCGGCGGTGCCGGTGCTGGCCATGTTCGATCACGAAGAGGTCGGCAGCCAATCCGATCGCGGGGCCCAATCCGGGCTGCTGCCCACGGTTTTGGAGCGCATCGTGCTCACCCGCGGCGGCGGGCGCGCCGAATACCTGGCCGCCATCGCCGGATCCGTCTGCGCCAGTGGCGATATGGCGCATGCCACGCATCCGAACTATCCGGACCGGCACGAACCCATGCACCGCATCGAGGTGAACGGCGGACCGGTACTCAAGGTCAACCAGAACCTGCGCTACGCCACCGACGCGGCGGGCGCGGGCGCGTTCGCGCTGGCCTGCGCGCAGGCCGAGGTGCCGCTGCAACGCTACGTCCACCGCGCCGATCTGCCCTGCGGTTCCACCATCGGCCCGATGACCGCGGCCCGCACCGGTATGCCCACCGTCGACGTCGGCGCACCCCAGCTCGCCATGCACTCGGCGCGCGAAATGATGGGCGCGGCAGACGTTCCCGCCTACGCGTCGGCGCTGGCGGCGTTCCTCACTCCCTAGGCTCGGGGCCTATGCGGCGTCGACCTTCCGGTCGCTCGGCTGCGGGTGGTACATCAGCGCGGCGATGATGAACAGCGCCAGGGTGAACAGCACGTAGCTGCTGCCGATGATCTGCTGCCACCACGCCCAGGTGAGTTCGCGGTCATGATCGTGCGGCAGCAGCCACTGCGGTCCGATCGCGAACAGGATCACGGCGAATCCGGTCGCGCCCAGGAACCATCTATTGCGCTGACCACTCGCGATCGCATCGGCCACCACCAGCAGCACCGGTGCGATCCACACCCAGTGATGCGACCAGGACACCGGCGAAACCAGCAGTACCGCACCGGCGTTCACCATCAGCGCGGCGGCGTTCGCGCCCACCGAGATGAGCCGCTTCATCCAGATCGCCGCCAGCGCGATGGCCAGCACCGAGAGCACGATCCAGATCAGCGTTGCCGCCGAACTCGATACGCCCAACCGGTAGGCGAAGCCCTTCAGCGACTGATTGCCCGCGTACCAGGGCGGTCCGATCCGCCCGGTATCGGCGAGCGTATGGAACCAGTACTCCACCGAATCGCTCGGGAACAGCGCGAAACCCACCGCCACCGCGCCGATGGTGGACAGCACCAGCGTGGCCGCGCCCTTCCAATCCTTGCGCAGCAGGAAGTACAGCAGATATCCGCCGGGCGTCAGCTTCACCGAGACCGCGATGCCGATCAGCATGCCGCGCGGCCAGAACGGTTTGCGCGCCAGGCAATCCAGCGTGATCGCGGCCATCAGCACCAGGTTGATCTGCCCGAACCCGTAGGTCTGCCGAATCGGCTCGGACAGCTGCAGGATCGACACCGCGCCGATCACGATGGTCAGCCGCGTCACCCACGCCAGGTTGGGCCGCAACCGATCCAGCACCACCCAGAGCGTGATGCCGAGCGAGAGAATCGAAACGATCAGCACCGCCCACTCGGACAGCAGCAGCGGCATCAACGCCAGCGGCGCGAAGAACAAAGCGGCCAGCGGCGGATACGTGAACGGCAACCCGAGCCCATAGACAGGGGGCATGGGTCCGTACAGATCCTTATCGTCCAACCACGCCCGCGCACCGTTCCGATACACCTGCAAATCGATGTACCCGTGCCAGAAGTGCGCCAGCAGGCTCACCACTGCGGACACCGCGAACAACAAAACCGCGATGGCCAGCAGGCGAACCTGCTGCTGCGTCAATGCCGAATTCTTCGGTGCAGGCACAGGCGTCTCCGCGGGATCCGCAAGCCCGGATCGTTCGTTCACCGGGACAGAGTAGCTGGGAGGTTCGCTTCGACCGCCTCGCCACCCGAAGGCGCGAGCCCTGTGGAAAATGTGCTGCCGAGCACAACTCCAGGTGGTCGAAGGGGCTGATAACCGGGCAACTAGACTCTGACCAGTATCTCGCCGAAA
Source organism: Nocardia sp. NPDC056100 (assembly GCF_042266325.1). NCBI lineage: Bacteria > Bacillati > Actinomycetota > Actinomycetes > Mycobacteriales > Nocardiaceae > Nocardia > Nocardia sp. NPDC056100. The sequence goes on from NZ_JBHJVY010000003.1 coordinate 1,149,602, forward strand.
TCCAGCCATGCCGGTTCTCAGTTCTGACATGCCCGGCCGAAAGGACTCTGGTTTCCCCGTGACCAGCCACGTCGATACCGTCAGCGCCGCCGCGGCCAGCCCGGATACTGCGCAGCCCTATAAGGAACTCGGCCTCAAGGATGACGAGTACGCGCGTATCAAGGAGATTCTCGGCCGGCGGCCGACGGATGCCGAGCTCGCCATGTACTCGGTGATGTGGTCCGAGCACTGCTCGTACAAGTCCTCCAAGGTGCACCTGCGCTACTTCGGCGAGACCACCACCGAGGAGATGCGTTCCAGCATGCTCGCGGGCATCGGCGAGAACGCCGGTGTGGTGGATATCGGTGACGGCTGGGCGGTCACCTTCAAGGTGGAATCGCATAACCACCCCTCGTATGTGGAGCCCTATCAGGGTGCGGCCACCGGCGTCGGCGGCATCGTCCGCGACATCATGGCCATGGGCGCGCGCCCGATCGCGGTGATGGATCAGCTGCGCTTCGGTGCGGCCGATCACCCGGACACTCGGCGCGTGGTCGACGGTGTGGTGCGCGGCGTCGGCGGTTACGGCAATTCGCTCGGCCTGCCGAATGTCGGCGGCGAGACCGTATTCGATGCCTCCTACCAGGGCAATCCGCTCGTCAACGCGCTGTGCGCGGGCGTCATGCGGGTCGAGGACCTGAAGCTGGCCTTCGCCTCCGGTGAGGGCAACAAGATCATTCTGTTCGGCGCGCGCACCGGCCTCGACGGCATCGGCGGCGTATCCGTGCTGGCCTCGGACACCTTCTCCGGTGACGAATCCGGTTCCGGCCGTAAGAAACTCCCGAGCGTGCAGGTCGGCGACCCGTTCACCGAGAAGGTGCTCATCGAGTGCTGTCTCGAGCTCTACCACTCCGGTGTCGTCGTCGGCATTCAGGACCTGGGCGGCGCGGGCCTGTCCTGCGCCACCTCCGAACTGGCCGCGGCCGGTTCCGGCGGTATGCACATCGAACTCGATCAGGTCCCGCTGCGCGCGGCGAATATGTCTCCCGCCGAGATCCTTTCGAGCGAATCGCAGGAGCGCATGTGTGCCGTGGTCGCGCCCGAGAATGTGGATCGCTTCATGGAGATCTGCAAGAAGTGGGACACCACCGCCACCGTCATCGGTGAGGTCACCGATGGTGAGCGCCTCGAAATCACCTGGCACGGCGAGGTTGTCGTGGACGTGCCGCCGCGCACCGTCGCCCACCACGGCCCGGTGTACGAGCGCCCCGTGCAGCGCCCGGCCGATCAGGACGCGCTCATCGCCGATTCCACCAAGGCGCTGAACCGCCCGCAGACCGGTGACGAACTGCGCGCCACCCTGCTGAAGATGATCGCCAGCCCGCAGCTGTGCTCGCGCAAGTGGATCACCGAACAGTACGACCGCTACGTGCGCGGCAATACCGTGCTCGCCGAGCACGCCGACGCCGGTGTCATTCGCATCGACGAGGAGTCCGGCCGCGGTATCGCGCTGGCCACCGACGCCTCCGGCCGCTACACCAAGCTGGACCCGTACACCGGCGCGCAGCTCGCGCTCGCCGAGGCGTTCCGCAATGTGGCGACCACCGGCGCGACCCCCAAGGCCGTCACCAACTGCCTGAACTTCGGTTCCCCCGAGGATCCGGGCGTCATGTGGCAGTTCCAGCAGGCCGTGCGCGGTCTCGCGGACGGCTGTGTGGCCCTTGGCATTCCGGTCACCGGCGGTAACGTCTCGTTCTACAACCAGACCGGCCAGACCGCCATCCTGCCCACCCCCGTGGTCGGCGTGCTCGGCGTCATCGACGATGTGCACCGCCGCATCCCGACCGGCCTGGGCCTGGAGCCCGGCGAGACGCTCATTCTGCTCGGCGAAACCCGTGACGAGCTGGACGGTTCCATCTGGTCGCAGGTCGAGCACGATCACCTCGGCGGCGTGCCGCCCAAGGTCGATTTCGCCCGTGAGCAGCTGCTCGCCGAAATCCTCACCGCCGGTTCGCGCGACGGCATGATCAGCGCCGCGCACGACCTGTCCGAGGGTGGCCTGGCGCAGACCGTCATCGAGGCCGCGCTGGCCGGTGAAACCGGTTGCCGCATCCTGCTTCCCGAGGGCACCGACCCGTTCGTGCAGCTCTTCTCCGAATCCGCCGGGCGCGTGCTGGTCGCCGTCCCGCGCTCGGAGGAGACCCGCTTCACCAAGATGTGCACCGCGCGCGAACTGCCGTGGACCCGCATCGGCGTCGTCGATCAGGGTTCGGACGCGGTCGAGGTGCAGGGCCAGTTCACCATTACCCTGGCCGAACTGCGCACCGCCTTCGAGGGCACGCTGCCCGCACTGTTCGGCCACTTCGAACACTGACCCAGCGCGCGTAACGCGAACACCGAAGCACCCCGCCGGACCCGGACCCCTCGAACAACCGGGTCGGGCGGGGTGCTTTCGTATTCGCCCGGGTCGCGACTCACGACACGACCTTGAACGGATCATGTTCGGCCATCAGCTTTTCCATCCGAGCCTCATCGATGCGCTGATGGACCTTCGACGACTCATGCTGATCGCGAACCACTTTCGCGAGCGTGAAACTGCTGCTCACCAGGAACAGCATGGACATCAGCAGAAAACCGCGCTGCCAGAAGTCCAGGGGAAGATTGGCGATGCCGATACCCATTGCGGTGAAGCTGATTCCGAAGGCGATGACGGCCTGAGCCAGAAAAGCCATGGTGCTCTTGGTCTGTGCGCTGGGGTTGCTCATAGTCGTCGAGTCTGTCGAGACGGCGCCGCCGCGCCACGCGTACAACTACTCGAGTGGCGTGCGTAGTAGCAACACGCCGCCGGAATGGTGGCTCTCACAGCCGTGAATCCACGGATTCCGTACCGCGCCGTCCATAATTGACGGGTGTTCGACCCCGCCGAGACGCTGAGGCGGCTGCGCCTGCGCGCCGCCGTGTTGACTCGGCGTGGCTGGGGGCGGCGGATCGCGCGGGTTGCCAAGCGGGCCGAGGATGTCGTCGATCTGAATCACACCGGGCTGGTGGTGGCGACGCTGTTCTTCGCGTGGTCGCTGACGCCGTCGCTGGTACCGCGCGATTGGCTGTTCCAGGGGTTGATCTCCGGGCTCAACGCGGCCGCCGGATACGGGCTCGGATGTGTGCTGCAGTGGTTGTTCCGCAAGTGGATTCGGCCGCGAATCAAGGTCGAGACGCCACCCGAGTGGGTGCGGTACGTGGTGAAGGTGGCCGTGGTGCTCACCTGCGTGCTGGTCGCCGCGTACATGCTGGTCATGTCCGCGGACTGGCAGCGGGAGATCACCGGGCTGATGAATATGGAGGGCACCACGCGTGCCGCCTATCTGCGCACCGGCGGCTTGAGCGTCGCGGTCGGCGCACTGGTGGTCGCGGTGTTCCGGACGCTGCGGGAAGCCGTGCGGTTCATCGGGCGGCAATTGAGCCGGTGGGTGCGGATCCCGCCCAGGCTCGCGCCCGCCACCGGGGCGCTGCTGCTGTTCGTGCTGATCATCACGCTGTTCAACGGTGTCGCCACGCGGGCGTTCTTCGCGGTCGCCAACTCGGCGTTCAGCGTGCGCAATGACAAGATGACGCCGTATGCCCTGCAGCCGACCCGGCCCGAACGATCCGGCAGCCCACAGTCATTGGCGAAATGGGAGACGCTCGGATCCGAGGGTCGGTGGTTCGTCTCGCACGGACCCGATCCCATGCTGATCAGCGCCGTCACCGGAAAGCCCGCGCGCCAGCCGATTCGGGCGTACGTGGGATTGCAGTCCGCGAACTCGGACACCACCGAGGAGGACCTCGCGGTCGCGGAATTGCAGCGCACCGGGGCCTTCGACCGCAAGGTGCTGGTCATCGTCACCACCACCGGCACCGGGTGGGTGAACTCGATGAGCGCGGCCGCGATCGAGTACATGTACGGCGGCGACACCGCGATTCTGGCCTCGCAGTACTCGTATCTGCCCAGCGTGCTGTCGTTCCTGGCGGACCGCCAGAAGGTGGCGGTGGCGGGGCGCAAGATGTTCGACGCCGTATACGCGGCGTGGTCCGCGCGTCCGCCGGAGGCGCGCCCGAAACTGCTCGTCTACGGCGAGAGTCTGGGGTCGCAGGGCTCCGAATCGGCCTTCGATGGCTTGGCTGATCTGCGCTCCAAGGTCGACGGTGCGCTCTGGGTCGGGCCGCCCAATTCGAATCGGCTGTGGGAGCAGTTCAATTCGCGCCGCGATCCGGGCACGCGGGAAGTCGACCCCATCTATGCCGACGGCCTCACCGTCCGATTCGCCGCCACCGCGCCCGATCTGGAGAAGCCCTCGCCGGACTGGCGGCACCCCCGTATCGCCTACCTCATGCACCCGTCGGACCCCATCGTCTGGTGGTCCTCGGATCTCATCTTCTCCCAACCGGATTGGCTCTCCGAACCCCGAGGCGCGGACGTCTCCTCCCAAATGCGCTGGTGGCCGTTCGTCACCTTCTGGCAGGTGGCGGCCGACCTCACCAATGCCCAGGGCGTCAGCGACGGCCACGGGCACCGCTACGGCTCCCTCGTCCTGGACGGCTGGGCCGCCATCGCCGCCCCACCCGGCTGGACCCCCGAACTCTCCGAAAAGATCCGCACCCAAATAGAACTCGCCGAGGATTACGAACGAGCGGTGAAGTGACCGCACCCTCGGCGACCCCGAACCACGTGGCGGCTCCCGCGGTGGAGGTCCGCTCGCGAGTGCGCGTCGCAGCGAAAGCCGCTGCGGCAGTCGCTCTTCCGGTGCTGTGGAGTAATCGGGTGCTGCCCGCGCTGGAGCTGGATGTGCGCGGCCGTACCGCCGCCAATACCGGCTTCGCGCTGGCCTATGCGTTCGTGTTCCGGGGCAGGCCGGGTTGGATATCGGCGAGCGGATTGCGTGCCGGTGCGGCAGCGGGCGGGGTGGTGCTCGCCGGTTACGGTGTGGGACTGGCGATTCCGCGCATTCGGCGGGAGCTGGCCGGGGCCGCCCATCGCGGGCCCGCCGTATCCACCGCCGAATGGGCGGGGTTGCACATCCCCGGTGGCACGGTGTTCGCCGAGGAGCTGGTGTATCGCGCCACCCTGACCCCGCTACTGGAGCGGAGTTTCGGTGCGGGCGGAACATGGCTGGGCGCACTGACTTTCGGGCTGTCGCACATTCGCGCGGCACGCTCCGCCGCCGATCCGATCCTCGGCACGGTGGCCGCCACCGGGCTGGCGGGTGCGCTGTTCGATCTCCTCTACCGTCGCACCGGTAGCGCCACGGCCCCGGCGCTGTTGCACCTGGCCATCAACGGCGGCGGTGCGCTCGCACCGTTCGCGGCCCGCCGAGTCATCGCGGCGCTGGATTCCGGAGCGGCAACCACTCCGCCGGGATGACGGAGGCGATTCGTGTCGGCGGTCGGCGGTAGCCTTTTTCGCGTGGCTGGACGTGGAGCGGTGAATCCGGGGGAGGTCAGGGCGGCGGTGACCGCCGTGGGGGAGTGGTTGCGCGATGAATCGGTCGCGGCTCCGTCGCGGACCGAGCTGGCGGCCGCCGTCCGGGGGACGGCGCGGTCGCTGGCGGCGGACGCTCCGGGTGGGGCGGTGGAGGTGCGGGTGCCGCCGTTCGTGGCGGTGCAGTGCATCGAGGGGTTGCGGCATACCCGGGGGACGCCGCCGAATGTGGTCGAAACCGATGCGCGCACTTGGCTATTGCTGGCTACCGGACTGTTGGGGTTCGAGGCGGCGGTGGAGTCGGGAGTGCTCACGGCGTCCGGATCGCGCGCCGCCGAAGTGGCGCGCTGGCTACCCGTCGTACCGCTCTGAGTCCGGCCGCCCCGTGTCGTTGACCGGATGCGCTGTGCCGCCGCGGATTACGCGGCGGCCGTGGCGGCGGGTTTGCGTTCCAGGCCCTTGCGGTCATAGAAGCGGGTGATGACGAGGCCGAAGACCAGGCCGATGAGCAGGCCCAGGGCGGCCATCCAGCAGCCTCGGGACAGGCCCGCTTCCGCGCTGCCGTCGAAGTAGAGGATGGAGCGGGTGCCCAGGAAGACCTGGTGCATGGGCTCGAAACTCGACAGCCAGCCGAAGTATTTGGGCGTCGCCTCGATCGGCACCGTGCCGCCGGAAGAGGGCAGGCCCAGGATGATGAAGACGATCAGGTTGACGATCAGGCCCGCGGTGCCCACCGCCGCGAGCACCGAGGTGCAGGTGACCCCGACCGCGGTGATGACGAACGCGCCGTAGAGGAACAGCAGGAACGGGCGGTCGATCGGCATGCCCAGCGCCTCGCCGATGCCGAGCAGCGCGGCCGAGACCGTCACCGACATGACCACCACCGCAGACCATTTCAACAGCAGCGTGCGCACCCGGGAGATCGGTGTGCGCGGATAGTGCACGTACCACGGACCCCATTCGGTGGGCAGGAATCCGAGTGCCGAGTCGAGCAGCTGGTGGATGATCATCGCCCCGACCATGCCGACCAGCAGGAGCAGCAGGCTGTAGAAGAACGCGGTCAACCCCTCACCCGAGCCGCCGGGCAGCGGATGGAATTGCTGCACCACGATATCCAGCGGAGTGGTCAGCGCGACCAGGGTGGCCGCCGACAATTCCGGTGCGGGCGGACCACCGGGCGCGGGTGCCAGGGTCGTTTTGACCTGCTCGGTCAACTGCTTGCCGACCTGCGCGTTCACCTGGGTGAGTGCCTCCGCGCCGAACTTCTGCACGATGGCCGTGGTGAACGCGCCCGTGCGCGGATTGGTTTGCAGCGTGATCGTCGGCCGGGTGATCTCCCCGGGCACCACACTGCCGACGCCGAGAATGCCGAGCCGCTTGGAGAAGTCGCTCGGAATGATGATGGTGCCGTACACCTTCGCCGACTGCATCTGCAGCTGTGCCTCGTTGATGCCGAGCACGCGCAGATCGATCTTGTCCCCGGGCACCGCCTGCTGGAGTCCCGCCGCGACCTGATCGCCGAAGTTCACGTGTTTGGTCGCACCGCCGGTGTTCAGATCATCGCCGACATCCTGATTCACCAGTGCGATCGGGAAATCGTGCAGATTCTTCTCGGGATCGACGATGTAATCCAGGTACATCACACCGAGCAGCGAGGCCAGCAGCGTGACCACCACGATCGGAAACGCCCACCTGAAAGGGCTCAAACGACGGGTAGGACTCGACTCCGAAACCTCGGTGCTCGCCACGCCCGAACGCTAACAGCAAAGCCGCCGCGATGCGGGTTATCCCAGCGGTGGGTTGCGCGGTGGTTACCAGTACTATGGGTCCTGCCCCCCGCCCGCCGAACAGGGAGCAAACACGGTGACCCTGCCCCCCGCCGACACCACCCTCGATGAGCCCGAAAACGAACCCCGCGAAGAGTGCGGTGTGTTCGGTGTCTGGGCCCCTGGCGAGGATGTGGCCAAGCTCACGTACTACGGACTTTACGCGCTGCAACATCGCGGGCAGGAGGCAGCCGGCATCGCCGTCTCCGACGGTTCGCAGGTGCTGGTCTTCAAGGATCTGGGCTTGGTGAGCCAGGTTTTCGATGAGCAGACTCTCGCCGCCATGCCCGGCCACGTCGCCGTCGGCCACTGCCGCTACTCCACCACCGGGTCCACGACCTGGGAGAACGCACAGCCGATCTTCCGCACCACCGCGGTGGGTTCCGGAATCGCGCTGGGCCACAATGGAAATCTGGTCAATACCGCCGAATTGAGTTCTCGCGCACGGGAACTCGGCCTGATCAATGGCCGGGTCGCGGGCAATATGGCCGCCACCTCCGATTCGGATGTGATGACCGCGCTGCTCGCGCACGCCGCCGCCGACAAGAGCATCGAGCAGGCCGCGCTGGAGCTGCTGCCCACCCTGCGCGGGGCCTTCTGCCTCACCTTCATGGATGAGCACACGCTGTACGCCGCGCGCGATCCGCACGGGGTGCGCCCGCTCTGCCTGGGTCGTCTCGATCGTGGCTGGGTGGTCGCCAGCGAGACCGCCGCCCTCGATATCGTCGGCGCGTCCTTCGTACGTGAGATCGAGCCGGGCGAACTGCTGGCGATCGACGCCGACGGTGTCCGCTCACTCCGTTTCGCCAACCCGACCCCCAAGGGTTGCGTCTTCGAAATGGTGTACCTGGCCCGCCCGGACAGCACCATCTCCGGTCGTTCGGTGCACGCCACCCGCGTGGAGATCGGCCGCCGCCTGGCACTGGAACATCCCGTCGAAGCCGATCTGGTGATCCCGGTGCCGGAGTCCGGCACCCCGGCCGCCGTCGGCTACGCGCAGGGTTCGGGCGTGCCGTACGGGCAGGGCCTGATGAAGAACGCCTATGTGGGCCGCACCTTCATCCAGCCCAGCCAGACCATCCGCCAGCTCGGCATCCGGCTCAAGCTGAATCCGCTGCGCGAGGTCATTCGCGGTAAGCGACTAATCGTCGTGGACGACTCCATCGTGCGCGGCAACACCCAGCGCGCCCTGATTCGAATGCTGCGCGAGGCAGGCGCTTTGGAGATCCACGTGCGGATCGCCTCGCCGCCGGTCAAGTGGCCGTGCTTCTACGGCATCGACTTCGCCTCGCGCGCGGAGCTGATCGCCAATGGAGCCGGGCCCGACGGTATCGAGGGCACCAGCATGGATGACATGGTGGAGGGCGTGCGCCGCTCCATCGGCGCGGACAGCCTCGGGTACATCTCGCTCGACGCCATGGTCGCCGCCACTGAACAGCCGCGTTCGCGCCTGTGTTGCGCCTGCTTCGACGGCGACTACCCGATCGCGCTGCCCACCGAGGCGGCCATCGGCAAGAACCTGTTGGAGAGTGTGCTCACCGGTGCCTCCGAGGCGGAGTTGCTGGCCGACAACGCGAATGCGAGCGCGCTCAGCCGCCCGTAGTCGGTACATCGGAAACCCCGTGCCCGTCCGCGATATTCGCGGGCGGGCACGAGTGTTTTTCGCGCCAGGAGCACGGCGATGACGCACCCGGCTCCCCGACCGCCCCGCGCCCCTGCGCGACATTGCTCGCGAATTGCTCTGTCCCAGTTGAGACATCGGCCTGGTCGGGCATATGAGGCAAAAGTGATTAATTTGTTCGTATTCGCAACATTCCGGTTATAACCGGTCGATACTGTCCGCAGCCAAACGAAGTCCACCGCGGCGCGGCGGGGTCGCGACCCGGCCCACGCGCCGCGTGAGAAAGCAGGGCGGTATGCGCGCGAAAAATATTGCGGCGGTGGGGCTGGCGGGCCTCACCATGCTTGCGGCAGCGGGATGCGGATCCGGGCGAACCGGAGGGGACAGCGGGGATGCGGGACTGGTGGTGGGCACCACCGACAAGATCTTCTCGCTCGACCCGGCCGCGGCCTACGACAACGGATCACTGCTGGTGGAGACCCAGGTCTACCAGTTCCTGCTGAATACCCCACCGGGCGAGGCGGTTCCGAAACCGGACGCCGCGGAGAAGTGCGGATTCAGCACGCCCACGGTCTTCACCTGCACGCTGAAGAAGGATCTGAAGTTCGCCAACGGCAACCCGCTCACGGCGAACAGCGTGAAGTTCTCCTTCGACCGCATGCTCAAGATCAACGACCCCAACGGTCCGGCCTCATTGCTCGGCAATCTGGACCACACCGATGTCGTCGACGCGACCACGGTGAACTTCACCCTCAAGGTCGCCAACGATCAGACCTTCGCCGCCATCCTGCCGACCCAGGCCGGACCCATCGTCGACGAGAAGGTGTTCCCCGCGGACAAACTCCTCGACGACGACGCGGTATGGAAGGCCAAGCCGTTCTCCGGCCCATACACCATCACCAGCTACGACAAGAACAAACTTGTTTCCTACCAGGCGAATTCGGATTACAACGGCGTGCTGGGCAAGCCGAAGACCGACCGCGTCTCCACCAAGTACTTCGCCGGTTCGGAGAACATGCGCCTGGACGTGCAGAACGGCGATATCGACGTGGCCTGGCGCTCGCTCGCGCCCACCGATATCGAATCACTGCGCAAGAACGACAAGGTGACCGTGAAGGAGGGTCCCGGCGGCGAACTGCGCTACATCATCTTCAATATGAACACCATGCCGGGTGCCAACCCGGCGGCGAAACTCGCGGTGCGCAAGGCACTCGCCTCCTCCATCGACCGTGAGGCGCTCTCCACCGGCGTCTACAAGGGCACCTACGCTCCGGCGTATTCCTCTGTACCGCAGGGTGTTCCGGGCGCGACCGAACCGTTCAAGGAAATCTACGGCGAGAAGCCGAACAAGACCGCCGCGGCCAAATTCCTCGCCGACGCGGGCCTGCCGACCCCGGTCGACCTGAACATCCAGTACAACACCGACCACTACGGCAGCACCTCCTCCGAGGAATACGCCGCGCTCAAGAGCCAGCTCGAGGCCACCGGGCTATTCAAGGTGAATCTGCAATCCACCGAATGGGTTTCGTATCAGAAGGAACGCGTCAAGGACACCTACGCGATCTTCCAGTTCGGCTGGTTCCCGGACTACCCGGACGCCGACGACTACCTGACCCCGTTCTTCGGCACCAATAACTTCCTGCAATCGCATTTCGAGGATCCGCGCATCAACGCCGAACTGCTGGCCGAGGTGACCGAACCCGACAATGCCAAGCGCATGGCGGCGCTGGCCACCGTACAGCGTTCGCTCGCAGCGGATTTCATTCCGATCCTGCCGCTGCTGTCCGGTAAGCAGATCGCCGTCTCGGGCAAGAACGTCTCGGGCGTGGAGAACACCCTCGACCCGTCGTTCAAGTTCCGGTTCGGAGTGCTCAGCAAGTGATCTCCGGTCAACTGCTGCGGTACCTCGGGGTACGGCTGCTGCTGATCATCCCCACCACCTGGATCCTGGTGACAGTCGTATTCTTCCTGATGCGGGTGGTGGGCGATCCGATCACGGCGGCGCTCGGCGGGCGCCTGCCCGCCGATCAACTGGCGGCGCGCAAACACGCCGCCGGACTGGACCGGCCCATCCTCACCCAGTACTGGGAGTACATCAGCAGACTCCTGCACGGGGATTTCGGCCGCTCCCAGGACAATCGGGCCATCACCGAGATCGTCACCCACTACGGTGCGGCCACCCTCGAACTCGTCTTCTGGTCACTGCTGGTGGCATTCGCGGTCGGCGTCCCCCTGGGCCGCTTCGCCGCCACCCGCCGTGACACGGCCGCCGACGCCGGATTGCGACTGTTCGCGATCCTGGCCTACGCGGCCCCGGTGTTCTTCGTCGGCCTGCTGCTGAAACTGATCTTCTCGGTGAAACTGGGCTGGCTACCCGCCTCCGGGCGCGCCAGCACCAATGTGGAACTGGCACTGCAGCATGTGTCGCCGAAGACGAACATCCTGTTCATCGACGCGATCCTGTACGGCGACACCGGGTATCTGCTCGATGTGCTCAAACACACCGTGCTGCCCGCGATCGCGCTCGGCCTGCTCACCGCGGGCGTATTCCTGCGCCTGGTGCGGATCAACCTGATCCAGACCCTGCGCAGCGATTACGTGGATGCCGCTCGGGCACGCGGACTTTCGTCGCGGGTGGTCACGCGACGGCACGCCTTCCGCAATGCGCTCATCCCCGTCGTGACGGTGATGGGCATGTACATCGCGTCCATGCTCGGCGGCGCGGTGCTCACCGAGCGCACCTTCGACTGGAAGGGGCTCGGCTATCAACTCACCGAGTACCTGACCCAGCGCGATTTCGTCGCGGTGCAGGGGATCGTGACATTCCTGGCACTGGTGGTGGCGATCATGAGCTTTCTGGTCGATGTGATCGTCGCGCTGATCGACCCGAGAGTGAGGTTCTGATGACCGCTCCGGAAGTGGTGACCGACCCGGCCGTCGCCCCGCTCACTGTGAGGGGGAGCAGGCGCGGTCTGCCGGGACTGCGCCTGTTCAGCCTGACGCACGGATTCCAGCGCGCCACACTGATATTGGGTATCGCGCTGATCGCGGTATTCCTGTTCGCGGCGGTGTTCGCACCGCTCATCGCACCCTACGGATTGGCCCAGAACGCCTCGGACGGCGTCGATTTCGTACGCCAGCAGGCGCCGTCCGCCGACCATTGGCTCGGCACCTCGATACGCGGTGAGGACGTGTTCTCCCGGGTGCTCTACGGGGCGCGCACCGCGCTGTACGTCATCGGCGTATCGCTGGTGCTGTCGCTGTTCGTCGGCGTCCCACTGGGTTTGATCTCCGGCTATATCGGCCGCTGGGTGGACCGCGTGTTGGTGCTGTTCATGGACGCCATGTACGCGTTCCCCACCCTGCTGCTCGCCATCGTGGTCTCGATCATGGTGGCGGGCGGCAACTCCAGCAAACTCGGCGGCGTCCTGTCCGCCGCCATCGCCATCACCGTTATCTTTGTGCCGCAATACTTTCGAGTGGTGCGCAATGCCACCGTCGCGGTCAAGACCGAACCGTACGTGGACGCCGCGCGGGTGAGCGGGGCCTCCACCGGGCGCATTCTCTACCGGCACATCTTCGCCAACGTCACCCAGTCGCTGCCGGTGATCATCACGCTCAACGGCGCGGAAGCCATTCTCACCCTCGCCGGACTCGGCTTCCTCGGCTTCGGCATCGAACCCACCCAGGCCGCCGAATGGGGTTTCGACCTCAACAAGGCACTGCAGGACGTGCCCAACGGCATCTGGTGGACCGGCGTATTCCCCGGCGCCGCAATCGTTCTCGTGGTGCTGGGCATGACACTGGTCGGCGAGAGCCTCAATGAAGTCCTGAACCCACTGCTGCGCACCCGCCGCGGCGTGGACGCCGCCGCACCGGAACCGGAGGTCGACGATGCCCGATCAACCTGACCTCGGCGCAGCCGCGGAAACCGAAAAGCGCAGTCCCGCACTGTCCGTCGACGGACTGTCGGTCACCTTCGCCACCGATGCCGGGGCCGTGCACGCGGTCTCCAATGTCTCCTACCGGGTGTATCCGGGCGAAGTCCTGGCCGTCGTCGGCGAATCCGGCTCCGGGAAATCGGTCAGCTCGCGCACCGCCATCGGGCTGCTGCCGTCCACCGCGCGGGTGAGCGGCACCGTCACCCTCGGCACCGCCGAGATCACCAAGATGAGCGAACGACAGCTCACCGCCGTGCGCGGCGGCGATATCGCCATGGTGTTCCAGGAACCCGGCTCTGCACTGGATCCGCTGTTCACCGCCGGGTACCAGATCATGGAAGCGCTGCGCGCACACAGCGATATGAGCCGGGTGGCCGCGCGCACCCGGGCCGTCGATCTGCTGCGACTGGTCGGGTTGCCCGAACCGGAACGCCGCGTCAACTACTACCCGCACCAGCTCTCCGGCGGGCAGAAGCAACGCGTCATGATCGCCATCGCCATCGCCTGCGAACCCAAGGTGATCATCGCCGACGAACCCACCACCGCCCTCGACGTGACGGTGCAGGCCGAAATCCTGGAACTGCTGCGCGATCTCCGCGACCGCATCGGCAGCGCCATCGTATTGATCACGCACAATATGGGCGTTGTCGCCGATATGGCGGACCGCGTAGTCGTCATGCGCGCCGGGCGAGTCGTCGAACAGGCTTCCGTCGACGACCTTTTCGCCAACCCCACCCAGGAGTACACCCGCGCGCTGCTGGCGGCGGTGCCACACCTGGGAGCGTCCACGCGCACGGCTCCGGTCGTGACGGAGGTGAACGAAAACGATTCGGACACCGGGGCGTCCACGGGCGGCGCGTCGACGACCACGGCGGCTACCGTGCCGGTGCTGGAGGTCGCCGATCTGACCGTCGAGTTCTCCAGCGGTCTGCGCCGGGCCACCTTCAAAGCCGTACAGGGCGTGAGCTTCAGCATCGCTCGCGGCGAAACCCTCGGCCTGGTGGGCGAATCCGGGTCCGGCAAATCGACCATCGGCCGCTGCGCCGCCGGATTGCAGCGCGCCACAGCCGGATCCGTGCGCGTGCTCGGCTCCGAACTGACCGGCCTCTCCGAACGGCGGCTGCGACCCATGCGCCGCCGCCTCGGCTTCGTCTTCCAGGATCCGGCCACCTCGCTCAATCCGCGGCTGACCGTCGGCGACTGCGTGGCCGAACCATTGGTCGTGCACCGCACCGCCAAGGGTGCGGCCATGCGCGACCGGGTTCGCCAACTGCTCGATGACGTCCAACTCCCCGAGGGCACCGAAAAGCGCTATCCGCACGAACTTTCCGGTGGCCAGCGCCAGCGCGTGAGCCTGGCCCGCGCCCTCGTCCTCAATCCGGATCTCCTCATAGCGGACGAACCGACAAGCGCCCTGGACGTTTCCGTCCAAGCCAAGGTCCTCGAACTCTTCGCCGACCTGCAACGCGAATGCGGCTGGGCCTGCCTGTTCATCAGCCACGACCTCGCCGTGGTCGACCAGCTCGCCGACAATGTCGCGGTGCTCTGCAACGGCGAAGTGGTCGAACAGGGTCCGCGCGACGACATCCTGCGCAATCCGGCTCAGGACTACACCCGCCGCCTGGTAGCGGCGGTGCCCGTCCCCGATCCCGAAGAGCAGCGCCGTCGCAGAGCCGAAAGACAGCGACTGATTTCGTGAGGTGCGGTTAAGTCTGGAAGCTCGACGGATTGTCTGCTATGAGGGGAGGTCGGACGTCCTGCGATCGACTCCGGTACCGTGAGCAGGCATCTATCCGTCCGATTCGGCTTGGAGCTTTCCCCGACAATGACTGAACAGACACCCAGTGGCGCCGGTGCTTCCTACGCGGCAGCCGGAGTGGATATCGAAGCCGGCGACCGCGCGGTAGAACTCTTCGCTCCGCTGGCCAAGAAGGCTTCCCGGCCCGAGGTACAGGGTGGAATCGGCGGATTCGCTGGTCTGTTCGCACTCAAGTCGGGGTACAAGGAGCCGCTGCTGGCTTCCTCCACCGACGGCGTCGGCACCAAGATCGCCATCGCGCAGGCCATGGACAAGCACGACACCGTCGGCCTCGACCTGGTCGCCATGGTCGTCGACGATCTGGTCGTCTGCGGTGCCGAACCGCTGTTCCTGCAGGACTACATCGCCGTCGGCAAGGTCGTGCCCGAGCGCGTCGCCCAGATCGTCGGCGGTATCGCCGAGGGCTGCATCCTGGCGGGCTGCGCCCTGCTCGGTGGCGAGACCGCCGAACACCCGGGCCTGATGGGCGCGGACGATTACGACATCTCCGGCACCGGCGTCGGTGTCGTCGAGGCCGACGCCGTACTCGGCCCCGACCGCGTCCGCCCCGGCGACGTCATCATCGGCATGGGCGCCTCCGGCCTGCACTCCAACGGCTACTCGCTGGCCCGCAAGGTGCTGCTGGACATCGACCGCATGCAGCTGTCCGGGCACGTCGAGGAATTCGGCCGCACCCTCGGCGAGGAACTGCTCGAGCCCACCCGCATCTACGCCAAGGACTGCCTGGCCCTGATCGCCGAAACCGATGTGCGCACCTTCTCGCACGTCACCGGCGGCGGCCTGGCCAACAACCTGGCCCGCGTACTCCCGGCCGGCCTGGTCGCCGAACTGGACCGCGGCACCTGGAGCCCGGCGCCGGTCTTCAAGCTGATCGCCCAGCGCGGCCGCGTCGAGCGCGCCGAGATGGAGAAGACCTTCAATATGGGCGTCGGCATGGTCGCCGTCGTGGCCCCCGAGGACGCCGACCGCGCCCTCGCGGTGCTCACCGCCCGCCACATCGACTGCTGGACCCTCGGCACGGTCAAGAAGGCCAAGGACGCCGACGCCCCGCGCGCGGTGCTGCTGGGCGACCACCCGCGCTTCTAGCCGCCAACGACACACGGCCCCGGTTACTCGCAGGAGTAACCGGGGCCGTGCTGTATGTCTGGAATGTCGTGCAGTATGTCTGAGAAGCCGGATATCGTTGCGGCCCGCCACCTTCGGAGCACCGAGTAGCCCGGAATACCGCACACTCGAAATCCGGTGTGCTGGTACAGAACACACATCGGCGTCCCGCCCGAACGGACGGGACGCTGCCGTGTCATCACATATTCAATGTCGTCGGTGCCTCGGTGCATATCAACGAGTCAATGGGGAGCCCTCACGGACTCCCCTTGGCTGCGTCGACAATCCGAGTCAGCGGCGCCAGTCGTCGTAGTCGTCTTCGTCCCAGCTCGACTGCGAATCCTTCGCGTCGTGCTCGTCGGAAAGCACACCACTCCGCGGCAAGTCGGAGGGACTCCCTCCCAGCTCCCTTTGCAGGCTCTGGAAGTCGGTCGGCGTCGAGCTGTACTTGAGCTCGCGCGCCACCTTGGTCTGCTTTGCCTTAGCCCGGCCACGGCCCATGGCTGACCCCCTCGCGTCACTGCGGGGCGGCCTGGGGTGGTTTGGCGGCCCCGTTCGAATTAATAATCTTCCTGACAGACACTTTAGCGTGTGTCCGGCGGTCTCGCTTCCAGGAGTGGGTGAGAAACCGTCGAAGTGCCCCCGGAGACCACCGCGGCAGGTCGTCCGGGACCGTCGGAATCGAGCGCGCGCGAGCGGCCGCGGGGGTTAGAGCACCCCCGGAACAGCTCGGATGACACCCACCCGGGCGCCGCCGCCGAACACCGCCGGGGCCGCCAATTCCGAATGCTCGTCGGTCCATTCGATACCCATACGCTGCAACAGCGCGAGCGTGAGCGGCAATCTGGCGCGATCCGCGCCGTCATCGATCTTGTACGCGAAGGCCGAACCGTCCGGCAGCGCGCCCGCGTGCACACCGTCCGCGCCGATCTTGCAGACCAGTCCGGGGGTCGCGGTCATGACGCGAAAATCTGGTCCGTCCGTGCCGGAAATCACTCGCGGATGCGAACGGATCGCATCCGCCACCCGGCGCTCCGGGCTATCTTCCGGCGCGGTCGCCAGCTTCGCGTAGGCGCGGGCCAGATTCACCAGCGACACCGGCACGATCGGCAGGCCGCAACCGTCGATGCCCAGATCCGTCTCCGGCTCACCGGTGACATCGATGATCGTGGCCAGCACCGCCTGCTGCAGCGGATGCGCGATATCGAGATAACCGGTGGTCGGCCAATCATTGATGCGGCAGGTCGCGAGCATGGCGGCATGCTTGCCGGAGCAGTTCATGAAGATTCGGCGGGCCGCTTTACCGCGCTCGCTCCCGGCCAGCACCTGCGCGCGAGCCTGCTCCTCGAAGGGCAGATCGGGCGGGCACTCCAGATCGTCCTCGGTGAAACCGAAACGATCCAGCAGCCGCTGCACCAGCTCCACATGATCGGGCTCACCGAAATGCGAGGCCGTCGAAATGGCCAGCTCGGCGGTGTCCACCGGTTCGAAACCATTGCGCAGCAAGGTGAGTGCCTGCATCGGCTTATTGGTCGACCGCGGGAAGATCGGGCCGTGCACCGCGCCCACCTGCACCAGCGGCTCACCATCGGGGCGCAGCACCACGGCGGAACCGCGATGCACACACTCGCGGAATCCGGAGCGCACCACCTCGACCAGATCCGCGTTCACGCCCGGCACCCCTGGTGCGCTCATTCCCGAGACCCCTTCTCCGCGAAAGCCGATTCCCGCTGCGCCGATTCGGACGCGCCGCTCTCCCGCTCCGCGCGCAATTGCGCGGCGCGCTCGGCGTTCTCGTGGCGGCGGCGATGCCGTTCGATCTGCATGCGCACATCGTCGGAGAGGGTCGGCTCGGATTCCAGCAGCGACTCCAGGCGGGTCATATCCGCGCCGGTGAACAGATCGCGGACGGTGACGCCGTGCGCGGGCGTGTGCAGCACCCGCACCTCATCGCCCGCACCGATCGCGCCCTCGGTCAGGACACGGAAGTACGCGCCCGTATTCGATTGCGCGGTGAACCTTTTCACCCACTGCTGCTCACCGGACCAGTGCTGGAAGGTCGCGCACGGCACGCGCGGCGCGGACACCTCCAGCACGGTGTCGCCGATCGCCCAGCGCGCGCCGATCACCGCATCGCTCACCGGCAGACCGGAAATGCGCAGGTTCTCGCCGAACCAGCCCGCCGCGAGGTCGCGTTCCAGTTCGGTGGACCAGCCCCGAGCGTCCTCCTCGGCATAGGCGTACACGGCCTGATGCACGCCGCCGTGATGGTCGACATCGCAGACGTGATCGCCGTCCAGGCCCAGGGCGCGCACCGGAACCCGGTGCGGCACCGGACGTTTGTCGATGGCCGTGCGCCCGACCCGGCCCGGCACCTCGTGCTCCTCGTGCAGCACGCAGACCGCGAGCACACGCCCGGCCGCGGCGGTGTCCACCACGGCGTGCGAATCGACGCTCATCGCCCGCGGAGCTTTTCGACGGCGAGGCGGCCGGCCTGCGGTTCATCATGGGCCGGAACGGAATCCGGGTCGATGGCGGCCGCGGTCGGACCCGCCGCGAGCGGGGTGTCCGCGGGGACATTGCGTTTCACCAGCGCCAGCGCGATCGGGCCGAGTTCGTAGTGGTCGACCACGGTGCCCAGCACGCCCACCGCGCGACCGGCGGCGGTCACCGCGTCACCGGGGACGGGGCGGTCGTCGGCGGAGCCGTCCAGGTGCAGCAGCAGCAGATTGCGCGGCGGCTTGCCGAGGTTGTGCACCCGGGCCACGGTCTCCTGACCGCGATAGCAGCCCTTGTTCAGGTGCACCGCGCCGTGCTCGGCGATACCGCCGACCCAATTCGCCTCGTGCGGGATGGTGCGGTCATCGGTGTCGATGCCGATGCGCGGGCGCAGGGCCGCGACGCGCAGGGCCTCGAAAGTCCAGGAACCGGCGGCTTCCGCGCCCGCCTCGCGCAGCCGCGTCCACCAGGAGGCGAGGTCGGCGCGGGGGACGATCAGATCGAACGAGTCATCGGTGGGCCAGGGCATCCGGCGCAGGAAACCACCGCCGGGCAGGGCCACGGCCTGGTAGATCTCGGGAAGGCTTGCGATGCCCAGGGTTTCGGTGAGGTCCGCCACTCGCGGGCCGAGCAGGCTCAGCACCGCGTGCTCGGGGGCGGCCTCGGGCTTGGCGTCCGCCCAGAAGACCATCTTCTGCAGGAACGCGAGCAGGTCGGGGCCGCGCGCGGCTTCGGTGTCGATCCACACCGTGCCGTCGAGCTCGGTGAGCACGAAGTGGTGCAGGACGCGACCGTTCAGATCCAGATCCAGATCCTCGGCGGACTGGCCGTCGCGCAGATCCGCCACCGCCTGGCTGGAGATGGTGTTCAGCCAGCTCAACCGCTCTTTACCGGTGATGCTCAGCACGAACCGATGCGATCTATCCACTATCGCGGCGCGCTGCACGGCGGCGCGTTGCTCGCCCAGCGGATCCCCGTAATGCCACGCGACCGCCGCATCCGGTGATTCGGGCGGCCCCGCGACAGCCCCTGGAACCTGAAGAATCGGACTGGGTGCTACCTCGAAGGACACACCCCCACACTAGCGGTGTCGAATTTTCGGCGTCGCCCGCGCTTACGGGACTGTGATCTGTATTGCCGGGTTGGCGAGTTCTGCGGCGTCGTTATCACTCCGTGACGGGGGCCGCTGCCCTAGGCTCGGGCGCATGGTGGAACGGGTTCTGGTGACTCTTGACGGCGCGATCCGGGATCCGGACGCGCCGCTTCTGTATGCGGACGATATCGGCGCGCTGCGCGGTGACGGGATATTCGAGACGGTGCTGGTGCGGGGTGGTGTCGCCTGTGCGCTGGAACTGCATCTGGCGCGACTGCGGCGTTCGGCCGAGGCCCTCGAATTGCCCGTCCCGGATCTGGACGCATGGCGCTTCGCGGTGGAGCTGGCGGCCGAGGAGTGGGGGAGCGCGGAGGAGGGCATGCTGCGCATGGTTCTCACCCGCGGGCGTGACAGCGATCACGGAAGTGCGGCTGGCAAACAGACGGCTACCGCGAGCGGGGTGCTTGCCGGATCCGAACCCGCCACCACCGGTTACGTTTTGGTCGTCCCCGTTCAGGAGCGCGTGAAAACCGCGCGCGCCGAGGGTGTTTCGGTCATCACCCTGTCCCGGGGCATCTCCATCGATCTCGCACAGGCCGCGCCCTGGCAACTGCTCGGGGCCAAAACCCTGTCGTACGCAACGAATATGGCCGCGCTGCGCTTCGCCCGGCGCATGGAGGCCGACGACGTCATCTTCACCAGCACCGAGCATCGCGTGCTGGAGGGTCCGCGCTCGACAGTGGTTGTGGCGCGCGAGAATCAGCTGATCACGCCGCCCGCGCGCAATGGCGTACTGCCCGGCACCACGCAGCGGGCGCTGTTCACCCAGGCCGAGAAGGCCGGGTGGGACTGCCGCTACGAACCGCTGTTCACCGCGGATCTGATCACCGCGGACAGCGTGTGGATGCTGTCCAGCGTGACCCTGGCCGCGCGGGTGAAATCCCTGGACGGGCTGCGCATGTCGGCCCCGGACAATGCCCCGGAGATCGCGGCGCTGGTGGATCGGGGTGTGGCGCTGCCGGGCAGCGTCTCGGACTGGTAGTCCGGTGGGCGACCCCGTTTGCATGATCGGTGCCACGTTTGGGTGGCGCTGATCAGGGCTCCGGTCGGCCTGTGTATCACGTTCCAGCAAATTCCTGGCGACTGTGGCGCGGCGCATGTTGATTCGAACGCTGTAACGCGTAACCTTCGGTACTACGTCATGTCGTAGATCGGCTGGAGGTCGGATGAGCGTCGTTGATTTAGCGCGCTGGCAGTTCGGAATCACCACCGTCTATCACTTCATCTTCGTGCCCCTGACCATCGGACTCGCGCCGCTGGTGGCGGGCATGCAGACCGCATGGGTGATTACGGGCAAAGAGCACTGGTACCGCCTCACCAAATTCTTCGGGAAGCTCTTCCTGATCAACTTCGCCCTCGGCGTCGCCACCGGCATCGTGCAGGAATTCCAATTCGGCATGGCCTGGAGCGAATACTCCCGTTTCGTCGGCGACGTCTTCGGCGCACCCCTGGCCATGGAGGCGCTGGTCGCCTTCTTCCTGGAATCCACCTTCCTCGGACTGTGGATCTTCGGCTGGACCCGGCTGCCGAAAAAGGTGCACCTGGCCACCATCTGGCTGGTCGCCATCGGCGTGAACGCCTCGGCGTACTTCATCGTCGCCGCCAACTCGTTCATGCAGCACCCGGTCGGCGCGGAATACAACCCGGAGACCAAACGCGCTGAGCTGACCAGCATTTGGGCGCTCATCACCAACAACACCACCCTCGCCGCGTTCCCGCACGTGGTCGCGGGCGCGTTCCTCACCTCCGGCACCTTCGTCGCCGGAATCGCGGGCTGGTGGATGGTCAGGCGCGTGCGGCAGGGCCAGATCGCCAGCGACACAGCACCTGTCGAGGAGGCCCGCACCATGTGGCGGCCCGCCGCGCGCATGGGGCTGTACGTGGTGCTGGTGGCCGCGGTCGCGCTGGTGTTCACCGGTGACATCCAGGGCAAGCTCATGTTCAAACAGCAGCCAATGAAGATGGCCTCCGCGGAATCGTTGTGCCACACCGAAACCGATCCGGACTTCTCCGTCCTGACCGTCGGCACGCACAACAACTGCGACAGCGTGGACCACCTCATCGAGGTGCCCGGCGTGCTGCCGTACCTGGCCGAGGGCAAGTTCAGCGGCGTCACCCTGGAAGGCGTCAAGGACCTCCAGATCTCGTACAACGAGAAGTACGGGATCGGCGACTACCGGCCCAACCTGTTCGTCACCTACTGGACCTTCCGCGCCATGATCGGCTTCCTCGCGGGCTCACTGCTGTTGGCGCTGGCCGGATTCTGGGTCACCAGGCGCGGACGGGTACCGGACCAGAAGTGGTTCTCCTGGCTGTCGCTGATCGCCATCACCACCCCGTTCCTGGGCAATATCTCGGGCTGGATCTTCACCGAGATGGGCCGCCAGCCCTGGGTCGTCGCGCCGAATCCGACCGGCGATCAACACATTCGAATGACGGTGCAGCAGGGCGTCTCCGGCGTCACCGCGGGCACCATCGTCACCTCGCTCGTCGTCTTCACCCTGCTCTACGGTCTGCTCGCGGTCGCCTGGTTCTACCTCATGCGCCGCTACGTGGTCGCGGGACCGGAGGAACCGGCCCCCACGGACACCGGGCCGCGCATGACCGGGGACACCGTCGACAAGCTTTCCTTCGCCTACTAGGAGCCGAGGATGAGTCTCCCTGAATTCTGGTTTCTACTGATCGCGGTGCTCTTCACCGGCTACTTCGTGCTGGAGGGCTTCGACTACGGGGTCGGCATGCTCATGCCGATCCTCGGTAAGGGCTCCGAAGTGCGAAAGCGCGTGGTGCTCAACACCATCGGACCCGTATGGGACGGCAACGAGGTGTGGCTGCTCACCGCCGGCGGGGCGATGTTCGCGGCCTTCCCGGAGTGGTACGCCAGCCTGTTCTCCGGGTTCTACCTGGCATTGCTGCTCATCCTCGTCGGACTGATCGCGCGGGCCTGCGCCATCGAATGGCGCAGCAAGATCAACGATGACAAATGGCGGGTCTGGTGCGATATCGGCATCGGACTGGGCTCCTGGATTCCCGCTCTCGCATGGGGATTGGCGTTCGCCAATATCGTGCGCGGCGTGAAACTCGACGAGCACAGGCAGATCGGCGGCAACCTGCTCGACCTGCTGAACCCGTACGCACTGCTCGGCGGGCTCACCACGCTGCTGCTGTTCATGCTGCACGGTGCGCTGTTCATCGCGCTCAAGACCGGCAACGAGGTGCGCGACGACGCCCAGGCGCTGATCCGGAAGCTGTTCGTGCCCACCGCCGTCGTGGTCGCCGCCTTCGGCATCTGGACCCAGCTCGCCTACGGCAAGGGCTGGACCTGGATTCCCCTGGTACTGGCCGTGATCGGACTGCTGATCGCGGGCTTCGCCGCCACCCAGGGCCGGGACGGATGGGCCTTCACCGGCACCGCCCTGACCATCGTGGGAGCCACCGCGCTGCTGTTCGGATCGCTGTTCCCGAATGTGCTGCCCTCCACCATCGATGCCGCGTTCAGCCTCACCGTGGACGGACGCGACGGGACCGTCTCGGCCTCCTCCACGCACTACACGCTCGTGGTGATGAGCTGGGTCGCGGTCGCCATGGTGCCGGTGGTGCTGATCTACCAGGGCTGGACCTACTGGGTGTTCCGCCAGCGGCTCACCGTGGAACAGATCCCGGCACCCATCGGCCTGCCCCTGGAATCCGCGCCCAAGGTCTAGCCGAACCGCTCTCGAAAGACGGAATGAACCGATGGCACGACCGGTAGACCCGCGCCTGTGGCGATACGCCCGCTCGGCACGCACATATCTCGCGCTGAGCGTCGGGCTCTCGCTGACGACCACGATCTGCATCGTGATCGCGGCACTCGCCCTGGCGCGGGTCCTCGCCGGAGTCATCACCGATCCGGGACGGCGCGATATCGGTTCCTGGACAGCGGAACTGGTGATCTTCGCCGCCGCCGTGCTGTGCCGGGTCGTCGCCACCTGGTGGCAGTCCCGGCTCGCACACCGCGCCGGGGCGCAGGTGGTCGCAGAACTCGAGACCGCCGTGCTCACCGCCGGGGCGCACCTGCCGCCCCGCGAATTGGAGCGCCGCCGAACCGAATTGGCGGTCGTGATCGGCAACGGGCTGAGCGGCCTGCGCGCCTACCTCGCGGGATACCTGCCCGCACTGCTGCTTTCACTGCTCGTCCCGCCGATCGTGCTGACCGTCATCGTCCTGCACGACTGGATCTCCGGCGCGATCATCCTGGTCACCCTGCCGCTGATCCCGATCTTCATGATCCTGATCGGCCTGCTCACCCAGGGCCGCGCCCGGGACACCCTGGTCGCCACCACCCGCCTGTCGGATCAACTCCTCGACCTCTTCGCGGGCATGCCCACCCTGCGCGCCCTGGGCCGCGAAACCGGCCGTACCGCAGTCGCTTCCGAAGCGGCCACGGCATCGCCGGACCCCATCGCCGCGCAACCTGATCGCGCCACCATGCAGCACCGGGTTCGCGAACTCGGCGACGCCCTGCACAAGCGCACCATGTCCGCCCTGCGCATGGCCTTCCTGTCGTCCATGGTGCTGGAATCCCTCGCCACCCTCTGCGTGGCGCTGGTGGCCGTCTCCATCGGCCTGCGCCTGGTCTTCGGCGATATGGGGCTCTACGCCGGACTCCTCGCCCTGATCCTGGCCCCCGAGGTCTACCTCCCCATCCGCGCGGTCGGTGAACGCTTCCACGCCGCCCAGGACGGAATGGCGGCCGCCGAAAAGGCTTTCGCCATCCTCGAACCCGATGACCGCGAGGCCAGCCCCGCCCCCTCGTCCGGAAGCGGGGACGCGAGCCCGGCCGCCGGAACCGTGACTCCGCGAGAGCTGCACGGCCGCATCGAGATTCGAGAGGTCTCCATTGCCGCCCGGCAGGGCTCGGCCCCGGACGCGCTGTCCGCGATCCTGCTTCCCGGCGAGGTGACGGTACTCACCGGGCCGAACGGCAGCGGGAAATCGACAGCCCTGCAAGCGATTCTGGGCCTCATCGCCCCCGACACCGGTGACATCCTCATCGACGGCACCCCGATCGCCGCCCTGGACCTCGACCACTGGTGGTCCCACCTGGCCTGGCTACCCCAGCGCCCCGTCCTGGTCCCCGGCACCCTGCGCGCCAACCTCGAACTCCTCGGCCCGTCCGCCGACCCGGCTCGCCTCGAAGCCGCCTGCCGGGCAACCGGATTCGATACGGTCCTCGCCGACCTCCCCGACGGCTGGAACACCCTGGTCGGCACCGGCGGCACCGGCCTGTCCCTCGGCCAGCGCCAACGCCTCGCCCTGACCCGCACCCTCGCCGCCGACCGCCAGGTCCTACTCCTCGACGAACCCACCGCCCACCTCGACCCGGAATCCGAACAGCGCGTACTCGCCGCGCTGACGGCCCGCGCCGAGGCCGGAGCCACCGTCGTGATCGTCGGCCACCGCCCGGCCATCGTCGCCCTCGCCGACCACGTGGTCCCCGTCCACGCCACTGTTCCGGTGGGTTCGGAAGCATCCGTGGTGGATTCGGCAGGTAGAGCTCCGAGCTTCGAGTTCCCGTCGGAGGCGGCGTTGATCGTGGACGCGGATCTCGCCGATTCGGAAGTGGGTGTGCGATGAGGGCAGCGTTGACCGACTTTCGGCGGATACGGGGATTGCTGGAGTTGTCCAAAGGGCGACTGGCACTGTCGATCGTCTGGGGCGTGGCCGCGCTGGGGAGTGGGCTCGGGCTGGCCGCGCTCGCCGCTTGGCTGATTGCCCGCGCTTGGCAGATGCCGCCGGTGCTGGATTTGAGCATCGCGGTGGTGACGGTTCGGGCGCTGGGGATTTCGCGGGGGGTCGCGCGATACCTGGAGCGGCTGGCCACGCACGATGTGGCGCTGCGGTCCATGAGTCTGGCTCGCACGACCACGTATCGCACGCTCGCGGCCGCCGATATCTGGCGACCACGCCGGACCGGGACCGATGAAACGCAAGAGCGCGATGGGGATCCGACTCAATTGCGGCGGGGTGAGCTGCTGGGGCGGGTCGGGAGCGATATCGATGATCTGGGTGCGGTGGTGGTGCGGGCGTTCGTGCCGATCGCGGTGGCGGTGATTCTGTCCGCGCTCGCGGTGCTGCTGATCGGGTTCGTTTCGATTCCGGCGGCGGTGATTCTGGCTGTGGCGCTGGGGATTTCCGGGGTTGTCGCGCCGTGGATGTCGGCGCGGGCCGCTCGGGAGGCCGAGGTGGCGGTGCGGACCGATCGGACCGAGTTCACGGCCGAGGCGCTCACGGTGCTGGATCACGCACCCGAATTGCGGGTCGCGGGAAGGCTTTCCGGGGCCGTCGAGAGCGCGGCGCGCGCGGGGCAGCGGGCCGTAGCCGCCGAGGATCGGGCCGCGGCGCGCAGTGCGTGGTCGGCGGCGGTGCTGCCGCTGTCGATCGGTGCCAGCGTGCTCGGCGCGCTGCTGATCGGGATCGCGCTGTACGGGACCGGACCGGTGGTGGCCACCAAGGGTTTTCAAGCCATTCCCGGGGGCGGGATCACGCCCATGGCGTTCGCGGTGCTGGTGCTGGTGCCGCTGTCGGCGTTCGAAGCGGTCGCGGTGCTGCCCGGGGCGGCGCAGGCGCTGACCAACGGCAGGGCCGCGCTGCATCGGCTGGCTCGCCTGGAGCGGGCCGAATCCGCGCCCGTGGCAATGGATTTGCCGCCGCTGCCGGAGGGCCGCAGGATCGCCGTCGTCGGGCCGAGCGGGGCGGGTAAGACCACGCTGCTCATGTCGTGGGCCGGACTGTTCGACACCCCGCGCGCCGGGGTGACGTTCTTCGCCGAGGACGCGCACATCTTCGGGACGACGGTGCTGGAGAATCTGCGGGTCGCGCGCGGCGATATCACCGCCGCCGAAGCCGAGCAGGCCCTGCGGGCGGTCGGCGCGGGGGAGTGGCTGGACTCGCTGCCGGACGGTGTGGACACCGATCTCGTCGGCGGTGCGGCCGCCGTATCGGGTGGTCAGCGCCGCCGCATCCTGCTGGCTCGCGCACTGCTCTCCCCGGCCGAGGTACTGCTGCTCGATGAGCCGACCGAACACCTCGAGGCCGAGCCGGGCGCGGAGCTGCTGCGCCGCCTGCTCGACCGGGACAGCGGCCTGGTGGACCCGGATCGCACCGTAGTGGTTGTCACACATCAGCTTCCGGCGGGCCAGCGCGCCGACACGATCGTGGAAGTCGGTGCGAATGCAACCGTATCGATCCATCGTTCTATTCCGGCAAACCAGCACTGACCTGCGATTTCGCAGTCCGAGAAAATACGTTGCCGCTTCCCGCTCAGCCGACTACTTTCGTCTGTACACAGGAAGGAGGTGGTTCGAATAATGAGTAATTCGAGGACGCGTGAGGTGGCTGCCAGCTAGGCGCCTCCGCTGCAACGGATTCTCGTAGCGCGAGCGCTGAGCGAATCCCAGGCAGTCACCCGGCCCCTGAGTCCCAGATCTTGTCCGATCTGGATAGCGTGAGTTGCATCCGCGATAAGACTCAGGGGTCGTTCCTGTATCCAGGGGAAAACAATCGGAAGTGGCTGTGGATCAGCCGAAGTGAACTACCCCACGTAGCGCTGTAACCGCGCGGACAGTCGCGGCTCCAGCGCCCCGTCCGGAGCGATGCGCTCCTCGACGTAACCGAGATCGCCGCCCTCGACGATGCCGTAGAGCCGCTTGGCCCCGCCCACCACGACACCGGACTGGCTGCGGATCACCACATCGGTGGCGAGCTCCCAGGACGACTGGGTCAGTGCCTGGCCGTAGAACAGTTCGACGATGCCGGTGGAATGCGTCAGCAGCAGTTCCAGCACCTCGTCGTCACCGTCGATGCCGACGCGCCAGAAACCGCTCTCGCGCAGATCCGGCCCGGCGTATTCGCCCTCGGTGTTGATGACCCAGGAACGCGCTTCCCAGGTGAGGTAGTCGCCGCCGTCATGCGAGACGATGATCTGCTGACCGAAGCGGTAATCGCCGGTCTCGGGGTCATTGCCCTCGCCCTCACCGCGCCACACACCCACCAGGGGCAGCAGCGCGAGCATGGAGGAGCTCAGATCGGGACCCAGGCGCAGATTGGCGGTGTCGATCGGGAGCGGCAGGCCATCCAGCGACGGGATGTTCGTCACACCGGTCACCTTGGCGCGCTCGGCGGCCTCGGCCACAGCCTGATCGCCGCTGCGGCGTACCGCATCGGAGGGTGTTTCGGCTGTTCCGTTTTCGACGTTCTCGCTCGCCGAATCGGTCACGACTCGGTGAACAGCCGGTAGAGGACGTACAGACCGAACCAGGCGATCAGCACGGAGACGAGAACCAGCAGAATCTCGAAGGTAAGCACCACGCTCCGGAGTCTAATAGCACCGGATCGGCGACGCGAAAACGGCCCTTGCCGAAACGCGGACGCGGATACGAAAAACGGCCCCGGGAACCGAATCCCGGGGCCGTTTCAGGTTTTTCGAGGCGCCTTACTTGGCGACGGTCACGTCCACATTGTGGATGCCGTTGCCCTCGGGCGCGATCTCGGTGGTGCCGTTGCCGGACGCCGACAGCGCGCGGATGGTCCACGAGCCCGGCGCGGCGAAGAAGCGGAAATCGCCGGTGCCCGACGCCACGACCTCGGCGGTGAAATCGCCGTTGCCGTCCAGCAGGCGCACGAACGCGCCACCGACGGTCTGGCCGTCAGCGGTCAGGACGCGGCCGGTGATGACCGTCTCCTTCTCGACGTCGACGCCGGCCGGAATGGCCTGTCCCTGGGTAGGTGCTGCACACATATTTCTTTACGCTCCCAACTCGATCGGTGCACCGACGAGGGAGCCGTACTCGGTCCAGCTCCCGTCGTAGTTCTTGACGTTCTTGTGGCCCAGCAGCTCCTGCAGCACGAACCAGGTGTGCGAGGAACGCTCGCCGATGCGGCAGTAGGCGATGGTCTCCTTCTCGCCGTCCAGACCGGCCTCCTTGTAGATGGAGGCGAGCTCGTCATCGGACTTGAAGGTGCCGTCCTCGTTCGCGGCCTTGGACCACGGCACGTTGATGGCGCCGGGGATGTGGCCGGGACGCTGCGACTGCTCCTGCGGCAGGTGGGCCGGGGCCAGGATCTTGCCGGAGAACTCGTCGGGCGAGCGCACGTCGACCAGGTTCTTGGTGCCGATGGCCTGGATGGCCTCGTCACGGAAGGCGCGGATGGTCAGATCCTGCTCGGACGCCTTGTAGGCGGTCGCCGGGCGCACCTTGACATCCTTGACCAGCGGGCGGCCGTCGAGCTCCCACTTCTTGCGGCCACCGTCGAGCAGCTTCACGTCCTGGTGGCCGTAGAGCTTGAAGTACCAGTACGCGTACGCCGCGAACCAGTTGTTGTTGCCGCCGTACAGCACCACCGTGTCATCGTTGCCGATGCCGCGCGCCGAGAGCAGATCCGAGAACTGCTCGCGGTTCACGAAATCGCGACGGACCTGATCCTGCAGGTCCTTCTTCCAGTCGAGACGGACAGCGCCCTCGATATGCCCCAGGTCGTACGCCGAGGTGTCCTCGTCGACCTCTACGAGGACGACTCCGGGGGTGTTCAGGTTCTCTTCGACCCAGTCTGCGGAGACCAGGACATCGGAGCGAGCCATGTTGTTCCTTTCGGGGGTGGTGCCGGGTCAGGCGGTGGGAGTAGGGGTGGTCGGCGCGGTCTTGAACCGCGAGACGAGGGGATAGATCTTGCAGCCCAGGCAGATTCCGAAGGCCGCGTTCAGGAAAGCCGCGAACAGCGCGAAACCGGTGAAGATGGTGCCCGCCACGGTGGAGCCGAGCACGAAACCGAGCACGCCGAGCACCGCGAAGATCAGGCCGACGAGTTGTGCGAACCGAAGCGGCGCAACGGGTTCCAGCTCGGCGGGCGGGCCGACGCGGGGTGCGACGACCTTGCCGTAGATCAGACCGTACGGGCTGCGCCGCGGGCCATTGGCCGCGCCGAGCGCGAAGACCACGGCCTGCACCGCCAGCAGCACCGCGGCGGCGGGCACCGAGAACGCCGAGACGAGCAGCACGAGTGCCAGTACGGCGGTGGTGATCCAGGCGGCGAAACGCGGGCCGCGAACATCTACCTGCCCGGCGGGCGGGCTGCTGGGATTGGGGTTCGACATGTGCGTACTCCTGCGCGATGAGGTCTATTGGTCATTTCGCCGGAGGATCGGAGATCACTCATACGGCGGGACACACCCGGTCGGCGCGAGGATAGGAAACGAAAGGCCGACCGGCTAGCGGCACAGGCAGCAACAACCACCGAGCCGGCACAGGTCTACCGTGCGGCGTCGGGTGAGCATCAGCTCGCGGTTGGATTGCACGAGAGGGAGTTTACCCAATTTTCGGGGGAAATTGGACCCCGGGTCCGTAATGCTGGTCACTCGGATGTTCCGGAAACCGACAAAGACCCCAGTGAGCTGCGCAAATCCGCAGATCTCGGAACACCGGCGATCCGGAATTTTTCCTGTCCGGTGGCGTCCAAGATGAAAGTCGTCGGGAGCGAGAGCACGTTCAGCTCGCGGGCAAGATCAGGATTCGCGTCGATATCGAGCTCCAGATCCACCGGCGGCGCGGGAGTGTCCGCCAGCTCCGCGACCACACTCGCCACCACCCGGCGCACCGCCGCGCACGGCCCGCACCAATCGGCGGAGAAATGCAGCACCGTGGGACGGCCGTCGAGCACGCCCGCCGCCGTCAGCAGTTCGGCGCGCGCTGACTTCGGCGCGGGCGCGATCTCCCGCACCCGGCCCTCATTGCGGCGCACCAGGATTCCGATGCCCGCGGCGGCGACCAACGCCACTGCCAAGACGCCCAGCGCGATCATGGCTGTTGTAAACGATCCAGATCGACGGTGATATTCCTGCCGCGACCCTCGACCACGATCTGCCCGCCGCTGGCCTCCACCTTGGTCGGGCGAATGCCGAACGGCAGATCCCGGGTATCGATGGTGCGCGTGAACAGGGCCAGCACCCGGGGCTTATCGCTCTCGGGCGTGACCGGCGCGGGCGATGAGGCGACATCGCCCTGATTCGCCGCGCCCACCCCGCGATAGATATCGGTGGCGGTGATGCGCACCTGATCGCCGACCAGGCGCAGATCCGCGAGCACGCTCACCGTCTCACCGCTGGTGCGGGTGCCCGGGACGACGGGAGCGTCGGCATCGGGCAGCGGAATCGTGCCGGTCAGGATGATCGCCCCGGCGGTGGTCATACCCGAACCACCGGAACCGCCGGTGCCATCGGATTTATCGGCGGGCGGGCCGAACACCTGCAGATCCGGAATCTTGAACAGGCGGCCCAGCTCGACCGGTTCGATGCGCATGCGCGCCTCGGCCTGATCCACCGGTACCGAGCGCACCTTGCCGTTGATCAGATCGCGCAGTGACATGTGCACATCGCGCAGATTGGCCTCGACCATGATCTCGCCCGGAATATCGGGCCGCATGGCACGGGCGCGAATGTCGACATTCTTGAAGTCGTCGTTCAATGCCTGTGCCACGAACGGGAATCCGTGGAAGGTGACCTCCGGGTCGGCGCCGAGATTCGATCCGTCCCGCAGCATGCGCGACACCTGGTACTCCGAATACGCGGCCACCCCGAAGTCGAGTACGACGGCCAGCCCTGCCAGACAGAGCAGCCCGATGATCACCCGACGAAAAGCCATAGCTGCACCTTAATAGGGTCCGGCGAACGGGATCGCGCCAGCGCGGTCTATCCCGTGCCCCCGAAGTGCTGCGTTTTATCCCACATTGTGAGGTGATCGGGTGTGAGATTGAGATAGCCGAGGCGGGATACGCTGCCCGGATTGCGTGGCTATCGGTTCGGACACGCTAATGTAGCAACCGACTTACCTGTGATAACCAGCATGAGGTCGTGGCGTACAGAGCGGTTGCCACGCACATGCCAGATGGGATGGAGGGCCCCCATGGAGCTGCTCCTGCTGACCTCCGACCCCAACCCCGAGGCGGTACTGCCGTCCTTGGCGCTGCTGCCGCATCACGTGCGGCCCGCGCCGACCGAGGTGGCGTCCCTGCTCGAGGCCGGTTCCGCCGATGTGGCGCTGGTCGATGCCCGCACCGATCTGGCCGCCGCCCGCGGTCTGTGTCGTTTGCTGGGCAGCACCGGTTCGTCGGTGCCGGTGGTGGCCGTGCTCACCGAGGGTGGGCTGGTCGCCGTGAACGCGGACTGGGGGCTGGACGACATCCTGCTGCCCGGCACCGGTCCGGCCGAACTGGATGCCCGGCTTCGACTGCTGGTCGCCCGCAACGGCGGGGTGGCGAGCCCGGAGAACACGGGCAAGATCACCCTGGGCGAGCTGGTGATCGACGAGGGCACCTACACCGCGCGGCTGCGCGGTCGCCCGCTCGATCTCACCTACAAGGAATTCGAGCTGCTGAAATACCTTGCGCAGCATGCCGGTCGGGTCTTCACCCGCGCGCAGCTGCTGCAGGAGGTGTGGGGCTACGACTTCTTCGGCGGCACCCGCACCGTTGACGTGCATGTGCGACGCCTGCGCGCCAAGCTGGGCAGCGAATACGAATCGCTGATCGGCACGGTCCGCAATGTCGGTTACAAGGCGGTGCGCCCGGCGCGTTCCTCCGGCGGCAAGGGAGAGACCCCGGTCAACTTCCCCGAATCCGACGGGACCGACGATTCCGAATTGACCTCGGCGAACGGCACTTTCTGATGATCTCCTTCACCGATCGGCTGCCCCTCGAGACCGCCGAGCAGGTGCGAGGAGTGCTGGAACGGGCCACCGCCGCGGACGGGGTGGCCCCGGTGTCCGAGCAGGCGGTGCTCTCGCTGGGCACCGATGGCCCGGCGC
This sequence comes from Nocardia sp. NPDC056100, assembly GCF_042266325.1. Classification (NCBI taxonomy): domain Bacteria; kingdom Bacillati; phylum Actinomycetota; class Actinomycetes; order Mycobacteriales; family Nocardiaceae; genus Nocardia; species Nocardia sp. NPDC056100. The sequence goes on from NZ_JBHJVY010000003.1 coordinate 1,181,835, forward strand.
GGCATCTGGTCGAGCAGTGGGACGACGCGGTCGGCGGATACGCCAATGTGGTTCCGGCCCACGGTGAACACCCCGCCATGGCCGAGGTCGCGGTCGATCCGCGGTTCCGCCGGCAGGGGCTGGGCGCGAGTCTGGTGGCCGGTGCGCTGGAGTCCGGCGGGCCCGGAGCGCGGGTCTGGGCGCATGGGAATCTGCCCGCCGCGCAGGCCGTCGCACAGCGTCTCGGATTGGTTGTGGCGCGGGAACTCTGGCAGATGCGCCATGATCTGGCTAACTCTGAGCTACCGGAACTGGCGGTGCCCGAGGGCCTGGAATTGCGGACCTACGCGGGGCCTTCCGACGATGCGGAGATCCTGCGCGTCAACAATGCCGCCTTCAGCTGGCATCCGGAACAGGGCGGCTGGACCGAGCGCGATATCGCCGCTCGCCGCGCCGAGTCCTGGTTCGATCCCGCGGGACTGTTCCTGGCCTTCGATCCGGCCGAACCGGATCGCATCCTCGGTTTTCATTGGACCAAGGTGCATTTCGACGAGACCCCCGCGATCGGTGAGGTCTACGTCGTCGGCGTCGATCCGAAAGCGCAGGGTCGCGGTCTCGGCCGCCTGCTCACCCTGGCCGGTCTGCGTCATCTGCGCGAGCGCGGTCTCGGCGCGGTGCTGCTCTACACCGAGGCCGACAACACCGCCGCGGTCAATACCTATACGAAGCTCGGTTTCACGCCCGCGCATATCGATGTGGCTTACACCACGGCGTCCTGACCGCACTTTGTCCCGCTGAGCGGGGCCTTGGGCAACGATGCGGCAAATGTCACATATCGTGCAGCGGAATCGCGCCGGGTTGTTCATCTGGCGTTCACCTACCCAGGTCCAACTGGCCACCGATGGCACTTACGTTGCTTGTGGGCAGCACTCAGCTGCCCGGTGCGCTAGTTCGCAGCGAACAGCCGCCACATGTGCCCGTCCGACCGTTGAGGGGTTGGGCGTGCAAACCGTGATTCGCGGAGGAACCAAGTGAATCTCAAGCGCAGCAGCGCCTTGATCGGTGTGCTGGCAGCGGCCGGCGCCATGACGCTGACCGCCTGTGGCAGCGACGACAACTCCGCCCAGACGGGCAACGTCGCCAAGATCGACGTCGCCTGCGGCGGCAAGACCGCTCTCAAGGCCAGCGGCTCGTCCGCTCAGAAGAACGCGATGGACCGCTTCGTCGCCGCCTACGAGGGCAACTGCTCCGGCGCCAAGCTGGACTACACCTCGTCGGGCTCCGGCGCGGGTGTGAACGAATTCATCGGCGGCCAGACCGATTTCGCGGGCTCCGACTCGCCGCTGGACGCCAAGAAGGGTGAGACCGACAAGGCCGCCGCCCGCTGTGGCAGCCCGGCCTGGAACCTGCCGACCGTCTTCGGTCCCATCGCCGTCACCTACAACGTGCCCGGCGTGACCGACCTGGTGCTGGACGCCCCGACCCTGGCCAAGATCTTCAACGGCCAGATCACCACCTGGGATGACGCCCACATCAAGGCGCTCAACACCGGTAAGGCCGACAAGCTGACCTCGGACAAGATCGCGGTCCTGTTCCGTTCGGACGAGTCCGGCACCACCGACAACTTCCAGAAGTACCTGGACTCCGCGTCGGACGGCGCCTGGGGCAAGGGTGCGGGCAAGGCGTTCGCCGGCGGCGTCGGCGAGGGTGCGAAGGGCAACGAGGGCACCTCGGCCGCCATCAAGTCCACCCCGTTCTCGATCACCTACAACGAGTGGGCGTTCGCGAAGTCGCAGAGCCTGTCGGTGGCGCGCATCCTGACCACCGCCACCTCGAACGACCCGAAGCCGGTCGAGCTGACCTCCGCGACCGCCGGTAAGGCGATCGACAGCGTCAAGATCTCCGGCCAGGGCAACGACCTGGTGCTGGACAACAGCTCGATCTACAAGCCCACCACCGGTGGCGCCTACCCGATCATGCTGGCCACCTACGAGATCGTCTGCTCGAAGTACAGCGACGCCGACACCGCCAAGGCTGTCAAGGCGTTCCTGACCTCGGCCGTCGGCAACGGTCAGAACGGCCTCGCGGATGCCGGCTACGTGCCGATCCCGGATGCGTTCAAGACCAAGCTGACCACCGCGATCGCCGCCATTTCCTGATCGACTGATCGCCACCGACTGATCGAAGAAGCACCATGACCGTGCACGACGAAACAGCCTCGGCGGGCCTGTCGGTGACGACCGACCCGCGCGAGGACCGTGCCCAGCTGCCGGGGGATACTGCGCTCATGCCGACCGAACCCAGCACCAAGCCGGCCGCGGGGCGTAAAGCGCCCAGTAAGTACGGGGCGGAGTTCATTTTCCGTTCGGCGGCCACCACCGCCGGCGGGGTGATCGTCGCGGCCATCGCGTTGATCGCGCTGTTCCTGCTGATTCGCGCGGTGCCCTCGGTGCTGGCGAACAAGGCGAACTTCTTCACCAGCTCCGAGTTCAACACCTCGAACGCGGACAATCTGCGCTTCGGCATCAAGGACCTGTTCATGGTCACGGTGCTGAGCGCGGTGATGGCGCTGGTGATCGCCGTGCCGATCGGCGTCGGGATCGCGTTGTTCCTGACGCAGTACGCGCCCAAGGCGCTGGCCCGGCCGTTCTCCACGGTCGTCGACCTGCTCGCCGCGGTGCCTTCGATCGTCTTCGGTCTCTGGGGCGTGCTGGTGCTGGCTCCGAAAATCGAGCCGCTCCAGCGCTTCCTGAACGAACATCTCGGCTGGTTCTTCCTGTTCTCGGACGGGAATCTCAGCACGTACGCCGGCACCATCTTCACCGCCGGCGTGGTGCTGGCGGTGATGATCCTGCCGATCATCACCTCGGTGAGTCGTGAGGTGTTCGGCCTGACGCCGCTCTCGCACATCGAGGCGGCGCAGGCGCTCGGGGCCACCAAGTGGGAGGTCGTGCGCATGACGGTGCTGCCGTACGGCCGCTCCGGTGTGATCGCGGGCTCCATGCTCGGCCTGGGCCGTGCGCTCGGTGAGACCATCGCCGTGCTCGTGGTGCTGCGCACCTCGGCCAAGGCGGGCGGCTGGTCGCTGTTCGACGGCGGCTACACCTTCGCCTCCAAGATCGCTTCCGCCGCTTCGGAATTCAGCTCCAAGCTGCCGACCGGCGCCTATATCGCCGCCGGTTTCGTGTTGTTCGCACTGACCTTCGTGGTCAACGCGCTCGCTCGGCTCGTCGCAGGCGGGAAGGTGAACGGATGACCACCACACTCGACAAGCCGATCAAGGCCCCGACCTTCCGGCATGTCAGCACCGGCCGCCGCATCAAGAACGGGCTTGCCACCGGCATCGTCTGGGGTTGCTTCGCCATCGCGCTGGTGCCGCTGCTGTGGGTGCTGTACACCGTCATCGAAAGAGGCTGGGACGCGGTCGCTTCCATCGACTGGTGGACCAAGTCCCAGAAGGGCGTGCTGCCCGAGCAGTACGCGGGCGGTGTCTACCACGCCATCTACGGCACCATCGTGCAGTCGGCCATGGCGGCGATAATCGCTGTGCCGCTGGGCATCATGGCCGCCATCTACCTGGTGGAATACGGTCGCGGCTGGCTGGCCAAGACCACCACCTTCATGGTCGACATCCTCGCGGGTGTGCCCTCGATCGTCGCCGCGCTGTTCATCTTCGCGCTGTGGATCGCCACTTTCGGTGCGCCGCAGAGTGCTTTCGCGGTGGCGTTGGCCCTGGTGCTGCTCATGCTGCCGGTGGTGGTGCGCAGTACCGAGGAGATGCTCAAGCTGGTTCCCGACGAATTGCGGGAAGCCTCATACGCTCTCGGCATTCCGAAGTGGAAAACCATTCTGCGCATTGTGGTTCCGACCGCGGCGCCCGGCATGATCTCCGGCATCCTGCTCTCGATCGCCCGCGTCATGGGTGAGACCGCGCCGGTGCTGGTGCTGGTCGGCTACTCGAAGTCGATCAACCAGAACCTGTTCGACGGCAATATGGCCTCGCTGCCGCTGATGATCTACCAGGAGCTGGCCAACCCGGAACCCGCCGGACGCGCACGGGTGTGGGGCGCCGCCCTGACCCTGATCCTGATCATCGCGCTGCTGTACCTCGCCGCTGCGGCGGTCAACAAGCTGCTGACGCGGAACCGATAGAGGAACGGAAAAGACTGATGGCCAAGCGGATCGACGTCAAAGATCTCAATATCTACTATGGCAAATTCCATGCGGTCTCCGATGTTTCGCTGACCGTGCTGCCGCGCAGCGTGACCGCCTTCATCGGCCCGTCCGGCTGCGGTAAGTCCACCGTGCTGCGGGCGCTGAACCGCATGCACGAGGTGACCCCGAGCGCCCGCGTCGAAGGCGCGGTGCTGCTCGACGGTGAGGACATCTACGGCGCCACCATCGATCCGGTGGGCGTGCGGCGCACCATCGGCATGGTGTTCCAGCGGCCGAACCCGTTCCCCACCATGTCCATTCGCGACAATGTGGTGGCCGGGCTCAAGCTGCAGGGCGTGCGCGGCAAGAAGGAGCTCGAAGAGGTGGCCGAGCGCTCGCTGCGCGGCGCCAACCTCTGGAACGAGGTCAAGGACCGGCTCGACAAGCCCGGCGGCGGCCTCTCCGGTGGTCAGCAGCAGCGTCTGTGCATCGCCCGCGCGATTGCCATCTCGCCCGATGTGCTGCTCATGGACGAGCCCTGCTCGGCCCTGGACCCCATCTCCACGCTCGCGATCGAGGATCTGATCTCCGAGCTGAAGAAGGAGTTCACCATCGTCATCGTCACGCACAACATGCAGCAGGCCGCCCGCGTGAGCGACCAGACCGCCTTCTTCAACCTCGAAGCCCAGGGCAAGCCCGGCAAGCTCATCGAGATCGACGAGACGGAGAAGATCTTCTCCAACCCGTCCCAGAAGTCCACCGAGGACTACATCTCCGGCCGCTTCGGATAAAGCTCTCTCTGTAGGTCTCGTGGCCCCGTTCCTGCCGGAACGGGGCCACGGGCATGAATGGGGTGGGAAGCCTCCGCTCCGATCGGATGTGTTGCCGCCCCCGTTCCGAAAGGAACGGGGGCGGCTTTTGTTTGTGCGCGCGGTAGCGCGCTTGTGGGCTGCGTCATATGGGGCGTGGAGGATTGTGTGCAACTGTGAGTTACATCTAGTCTGAGGTGGTAAACCGATCGGTCTAGTTGGAGGTGTGGGGTGACTGTTTCAATGGCGAGCCGGGGAACCGCGGCCGGGGAGTTGAGCAGGCGGGCGCGCATAGCGGCGCTCGTTGCCATCTGCCTGGCGGAACTGCTTGTGGTGCTGGACAACACGCTGGTGAATGTGGCGCTGCCGTCGATGGCGGTGCAGCTGCAGGCCGATATGAGCGGGCTGCAGTGGATCGTGGACGCGTTCACGCTGGCGTTCTCGGGACTGCTGCTCGCCATGGGTCATCTCGGCGATCGGTACGGGCGGCGCAAGTTCATGATCATCGGCCTGACCGGTGTGGCGGCCATGTCGGCGGCGGGCGCCCTGTCCTCGGGGCTGGGGCAGGTCATCGCCGCCCGCGCGGGGATGGGCGTATTCGCGGCCGTGGTCTTCCCGGCGACGCTGGCCCTGCTGATCAATATCTTCACCAATCCGCGCGAGCGCGCCGCGGCCATCGCGGCCTGGACCGCCATGGCCGGTATCGCCGTCGCCATCGGCCCGACCGTCGGCGGCTGGCTGCTGCAGTACTTCTCCTGGCATTCGGTGTTCTGGATCAATGTGCCGGTGGCGCTGGTCGCCATCGCGGCGGTGTTGATCACGGTGCCGGAATCGCGTGCGGCACATGTGGACAAGCTCGATCGCATCGGCATCGTGCTGTCCCTCGCGGGTGTGACGGCGCTCGTCTGGTCGATCATCGAGGCGCCCAAGCACGGCTGGCTGTCCGCGCAAAGCCTTGCGGGATACCTGCTTTCGATTATCGCGCTGGCGGTGTTCGTGGGCTGGGAGCTGCGGGTGGCGACGCCGGTGCTGAATATGCGGCTGTTCCGCAATCGCCGTTTCGCGCTGCCGTCGCTGGCGATCACGGTTTCCTACTTCGCCGCGTTCGGCTTCCTGTTCCTGATCACCCAGTACTTCCAGGGTGTGAAGGAGTTGACGCCGCTCGAATTCGGCATCCACTCACTGCCTTTCGCGATCGCCGTCGGTTTCGGCGCGCCGATCGCGACCATGCTGGCGCAGCGTTTCGGCACCACCGCCATGGTGGTGGGCGGACTGTTGATTCTGGCCGCGGCCATGTACCTGGCGGGCCGCACCACCGTCGACACCGCCTATGTGGGACCGGTGGTGGTGTCCATGATCCTGATGGGCCTGGGGTTCGCGGTGGTTCAGGGTCCGGCGACCGAATCCATCATGGGCTCGGTGCCTTTGGAGGAGGCGGGCGCGGGTTCGGCGGTCAACGACACCACGCGTGAGGTGGGCGGCGCACTGGGCGTGGCCCTGCTCGGTTCGATCATGACCTCGGTGTACACGCACAATGTCGGCGGCAAGATCGCCGCGATTCCCGGCCAGATCATGACCCCGCAGCAGAAGGAACTGGCGAGCAATACGCCCATCAGCGTCCTGGAGATCGTCAAGGCCCCCGTGAATCCGCTACTGGCACAGGCGAAGATGGATCTGGTGCACGCCATGAAGGTGGCGGCCCTGGACGGCGCGACAGCCGCGTCCTACGTCGCCGTGGGCACCTTGGTGGTAGCGGCCCTCATCGTCGCCGTAGCGCTGCCCTGGAAGCCGGAACGCGGCCCCTCGGTCCTGCTCGGCTGGCGCGAAACCGATACCCCCGCAGAGGAATCGGTGGATCAGCGGTCCTGATACAACTCAGCGCCCGCACCGTGTCGTGTGCGGGCGCCTACGAGAGTTGTTCAGATGCTTTCTTTTTCCGAGTCCGGGTCCGGCGGCAGTACGCCGGTCACCAGGAACACCACGCGACGCCCGATCTCGACGGCGTGGTCGGCGAAGCGCTCGTAGTAGCGGCCCAGCAGTGCGACATCGACCGCAGCCGCCACGCCGAACTGCCAGTCGCGGTCCATGATCAGCGTGAAGATGTGCTTGCGCAGATCATCCATCGCCTCATCGTCGTCGGTGAGCTTGGCGGCCCGCTCGGGATCACGGGTCTCCAGCACCTCCTTGGCGGTGGCGCCCATCTTGACGGCGATTCGCCCCATTTCGGCGAAGTAGCTGTTGACGGCCTCGGGCACGGCGTGATTGGGGAAGCGCCGACGGGTCATCTTGGCGACGTGCAGGGCGAGCGCGCCCATCCGGTTCACGTCGGCGACGATCTGGATGGCGCTGACGACCTGCCGCAAATCACCCGCAACGGGGGCCTGCAGGGCGAGCAGCGCGAACGCCTTCTCCTCGGCCAGCTGGATCATCTCGGCAATGCGGTCGTACTCGGTGATCACCTGCTCCGCGAGCTCGAGGTCGGCGTTCAGCAGCGAGTTGGTGGCCCGCTCCATCGCCGATCCGGCAAGCCCCGCCATGCCGCCGAGTAGATCGGCGAGCTCGGCCATTTGTTCGTTGTAGATGACACGCATGAGTCAAGACACTAGTGGTACCCGCTGACCAAGTCACCAACGGTGGGTGAATCATCGGTGCCGGTCCGTTCCGGCGCGGTCGCCGCACGTCCGAGCCGTGCCGACGACGCTACTTGCAGGTGTCGTCGGCGGCGTTGACGTGTTCCAGGTCGGACGGCAGTGTGACCGGAGCCGCACTCGCCCCGCCGGAGTCGGTGGGTGTGTCGGCCAGCGGCTGGCCGAACGCGGTGGGCGCTTTCACGCTACCCGCGTAGTCCGATCCGAGCACGACTTCGACAATGCTGCCGAGTCCGGTCGCGGGCTCGAGACTCGCGCCCGGCAACGAGCTGGCGACGGTGGCGGCGGCCGCCTCGTGTCCGCTGGAGTAGCGCACGATGGTCTTGGCCGCGGTGCCGTCGGCGTAATTGCCGGTGCTGTAGATCTGGAAGCCCTGGTTCGCGAGTTTGGTCGCGGCCGTGGAGGCCACGCCCGAGACGCCGGAACCGTTGGACACCTGCAGCGAGACCGTGGACGGATCGACCGCGGTCAGTTTCGGCTTGGCGGCCGGGGCCTCGCTGGTGGTGGTGGCCGGATCGGTCTTCTTCTCCCCGGGCAGCGGCTGATCGTCGATGACCGCGCGGAAGATGGCCTTGATATCGGATTCGCGCGGAATCTCATTGCCGTAGGACGTGGTTCCCGCCGTCGGCGCGGTCAGGAAGGTGATCGCACCGGCCTGCATCTTCTGCATGGACCGCCCGAGCATGAGCAGATCCTTGGTGGTGACATTGTCCATGAACGAGTGCTGGGCGAACGCGTTGATGAAGCCGTTCAGCTTGCCCGGATCGAAAAGCACCTTGCTGGACAGCGCCCCGCGCAGCAGTGAGGACAGGAAGCGCTGCTGCCGGTTGATGCGGTCGTAGTCGCTGCGTTCCTCGCCGACCACATGCCGGGCGCGCACGTAATCGAGTGCGGTGGAACCGTTCACGACCTGCTTACCGGGGGTGGTGAGCACGGTGCCGAGGATTTCGTCGACCAGTGGTTTGGTGCTGCAGACCTCGACGCCGCCGATGGTGTCCACCATGGTTTCGAAGCCCGCGAAGTCGATGCCGACGAAGTGGTTGATCTTCAGGCCGGACATTTTCTGGATGACCTTGGTCAGGCATTTCGGCCCGCCGAGCGCGTACACGGCATTGAGCTTGTCGCCGATGGCGGACGGGAAGCTCTCGCCGGTGTAGGAGCCCTTGTCGTTGTTCCAGCCTTCGCAGACCGGTCGGGTGACGTCCAGGTCGCGCGGGAAGGAGACCGCGACCACGCGCTGCCGGTTGGCGGGAATGTTCACCAGCATGACGGTGTCCGAGCGCGCGCCTTCGGCGTCCTCGGTATTGCCCGCGCCCAGTTGGGAATTCGCGCCCGCGCGGGTGTCGGTGCCGACGATGAGGAAGTTCTCGTCACCGTATTGCGCATCGGCGTCGACGACGTCGGGGGAGTCGTTGTCGAGCGCGGAGACCTGGGTGAAGTTGCTGTCCTTGGCCTTGAGGTAACTCCAGCCGCCGCCGGTGATGAGCATGGCGATGACGGCGAACAGGGCGAGCGCGCTGCGCCCGGCCAGGTGCAGTCGCCGATTGCGGCGACGGCGTCCGGGGGAGAGCTGTTTCGGCCCGACCGCGGTGGGCAGCGCGGTGGTCGGATAGTCGGCGGGCGATTCGACCGGGGCGGGGGCGCGCAGTTTCTTGCTCTTGCGTTCGGCCCGGGGCGGTTCGGTGAGCGCGGGTAGTTCCTCGGTGACGGGATCCGCGGTCGGGTCGATGCGGCCGTTCGCGTCCCGGCGGGCGTTATCGGCGGGGGTGGCGACGCGGCGGAGTCCGTCGGCGGCATTGGCGTTCGGCGCTACCGCGCGCTGAGATCCGGTGCCGCCCGGTGTGTTCGGGGGTACGGCGCGCTGTGCGCCGGTGCCGCCGGGTGCGGTGTGCGCGCCGCCCGGCGGATTCGGCCGGACGGTGCGCCCGGAGCCGGTGGCCTCGGTGCCGTGCCGGGAACCGTTGGGGGCGGCCGGATCCGGGGTGACGGGATAGCGGGCGCCGGTATCGCCGTTGGTGCCGCGCTGAGAACCGTTGGGGGCGGGGGGTTCCCGCCGGGTGGCGGCGCTGTCGGGTGCTACCGCGCGGCGGGCTCCGGTGCTGTCGGCGGGCGGGCGGCGGGTGGCCGGATCGGCGGGATGCTGTGCGTCGTCATCGTCCTTGCGGCGGCGACGGCGGGATTTGCGTTCGCTGTCGACGCGTTCGACGAGGTCCTGCACCGAGATGGGTGCGGAGCCGGGGTCCGGATTGTCGTTATGCCTGGACCGCCGGGAGGCGCGTGGTTGGGCGTCGTCGTCCGCGGGATAGCGCTCCCACGGGGCGCGACCTCCGGGCCGTGGCGTACGCCCGTACCGATCGTCACCCACCAACGAACCTCACTTTGCTTTTCGATGCCGACCGCCATGATAACGATTCCGCCACGGTCGACCACTCGAACGCCGATCGACCGTGTGTACCGCATTCCGCCATAAATCCGCCGCGCCCGGTTTCCGCGGCACGGAGTTCGGCGAGTCGACCGCAGCGGCGGTGCTGCGAGCATTCGCGGAATTCTGCCAGGGACCGGGCGATTCATTCCGAAACGCGGCGTCCGACTCGGCGGGCGTTACGACATCGCAGTCCGGGGCGAGCGCTGCTCGGGCCGGGCGGTGCCGCCGCGTGCCGTGCGCGCCGAGGCCGTTCTCGATGGCCGTCGGCGGGCATTCCGGCCGGTCGGGCGGGTCAGCCGCCGCTGTGCATGACGTCCGCGGCGCAGGGGACGGTCGGATCCTCGGGATCGTCGAGCCAGCCGTCGGGCAGCGCCACCTTGCCGGGCGAGCCCTGGCGGCCGCGCGGGCCTTCGGCGTCCTTTGGGAATGGCGCATTCACGTCGAGTTGCCCGATCAGGTCGTTCAGCTGATTCATGCTGCCGACCGTGGCGAAGCCGCGGCGCAGATCCCCGCCGATCGGGAAGCCCATCAGGTACCAGGCCATATGCTTGCGGATATCGCGCATGGCCTTGTCCTCGCCGTCGTGTGCGACGAGCAGTTCGGTATGCCTGCGCAGGATTTCCCCGACCCGGCCCAGATTCGGCGGCGCGGGCAGCGGCTCACCGCGCAGCGCCGCCTGCAGTTCCGCGAAAAGCCAAGGGCGGCCGAGGCATCCGCGTCCGACGACGACGCCGTCGCAGCCGGTTTCGGCCATCATGCGCAGGGCGTCGTCGGCGCTGAAGATATCGCCGTTGCCGAGCACCGGGATGGTGGTGACGGCTTCCTTGAGCCGCGCGATCGCGGTCCAGTCGGCCTCACCGGAGTAGCGCTGCGCGGCGGTGCGCGCGTGCAGCGCGACGGCGGCCGCGCCTTCGGCCTCGGCGATCCGCCCGGTATCGAGGAAGGTGTGGTGCTCATCGTCGATCCCGATCCGGAATTTCACCGTGATCGGCACCCCGGCCGGTTCGGCCGCCGACACCATCGCCTTGACGATGTCCTGGAACAGTCGCCGCTTGTACGGCAGCGCCGCCCCACCCCCGAGCCGGGTCACCTTGGGCACCGGGCAGCCGAGGTTCAGATCGATGTGGTCCGCCCACCCCTCACCGACGATGACCTTCACGGCCTCCCCGACGGTTTTGGGATCGACGGCGTACAGCTGCATCGACCGCGGGCTCTCGTCCGCCCCGAACGACATCATGTGCAGCGTCTTCTCATTACGCTCCACCACCGCGCGGGCGGTGATCATCTCGCACACGTAAATGGAAGTGGCACTGCCGAATTCCCGGCACAGCGTCCGGAAGGCGACATTGGTGATCCCCGCCATCGGCGCCAGCACGACCGCCGGATCGACCGGATACGGTCCGATCCGCAGCGTGGACTTGGAGGCTTCGATCGAGGTCGTCACGCCCACCAGTGTCTCACCCATCCCCGCGTGCCCCGGATCACATCCCCCGCAAGCGGGCTCTGACAAGCAAACGGCCTCTCGCGACTGGACGTCGCGAGAGGCCGGGCGTGAGGAAAAGTGGGCCAATCGTTTTGCGCCGCTGCGGGGGTTTGGGGGCACCGCCCCCAAGACCTCGCGTCAGCGTTCCCCTTCGGTCGGGGGTGTGGGGGCGGAGCCCCCACTGCGCCTCACAGGCTAGCCATTGCCTTTTCGGCCTTGGCGGCTTCGCGGGCGAGCATGCGGTCGCGCTGTTCCTCGAACTTGAGGACGTCCTTGCCGAGCTTCTCCAGGAAGAGGCCGAGGCGTTCGCGGGTCTCCTCGCCGCGGGTGGTGAAGTCGTCGCGCTCGAAGATGCGCCACTTCTTCAGGACCGGGTTCACGACCTCTTCGAGGTGCTGGCGCAGGTCGTAGATGCCGTGCTTGGCCATCAGCACGCCGTTGCGGCGGAAGTTGGGCATGCCCGCGCCCGGCATCTGGAAGTTCTCCAGGATGAGGGTGATGGCCTCGAGGGTCTGGTCCGGCGAAAGGTCAAGCGCCGCACCGCACATGTTGCGGTAGAAGATCATGTGCAGGTTCTCGTCGGCCGCGATGCGCTGCAGCATGCGGTCGGCGATCGGGTCGTCGCAGACGCGCCCGGTGTTGCGGTGCGAGACGCGGGTGGCGAGTTCCTGGAAGGTCACGTACGCGACCGAGTACAGGAATCCGGCGTCGTCCTGGTTGACCTGCGCGGGGGAGGCGAAGCCGTTGGTCATGTGGATCATGCGGGCTTCTTCGAGGGCGACCGGGTCGACGGCGCGCGTGGTGACGAGGTAGTCGCGCATGACGATGCCGTGCCGGTTCTCCTCGGCGGTCCAGCGGCCGACCCAGGTGCCCCAGGCACCGTCCTGGGAGAAGTTCTCGGCGATTTCCCGGTGGTAGGACGGGAGGTTGTCCTCGGTGAGCAGGTTGGTGATCATGGACGCCCTGGCGAGCTCGCTCAGCCTGGACTGCGACGGATCCCAGTCCTGGCCGCCCATGGCGGCGAAGTTGCGGCCCTCGTCCCACGGCACGTAGTCGTGCGGATGCCATTCCTTGGCCAGGGAGAGGTGCCGATCTACGTTCTCCGCGGCAACCGGCTCCAACTCCGTCAGTAGCTCGAGTTGAGTCAGATCCTTTGCCATGTATATGCCCTTCGTATCGCGATCAAGCTGTCTACCCTCGCCGGCCTGCCGCCGCGGCCCATACCTTACGGCACCGTATGGTGATGTGAAACTCATGCGAGTGCCATTGCGGGGTCAGTGAGAGATGTCATATGACAACGGCCCACGGCGCCCTGTCTATCGCCGTGAGCCGCAGTTCGTTAGCCGCACATCGTGTCTCGGTGCGAACTCACTTCTTGCCGAGCAGTCCGCCCAGCACATTGCCGAGCACATTGCCGGCGTTCTGGCCGACGGCCTTGCCGAGGATGTCCCCGAGTCCGCCACCGCCCTTACCGCCGGTGGCGCCGCCGAGCAGGCTGCCGAGGATGTCGCCGATACCGCCGCTACCTGCGGCAGCGGTCTCGCCGCCACCGGTGGCCGCGCCGCCACCGCCCATTGCCTTCTTACCAAGGTAGGCCAAGACAATGGGGGCGAGCAGGGGGAGGAGTTTGGCCATCAGGTCCTGGGCGTTGCCGCCGCCCACGTTTCCGAGGGCGCTGATGACGGTGTTCTTCTCGGCGCCGAAGGTCTGGTCGACGATCTGGCTGCCGTTGTCGACGTCGACCTTGTCGATATCGACGCCGCCGTCGAGTAGTCCGTGCGGCTGGTTGGCGACTTCGCCTTCCAGATTGAGGCCCTCGTCGGGGTTGCCGGCCTGTGCCTGGAATCCGCCGAGGAGGACCGGAATGGCCGCGTTGATCGCTGTGGTGGCGGTCGCCTCGTCGACTCCGAGCTTGTCGGCGATCTGTGCGACGGGCACGTTGGAGAGCAGGTCATCGAAGGAAGTCATGAACTCCGCCTGTGGTGTTGGCATCCCGGAAAAGCCCTACGGGGGTCACGGTAGGCGAAATCCGGACAGATTGCCACGGATTCGCCGAGTGGCGAGGGGCCCGAAAGTAGTATCCCGGACCCCTCGGCAACTGTGTCCCATATGGGACAAACTGTGCCCCCAGCAGGGCTCGAACCTGCGACCTGCGGATTAAAAGTCCGTAGCTCTACCAACTGAGCTATAGGGGCGCGGTCGATCACTTTAGTAGGTTGACCCCGCAAGTGTTAAATGAGTATCCAATTGTGTGCTGCCGGACGGCATTTGCGCTGGTCACGGCGGTTGGCCCCGCGTGTGTCGGTGGTGTCGCCGGGCGCTGCGGCGGGGGTGGTGCGCTCGGGTGGGTGTCCGGAGCGCGGTGCGCGCGTGGCCGGTTCGCCGGAGTGTCGTGTCGTTGCCGGGTTCGCGTGAGTCTCGTGGTCGGGTGACCGGGTGCGCCAAAGGGGTGACTGAATGTGCCGATCCCCCAGTTTCGGGGGCACCGGGGTGGGGTGCGCGGAGCACGATGAGGGGCTGTGAGGGTGCGGACCGGTCGGTGGGGATTGATGGCGGCGCGGGCGGGGGCGGACCGCGCGCCGGGGAGGGGCGCGCGGGCGGCGCGAGGGGTGCGGCCCGGTTGCGTCCCGGTCGTGCGCGCGCACGCCGGAACCGGCGCTGTACTGCCGTTCGGCAATCGCGTTGACACGCAGATTGTTTCGATGCGCCTGATTGTGAATATCATCCAATGGTGATGTGTGGCAAGCATTTTGGAGCGCAGGCCGGGAACCGGCCGGATTCGGCGCGGCCGGCGGCGCTCGGTACCGCGGGTGCTGCCGGGCGTGCGGCGGCGGGGTGTGCCGCTGTGGCCGAATACCGAACGTTCAAGGGATATGGGCGAATTCAGCTTTCCGGACCATTCACCCAGCTGTTAGCTGGGGAATTGCGGTTTTCGATAGGGGGCATGCTGGCTAACTGACTCTCCGGTACACCTCACGCAGGGTGCGCATTCCGGGTACGGTGACCGACTGGTGAATTCCTGAAGAACCGGGATTGCCCCGGTAGCACGGGATTCGGCTTATCGTTGATATGCCCGAATGGGTTGCGAACGGTTCCGATCGATCGCGGCTCCAACAGATCAGGCTGCGGGAGGCGGTTCCAGACGACTAGAACGCCCGGGTGCGCACCCCCTGCGGCGCACCCGGGCGGGAAAAACTATACCAGTTGGTGTGTTTCAAGTTTTTCGCGCTTTTTCGTACCAAAAGTTTGGTAATTCGGGCGAAGCCCGTTTTGAAGTATTTGAAAGACACGTAACTTTGCGTCGAGGGCGCTTTGTGGAACACCACGGGGTAGCCAGCGGCGGTAGCTAGCTTCGGAGGCGTTTCGAGCATGGCACGGCAGCAAGAGCGGGCCCGCCGGACACGCGCGGCGATCATAAGGTCCGCCGCCGTTGAGTTCGGGAAGAGCGGCTATGCCGCTGCATCGCTCAACCGCATATTGGAAGGTTCACGCGCGACCAAGGGCGCCATGTACTTTCACTTCGACTCCAAGGAGGACCTGGCTCGCGCGGTCTTGGAAGCGGCAGTCGACCGCTACCGCGTGTCCACCGAAAGATGGCTCGGCAGAGGGGATCTCGGACCCCTGGATGTCCTGCACGGCATGATCGACGAGATCGCGCTGCGGCTGGAGAACGACATCATCATCCAGGCCGAGTTCCGGCTCATCATCGAACCGGAGTTCTATCGCGATATCCAGGCCGGCGGCGGCCGCATTCTCGGGCGGTCCATCCGGCTGCTCGCGGTGCGCGCCACCGAGCACAAGCAATTGCGCGGTGACGCCGATCCGGACCGCTTCACCCGCACGCTGGCGGCGGCCCTGGCGGGTCAGCGCTATATCGCCGATGTGCTGGGCGGTCCGGTCGATCTGCGCTCCCGGTTCACCGAGGCGCTCGAGATGATCGTGGAAGCAACCGCGACTCCCGAGTGGACCGAGGAGTTCCGGCGCGTGGGCTGGCGGGTGTCCGCCCGGCTGGAAGATCTCAATTTGACGGTTTGACCAGCAGATTTGGGAATAGAGCGGATGCTGTCATAAGCTATCTCCGCTCCCAACGGAAGCCGTTGAGTGTAACGGTCCGGAGTGATCCGGCGGGCCCCCTTCGTCTAGCGGCCTAGGACGCCGCCCTTTCAAGGCGGTAGCGCGGGTTCGAATCCCGTAGGGGGTACAACAGTGGCAACACTGTTGTAGTGGAGCAAGCAAGGCCCTGTGGCGCAGTTGGTTAGCGCGCCGCCCTGTCACGGCGGAGGTCGCGGGTTCGAGTCCCGTCAGGGTCGCAAGACTTATCTTGGCATTCGATACCGGGTGCTTCGGCCAGGTAGCTCAGTTGGTACGAGCGTCCGCCTGAAAAGCGGAAGGTCGCCGGTTCGATCCCGGCTCTGGCCACAACGACAAAGGTCGCACCTGCGGGTGCGGCCTTTTTTGTCGTACCCCCGAGGGAAAATCAAGGGGTGAGATCAGCAACGGGGGGAACCGGCGCGCGACGCCGTCCGAATCGCATTCACTCTCTGCGCCAACCCGATACGCGCCGCTTCCGCGTCCGCCGCGCGAGCCGCGCGCTGTTCGGCTGGGGCGGTTGGCCGAAGCTCGCGGCCATGGTCACCACCATCGCCGCACTGGCCACGCTGTGGTTCACCAACCAATCACTCAGGGCGACAAGCGAACAGTCCGGACTGGCACGTCAGACCGCCGTCACCGACCGCTTCGCCAAAGCCGTCGAGCAGCTGGGCAACAGCAGCCTCGACATCCGGCTGGGCGGAATCAACCTGCTACGCAAGCTGGCCGAGGACTCGGAACCGGATCGTGTGCCGATCACGCAGATGCTGGCCGCTTTCGTGCGCACCCACGCACCGAATGGCCCGGAATGCGGTGTGGGAGAGCGGAAACCCGAGATCGATATCCAGACCGCTTTGACCGTGGTGGGTAGTCGTGACGAGACGCGTGGTGAGCGCATCGATCTCTCGAACACATGCTTGGCGTGGGTGGACCTGGACGGGGCGCACCTCAGGAACGTCTACCTGCACCGATCCAACCTGGTAAATGCCTCGCTGGACGAGGCCGACCTACGGGACGCGACATTCTTCGACTCCACCCTGGATGGTGTGCACGCGTATGACGCCGACCTACGTGGCGCGGGCTTCCAGGGCGTCTCGATGCGGGATGCCGGATTGTTCGGCGCGAAGTTGCAGAATGCCATGTTCTCCGCTGTCGACCTGCGCAAAGCCACATTCGGCCGTGCCGAACTGCAGGGCGCGATCTTCGGCCGGGTGGATCTGCGGGGTGCGAGCCTCGGCGATGGATTCACCATGTCCCTCTCCGACACTCCGCCACCTGACCTGATGACAGTGGCCGAGGAACGGCTGGCCGGGGCGAGATTCATGGCGGTGCGGTTCGACGCGGACACCGTCTGGCCGAACGACTTCGCGCCGCGATCCAAGCCGTACCAGGCATAGCCCGCGTTTTCGCGTGTTCCCGGCCGACCGTCCTGATCTTGGTGCCATGCTGGAGGCATGGCTGATGAAGACAACCAGTGGTACTACTGCATCGATCATCACCGGGCTGAGCAGGGTAAGCAGTGCTGGGTGGGTGGGCGGATGGGGCCGTATCCTGATAAGGCAACTGCCGAAAGGGCTTTGGAGATCGCGAAGGCGCGGAACAAGGCCGCGGACGCCGACGACGACTGAGGACGGCTCGCTGGACTGGCCGCTCGGGCCTATGCGCTCACGTGTACCTCAGGTACATCAACTAAAGTTCCGTGAGCAGAATCGACGTTGTGCCCACCCGTGCCGGGGGCGCGTACGGGCGAGAATCGAGCGGGAGGGCGAGTCTTGAAGGTTACCGTTGTGGTGCCGACCTACAACGAGCGGGAGAATCTTCCGGTGGCGGTGGAGCGACTCACCGCACTACCGGTGGCCGACCTGCACGTGCTGGTGGTGGATGACAATTCACCCGATGGCACCGGTGAGGTGGCCGACAAGCTGGCGGTGGACCTGCCCAATGTGGTGAGCGTGCTGCACCGCACCGAGAAGGACGGTCTGGGCCGCGCCTACATCGCGGGCATCACCCGCGCCCTGGACGAGGGTGCGGACGTGGTGATCCAGATGGACGCCGATCTCTCGCATCCCGCCGAGGTGATTCCGGCCATGCTGGAGAAGTTGGAGACCACGGACGCGGGCGTGGTGCTCGGATCCCGCTATGTGCCCGGCGGTTCCACCGCCGAGGAGTGGAAGTGGCATCGCAAGGCGCTGTCCGCCTGGGCCAACTTCTACGTGAATCTGATTCTGCGCCTGGGCGTCAAGGACGCGACCGCCGGTTTCAAGGCGTGGAAGGCCGATACGCTGCGCGCCATCGATGTGTCCTCGATCAAGAGCAACGGTTACTCGTTCCAGGTCGAGATGAACTATCGGACGGTCAAGAAGGGCATCACCATCGCCGAGGTGCCGATCCGCTTCGAGGAGCGCACCAAGGGCGCGTCCAAGATGACGCTGAAGGTGCAGCTGGAATCGGCGTTGATGCCGTGGAAGCTGCTGTTCGGCAAGGCCGTCTGACGCGCTGTCGCACACCGTGACTTCGATCCCGCACCACCTCGTGGTGCGGGATCACTCGTTTTCGGGCCAGTGCAGCAGGGTGTCCACGAACTGCTGACGGACCGCCGCCACCTCGTCGTCCATATGTGCCGGATCCCAGCCGCTGACGTCGATGGGCGGCAGTACGGCCACATCCACCACGCCCTTGCGCACGACGGCCGAGTTGCGCCAGGCGATTTCGCCCGCATTGCGGATCACCACGGGGATGATCGGCACCCCGGCCTGGATGGCGATGTGGAACGCGCCCTTCTTGAAGGCCCCTACGCGCGGCGTGAGCGAGCGCGTGCCCTCCGGGGCGATGACGACCGACAGTCCGCCCCTGAGGGTTTCGACGACGGGTTCCAGGGCGGCTCTGGCGGCCGCGCTGTCCCCGCGGTTGATGAAGGTGACTTCCACGAACCGCATGAGCGGCCCGAACAGCGGATTGTTGGCGACTTCCTGCTTTGCGATACCGGTGAAGCCCTCGCCGAGCACCTCGGCGATCACCACGATGTCGAATTGGCTCTGATGATTGAAGATGAACACGGCGGGCCGTGGCGCACGGGCGTTTTCGGCCCCGGCCACGCGCACCCGCACGCCGGTGCCGCGCAGTGTGGAGTCGGCGGCGACGGTCAGCATGGAATCGGCCATCTGCCTGCGCTGTTTGGTGTGCGCCTTGGCGGCGATGCCGAACAGCGCGCCGCCGACGAGTGCCCCGAATCCGGAGAGGGTGCGCGCGTAGTCGGTGGGTGTCGGTGCCTGCCGGGGCCGGAAATGCAGTACCGGCCAACTCTTCTCGGCGGCCTCCAGCACCACTCGCGGGTCCGGGTTGACCGCGACCGGATGTCCGGCCAGCTGGAGTAGTGGCAGGTCGGCGGCGCTGTCGGCGTACACCCGGCTCTGTGCGAGGTCGATGCCGCGGGTCGCGGCGAACCTGCGCACGGCGTCGGCTTTGCCATTGCGCCACAGTGGTTTTCCATCGACGTGTCCGGTGAGCACGCCGTCCTGTACCGCCATGGTGGTGCACAGCACGTTGGGTATGCCGAGTTCCTCGGCGACCGGTTGCACCTGATACCTGGTCAGCGAGCTGACGAGCAGCAGTGTGTGCCCGGCGGTTTCGTGCTCGCGCACCAGTCGCCAGGCTTCAGGGTAGAGGTGTCCGTGCACGGTCTTGTGGAACAGTCGCGCACCGAGTTCCTCGAGTTCGGTTTCGGGGACGCCCGCCCAGGTGTGCATGGCCTGTTGCAGGAAGCGTTCGTATTCGCCTTCGCTGCGCGCACCGCGGATGCTGCCGAGCAGGACGGCGCTGACGGCATTGTCGCCGCCGCGGCGGATGAGGCGTTTCACGATGGCGGGCGGATTGAATCCGCTGATCACGGTCCCGCCGAAGTCGAAGATCGCGGCCACGCCCGGCCCCTGCGGCCCGGAGCGGATGGCCGCCACCGCCTCGTCCAGATCCATTGCGCCGATGGGTTGTTCGATGATGCCGACGCCCGGGGCCAGTAGTTCGCCGCCGGAGGCCCGGTGTGTCATAGCGCGTCCAGCCGGTTGGACGGGTCGAGGGTGGCGGCGCGGGAGATGCGGGCGCTGATATCGCGCAGTTCGGCGGCGAATCGGGTGCGCCGATCGACGAGTTCGGCGGGATCGTCACCTTCGAGCAGGCCGTGATTGTCGGCGAGTTTGAGTGCGCTGCCGAATAATTCGGAGGACACCGATTCGGGGCTGTGCAATCGCTGTTGCAGCAGCATCTGTTTGCCCACCTGCAAACATTCGTCGGTGAACGTCTTCTTGTCGATGGTGACGGCGGGATCGCGCGCCGCCAGTCGTTCGGCGACCACGAGTTGTGCGTCGAAGAAGGATCGCAGTACCCGGTGCGCCATCATGAAACCCGATTCTGCCAGGTGCGCAAGGATTTCCGAGCCCACCGTGCCCGCGGCGGTGCGGCGATGCCACTCCGGATCCACTCGCAGCATTTCTGCGGTGAGCTGACTGGTGAACTCGGCGCGTTCGGGGAAGAAGAATTCGAATTTGAGCAGGTCCCGCAGCCGGTATGCGGCTTCCCAGCCGACCCGCAACTGATCGCCCTCGGGTGCTTCGACGGCGGTGAGAATGGCCAGTTCCAGGATGGCGCGGTTGGCGAACCAGTGCACGGCGCTGTTGCGGTAGAAGGCGGCCTCCAGATGCGCGCCCGCGCCGATCGAGTACACCGGTTCCAGGCCACCGCGATATACGGTGACGACCTTGGCGACGGCGAGCTGTTCCAGCACCACGGCCAGGCCGTGATCATCGCGCAGGGTTTCCAGTTCGCCGCGCGGCAGTGCCCGGTTCTCGATGTAGGTCAGCACGGGCGAGATGGCTTTGCCCAGTTCATCGCGGGTGAGCGCGCGCTCGTGCACGCCGAGCAGCACCAGTGTGGTGAGGGCGTTGACGGTGATCGGGGTGACCTCGTTGATGCCGACGGCGACCTCGAAGGCGAGCCGCTGCACCGCCTTGTGCTCCAGCTCCTCGAGTTCCGGCTCGGACTGCGCCGCATGGATTTTCAGCGGATCGCCGTGCGCCGCCAGTCGATCGCGGGCGGACAGCGGACTGCCGAAGCGAATGTAGACGTGTCCGGCGGAATGCTGTTGATTGCGAACATAGCGGGCCAGCCAGGCGAGCCCCTCGGCCTGTTTTATACCGCCGGTTTGTTCATCGGCGATGGCCCCGATTTCATTGAGCCGCTCATAGGTGATCGATACCGGAATGAGCATCACATCGTCGATGCGCGCGGAACGCAATGCCGACGCAAGGTAATTCAGCAATCCATAGCGGGGCGGCCGGAGTTTGCCGGTGCGGGTGCGCCCGCCTTCGAAATACCATTCGAGATTGAATCGTTTGGCGAGCAGATACGCGAAGTATTCCTCGACGACCGCTTTGTATACCTCGTCATCGCCGAAACTGCGCCGAATGAATACGGTTCCGGTACGCCGGGCGATGGGCCCGATCGGCCAGAATTTCAGGTTTGCCCCGCCGACCACATGATTGGGCGGAAAGTCATTGCGCGCCAGAATATCCCCGAGCACGAAGGCGTCCACATAGGAGCGGTGCGAGGGCAGGAATACCAGCGGATACCGGCGATTGAGCGCGCGCAGCCGGTCCAATCCGATCGGATCGTCGTCCACCTTCCAGGTGGAGGCGTGCACCGGCCGCATGGCCTGGGTGAAGAGATCGGACACCAGACGGCTCTGCGCGGCGACGAGTTCGCGCAGCCCCTTCTCCGCGCGCCGGTAGACCTCGCGCGGCGCGGTGCCCGCCTGTTCGGCGATGACGTCGAGGCGGCGCAGGAATTCGGGGGAGTCCAGGATCTCCTCGACCACCAGGCGCGGCACCTTGTAGCGGTCGCCGATGACGGCGCGCTCGGCGCGTTCGAGGGCGACGGTGCCCGCGCGCACGATCGCGCGCGCGAAGGATTCCGGCGCGCCGATCGAGCCGGGATTATTGGCGCGCAGCTCGCTGAGCCGGGCGGGTGCGCCGGTGAGCACCAGATGCCGGTCGGGGGCCTTGGTGACCAGTCGCCGCTGCATGAAGCGATTGGGTTTGCGCGGATTGGTGAGGGTGATGAGATCACCGAAGCTGGTGCGCCGCACGCCATCTCGTTCGGGTGGCAGCCACAGCACGCGTACCGGCACCACCAAGGGATCGTCATGCCGCCCGACCAGCCGGGTGGTGACGGCGTCGGCGTCCAGATCCAATTGCGTGACGGGGGCGGCGGTTCCGTATTCCTGGGCGATACCGCCCTCGGCGAGCCAATTGCCGATGAGTTCGCGTTCGACCCGGCCGGCGGCGTCGACGAGCGCCACCACCGACCCGGGGGTGATGGCGGCCTCCGGGAGCCGACTGTCGTGATCGAGCATCTGTAGTTACCTCCGCACGTGTGCCGCCGCAATCCATTGAAGCCGAAAGCGGGGCCGCGGGGTTGCGGACCGACCAATTCCCCGATCGTGCTGCGGGTTTCGGTGAGTGTGACGGAGGTCGTCCGCCGGGGTTGACCATTTGAAGGAAGGTAATGCTAACCTCCCTCAATAAGTTAGGTAAGCATAACCTTGGAGGACTGGTGGCGGCCACGGACGAACGGGTACGGCTCGACGAAGAGCAGCGATGGGGCGAGCACGTCACCGATCCGGTGGCAGCGGTCGCCGCACTGGCCGCGGCGGATCGCTTCGGCGAATACGTGGTGTACGAGCGCCCCGGTGTGTGGGTGTTCGCGGCCGACCCGATCGGCGGCGTCGAACTCGACGCGGACGAGCTGCGGGTGAGCTGGGACGGACAGACGACTTCCGGTGCGTGGGAAGGCAGTCCGGCCCAGGCCGTCGATCGCGCCCTGGCCGGAATTCCGCTGGGACGGCGAAACGCGTACGGCTGGATCGGATTCGAATTCTGCGCCTGGTCGCTCGGCGCGACCGCGCATGTGCATCCGCGGGCCACGCTGGCGCACCTGATGATTCCGCGCATCGAGGTGCGCATCGACGCCTCCGGCGTGCGGGTCGCCGGTGCGACGCCCGCCGAGACGGCCGATATCCACGAACTCATCGCCGCGGCCCAGGGCAGTGCGCTGCCGGTCGCGCATCCGGTCGACGTGACCGTGGATCCGACCGGGTACGCCGATCGGGTGGCGGCCGGTGTCGCCGAGATCCACGACGGCAAGTATCAGAAGGTGATCCTGTCGCGGAAGGTGGATCTGCCCTTCGCGGTGAACATTCCGGACTCCTACCGGCTGGGCCGCATGAACAACACGCCCGCGCGCTCGTTCCTGCTGCGCCTGGGCGGTCTGGAAGCGGCGGGCTTCAGCCCGGAACTGGTGGCCTCGGTCGACGGTGAACGCATCGTCACCACCGAGCCGCTGGCGGGCACCCGCGCCTTCGGCCGCGGTGACGCGGTGGACTCCGCGGCGCGCGCCGACCTGATCAGCGATCCGAAAGAGATTGTCGAGCACGCGATCTCGGTGCAGACCTCGTTCGCCGAGATCGCCGCGGTCGCCGAACCCGACACCACCGCGGTCTCGGATTTCATGGCCGTGCGCGAACGCGGCAGTGTGCAGCACCTGGCCTCCACGGTCAAGGGCCGCCTCGCCGCGGACCGCAGTCCGTGGGACGCGCTGGAAACCCTGTTCCCCTCGGTGACGGCGTCGGGCATTCCGAAGGCAGCCGGTGTCGACGCGGTCTTCCGCCTCGACCATGACGCCCGCGGCCTGTATTCCGGTGCCGTGGTGACGATTTCCCCCGATGGCGCGCTGGAGGCCACCCTGGTGCTGCGCGCGGTCTACCAGACCGGCTCCGGTGCGTGGCTGCGCGCGGGCGCGGGCGTGGTCGGCCAGTCGCGTCCGGAACGCGAATTCGAGGAGACCTGCGAAAAGCTCGGCAGTGTCGCGCCCTACGTGGTGCGCGCCTGACCGGACGGACCCGGGGCCGCATCGCCGGCCTTCCGAAACGTGGTGTGTGCGAAAGCCTGGGATGACATGACGCACGCGTACTCCGCGTAACGCGGTGGCGAGCATGCTCATCAGGTGATGCGCGACATCGTGGAACGTGGTGTGCGCGTGGCTCATCCGAGGCGCGGCGGGGTCGCTGCGCACACCACTCATCGAGCGGGAACTCACGGCAAGTGACGGTGCCGTGGGTTCCCGCTCGAAGTGTGTTCAGTCCGGGTGCCGCTTTTGGGTTCAGTCCGGGTGCACCGTGAAGTCGACGCCGGTGAGTCGTTCCGCGAGCTCCCAGAGCTGGGCGGCGACCTTCTCATCGTGCGAGGCGGCATTGGAACTGACCCGGACCGGATGACCGCTCCAATTGAAGTGAGCCGGCCCGTAGTAGCCAGCGGGCTCCGCCTCGGGCGCGGTGGCGGCGAAAAGCGTTGGCAGCGCGCCCATATCGGCGTTCTGCGCGATCAGCCGATTGCCCAGATCGATGATCTGCTCCAGCAGGTTCTGGGTTTTGGAGTTGATCTCGGTGGCGGCGTAGCCGGGATGCGCCGCCAGCGCGAGTTTGGCCGATCCGGCCGCGAGTAGTCGCCGCTGGAGTTCGTAGGTGAACATCAGCACCGCGAGTTTGGTCTGCGCGTAGGCCCCGAAGCGGGAGTACGCGCGGCGCTCCCAGTTCAGGTCTTCCAGATCGATGCGGCCGATGTAGTGCGTGATGCTGGAGACGTTCACCACGCGTTCGGAAATGCGGTCCAGCAGTAGGCCGGTGAGCGCGAAGTGGCCGAGAAAGTTTGTGCCGATCTGCGTTTCGAAACCGTCGACGGTGTGGCCGTACGGCACGGCCATCACACCGGCGTTGTTGATCAGCCCGTGCGCGTGATCGACGGTATCGGCGAAGGCGCGCACCGAGGCCAGATCGGCGAGGTCCAGCACCCGGATCTGCGTTTTGCCCCGGATGGTCTTGGCGACCTCGTGCGCCTTGATCTCATTGCGGCAGGCCATGATCACCATCGCGCCCGCCTCGGCGAGACCGCGTGCGGTGGACGCGCCCAGCCCGCTGGTCGCACCGGTCACGATGTAGGTCTTACCGGTCAGGTCCGGGATATTCGACGTATTCCACCCACCCATAGATGAACCCTATGATGCCGGTGTCCGCGTGTCCTGCGGAAACGCGGTGACGAAGTGCACATGCCCAATGCGCCCGATCTCCGGTACCCCGGGTGCGGTCACCGCGAATCCATGCTCCCGCGTGCCTCAGTGGGCGGCGCGCAGCGCCTTCTTGTCGATCTTGCCGACGGCGGTGATGGGCAGGATGTCGTTCTGCCGCAATACATCCGGCAGCTTGTAGGTGGCCAGGCCGCGTTCGGTCAGGAAGGTCTTGATCTCGGCCAGGGTCGGCATATCCGCCTCGACAACCAGTACGGCGCAGACTCTTTCGCCGAGTACGTCATCGGGCAGCCCGACGGCGGCCGCGTGCCGGACGCCCGGATAGGCGAGCAGATGCTCTTCGAGCTCATCACAGGAGATGTTCTCGCCGCCGCGGTTGATGACGTCCTTGATACGGCCCGAGACCATGAGGTGCCCGCTGGGCAGGCGGCGCACCAGATCACCGCTGCGATAGAAGCCGTCGGGGGTGAAGGCGCGCGAATTGTGTTCCGGCGCACGGTAGTAGCCGCGCAGCGTGTACGGGCCGCGGGTGAGCAGCTCACCCTCCTCGCCGTCGGCGACGTCATTGCCCTCGGCATCCACCACGCGCACCTCGTCGGCGGGGGAGAGCGGTCGCCCCTGGGTGGTGCAGACGATCTCGTCGGAGTCCTCGAAGCGGGTGTAGTTGAGCAGTCCTTCCGCCATGCCGAACACCTGCTGGAGCTGAACATTCAAGGCGGGCCGCACTTCTCGCGCGTTGACCTCCGCCAGGCGCGCGCCGCCGACCTGGAGCAGGCGCAGGCTGGCGAGATCGGCCTCCTCCCATTCCACTGCCGCGGTCCACAATTGGGCCAGCGGCGGCACCACGGCGGTGACCGTCACGCCGTGTCGTTCGATGGCGGCGAAGGCGTGCTCCGGGCTCGGATCGGTGACGAACACCATGCCGCCGCCGGTGGCGATGGTGCCCAGAATGCCGGGGCAGCTCAGCGGAAAGTTGTGCGCCACGGGCAATGTCGCGAGGTAGACGTCCTCGGGGCGCAGTTCGCACACCGCGGCGCTGGCGGTGGCGTTGTAGTAGTAGTCGTCGTGCGTGCGCGCGATCAGCTTGGGCAGGCCGGTGGTGCCGCCCGAGACCAGCATCAGCGCGATATCGGTGGCATCGACCTCGGGCAGCGCACCGCCCGGGGTGGGCACCGAATGCAGATCGGTGAACGCGCCGGGATCGCCGAGCACCAGCACATGCCGCAGCGTGGGCACGGCGGCGCACACCTGATGGGCGAGCGCGCGATAGTCGAAATCGCCTGCCCTGTCCGCGATCACGTACGCGACCGCACCCGAGAGCCGGGTGAGATGCTCGATCTCGGCACGCCGATGCGCGGGCAGGGTGAGCACCGGAATGATGCCCGCGCGCAGCAGTCCGAACAGCACCGGCACGAATTCGAGCACATTGGGCAGCTGCACCACGACTCGATCACCGGGCACCAGGCCGAGTTTCAGCAGTCCGTGCGCCATGCGATCGGCGGCGGTGTCCAGATCGGCGTAGGTCGCGCCCGCCCCTGGCGTGCCCGGATCGCCGAGCAGGGCGATGCGGTCGGGCCACTGCTGCGCCGCGTCGCGGAGCAGTTCGCCGAGCGGGCGGCCGGCCCAATATCCGGCCTGCCGGTAGCTTTCGGCGAGTTCGGCGGGGAAGGGGACGAAGCCGTCGCGGTGGTCGCGTGCGGTCGATAGCGATGTCACGATGCTGAGCCTCTGGGAGTAAGGGTTGCTTTATGAAGGTTAGGCAACCCTATCTCAATCAGTGAGTGCCGGGCAGCTCGCATCCGCGGTCGAGGATGCCGAGATCGTGCGGCAGCTGATAACAGGCCGGATCATCGGGCAGCTTCCAGTGGAAGCCCTCCAGGAAGAACGTCGCCACCAGATTCACGATGATCACCAGCGCGAGGAAGCCGAAGGCCAGCTGCCCGGCCATCCGATGCGGCCGAGCCGGAATCGTCGTGGTCGACGTCGCGTACGAAAACGTCAGCACCACACCGATTGTCGTGATGGCGGCGACGAACAGAATCCACGCCCACACGTACAGGTGCAGGCCGAACACCGCGCCCATGTAGCCGGGATCGCCCGGCAGGATGTGCAGCATGGTCTGCCGCCACGCGGTGAAACCGCCGCCGAAACAGGCCACGATCGCCATACCCCAGCCGACCGCGTAATCGCGCGGCGCGATGGTGCCGGTCATGCCCTTGCGCACGATGTACGCGCCGCCGAGCGCGGCCAGCATCATGAAGTAGCGCTGCAGCATGCACAGCGGGCACGGGTACTCCCAGTTCACGAATTGGAAGCCGAGACCGCCGCAGATCACCCCGGCCCAGCCGACCATGAAGATCAGCGCCAGCCAGAATTGCAGCTGATTCAGTACTCCGCCACGGCTTTCCACGGTTCCGGGTGCGGTATCGGTCACCATGTCAGCCCCAATCCGAGGCTGCTGGTGATGTGCAGCTTCAGCAGTACGCCGCAGGCGATCGCCGCGATCCACCAGCCGGTCAGAATCGCGCGCCGCGAACTCTGTTTGAGAATCAGGTACAGCACGCATAGCAAACCCGCGAGTATGAGCGTGTCCATAGCCGCGGACGCTACCGCTTTGCCTGGTCAGGGCCTATCAAACGGACTCGGACACGCCGCCGTTCCGAATTGTTCCGCGAACGTATGGCGAATTTCGGGCACGGGCCGGTTGGTGGCGAGATCCGGCGGGCGGGCGCGCGCGCCCCTAGACTCGACCTCGTGAGTGGTTGGGGCATAGCCGACATCCCGGATCAGGCCGGCCGCACGATCATCGTGACCGGCGCCAACAGCGGGCTGGGCGCGGTCACCGCGCGAGCCCTCGCCGAGGCCGGGGCGCAGGTGATCATGGCCTGCCGCAATGAGGTCAAGGCGCGCTCGGTGGCCGACAGCATCGGTAAGAACGTGCAGGTGCGGCGACTCGACCTGGCCGATCTGGCCTCGGTGCGCGAATTCGCCGATTCGGTCGAGGCCGCCGATGTGCTCATCAACAACGCGGGCCTGATGGCGGTACCGCTCAAGCGCACCGCCGACGGCTTCGAAATGCAGATCGGCACAAACCATCTCGGCCATTTCGCGCTGACCGGGCTGCTGCTGGACAAGGTGAGCGATCGCATCGTCACCCTCTCCAGCGGGATGCACGCCATGGGCAAGATCGATCTGGCGGATCTGAACTGGGAGCATCGCCGCTATCAGCGCTGGCTCGCGTACGGGCAGTCCAAGCTGGCGAATCTCATGTTCGCCTACGAATTACAGCGCAGGCTGACCGCGGCAGGCTCATCGAAGCTGTCGCTGGCCGCGCATCCGGGCTACGCCGCGACCGAATTGCAGGGCAAGACCGAATCGTTCCAGGATTACTTCCTGGCGGCCGGTAACCGGCTCTTCGCGCAGAGCGCCGAAATGGGCGCGCTGCCAAGCCTTTTCGCCGCCACCGCCGCCGAGGTGCGGCCGGGCGGATTCTACGGCCCGACCGGATTGCGCGGCCTGCGCGGCAATCCCGGGCCCAGCGGCTCCACCGCCGCCTCCCGCGACGAGGTCACCGCGCGGCGGCTGTGGGAACTGTCCGAACAGCTGACCAAGGTCAGCTACGCGTTCCCGCGGCGGTAGCGGTGAGCATTCCCTTCGACCGGCGCGATCAGCTGGAGAAGATTCAGCAGGGGCTGCTTCAGGGTGAGACGATCCTGGCGGTGTACGACGCCATCGGGGTCGGCACCGGATTCCTGGGGCTCACCGATCGGCGCGTGATCATTCAGGACAACTCGTTCGTGGGGAAGAAGATCGCCATCACGAGCATTCCGTACGCGCGGATCAGCAGCGTCAGCGTGATCACCAATAAATCGTTCGCCGGACAGTTCTTCTCCTCCGGGCACATCGTGATCAGCACCGGGCACAACAACTACGAGGTCGAGTTCCGCGGCGATGAGAAGACGCGGCATGTGCACGATGTGATCCTGCACTACATCGCGCGCTAGCTACGGCTCGGCAATCAGGTTCCGAGCGGGCGATTTTCCCGAATGCCGTCCCAGTCGATGGGACGGCATCCCACTGTGTGTCGGCTGCCACACGCAATTTCCGTCATCTCTGATACTGTGCCGGGCATGCAGCGCGTGTATTTCTGGTTTAGCCAGCCGGCCCCGGGTGGGCTCGGCGGCGCGAACCTGCGCTGACCTTCTCCACCCCGAGCCGGATGAACAGACCGGCTCCGAGGGGTTCACAGTCAGAAATCCCCGTGGGTCGGCCTGAGAAAAGGAACCCACGAACATGACTACCGCTGCCGATCTCGATCCCCGGCATGCCGATCTCGATGACCAGCGCACTCTCAGCGTGAGCCCCTTGCGCTCGCCGGCCGAGGTGCGCGGCGACTACCCGCTCGACGATGCGCTCGCCGATACCGTGCGGGCGGGCCGCAAGGCCACCGTCGAGGTGCTCAATGGCGAGGACGACCGCCTGATGGTGATCGTCGGACCGTGCTCGGTGCACGACACCGCCGCCGCCATGGAGTACGCCCGCAAGCTCGCCGCCAAGGCCGCCGAGCTCGGCGACCGGCTGCACGTGGTGATGCGCGTCTACTTCGAGAAGCCGCGCACCACGCTCGGGTGGAAGGGCCTGATCAACGATCCGCACCTGGACGGCAGCTTCGACATCAACACCGGACTGAACGTCGGCCGCGAACTGCTGCTCGACATCACCGGGCTGGGTCTGCCAGTGGCGGTCGAATTCCTCGATCCGATCACCCCGCAGTACATCGCGGATCTGGTGTCCTACGGCGCCATCGGCGCGCGCACCGCCGCCAGCCAGGTGCACCGGCAGCTGTCGAGCGCGCTGTCCATGCCGGTCGGCATCAAGAACGGCACCGACGGCGATGTGCAGGTCGCGGTCGACGGCGTGCGCGCCGCGGCGGCCAGCCACGTCTTCCCCGGCACCGATCTGGACGGGCGTTCCGCGCTCATCCGCACCGCGGGCAACCCGGACTGCCACGTCATCCTGCGCGGCGGCAGCAACGGCACCAACTTCGACGCCGACTCCTGCGCGGAAGCCCTTATCCGCCTGGAGAAGTCGTCGCTGGCGCAGCGCCTGGTGGTCGACGCCTCGCATGGCAACAGCAATAAGGACCACAACAAGCAGGTCGATGTGGTCACCGATATCGCGGGCCGCATCGCCGCCGGTGAGGACACCGTCGTCGGCCTGATGATGGAGAGCTTCCTGGTCGCGGGCCGCCAGGACCTCACCCTCGGCCACCCGGAAACCCTCACCTACGGCCAGTCCATCACCGACGCCTGCCTGGACTGGGATGTCACCGCCACCCAGCTCGATGTGCTGGCCGATGCGGTAGCGGCCCGTCGCGCGGCGCGCGGCTGACCTAGCCTGGCTGAAATAGCCTGCGGGAGAGCGGGTTCCGGTGTCGGGCCGGAACCCTCCCGGTGCGGCCGCCTGCCCGGATCGACCCTTACCGCGCGGACGCGCGACCGGATCGAACCGCTCGGGCACGTCCCGAACCCGAACGCAAACCCTTGTCTTCCCGGCGCGTTTTTGGCCGGGATCCACTGAAACCTGTTGTCCGGCAGCAGGTGTGGATCCCGGCCAAAAGCATGCCGGGATGACGGGGGTAGTGCTGCTTGGGATGACGGGGGTAGTGCTGCTTGGAATGACGGGGGTAGTGCTGCTTGGGTGGGTGGTGTTGCTTGGGATGACGGGGGTGGTGTTGCTTGAGATGGGGGTCAGATTCCCGCGGGCCAGGTGGGGGCGGGGGCGGGGGGATCGGTGCGGAGTCGGGCGGCTATCCAGCTGTCGAGGCGGGTGCCGCGCTGGACGCAGCCGCTGCGGAGTAGGCCCTCGTAGTGGAAGCCCGCGCGGCGGGCTACGGCGGCGGAGGCGTGGTTGCCGACTATGGCGCGCCATTCGATGCGGTCCAGGGTGAGCCAGCCGGGGGCGAAGGCGGCCTCGCAGGCGAGGTGCACGGCCTGGGTCATGAGGCCGCGGCCGCGGACTTCGGCGGAGAGCCAGAAACCTATTTCGGCCGAATTGTGGTCGCGGCGTGAATCAATCGGGCCCAGGCCGATCATGCCGACGACCGGAGCGTGTTCACCCAGGCGCAGTGCCCAGGTGGGGCTGCGGTCGGCCCAGCCGGGGGTGACCATGTCGTAGATGAACTTCTCGGCGTCGGCGCGGATGTAGGGGACCGGCATGGTGGTCCAGCGGCCGACCGAGGGTTGTTGGCAGCACGCGGTGATGTCGTCGATATCCAGGGCGGTCGGCGGGGACAGCCACACCGTGCCGTTAGTGAGCGTCCGCGCGTCCATTCCGCCATGCTGTCACGGAACCTCGCACGGGCGCATCGGGTTTGCGGTGGTCGGCCGCGGTGGTGCGGACGCCGTCCGGGGCGGTGCCCGATTGGTCCGACCGCGACCGTAGGATCGGGTCGATGGTCGCCGCTCTGCTCACCGATTTGTTCGAAACCCATCGGCCACACCTGCTCTCGGTGGCCTATCGGTTGACGGGCAGCGTCGTCGATGCCGAGGACGCGGTGCAGGAGAGCTGGTTGCGGCTCGCGGTGGCCCGGCAGCACGAGATCGAGGATCTGCGCGCCTGGCTCACCACCGTCGTCTCGCGAATCTGCCTGGACCGGTTGCGCAGTGCCGCCGCGCGACGCGAGCAGTATGTGGGTCAGTGGTTGCCCGAACCCATCGTGACCAGCGCGCAACCCTCCAGCGCACCAGATCCACTGGCCGCGGTGGTGCGCAAACAGGATGCGCGGTTCGCCGCCCTGGTGGTCATGGACACCCTCACCCCGCCGCAGCGGGTGGCTTTCGTACTGCACGACGGCTTCGCGGTGCCGTTCGACGAGATCGCGGACATCCTGGGCGTTTCCGTCGAGGCGGCGCGGGCGCTGGCCTCGCGGGCGCGAAAAGCCTTGGCGCACAGCCCCGAACCGGTCACCGATGCCGAGCACAATGCCGCTGTGCAGCAACTGCTGGAGGCGCTCTACCGGGGTGACGTGAATGCCGTTGTGGCGGCGCTGCATCCGGATGTGCGCACCATCGGCGATGCGGGCGGCACCACCGCCACGGCGATCAATGTGGTTGCGGGCGTGGACAAGAACGCCCGGCTCTGGCTCGGGCTGCGTACCCGGCACGGTTTCGACGATCCGGCGGTCTACGAATCGGGCGCGTTCGAATTCGTGCTCGTCAACGGCCAATTGGGGATTCTGGTGCACGAGCGTGCCTCGGAACAGGGGCGTCCCGGGACCCCTCCGCGCGTCTACGGGTTCACCGTGCGGGACGGAAAGGTCTGGGGCGTCTACGATCTCGTCAATCCGGCCAAGCTCGAGGGCCTGCGACTACCGCACTGACGTACGGTCCCGAGACCCGATGGGCGGCACACCCCCGACCGACATGCCGCACATCGGCGCTCATTACTTCGGGGGGTAGGTGAACCCGGAGCCGGAGCTGCAATCCATACCGCCGGACAGGCTGACCGAACCGGTGGGCATGCAGTTTCCGATACCCGAACCGGTACCGGAGCCGGACCCGCCCGAGCCGGAGGGCGGGAAGCTGGAGCCGAGGTTGAAGTCCCCGGTCGACCAGTTGCCCGCAATAAGCTGATGCGCAATCTGATGTACGAAATCGACCGCCGCCGCCGGGTGCAAGAGAAGTTCTAAGTACGAGGGCATATTTCGCCCCTTTCGAGAAACCGCTGATAGGCGGTTGTGAGATAAAACACGGGCAGGCTAGCCGCCTTTAGGGCATTGCACAACGAGCCAGGTAGGGAGCTCGATCCCAAAGTGAAACATAGCCTTTCGCTATCGTTTCGCAACCATTGCGGCGGGTGGACTATCCTCCGGACATGCGCCCGATTCCGACCGTCGCCCGGCTGCGCCCGTACGCCTCGACGATCTTTGCTGAGATGACCGAACTCGCCGTCCGGCACGGTGCCGTCAATCTGGGGCAGGGTTTTCCGGACTCCGACGGCCCCGTCGGCATGCTCGATGTGGCCCGGCAGGCCATCGCCGACGGTTTCAACCAGTACCCGCCCGGTCGCGGCGTACCCGTACTGCGCCAAGCGATTGCGACCGATCGCGCCCGCCGCTACGGCACCCACTACGACCCGGACAGTCAGGTGCTGGTGACCGTCGGCGCCACCGAGGCCATCGCCGCCACCATCCTCGGACTGGTCGAACCCGGTGACGAAGTGGTGCTCATCGAGCCCTACTACGACTCCTACGCCGCCGCCGTGGCACTGGCCGGGGCGCAGCGCCGCACCGCGCGCCTGGTCCCGGACGGTGACGGCTTCGCCCTGGACCTGGACAGCCTGCGCGCCGCCATCACGCCCAGAACCCGCATGCTGCTGGTGAATTCACCGCACAATCCGACCGGCGCGGTGCTCTCGCGTGCGGACCTGACCGCGATCGCCCAGCTCGCCATCGACCACGACCTCTACGTCATGTCGGACGAGGCGTACGAGCATCTGACCTTCGACGGGCATCAGCACATCAGCATCGCCACCCTGCCCGGCATGTTCGAGCGCACCGTCGTGATCTCCAGCGCCGCCAAGACTTTCAGCGTCACCGGCTGGAAGATCGGCTGGGCCTGCGCCCCCGCCCCGCTCATCGACGCCGTGCTGGCCGCCAAACAGTTCCTCACCTTCGTCGGCGGCGGCCCCTTCCAGCCCGCTGTGGCGCACGCCCTGGAACATTCACAGGGCTGGGTGGCCGCACTGCGGGATACGCTCTCGGAGAAGCGCCTTCGCCTCTCCGCGGCCCTGTCCGAGGCGGGCTTCGGCGTAAAGCGCAGCGACGGCACCTATTTCGTCTGCGCCGACATCACCCCGCTCGGCGCGACCGACGCCTACGACTTCTGCCGCGAACTCCCCGAACGCCTCGGCGTGGCCGCGGTCCCGGTCAGCGTCTTCGCCGATGACAAAGCCTCCTGGAACCACCTGGTCCGCTTCACCTTCTGCAAGAAAGAGGAGACCATCGCCGAGGGCGTCCGCCGCCTCCGCGCGGGCCGCACCGCCTCCGCCCGCTGACCCGCCGGGGAGGACAAGGGGGCAGTCCACTCGGTTGTCACTGGCCCGCGACAGGGCGGGCCAGTTCGCGCAGGATCTAGGTCATGATCCAGATGGCCGCGGTTCTCGGTGTCGCGTCGATAGCGCTGGGCATGGTGCTCACGCCCGGCCCGAACATGATGTACCTGGTCTCACGGACCGTGTCGCAGGGCCGCCGCGCCGGATTCATCTCCCTGACGGGTGTGGCGGCCGGATTCGCGGTCTACCTGGCCGCCGCCACCGCCGGTATCACCGCGGTGTTCGCCATGGTGCCCGCGCTGTATCTGGCCCTGAAACTGGCCGGTGCCGCCTACCTGCTCTACCTGGCCTGGAAAACCCTGCGCCCCGGCGGCCTTTCGGCCTTCGCCCCCGAAGCCATGCCCGCCGACCCCACCCGCCGTCTGTTCGCCATGGGGTTCGTCACCAACCTGCTGAACCCCAAGATCGCCATCATGTACATGGCGCTCATCCCGCAATTCGTGGTCCCCGCCCGCGGTTCGGTCTGGTTGCAGAGCCTGAGCCTGGGCGCGGTCCAGATCGCCATCGCCATCACGGTCAACGGCCTCATCGTGCTCAGCGCGGGCGCTCTCGCGACCTTCCTCGCCGCCCGCCCGCTCTGGCTGCGCGCCCAGCGCCTGGTCACCGGCTCGGTGCTGGGCGTGATGGCCGCCCTGGTGGCGACCGACCGCGCCCGCCCGCTGCCCGCCTGACCGGTCAACAGCCGGAACAGGCGGCGCGGCTTGTGGTTTCGCCGCTCAGGAGCGCAGCGAGCCCGGGTAGAGGTATTCGTCGGCCGGGGGTTCGGAGCGGTCCAGCCAGGCTGCCAGGAAGCCGGTGAGGTCCACCGGGGTGCGGGACTGCATGAAACGGCGGAACTCCGGCATGGAGGCGTTGCCGTAGCGGTGACCGTCCACGAAATCGTGGACCGCGCCGAAGAACGCGGCATCGCCCATGGTGCGGCGCAGGGCGTGCAGGAAGAGCGGGCCGCGGTAGTAGACGGCGGTGAATTCGTTTCCGACACCGGGGTTTTGCAGCATGATGCGCCAGAACTTGTCCTCGCCACGGTATCTGGCGACGGTGTCGCGATACATCGCGTCGACGTCCTTGCCCCCCGTGCGCTCGGGCCACAGGTAGTCGGCGGTGTAGCTGGCGAAGCATTCGTTCAGGCAGATATCGGACCAGTGCTCGACCGACATGGAATCGCCCCACCACTGGTGGGTCAGCTCGTGCACCACCGTGTCCAGATCTGTCCAGGGCGCGTAGATGGGCCGGGACTGCGTCTCCAGGGAGAACTGCAGATCGGTGTCGACGTAGATGCCGCCCGCGGTGTCGAACGGGTACGGGCCGTACAGCTGCTCCAGGAAGTCCAGGAACTCCGGCAGCCGTGCCTCGGTATCGCGGGTGGACTGTTTGACGTCCGGGGCGAAGGCGCTCAAAAGCGGTGTGCCATTGGCGCGCTGCTGCGCCAGGAAATCGAATTTGTCGATGGCGATGGTGGTCAGATAGCCGACCACGGGCTGGCGCATCTCCCAATCCACCGTGCGATTGGCCCCGTGCACCTCATCGCGGATCTTCAGACCGTTGGACATGACCTCCCATTCGGCGGGCACGGTGGCGTGCAGCGCGAAAGTGGCCTTGTCCAAAGGGGTGTCGTTGAGCGGATACCAGGCCGAGGCCGAATGCGGTTCGCCCGCAACGAAAGCCCCGCCGCTGGGCGAGAGCACCCAGCCCTCGCCGTCGGTGCCGGTGATATCGCCGCCGTACTCCACCTGCACCGTGAACGGCAGGCCGGGCAGCAGCGGCAGCATCGGCGTGATCACCAGCTCGTGCTCCTGGGTGCGATCGAACCAGGCGGGCAGGTTGTTGACCGTCACCTTCGAGATCGCCGGGCCGCTGTAGTCCAGGTTGAACGTGCGCAGCGCCTGGGTGGCGACCGCGTCCACCCGGGTGGAACCGGTCATGGCGTGCGAGGCCGGATCGTAGCCGAGGGTGATGTCGTAGTTCTTGGCGTCGTACCCGCCATTGCCGTCCAGCGGGTAGTACGGATCGCCCAGTCCCGGCGCACCGGCGAACGGATCGCCCGGATCACCCTGTGCGGGAACGGCGTTCGCGCCCGCCAGCAGTATCGCGCCGACCACCGTGTACCGCCACCAGCTGTGCCTCATACGTCGAACCGCCCCTTTCCCGGCGCGAAATGAAAGAACCCCCGGGCGATGCTAGTCGCCGCCGCACTCAATGACTGGTGCCCGACACGGCCACGCTGGCGCCGAGTCCGATGATCATCACCCCGCCCGCACCGCCGACCGTCTCCAGCCGCTTGGGCGAGCGCGCGAACCAATCCCGCGCCAATCCCGCCACCAGCGCCCAGGCGCTGTCCGAGACCACCGCGATGGCCAGGAAGATGAGGCCGAGGATGAGCATCTGCACGGGGACCGGACCACTGTCCGGATCGACGAACTGCGGCAGCACCGCGGAGAAGAAGATAATGGCCTTGGGATTGCTGATCCCCACCAGGAACGCCTGCCGCAACAGCTTGCCGCCCTCGGCGACCTCGCGCCGCGATTCCCACGCCTCGCGCAGTGATTTGCGTTCGCGAATGGCCTGTACGCCCAGGTAGATCAGGTACGCGGCACCGGCCAGCTTCACGGTGTTGAGCGCGATGGCCGAAGCCGCCACGATCGCGCCGAGCCCGATCGCGACCAGGGTGAGCACCAGGAGCACGCCCACGGCGTGACCGAGTACCGATAGCAGGGCGGCCTTGCGCCCGGAGGTGAGCGCGCGGCCGATGACGAAGAGCACTCCCGGTCCGGGAATGACGATGAGGACGGTGGCCGCGACGAAGAAGGCGGCAAGATTCGCGCCGGGGATCATCGGATCATTCTACGTTCCGGGGCAAGGGATTTCGGGTCGCTTACCCCGGCGCCTACCCGGTTACCCGCCGGAGCTCCTCGGGGAGCTGTTGCGGATCCAGCAGCAGCCGTTTGGCATCCACGTGCCGCACCTTGTCCGCCAGATCCAGATTGTCGGTGAGCAGCTGCCATTCGACATCGCGGATCGTGGTGCGAGCGCGTTCGATGACATTGAGATCCCGGGTGCCCCAGGCGATCGGCATGGCGCTCACCGACTGCCACAGCTCCCCGACCGAACCGGGCGCGCGATCGATCCGCACCGTCACCGACGGCACCTGTTCGCCGACCCGCGTCCGATGCCCGGGCAGGGCGCGCACCGTGCGGGTCACCAGGGCGTACCGCGGGCCGTCGGTATTCGGCTTGGCCAGATCCACCAGCGCCAGCAGCGTCGCCCCCGAACCGCTGGTCTCCGACACCACCGCGGGCACCAGTTCGCCTGCGGCATAGAGCTTGTCGACCCGGCCCCGATGCGGTGTCCACAGGCCGATGAACAGCGAGGTGATGGCCCCCAGCAGGAAGGCCACCGCCAGCAGCCACGACCACGGGTGATTCACCCACACCAGGAAAGCGGTGCCCAGCCCCAGCACTACTGCCGCGCCCACCCCGAGCACCCGCAACCGCCGCAGATCGGCGACGACTTCGTTGACCGCCCGGGCATGCTCACGGTCGACCGCGAATTCGAAGCGTCGCACGTGCCTTCCCTCCCGCCTTCCGGAGGCTAGTCCTCCAGTTATCCTAACGTCGGCCCCAGCAGGTCGTCCGCATCGGTGATGCGATAGGCATACCCCTGCTCGGCAAGGAAACGCTGCCGGTGCGCGGCGTATTCGGCGTCCAGCGTGTCACGTGCGACAACGGAATAGAAGTGAGCCTGGCCGCCATCCTGTTTCGGCCGCAGCAGCCGCCCCAAACGCTGCGCCTCCTCCTGCCGAGACCCGAAAGTGCCCGAAACCTGCACCGCCACAGAGGCTTCCGGCAGATCGATGGAGAAATTCGCGACCTTGCTGACCACCAGCACCGGAATCTCCCCGAGCCGGAAGGATTCGAACAGCTTCTCGCGCTCCTTGGTGCTGGTGGAACCCTGGATGACCGGGGCATTCAGGTGTTCGCCCAGCTCATCCAGCTGATCCAGGTACGCGCCGATGACCAGGCTCGGCGAGCCCTTGTGCTGGGCCAGAATCGATTCCACCACCGGCAGTTTGGTGCGCGCGGTGGAGCACAGTTTGTAGCGCTCCTCGGGTTCGGCTGTGGCGTATGCCATACGTTCGGCATCGGTGAGCGTCACCCGCACCTCGACGCAATCGGCCGGGGCGATCCAGCCCTGCGCCTCGATATCCTTCCAGGGCGCGTCATAGCGCTTGGGTCCGATGAGCGAGAAGACATCGCCCTCGCGGCCGTCCTCGCGCACCAGGGTCGCGGTCAGGCCGAGCCGGCGGCGGGACTGCAGATCCGCGGTCATGCGGAAGACCGGCGCGGGCAGCAGATGCACCTCGTCGTAGATGACCAGACCCCAGTCGCGGCTGTCGAACAGCTCCAGATGCCGGTACTCGCCCTTGGTTTTCCGCGTAATCACCTGATAGGTGGCGATGGTGACCGGGCGAATCTCCTTGCGCTCACCGGAGTATTCGCCGATCTCCTCCTCGGTGAGGGAGGTGCGGGCCAGCAGCTCGCGCCGCCACTGCCGCCCGGCCACGGTATTGGTGACCAGGATCAGCGTGGTCGCCTTGGCCTTGGCCATGGCCGCCGCGCCCACCATGGTCTTGCCCGCGCCACAGGGCAATACGACCACGCCGGAACCGCCCGCCCAGAAGGAATCGGCCGCCATCTGCTGATAGTCGCGCAGCTCCCAGTGCCCGCCCTCGTAATCGAGGTCGATGGCGTGCGCCTCGCCGTCCACGTACCCCGCGAGGTCCTCGGCGGGCCAGCCGATCTTCAACAGCATCTGTTTGATGCGCCCGCGCTCGGACGGATGCACCACCACGGTGTCGTCGTCCACGCGCGCGCCGAGCATGGGGGCGATCTTCTTATGCCGGAGCACCTCCTCCAGCACCGCGCGATCCAGGCTGACCAGGGTGAGCCCGTGCGCCGGATTCTTCACCAGTTGCAGGCGGCCGTACCGGGCCATGGTGTCGACGATGTCCACCAGCAGCGGCTGTGGGACGGCGTACCGGGAGAACTTCACCAGCGCGTCGACGACCTGCTCGGCATCGTGACCTGCGGCGCGGGCATTCCACAGCGCCAGCGGGGTGATGCGGTAGGTGTGCACGTGCTCGGGCGCCCGCTCCAGTTCCGCGAACGGCGCGATGGACTGCCGGGCGGCATTAGCGGCCTCGTGATCCACCTCGAGCAGCAGTGTCTTATCGCTTTGGACGATGAGCGGTCCGTCGGTCACGGCACCTCCTGGCTTGTCGGCCCCGAACAGGGCCGTTGTCCATTGTTCCTGATGGCACCGACAGCGCGGCGGGGGGTAATTCGGCGAAAACGGTCAAGCCCCGAGTTTCGGTGGCTACGATCCCTTCCAACTTGGGCGGTTGTCCAGATAGTCCGTGTTGTGTCGAAGTTATGTCGAAAGCTGAATAGAGGTGCCGATGCGCAGGGTATTACGGGGCAGACGATGGCAGGTGGGCCTGGTCGTCGCGGCACTCGGGGGAGCGGTGCTGGTCACACCACCTACCGCGCAGGGCGCGCCGACCGGCACCGCGGCCGTTCACGCGGACGGGAACAGCTTCGTCGACGAATTCGGGCGGGTCGTGCTGCTGCACGGGGTCAACAATGTCGACAAGGACGCGCCGTACATCGAACCGGGGGACGGGTTCACCCTCACCGCCGAGGACGCGGCGCTCCTGGCCGGGCACGGCTTCAACACCGTGCGACTCGGGGTGTCCTTCGACGGTTTGATGCCGACCAAGGGGGTGGTCGACACCGCCTACCTGGATCGCGTCGCCACCGTGGTGGATACGCTGGCGCAGAGCGGGATTCACACCCTCCTGGACAATCATCAGGACGGACTCTCGAAAGTGTGGGGCGGCAACGGCTTTCCCGAATGGTCGCTGAAATCCCGTCCGGGAGCACTGGAACCGAACCTCGGCTTCCCGCTCTACTACCTCATGCCCAGCATGAATCAGGGCTGGGATGAGGTGTGGAACAACAGCAATGGGGTCCTCGACTACCTCGGCCAGGCGCTCGGCGCGCTCGCCGGGCGGCTCGACGGGCATGCCGGGGTGCTCGGCTTCGAGCTCATGAACGAGCCGTGGCCGGGCAGCGCGTTCCTGTCCTGCTACCCCAACGGCTGCCCCGGCTTCGACGTGAAATACCAAGCGGCCATGCAGAAGCTGACCGATGCGGTGCGGGCGCACAATGCGAACACCATGGTGTTCTGGGAGCCCAATGTCACCTGGAACGAGACCATGCCGTCGAACCTCGGCAGGAATCCACCCATCACCGCGCCCGATATCGCGTTCGCCCCGCACGACTACTGCATTCCCAGTCAGCTCGCCATCTACCTGGGCCTGCCCGCCTTCCTGCGCGGGCTGTGCCCGATGCAACAGGACAAGACCTGGGGCAATATCGACTCCTTCACCAATCGCACACATCTGCCCACCCTGGTCACCGAATTCGGCGACGGTGATCCGACCGTGCTGCGCAACACCGTGATTCGCGCCGACGAGCGGTTCATCAGCTGGCAGTACTGGCATTACGCCTCGCGCTTCGGAGCGCCCGGACCGCGACCCGATCCCTTCCTCGGCGATATCGGCAGACAACTGGTGCGGACCTATCCGCAGGCCACCGCGGGCACGCCGGGGCGAATGATCTTCGACGCGGACACCGGCGACTTCGCCTACCGCTACACCCCGCACGCCGGGCCGCGGCCGACCGAGATCTACGTTTCCGATCTGCACTATCCGAACGGCTACGAGGTCCGGGTGGACGGCGGCACCGTCACCTCGCCCGCGGGAGCCCGCGTGGTGACCGTGCAACCGGCCTCCGGGTCATCGGTCACCGTCTACATCAACCGCCCGGGCTCCAAGGGGGCTACTGTGCCGACAGGTCCGATCGGGACCGGATCGGCCGGCTCGTCGGGTTCGGCGGGTTCGTCGTCCGGTTCCGCCTCGGGTTCGTAAATCCCCAATTTCGGTGATGCGGTCGGCGATAGCGCAAAGGTATCCTCACCGCGTTCACGGCAGCCGTGAATTGTACGGTGAGAAAGGTTTTCGCAGGTGAAGTTCACAGGAACGAGGCCGCTACTGCGCCTCGTGCTGGCCCTGGTGGCCGTGGCGGTGGCCGCGCTGGCAGTGACCGGTTGTTCGATGATCAAGGACGCCAGCAAGTCCGATACCGCCAAGGCGAAGGTCGGCGACTGCATCAACGTGATCGAGGGGTCGATGGTCGACTCCAAGACCGAGCCGGTCGACTGCTCGTCGGAGAAGGCGGTCTACAAGGTCGCGCAGATCTTCGACAAGAAGACCGACTGCAAGGAAGAGCAGACCTCCTACGAGGAGACGCTCAATGGCGGAACCACCGCGTTCCTGTGCCTGACGCCCAACTTCAAGGAGGGCGCCTGCTACAACGAGAGCCAGACCACCGGCTACAAGAACGTCGAGTGCACCGCGCCCGAGGCGTCGTTCAAGGTGACCAAGCGCATCGACGGCCAGGCCGACGAATTCCTGTGCGATGCCAACACCGCGATCGGCTTCCGGACGGTCTCGGACCCGAAAACCACGTTCTGCCTCGGGAATCCGAAGTAGGACCTATTCGATCAGCGCTACCGACGCGATGCGGTGCAGGGTGAAGTGCCGGATCGCGCCGGTCACCGGGTCCAGCGCATCCAGTTGGCCGCCACCGACTTTCAGCGGTTCGACCACGCGCTGGGTGGCGACGCCGGAGGCGTCCACATAGCCGATGTGCACCGGACGCCTGGTGCGGGAAGCCAATTGGAGCAGGTTGAGGGTGGCGGCGGTGGTGGTGCGGGTGCCGTCCGAGCGGACGGTCTGACCCGCCCGCGATTGCGCCGCCCGCTCACCCGCGCGCAATTCCGCCACCAGCGCCTGAAGTTGTTCGGTGCTGGGCGGATTCGGCCGCCAATTCGGCTTCTGCCCGGAGCGGGCCGGTATGCGGGCACCGCGCGGGCGCAGATCCACGATCGCGCCGGAGGAGTCCTCACCCGCCGGGCTGAAGCCCGCCGCGCGCAGATGTTCGAGCACCTCGCCCAGGGCGGCCTGCGAAATGGCGACCGTCGGAGCCACCGCGCGCAGCGCCAGCTGACTCGCCACGGGGGCGGCCAGCACTTCCGCCAGCAGCGCGGGATCCTCACTGCGGACGAAGGATTGGGCCATCCCCGCGCGTAGTCGCCCGTGCCGCCGCGCCACATCGTCGATGAGATAGGTGAGCGCCTGCGGTACCGGGGTGCGCGAATGCGTCGTGAACAGGTTATGCAGTTCCGCCGCTGTCGCACCCGCGTCCAGCGCGCGCCGCACCGAATTCTCACTCAGCCGGTAAACCGTTGCCGCACCGGCCGATTCGACATCGGCGACCAGGGAGATTCGATCCAGCAGCTCGGGTACCAGCGGCCCGGGCGCGATCACCGTCAAATCCGCCTGTACGAGAACATGATCCACGGGTTCGGGCAGGGCGGCCGCCATCTCCGATTCCGCGTCCTCCGCGCTGCCGTGCAGCAGTGCCCGGCCCGCCGAGGTGACCGCACCGCGCGCCACCAGGCCCAGCGTCTCGGCCTCGGCGAGCGTGCGCTCCACCGCGTCCAGCCGGTAGTGCCGTCGCCAGCGCGGTTGCCGCCAGGCCAGCGCCCGGCCCAGATCGGCGGCGGAAACCGCGTTGCCGGAAGGGTATTCGGCCAGCAGGCGCAGGATCGCGCGGCGATCGCGGACCGCGTGCACATTGCGCAGTTCGGCCGAGAGTGCGGCGAGGGGTTTGTCATTGGCGTCCCGCGCGCCGATCATCCACGGGAAGCGATCCAGCTCCAGCCAGGCTTGCGCGAGCACCACCCAACGGCGGGCGGGGACCACGGCCAGCCAGGCGTCGGAGGTGGTGGTCGGGGCCCAGAAGTCCTCGGTGCCGTCATCGGGCAGCGGTTCGGGCGAGCCCTTGTCCAGCAGCCGGGCCGCGGCCAGCACCTCGGCGATCAGCCCGATCCGGGTCTCATCGACCCCGGTCTGCTTCACCACCCGCCGGATCTCCCGCACACCCAGTCCGCCCGAGCGCAGTGCGGGCGCGGGGGCCTGGGCGAGCACATCCAGGATGGCGGCGCTGTGCCGCAACAGTTCTCCGACCTCACCGGCGGCCGCCGCGTTCACATCCGCGCTGCCCTGCTTGCGCAATTCGGGCTGCGGCGGGGTGAGCGCGTGCGGATCGGTGACCGGTTC
Source organism: Nocardia sp. NPDC056100 (assembly GCF_042266325.1). NCBI lineage: Bacteria > Bacillati > Actinomycetota > Actinomycetes > Mycobacteriales > Nocardiaceae > Nocardia > Nocardia sp. NPDC056100. Next base: position 1,224,910 of record NZ_JBHJVY010000003.1, read on the forward strand.
ATCGCGCAGCACCTGGCCGACCGAGATCGGCAGTTCCACCGTCTCGTCATCGATCCAGCGCAGTAGTCGGCGGGCCAGCAGCCGTTGCACCGGCCGGTCCTCCGGCGTACCCGGTGCGGCATCGCGGGTGCGCCCGCGCGGCCCGGTGGTCGCCAGCTTGTCCAGCAGGCCGCGTTCGGGCGGAAGCAGTTCCGCCAGTGCGGCATTGATCTCGGGCTCGGTGAGCGAATCCGGCAGTTCGGTGGTGCTGCCCAGCGGCCACGGCAGCGCCTCCTGTGCGGAGGGGGTCAGATGCAGTGCCTTATCCGATCCCCACACCAGCGCCCGCGCCCGCAGCTTCGCCACCGACGCGTCGATGGCGGCCTTACCGACGCGATCCCCGAGAACCTTGGTCAGCACGGTGCGCGGAGCGGGCTGCGGATCGCGCAGATCTCCCGCCCGTTGCACCACAAGGGTTTCGATGACCGCGAAGTCGAGCGTGTCCAATTCATCGGTGGCCCGCAGTACCGAAGCGCGCTGTTCGGTCCGAGCCGCCAGCACCGCCATGGACGCGGGCAACGGCACCGCCAGATCCGGCCGCACCTGTAAAAGCTCCACGAGCGCGTCATCCCCGAGCGCCGCCAGCCATTCGGTCAGCGTCGCCGCCTCGGCGGCTTTCGCCGACTTGCGAGGTTTGGCGGTCTTGACCGCCTTGGCGGGCTTATCCGGCGCCGCATCGGGCGCGGCGGAGGATGCGCCGTCAGCGTCGGCGGGGGGAACGGTATCGGTCACTTCACCCGATCCAGGCGGACGAATGCGGTTGCCTCGAAAGCACGGCGAGACAGGTGGAATGGGGGCCGTGCGCAGCGGCCGGAGGTGATCCGGCCGGGGGCACGGCACAGACGCGGTGTGACGCACGGCTGCGCGGCCGCCGCGGGTGCGGCGGCCGCGCGAATGCGAGCCGTGCCGTTAACCGCATGGTTATCGGTGTAGCGGCTGATCAGCGGTTGATGATCGTGTGCGGGTGCACGTAGGGCAGCTGATCCACGGGAAGCGGGAACTCGGTGTCCTCACCGTACGGGGAGAGGCCGCCCGAGCGGGTCGACGAGAGCTCGGTGACGGCGTGATCGCCATTGGCCGTCTCCGGCCAGCCATTGTCGACGTAGGGTTTCTTCGATTTGTTCACCACGCGCTCATTCTGACATGAGCGTTACCGACGCGCCCCCTCCGGCACCCGGATGTTTGCCCGGCGCACGGCGTTCCGGCAGCAACATCGGTCCCCGGAAAACACAAACGCCCCGCATCGTCATTGATGCGGGGCGTTTGTATACGCGAACGAGGTGTCTCAGTGGGGGAGCAGACCCTTGTTCGCCTGGAAGAAGTTGACGATCGTGGGATCGAGCTGAGTGTTGTTGGCCTTGCTGACATTCAGGAAGTCCAGCACCGGCTGCGGGATGTTGATGCCCTGCGACTGCGCGATCTCCATGGCCTTGTCGACGGCCTGGAAGACCTGCTGGCTGCCGTCGGCGGCCTGGACATTGCCCGGGCTCGGCGGATTCCACTTGGTGGGCGCTTCCGTCTGCGGAGCGGTGCGCTGCGACGGTGCGCTGTGCAGGCCGAGGCTCGAGGAGCAGGAGGGCCAGGCGCCCCAGCCCTGCGAGGCGAGCACCTTCTCGGCGACCGTGATCTGCTGTTCGCGGCTGGCCTGGTTGGCGGTGGGGGCGTATTCGCCGCCGCCGTGGGCGGTCCAGGTGCTGGGCGAGAACTGCAGCCCACCCTGGAAACCGTTGCCGGTGTTGATGCCCCAGTTGCCTCCGGCCTCGCACTGCGCGAGGCGATCCCAGTCGGAGTCGGGTGCCGCGCTGGCGTTACCGGCCAGGGCCACTCCGGCTCCACCGAGGGCGATGCCCGTCAGGGCTACCTTGGCGACCGTGCGACCGGTGTTACTCGGCTTGCGATGGCGTCCACTCATTTTCGGGTTTTCCTCTCGTACGCGCCTCGAGGGTTGACTACCGGGGGCGAACTGAGAGGTCGTCCGCTCCGGCGCGCTGGTGCGCGCTGTTCCTCGTCCTCACCCCTGGGTTCCAGTTGGGGTCCGTACCCGCGGGGTGAGGTTCGGTGCGGCGGGCCGGTGGCGCCGGGCTGACCCGGCTGAAAAATGACCATACGGCGGTCCCCGCGAAAAATCACCATTTGGTAACCGTCGTGTCTGTCCGGGTCAGTAACCGGCGCAAGGGGTTCCGCTTACCGTCTGTGCAGGTGGTCACGGCGAGTCTGCGTCGATAGGGGTCTGTCACTCCGCCGTGACCGTTCTGTAATGTGACGAAGGTCACATGTGTGGTCCGGTAACGAAGTGGGCAATCGGACGTGTCACAGACGGAGTTGACCGGAATGCCGGTTCAACGTGCGCGGCGACCCGACCACAGCGCGAATACCAGCGCCAAGAGGAACCCCAGCGGCGCCGCCATGGCGAGCAGATACAGCCACACCCCGGGTTTCGAATCGGTCAACAGCCCTACGCCGAAGATTGCGACAATGGCCAGCAATCCCACCGCGAACAATGTCATGGCGAGATAGAGGAGCCAGCTTCCGGACCTGCGCGGAGCCTGCTCGGGAGAAGTATCGGACACCCCAGAACCGTAAAACTCACGTGCTGGGGCCTTTCGCACCGGGGTAGACTCGAATCCAATCGCGTCCTGCCATAGCTGTGGGGCGCGTTCTTTTCGCAAACGCAAGGTCTCGGACGATCGGTCCGCCGACCACAACTGTGCCCGGCGAGCCCGGGCATCGAATGACGAACGGGTGAGCGCAGTGCCGACCGGCAAGGTGAAGTGGTACGACGTCGAAAAGGGCTTCGGCTTCCTTTCCCAGGACGAGGGTGAGGATGTTTATGTTCGTTCGTCGGCGCTGCCCGAAGGTGTCGAAGCGCTCAAGCCCGGACAGCGGGTCGAATTCGGGATGGCGGCGGGTCGCCGCGGTCCGCAGGCGCTGAGCCTCAAACTGCTCGAAACCCCCACTGTGCGTGGCAATGAGCGCGAATCCCGGGAACGCCGTCCGCGCAGTGACGCCCCCATCAATCGCAAGTCCACCGATGAGCTGCACGGCCTCATCGAGGACATGATCACCATCCTGGAGACCAAGGTGCAGCCCGATCTGCGCCGCGGTAAGTACCCGGATCGCAAGACCGCCCAGCGCATCGCGGAAGTCGTGCGCGGCGTGGCGCGCGAGCTCGACCACTAGGTCGTAGCCGAAAAGCCAACGGGCCCCGGTGAGTTCAACTCACCGGGGCCCGTTTTTCTGCGAATGGGCTTGCGCCGCAGGTCATTCGATATTGAGGCCCTGATACGCCGGGGTGTGGATGGACCAGATCGCGCTCGGCACCCAGCCCACATTGCCCTGCGCGTCCATCGCGGGCACCGGCAGGTACAGCTCGGCCACCGCGAGTTTGATCTGCGGATCATTCGGGGTCGGCACGGTGATCGCGGCCGGGGTGCCCGAGGTCTCGACCTCGGTGTTGACCAGGCCCTTCTTGTAATCCTCGTAGGTGAACGCGCCGACGGCCACATTGTCGCCGGGCAGGCGGTAGAACAGCTTCATCCGCCAGGGGGCCTTGGCGATCTCCTTGGGCAGCGAGATCTGCAGCGGGGAACCGGCGGGGACATCCAGATTCGAGACGGCTTCGGCATTGCTGCAGTCGCTCAGATCGATCTGGCCGTTCGCCACCTTCGGATCGCAGAACATGAAGGGCGACACCGTCACCGACTTACCGTGCGCGTACGCGGTGAGTTCGGGCTCCGGCTTGGTCGCGCGATTGGCGACGACCACGATGACGGCGACATAGGCAACGGCCACCACGAGCAGGGCCGCCAAGAGCGCGACGATCGTGCGGGCATTGGGTTTGCTCACCGTGGATTCCTGTCCTTATGTGGTGGGCTCCTCGGCGCCGTGGGCGCCGGGGATCTCCTGTTGCGCGTGTTGCGGGCGGTTACCGCCCAAACCGGGCAGCAGCGAATGACCACGGTAGCTGACCACCGTTTGCACCAATCCCAGCGCCATCACCCCCGTGACCGCAGCGAAACCTTTCCACCACTCGGTGGGCAGCAGTACGCCCATCGAGCCGCCGATCACCCAGGACAGCTGCAATACCGTTTCCGACCTGCCGAAACCCGAGGCGATCGATTCGGCGGGGAGATCGTCCTGAATGGACGCGTCCAGCGAGACCTTGGCCAAGGCGCTCGCGCCCGCCGCGACCAGCGTGGCCGCGGCCGCGCCCAGCAGATTGCCCAGTACGGCCGCCGCCACCGCGACACCGACACAGGACAGCGTGCACAGCAGCACGATCAGGGTCGGGCGGCCCAATTTCATGCGCGCACCCGTGGCATTGCCCGCGAAATTGCCGACCGCGGCGCAGACGCCGACCACGCCGAGCATGGCGGCCTGCTGCACCGGGCGATGTTCGGTGGCCTTGGCGACGAACGCCACGTAGAAGGTGAGGAATCCGGTCAGGATGCGGACCGTGCCGTTGCCCCACAACCCCGTGACCACGGCGCGGCCCAGCGGCTGGCGGCGCTTGCTCGGCTGAATCTGCTCCGCCCGTTGGGCATCGAGGACCTCGGTGTGCGAATCATCGCCGTGATAGGTCAGCGTCGCGGGCACCTCACCCTCGGTGACCTCCACCCAGGACGGGATCTTCAAACTGAGATAGCAACCCGCACCGGCCAATACGGCCGCGAACAGCAGTGCGCCCGCCGAATGCGCCACCGAGGCGATCAGTCCCGCCACACCGCCCGCGCCCAGCGTGCCGCCCACCAGGCCGAATACCGTGAGCCGGGAATTGGTGCGCACCAGGTCGATTCCCGGCGGCAATACGCGCGGCGTCACCGCGGATTTCAACACCGAGAACGATTTACTGAGAATCATCATGCACAACGCGAGCGGATACAGCGCCCAGTTATCCACATTGAAGATCAGCAGCACCGCCACCAGCACACGCACGGCGAACGATCCCGCCAGCGCGAGTCTGCGACCCCGCTGCAACCGGTCCAGCATGGGCCCGATCAGCGGTGCGATCACCGCGAACGGGGCAATCGTGATCAGCAGGTACAGCGCGACCTTGGTCTTGGATTCGGCTGTCGCACTGGCGAAGAACAATGTGTTCGCCAACGCCACGGCAACCGCGGCATCGGTCGCGAAATTCGCCATCGTCGCGTAGACCAGCGCGGTGAGACCCGACTCCTCGGCTCCATCGGCCTTCGCCGCTCGCTGAAAAGTAGCGAATCCGCGCTCGGTCAATTCGATGCTCCGCCGCGCCGCCACCCGCGTCACCGTCAACTTGCGCGGCGGCTTGTGCAATCCGGCATCCCCGACCTGCTCCGTCACACCCTCCTCCGCCTGCGGCAGTGGCCGAGTCGCCTCCGGCCGCGTTCGATGCGGGTCTACCCGATCCGAGCGGTCGGAATCATGTCCGGGCTGTGCGGGGGCACCGGCGGGTAACTCCGGCCGCGGGCCGCCCCGGGCATTCGGGGAGCTCACGGCCCGGGCTTCCGGGACCGCGCCGCGTGGATCCGCGGGCTGAGCCCCGCGCAGGCGCTTGGTCTCCGCTTCGGAAGGGGTCAGCGGGCGTTGCGCCCCAGCGGAATCCGGTACCTGCCGGGCATCCGCGGGATAGTCGCCGCGCGCGCCGAAATACCTGGTGGTCGTGGCTTCCGGCGCGGGCGTTCCGGACCGTCGCCGGGACCATCGCGAAACCCGCCGCCGCTCTTGCTCTTCGGCGGCCTGCACACCCGATCCCGAAGGATGTCCGGGTTGTGCGGCGGCGCGATGCGTCAGGAACTCCGGCACTTCCTCGTCGCCGCGCGATCGCCGGGACGGGGTATTGGCCGGGGGATAGCGGTCGAAGCCGGGGTGCCGTTCGATGAGCGGAGACTCCTCGTCGCCCCACCGGCCGGGGTCGGCGTCAGGTTCGCGGGGAGTCGTCACGCACCCAATTCTTGCAGTGCCGGACGACAGGGGTGCGACTACGGCGGGTGTGCGGGGACACAAAGCCCGCTTGACGGTCGTGAATTCGCGATGCCGTGCCTAGTCGGCCGGGACATTCGCGCTTCGGGGCGGGTGTTGATTCTCACCGGCGGGAGTGGGCGTGGTGCCCTCGCCCGCGCGGATCGCGGCGACCTGGGCGGGCGAGCCCGGCCTCGGTGCCGGTGGGCGGCCGCGATCGGAGCGGGTGATTCCGGTCAGTCGGGGAGGAAGCGGACCTCATAGGTGGTGGGCCAGTTCTTGCCGGTGAGGAGGAAATGATCGGTGCCGGGGAGATGGGTGATGCCGTTGAGGACATCGGTGGCGGGGGTGCGGGCGGAGCGGGGGAGCAGGTCCGAGGCGTCGATCGCGTGCAGGACGGTGCCGGTTTCGGGGTCTATGTGCAGGATCGTGTCGGTCGGCCAGACATTGGCGTACACCGAACCGTCCGGGGCGCAGTCGAGTTCGTTGAGTTTGGCGTCTTTATGGCTGGTGAGGGCGATTGTGCCGGTGGGAGTGAAGGTTTCCGGATCGCGGAAGGTGAGGGTGGCCGAGCCGTTGGACATGAGGACGCGGCCGGCGCGGGTGCACAGACCCCAGCCCTCACCGTCGAAGGTGGTGCGGCGCAGTTCGGTCAGGGATTTCGGATCGCGGGCGAAGGCGATGCCGTCGCGATAGGTGAGCTGCCAGAGCAGGTTTCCGGCCACGGTCACGCCCTCGCCGAACAGGGGTGCGGGCAGGTCGGCGCGCGCGAGCTCGGTACCGCCGTCGAGGGTGGTGGCGCGGATGTACGACTGTCCGGAAAGTCCGGTGCTCTCGTAGAGCGTGTCGCCGTCCACTTCCAGTCCTTCGGTGAACGCCCGCGTGTCGTGCGGGCGAGTCGCGATGACTTCGACACGCAGGCGCGGCGTGTCGTCGGCTCTGTCACAACCGGTGATTGCGGCGGCCAGGCACATGGCCGAGCACAGCATGATCTTCGCGGCCGCTACCGGTGCACGACGTTTGCGCTCCATACGGCAAAATGTAGGGCGTGAGCGCGGTTGGAGTTTCGGAGTCCGGTGTTCGGCCGATCCTGGCGGAGGCGGTCGACCTGGCTCGCCGTGCGCTCCTGGAGTTGGAGCCACTCGGCGTCGGCAGGCATATAGGTGTTACGGCCGAGGATGATTCGGCCGCGACACATCATTTCGAGGCCACGCTGCCCGGCTATCGCGGCTGGCAGTGGGCGGTCGTGGTGGCCGCCCCGCCCGAGGCGACCCGGGTCACGGTGAGCGAATCGGCGCTGCTACCCGGCCCGGACGCGCTCGTCGCCCCCGACTTCCTGCCCTGGGATCAGCGCATCCGCCCCGGCGACCTCGCCCCCGGCGATCTGCTGGCCCCGCCCCTGCACGACCCCCGCCTCGTCCCCGGTTACATCGCCTCCGGCGATCCGGTCGTCGACGAGGTAGCCCTCGAACTCGGTCTCGGCCGCCCCCGCGTGCTGAGCCGCGAAGGTCGCGAGGAAGCGGCCGACCGCTGGTTCTCCGAATTCGGCCCCGATACAGACATGGCCCGCGCCGCCCCCGCCACCTGCGGCACTTGCGGCTTCTTCGTCCCCCTGGCGGGCGGCCTGCGCGCCGCCTTCGGCGTCTGCGCCAACGCCATGGGCGCCGACGGCCGCGTCGTCAGCCTCGAATACGGCTGCGGCGCCCACTCCGACACCGAACTCCCCACCGGCGCAGGCTCCCCGGCCTACGAAGCCTTCGACGACGCCGCCGTCGAAATCATCCCCCCCGAAGAACTCCGCAAGCCGGAACCGCTTGCGGCCGAAGGCGATTCCACCCCGGCAGGCGAGCCAGCCACCGAGACCAGCGCCGCCGACGAGACCAGCGCCGAATCCACCCCCGTGGAAGCAACGCTCGCCGAAACCGCTTCGCCGGACTCGGCATCCGCCGCTTCCGACCTCGTCGACCCGTCGCCGGTGAGCGAGTCGGCCGAGGTGGCAGCGAATACTCCTGCGCCCGAACCGAATTCGCCGGAGCAGCCATCCTCCGCGGCCGCACCCGATGTGGTTGCGAACGAACAGGCGTCGGTTCCGGCGACCGTAAACACCCCCGTCGCAGCTGAGGCCATCGCCGAAAGCGCCACCGCCGAGGCCATCACCGCCGTGGCGGAGGTGGCAGCCGTGACACCGCTCGAATCCGAGATCCCCCAGGTCCCCGCCGACAACGGAATTCCCACGCTGTTCGACCTCGCAGACCCCGACATGGTGGTCGACGACGCCTGGGGCGTGAGCGCGGTCCGCGTCGAAGCCGAAACCGCCGCACCGCAGATCGGCGACCCAGGAGCCTCGGAGTCGCACTGACCCCCGAGAGCCGCCGAGTCGCACCAACTCCCGGGAGCCGCGGAGTCGCACTGACTCCCGGGAGCCGCGGAGTCGCACCAACTCCCGGAGCTCGCTCTGGCGCTGCGCCGGTTAGGAAATCCGGTCGCAGCCCGGCGGGCCGATCCCGCCGTGCGGATCGTCATCTGGTGGGAACGACCGCCCGCGATCTAGTGGACGCGAAGCTGCACAGGCTGCTGTCCTGGCGCTAGACGGTGCGCGTGATCACCTGGAGCCCGTGCGCCAGTTCCAAGCGGTTCGTGGCCACCCGCGCCCGGTGGTCGGTGTGCCCCATCACGGCCGAGTAGTGAAGCCACCGTGGCGTGACCGTGAAGGTCGCACCATCGTCCAGGGAGCGTCTGAGCCTTCGGGTGACTGGGTCGGCAGGCCAACGTCATTCGCGATGGGCGATGTTCACTGTCGCGTGTGATCGCGGAGCTGGACCAGCGGCGCACCGCCATTTCCGCGTTCAACCCGGGCGGGATGTGTGACCACCAGTTGCCGGTGGTCTCTTTTCAGATGCGCGACTGGTTGGAGAGGCCGCGCGGGCGGCTCGGGTGGGGGTCCGGGTGCTGGTTCGCGGGGTGGGTGGGGGCTATGGGTGAGTGGGTGGGGGGAAAGGCGCTTAAGGTGTGCTGTCGCGTCCGGGTCGGCCGGGCGGGTGGGCGCTGCTGGCGTTCATGAGCGGAAGGGGTGCGTGGGTTGGACGGCGGTAGGGCTGTGGGGGATCCGTTCGATACCGCGGGGTTGCGGGCCGGGGTGATCGCGGCGTGGCGGGGGTCGCCCACGCGGTTGCGGGAGGATGCGGCCACCGAGGCCGATTTGGTGCGGGCCGGGTATCGGGATCGGGTGCTGACCGAACTGGCGCAGAACGCCGCCGACGCCGCGGCCAAGGCGGGGGTCGTCGGGCGGCTGGCGGTGTGGCTGGACGGGCGCGTGCTGCATGTCGCCAATACGGGTGTGGCGTTGGATATTTCGGGGGTGCACGCGCTGACGGCGTTGCGTGCGTCGGCGAAGACCGCCGGACCGGCCGCGAGCGAGGCGGCGGTGGGGCAGTTCGGTGTCGGGTTCACCGCGGTGCTCAGTGTGGCGGAGGAGGTCGAGTTCCGGTCCACGGGTGGGTCGGTGCGCTTCTCGCGGGCCGAGACGGCGGCGCTGCTGGCGGCCGAAGGCGTCAAGATTCCCGAGGTGGAGGGCGAATTCGTACCGCCCGCGCTGCGGCTGGCGTGGCCGAGCGATGCGAAGCCCGCCGCCGGGTTCGACAGTGAGATCGTGCTCGAACTGCGGCCGGAGGTGGATGCCGACGCGCTGCTCGCGGGGATGCGAGCGGAAGCGGTGGATCTGCTGCTGGAATTGCCCGCGCTCCAGAGTGTTTCGATCGCGGATGACGAAATCCGCTGTGCTGTCACCGATCTCGATAACGGACTACAGGAAGTCCGGGTCACCGGGGAGTGGGAGGACCGGCGCTGGTGGCAGTACCGCGCCCCGCACGCGCGCTGGCTGCTGCCGCTGCGCGAAGGCCGTCCGGTGGCGGTGCGCCCGGATGTGCTGCGCGCCCCGACCCGCTCGGATGAGGAACTCTCGCTCCCCGCGCTGCTGATCGCCGATATCCCCATGCAGCCCGATCGCCGCCGCCTGCTCCCGGGTGCCCGGATCGCCGAATTGGCCACGGGCTACGCCGATTTCGCCCTGGCACTGCCGCCCGCCGACCGTCTAGTGCTGGTGCCCGCCCCCGGCTTCGCGCGCAGTGAGCCCGATACCGTCCTGCGCGAGGCCCTCATCGCCGAACTGCGCGAACACCCCTGGCTCCCGGTCCTGCGCGGCCCCGTCTTCGGTTCGGGCGGCGAAGCACTCGGCGACCCCCGCCTCATCGGCAGCGATCACGCGCTCGGCGGCAATCCCGAACTCGGCGCGGACCCCCTGCTCGAATTCGACGCGGCCCTCGAGGCACGCGCGGGCAGCGGCTATGACGTCCCGGCCGGAGTCGGTAGCCCCGATGAGGATGCCGCACATCAGCTGGAGTTGACGTTCGGCGATTCCGGTACGAATGGCGTACTGCGCCAGGATCTCTCGCTGCGGGCAGGCGCGCCCGAAGGAGAGGCGATGCCCGAGGCCGCCGCATGGCCGGAGGTCGGTTCGCTGCCCCGGGCCGCTTCCGCGTCGGTGGCCGAGGAGCTCGGTGAGCGGCCGCGGCGGGCGAGCGTATTCCCGGGTGCGACGCCGGAATTGGCTCGATTGCTGGCGGAAATTGTTGGGCCGCTGGTGATTCCGGAGCTTTCCGGGCGTGCGGGGTCGGATGCGCTGGCCGCGCTGGATGTGCATCGGATCGGGTTGGCGCGGATCGCGGAATTGTCGAGCAGTCTGGAACGTCCCGCGCAGTGGTGGTATTCGCTGTACGACGCCCTGGAACCGTTCGTGCTGGATCCGCTGTCGGTGGAGGAATTGGGGGCGCTGTCGGTGCCGCTCGCGGACGGGCGGCTGGTGACCGGGCCGCGCACCGTGGTGCTGGATCTCCAGCTGGAGAACGCCATTCCCGTGCACTGGGCGCGCCTGGTGCATCCGGAGGCCGCGCACGAGTTGCTGGGCCGCTTGGGCGCGCGCGCCGCGACGCCCGAGGATTTGCTGAATGATCCCGCGCTGCAGGCGATCCTGGAGGACGATCCGAGCGATCCCGATACCGTGGAGGCGGTGTTGAGCCTGGCGGGCACCGCCAGGCCGGGCACCCTGCCGACCTGGCTCGGCCTGCTCGAATTGCCGGACGACTCAGGCGAATTGCTGCCCGCCGACGAACTGCTGCTGCCCGAGGCCCCGCTGGACGGTGTGCTGGTGGCGGATTCGCCGTTCGAGATCATCGCCGAGGAGACGCTGGAGAAGTACGGCCGCGACGCCTTGCGCGCCATCGGTGTCGGCTGGAGCTTCACCCTCGCCGTCGAGGAGGACCCGACCGGCCCGGATCATCACCTCGATGACGAGGACGCCTGGTGGGAGGGCCTGCAGGAGGATCCGCCGGAGCTGCGCGCGGTCCGCGACCTCGATCTGGTCGACGACGCGAAATGGCCGGAAGCCCTGCGCCTGTTGCTCTCCGACGAGAGCACTCGCCCGCTGCTGTCGGATCGCGACGGTTACACCGCCTGGTGGTTGCGCAAGAACGCGCATATCGACGATATCCCGCTGGGCCTCATGCGCCACCCCGAGGACGAGAGCCTCGCGGGCCTGCTCCCGCAACTTCTCGGCTTCTCCGAGCAGGATTTGCTGGTATTGCGCGGGGTGCTCGCCGCCCCGGAGATCATGACCGCGCAATTGGCGGAGGAACTCCTGGACGCCCTCGCCGACCCGACGAGATCGCCCACCCCCGAGGCGATTTCACAAACGCATCGCCGCCTGGGGGTGGCGATGGCCGAGGGCCTGCTCGATGTCGAGGACCTGGATTTCCCGGATCATGTGCGCGCCCTCTCCGGCGCGGTCATCGATCCCGCGGACGCCTTGATCCTGGACAAGTCCTGGTTCGGCCCGGCGCTGCCCGCGGATCGCCTCATCGTCGGCGATATCGCTTCGGCCCCATCCCTTTCCGCACTGCTGGACATCCCGCTGGCCTCGGAGGTGGTGACCGCCGAAGTCCTCGGCGAGGGCCGTCGCACCACCTGGAATACCGATCCGCTCGGCGTGCTGTTGCGCCTGCAATTCGGTTCCGCCTCCACCGCAGGCGATCTCGTCGTTCACGATGAGCTCCGGGTGCGTCTGACCGGTGCGGTGGAGACCACCGTCTCGGTGCCGTGGTGGCAGGACGGCGATACCGTTCACGTACGGGCGCAACCGTTTAGCTAATCATCCGCATGAAAAAGACTCCGGCGCGCGTGAATACGCGCGCCGGAGTGGTGGACGGGGTGGTCAGGCGGTGTACGAGCAGACCATCTTGGCTAGCAGGTCCAGCTGTTCGCGCACGGCCGCGCTGTCGTTGTCGACCAGCCAGCGCAGCACGATGCCGTCGATGGCGGCGAGGGTGAAGCGGCTCAGGGTGGTGACCGGAACGGTCCACTGGGTGCCGGTGGCCTCGCGGGCGTGTTCGACGATGTCGGCGAGCGTGGAGTCGTTGAATGTGTACTGCTCGCGGGCGATTGCCAGTTTCGCCGGAGTTTGTTCGCCTTCGCGAAGTGCGTAGGTGGTGGTTTCGTAGGTGAGTAGTTGACGTTCGGGTGTGGCTTCGACGTTGAGCCACATGAGTTCCAAGGCAGCGCGCACCAATTTTTGAAGCGCTTCTTTTCCAGTTCCGACGTCTTGCCATACCGTTTCGTTGGCATCGACGGAATCGCGCAATTCCATCGAAAGCGCCTTGACCAGCTCGGTCATCAGCTGATCTTTGTTTTCGAAACAGTAATGCACCACACCGAGCGAAACACCGGCTGCCTGTGCAACATCGCGCGTGGTAACTCCTGCCACGCCCTTTTTTTCGGCAAGGCCGATGGCCGCCTCGATAAGGTGGGCCCGTCGTTCTTCGACGCTCAATCGGGAGGACACTCCAGGGAGTTAAGCGTCCGGGAAGCGCACAGTCAATTCGCAGGGTCGGAAAATCTGGCCTGGACGAACGTCCAGTTGTGTGGTTCGCTGCCTTCCAGAACGGAAGGAGACGCGAATGGCGCTGTCGGACAAGGAAACGGCCGATGCGGGCGAGGTCACGACCGTCTCCCGCCGAACGGTGCTGGCCGGAGCCGCGATCGGCGCCGCAGCGCTCGGAGTGACGGCAACATTCGCGCTACCCGACTCGCGCGCAAACGCGGATTCCGGTGAATACCTCGTCGGAGTGGGCATTTCCGACATCACCGGTCCCGCCGCCGAATGCGGGATGATGGGCTACTCGCAATTCGGACAGGACACCGCGGGCATCCACCTGCGCCCCCGCGCCCGCGCCTTCATCTTCGGCAGCGCGGACCAGCGCGTGGTCTACGTCGTCGCCGACAACGGCATGATCTTCCAATCCGTGCACCGCGGCGTGATGGCCGCGCTCGCAACACGATTCGGTGATCGCTACACCGAGCAGAACGTCCTGCTCACCTCCACGCATTCCCACGCCACCTGTGGCGGATCCAGCAATGACTACGCGTACAACCTGTCCATTCTCGGATTCCAGCAGCAGGTGTACGACGCCGAAGTGAACGGCATAGTCGAGGCCATTGCCGCCGCGGACGCCGACCTTTCCCCGGGCAGCCTCGCACTCGGGCGCGGAGAACTGCACGACGCCAGCGTGAATCGATCCAAGATCGCCTGGGATCGAAATCCCGACGCGGACAAACAGGTTTTCCCCGACGCCATCGATCCGGCGGTCACCGTGCTGTCGCTGCGCAAAGGCGGGCGCGAGGTCGGTGTCATCACCTGGTTCGCCACCCACAACACCTCGATGAGCAATACCAACCGGCTCATCAGCGCCGACAACAAGGGGTACGCCTCCTACTCGTTCGAACACGAGGAACACGGCGTCCGCTACCTGGACGGCTGCGATTTCGTCGCCGCCTTCCCACAGACCAACTCCGGCGATATGTCGCCCAACCTGAATCTGCACCCGACCGATGGTCCGACGCAGAACGAATTCGACAACACCCGCATCATCGGCGACCGCCAATACCGCGCCGGGAAAACAGCTCTCGCGGCCGCGAGCCCGCTCAGCGGTCCGGTCGCCAGCCTGCTCTGCTACATCGATATCGCGGATATCGAGGTCGACGGCCGCTGGACCCCGAACGGTCAGCCCCGGCACACCGCACCCGCCTGCGCGGGTGTCTCACTCATCGCGGGCAGTGTCGAGGACGGTCCGGGCCTGCCCGGCGTGCCGATTCCCGAGGGTGTGCGAAACCCGTTCGTGGACGCGCTCGGTGGCGTCAACCAGCCGGTACCCGATTGGCTCGCCGACGCCCAGGCCCCCAAGGCCATCGTCGCGCCGCTCGGCATCATGCCGCCGGTGCCGTGGGTGCCGAGCGTGGTGCCGATCCAGCTGGTGCGCATCGGCGACCTCTATCTCGCCTGCGGCGGAGCGGAATTCACCATCACCTCGGGCCTGCGCATTCGCCGCGTGGTCGCGGAAGCCCTCGGCGTATCGCTGGATCAGGTCCTCATGCAGGGCTATGCCAACTGCTATCACGAATACGTCGCCACCCCCGAGGAATACGACGCACAGCAGTACGAGGGCGGCTCAACCCTGTACGGCCGCTACACTCTCCCGGCCTATCAGCAGGAATTCCACCGTCTCGCAACAGCTTTCGCGGCGCGGCAGGCGGTCCCGCGCGGCCCCGCCCCGCGCGACGTGTCCAACCTCCAGCCCAATTTCGTCGCCGCCCCCGGCCCTGACGCCACCCTGCCCGGCACGAACTTCGGCGACGTCCTGACCCAACCGGCCCCCGCCTACGCCCCCGGTGACCAGGCTGCGGCCGAATTCGTCTCGGCCCATCCGAAACACAACCCCCGCCGCAACGGCACCTTCCTGGAAATCCAGCGCGCCACCGACTCCGGCTGGACCCGCATCGCCAACGAAGGCGAATGGCCGGTCAAATACTTCTGGTCCAAACGCGGCGCGGACGTCTCCATAGCCCGCTTCACCTGGGACATCCCCGCCGGCACCCCACCGGGCCGCTACCGCCTCCAGCACTACGCCGACCAACTCGCCGCCGACGGCACCCTGCACCCCTTCACCGGTACAACCACCGAGTTCGACATCCGCTGACCGCCTGCGCTTCTCGTCCCCGCCTGCCGTGTGCACGACGGGGGTATGGCTGCCGCCATGAGTTTGTGCGGGAGTGGTTAGTCCAGGCCGAGCTGTGCGCCCTTGTCGCCGCGCCGCGCGCCGCGGCGCTGGATGGCGAAGATGGTGTAGCCGAGCAGGCCCACGCCCAGGCCCATCAGGCAGATCGGGCGGGCGGTCGCCCAGTCGTCATTGAGCCAGACCACGATCGTGGCGATCAGGAAGCCGAGGCTGCCGACGGCCAGGACCGGTCGCGGGTCGGTGAAGCGCTGCGGGATTTCCGGTACGGGCTGGGTCACGAGATCCAGGGTAGAAGGTGGAGCGGTCGGCGGGGGATCGGCGGGGCCGCCCATGTGGAGTTCCGGTGGTCGCGGGCCGCAATGCGGCGCTGCTCGAGCCATGGGAGATACCGGAGGGATGCGGATTTTCGACATTGGGGAAATGTCTGGTTTGGGCGGGGATGGTGTGGGGGTACTAGGGGGTGGGGGCGCGTACCGGTCGGGTTCGCCGCCCGGTGGCGGGGGTGTGCGCCGGAACAGGCGTCGTGTGCGTGAACGGTCACGTATCGTTTCGCTCTGTGACAACGCCTTCCGATATTCGAGCGCTCGCCGGTGAACTGTCGCTGGCGGTGGTGCGCTTGACGCGACATCTGCGCGGGCGGCGTGCCGATGCCCAGATTTCGCTGACTCAGCTCTCCGCGCTCGCCACCCTGAACCGGGACGGCGCCATGACGCCGGGCGCGCTGGCCGCCAAGGAGCGGGTACAGCCGCCGTCCATGACGCGGGTCATCGCGTCCCTGTCGGAAATGTCGCTGGTGCAACGCGATCCGCATCCCACCGACGGTCGGCAGATCATCGTGTCGCTGTCCGAGAGCGGGCGCGCCCTCATCGCCGATGAGACCCACGCCCGCGAGGCCTGGATGACCGATCAGCTCTCCAATCTCAGCCCCGACCAGCTGGCCGTGCTGGAGCAGGCCGTCGGGATCATGAAACAGATCGTGGACGAATCCGAGTAAAGATATCTCGCGCGGCTCCACTTCCCAGTGCTGGAAATCCGGGTGCCGCGACCGGCTAGACCGGGGTTCGGCCGTAGTGCTCGTATTCGCGGGACAACTCGTCCCGCAGGCTCTCGGTCAGCGGTTGGTAGCGCAGGGATTTCGTATCACCCAGGTACACGGGATCTTTCGTGAGCCAGGAATCGCGGCGCAGTGCCGGTTTGTCGATCTTGCGGGTCGCGGTGACCGGAATGGATTCGGTGACGCGCACGAAGCGTGGCGCCCATTTGGTGCCGAGATCGGGTTGCGCGGCGAGGAATTCACCGAATAGTTCCGGATCGAATCGCACACCCGCATCCAATTCGAGGGTCGCCATCACCTGATCGCCGGTGCGCGGATCCGGAATCGGGTAGACCGCCGCCAATTTCACGCCGGGAAACCGGGCGAGAATGCGTTCCACCGGTGCGGTGGCGAAGTTCTCGCTGTCCACGCGCAGGCGATCACCCGACCGTCCCGCGAAGTAGAAGAATCCCGCCTCGTCCTGATATCCGAGATCCCCGGTGCGGAAGGTCGCGCCGTCCACGCGTTCGGCACTGGCTTCGGGATTGCGGTAGTAGCCCTCGAACATGGCCGCACCGGCGATATTCACGATCTCGCCGATCGCCTCGGATGCGTTGAGCAGCGTGCCATCGGCGGCGAAAAGTGCACGCGGGCACTGTTTTCCCTGCTCGTCGTGAATCTCCACCGGCATGAACTCGGGTGCGCGGCCGAGCGCTCCCGACGGTGAATCGTCGGTGAGCCGAATGACCACCCCGCCCTCGCTGGATCCGTAACTCTCCACCGGCGTCACCCCGAACCGGCGCGCGAATTCGGCCCGGTCGCGCGGCGCGGCTTCGGTCCCGAAAGCAGTGCGCAACTTGGTATCCCGCTCCAGCGGCGACTCCGGAGCGGACAGCAGATAGGCCAGCGACCGCCCGACATAGTTGAAATAGGTCACCCCGAACCGCCGGATATCGGGCAGGAACCCGCTGACCGAGAAACGGCGGCGCATGGTGAAGGTCGCACCCGTGAAAACCGAAGGCGCCCAACAGGCCATGATGGCGTTCCCGTGGAACAGCGGCATGGCGTTGTAGGTGACATCGGCGCGGGTCAGCGAACAGTGATTCATCGCCCCCAGCGCCGCCAGCCGCCCGGTCGTGCAGATCACCGCCTTGGGCGCACCGGTGGAACCGGAGGTGAAGGTCAGCAGCAACCGCGTCGACCGATCCCGGGCCTCGGGCGCGACCCATGCGTCCACCGCGCCGCCGCGTACGGCCTGGCCCGCATGCGCATCCGTGGTGAACGGGTCGCGCGCGGCCGTCGCGAACTCGGCGGAAACCCGCTCCCGCCAACGGGATTCATCGATATCCAGCACGCGATCGGCGTCCACGCCGGTGTCCAGCCCGGCGAGCACCGCGCGCTGTTCCCCGTCGGTGATGATCAGATCGCAATCCACGCCGCGAATATCGCCCGCCAGTTCCGCACCGCGCCGGGTCGGATTGATGCCGATGAGCGTCGCCCCGGCGAAGGCCGCGGCCCCGAGCAGGAAGATGTACTCGGGCACATTCTCCAGCAGCACCCCGATGTGGAACGGCCGTCCGGGTCGGCGAAATTCCCGGAGAACCGCTGCGCGAGCGGCGCATTCGCGTACCACCTCGCCCCAGCTCCAGGTCGATTCCTCGAACCGGAGCCCCGGATGGTCGTCAGCTGCGCGGAGCAGCAGCAGATCGGTGAAGGTCAGCCCCTGCTCGGCGGCCTCGGCGGGTGTGAGGCGCGGTATCTCGGGGCCGGTCGCCCACAGCGGATTGTCGTGCATACCACCACTGTGCCGCGTGAGCGCGGGGCTTATGCCCCGAATGCCCG
Organism: Nocardia sp. NPDC056100; assembly: GCF_042266325.1. Classification (NCBI taxonomy): domain Bacteria; kingdom Bacillati; phylum Actinomycetota; class Actinomycetes; order Mycobacteriales; family Nocardiaceae; genus Nocardia; species Nocardia sp. NPDC056100. The sequence continues at coordinate 1,242,883 of NZ_JBHJVY010000003.1, forward strand.
GTCGCTGGGAACGATTTCGCGGCCGAGCGGGAACAGCGACACCGGGATCAATTTCAGGTTCGCCCAGGCGAACGGAATACCGATGATGGTGATGGCCAGGGCGATGCTGGTGAACAGATGCCCGAGCGCCAGCCACCAGCCGGCCACGATGATCCAGATGATGTTGCCCAGCATCGACGCCACGCCCGCGCCCGGCTTCTCGACGGCTTCGCGCCCGAACGGCCACAGTACGAACGAGGCGATGCGGAAGGACGCGATACCCCACGGGATGGTGATGATCAGGACGCAGCAGATGAGCCCGGCGACCACATAGCCCAGCGCCATCCAGAATCCCACCAGGACGAACCACAGGATGTTCAAGAGCAACTGGATCGGTTTCACGTCTTCCAGCATGCCAGCGCCGCGCGGTCGCCGACACCGGGAAAACCCTGACTTCCAGGTGTGAACACTGCCCAGGGTTGGCTGAATCCGTGGTTTGACCTCGAAAAGGCGTTGCCGCCCCCGACGTGATTGCTAATCTCTGGCAAGTTAAATATGTGCAGATCTAACCCGTTTCTCCCGTCAAATAATGGACAGGGGCAAATTTTGAGCAACAGACTCAGGTTCGGTGCGGGCGCGGTCGTGCTGACATTCGCGGCCGCGAGCGCGCTCACCGGCTGCGGCAGCGACGATTCCTCCGACTCCGGTTCCAGCTCCAGTGCCACCTCGACCTCGGCCGCCGCGAGCGCCGCCGGTTCGGGCCCGGCCCGCAACCCCTACCTGGCCGCCGATAAATTCGCGGTCACGCACCTGGACCCCGCGCAGTCCGACAGCTTCCCGGACGAGGTGCCGCGCGGCACCTTCCATATCGACCCCGCCCAGATGCAGCGCGTGCCCACCGGCCCGGTCAGCATCATGACCCTGGCCTCGCCGTCACCGGACTACATGTGGATCTCCTCCACCTCCGGCCCGCGCTACGTGGACGTCTCCAACGGCGGCTTCAAGGAAGTCGCGGCCATGGATGCCCCCGGCGTACAACCGATTTCGCCGCAGCAGCTGGATCAGGTGCTGAACCAGCAGTTCACCGATACCGGTCAGATCGAGGCCGCCATCGCCCAGGACTGGGGCGGCGCGAACTGGCAGCGCATCGCCAACGGCGTCTACGCCATGGTGGACAAGGACAACCACTTCTATTTCCTGAACCAGAACGCGGAGCTGTTCGTCTTCGGCCTGAAGAACAAGGACAAGCCCGCCGACGGTATCGAGATCGTCGCGCAGAAGGATTTCAAACCGCTGCTGTCGACCTCGATGACCACGCTCGGCATTCCCGAGACCATCGTCGGCGCGGATATGACCTACGACGGGCACCTGGTGGTGCTGGCCTCGCGCGCGCTGTACGTGCTCAACCGCGATCTCACCGGTGAACCGCAGCAGATCCGCATCGGCGATGACGAAACCGTCTCCAACTCCATGGCCGTGGATCCGGACGGCGGCATCTACTTCGCCTCCGACAAGGTCATGCGCAAGGCGGTCTGGAAGGACGGCAAACTCTCCACCGATGAGGCGGACGGCGGCTGGGCCTCACCGTACGACTTCGGCCGCCAGCCCCCGGCGGTGAAATTCGGCATCGGCACCGGCTCCACGCCGACCCTGATGGGCTACGGCAAGGACACCGACGAGCTGGTGGTGATCACCGACGGCTCCGACCATATGAAGCTGGTCGCGTTCTGGCGCAATAAGATTCCGGACGGCTTCCAGCAGAAGCCGGACACCAAATCGAACCGCATCGCCGATCAGATCCAGGTGACCGCCGGACTCGACAATCCGCCGGAGTTCATCCAGTCCGAACAGTCGGTGGTGGTGAACGGGTACGGCGCGTTCGTGGTGCAGAACATCGGCGCGGGTGGCTCCCCGGACCGCCTGGTGGATGTGCTCGCCAACGGCCCGGTCGCCGAACCGCCGCACGGTATGCAGCGCTTCGAATGGGATCCCAAGGCGCACCGGTGGAATTCGGCGTGGACGCGCGGTGATGTGGTGTCCACTTCGATGGTGCCCGCGGTATCCACCGGCTCGGGCATCGTCTTCGTGAACGGCTACTCCAAGGCCGACGGCTGGGAGGTCACCGGCCTGGATTGGAAGACCGGGGAAACGGTGCACCGCACCATCTTCGGGCAGACCAACCTCGGCAACGGGGCGTACGCGATCGTCGAGGCGTTCCCGAACGGGGACCTGCTGTTCAACAGCATCGGCGGACCGTTCCGCGCCAAGATCGGCAAGTAGCGCGGCAGCTACGGGAAAAGGGTTGGGCGGCACAATGGGTGCCGCCCAACCCTTTTCACTTCACGAACTCAGAAGAACCAGCCCAACTCCGGATCTCGATCGCCCGTGAAAGCCGTATCGAAGGAGCGTAGCAGTGCCGCGTCCTTCACTTGAATTCGGTTGGCGGCGGCGAACACTCGCGCCCGGTGCGCGCCGAAGTACAGGCTGCTCAGCACATCGATGCCGAGTTCGATCTCCGCCGCGCGGTCGGTGCGCTCACATTCGGCCACCCCGTCCCGCACCCGCAGCGCGAAGGTGCCGCCCGCCTCGCGGAACGGATCATCCACCGCCAGTACGGTATCCAGGTCCTCGCGGTAGGTGCGGGCCGTGAGCGCCGCGGGGACGTCCATGACGCGCGCCCAGAGCCCGTCGTAGCGGCTCTTGGTGCGCACCAAACGCGGATCGGTCACCAGGAAGGGGAGTGGATCGTCGTCGACGAGGTCGGCCTCGATCTTGTCCAGCAGATCCAGGCTCAACAGCACCCGCCACAGCGCGATATGGGCCTCGGGGGTGACGGCCTTGAACTCGGATACGAGCGCGACCGACTCATGATCGCGCCACTGCCGCCGATACAGCACGTAGCCGTCCGGATGGGTGAGCACGAACAGCGTGGACGCGCCGTCGCGGTAGCGGTCCGGATCGCCGAACCAGATGTTCCAGTTCGCGTCGGGCCGATCCTGCCCGGCGGGCACCAGCCGCCGCCAGCGGTCGTACACCTCGCGAATGTGATCCTGCGAATCCGCCAGGGTGGCCGTTCGCACGCCACCGGGATCCGGTGTGCCGGGCCGGAATTCGGCCTTGCGGCGATCGATGGTGATCTCGCTCGCCACCGTTGCGGGACCATACCCGAAGCGGCCGTAGATGGTGCCCTCGCTCGCGGTGAACATGGTGAGCGGAATGCCCTCGGCCTCGGTGCGGGCGTGCTGTTCGGTGTACAGCGCGCGCAGGATGCCGCGGCGGCGATGGGTGGGCGCGACCGTCACGGCGGAGACGCCGCAGGCTCGAATCGTGTTCTCACCGGGAACGGTGACCGTCATGGTGCGGTCGACGGTGTGGCCGACGATACGGTCGCCGTCGACGGCGACGATCGCGCGCTCGATCGGGAACAGGCCCGGGATATTGTCCTTCTCCACCTGGTCGTAGCGCATGCCGAAGCAGACTTCGGCCAGCTCCAGGATGGCGGGGAAGTCGCTCTCGGTGGCCGAACGCAGGGTGATGCCATTCGTGAGTGCCATAGTCCGACCATCCCATGAATCGGGCATTCCGCGCATCGGGTTTTCCCCCGCGCGTGGCGCCACCCACCCCCCGACAGCTCCGGGTGGCGCCACTCGCCCCTGATCCCCCGGCTCGGCGCCTCCCCGCGCCTCACCATCCCCCAGGGTGGTTCCGCGCCTCCCAACGCGTCACCGTCCCCCCGAATGGCTCCGCGCCTCCCAACGCGTCGCCGGTTCCCCCGTGTGGCCGAACGCCTCCCCGCGTCCAGCCGGTTCCCCGTATGGCTCGGCGCCTCCCCGCGCTTCACCGGTTCCCCATGTGGCTGAGCGCCTCCCCGCGCCCTGCCGGTTCCCCCCGTCGAGATCGTCTCGATCTCGTGAGAACTACTTTGCCGGGCGGCGCTGATGATCTCCTTAAAAAGACCTTGCAGTGTTAACGGCTGTGCCGGAACGGCTTCCGGAATGACGAAACTCGCCTGCCAAGTGCGGCAGGCGGGTTCGATGTCGGGTGCGACGGGGGAGCGATCAGCGCTCGGTGATGCCCCGGTAGTCGCGCGCCTCGTAGCCGGTGTAGATCTGGCGCGGGCGGCCGATCTTCAAAGGCTCGCCGTGCATTTCACGCCAGTGCGCGATCCAGCCCGGCAGCCGGCCCATGGCGAACAGCACGGTGAACATGCGGGTCGGGAAGCCCATGGCGCGGTAGATGACGCCGGTGTAGAAGTCGACGTTCGGGTACAGGCGACGCTCGATGAAGTACTCATCGGTGAGCGCGGCCTCTTCCAGCGCCTTGGCGATATCGAGCAGCTGATCATCGCCGCCGATCTTGCGCAGGATGGTGTCCGCGGCCTGCTTGACCAGGGTCGCGCGCGGGTCGAAGTTGCGGTAGACGCGGTGCCCGAAGCCCATGAGCTTCACGCCGTCTTCCTTGTTCTTGACCTTGCGGATGAATTCCTTGACGTCGCCGCCGCCGGCCTTGATGTCGTCCAGCATCTCCAGCACGGCCTGGTTGGCGCCGCCGTGCAGCGGACCCCAGAGCGCGTTGATACCGCCGGAGACGGAGGTGAACAGGTTGGCATCGGACGAACCGACAAGGCGCACAGTCGAAGTCGAGCAGTTCTGCTCGTGATCGGCGTGCAGGATGAGCAGCATGTCCAGCGCCGCGGCGACCTCGGGATCGACCTCGTACGGCTCGGCCGGGAAGCCGAAGGTCATGCGCAGGAAGTTCTCCACCAGCGACAGCGAGTTGTCCGGGTACAGGAACGGCTGACCGACCGACTTCTTGTAGGCGTACGCCGCGATGGTCGGCAGCTTGGCCAGTAGTCGGATGGTGGACAGCTCGACCTGCTCGGGATCGCGCGGGTCCAGCGAATCCTGGTAGTACGCGGACAGCGCGTTCACCGCGGACGACAGCACCGGCATCGGGTGCGCGTTGCGCGGGAAGCCGTCGAAGAAGCGCTTCAGATCCTCGTGCAGCAGCGTGTGCCGGCGGATCCGGTCGGTGAAGTCATCCAGCTGGGCCTGGGTCGGCAGCTCACCGTAGATGAGCAGGTAGCTGACCTCGATGAAGGTCGACTTACCGGCCAGCTGCTCGATCGGGTAGCCGCGGTAACGCAGGATGCCGGCTTCACCGTCGATGTAGGTGATCGCGGACTTGGTCGACGCGGTGTTCATGAAGCCGGGGTCGTAGGTCACGTACCCGGTGCTGGCCAGCAGCTTGCCCAGGTCGATCCCGTCGTTGCCCTCGACGGCCTTGGCGACCGTCATCGGGTACTCACCACCGGGGTAGGACAGCACCGGCTTGGCGTCTTCGTCGACGTTGATGATGTTCTCAGCGGGCACGGAAGGATCCCTCTCAGGCTTGAAACCATAGGCATCGGCGCGGTGGCGCACGACGCGCTTGGCTCAACGCTAGTCGCTGTCCGGTAAGCCCGACTAACGAGGGTGGTCCTTAACTACCTCACAGTCACATGGTCGCGATGTGAGGATCGGTGCGGTTATGCGCTATAGGCATGGGCCGCACCGCCCGTCCCGGCGTGTCGGCTAGTCGTTGCATACGGTCTTGATGATGCGCGAGTCGTACGCCACGCGGGCGCGATCCTCGGCCTCGTCGCGGGTGGAGCCGTAGCGGCCCACGTACTGGCGCAGGCTGTCGGAATGGCTGATCGAACCGCATTCGGTGAAGGCCACCAGCACCTCGCAATTGCGGCCGTTGCAGCGATTGAGCGCCTCGGCCTTGGCCGCGTCCTTGGTGGAGTAATTCCACGATGCGTGCCAATTGCCCTCGTCGGAGACGGCAATGGCACCCCAGTAGGTGCCTGTGGCGCCGGCCTGCGCGGGTACCAGGAGTCCCGCGCCGCCGATGGCGGCCATGGCGATAGCGGTGGTGATGGCCTTGGTGGTGAAGGACTTTCGCATGATGTTTCCCCGTGCATCCGGTGGTGCTGTGCTCTGGACGCTTATGAAATTAGGGGCCGGACTTTGCGAAGTCCTTGGAGAATTCTTATCGGACGCTCAGGCAACGACCGGGGGTTTCAGGCCGGAACCTCCGCGTGCGCCCGCGCCACCCGGTACCGCACGAAGGCCGGGAAGATCAGCGCGGCGATCACCATGCCGATCACCACGAGCACGCCACCGCCCGCCGCGGCGGCCGCGGTACCCACCGCCGCGGCCGCGAAACCGTGTGCAACATCACCGATTCTGGGGCCGCCCGCGACCACCACGATGAACACGCCCTGCAACCGTCCGCGCATCTCATCGGTGGCCACCGACTGCAACATGGTGGTGCGCAACGCCGCCGAGAACATATCCACCGCACCGCCGAAAGCCAAGGACCCGAACGCGATCCAGAGCGCCACCGTGGTGCTCAGACTGTGCCCGGCCGCCCCGACCGCCAGGCCGAAGCCCACCATGCCCAGACCCCACAGCACGATCAGCACCACAACGGCCAAGCCCTGCCTGCGAATTCGCGACAGCCAGCCGGAGAACACCCCGCCGAGCACCGCGCCCACCGACATGGCCGCGAACAGCAGACCCAATGCGTGCCCGCTGCTCGCGGTATCACCGAAACTGTCCTGCGCGATCTGCGGGAACAGCGCGCGCGGCATGCCGAACACCATGGCCACCACGTCGACGGCGAAGGACGCCAACAGGATTCGCTGCGTGGCCAGATAGACGAAGCCGTCCGCGACCTCGCGCAATCCGGCGCGCCGGGACTCACCCGTCGGCGGGATCGGCGGCAGTTTCCAGGTGGCCCACAGCGTGGCCAGCAGCGCGATGGAATCCAGCAGATACAGCGTCGAGAGCCCCGACACCGGAATCAGCATGCCCGCCACCACCGGCCCGGCGATCGCGCCGAACTGCATGACGGTCATGGACAGCGAATTCGCCGCCGGGAGTTGATCTTCCGGCAGCAACCGCGGGTAGATGGCGCTGCGCGCGGGCTGATTCACCGCGAAGAACGCCTGCTGCACCGCGAACAGCACCAGGATCAGCCAGGGGTTGTTCAGTCCGGCCGCGGCCTGTCCCCAGAACGCGAGCGCCGTCAGGCCGGTGCCGGTGCTGGTGATGAGCAGCAGTTTGCGGCGGTCCATCACATCGGCGAGCGCACCGCCCCACAGGCCGAACACGATGAGCGGAATCAGGCCGAAGAGTCCGGCCAGTCCGACATAGGAGGAGCTGTGCGTGATGTCGTACAGCTGCTTGGGCACCGCTACCACCGAGAGCTGCGCGCCGATCACGGTCACGACACCGGTGGTCCACAACCTCCGGTAGTCGGGGTTGCGCAAGGGGGTTATATCGGCGAGCAGCTTCACCGCGGTGACAGTAATGGGATGAATTGCGGTGCGACTAGCCTTTTCCGGGGGTCGTCCCATGATTCGGACGTGAGAAACCCCACGCGCCGAACCATTGCGATCATGCTGGTCAGGGCTGCAATCGTTCGATCTTCATGGCGGCGATATCGGGATTGCCCGGTTCCACCAGGACACGAATGCGATTGTGCATCCGGCTGCGGCGGCCCTGCCAGAACTCCAGCGATTCGGGCCGCAACAGGAAACCGCCCCACTGCGGCGGCACCGGAATCGGATCGACCTCGGCGAAACGCGCGGTCAGCTCGGTCAACTGCCGATCCAATTCCTCGCGCGAGGCGATCGGCCGCGATTGCAGCGACGCCCACGCCCCCAATTGCGAACCGCGCGGCCGGGACTGCCAATAGACCGCGGTGGTCTCGGGCGCGACCTTGTGCACCGGACCGCGCACCGTCACCTGCCTGCCCAATGCGGGCCAGACGAAAGTGGCCGAGGCATAGGGCGTCGCGATCAGCTGCCGCCCCTTGAACGATTCGTAATTCGTGTAAAAAGTCACACCCTCGGGCGAGAGTCCTTTGCACAGCACCGTCCGCGAGGACGGTCGCGGCCCCGAATCGGTGAGTTCCACGGTGGCCAGCACCATGGCATTGGAATCGGTCACCCCGGCCGCGGTGGCGTGCTCGATCCAGTTGCGCAACAACGGTTCCCAGCCGTCCGCCAACCAGCTCTCGTCGAGGTCGGTTTCCAGGCCCGGATGATTGTCGCCGGCGTCCACTCCGTACTCCACGCGCAGTGCCGCGATATCGAGGTCGGGAGTGGCGTAATTCTCCTGGTCGCGCATGGGCCAGACGTTACTCCGGAGTAATGCGCGCGTTAAGGTCTAGGGGATCGGCGTGGCTGCCCATGGATCGGGCAGCCCGATTTGCAAGGAGAGTCACAACATGACTGCCAGCGCTGCGGCCAGCCCTGTCATCCCAGCTGATTTCGTCAGCGGCCTCGAAGGCGTGGTGGCTTTCACCACCGATATCGCCGAACCGGATAAGGATGGTGGCGCGCTCCGGTACCGCGGCGTCGACATCGACGACCTGGTCGCCAACCGGGTCACCTTCGGTGACGTGTGGTCCCTGCTCGTCGACGGCGAATTCGGCCACGGCCTGCCGCCCGCCGAACCCTTCCCGCTGCCCATCCACACCGGCGACGTCCGCGTCGACGTACAGGCCGGGCTCGCCATGCTCGCCCCGATCTGGGGTTACCAGCCGCTGCTGGATATCGACGACGACACCGCTCGCGACAACCTGGCCCGCGCCTCGGTGATGGCGCTGTCCTACGTCGCGCAGTCCGCGCGCGGCATCTACCAGCCCGCGGTCCCGCAGAAGAAGATCGACGAGTGCACCACCATTACCGAGCGGTTCATGACCCGCTGGAAGGGTGACCCGGACCCCAAGCACACCGAGGCCATCGACGCCTACTGGGTGTCCGCCGCCGAGCACGGTATGAACGCCTCCACCTTCACCGCCCGCGTCATCGCCTCCACCGGCGCCGATGTGGCCGCGTCGCTGTCCGGCGCCATCGGCGCCATGTCCGGCCCGCTGCACGGCGGCGCGCCCGCCCGTGTGCTCCCGATGATCGAGGAAGTCGAGAAGACCGGCGACGCACGGGCACTGGTCAAGGGCATCCTGGATCGCAAGGAAAAGCTCATGGGCTTCGGGCACCGGGTCTACCGGGCCGAGGACCCGCGCGCCCGCGTGCTGCGCGCCACCGCCCAGCGCCTGGACGCGCCGCGCTACGAGGTCGCCGCCGCCCTGGAGCAGGCCGCGCTGGCCGAACTGCGCGAGCGTCGCCCGGACCGCGCCATCGAGACCAATGTCGAGTTCTGGGCCGCGGTCATCCTCGACTTCGCCGAGGTCCCGGCGCATATGATGCCCGCCATGTTCACCTGTGGCCGCACCGCCGGTTGGTGTGCGCACATCCTGGAGCAGAAGAAGCTCGGCAAGCTGGTTCGCCCGGCCGCCATCTACACCGGTCCGGCCCCGCGCCTGCCCGAGACCGTGGCCGGCTGGGAGACCGTCGTCCGCAAGTGATCTCGTTCGCGAGTGATCAGGTGTTTGCCCGGTAGGCAACGCCCGCAAGACAATTCGAGGCCCGCAGCGGAATCCGCTGCGGGCCTCGACTTTTCGAGCCGGACGCTACTGCACCTTCACCACGACGGTGTTGACGATCTTGTCCGCCAGGGTCTGCCGCTTGGTATCCCACAGCGGCATCAGCCAGCCGATGTAGCAGGCGAAACTGTCCACCACGTGCAGCAGTTTGCGGCCGAGCGCCAGGCCGAAACCGACCGGCTGACCGGTGGCCTCGCGCACCAGGCGGATACCGACGATCTTCTTACCCGGCGTCTGCCCGGTGCTGCCCTCGCGGTAGACCAGGAACAATCCCGCGCCGATGTAGAGCGCCAGCGCCAGCAGAATGCAGATCAGGCCGATCGCGTTCATACCGCCGGCGGTGCACGCGGAGGAGTAGCTGCGCGATGAGCTGTAGGTGTTGTTGTTCAGATACGACGAGCAATCCGGCGCGTCCGTGCCCACCGTGCCCGCCAGGATCTGCAGGATCACCGCGGGCAGGAAGAACATCAGCCCGTCGAGCAGATACGCGCCCGCCCGCGCGCCCCAACTCGCGTACTCACCGAGCGGTGCGACCGGCGCGCCGTAGGGGGAGTAGCCGCCGTAGGGCTGTTGCTGCTGGTTGTAGTCGTACGCGGGCTGCTGTGCGTAACCCGGCTGTGCATAACCCGGCTGCTGTGGATAACCGGGCTGCGAAACCGGCTGCTGCTGTTGATAACCCGGCTGTGACACGGGCTGCTGTGGATAACCGTAGCCCGGCTGCGCGTCCTGCGGCGGGTAGCCGTAGCCCGGCTGCGCCGGGGGCTGCTGGGGTGGATAACCGTATCCGGGCTGCTGCGGCGGATACGGGTTGTTCGGGTAGGTCATGTACTTCCTCATCGCGCGTCGAAACGGCCGGTACCGGAAAGGGGATCGGTACCGGGCACCCCCCGATTGCCGCCGAGTGGCTGTCGGCGGCAAGGTGACTGGGCCGATACAGTCTGGAGCACCCGGGCGACAACGGCGCGCCGGGGCTCTCCACGGTTGAAAGCGCGAGGCGGAACATGACACGTTCTGCGAGTCCTGTGGCCGAACAATGAATTACGTGTGCCCGAATTGTGGTGGTGAATTGGTTGCGCGCCCGCGAAGGTCGAAATAACGGTGATCGGAATCCTGGGCTTCGGGTCGTAAGTGGCATAACCTGCGCAAGTGCTCGATGCAGGACTCTCGCGGAGAACTTTGTTCACGGTCGGTGCGGCCCTGGCCGCCGGCGTGGTATCCGCAGGCTGCGGTAAGGCCAGCGGAAATGCCGCGGACCGCGTGCTGGAAGCGCCGCGGCTGCGGCCGGATAGGGGGCTGACGGCGAATCTGCCGCTGGCCAAGGGCGGTTTGAGCCCCGACGCGGTGGCGGCCAAATACGCCGGGAAGAAACCGAACCAGTGGGGAACGGATATCTCCGGCATTCTCACCAATTTCGATACCTCAGGTAAGCAATTCGCGCTCACCTTCGATGCCTGCGGTGGTCCCGGCAATAACGACATCGACGAAAATCTGCTGAGTCTGCTCATCGCACAGCAGATTCCGGCCACCCTGTTCCTGAACAAGCGCTGGATCGACGCGAACCAATTGCGCGCCGCCCAGCTCGCGGGCAATCCGCTCTTCGAACTCGCCAACCACGGCACCGCGCACCGCCCGCTCTCGGTGAACGGTCACGCCGCCTACGAGATCAAGGGCACCGGCTCACCGCAGGAGGCCGTCGACGAGGTGTGGGGCAATCACGAACGCCTCACCCAGCTCACCGGCCACGCACCGCGCTTCTTCCGCACCGGCACCGCGCATTACGACGACCTGGCCGTGAATATCGTCCAGGACCTCGGCGAAGTGCCGGTCGGCTACTCGCTCAACGCCGATTACGGCGCGACCTCCAATGCCGCTCAGGTGCAGGCGAACATGATGAAGGCCGCGCCCGGCGGCATCTCGCTGGCGCATATGCACCGCCCCAAATCCGGCACCGGCCCCGGCATGTACGCGGCGCTGACGGCCTTGAAGGGCAACGGTTTCCAGTTCGTCCGCCTGCCCTAGCGAATCGAAGTTCGCGCGTATCAGTCGAGTTCGCGGGAAGCCTTCCAGTCGACCGTCACCGATTCACCGCGATCGACTGTGAAGAACGCCACTTCCAGGTGGCGGCCCAGGTCCACCAGTTCCAGCGCGGCCAGGGGAACCGGCTGAATGATGCGAATCCGCCAGGGCGCGGGCTCATCCCAGGCGTGCAGTTCCAGATCCAGGCGCAGCACCGGATCATCGCGGCCGGTGTAGTCGGCGGCCACCGGGGTGGCCGCGAGCACGGTGGCGCGGGCGCGGCGGCCGTCGGCGAGGATTTTGGCGATATTGGTGCGGCTCGCCTCCTCGACGGCCGGGACGTACAGCACCACGCGATCGTGATCGCCCGGATCGACGCGGCAGGAGATCACATCGCCGGGCTGCATCCATTCCTGGTCAGGGGTATTGACGCGCTGCCGCACCCGGGTCTCGTACGCGTGCCGGTCCTCGAGCTGGACGCGCACCCAGAATTCCTGGCTCGGCCCGGGGAAATCCCGGGTCCGGGGATCGCCGTCCGGGCGCTGATCGGCGGGCCGCGGGGCGCTGTCGGCCGCACCGGGCTTGACCTCGGAACGGACGCTGAGAATTGTCGCGGTGCCCTCGGTGCCGTGCATGAGCAGTTCACGGCGGGCGGCATCGTCCAGGGCCGGACCGCGCCGGGTGAGCCCGTGCGAGCCGAATTGGGTGGACAGCTGCAGTCCGGTCAACCGGCGCAACAGGCCCGGGCGCGGCTCCGATTCCGGATCGGCAACCGCTCGACCTGCGATAACACCTTGTGCGACGGTCGAATTCGGGGGCTCGGCGGTATCACCGGCGGGAGATCCAGGTCGCTCGTGCGCGGCCATGTTCATGCTGCTGAACGGTAGTGCGTCTGTGGTCCTCACCACAGCGATACCCGCCGTTTGCCGAAGCCCGAGGTCCGAACGTGTTGCAGGGCCGACCCACTCGTTTCGCGACGGATGCGCAGCCTCTACCCTTGTCGCCATGACCTCTGCGTTCCCGACCATCCCCGACGATCTCAAGCCCGCCGACGGACGGTTCGGCTGCGGACCCTCCAAGGTGCGTCCCGAACAGCTGCAGTCCCTGGTGGATACCGGCGCCTCCGTGTTCGGTACCTCCCACCGGCAGAAGCCGGTCAAGGACGTGGTGGCCCGGGTGCGTTCCGGCCTGCGCGAATTGTTCGCCCTGCCCGACGGTTACGAGGTCGTGCTCGGCAACGGCGGCACCACCGCGTTCTGGGACGCGGCCGCCTTCGGCCTGATCCGCGAGAAGTCGCTGCACCTGACCAACGGCGAGTTCTCCTCCAAGTTCGCCTCGGTGGCCAAGGCCAACCCCTTCATCGGTGACCCCATCGTGGTCAAGGCGGAGCCGGGCAGCGCGCCCGAGCCCACCTCGGACCCCTCGGTCGACCTCATCGGCTGGGCGCACAACGAGACCTCCACCGGTGTGGCCATCCCGGTGTCGCGTCCCGCGGGCTCGGAGAACGCACTGATCGCCATCGACGCCACCTCGGGCGCGGGCGGTCTGCCGGTGAACATCGCCGATTCCGACGTGTACTACTTCGCGCCGCAGAAGTGCTTCGCCTCCGACGGCGGCCTGTGGATCGCGCTGATGAGCCCCGCCGCGCTGGCTCGCGTCGAGGAGATCAAGGAATCGGGTCGGTTCACCCCCGAATTCCTGTCGCTGCCCATCGCGGTCGACAACTCCACCAAGGATCAGACCTACAACACCCCGGCGCTCGCCACGCTGTTGCTGTTCGCCAATCAGATCGAATGGATGAATGGCAACGGCGGTCTGGACTGGGCCGTGAAGCGCACCGCGGATTCCTCGTCGCGCCTGTACAACTGGGCCGAGACCAGCGAATTCGCCACCCCGTTCGTGGCGGATCCGGCGCACCGCTCGCAGGTGGTCGGCACCATCGACTTCAATGATTCGGTGGATGCGGCGCAGGTTGCGAAGGTATTGCGCGCCAACGGAATCGTCGATACCGAGCCGTACCGTAAGCTGGGTCGTAACCAGCTGCGCGTCGGTATGTTCCCGGCCATCGATCCCGAAGATGTTTCCCAGCTGACCCGCAGCATCGATTGGGTTGTGCAGCAGATCGGCTGAACCGCAAACTAAGACACAGTAGGCGGCGCGAGAGTCTGGCGACAGATTTTCGCGCCGCGTGTCTTGCCCCACGAATCACAGAAGTGCACTACTGTTCCAGAACGTGGGCGGAGAAGCGAGCCTGACAGCTGTGTAGACGCAGCACTGTGTTCGATGCAGTGACAAGGAGGTAACGGTGCGTGAACTTCGAGTAATCGGATTGACGCCCGATTCCACGCACATCGTGTGCATCGATACCGAGAGCGGTCAGAAGTACCGGCTCCCCGCCGATGACAAACTGCGTGCCGCTGCCCGCGGAGATCTTGCCCGGTTCGGACAAATCGAGATCGAAACGGAAGCCACGATGCGCCCTCGCGATATCCAGGCTCGAATCCGTGCCGGTGCTTCGGTGGAGCAGGTCACCGAAGAGTCCGGAATGCCCGCCAGCCGGGTGGAGCGTTTCGCGTATCCCGTTCTGCTGGAACGCGCCCGGGCCGCCGAGCTCGCGCAGAAGGCGCACCCGGTCCGCAACGATGGTCCCGCCGTCGAAACCCTCATCGAGATCGTCTCCGCCGCCTTCGCCGAGCGCGGCCACAATATCGACGTCGCCGAATGGGACGCCTGGAAAGACGAAAAGGCGTACTGGGTCGCGCAATTGCAGTGGCAGGCCGGACGTTCGGTGATCGCCGCGCACTGGCGCTACCAGCCCGACGCGCACGGCGGTTCCGTTGTGCCGCTCGATGATCCGGCCTCGGACCTGATCGATCCCGACTTCGGCCGCGCCCTGCGCGGTCTCGCCACCATCCTGCCGGATCAGAACGAACCGGTCATGGTGGAGGCCCCGGCGTCCACGCCGCGCACCACCGCGCCCGTCCCGCGCGAGGAGCGCGCCGACTACGAGTCCGCGCCCGCCCGGGTCGCCAGCCAGCAGTCCATGGACGGCTACTACGAGCAGCGCGCCGCCGTCGGTGACGGCACCGTGCCCGCACCGTCCGCCGCCGCGTCGGCTCCGGCCCCGGTGGCCACCCCGACGCCCCCGGTGACGACTCCGCCTGCCGCCCCGGCACATTCGACGCCGGAGCGCACGCCCGAACGCACCGCGCCCGAACGCACCGCCGCGACCGCGCCGGATCGAACCGCGCCCGCCGCTCCCGAGCGGACCGCGCCCGAGAAGGCCGAGCCCGCTCCGGCGCAGTCGGCGCCCGCCGCGACTCCGGCCGCGGCGGCTCCGGTGGCGGAACCCGCTGTCGCGGAACCGGCCACGGCGGCTCCGGCCGCCGCGGCGACCACCGCGCCCGCGACGCCGCCCGCCGCCAAGCCCGCGGCGAAGCAGAATCGGGCCAAGCGTGGCGGTAAAGCCCCCATGCCGTCCTGGGAAGACGTACTCCTGGGCGTGCGCAGCTCCGGTCACTGACGCGCGTCCCGCGGTTTTTCGGCCGTGGGACCGAATTCGAAGCTGAAAGTTTGCTACAGCGCTGAAATTGTTGCGCCCCGATTGCCGCGGGCGCTTTTCCGCGTTTCCGGTTGCCGAATCGGTGCCGATAGCGGCGGGAATGCGCCGTTGCATTGGCAAACTGCCTGAATTGTCCGAAGGTTCCCAGGCGGCGGCAAGTTCGCCGCGCCGGGGGAGACCTTGCACAACAGCGACATTTCGACGGTCGGGCAGGTAGATTTTATAGTGGTGGCGGTGATGGCCGGGGCCGTCCGCGCCGACGCCGAGAGCGGCCACCGAATGTTGCGGATAGTTTGCCAATAGTGGTTCGCAAGGAATTCGGGAGGTGCGAAATGCCATCCACTGTCTCGTCCCTCTGGTACGTCGACGCCTCCGATCCGGTCGGCGTACTGCGCGCGCATCCGGGACCCGATCCCGACGCCGCCTTCGCGCTGGCCCGCCAGCTCAATCCGGATCGCGATGTGGTGCCCGCCGCCTCCGGCACCATGAAGGTGTGGGCCGGGCCGGATCCCGAATCCATCTATATCGGCTGCTATCCCGGCGTCACCGTGGTCTGCTCCACCCAGGCGGCACTGCCCAGACCGACGAGACTCCCCGAACTGCTGGTCCGTCCGCTCGCCTCCGAGCACACCTATCTCGTGTCCTATGACCTGTCGCTGGGCTGGGGCGCTTTCGCGGAATGGGAGCGCGGGGAATTCCGGCGGTCGTTCAGCGCCAGCCGGGTGAACATCCTCGAGGACGAGGGCATGCCCCGGGTATGGGAGCGGCCGTATTGGGCGGGCGAACACCCCATCGAATTGGAACCCGGCGAAATGGCAGACCCACAGCTATTGCCGTTCGACCCACCGGATTTCGCCGATGCCGCCAATCAGGAATGGCTCGGCTTCCGCTATCGCGGCAAATTCTCCGAGGACGCGCTCACCCCGGATCTGATCGAGGTCTGCGGATTCTCGCTCTTCCCCAAGGGTCAGGCCCCCGCTGTGGATGAACCCGCCGCACCGGTCGCCGTCGAACGCAATGGCAAGCGCGGGCTGTTCGGCTGGCTGCGCGGCAAGGACCGGGACCGCGTGTCCTGAGCGCCGCGGGCACCGCACGGCTCGACGCGCGAAACCGGCTGGGACGCACGCCGAGTCGGCCGGATCAGTGAGTTCAGCTCGCCAGCAGGGCGATCCAGGCCAGCAACACGCCCACACCCAGACCCGCGATCACCCAGCGTGTCACCGGCTGGAAGCGCCAGCGCCAGGCCGTCGGGGTGACACCGCCCACCGCGACCACATTCACCAGCGCCGAGAGCAGCGGATGAATCTGCGCCAGTGCGGATCCGAAGGAGTAGACCCCCGCCGCGGTCAGCAGCGCCACGAAGGCGATGACGGCGATACCGCTGGCCCACGGGGTCGGCTCGGAATAGCCGTAGCCGTAGGGGCCGTCGGGCGGATAGCTCACTGGGCCGGTCCTGAACTCACTGGGCACGCACTCTTTCGTAGAAGGCCATGGCGGCGGCGGTCGCCACATTAAGGGAATCGGTGCCCGGTGTCATGGGGATGCGGGCGCGAATATCGCTGGCGCGCATGGTGTCCTCGGTCAGGCCGGGGCCCTCCGCGCCGAGCAGCAGGGCCACCCGGTCGCCGGTCATGGCGTGCGCGAGGGTGTCCGCCTTCGGATCCGGGGTGAGCGCGATGATCTGGAAACCCTTGTCGCGCAGGATATTCAGGCCATCGGGGAGTTCGGGCAGCGGTGCGAAGGGGATACGCAGCACATGCCCCATGGAGACCCGCACCGACCGCCGGTACAGCGGATCGGAGCAGCGATCGCCGAACAGCACCGCGTCCGCGCCCAGCCCCGCCGCGTTCCGGAAGATCGAGCCGATGTTCTCGTGATCGTTCACGCCCTCCAGCACCGCGACCGTACGCGCCCGCGCCAGCACCGCTTCCGCGGTGAGTTCGGGCGGCCGTCGTGCCGCGGCGAGCACACCGCGATTGAGATGGAATCCGACGATCTCCGCCATCACCTCGGCGGTGGCCCGGTAGTACGGCACGTCGATACCGGCCAGCTGCTCGGCCAGCACCTCGTATTTGCGCGCCACCCCCAGCAATCCGGAGGGTGTGAACCGCGAGGCCAGCATGCGTTCCACCACCACGGTGCCCTCGGCGATGACCAGCCCTTTACCGCCGGGCAGGTCCGGTCGCCGATCGGCATTGCTGAGGTCGCGGAAGTCGGCGACGCGCGGGTCGGCGGGGTCGTCGATATCGATCACTTCGGCCACGGGGCTATTCTCGCGCGACGCCGTTCCGGGCTCTTGCGGGGCACAGCTCGAGGTCGATCCGGGGCACAGCATAAGGTGATTGACGATCCCGATCCCCTATCGAAGAGGACAACCATGACCAAGCCGGAAATCGAGTTCCAGGACGGGCCCGCCCCCGCGACGCTGGTGATCAAGGACCTCGTCGAGGGCACGGGCGCACTGGCAGAGCCCGGCTCCACCGTCGACGTGCACTACGTGGGCGTCGAGTTCGACAACGGCGAAGAGTTCGATTCCTCCTGGAACCGCGGCGAGTCCATCAAGTTCCCGCTGCGCAACCTGATCCAGGGCTGGCAGGAAGGCATCCCGGGTATGAAGGTCGGCGGCCGCCGCCAGCTCACCATCCCGCCGGAGCTGGCCTACGGCCCCGCCGGAGCCGGACACCGCCTCTCGGGCAAGACCCTGGTCTTCATCATCGATCTGCTGGACGTGCTGAACTAAGCGCTTCGCGGTCGAAAGCGAACGCCCGCCTCGTGGAAGCGAGGCGGGCGTTCGTGTGTGTGGGCATCTTCGCACTTCGGGGTTCCGGGGTGTGCCCCCGAAATCTCTCCTCGGTGTGGCTGTCAGGAGCCGACGATGGTGTTCATGATGGTGCCGGCGCTGGTGGCCGTCGCACCGCCGAGCATGGCGTTGGCGACCATTTTGGGGGAGCCCGCTCCGCCGCCCCACTTCTCCCAGGCGAACTTTCCGCCGCCGTAGGTGATGGCGGCGATGCCGGACATCTGGGTGAACCAGGTGAAGTAGCGGAACATCTTCATCATCTTGTCGGCCATGGGCGGGGTCTCGGCCGTGGGATTGCCCATTTGTGCGAGGACTGTGCCGTACATGTCGTGCGCGGCCAGCAGCATGCTCACGATCGTTTCCTCTCCGGTACCGGGGCGCTGGGGGTGGAGCCGTGGCGCGGGTGGGGCAGGAGCGTCAAAAACTGATCGATTAGAACAATTCGGTCATGAGTGTAACCGGAAGAACCGCCGATTGTTGCTGATTGTTTGCCAACGCTTTATTGGCGCAGATTATTTGCGGACGATCTCCACCGGATCGGTGAGCGCCGACGCGATCGCCGACTGCTGCGGCACCCCGCGCTGCGGCAGCGCGTTCAACGCCTGCGTGGCCTGATTGCCCAGCGTGGTCGTGACCGCCTGCAATTGCGACACCCCCGAGGTCAGCGCGTTCAACGCCGCGACCAGCTGCGTCTTGCCCTGATCCGCCAGCGCCGGAATGCTCGCGGCCAGCTGCCCGCCCTGATTCAACTGCGCACTCGCGTCACCCAGGCGGGTCGCGCCATCGTGCAGCAACTGCCCGATCCGCGTTTCGGGGGTGACGGTGGTGCCGACCAGATCGCCCACCCCGTTGAGCTGGCCTCCGGCCTGGTTCGCCACGACCTGCAAACCCTGCAGCTGAGTGATGATGCTCGCCAACTGCGGATCGCCCGCGAACGGCAGCCCCTGCAGCAGCGGCACGATGGCATTGATGCCCGAACTCAGCTGATCGGCCGCCTGTGACACCTGTCCGACGGTGACCCCGGTCGAATCCAGCGCCGTGCCGAGATCATTCGCCTGCTTCGTGGCCGCGCCGACCGTGGTGTTCAACTCGGTGATGGCCGAAGTGATCTGTCCCGCACCGGCTTTCGCCTGATCCAGGAAGGCCAGCATCTCATCGGCCCCGGAGCCGAACTGCTGTGCGCCGTCGGCGGCGGCCTGTACGCCCGCGCTCAGCAGCGTGCTGGTCATGGAGACCTGCTGCAATTTCCCGCGCGCGCTGTTCATCGAGGCGAAAAGGGTGTCGAGTCCGGACGCGCTGATTTTCTTTGTCACGTCATTCACCGCATCGTTCACGATATTCGTGTCGGCGCGATCATTGGTCGTCACCGTCACCTGCGCCCGCTGCGGTTTATCGGTGCCGAGCGAGGCGATATCGGCGGACAGTTCGGTGGGCAGTGTGATGATCACCGCGTAATCGTCGGTGCTCGCCGAATCGACCACATCCCACTCGCGAGTTCCGCTGTCCTGCAACGCCCTTGCGATTTTGGCCCCGGTGGGCCCGGTATCGCCGTTGATGAGCGCCACCCCGGTGGGCGCGGGCGATATGCGCAGATACGCGATCACACCGGTGGTGACCGCGGCTACCAGTAGGAGAGCGAACAGGGCCAGCCGAGTGCGATTTTTTCCCAACACTATTAAGACCGTAGAGGTACCTATTGCCGTCAGCTCTGGCGTTTCTCTGAGAATTCGGTAAACACTGGGGTATCCGGCAATTCCAGTACCAGTCGCACGCCGCCGAGCAGTCCATCGTCGAAATAGGCTCGCCCACCGTGCAATTGCGCCTGCTGTGCCACCAGCGCCAGCCCCAGCCCGGATCCGCCCTTGGCGGCCTGACTGCCGCGCGCGAAGCGTTCGAAGACGGTGGCGCGTTCGGCGGCGGGAATGCCGTGCCCATTGTCGTCGACGCTGATCACTATGTGCCCGAACGGATCTCGATGCGCCGAGACCAGCGCCTCGGTCGCGCCGCCGTGCCGTGCGGAATTGGCCAGGGCATTGTCGATGGCCAGGCGCAGCCCGGTGGGCAGGCCGCGGGTGACGAGTTCGGCATCGGTGTCGATGCGCACCTTCAGATTCGGGAAGTGCCGGTTGGCATCGTGTGCGGCGGCATCGATGAGTTCGGCCACATCGGTGGCCACGTGATCGCGGGCATTGGTGAGGTCCCCGGCGGCGAGCCGTTCCAGCGCCGCGAGGGTGGATTCCACCCGGTTCTGCCCGCGATGCAGGTCGATGAGGATTTCCGCGCGCTGCGCCTCGTCCAGGTCCAGGGTGCGCAGCACTTCCAGATCGGTGCGCATGGCGGTGAGCGGGGTGCGCAGTTCGTGTGCGGAGACGGCGGCGAAATCGCGGGCGGTCTCCAGCGCGGCGGCGGTTTCGGCCTGTGCCCGGTCGATGCGCTCCAGCATGGTGTTGACCGCGTCGGCGAGCATTTCCGATTCGCGCACCCCGTGCCCGTCCACGGGCAGCGGGCCGCCGGGTTCACCGTGCCGGTCCAGTTGCCGGGTCAGGTTCGCGATCGGCCGCACCGCGCGCCCGCCGAACAGCCAGCCCAGTCCGGCCGCCGCGGCCACGGCCAGCAGCGCCGCCCACAGCACCCAGCGCCGCTGCGCGGCCGTGGTGCGCTCATTCTCGGTGGTCGGAATACCAAGGGAGACAACACGTCCGGAGGGTTGATTCTGGGTGGTGGTGAGCACCCGGTAGGTATTGCCGTCCACGGTGACGGTGTGATTCCCGACCGGTAGCGCGGGCAGCTGCACCGAGGTGCTGGCCAGTGACCCGTCGGCATTGCGCACGGTCAGCGCCATATCGTTGGTGGGTCCGAGCACGCCGAGCACGGTCACCGCGAGCACCGGTTCGATGAGCACCACCCGCGAGGTGACGGCCAGCTGCTGATCGGCCTGCGCGAGATTATTGCGCTCGATGGCGTACATGGTGAACCAACTCAGCGCCGCCACAATGATTGTCGCGCCGAGAGCGGCCGCCGCGGCGACGCGCGCCCGCAGTGAATACGAGCGGCGTCGCGGACTGCGCGGGCGGTTCACGGCGTCATTTCGGCGCGCGCAGCACGAATCCGACGCCGCGAATGGTGTGCAGCAGCCGGGGTGTGCCGTCGGTCTCGAGTTTGCGGCGCAGATAGCCGACGAAGACGTCCACCACATTGGTGTCGGCGGCGAAGTCGTAGCCCCACACCAGTTCCAGCAGTCGTTCCCGGCTCAATACCACCCCGGCGCTGCGCGCCAGTGTGGACAGCAATTCGAATTCCCTTTTGGTGAGCTCGATTTCGTCGCCGTGCAGCAGTGCGCGATATCCGGCGACGTCGACTTCCAAGGGCCCCACCGTGATTCCGCCCGGCACCGAGGACGGCGGCACATCACTGCGCCGCCGCAGCAGCGCCTTGATCCGCGCCACCAGTTCGGCCAGCACGAACGGTTTCACCAGGTAGTCGTCCGCCCCGGATTCCAGTCCGGCGATGCGGTCGTTGACCGAACTGCGCGCGGACAGCACGCAGATCGGCACCTCGTTGCCCATGGCGCGCAGGGCGGTGACCACGCCCGCGCCGTCCAGGATGGGCATATTCATATCGAGCACGATGGCATCGGGTGCGGTCTCGTTGACCGCGCGCAGCGCCTGCGCGCCGTCCCGGGCGATGACCACCCGGAAGCCCGAGAGCCGGAGCCCGCGTTCGACCGAGACAAGAACATCCTCGTCGTCATCGACGACCAGGACAGTAGGTAACTCGCCGCGTTCGCCCACGGGTTCCATTGTCGCAGTCTCTGCCTCAGTAGTTGTGGCAGGTGTCGGCGACGGTCTGGATGGTGGCGGCCATACCGGAGGCGCGCGGATCGTTCGCGGCGGAGTTCGCGGCGTCCGGGTTATCGCGCACGTAGGCGTCGAATTCGGCCTGGCGCTGCGCGGGCGACTGATCGAACTTGGCCTTCAATTCGGCCTTCTGCGATGGGTTCTGGTCCAGCAGCGAGGCCAGGGCGGGGGCCTTGTCGTGCAGTGCGGCGTCGACCTGGGCGAAGGTGCAGGTCGAATTCAGCAGCGGCGCGGCCAGATCCAGCGGGCTCGCGGAGGCGGTGGCGGGGGCCAGTGCGATCGCGACGGTGGCGAGCGCACCGGCGCCGAAGACTGCGGCGGTCCGGTGGTTACGGACGAAACTCATGTATCGGCCTTTCTCAGCGGTACACGGGTCCTGCGACCCGTGCCCGCCCGACGCTAGGCCACCGCCATGGGAGTCCCGTGAACGATCTCTGAGAAAACCGTGTGGGTGCCCGAATTCGCCCCGGTCAGCGCGTGATTCAGGCGGAGGGCGCGGTATCTCCGCTCGGCGCGGCGGCATTGGGGTCGATGCGCCGGAACGGGGTGGTGGCCGCGGTCGCGGCATCGGCGGCCGCGATGCGCTCCTTATCCTCCATCAGCGTCACCGCATCGCGGATCTGCTTCTCCAGGGTGGGCAGCATGCCCGCGTCCTCGATGGTGGGCGGCACCTCGAAGGTCTCGCCCGCCGCGATCTGGCGCATGGTGCGGCGCAGGATCTTTCCCGATCGGGTCTTGGGCAGCGAGGTCACCGCGACCACGTCGTACAGCGTGGCGATGGCGCCGACCCGATCCCGCACCCGCTCGATGACCTGGGCGCGCAACTCCTCGGGCGCGATATCGACACCGGCCTTGAGCACCACGTATCCGATGGGCCGCTGGCCCTTCAGCTCATCCGGCACCCCGACCACCGCGGTCTCGGCGACCAGCGGATGTCCGGCGATGGCGGCCTCGATGCCGCCCGCGGACAGGCGATGTCCGGCCATATTGATCACATCGTCGCTGCGGCCGAGCACGAACAGATAGCCGTCCTCGTCGAAGAAGCCGGAGTCGCCGGTCAGATAGTGCCCGGGATAGGCGGAGAGATAGGAGCGCTCGAAGCGCGCGTCATCACGCCACAGCGTGGTCAGCGTGCCGGGCGGCAGCGGCAGCCCGATGACGATATTGCCCTCGGTATTCGGCGGTACGGCGTTGCCCTCCGAATCCAGTACTCGCAGCCGATAACCGGGCACGGGAACCGAGGCCGATCCGGCCTTGATCGGAAGCTGTTGCAGTCCAAGCGGATTGGCGCAAATGGGCCAGCCCGTCTCGGTCTGCCACCAGTGATCCACCACCGGGCAGTCCGGCCGATCGGCGAGCAGGGTGTCGACCGACCATTCATAGGTGGCCGGATCCAGCCGCTCACCGGCGCAGAACAGCGCGCGCAGGGTGGACATGTCATGCCGCTTGGCCAGCGCCGCTTCGGGATCGGCGCGGCGGATGGCGCGCAACGCGGTTGGCGCGGTGAACATCACATCGACCTTGTAGTCCTCGATGAGCCGCCAGAACGTGCCCGCGTCCGGTGTCCCGATCGGCTTGCCCTCGTAAAGGATGGTGGTCGCCCCGACCAGCAGCGGCGCGTACACGATGTACGAATGCCCCACGACCCAGCCGATATCGGAGGTCGTGAGCATGGTCTGCCCGGCATTGACGTCGTAGATATTGCGCATCGACCAGGCCATCGACACCGCGTGCCCGCCGTTGTCGCGGACCACGCCCTTGGGCTTTCCGGTGGTGCCGGAGGTGTAGAGGATGTACAGCGGATCGGTCGCGGCCAGCGAAACCGGTGCGGCCGGTTCGGCGTCGCGGATCGCCTCATCCCAGTCCAGCCAGCGCGCGGCCACGGTCTGTGACGAATCAGGCAGATATTCGGTGGCGGCCTGTGCCGCGGAGAAGCGCAGTTCGGGAAAGCCGTCCCGCGCTTTGACCAGCACATTGCGCGGTGCGGTGGTCTCGGCGATATCCAACGCCTGCAACACGATCGGCGGGTATTCGATACGGCGGCCGGGTTCGAGCCCACCGGAGGCTGTGATGATCAGCACAGGTTCCGCGTCATCGATGCGAGCGGCCAATTCGTGCGCCGCGAAGCCGCCGAAAACCACCGAATGCACCGCACCGATGCGAGCACAGGCGAGCATCGCGATAACGGATTCCGGAATCATCGGCATATATATGACGACTCGATCGCCGGTTTTCACACCGAGTCGCACCATGGATCCGGCAAATCGGGCGACTTCGTCCAGCAGCTGTGCGTATGTGTAAACACGCCTGGTGCCGGTCATAGCGGAGTCGTATATTAGGGCGGGCTGATCGGCGCGACCCCCCTCTTGACCGCCGGAACCGCCCTCCGAGGGTGTGATCTCGCGCACATGACGATCAAGTGCGTTGTAGGAGGTGTTGAGGCGAGCGTCCGGGAACCAGCGCGCGGTCGGGCGCGCATTCGAGTCGAGGATCTGGGTGGGCGGAACATCCCAGCTGATGGATTCGGCCGCGGTGCGCCAGAACTCCGAGGGATCGACCAGGCTCAATTGATACGCCGGTCGGTACTCCTGCTTCGCGTTCAACCCCGTGACTCCCTAGCTCCGCAGCACGCATGTGAAGGGCATGGATGCCCGCCTCGATAGATCAGCCTGATTGTGGCAGACTTCACGCGACGTCCGGGCGGACGCCGCGACCTTTGATAATGCCTGCAAACGGCTGGTCAGAGACTGGTGGTTGCCAAGAGGTCACACAAGAAGTTATTGATCCGTTAGAATCGCATGTCACATATTTCGGCCGTCTTGGACGCAATTTCTCGGCCAGCCGCAGTTCTCGGCCAGCTCCGTCTGTCGAGCCCAGCGTGCGATCGCGGAGGCTCGCTGATGGCGCGTGGCTTGGGCCAGTTTGGAAAGTGAGTGGGAGATGCGTGACGCCGCAAGGTCCGGCAGCAATAAGCGCTGGGCGCTGAGCAACTGGGACCTGCGATGGAAGGTGACGGCGGTGCTCGCCGTCCCGCTGTTGGTCGCCGTCGTGCTGGGTGCGTCGAGGATCTCGGCAGAGTTCGCGGAGTCCAGCAGGCAGGGGAACGCGGTCGACCATGTCGCCGTTATTCCGGCGATCACCGGTTTGAGTGCCACGGCCGCTTCGGTGGTCGGTGGTCAGATGGTCCAGCTCGGCCCGAACCAGTCGATCACCACCGAACCCGAATTGGCGAGCCTGGATACCGCTATTCAGTTCGCCGAGCGCGCGGTCTCATCGCTGTCCGATCTCCCGAGTGCGCGTGCCGCGCTCGATGACATGATCACCGCTTCCAAAGCGGTTCGCGCCAATGGACTGGCGCCGCTCAAGACCACCGCCGAGGGCATCAACACCATCGAGCGGATTCGCGGTAACAGCGTCCGGACCGTGGAGAGCATCGTCTCCACCATCGCCGATAAGAACGTCGATCAATCCAAACTACGATTGGTCGACTCGCTGAACACCCGTGCCGTGCTGGTCGGCGAGGTCGCCGGTTTCGCGGACGCGCTGCGCAGCAATCCGAAGGACGGATTGCGCGATATCCAGATCGGTATCAGCACCGAGCGGCAGCTGCTCGCGGTCATGGCGCATCGGTTCGCCGACGGCGATCCGATCATCGCGGAGCTACAACGCCTGGTGGACACCCGTCTGCAGCTGGTCACCAGCCCGCAGGCGCAGGCCGGTCAGCTGCCGGTCTCGGATCTGAAGGATTCGCTGGTCTCCAGCGTCGAGAACTATCAGACCATCGGCACCAATTCGACCAAGGACATCGTGTCCCGAGTCGACGTGCTCGCGTCCAATGCGCGCGGCGACGCCATCCGCTACACCGTGATCGTCATCGCCACCATTCTCGGCGCGCTCGCGCTGGCCGTGTTGATCGCGCGCGCGATGATCGTGCCGCTGCGCCGTCTGCGCCTGGCCGCGCTCCGCGTCGCCGAATACGACTTGGCGCAGGAGGTCTCGCAGCTGCGTGACGGCGCCGATCCGGAAGACGTGCCGCTGGAGCCCATGCCGGTGCACACCGATGAGGAAATCGGTCAGCTGGCTCGCGCCGTCGACGATATCCACGGGCAGGCGCTGCGTCTGGCCGCCGATCAGGCCTCCATGCGTACCCAGGTCAACGATATGTTCGAGACCCTGGCGCGGCGCTCGAAGTCCCTTGTCGACCATCAGCTCTCGCTCATCGAGGCGATGGAGTACGACGAGAAGGACCCGCGCCTGCTCGAAAACCTCTTCCGCCTGGACCATCTCGCGGCGCGTATGCGTCGTAACGGTGACAACCTGCTGATTCTGGCCGGCACCAAACAGCGCCGCACCAAGTCCGCGCCCGTCGAGATCGCGGACGTGCTGCGTGCCGCCATCTCCGAGGTGGAGGACTACGAACGCGTCAAGCTGGGCGCGACCCCGCGTGGTGCGCTCACCGAACCGGCCGCCTCCGATATGGCGCACCTGTTCGCCGAGTTGCTCGATAACGCGCTGCGCGCCTCGCCGCCGGAGACGGACGTGAAGTTCACCTTCGCGCAGGCGCACGATCAGGGTTTGCTCATCGAGGTCGCGGACCGCGGTATCGGTATGCCCCCGGCTGAAATGGCCGAGATCAACCGGCGTTTGGAATCCACCGCCGAGGTGGGTCCGGATACCGCGCGGCATATGGGTCTGTTCGTGGTCGGCCGCCTGGCCGAGCGCCACGGCCTGAGCGTGCGACTGCGCCCGACCTTCGATACCGCCCGCGATCCCGGCGTCACCGTGACGGTGCACGTGCCCAAGCCGCTCATCGTGGCGGCGGGCGGTGCCATTTCGGTGCCGCCGCAGGGTAATCCGCAGCAGCCGGCCCCGGCCGCGCAGGGTGCGGGGAATCAGCAGGGCGCGCCGTCCTCCATGCAGATGCGTGCGGTCACCCGCACCGCGACCGGCAATGTCATGGTCACGGTGGATCCCGGTGTGAGCGGGCCGATTCCGGCCGGTGCGCCGGGAGCGCCCGGAGCACCGGCTCCGGCGGCCGCCTCGGGCGGTGCCTCGACGGGTCTGCCGCAGCGTTCGCCGGGTACCAACGTGCCGGGTGGTCTGCCCGGTAGCGGTGGCGGTCTCGGCGGTGGCGGACTTGCCGGTGGCGGTCTCGGCGGCGGTCTGCCGCAGCGTCAGCCGGGCGTGAACGGTCCGACCGTGAAGCACACCGTGGCCACCCCGTCGGTGGACAGACCCGGTGGGCTACCCCAGCGCGATCCGGGTGCGAATGGTCCGGCCGCGCCGGGTGCGCAGCCTGCCGCGAATCTGCCGCAGCGCCCGCCGGGCGATGGCCCGGCCCGGCCCGGCGGCGGTCTCGCCGCCAATATGCTTCGCCGCCAAGGTGGTCCGGGTGGTCCCGGTGGACTGCCCCAGCGTCCGGGTGGCCCCGGTGCGCCGGGTGGTCCGGGTGCACCGGGTGGTCTCGGCAACTCCGGCGGTCCGGGTGGTCCCGGCGGTCCGGGTAAGGGTGTCGGCCTCGGTGGCTCCAATGGTCTCGGTGGATCGGGTGACTCGGGTCTGACGCAGCGCGGTCCGGTACCGCCGCAGCGGGATGGTCTGGCTCCGCGTGATCCGGCGACCGGGCTTCCGCAGCGCGGTGGCGCTGATCAAGCGAACGGTTCGGCGTCCGGCGGTCTGCCGCAGCGCCAGCCGGGCACCAATGGCGCACCGGGTCGTGAGCCCAGTGTCGGCCTGCCGCCGCAGCGTTCCGCCCAGGGCGGACTGCCCACCCGTGAGCCGGGTGCCAATGGCGCGCCCGCGCGTGATGGTTTGCCGCAGCGCGGTGAGGCCGCAGGTGGTCTCCCGCAACGTGATTCGGGTCCGACCAACCGTCCGCAGCCGCCGCAGCGCGGTGGCGCGGATGCCGCCGCCGGTGGTCTGCCGCAGCGTGGTGACGCCGCGGGTGGTCTCCCGCAACGTGATTCGGGTGCGGGGAACCGTCCGCAGCCGCCGCAGCGCGGTGGTGCTGATGCCTCCGGTGGTCTGCCGCAGCGCGGTGGCTCCGACGCCCTGTCGGGTGGTCTCCCGCAGCGTGGCGGTTCGGATGCCCTGTCGGGTGGCTTGCCGCAGCGCGGTGGTTCGGATGCCCTGTCCGGTGGTCTGCCGCAGCGCGGTGATTCCGATGCTCTCTCGGGTGGCTTGCCGCAGCGCGGAAGCGGAGCGGATGGCGGCCCGCAGGGTCGTCAACAGCCGCCGCAGCGCGGTGGCCAGGATTCCCTCTCGGGCGGCCTGACTCAGCGTGATCCGTCCGCCGGTGGTCTCCCGCAGCGAGACGGCGGCAATGGTCTGCCGCAGCGGGATCAGTCCGGTGGTCTGCCGCAGCGCGATACGGGCAGGCACGGCCTGCCGCAGCGCGGTGGTGCCGATGCCGCGGGTGGTTTGCCGCAGCGCGGTGGCTCGGATACCGGCTCCAACGGTCTGCCGCAGCGTGATTCGGGTCAAGCGCTGGGTGGTGGAGCGGCGCAGCGTGGTGGCGATCAGGCCGGTGGCCTGCCGCGTCGTGCGCCCGGTGGCAATGGCGCGCCTGGCGCACCGCAGCAGGAAGCCGCGTTCGGCGGTCAGCCGCAGCGTCCGGGTGGTCTGCCCCAGCGTGGTGCGGATCCGGCCGGTAGTGGTTTGCCGCAGCGCGACGGCGGCTTGCCGCAGCGCGGTGGCACCGATGCGGGTGCGCCCGGTTTGCCGCAGCGCGGCGCCAGTGGTCTGCCGCAGCGGGATCCGGGTGCGGGTCTGCCGCAGCGGCCGGCTCCGCTGCCGGGTCTGGGTCTGCCGCAGGGTGATTCGGGTGATCCGAAGGACCGCGGCCGGCACAGTTTCCGTTCGAATCCGCAGAAGGCGGCCTCGTTCTTCCAGACCCGGTTGCAGCCCGCGACGGGTGAGGATCAGGCCTCCATGGGTACGCCGATCTTCGCTGAGATGATGTCGGCGTGGTTGTCGGATCCGAGCGCGGAGCGATCCCATGTGGCCTCGTCCTTCGAATCACCGGGTGATGAGGGTTGGCAGGCCGCGCAGCGGGTAAACGAGTCCGAGCCGCAGCGCCGTACGGCCGCGGGTCTGCCGCAACGTGATCCGGGTAACCGACTTGTGCCGGGCGGTGTCAACGGAAACGCTGACAAGGCGGCCCATCGCGACCCAGAATCCATCAGGTCGAGTCTGAGTCGGCATCAGCAAGGTGTCCGGGATGGCCGTGCGATGAAAGAAATGAACCTAACCGGAGATAAAGGAGACCGATGAACCCCGATCTAGGTGGTACGAAGCGTCAGCTGGATTGGCTGGTTTCGAATTTCGCCAATGAGGTTCCGGGCGTCGCACACGCGGTTCTGGTTTCGGCGGATGGTCTGCTGATGGCCGCGAGCGCGCAACTGCCCGTGGATCGTGCCGAGCAGCTGTCTGCCGTGACCGCGGGCCTCGCGAGCCTGTCGGTGGGCGTGTCCAATCTGTTCGAGGGCGGCACCGTCCTGCAGTCGGTGGTCGAGATGGAGCACGGTTACCTGCTCCTGATGGCCGTCGGCGACGGTTCCTACCTCGCGGTGCTCACGAATACCTCGTGCGACATCGGCCAGGTTGGATACGAAATGGCGTTGTTGGTCGAGCGAGTGGGCCAGACAGTCCAGGCCACACCTCGCGTCACGATGGGTTCCTGATGGCGGGATGGACATAGACAACGAACGCATCGGTAGCGCCGAGCCGAGCCTCGTTCGCCCGTATTCCCTGACTGCCGGCCGTACCCGGCCGAAGGTGGAATTGGCGTTGGAGGCGCTCGTCGCATCGCATCCGGTCGCCCTCGAGCGGCAGTTCGAACTCACCAACATCGAGACGTCAATCGTGGAGTTGTGCAGAGAATCGCCGTCTGTCGCCGAGGTCGCCGCGCGCCTGGGTATCCCGATCGGGGTGGCCCGGGTGCTGGTCGCTGATCTGATCGAAGCCGGCCATGTACGGGTTTCGGCGACATTGAAAGACGATTCCAGCGACGATGAACGTCGCGAGCTGATCGAAAGGGTTCTCAGTGGACTCCGGCGTATTTGATTCGACGACACAGGTCGATACGCGCACCAGCAAGCCCACGTCGGCCAAGATCGTGGTCGCCGGTGGGTTCGGTGTGGGTAAGACGACCCTGGTAGGTGCCGTCTCGGAGATCGTTCCGCTGCGCACCGAAGCTCTGGTGACCAATGCCAGTGTGGGCGTGGACTCCCTCACGGGTGTTCCGTCGAAGGCCACCACCACGGTGGCCATGGATTTCGGCCGTATCAGCCTGGCCGATGATCTGGTGCTCTACCTGTTCGGCACGCCCGGCCAGTACCGCTTCTGGTTCATGTGGGACGACCTCATCAAGGGCGCCATCGGCGCGGTGGTGCTGGTCGATACCCGTCGCCTGGAGGACAGTTTCGCCGCCGTCGATTATTTCGAGGCACGGAACCTACCCTTCCTGGTGGCGATCAATGAATTCGATGATGCGCCAAGGTATCCGGTGGAGGACATTCGTCAGGCGCTCGCGGTGCCCGCCGATGTCCCCATCCTGTCGATGGATGCCCGTCGCCGGGAACCGGTGAAGCAGGCGCTGGTCGCTGTCACCGAGTACGCGCTGCGCAAGGTCGTGCAGGGCTACTAGCAGGACGACGCGGCCTCCGGCGTTGCCCGCAGCGATGTCGGAGTCCGGTTAAGCTCGCGCGCGTGAAGACCTCGGCGCGAGAGTTGCTCGGCGAGTTGCTGGATCCCGGTTCCTTCGAGAGCTGGGATCTACCGCCGATCCCTGTCCAGGCTTCTTCCGCGTATCGGGCGGAGTTGGACGTAGCGGCGATGAAGGCCGGCATCGATGAGTCGGTGCTGACCGGTGCCGGAATGTTGCGCGGACGGCCGGTGGCCGTGATCGCATGCGAATTCGCCTTTCTCGCAGGGTCTGTCGGGGTTGCCGCGGCCGAGCGCATCGTGTCGGCGGTGGAGCGCGCCACCGAGCTGGGTCTGCCGCTGCTGGCCTCGCCGACTTCGGGTGGTACCCGAATGCAGGAGGGCACAGTGGCTTTCGTGCAGATGGTGAAGATCGCCGGAGCTGTCGCCGTGCACAGGTCCGCCGGGTATCCATATCTGGTGTATCTCCGCAATCCGACCATGGGTGGCGTCTTCGCCTCGTGGGGATCGTTGGGGCACATGACATTCGCCGAACCTGGCGCGCTGATCGGTTTTCTCGGACCGCGCGTCTACAAGGCACTTTACGGCCGCAGCTTCCCCGAGGGGGTGCAGACCGCAGAAAATCTGTACCACAGCGGCGTCATCGACGGCGTGGTGCCGATCTCGGTGTTTCGCCGGATCGCGCATCGGGCCCTGAATGTGCTGTGCGACGGTCCGCAGCCGCTCACCGAAATGGACGGTGACACCCGCGATTTCGACAATGGCGTGGGCATTCTGCAGGCCGGGCACGAACTGCGCGGTCCGGCGCTGCAGGTCGGGAATGATGTGCCCGCGTGGCAGTCGGTGCTGATCTCCCGGCGTGCCGATCGTCCGGGCATTCGCGAACTGCTCCGGCATGCGACCGACCGAGTTCCGTTGTCCGGCACCGGACAAGGTGAATCCGACCGGACGGTTGTGCACGCGCTGGCGCGCTTCCGCGGTCAGCCATGCATCGTCTTCGGCCACGACCGCGCGGGCCAGTCACCCGACCAGACCATGGGTCCGGCGGCGCTGCGCGAGGCGCGCCGCGCCATGCATCTGGCCGCCGAATTGCATGTGCCGCTGGTGCTGGTGATCGACACCATCGGCGCATCGCTCTCCCGCGAGGCCGAGGAGCGCGGCCTGGCTCCCGAAATAGCCCGCTGTCTGGCCGATCTCGTCACCCTCGACACCCCGACGGTCTCGGTGCTGCTGGGGCAGGGGAGTGGTGGCGGCGCGCTGGCGCTGCTGCCCGCCGACCGCGTGCTGGCCGCCGCCAATGGCTGGCTGGCCCCGCTGCCGCCGGAGGGTGCGAGCGCGATCGTCTACCGCGATACCCTGCACGCCCCGACAATGGCCGCGCGACAGGGCATTCGGGCGACGGAATTGCGGTCCAACGGGATCGTTGACCGCATCGTCCCCGAATATCCCGATGCCGCGGACGAAGCGGTGGATTTCGCGCTGCGCATGGTGTCGGCCATCGCGGCGGAGGTCGCGGACCTGACCGCCAAGCCGCTGGCTGAACTCCGCGCGGTCCGGCAGCTCCGCTATCGAAGGCTGGGGCTGCCCGAGTAGCGCTGCCGATGATCTTCGGGACACCGGTTTCGGGGGCTCACTGAAATGCTCGAATTTTACTATTGTCTCGAGATGACAGTTGGAAGTGCTTGCGGTGTAATGGAATTGCTTCCGTGAGTGGGTAACACGGAGGTTCTGCATGTACCGAACTGCTCGTCTCGTCATGATCGGAGCGGTCGCGGCCGCGGCGTTGACCACCGGCGCCGCGTCCGCCTCGGCCGATACCGGTTCGGCGAATCCCGGTTCGCTCGGCACGCTTTCGGCGAATACCGGTTCGAGCCCCGGCCTGCTGGTCAATCTGCTCACGGCCGGTTCCTCCGGTGCGGGCTCCTCGATCGGCGGCAATTCGCTGTCGTACCTGATCGAGCAATTGCTCATCAATTCCGGTTCGTTCACGCGCTGCCAGCTCAGCACCACCGACGATCCGTCCTGCGTCATCTGGCACTGATCGAATATCTGCTGGAAGTTAGCCCGCTCACATATCGCCATCCTGGCCTGACACGCGCGGGCGCGTGGTTGACGCCCAGGTGAACCACTTCTACGGTCGGAATGGTGACTTACCGGAGCGAGACCAGCGCAGTCCCCTCGATCGTCCTCAATGACGGCCATGTCATGCCCAAGCTCGGCTTCGGTGTGTTCAAGGTCGAATCGGGTGACACCGTCGACACCGTGGCGACCGCGCTGCAGGTCGGCTACCGGAGTATCGATACCGCGGCCATCTACGGCAACGAGTCGGAGGTGGGCCGCGCGCTCGCCGATTCGGGGCTGCCGCGCGATGAACTCTTCATCACCACCAAGCTGTGGAATCGCAATCAGGGCTATGACTCGACCCTGCGCGCCTTCGACGAGAGCATGAAGCGTCTGGAACTGGATGTTCTGGACCTCTATTTGATTCACTGGCCGATTGCCGAGTCCGGTTTGTACGTGGACACCTTCCGGGCGCTGCAGGCGCTCAAGGCGCAGGGCCGGGTCACCTCCATCGGCGTCTCGAATTTCACCCGCGAACATCTGGAGCGGGTCATCGAGGAGACCGGTGAGACCCCCACCGTGAACCAGATCGAATTGCACCCGTATCTCGCGCAGACCGAGTTGCGCGCCTTCCACGCCGAGCACGGCATCATCACCGAGGCGTGGAGCCCGCTGGGCCGGGGCGCGGAGCTGGAGGACGCGACCATCGCCGCCGTCGCGCAGGAGGTGGGCCGCACGCCCGCGCAGGTGATCCTGCGCTGGCATATGCAGCTCGGTAATGTCGCAATCCCGAAGTCGGTCACCGCCTCTCGCATCGCGGAGAACTTCGAGGTCTTCGATTTCGAGCTGACCCAGGATCAGGTGACGCGAATCAGCGCCCTGGACAACGGCACTCGCATCGGCCCGAATCCGGACGAGTTCCAGGTGGACGCGCCTGCCTGAGGTTCAGGGCCTCGGCGTTCCGGCCTGCGGCCACCGGCTGTCGAGGAGGTCGGCGAACATGCGGGTGACCCGATCGGCGAGGGCCGATGCGGTGGTTCCCATTTGGGCGGAACGCAATTCGAGTTTGCCGTCCACCGTGAGCGATGCCAGGCCGTGTGCGAGGCTCCACAGCGACAGGGCCAAGGTCTCGGCATCCTCGGGCGGCAGGCCGCCGGTGCGGGTGGCGTCGTCGATGATGCCCTCGAGGACGGCGTAGGCGGCATCGCCCGCGGCCTCGGTCTCGGGATGTTTCTCGGGCTGATGCAGTTCGGGCCGGAACATCAGCCGGAAGTACCCGGGGGACGCCCGCGCGAATTCCACGTACGCCACGGTCATGCGGATGATCGCGTCGCGCGGTCCGTCGGCTTGTTCGCGAGCTGAGATCAATTGCGCGCCAAGCTGTTCGAAGCCGCGCGTGGAAATCGCCGCCAGTAGCGCGGCTCGGTCGCTGAAGTGGTGGTACGGCGCGCCGGGGCTGACGCCCGCTTCGCGTGCGACCCGGCGCAGGCTCACCGCTGCCAAACCCTCGGTCTCGATGAGGTGCAGCGAGGCGCGCAGCAGCTCTTCGCGGAGGTCTCCGTGGTGGTAGCGGTCCTTGGTCGGCATGGGATGAGCGTAAGGGGTTGACTTCGGCGTGCCCTTGAATCTATACATTGTTTAGATTCTAAACACTGCTCAGATTGGAGCCGTCCCATGTCGGATCTCGTTCTCGTCACCGGCGCCTCGGGCTATCTCGCCGGGCATGTCATCGATGAATTGCAAGGTCAGGGCTATCGCGTGCGCGGCACGGTGCGCTCACTCGCCAAGGCCGCCGAACTCACCCACCTGACCGGAGTCGACTTCGTACCGGCCGATCTGGACTCCGACGCGGGGTGGGCGGAGGCCGTGGCGGGCTGCCGTTTCGTGCTGCACACCGCCTCGCCCTTCCCGCCCGCCGAACCCGAACACGAGGACGAACTGGTGCGCCCCGCGGTGGACGGCGCGCTGCGGGTGCTGCGCGCCGCGGCGGCCGCGGGTGTGCAACGGGTGGTGCTCACCTCATCGGTGGCGGCCGTCATGCGCGGGCACGGCGATCGGGTACTTACCGAGGACGACTGGTCGGATGTCAACGCCTGCAACGCCTATGAGAAGAGCAAGACCCTGGCCGAACGCGCCGCTTGGGATTTCGCGGCGGCGCATCCGGAACTCGAACTGGCCGTGATCAATCCGGGCATGATCCTGGGCCCGGTGCAGCGCGCCGCCGCCGGAACCTCGGTCGATGCCGTGCGCATCCTGCTGGCCCGGGAAATGCCGGGCCTGCCCGATCTCGGCTTCTCCACGGTCGATGTTCGCGATGTGGCCGTCGCGCACCGGCTCGCCATGGAACTGCCGCGGGCCGTGGGCAATCGCTACATCTGCGCGGGCGAACAGGTCGCGCTACCGGAGATGGCGCGTGCGATCGCCACCGAATACCGCGTCCCGACCCGGGTGCTGCCCGATTGGCTCGTCCGACTGAGCGCCCGTTTCAATCCCGCCGCCGCGACCGCCGCCCGCTACCTGGGCCGCACCGAACACGTCAGCGCCGCCAAGGCCCGGGACGAACTCGGCTGGACCATGCGCCCGGTCCAGCAGACCCTGCTCGACACCGCCGCCAGCCTGATCCGCTTCGGCGTCGTCGCCGACCCCGGCACCCCGCGCGGCAAGGCCCCCCGCCCCACCCCGCAAGCCGTCGCCTGACCGAATTCCCACACCGTGAGATGGTCACACAGTATGCAGCCCAAGGTATTTGGTGAGCTCCACTGCTGCCGCCCGCCCCGCGCGGTTGGCCCCGATGGTGCTCGCCGACGGCCCGTACCCCAGCAGATGGATGCGCGGATCAGCCGCCACCTGTGTGGCGAGCTGCCCGGTCATGGTGATCCCGCCACCCGGCCCGCGCAGCCGCAGCGGAGCGAGATGATCGAGGGAACTGCGGAACCCGGTGGCCCACAGAATCACGTCGGCGGCCTGGAAAGTGCCGTCGGCCCAACGGATTCCACCGGGTTCGATGTGATCGAACATGGGTTTGCGATCGAGCACGCCGCGTGCGCGGGCGGCGCGCACCCGGTCGTCCTCGGGCAGTCCGGTCACCGACACCACCGAGCCCGGCGGCAGTCCGCGCCGCACGCGATCCTCCACCATGGCGACCGCCGCGCGTCCGGCCTCCGGTCCGAACTTGCTGTCCCGGAACACCGGTTCGCGCCGGGTGACCCAGGTGGTGTCGGCGACCCGCGAAATCTCGTCCAGCAGTTGGATTGCCGTGATTCCGCCGCCGACCACGACCACATGCTTACCCGCGAATTCGCCGGCGGTGTTGTAGTCGTGCGCGTGCAACTGTCGTCCCGCGAAGGTGTCCGCGCCGCGATAGAAGGGAATGAACGGTTTATCCCACGTCCCCGTGGCGTTGATGAGCCCGCGGCTGCGAATATCGCTGTCCACGACCGGTTTAACGACCGAAGGGTCCGTGTGATCGAGGCTTACCGGCCGCACCTCGGAGTGCAGCAATCCGTCCACCTCGGCATCCGGGCAGGTGGCATCGGTCGCCCGATCGCACACCACACTCACCGATACCGGCCGATGCACGCGCAGGTCGAACCGCTTCTCGTACAACTCGAAGTAGTGCGGTACCGCGGTGGCGGCCTGCGCGTTCTCGGACCCGTCCGGCAGCGTCTCCTCGAAGGACATTCCGGGCAGATCGTGCACGCGGTTCACTGTGCTCAATGTCAAAGAAGGCCAGCGGAACTGCCACGCGCCGCCCGCCGCGGGCGCGTGGTCGACAATCAGAAAGTCCTGTTCGGGGCGTAATCCGAGTCTGCGCAGGTGGTACCCGACCGACAATCCGGCCTGGCCCGCACCGATCACCAGGATCTCGACATCGGGTGTTGCTGTCACGGACCCGACGGTACGCCCGCTTACAGTGAACATGTCCATGGGTACGTAGCACAGTGGGGAAGGACAAATGCTCGGAGTCAGCCGTGATGGCGATGTCGTCACCATCGAACTGCAGCGTCCGCAACGGCGGAACGCACTCAACGAAGAGCTCGTGCGGTTGCTGCGCGATGCGATCGAGGAGGCCGCGGGGTCGGCTCGGGTGATCGTGCTGACCGGTCAGGGTCCGCTGTTCAGCGCGGGCGCGGATCTGGACGGCGTCTATTCGGACAGTTTCCTGGGTGCGCTGCTCGGCATGCTGCGCGCCATCGAGACCGCACCGGTGCCGGTGATCTCCGCGATCAACGGGGGCGCGCTGGGTGCGGGCGTGCAATTGGCCATCGCCTCGGATCTGCGGGTGATGAGCCCGGATTCGTTCATCGCCATTCCGGCCGCGAAACTCGGTATCTCCGTGGATCGTTGGACGGTGCGGCGACTATCCACGCTGATCGGGCCGGGTCCGGCGCGCACCATTCTGCTGGGCGCGGAACGGGTGCAGGCGCAGGACGCGTACAACTTCGGTTTCGCCAATAAGATCGGCACGCTCGAGGACGCGCAGATGTGGGCCAAGCAGATCGCCGAGCTGGCTCCGCTCTCGCTGCGTCATATGAAGCTGGTTTTCAACGATGACGGCAGCCGCGGTGATGACACCGCCGAACAGAGCGCCGCCCTGGCCGCGGCCTGGGCCAGCGCCGATGCGCAGGAGGCACGGGTGGCTCGGTTGGAGAAGCGTTCCGCGAGATTCGAGGGCCGATGAACGACAAGCGCTTGGGCGCGAATGCGCGGAGACTGGCTGGTATGGCAGCGGGTGCATTCGG
This sequence comes from Nocardia sp. NPDC056100, assembly GCF_042266325.1. Classification (NCBI taxonomy): domain Bacteria; kingdom Bacillati; phylum Actinomycetota; class Actinomycetes; order Mycobacteriales; family Nocardiaceae; genus Nocardia; species Nocardia sp. NPDC056100. The sequence continues at coordinate 1,280,062 of NZ_JBHJVY010000003.1, forward strand.
AATCTCCTGGGTGGTGCGGGCGGCATGGGGTATCCCCAATGCCATGGGTGCGTCGATCAATGCGATCGCGCCGACCGCGACCGGGGCGACGACCTATCGGAACAAGCAGTTTCACAACACCGAACCGAGTTCGCAGCTCACCGGTTCGGGACTGGAACTGCTGTATCAGCTACTGACACAACGCAATACGGGCAGGCCGCCGGGTGCGATCCCGCTGGAGACGCCGGTGGTGCCGGAACAGGCCGCCGATCTCGCGGTCACCTGGTACGGGCACGCCAGCTGTCTGGTCGAGGTGGACGGCTACCGGGTGCTCACCGATCCGGTGTGGAGCGAACGGGTTTCGCCGTCCGCGCTGGTCGGTCCGGCCCGGCTGCATCCGGTGCCGACGCCGCTGGAGGCGTTGCCGCCGGTGGACGCGGTGCTCATCTCGCATGACCATTACGACCATCTGGACCGCGATACCGTCGAAACGCTGGTGCAGACCCAGGACGCGGTGTTCATCGTGCCGATCGGTATCGGCGCGCATCTGCGGCACTGGGATGTCCCGGCCGATCGCATCGTCGAATTGGATTGGGCCGCTTCGGTTTCCCTGTCCGAGCTGGAGCGTGCGCATCCGGACGGCACCGATCTGGTCATCACCTGCTCCGAGGCCAGGCATTTCTCCGGTCGCGGTCTGGTGCGCAACACCACGCTGTGGGCGTCCTGGTCCATCGCCGGTCCGACCCGCCGGGTGTATTTCGGCGGCGATACCGGTTACACCAAGGCATTCGCGGAAGCGGGCGCGCGGCTGGGCCCGTTCGATCTGACTCTCCTTCCCATCGGCGCGTACGACCGGCACTGGCCGGACGTGCACATGAATCCCGAGGAGGCGGTGCGCGCACACGCCGATCTGTGTGTCGGCGATCCCGGATACGGGGTTTTGGTTCCCATCCACTGGGCAACCTTCAATCTGGCCTTCCACGGCTGGTCGGAGCCGGTTCGCCGGATGGTCGCCGCCGCGAAAGACGCCGGTACGACGGTCGCCGTGCCCAAGCCGGGACAGCGGATCGACCCGATTGGCCTCCCATCAGGGGATACGTGGTGGGAAGATGTGCGCGAATGACCGAAGACCGAGAGTGAAGGAGCAGGGACTGTGAGTCTGATTGACACGCTCAAGGGACTGGTCGGCAAGGGCAAGGAAGTGGCGGCCCAGAACGCCGAAAAGATCGAAAGCGCGGTCGACAAGGCCGGCAATGTGATCAATGACAAGACCGGCGGCAAGTACTCGTCGCAGATCGACAAGGGTACGGCCGCGGTCAAGAACGCGATTCCGGCCGATGCTCCGGCGGAGGCGCCCGCGCCCGCCGCCGAGCCCGCACCGGCCGAAGCCGCGGCCGCGCCCGCACCGGAGCCCGCACCCGAACCCGCTCCGGAACCGGCCCCCGCGCCGGAACCGGCTCCGGGAGATCAGCCACCGGCCTGATTTTCGCCGCCGCCCCCGTCATTCCGGCGGGCTTTTGGCCGGAATCCACTGCCCGCGAGGTGTGGATTCCCGGCCGTAAGCCATGCCGCGATGACGGGGTGAGCCGACCGTCGGCTTCGGACCCGGGAAGCCGTGGGCTGGCGGGAATATCCCGCACCCGGCCCTAGACTGCTGCCTATGGGGTCCCGCCGGGATTTCGGGGGTATCGAGGTTGGGCTCACCAACCTCGACAAGGTGCTGTATCCGGCCACCGGCACCACCAAGGGCGAGGTGATCGACTACTTCACCGCCATCGCCCCGGCACTGCTGCCGCATATCGCACTGCGGCCGGTGACTCGCAAACGCTGGCCCAACGGGGTCGAACAGGGCTCTTTCTTCGAGAAGAATCTGGCCGAGCACGCGCCGAAGTGGCTGGCGCGCCGCACCGTTCCGCATTCGGACCGCCCGGTGACCTATCCGCTCATCGATTCGGTGGCCGGTATGGCCTGGCTCGGACAGCAGGCCGCGCTGGAAGTGCATGTGCCGCAATGGGTTTTCGACGGGGAGACGCGCGGTCCGATCACCCGGCTGGTATTCGATCTGGATCCCGGCCCGGGAGCGGGGCTGTCGGAATGCGCGGAGGTGGCGCTGATCCTGCGGGATGTGGTGCGCGAGGTCGGACTGGACGCGTACCCGGTCACCAGCGGCTCCAAGGGAATTCACGTCTACGTGCCGTTGGATCGGCGGGTCGCCGCAGACGGTGCGTCGGCGGTCGCCAAACAGGTGGCGTCGAATCTGCAACAGCTGCGACCGGAATTGGTGACCGCGAATATGGCCAAGTCCGAGCGCGCGGGCAAGGTGCTGCTGGACTGGAGCCAGAACAATATGGCCAAGACCACCATCGCACCGTATTCGCTGCGCGGCCGCGCTGAGCCGTGGGTGGCCGCGCCGCGCGACTGGTCGGAGATCGAACAGCGTAAGAAGCTGCGGCACTTACGATTCGGCGACGTCCTGCGCCGCTGGGAGCGCGACGGCGATCTGCTGGCCGGGCTGGACGAGCCGGTGCCGGAGCAGCCCGACAAGCTGCACGTCTACCGTTCCAAGCGCACCGCCGAACGCACGCCGGAACCGGTGCCCGCCACCGCGCCCGCGTCCTCGGACGGGAATCGCTATGTGGTGCAACGACATCAGGCGCGGCGACTGCACTGGGATGTGCGACTCGAGCGCGATGGCGTGCTGGTGTCCTGGGCGGTGCCCAAGGGGCCGCCGGTCGACACCCATGAGAATCGGCTGGCCGTGCACACCGAGGATCATCCGCTGGAGTATCTGGACTTCCACGGCTCGATTCCCAAGGGGGAGTACGGGGCCGGGGATATGGAGATCTGGGATCACGGCACGTACGAGACCGAGAAGTGGCGGGACGACGAGGTGATCGTCCGACTGCACGGTGAGCGGCTGGACGGGCGGTACGCGCTGATCCGGACCGACGGCAAACAATGGCTCATGCACCTGATGAAGGATCAGGCCGGCGAGACGGAAGATCATGGCGCGCAACCCGATTCGCGAACCAGGAAGCCGGTTCCGCTGCCGCACGGCCTGACTCCCATGCTGGCCACTCCCGGCGATGTCGCGTCTCTCGATGCCGAGCAGTGGGCCTTCGAAACACTGTGGGACAGCGTCCGCCTGATCGCGGAGATCGAGGATGACGCGGTGGCGCTGCACGATGCCAATGGCCGCGGGGTCCGCCGCTTTCCAGGATTGGCGGCCCTGGGCGGCGAATTATCCGGTCACCGTGCGGTTCTGGACGGCGCGGCGGTCGTACTCGACGATCGGGGCCGCGCCGATCCCGCGCTGTTGCGCGCCGATCCGGGCAGTGCGGTGCTGGTGGCCTTCGACGTGCTGTATCTCGACGGCACCTCACTGCTGCGCAAGCGGTACGAGGATCGCCGCCGCGTGCTGGAGGCGCTCGCCGCACGCATGCCGTCCCTGATCGTCCCGCCGCTGCTGACGGGTTCCGGTGCCGAGGCGCTGCGCACCGGCGAGGAACAGGGCGCGGCGGGTGTGCTTGCCAAGCGCCGTGATTCGGTCTACCTGCCGGGGCGGCGCGGCCGATCCTGGGTCAGCACCCGCACTCCGGGCTCGTCTCGGTAGGCACGTTCAGGCGACGGCCGGGGTGATCTCGCTTTCCGGTCGCGGTTCGGCGGTCGCGTGCACCCCGTGGAAGCCCGGCAGGAAGCGATCGACATAGGGGATGAGCAGGTGGATGAGCGGCCCTATTCCGAAGGCGTACACCAGGGTTCCGATCCCGACGCTGCCGCCGAGCACCCAGCCGATGGCCAGGACGGTGACCTCGAGTGAGGTGCGCACCATCCATACCGGCCGCCCGGTCCGGCGAACCAGTCCAGTCATCAGGCCATCGCGCGGTCCCGGACCCATGCCCGCGCCGATGTACAGCACACTCGCGACCGCGTTGAGCAGCACCGCCGCCACCATGGCCGCGATGCGCAGCGGCAGCCCGTCGATATCGGGCATCACAGTCAGCCCCACATCCACCGCGATGCTGATCACCACCACATTGCTGACCGTCCCCAGCCCCGGCTTCTGCCGCAGCGGTATCCAGGCCAGCAATACCACCGCGCCGGTGATGGCGACGACGGTTCCGAAGCTGACCGGCACATTCCCGGCCACGCCCTGGTGGAACACATCCCACGGATCCAGACCGAGCGCCGCGCGCAGCATGACCGCCATGGACCACCCGTACAACCACAACCCGAAATAGAGGGCGACCAGCCTGCGCAGCAACATGCTCCAATGGTCCAGCCCACTGGCCCGCGAAAACAGATCCAGTCATCCGATACTGGCATCTTCTTCCGGAGTCCACCCTGCCCCCGCTATTCATGAGCGTCGGCTGTGGATGACTGTGGATAGCGGGGGAGATGCTGTGCGCGTGCGCCTGTGGAATTCGGGGTACGGGTGCGCGCGAATAGCGACCGGCCAGTTCTATTCATTTGCGCCGCACCGTCTTCCAGCGCAACGTCCTGGCAACGACGCGCGCTCGCCGTTGACCCGGAGGTATGCGCGGCAGTAACTTGAGGAATCCGATGCGCCGGAGTTGCAGGTCAGCGCGATGGGCGAAGCCCTCGGGCCTGGAGCGTCGGTGATTCGACGCTGGAGGCGGGCATGCGGCGAGATGACGCGACCGAGCGCGGGGGATTGGTGCCGGTCGAGCACGGACATTCATGGCGCACCGGACCGGGGCGCATCGTAATAATCTGTCTCGCAGTGCTTCTTGCGGCGTGGTCGGCGACCGCCGCCGCGGGTGCGGAGGGCGTGCCCGCGCCGGACGACGATCCCTTCTACGCCGCGCCCGCCGGACTGGAGTCCAATGCCGATGGGACGGTGCTGAATTCGCGGCCGATCTCGGTGCTGGGACTGAACCTGCCGGTGGCGGGCTGGCAATTGCAGTATCGGAGTACGGATTCGACGGGGGCGGCGGTGGCCGATGTGGCCACCGTGATGACACCGCTGCTGCCCTGGTTCGGCCCCGGTGGGCGGCCGCTGCTGTCGTACCAGGTGGCGGAGGACAGTCTCGGCACCCGCTGCGCGCCCTCGTTCGCCCTGCGCGGCGGCCGCGATATCTCGATTATCAATACCGCGCTTGATATTCCGTTCCTGACGGCCATGCTCTTGCGCGGCTGGGCCGTGGTGGTCTCCGATTACGAGGGTCCCGAATCGCGCTTCTTCGACGGGGTGAATTCCGGCCGGGGCGTGCTGGACGGCGTGCGCGCGGCCAGATCATTCCCACCTGCCGGGGTCACCGCGGACAGCCCGATCGGCGCGTGGGGCTATTCGGGCGGTGCCTTCGCGACCCTGTGGGCCATGCAGCAGCGCGCGGATTACGCACCGGAACTGTGGTTTTCGGGTGTGGCGGCGGGCGGCGTGCCCGCGAATATCGCCGCCATCTCCCGCAGGGTCGACGGCGGTGTCCAGGCCGGACTGGCGGTCTTGATGATCGCGGCCTTCGCCCGCATCGATCCCGGATCGGGCATTGCCGAGGATCTCAATGACAATGGCCGGGACATGCTCGCGCGCGAGTCCGCGGCCTGCGGTGCGGATATGGTGCTGCGGCACCTGAATCGGCATCTCGACGAATACTCCGATACGCCGAATCTACTGTGGCACCCGCAATTTCAGGCCGCCACCGAGCGGCAGGAGCTGGGTGCGGTAGCACCGGATGTGCCGCTGTACCTGTACCACAGCACCGCCGACGACGTGATTCCCGTGGAGGGCTTCAGCGCCCTGGTGGACCGCTATTGCGCTCTGGGAGCGAACATTACGGCCGTGCACTCCGGCATTCCCGGCCACAATCCGGCGGCCGCGGTGGAATCCCTCGGCGCCATGAACTACCTCGGTGACCGGTTCGCGGGCCTTCCCGCGCCCACCGGCTGCTGAACGGGCCTCGGCGACGGTCGAGGCCCGCAGTAGACGGCTGAAGTCCCCCGGAGACGGCTGAGGTCCCTCGGAGACGGCTGGGGCGCGCACCGAAATGGTGCGCGCCCCAACGGGATCCGCGTCGAACTACTTGGCGTCGTTGAACTTCGAGGTGCCCGGGGCCGCGGTCAGCGTGCCGATCAGGTCCATGCCCGCGACGACCAGCGCCGGGCCACCGACCACCAGGGTGCCGATGATGCCGCCGATGGTCGCGCCCGCGATCACACTGGCCACGACGCCGGGACCTGCGACGATGCCGGTCAGGCCGACCAGCGCGCCGAGCGCGGTGCCGATGAAGGCGCCGATGGCGGTGGCGATGCCGAACTGGCTGGCGAAGGTCTGCATGGCCAGCGCGTTCTCGGTGGTGGAGGCGACCGGCTGCACCACGACGGGGCGGGCCGAGGAGACGTCCTTGACCGCGGTGATGTCCAGGGTGCGCGCACCGTCGGAGACCGCGGCGGGCATGGTGTACTCGACGCCGTCCTGGCGGAAGGTGAGCGGCAGGCTGACCACGGTGTTACCCGCGTTGTCCTTGATATCGACCGACTTGCCGGTCAATTCGAACGCACCGTTGGTCAGGGTGGTGATCACGTCGTTCCCGACCAGGTTCGAGGAGTAGCCGATCTCGGGAGTCGTCTGGTCGGCATGTGCCACCCCGGAGCTCGCGATGGCGACCGCCACGGCGATGGGTGCGGCAACCGCCGTGATTTTGCGCAGCTTCATTGCTTGTCCAATCTTCATCAGGTTTTCGGGGCAACACACGCCCAACACGATCGATTCCCTTCCAATCGGAAACGTGTTGAGCCCCCGTGCGTTTGCGCTGCCCACTTGCTACCGATCACGGTAGCTCGCCCCACCGACACGTCGAATCATTTTTGACTCGAGAGTCGCTCAAAACAGCAGTTCGGTCACAATACCCATAGCGCAAAAAACTGCCAAAACGGACAGAGCGATGGCATCGGATCGACCCGGAGCGCCGGGGCGCGCTGTCAATTCGCCGGTGCCGCCGCGGGTGGTGATGGCCTCGCCGAGTTCACCCGCCCGGCGGCTGGCGACGGCCATTCCGGCGGTGAGGATATCTATCCACGGGTTCTGCGCGGCCTGGTGCAGCAGTGAATCCCGGGGCCGCAGTTTGCGCGCCGCCCGCAGCACCCGCATCTCCTCCAGCAGCAACGGGAGTCCGCGCAGGGTCAGTGCGATCACCACCGCCCATTCGTCCACCGGCACGCGATGCCGTACGCCGTGCCTGGTCCAGCCGATACGCCGCAGCGGCGCACCGAGTCTGGCGAGCGCGGGCGCGACCTCGCCCATCGGCGTGGTCCACGCGACCAGGAACGACGCGCCCAGCAGCAGGAAGCCGAACAGCACGATCTGGGTGTATCGCAGCAGCGCGCCCATGCCGACCGGGGCGTTGATGGCCGCGCCGATCAGAATGCCGACCCAGAACCACCAGGGGAAGCGGGGGAGTGTGCCCAGCGGTAGCCGGGCAATGAGTCCGGCCCCGATCAGCATGGCCGTGCCCAGTCCGAGCAGCGCCCAGGACGGAGTGAAGATGAGCAGCGCGCTGAACGCGAACACCCAGATGATCTTGGTGCCCGCCCAGAGCCGATGCACCGGGCTGTCGACCGGAACTTCGCGCAGGATGACACTGCTCATCGCAGTCCTCCGATCGAACCGTGGGCCGCCCGGGCGGCGGAATAGCTTGGCGGCGGGGCGTTTTCGACGAGCCTGCCATCGCTCAAATGCACGATCCGGTCGCAGACCGGTGCGGTCTCGGAGACGTCGTGCGAGATGATGACCAGGGTGAGCCCCGAATCACGCAGCCGCGCAAGCAATTCCACCACGCTGGCGCGGCCCGCCGGATCGAGTCCGGCCAGCGGTTCGTCCAGCACCACCACCTGCGGCCGACTGGCCACGATGGCGGCCAGCACCACGCGTTTGGCCTGTCCGCCGCTGAGCGATTCGATGGAACGCGAGGCCAGTGCCCGGTCCAGTCCGACCGCGTCGAGGGCGCGGGCGACGGCGGCGGTGCCGCGGCCACCCCAGTCCTCTATCTCCGCGCCGACGGTCTGGCGCTGCAATTGCAGCCGGGAATGCTGAAAAGCCAACTGCACCGCGCCGATTCGCTTGTGCGAGGGCTTGGCCCCGGTGTACTCGCGCAGTTCGCAGCTGCCGCCGCTGGGGATGGTCAGTCCGGCCATGATCCAGGCCAGCGTGGACTTGCCGGAGCCGTTACCGCCGACGACCAGCAGGGCCTCACCGCGCCGCACCGACAGGTCGATACCGTGCAGAGCCGGTGCCTCCCAGGGCGTTCCGCGATTGTAGGTGTGCCGGACGTCCTTCAGCTCGAGCACGGTATCGCCCATCGGCCCGCGCCGTTGATCGCGAACCGGGTGCGGCCAGGCGGGCAGGTGGGCGACCGTGCGCCCGCCCTGCAGGTGCACCACGCGGTCGGCGGCCGCGGCATCGGCTTCGTGATGGGTGACCAGCACGACCGCCATTCGATGCCGCCGGGGCAGATCCGCGAGCAGTGCGACGAGGTCGCGCCGCCCTTCCGGATCGATCATGGAGGTGGCCTCATCGGCCAGCAGCAGGGTGGGTTTGCGGGCCAGGGCGGCCGCGACCGCGAGCCGTTGCTGTTGTCCGCCCGAGAGTGTCGCGGTTTCCCGTCTACCCATGCCGGCCAGTCCGACCTCGCCGAGCAGGGCGTCGACGTCGACCGCGGCGGCGATTTCGGTGGGCAGTCCCCACACCACATCGTCGGCGACCAGGACGCCCAGGGTCTGGCTTTCGGGACGCTGCAAAACCATTGCGGTGCCGCCGTTCACACCGAGTCCGGCCGAGCCCGGCCGGGTGACGTCGCCGCCGGTGGGCGGGCGGCCCGCGAGAATCCTGGTGAGCGTGGACTTTCCGGAGCCGTTATGCCCCACCACCGCCACGAATTCCCCGACCTGAATCGTCATATCGATGCCGCACAGCGCATCGGTGGTCGCGTCCGGATAGCGAAACGCGACCTGCCGCAACGTAACCGGCAGCGGTGCGACCGGCCGATCGTCGGCGGGCGCGTCCAGCAGATCATCGCGTCCGGGCAGCCAGGCCAGTCGATCCAGCACGGTGCCGAGCACGAACCACGATACGATCCCGCTGACGAGCATGGCCGCGACGATGCCGCCGCCGATCCAGGCCCACCACCAGTGCAGCACCGAATCGGTGTACCCGGCGATATTGCAGCCGAGCGGTTCCAGCACCGCCTGCCGCGCCGCGAGATCCTGAATGCCCTTCGCGGTATTGCGGATGCTGTCGAACAGTAGATTGCGGGTTCGCGAGAACAACTGCAGCATGCCGACGGAGAACCCGGCGAACACCAGCCCGGCCAGCAGTGAGAGTCCGAGCACCGCGGGCAGTCCGCCGCCCCGCCGCTTGACGACCCCGATGATGCCGCCCACCACCGCGACCCCGACCAGGTTGGTGGCGGGCACCAGCCCCGCCGCCACGAAGGTCACCAGCGTTCCGGCGACGGTCGCCGCCACAATGGCCCGCAACCGCTGCCGGTGCGCCAGCAATCCGAGCGGCACCGCCGCCACCAATTGCAATGCCGCCGCGAACGGCACCAGCGACCCCACGGTCACCAGTCCCACCGTCGCGCCGCCCAGCACCGCCCCGGTGGCGAGCTCGATGGGCCGCAGCGGCCCGTGCGGAAGTGCGGACCCGCGGGGCCGGTCCGGCACGGCTAATCGAGTCTGGGACGAATCGGTCACGCCCTCCAGTCTGCCGTGCTCCGCCGACTACCCGCCCCGACCTGCGCCACATCCACACACTTTCGCCATACATGCGCACATCCGCACGTGTGTGACTATCTCGGCAACGGGGTGAGTGCGTAGTCGTAGCGGTGCAGTGTGGCGGTGCGGCGGCGGTAGCTGCGGGTGGTGCCGGGCCAGTTGTTGGTGATGCGGCCCGACGCGGTGCGGTACCAACTGGTGCAGAAGTTCCAGGGGGTGCGGGCCAGGCGGTGTTGCAGGGCGCTGTTGTACGCGTATTCGTTGTCGGCTTTGACCTCGAGGGTGTGGCCCGGGTTCTCGGCCAGCAGCTGGACCGCCTGGCGGATATAGCGCGCCTGGGATTCGAGCATGTAGATGATGGAGCCGACGCCGAGGTTGGTATTGGGCCCGTAGACCAGGAACAGATTCGGGAATTCCGGGACCGTGATGCCGAGGAAGGCGTGCGCGCCCTCGGCCCAGACATCGGAGAGATCGCGGCCACCGCGCCCGCGAATCCGCATGGGCCACAGGAATTCCGTGCCCTTGAAGCCGGTGCCGTAGATGATGACATCGGCCTCGTGCACCACTCTGTCGGCGGTACGTACCCCGTCGGGGACGATATCGCTGATGGCCGTGGTCTCCACATGCACATTGGGCTGGGTGAGCGCCGGATAGTAGTCGTTGGAGAACAGGCCGCGTTTACAGCCGATGGGGTAGTCGGGGGTCAGCTTGGCCAGCAGTTCGGGATCGGTGACCTGTTCTTCCAGGTGATTCTGTGCCATTCGGGAGACCCCGCGCACGATGCCCGGAAATTCCACCAGCCCCAATGCCACGAATTCGGCGATGGCCCACCAGGAAAAGCGTTCCGCCGCGGGCAATCCCGGCACGTGCAACAGCACGCGCTGATGCACCGGCTTGTAATCGGTGTCGAATTTGGGCAGCACCCAGGCGGCGGTGCGCTGGAAGAGCGTCAGTTCGGCCACATCCGGCTGGATCTCGGGAATGTACTGGATGGCGCTGGCCCCGGTTCCTATGCAGGCCACGCGTTTTCCCGCCAGCTTCACCTCGTGATCCCACAGCGCGGAATGGAAGGAAGCGCCCTCGAAGCTGTCGATCCCGGGGATATCCGGCATGGCGGGCCGGGACAGCTGCCCGACCGCCGAGACCAGCACATCCGCGGTGCGCGCGACCCCGTCGGCCGTCGTGACCGTCCACTGTCCGGAGGTTTCGTCGAATTCGGCCGCGGTGACATCGGCCCCGAAGACGATCGATTCCAGCAGTCCGTGCCGCTCGGCGACGCCGCGCGCGTACGCGAGAATATCGTCGCGCCCCGAATATCGCTGCCGCCATTTGGGTTTCGGCTCGCGAGAGAAGGAGTACAGCGGTGAGGGCACATCGCAGGCGGCCCCGGGATAGGTGTTCTCCCGCCAGACGCCCCCGAGGTCGGCGGCTCGCTCCAGAATGGTCACCTCCCGAAACCCATTCCGCTGCAATTCCACAGCCATCCCGATCCCGCCGAATCCGGCACCGATGACGATCACCGAAGGCATCGGCCCTCCTAACGTCGAAGACTGTTCTCACTGTAGAAGCCCGCTTCGCGCCGCGTAGCAGACCGGATCGAGAGTTTCGGCCATAATTCGGTTATGAGTACGGTGCCGGAGGCGGGGATCAAGGACTGGGACTTTCCGCGCGGGGTGGCGAGCGTGGCGCTGATGGTCGGGTTCGCGGCCGAGCACGGGGTGGCGGCGGGGCGCATGCTGCAGGGCAGCGGGCTCACCGAGAAGGTGCTTGCCGATCCGGACGCGCAGATCGACGCGCACACCGAACTGGCGGTGATCCGGAATCTGGTGCGCGAGCTCGGGGATCGGTCGAGTCTGGGACTGGAACTGGGCCGCCGGTATCGGATCACCACCTTCGGGATTTTCGGCTTCGCCTGCGTCAGCAGTCCTACCCTCGGCGAGGCCATCGCCTTCGCGCTGCGGTACCTGGAGCTCAGTTTCACCTTCTGCATTCCGGTGGCGCGCTGGCAGCCCGGGGAGTTCGTGGCGCGAATTCACGATGAGCGGGTGCCCGCGGATGTGCGCCGATTCCTGGTGGAGCGCGATGTGACCGCCATGCACCAGATGCTGTGCGATCTGCTGGGGCATCGGGTGGATCTGGTGCGCGCGGAATTCGATTTCCCCGCGCCGGACGATACCGCGCCTTATCTCGAAATCTACGGTCTGCTACCGAGTTTCGACCGCCCGCACAATCTGTTCACGATGGATCCGGCGGTGCTGGAGCAGCCGCTGCCGCAGGCCAATGAGCACACCCTGGCCATGTGCCTGGCGCAGTGCCGGGAATTGGTGTCGCGGCGGCGGGCGCGCACCGGCATCGCGGCGGATGTGCGGGAATTGCTGGTGCCGCGCGGCGGTGCGGACGGATTCGCCGCGCCACCCGGAATCGATTCGGTGGCAAGGGATCTGAATATGAGCACCCGGACGCTGCGGCGGCATCTGGATACCGCGGGCACCAGCTACCGGCAGCTGCTGGACGAAGTCCGCCGGGCGCTGGCCGAGGAAATGCTCACCGCCACGCCGCTTTCGGTGAGCGATGTGGCGATCCGGCTCGGTTACGCGGAGGCGTCCACCTTCATCCACGCCTTCAAGAGATGGACGGGCACAACGCCTTCCGCGTATCGCCGAGGTGCGCTCAGTCCTGCGGTTCGCTGAGCCAGCCGCCCATGGCGATGGGCCGGAACATGGTGAGCAGCTTGCCGTCGCGAATGGAGTGGAACAGCAGCGACGGATCCGGCGCGAAATCGATCGGCACGTGACCCGGTGCGGCCCTTTCCCATTCGAGGCCGATGGTGGAGGACACGCTCGGCGCGACGATCAGCGGTTTGCCCGCGAACGTGGTCACCAATCCCGCGTGTACGTGCCCGGTGAGAATGCCCAGGATGCGGTCGTCCCCGGCCACGATGTCGGCGAGCCGTTCCGGCTCTGTGAGCCGAATGGGATCGCAGACCGTGCTCTGCACCGCCGTCGGCGGATGATGCATGGCGATCAGCACGTGTTCGTCGGCCGGCGTCGCGGCCAGTAGATCGGTCAGAAAGGTGAGGGTGGCGTCCTCCAGCAGCCCTTCGGGTTTCCCGGGAATGCTGGAGTCGAGCAGGGCCAGGGTGAGCCCGTCGACGCTGTGCGCCTGATTGATCGGTGCGTAGCTCGCGGGCTCGTCGAACAGCACGGTGCGCATATTGCCGCGGTCATCGTGATTACCGGGCAGCAGAATCACCGGCACATCGGCGGTCAGGGCGGCGCGGGCCTGCCGGTATTCCTCGATATCGCCCTCATCCGCGATATCGCCGGTGACGATGATGACGTCGGGTCGCTGCGGCAGTTCGGCCAGAAAGGCCATCACCCGTTCGGCGCGTTCATTGTTCCGGGCGCCCATATTGAAGTGGGTGTCACTCAGCTGTGCCAGCAGAACCATCGGCATCACTTTCTGTGAAGGGCCGCATCACCGCGCCCGCAGCGGCGCAACGCCGCGCCACCAACTCAGGCTAGATGAGCTGCCACTATGCGGTCTCGGTGAGACTCGCCACCGAATATAGCGATCTCACATCAATCACCGCTTGTGGTGGCCCGGCTCATGGCTTTTCGCGCGTCATTCAACAACGCTTCCGGATCGTTCGTGATATCGCCGATGGCCCAGAAGTCCGCACCCGGCTCGGCCTCCAGCTCCAGCCGCGGGGGAGTGCGCCAGGACGCGTCCAATCCCAGCCGCCAGGAATGCAGATAGGTGCGATCGAAGGCCCCGGATTTGTCGAACAGTGGATCGCCGATGATCGCGTGGCCGATCCAGGCCAGGTGCACCCGGATCTGATGGCGGCGGCCGGTGATCGGCCGCAGCGCCAGCACGGTGCGCGATTCGTCGGCGGCCACCCGCGCGAATTCGGTGATCGACGGATAGTTCTTGCCCGCCAGCACATCTCGTTCGTCGACGAGCCAGCGATCGCCGTCCCGTCGAATGCTCTCGCGCGGCGCGGCAATGCGGATCCGGTTCTTGCGCCCCACGCTCAGGGGCAGCTCGATGATCCCGCGCTCGGGCAGCCCACCCGATTCGACCACCGCGAGATAGGCCTTGGCGGCGGTCCGCTTGTTGAATTGCCGCGTCAATTCCCCGTGGGCGGGCAGCTCTTTGGCGAGCAGCACCATGCCCGAGGTGACCTTGTCGATGCGATGCACCGGGTACAGCGTCTCCCCGGCGGCCGCGGCGAGCTCCACGATATCGGTGTCGTGGCGCTCGCCGGTCACCGATATCCCGGCGGGCTTATTGAGCGCGAGGATCTGCTCGTCCTCGGTGATCAGGCACTGTTTCCGCAGTTCCGGCCAACGCGTATCCACGGAATCAGCGTAGAGATCAGCCGATGGCCCGTTCCAACTCGGCCAGTCCGGCCTCCATATGGGCGGGCATCCGGTCCAGATCGGGGACGGTGCGGCGGCAGCCGACGAACCCGAAATCGAGATTGTCGCCATTGGTGGTGAGCGTGATGTTCATGGCCTGCGATTCGAAGGGAATCGACAGCGGATAGTTGCTGTCCAATCGCGCGCCCTGCATATAGACCGGTTTACGGGGCCCGGGCACATTGGAGATGACGAGATTGAACGGCATCCGCGGCAGCGCCTCGAATCCCGGCATCAGCGAAACCCCGAGCGGTGTCATCAGCAGTGCCGACAGCGCCATCGCCTCCATGCGCGGCAGCTGGGTGAAAACCTGTTTGGCCTCGCGCATGGAGGTGCTGATGGCGGTTAGTCGCGCCAGCGGATCATCCAGGTGCGTGGCCAGATTCGCCAGGCAGGCCGCGACCATATTGCCTTCGGCATCGGCCTCGGCGGCGCTGCGGATATTCACCGGCACCATGGCGATCAGCGGTTCGGCGGGCAGTCCGTCGTGTTCGATCAGATAGGCCCGCAGCGCCGCAGCGCTCATGGCGAGCACCACGTCGTTGACCGTCGCGCCGGTGGCGAGCCGAATGGCGTTGATGCGCTCCAGCGGCCAGGAGCGCACCGCGATGCGCCGCGCCCCGCCGATGGTCACATTGAACATGGTCTTGGGCGCGGTCATCGGCATGGTGAGCCGCCCGTCGATGGCCCCGCGCAGCGGCGAGGCGATATAGGCCGTACTTCTGATCATGCGCGGCAACGCTTTTCGCAGCTGTGACCACGGGCTCGGTGGTTCGGGTGCGTCCTGCACGACCGGCGCGGTGCCCCACGGCACCCGCACGCGCGCGTCGAACGGATCGTCGGTGAGGGTGTGCTGGAGCAGCCGCATGGCCGAGACGCCGTCGATGAGGGCGTGATGCATTTTCACGTAGACGGCGAAGCGCCCGTCGTCGAGTCCCTCGATGACGCGGGCCTCCCAGAGCGGCCGGTGCCGGTCCAGCAGGGTGCCGTGCAGTCGTTCGGTCAGGTCGATGAGCGCGTCCATGCCGCCGGGGGTGGGCAGGGCGGAACGCCGCAGGTGGTAGCCGAGATCGACCTTGTCGGCATGTGACCAGGTCAGGCTGGAGAAGCCGCCGAATCTGCGGCTGGGATGCCGCCGGAAGCGGGTGCGCACCTCGGTGGAGCCGGCCATCGAGTCGTAGACGTCGTGCAGGAATTCGGGACCCGCGTCGGCGGGTGGTTCGAACAGCTGCAAGCCGCCCACGTGCATGGGGTGTTCGCGGGATTCGACGGCGAGGAAGATCGCGTCGAGAGGGTTCAGGAGGTCCATCGGTTTCGCCTAACCGGTGGGGGCAGCATCGAGCCGGGGAGGGCTCGCACAGACTGCCGGGGAGAATTACGGTCGGCGACGCTGCCCCCCGCTGCCTTGACGGGGAATCACGTTATCACTGTGCTTGTTTCGTCATAGCCCGAACTTCGGAACGCAAACTATCGGTTTGGTTGCGATCGGTTTGCTCGGCGTCATTCCACTCTTCCCGCTCGGCTTCCTCGACCGAGGCGAAATGCATGCCGACAATGGTGCGCCGCCCGTGTGCGAACGGATGCACGCGATGCAGGGTGGTATCGGTGCGCATCAGATACAGATCGCCCGCGGTCAGCTCCCAGGAGTGAATCGGATTGCGGGTCAGCGTGCGATGGATATCGGAGTGGTCCCAGTCCCGCCGGGTGTGCGCGACGGTCTGCACGAAACCGCCGTCCTCCAGCGGCGGGCACTCCACCACCAGGACGAGCGCGAAAGCGTAGTCATCCCAATGCCATTGGCCGATGACGTCATCGTGATGCCGTCGCCGCACCGCGAACCGCCGCGGGGCCGGACAGGACAGCACATGCTGGGAGGCCACCTCGGCGAGCTTGTGCCGCAAGGGTTCACAGTCGTAGAGCTGTGGAATGCACTGCCCGCGCGCGACCACTTCGCGGGAGCCGATATCGACGGTGTGCCGTGCGGGCGGCTCCGCGGTCCGCGTCGCCTCCGATTCGGCGGCCGGGACTTCCCAGTCCAGATGATGGTCGACGATGGCGAGCGCCTCGGCGGCCAGGGCGCGTTTGACGCGATGCGGCAGCAGGAAGCCGAGCCGGGCTATTCCGGTCTCGGCCAAGCGGTCTCGCGCATGACGCAGGGCTGCGGGGTCCACCGCGCTCAGATGTCTCCGGGCGGCGTCCACGGTGCTGTGGTGCTGCACGTATCGATTGTATTCCGTTGCCCGCCAACGATTATGGATTCAGGTCGCCGAAGGATCACGATCGGGTGGCGGCCCGTGACCTTCGGTGGCCGGGAACGGGCGCGGCGGTGACGCTCCGGACTCGCCGCAGAGACGGGGGTCGTGCCGCAGCGGCAGGTCAGCGGGGGTAGCTTTGAATTCGCTATGGCTGACTACGGGCATGAGCTGAGGTTCGGGATATTCGTTCCGCCCGAGGCGGCGCGCGGGCAGGCGCTGCTGCGGCTCATTCGCCGCGCCGACGATTCCGGCCTGGAAGTGCTGGCGGTGCAGGACCATCCGTATCAGCCCGCCTTCCTGGACACCTGGACCCTGCTCTCCTACGCCGCCGCCATCACCCGCAGGCTCACCCTCATGCCCGCGGTGGCGAATCTGCCGCTGCGCCCGCCCGCGGTGCTGGCCCGCAGCGCCGCGAGCCTGGATCTGCTCAGCGGCGGCCGGATGGAACTGGGCCTGGGCGCGGGCGCGTTCTGGGATGCCATCGTCGCCATGGGCGGGGAACGCCGCACCCCCGCGCAGGCGCTGACCGCGCTGCGCGAGGCGGTCGGGGTGATCCGCGCGGTCTGGGGTGCGGACGGCCGCCCGTTCCTGGACGGCGAGTTCTACTCCCTGCACGGCGCGAAAGTCGGCCCGGCACAGGCGCATCGGATCGGCATCTGGCTGGGCGTCTACGGTCCGCGCGCCCTACGCCTGACCGGTGAGCTGGCCGACGGCTGGCTGGGCAGTTTCGCCTATTCGCCCCCGGACGCGCTGCCGCGCCTGATGACCGCCATCGATACCGGCGCTCGCGAGGCGGGCCGCGTCCCCGCCCTCATCCGCCGCGCCTACGTGATGGATCCGTCCATGCCGGTCGCCCAGCTCACCGAGGTGGCGCTGGCGCACGGCATCAGCGAATTCCTGCTCCCGGTGAATCCCGAAGGGGAGCGGGAGACACAGTATTTCGCCGCCGAGACCGCCCCCGCGGTGCGCGCCGCGGTCGCCGCCGCCCGCGTGGCCTAGCGGATCACTGTCCGAAGAATCGGCTGTTCAGAATCTGGCGCAGCGGGGACAGCGCGTTGCCGTAGCTGACCCGGTCCGAGCGCACGGTGTGCATGGAGCTGTCACCGCGCTTGGGGTCCTCGCAGATGACGCGAATGTGCTTGCCATTGGGCCGGATCGGGCCCAGCGTGAGATCGACCGTGCCCGATTTATCCACCACGCCCCACGGCCCGGCGAGATTCTTGCCCGCGATCTGACAGCGATTGCCCGCCTTCTCCCCGCTGACGTGCGCGGTGACGGCGGTGCGGCCCTGGATGACGGCCTTGGGTTCACTGGTGGCGGTGGCGGCGCCCGCGGCCAGCAGCGTGCCGAGGGTGCCGATCACGGCTGCGGTGATGATGCGGGTGCGGACCGAGCGACTCATGGTTCCGATAGTGAAGCGCGTCCCATGAGGTTTCTGTGAAGTCGGGGGATGAATTGGCGATGAACTTCGCGCCAAAACCCCTTCCACCTGGACGGTTTGATACGTTTTGTTGATCATGGATCGCGCCATCAGTCGTCGCGCCATGCTCGGTTTGGCCACCGCCGCCGGGCTGTCCATCGCCGCGTGCAGCCGCTCCGAGGAATCTTCGGGTACATCCACCACGTCGACAGTATCGAGCACCGATGCCGTCGCAATCGCCACCGACGCATATATTTTCGGATATCCGCTGGTGCTCATGCACGCGACGGCGGATACCGGTGGTCCGGTGAATCGCTTCCGGCACGCGCAGGGGCTGCCCACGTCGGCCGATCGGCTGCTGGTCCGCACCAACCTGGACACCCTCTATTCGACCGCCTGGCTGGATCTGGCCGACTCGCCGATGGTGTTGCAGGTGCCCGCGATCGAGCGCGGCCGCTTCTGGCTGATGCAATTGCTGGACGCCTGGTCGAACACCGTGCACGATCCCGGCAGCGTGCGGCCCGACAGCGGCCGTGCCGATCCGCCGTTCACATATCTGATCAGCGGCCCGCACTGGACCGGGCAGGTGCCGGACGGCGTCGCGCATCTGCGCATGCCCACGGTCACCGCGTGGCTGCTGGGCCGCGTGCAGGTCAACGGTGTCGCCGATCTGCCCGCGGTACATACCATCCAGGACCAATTGCGGCTGGCCCCACTGGCTTCCTGGCTGGCCGATCGCACCGCGCTCACCCCGGGCGTGCCGATCCCGCAGGGGCAGGGCGGCCGCAGCTATCCGGTCAAGGATGTGGCGGCGCTGGACGGCCGCCGGTTCTTCGATCGACTGTGCGATCTCATGTCCACCGACACGCCCGCCGAAGCCGACGCCCCCGCGCTGAAACGCTTCGCCGCCATCGGAATCGCGCCCGGCGGCAATGTGGACGCCCTGCGCCTGGAGGATCTCGACGCCGCCGCGGCGGCCGCGCGCAAGGCCATCGCGGGCTATGTGGACCCGGGCGCGTACACCGAGAACGGCTGGCTCTTCCACGACAATCTGGGCAGTTACGGCACCGATTACGCACTGCGGGCCGGTACCGCGCTCTCCGGGCTGGGCGCGAATCTGCGCCGCGACGCGCTGTATCCGACCACCTCGGATCTATCCGCCGACAACAATGGCCAGCCGCGCTCGTTCCGGTTGCGCTTCGATCCGGGCCAGTTGCCGCCGGTGGACGCCTTCTGGTCGCTGACCGCCTACGATTCGGATGATTTCCTGGTGGCCAATCCGGCGGGCATCTACACCCTCGGTCATCAGCTGCCGCCGGTGCCGGGTCCCGACGGTTCCTTCGAGATCACCGTGCAGAATGCCGATCCGGGACCGGCCGTGCCGCACGGCAATTGGCTGCCCATCCCGGCGTCGGGCACCTTTTCGCTGACCCTGCGGTTGTACGCGCCGCGACCCGAGGCGACCGACGGCAGTTGGAAGCCGCCCGAACTCAAACCGGTGTCCTGACTGTCCGGCCGGAGTGTTCTCTGCCAGAATCGAATTGCTATGAGTACGCTGAGCGCCGTTCATCGTGGGTTCCGGAGCCGATAGGACCAGCTGCGGACCGACCTCGAGGAGGATGTGGTGACTGCCGTAGCCCCCAAGCCGGAATCGGGATTAGAGGCCACTCGGCCCTACCCGGCGCGGCTGGGCCCCAAGGGTTCGTTCATCTACAAGGCGGTGACGACGACCGACCCCAAGGTGCTCGGCGTCATGTACCTGACCACCGCCATCTCGTTCTTCCTCATCGGCGGTTTGCTGGCGCTGCTGATGCGCGCCGAATTGGCTCGCCCGGGCATGCAGTTCCTGTCCACGGAGCAGTTCAATCAGCTGTTCACCATGCACGGCACGATCATGCTGCTGTTCTACGCCACGGCGATCGTGTTCGGCTTCGCCAACATCATCCTGCCGTTGCAGATCGGCGCGCCCGATGTGGCGTTCCCGCGCCTGAACGCGTTCAGCTACTGGCTGTACCTGTTCGGCGCGTCCATGGCGACGGCGGGCTTCGTGACCCCGGGTGGTGCGGCGGACTTCGGCTGGACGGCGTACACGCCGCTGTCGGACATCGTGCATTCGCCGGGCGTCGGCGCGGACCTGTGGATTCTGGGCCTGGCCGTCTCGGGCCTGGGCACGATTCTGGGTGGCGTGAACATGCTGACCACGGTGGTCTGCCTGCGCTGCCCGGGTATGACCATGTTCCGGATGCCGATCTTCACCTGGAATATCGCCGTCACCAGTGTGCTTGTGCTGCTTGCCTTCCCGTTGCTGACCGCGGCGCTGTTCGGCCTGGCGTACGACCGGCACCTGGGCGGGCACATCTACGATCCGGCCAATGGCGGGGCCATCCTGTACCAGCATCTGTTCTGGTACTTCGGCCATCCCGAGGTGTACATCATCGCGCTGCCGTTCTTCGGCATCGTCACCGAGATCTACCCGGTCTTCTCACGTAAGCCGATCTTCGGTTACACCACACTGGTTTACGCGACGCTGGCCATCGCGGCGCTGTCGATCGCGGTGTGGGCGCACCACATGTACGCCACGGGAGCCGTTCTGCTGCCGTACTTCTCGTTCATGACGTTCCTGATCGCGGTTCCGACGGGCGTGAAGTTCTTCAACTGGATCGGCACCATGTGGCGCGGACAGTTGACGTTCGAGACGCCCATGCTGTGGTCGATCGGGTTCCTGGTGACGTTCCTCTTCGGTGGTCTGTCGGGTGTCATCCTGGCCAGCCCGCCGCTGGACTTCCACGTGTCGGACTCGTATTTCGTTGTGGCGCACTTCCATTACGTGCTCTTCGGCACCATCGTGTTCGCCACCTTCGCGGGCATCTACTTCTGGTTCCCGAAGATGACCGGCCGCATGATGGACGAACGCCTGGGCAAGTGGCACTTCTGGGCGACATTCGTCGGCTTCCACACCACGTTCCTGGTGCAGCACTGGCTGGGCAACGAGGGTATGCCGCGCCGCTACGCGGACTACCTGGATACCGACGGATTCACCACGCTCAACACGATTTCCACGATCGGCGCGTTCATTCTCGGCGCTTCGATGCTGCCGTTCGTGTGGAACGTCTTCAAGAGCTACCGCTACGGCGAAGTGGTGACCGTGGACGATCCGTGGGGTTACGGCAACTCCCTGGAGTGGGCGACCTCCTGCCCGCCGCCGCGGCACAACTTCTACGAGCTGCCGCGTATTCGTTCCGAGCGTCCGGCGTTCGAGCTGCACTACCCGCACATGGTCGAGCGCATGCGCGCCGAGGCCCACGTGGGCTGGGGCACCAAATCGCATCGGGTCGCGGAGCTGGATGACAAGGTCTCCAGTTAGCGGAATTTTAGGATTGACATAGAAATTCACTTCGCCCTAATCTTGTGACCGTAACAAGATTATGGCGAAGGGCTTTTCATATGCGCAAGCTGCGGTTTTCCGGTGTTCCCGAGCAGATCGCCGGTGCCGAGCCGGTCCCCGGTCCCGGACAGCTGCTGGTCCGTTCGGAACTCGCGGGCGTCGGCGTGGGGCTCGTTCGCATGATCGCCTCGGACACCACGATCGATCCCGGCGGTGAGATCGCGGGCGTCGTCGTCGCCGTCGGCTCCGGCATCGCGCCGGAATGGGTCGGCCGCCGGGTGGCGGGTGTGGTGTTCGAGGGCGCGTACGCCGAATATGTCTTGGCGGCACCGGCATTGGTAACCGAGATCCCCGACGGGGTGGTCGCCGCCGATGCGCTCGCCATCGTGCGGGGCGGCCTGGTGGCGCTGGGTGCGCTGCGCGCCGGACGATTCGGGGCGGGGGAGTCGATCATGATCACCGGCGCGGCCAGCGGAAGCGGCCATCTCGCGGTGCAATTGGCCAAAGCCCTGGGCGCGAGCCGGGTCGCCGCGGCGGTGAGCTCCGCCGAGAAGGCCGAGTTCGTGCGTGAGTGCGGTGCCGATGCCGTGGTCACCTACGACGAGCCGTGGACCGAACGCGTGGATGTGGTGCTCGACGGCGTCGGCGGCGAGCTCGTCCAGCGCGGCGTGGAAGTGCTTGCGCCGCACGGCCGTCTGGTGGCGTACAGCGCCGGGCGCGGGACGGTCGACGCGAACAGTCTGCTCGCCGATCTGAAGACCGTCACCGGATTCTCGATCGGCCTGCTCAGCCGCACCCGGCCGGACCTGATCGACTCCTACCGTGCCGAACTGTGGAAACTGCTGGCGGCCGGGCTGATTCGCCCCCGGCACACCGTATTGCCGTTCGAGGGAATCGATGCCGCGATCGATCTCATCGCCACCCGCCGCAACCTCGGCCGCGTCATGATCCGCACGGCCTGAGGCGGCGCCGCGAGGTCGAATCACGGTCGCGGCCAGGGTCTTCCGTCGATGCGCTCGATATCGGTGTTGAGCCGCTCCAGGTAGCCCGCGAAGATCGCCACGTCCTCGGCCGACCAGTTCTCCATGACCCGTTGCAGCCCTTCGGTATTGGCCGCGCGCTCCTGCTCCAGGCCGCGTTCGCCCGCCGCGGTGATCCGGAATTTGCGGGCGATGCCGCCGTCCGGATCGGCGATGCGTTCCACCACGCCCGCGCGCAGCAGCGCCGCGGTCTGTCGGTTCAGGGTGGAGGTGTCCAGGCCGAATGCCTCGGTGAGCTGGCCGATCGTCATCGGTCCCTGGGCGCTGAGCCGGCTCAGCAGCACGTAGGCGCTGCGGTCCAGGCGGGTGCCGTCGCGCCGGTAGCGCGCGTTGATGGTGTACCGGCCGAGCAGCATGGTTTCGAATTCGACCCGGTCCGTGGGCTTTTCCATGCCGTCCTTCCGTTGCTGCCTGCGTGAGCCTGTCTATCACAGGTGATCTGGGTCACAGCATTGATATGCACCATGCATATCGTGTGTACCGTACACATGCGTTGCACTCGATCGATGAGGAGAAGCGCGTGGCCGTGTCAGCAAGTGACGCCCGAGCCGGATCGGCAGCCGTCCCCGGGCCCGGCGATCCGATCGGCGGACGGCCCGGCGGTATCGTCGGCGTCCTCGCCATGGCGGGCATCATCGCCGCCGTCATGCAGACCCTGGCGGTGCCGCTGCTCGGCGAACTGCCCGCGCTGCTGCACACCAGCGGATCCAATGCCTCCTGGGTGGTGACCGCGACCCTGCTCGCCGCGGCCGTCACCACACCGGTCGCGGGGCGGCTCGGCGACCTCTACGGCAAGCGCCGCATGCTGTTGATCTCCACGGTCCCGCTCATCGCGGGCTCGGTGCTGTGCGCCGTCGCCGGATCCGTCGCGCCGATGATCATCGGGCGCGGATTGCAGGGTATGGGCATGGGCATTCTGCCGCTTGGCATTTCGGCGCTGCGGGATCTGCTGCCCGCCGAACGGCTCGGCCCGTCCATCGCGATGGTGAGCGCCTCCATGGGAATCGGCGGCGCGGTGGGCCTGCCGGTCGCGGCAGCGGTTGCGCAGCACGCGAATTGGCGGGTGCTGTTCTGGGTGGCGGCCGGATTGAGCCTGCTCATCGCGATTCTCATCTACGTGGTGGTGCCCGATGTCCCGGTGCTCGCCAAGGGGCGTTTCGACGTGGTCGGCGCGGTCGGGCTCGGCGTCGGTCTGATCTGCCTGCTGATCGGTATTTCCAAGGGCGCGAGCTGGGGCTGGGACAACGGCGGCATCATCGGACTGCTCGTCGCGGCGGTTCTCGCGCTGGCGCTGTGGGGCTGGTGGGAGTTGCGCACCCGGGATCCGCTGGTGGATCTGCGCGTCACCGCGCGGCCCAGGGTGCTGCTGACCAATGCCTCGTCGATGGTGCTCGGCTTCGGCATGTACTCGGCCTCGCTGATCATTCCGCAGCTGCTGCAACTGCCCAGGTCCACCGGATACGGCCTGGGACAGTCGATGCTGGCGATGGGCCTGTGGATGGCCCCCGGCGGGCTGATGATGATGCTGGTGTCCCCGCTGGGCGCGAAGCTGTCGGCGGCGCGCGGTCCGAAGGTGACGCTGGTCGCCGGTGCGCTGGTGCTGGCCGCCGGTTACGCCTCCTCGACGGTGCTCATGGGTTCCACCTGGGGGCTGCTGGTGGCGGTCTGCGTATGCAACTGCGGTGTGGCGCTGGCCTACGGCGCGATGCCCGCGCTGATCATGAGCGCGGTGCCGCTATCCGAGACCGCGGCGGCGAACAGCTTCAATACCCTGATGCGCTCGATCGGCACCTCGTTCTCGGCCGCGGTCATCGGCGCGGTGCTGGCGCAAATGAGCACCACGCTCGGCGGTCATCCGATTCCGACCGAAAATGGTTTCCGCACAGGGCTTTTCATCGGCTGCGGGGTGGCGCTGGCCTCGGCCGCGATCGCCGCCTTCATTCCGGTCAAGGGTGAGGAAGCAAGCGGCCGCTCAACCACCGGCGCGAAGGCCGCGGTGGCCTGATCATTCGTCCACCTACGGCACGCTGGAAATAGCAGCAGACTTCCAGCAACTGTGCGGTACTGTCCGCAGTCGGAGCGAAAGACCGTATCCAATTGCGCTCCGGCTCATTCCGCCGCTCTCGACTTCGGGAGGGACAGTGCCAGCCCAGTCTCCGGATGTCCGCGTCGCCGTGCCGTTCGAATTGTCCCGCGCCCAAATGGAATTGTGGCTCGCGGACGATATCGGAGCCGGGGACCGCACCGCTCCGCGCGCCCTTCCCGGCCAGGCGCACTACCTGGAATTGCGGGGTGAACTCGACGCCGAACGCTTCGACGCGGCCTCGCGCCGCGCCTTCGAGGAGTTCGGCGTCGGCCGGCTGCGCATCGGCCGCGCCGACGGACAGCCGTATCAGTGGCTCGCCGCCGATATCGGCGGCGGACTCGAACGCGTCGACCTCACCCGCGAGGCCGAACCGTATCGGGCGGCGCTGGATTGGATGAACCGGCGGCATCGTGAACCCATCGAACTCATCGACGCGCCGCTGTGGGCCGCGGCGCTGCTGCGGGTCGAACCGGAGTTGCACATCTGGTACGCGCAGATGCATCACGTCGCCATCGACGGCTACGGCGGATTGAGCCTGATCGCGCGCATCGGACAGTGGTACGACGCACTGCTGCGCGGGACCGAGCCGGTGCCGTTCGGCGGTCTCGCGCCGGACCTGATCCAGGCTGCGGACGCCGAATACCGGGCGTCGGCGCGGTTCACCGCGGACCGCGACTATTGGCGGGAACGCTTCTCGGACTGGACCGTTGCGCCGCCCGCCGGGGTGGCGACCCGGGTGCGCGCTGCCGGTCCCGCACCCGTCGCGCTGCGCTCGGCGGGTGCGCTGTCACCGTTCGAATGGGTGGCGCTGGAACAGCTGGCCGCCGACTGCGCGGTGAGCCCCGCGCAGGTGCTGGTGGCCGCGGTGTGCGCGTTCCGGGCGGGCACCACCGGCGGGACCGAGCCGATGGTGCAGTTGGCGGCGTCCGCCCGAACCACCGCCGCGCTGAAGCGATCCGGCGGCATGCTGGCCAATGTGCTGCCGATCCGGCTGCGCTGCGCGGGCGCGATCACCGCGCGCGAGCTGATCGCGGCGGCGGCGCGGGAGATCACCGGCGGGCTCCGGCATCAGCGCTACCGCTTCGAGGAGCTGCGCCGCGATCTCGGCGTCACCCCCGATCAACTGCTCGGCCCGACCGTGAACCTGATGTTCTTCGACCGCACCAGCCGATTCGGCCGCGCCACCGGTGAATACCGCATCCTGTCCTCGGGTTCGGTGGCCGATCTGCACTTCAACCTGTACCGCGCCGGAGCCGAACAGGGTCTGTCGGTCGACCTGCTCGCCAACCCGGATCGCTATGACCAGACCGAGCTGAACGACCTCCTGAACCGCTTCCTGCTATTCCTCGGCAACCTTCTGGCCGCCGACCCGGATCAGCCCGTGGGCACCATCGGACTGCTGACCGATACCGAGCGCGACCGAATCCTGCACGCCCCCAACCGGATAGACGAGCCCGACCCCCGCCTGCTGCCCGACCTGCTGGCGGCCGGAGCCCGCCGCGGCGGCGACGGCACCGCGGTGGTCGACGGTGCGACCTCCCTCGCTTACAGCCAACTGGACGACCTATCGAATCGACTGGCGCACAGCCTGATTCGCCGCGGCATCGGCCCGGAGGACATAGTCGCCGTCCCCGCCCGCCGTAGCGCGGCCTGGGTGGTGGCCATCTGGGCGCTGGCCAAAGCCGGAGCCGCCTACCTGCCGGTCGATCCGGCCCACCCCGTCGACCGAATCGCCGCGATACTCCGCGAAGCCGGAGTCCGCCTCCTGATCGACACTCCCGCAACGCCATTCCCGGACCGGGTGCGCCACGGCCGCGAATCACTCACCGTCCCGGCACCATCGGACTCGCACGACAGCAGCGCCCCCGGCACGACCGCCACCGATCGCGTGCGCGCGCTGCGCCCGGGACATCCGGCGTATGTCATCTACACCTCGGGCTCGACCGGTGCGCCCAAGGGTGTGGTCGTCACCCACGCCGGTCTGACGGGATTGCTTGCGGCACAGGCCGATCACCTTCCGGCCGCCCCCGGTGATCGCGTGCTGTGCGCGACCATCCCGACCTTCGACGCCTCGCTGTGGGAGGTGCTGCTCGCCGCGACGACCGGGGCGACCCTGGTGATCGCCGACGGCGACTCCTACGCGGGCCCGCGCCTGGCGGATCTCATCCGCCGGGAACGGGTGACCCATGCCTTCCTCACGCCCGCCGTGCTCGCGGCCACCGATCCCACCGGACTGCCCACCCTGCACTACCTTTCGACCGGCGGCGAGGACTGCCCACCGGCCGTGGTCGCCGCGTGGTCACCCGGCCGCACCCTGGTCAACGTCTACGGCCCCACCGAGGCCAGCATCGTCACCAACCTCGCCGCGCTGACCCCGGACCGCCCGGTGACCCTCGGTACCCCGGTTCCCGGTATGCGCTGCTACGTCTTGGACCCGTGGCTCCGCCCCGTCCCGCCCGGTGTGGTCGGCGAGCTCTACCTCGGCGGCCCGGGCCTGGCCCGGGGCTTCCTCACCCGCCGGGCCGGGACCGCCGCCGCCTTCCTGGCCGATCCCTTCGGCGCGCCGGGGGAACGCCTGTACCGCACCGGCGATCTCGCCACCCGGACCGACTCCGGCGACCTCGAATTCCACGGCCGCCTGGATTCCCAGATCAAGATCCGCGGCCTCCGGATAGAGCTCGGCGAGATCGAAGCCGCCGTGGCCGCCTGTCCCGGCGTCGCTCAGGCCGTGGTCATGGTGCACGGCGGTCGCGACGCCGCCCAGCGGATCGTGGCCTACGCGGTGCCGGAGCCGGGGGTGCTGCTCACCACCCGGGAGCTGGAAGTGTCTGTGGCGCAGCGGTTGCCGAGCTATATGGTGCCGGTGATCGTGCTGCTGGATCGGCTCCCGGTCACCGCGAACGGGAAGGTCGATCGGGCCGCTCTGCCCGCACCCGCCCCGGTGGCCGGCCGGTATCGCGCGCCCGTCACCGAGGCGGAGAAGGTGGTGGCGGAGGCGTTCGCGCAGGTGCTCGGCGGGCGGCGCATCGGGCTGGACGATGACTTCTTCACGCTGGGCGGCGATTCGCTCGGGGCGGCATTGGTCGCGGGGCGGGTCGGGGCGGCGCTGGGCGTGGCGGCCGGGGTGCGGGATCTGTTCGAGGCCGGAACGGTGGCGGGATTCGCGGCGCGGGTGGGCGCGCGGGATCTGCTGGTGGAGCGGGAGCGGCCGGGGGTCCGGGAGCGGGGTGGGCCGGTGCCCATGTCGTATGCGCAGCAGCGGCTTTGGCTGGCGCAGCGGATGGATCCGGAGTCGGCGGCGTACAACATGCTGCTGGGGTTGCGGTTGAGCGGTGAGCTGGATGTCAGCGCGCTGACCGCCGCGCTCACCGATGTGGTGGAGCGGCACGAGGCGTTGCGCACCTCATTTCCCGAGGTCGACGGGGTGGTGCGGCAGCGGATCGCGCCGGTCGACACGGTGGTTTCGGGCCTGGTGGCGGAAACCGTTGCGGCCCAGGATGTCGAGGACACCCTGGCCGAGTTCGGGCGCGCCAGTTTCGATCTCGCGGCCGCCCCGCCGATTCTGGTGCGGCTGCTGCGGATTCATGACCCGAATGGCGTGGCGGAGCAGCATATTCTCGCCGTTCTGGTGCATCATGTGATCGCCGACGGACTTTCGCTCGCTCCATTCGCGAGGGATCTGGCGGCCGCGTATCCGGCCCGGGCACGCAGTGCGGCTCCGCAGTGGACCGCACTACCGGTGCAGTACGCGGATTACACCCTCTGGCAGCGCGAGGTGCTCGGCGCCGCGAACGATCCGGAGTCCGAACTGTCCAGGCAGCTCGGCTACTGGTCGCGCGCGCTGGCCGGGCTGCCGGTGGAATCCGGTCTGCCACCGCATCGGCCGCGCCCCGCGCGTGGCTCGCGGCGGGCGGAGCGGGTGAGTGTGGAGGTTCCCGGTAGCACCGTCCGGGGATTGCGCGAGGTGGCTCGCCGGCACGGCGCGACCATGTTCATGGTTGTGCACGCCGGCCTGTCGGCGGTGCTGGCCGCGGTATCGGGTGGAAGCGATATCGCGGTCGGCACCCCGGTGGCCGGGCGCGGTGACGCCCGCCTCGACGATCTGATCGGCATGTTCGTCAATACGCTCGTACTGCGGGTGCCGGTGGATCCGGCCGAATCCTGTGACGGCCTGCTGTCCCGGGTCCGCGATATCGATCTGAGCGCCTTCGCCCATGATGAAGCGCCGTTCGAGCACGTGGTCGACGCCCTCGGCCTGCCCCGTTCCGGCGTGCGGCATCCTCTGTTCCAGGTGATGCTGTCCTTCCGCCCGCGCGCGCACGCCGAATTCGAGCTGCCGGGTCTGCGGGTGGAGTCCGTCGAAATCCCGTTGCCACTGGTCAAATTCGATCTGGAATTCACCGTCGCGGAGTCCCCGGACGAATTGGCGGTGAGCCTGCGCTATGCGGCCGACCTCTTCGACGAGCCCGCCATGACCGCGCTCACGCAGCGGCTGTGCCGGATGCTGGAACATATCGCCGCCGATTCGGCGGCTCCGGTCGGCGCGGTCGACCTGTGTTCCGCCGATGAGCATCGCCTGCTGCGCGAATGGAACGAGACCAGTCAGGCGGTCGCGATCACGCTGCCGCAGTTGCTGACCCGTGCGGCCGCCTATGATCCGGACGCGTGCGCGCTGCGCTGTGAAAGCGGTGCGTTGAGCTACCGCGAGCTCGGTGAGCGCGCGAATCAGCTGGCGCGCACACTGATCGCGCTCGGCGTCGGCCCGGAGGACATCGTCGCGGTGGCGCTGCCGCGCTCCCCGGAATGGGTGATCGCGGTCTGCGCGGTCGCGCACAGCGGCGCGGCCTATCTGCCCGTGGACCCCAACGCGCCCGCCGAACGCATCGAGCATATGCTCGCGGATTCCGGTGCGGCCCTGGGCATCACCACCGATCGCCGCCGCGCGGACCTGCCCGCGCCGGCCGGTGGCGGCTGGTTGCTCATCGACCCGGACGAGCCCGCCGACGAGTTCGCGCCGCCGATCACCGACGCCGACCGGGTGCGCCCGCTGCGCCTGCACCATCCGGCGTACGTCATGTACACCTCGGGGTCGACCGGAATCCCCAAGGCCGCCACCATCACTCACGGCGGCCTGGCGAATGTCCTGGTCACCCAGGCGCAGCGCTGCGACGCCGATCCGGACGCCCGGGTGCTGGCGGTGGCCTCGCCCAGTTTCGACGCCTCCATGTGGGAGTTGCTGCTGGCCTTGGGATCCGGTGCGACCCTGGTGCTGGCTCCGCCCTGGGCGTACGCGGGTGACGCCCTGCTCGAACTGCTGGAGCGGGAGCGCATTACGCACGCCATGCTCACCCCGCGCGTACTGGCGACGCTCACCGATCCGGGGCGGCTCCCGCAATTGCGGCTGCTGGCCACCGCCGGTGAGACCTGCCCGCCGGAACTGGCCGCTCGCTGGTCCACCGGACGGTGTTTCGTCAATGTCTACGGCCCGACCGAGACCACCATCTGGTCGAGCGTCAGCCGTCCGCTGCGCGCCGACGCCACCGTATCCATCGGCGGTCCGGTGATCGGTGCGCGCTGCCATGTCCTGGACGGCCGCCTGCGCCCGGTGCCGCCGGGCGTGATCGGCGAAATCTATATCGCCGGGCCGGGTTTGGCGCGCGGTTATCATCGCCGCCCCGGATTCACCGCGACCCGTTTCGTATCCAGCCCGTTCGCGAGCACCGGCGAACGCCTGTACCGCACCGGTGATCTCGGCTGCTGGCGCGGTGACGGTGAACTGGATTACCACGGCCGCAATGACTTCCAGATCAAGATTCGCGGCGTCCGCGTCGAACTCGGTGAGATCGAGGGCGCGCTGTCGGCCGCCCCCGGGGTCGCGGATGCCGTGGTCGTCCTGCACGCCGATGCGTCATCCGGGCCGGGGGAACCCGAGATCGTCGCGTACGTGGTCCCCGATGCGGGACACCGGATCGATCCGGCCGAACTGCGCACCGAACTGGCGCGGGTGCTGCCGGCGCATTATCTGCCGACGGTGGCGATCGTGGAACGCCT
Source organism: Nocardia sp. NPDC056100 (assembly GCF_042266325.1). Lineage (NCBI taxonomy): Bacteria > Bacillati > Actinomycetota > Actinomycetes > Mycobacteriales > Nocardiaceae > Nocardia > Nocardia sp. NPDC056100. The sequence goes on from NZ_JBHJVY010000003.1 coordinate 1,310,434, forward strand.
TCCACTGACCATCACCGGGAAGGTGGATCGAGCCGCCCTGCCCGCCCCCGTGCGCGCTCGGGAACGGTATCGCGCACCGGAGACCCCACTCGAGGAGACGGTCGCGCGCGCGTACGCGGCGGTGCTCGGCCTGGATCGCGTCGGCGCGGATGGCGATTTCTTCTCGCTCGGCGGCAATTCATTGAGCGCCACCCGTGCGGTGGCGGCATTGCGCGGTGCCGGTATCGAGTTGGATCTGCGGGCGTTGTTCGAGGAGCCGACCGTGACCGGGCTGGCCGGGGCGCTGGCGGCGCGCGGGGTGTGCGCGCCGTTCGATCCGGTCGGCGAGGACACGCGCCCCCGGCCGGACCTGGTGCCGCTGTCCTTCGCGCAGCAGGGTATTTGGCTGCTGGACCGGCTCGGGGCGGGCGCGGCCTACCATATTCCGCTGGCCGTACGGCTGAGTGGAGCCCTCGACGTGACCGCGCTGACCGCGGCGGTGGCGGATGTGGTGTGGCGGCACGAGGCGCTGCGCACCTGGTTTCCCGAACGGGACGGGATGCCGTATCAGGCCGTGGCACAGGACGATATCGGCGTGCTCGACATCCGCCGGGTGTCGCGGCAGCGACTGGACCGCGCACTGCGCGAATTCGAGTGCGAGCCTTTCGATCTCGCCGCCGAGCCGCCGATTCGAGCACGGCTCTACGGCATCGACGAGCCGGGCCGCCCCGCCTCCTGGGTGCTGATCCTGGTCGTGCACCACGTGAATGCCGACGGATTCTCACTCGGTCCGCTCGCCCGCGATCTCGCCACCGCCTATACCGCCCGCGCGCTCGGCGCCGCACCGAAATGGCCCGCGCTGCCGATGCAGTACTCGGACTACGCGATTCGCCAGCACGCCGCGCTGGGTGCCGCCGATGATCCGGGCTCGGAACTGAATCGGCAACTGAAGCAGTGGATTTCGGTACTGGACGGCGCACCGCTGGAATTGCCGCTGCCCTTCGATCGCCCGCGCCCCAGGCAGTCCGAGCATGCCGGTGGCAGCGTCGAATCGACCGTGCCGCCGGAGATCACGATCGGCCTGCGGGAACTCGGCCGCCGCCAGCGCGCCTCGCTGTTCATGGTGGTGCATGCGGCGCTGGCCGTACTGCTGGCGAAGCTGTCCGGCACAACGGATATCGTCATCGGCACTCCGACCGCCGGGCGGGATCGGCCGGGTCTGGACGATCTGGTGGGCATGTTCGTCAATCCCGTCGCGCTGCGCGTCCCCGTCGACGGCCGGGAATCCTTCGGCGGGCTGCTGCATCGGGTCCGCGATATCGATGTCGAGGCGCTCGATAACGCGCACACTCCCTTCGAGCGGATAGTCGAAGCGCTCGATCTGCCGCGTTCCACCGCCCGGCATCCGCTGTTCCAGGTCGTGCTGTCCTATCAGAGCTTCGGCTCGACCGAACTGGCCCTGCCCGGCGTTCGCGTCGAAGCCCTGCCGCCGTACACCGGCGCGGTCCGATTCGATCTGGAATTCGAAGTGGCGGAGCGGAATTCCACCCTCGGCCTCACCCTGCGCTATGACACCGCCCTGTTCGACCCGGGCACCGCCGAAAGCGTGCTGCACCGTTTCGGCCGCCTCCTCGCCCAGGCCGCCGCCACCCCGGATCGCCCGGTGCGGGCCATGGACGTGCTCACCCCTGAGGAACGCCACGACATTCTGTACAGCTGGAACCGCACCGGCGGTGCCACCTGCATCAACCTGCCCGGCCTGATGTGCCGCGCGGTCGCCCTGGCCCCCGATGCCACCGCCGTCGTGTATGGCGACCGCACCCTCACCTACCGCGAACTCAACGAACGGTCGAACCGGCTGACCCGGGCCCTCATTCGCCGCGGCATAGGTACCGGCGATGTGGTGGCGGTGGCCATCCGCCGCTCACTGGATTGGGTGATCGCGCTGTGGGCGGTGGCCAAATCCGGCGCGACCTACCTTCCGATAGATCCCCGCCACCCTTCCGGCCGCATCGATCAGCTGCTCACGGATTCCCATGCGGCACTGGGTATCACGACCGCAGACGTGGGTGCCTGGCTGACCGGCCCGCGCGAGGTCGCCGCGGCCGCCGATGAACACCCGGCTACCAGGGGCGCGTCCCGCCGGGGCGTCGCACCTCGTGCCGCACAGCCCATTTGGCTGGTACTGGATGCTCCGGAGGTCTCGGCGGAACTGGCCGCCACTTCGGCAGCCGTCGTCACCGGAAATGAGCGCCTCCGCAATGTGCGACTCCACGACGCGGCCTACCTCATCTTCACCTCCGGCTCGACCGGCGCACCCAAGGGTGTGGTCATCACGCACGCCGGTCTCGCCAATACGGTCGCCGCACAGGCCGAACACTGCGCTCCCCAGCGTGATTCACGCATCCTCGCGGCGGCGTCCCAGAGCTTCGACGCCTCGATCTGGGAGCTGCTGCTCGCCCTCGGCGCGGCCGCCACCCTGGTCATCGCCGACCCGGACCTCTACGGCGGCCCCGAACTCACCGATCTCATCCGCCGAGAACGAATCACCCACGCCTTCCTCACCCCCGCGGTCCTCGCGGAACTGGATCCGGCGGAATTGCGAACGGTCGCAACGGATTCATGCGAGGGCGCGAGCGACATACGCTGCGAGGCCGAGTCGGAGTTGCGGGTGCTGGTGACCGGTGGGGAGGCGGTGCCGCCCGCGCTGGCGGCCCGGTGGTCCGCCGATCGCCGCCTGCTGATCGCGTACGGTCCCAGCGAGGTCACCGTCATCTCCAATTACAGTGCGCCGTATGAGCGGGGGCAGCCGGTCACGCTGGGCGGACCGGCGACCGGGATACGCTGCTATGTCCTCGACGCCTGTCTGCACCCGGTGCCCGACGGCGTGACGGGGGAGATGTACATCGCCGGGCCGGGTGTCGCGCGCGGCTATCACGGCCGGAAGGGGCTGACCGCGCTCCGCTTCCTGCCCGATCCGTTCGCGCCGGGCCGGATGTATCGCACCGGGGATGCGGTGCGCCGCCGGGCCGATGGCTCGCTGGAGTTCCTGGGCCGCACTGATTCCCAGCTCAAGGTGCGCGGTATGCGCGTCGAACCCGGCGAGATCGAGGCCGCGCTCACCGACCTGCCGGGCGTCGGCCAGGCCGTTGTCGTCCTGTACACGGAGACGCCCGGCGATCCCCGCATCGTCGCCTACATCACCGCCGACGCGCCGAACCTGGAGGTCACCGGCGTGCGCGCGGCTTTGACGGCCACCCTGCCCGGGCACCTGGTCCCCTCCGCCATCGTGCTGTGCGAACGACTGCCGCTCACCGTGAACGGCAAACTCGACCGCGCCGCCCTGCCCGCCCCGGCACCCGAAACCGCCGAGTTCCGCGCCCCGGCCACCACCGCCGAGCGCGCGGTGGCACGCGTATTCGCCGAGGTCCTGCACCTCGACCGGGTCGGCCTGGACGACGACTTCTTCCGCCTCGGCGGCAATTCCCTCAACGCCACCAGGGTCGCCGCGCGCCTGGGTACGGCACTGGGCGTGCGAGTACCGGTGCGCTCGATCTTCGACGCCCCCACGGTGGCAACCCTGGCCGACCACCTGGCCACCGCCCCGCGCACCACCCGTACCCCGCTCACCCCACAACCCCGCCCGGACCGCATTCCGCTCTCCTATGCGCAGCAACGCCTTTGGCTGCTGCACCGCCTCGACCCGCGATCCGACGCCTATCACATCCCGCTGATCCTGCGCCTGCGCGGCCGCTTGAACGCGCCCGCCATGGCGGCGGCGGTACGCGAGGTCATCGCCCGCCACGAAACCCTGCGTACCTACTTCCCCGACACCGACGGCGAAGGCTCCCAACGGATCCTGACCACCGGATCCGGTGATGCGCTCGGCTCCCCGGAAGATCGGACCGTTGCGCCGAGCGGCTTGCCAGCGCCGGAAACGCGTGTGGTGGACGGGTCGGTCGTACGGGAGGCTTTACAGGAATTCTGTTCGCGGCCTTTCGATCTGACGGCGGCGGTGCCGGTGCGCAGCGCCCTGTTCGCGCTCGGTGAATCGCCGGACACCGCGCGCGAGTGGGTGCTGGCGTTCGTGATTCATCACGCCAATGCGGACGGCTATTCGCTCACGCCGCTGGCCCGGGATCTGGCGGCCGCCTATGCGGCCGTGTGCGAGGGCCTTCGCCCGCAGTGGGCCGAACTGCCCTTGCAGTACGCGGATTACACGCTGTGGCAGCGTGATGCCCTGGGCTCGGTGGAGGAATCCGGGTCCGAGATGACGCGCCAGATCGATTACTGGATGGGCACGCTCGCGGCATTGCCCGCGGAGATCGGCCTGCCGTTCGATCGACCACGCCCGGTGGTCGCCTCCTTCGCGGGCGCGGCCATAGCGTGTGAGATTCCCGAGCAGACGGTGCGGCGGTTGCGGACGGTGGCGGCCGAGCATGACGCCTCGCCGTTCATGGTGTTGCACGCGGGCCTGGCGATACTGCTCGCGGCGTGGTCGGACGGCGATGACATCGCCATCGGCACCCCGGTGGCCGGGCGCGGGGCGGCGGAGCTGGACGATCTGGTCGGCATGTTCGTCAATACCCTGGTGCTGCGCACGGAAGTCGCTCCCGCGCAATCATTCTCCGAATTCCTGGAGCGAGTGCGCAGTATCGATCTGGCTGCCTTCGCGCATGCCGATGCGCCGTTCGAACAGGTTGTGGAGGCGCTCGAGCCGCCGCGTTCGCGGTCTCGGCACCCGCTGTTCCAGGTGCTGTTCACACTTCAGAACCTGGAACCCGTGCGCCTGGAACTGCCCGGACTCACCGCCGAAGTCGTCGAATCCGACTCGCAGGCCGCTCGCTTCGATCTGGAATTCACCATCGCGCCTTCGGATTCCGGGCTGACGCTGCATATCCGGTATGCCACGGACCTTTTCGACCACGACACCGTCGCGGCCCTGGCCCAGCGCTACCTGCTGCTGCTCGACAGCGTGACCGCCGAGCCGCTGACGGCCATTGCCCGACTGCCGATCCTCGGCCCGTCGGAGTATCGCCGAATCATCCAGGACTGGAACAGGACCGGTGCGGCGGAGAGCGATCTGCTGCTGCCCGATATCCTGGCCGCCGCCGTGCGTCGTGCCCCCGACGCCGAGGCCGTTCGCCATGGCGATCTGGCTCTCACCTACCGCGAACTCGATGACCGCGCGGCCCGGCTCGCCACCCTGCTCACGGCCCGGGGCATCGGCCCCGAGGACGTGGTGGCACTCGGGATGTCCCGCTCCCTGGCCTGGGTGGTGTCCTGCTGGGCGGTGGCGAAATCCGGCGCGGCATTCCTGCCCGTGGACCCGGCCTTTCCGGCCGCGCGCATCGCCGACCTGCTGCACCCGGTCCGGCCCGCCGCGATTCTCACCGCGGCGGCCGAATCCGCCGCCTTCGCGCATACGGGGATGCCGCTGATCTCACTGGCCGCCGACGGAACCATCGTCACCACCGCCGAATCGCGGACCGAAATCGATGGGGCTTCGAGCAACGAAGTACGGTCGCACGCCGATCGGGCGCATATCGACAACGCGGCCTACATCATTCACACCTCGGGCTCCACGGGTGCGCCGAAGGGCGTCGTGATCAGTCACGCGGGCCTGGCGAATCTGGCTGCTACACAGGCGAAGTACATCGGGGCCGAGCCCGGCAGCCGCGTATTGTGCGTCGCCGCACCGAGCTTCGACGCCTCGGTGTGGGAGCTGGTGCTCGCGGCGGGGGCGGCGGCCGCGCTGGTCGTCGCGCCGCCCGAGGCGTACGCGGGTGCCGCGCTCGCCGAATTCATGCGATGCGAGCGCGTGACCCATGCCTTCATCACCCCGGCGGTGCTGGCCTGCACCGATTCGGCCGGACTGCCGGATCTGCGCGTGGTGGTCACCGGCGGCGAAGCCTGCCCGCCCGCGGTCGCGGCTACCTGGGGCAAGGCCCACCGCCTGGTGAACGTCTACGGCCCCACCGAGGGCACGGTGATCGCCACCCTCGAGGACGCTCTCGACGGTGCACGACCGGTGACGATCGGCGGGCCGGTCATCGGTGCCCGCTGCTACATCCTGGACCGCTGCCTGCGCCCGGTTCCGGTGGGCGCGACCGGTGAGCTGTATCTCGGCGGCTCGGGAGTGGCCCGAGGTTATCTGCACCGAACCGCCGCCACCGCCGCCTCTTTCGTCGCCGATCCCTTCGGCCCCGCCGGTGAACGCCTGTACCGCAGCGGTGATCTGGCCGCCTGGTCGCCGGATGGACGACTGATCTTCAAGGGTCGCAATGATTTCCAGGTCAAACTGCGCGGAATGCGGATCGAACTCGGCGAGATCGAGGCAGCCGTGTCCGCCGCACCCGGAGTGGCTCAGGTGATCGCGGTCGCCGCCCCGGCGAATACCTCGGCGGGTGCGCGGCTCGTGGCCTACGTCATTCCGGAGCCGGGCCGGACGATCGACGCCACCGCCGTCGCAGCGGTTGCCGCACAACGACTTCCGGCACAGCTGGTGCCGGTCGTGATGCCGCTCGAGCGCATGCCCCTGCTGTCGAACGGGAAGATCGACCGGGCCATGCTGCCCGCACCCGCGTTGCCCGCCAGCACTTTCCGATCCCCGGTCACGCCCGCGGAGCAGCGGATTGCCACCGCCTTCGCCGAAGTTCTCGGCGTAGCGGAGGTCGGTCTGGACGACGATTTCTTCACCCTCGGCGGCAATTCCCTCACCGCGGCCCAGGCCATCTCGCGCCTGGACGGGATCATCACCCTGCGCGATCTGTTCGAGGCTCCGCAGGTCGCCGCGCTGGCCCGCCGACTGGAGGCCGAAAGCGCCTCGGCGATGCCGGATGAGGACGAAAAAGCAAGCGACACAGCGGAGAACGAGTCCTACGCGGTGGTTCTGCCGCTGCGCCGCTCCGGTCCGGACACGCTCTTCTGCATTCACCCCGGCGGCGGTATGGCGTGGCCGTACGCGGGCCTGCTCACCCATCTCGATCCGGCCGTCTCGCTGTACGGCCTGCAGGATCCCTGGGTGGTCCGCGACGAACACCCTTTCACCACCCTCGCGGACTACGCCGACCGCTATGTCACCGAGATTCGCCGGGCCCAGCCGCACGGCCCCTACCGCCTGCTGGGCTGGTCGCTCGGCGGCCGCATCGCCCACGAGGTCGCCGTGCGGTTACAACTGCAGGGCGCGGAGGTGCGCACGCTCGCCCTGATGGACACCGCCGCGTACGACGGCACCGAACAGGCTTCGGGTGACACCGAATCCGCATGGGCGGAGTTGCGCGCCAATGGCGATATCGCCCGCGCGGCCGCGGTGTTCCCGCCCGATCTGGTCGAGCGCGCCACCGTCGCGCTCACCCGTGCGGTCCCGGGTGGCCCGTCCGGGCGCTATCGCGGGGATCTGCTGCATTTCACCGCCATTCGGGAGACCGATGCGGACCGCCGCCCCGCCGAGACCTGGATGGAGCACATCACCGGGACGGTGACCGATATCGAGGTGGACGCCACCCATATCGGCATGGCGGCCGCCGCACCGCTCGCGGTGATCGGCCGGGAGCTGGTGCGGCGCTGGGATCGCGGGTGAGCCTCGACGATCTGCCCCGGGCCATCAAGGTTTTCGGCGCGCGCGTGCACAATCTGAAGGACATAGACGTCGAGATCCCGCTGTGGTCCTGGGTGGCGATCACCGGTCTGTCCGGTTCCGGGAAGTCCTCGCTCGCCATGAATGTGCTCTACGGCGAGGGCTATCAGCGTCTGCTGGACGGCCTGTCCACCTACACCCGGCGGCGGATCAGCCAGACCGAGCGCCCGGATGTGGATCGCATCGATTTCCTGCCCGCGACCCTGGCGCTGCGCCAGCGCCCGCCGATTCCGGGGCGGCGCAGCACGGTCGGCACCATGACCGAGGTGTACAACGTGCTGCGGCTGATGTACTCGCGGCTGGGATCGCACCTGTGCCCCACCGGATTCCGGCTGCCGCCGACCCTGGACGTGGCGATGCGCGGCTATGTCGACCTGCCCGAATGCGGTGGCAGGGTGGAATTGCCGGGCGCGGAATCCTTCTCGTTCGACAGTTTCGGGGCCTGCCCGCGCTGCGGCGGCCTCGGCACGGTCGAGGAGATCGACGACGACGCGCTGATCCCGAATCCGGACCTGACCATCGAAGAGGGCGCGGTCGCACCCTGGAAACTGCCGCTGCGCGATTTCCAGCCGCAGATCGCCGCGCAATTGGGCGTGCGCATCGATGTGCCCTATCGCGACCTCACCGCGCGCGAACGCGATATCGTGCTGGACGGCCCCGCCGAGAAACGGCACGTGGTGGTCACCACCAAATCCGGCCGGGCCGCCGAACTCAACGGCACCTACGAGAATGCCCGTGCGGCCGTGCGGCATTCGCTCGCCAATGCCAATAGTCAGACCACCCGCGAACGGCTCGGCAAATTCTTCACCCTGCACACCTGCCCGGCCTGTCACGGCACCCGGCTGCGCCCCGAAGCGCTCGGCACGCTGCTCGAGGATCGCACCATCGCCGAGACCAGCGCGCTCACCCTCGCCGAATTGTCCACGTGGGCACCGGGAGTGCCGGAGCGCCTGCCGGCCGATATGCGCGAAATCGCCACCCGCCTCAGCACCGAATTCGTGCGCGCCATAGCTCCGCTACTCACCCTCGGGCTCGGCTATCTGACCCTGGACCGGGCGGGTGAATCGCTCTCGACGGGGGAGCGGCAGCGCATCCAGCTCACCGCGACGCTGCAAACCCGTTCCACCGGAATGCTTTACGTGCTGGACGAACCATCCATCGGCTTGCACCCGGCGAATATGGACGGCTTGATCGGTGTCATCCGCGCCCTGGTCGACAATGGCAATTCGGTGGTCATGGTGGACCACGAGGTGGAATTGCTGCGCCAGGTGGACCAGCTCCTGGAAATGGGACCGGGCGCGGGCCGCGCGGGCGGTACGGTCATCGCCCGCGGCACCGCCGCACAGCTGTCCGATGACCCTAATTCGATTACCGGGCCCTATCTTTCGGGGCGCGCCGACCCGCATGCCCGCAAGCCGCGCGGGGTGCGCGCCGGGGATGATCAACTGGAGATCACCGTCGGCGATTTCTACACCCTGCACGATGTCACCGCCCGCTTTCCGCTGCAGCGGCTGACCCTGGTCACCGGCGTATCCGGTTCCGGCAAAACATCTCTGGTGCTGGACAGCCTGGTCCCGGCGCTCACCCGTCGGCTGGCGGGGGAGCGACTGCCCGCCCATGTCCGGGAACTGAACACCGGCGGCATCACCCGCGTGATCACGGTGGATTCCACGCCGATCGGCAATAACAGCCGTTCCACCCCCGCCACCTACTCCGGAGCCTTCGACGGTATCCGCGCGCTCTTCGCCGCGACCCCGCAGGCTCGCGAAAAGCACTGGGGCGCGGGCAGATTCTCCTACAACGTCAAGGGCGGACAGTGCCCGACCTGCACGGGCCTGGGCGAGGTCTCGCTGGATGTGCAGTACCTGCCGGATATGGTGCTGACCTGCCCGGCCTGCCACGGGGCGCGCTACAACCCCGAGACCCTCGAGGTGCGCGTGGACGGCTCGACCATCGCCGACGTGCTGAATCTGACCGTCGCCGACGCCGCCGACCGTTTCGCGGGCGTACCGCGCATCGGCCCGCCGCTACAGGCGCTGCGCGAGGTGGGCCTGGGCTACCTCAGCCTCGGCGAACCCACGCCCAGCCTGTCCGGCGGCGAGGCCCAGCGCATGCGCCTGGCCAGTGGCCTGCGCACCGGTCAGCGGCATCTGCTCTATGTCTTCGACGAGCCGACCACCGGCCTGCATCCGCAGGATGTGCGCACCCTGGTCGGTGTGCTCGATCGCCTATTGCACGGTGGCGCGACCATTATCGCCATCGATCACGATCTGGATCTGATCGGCGACGCCGATCACGTCATCGATATGGGACCGGGCGGCGGTCCGGAGGGCGGCCGGATCATCGCCACCGGCACGCCCCGGCAATTGACCACCGCTCCGGACAGCCTGACCGGCCGCTATCTACGCCGTCATCAGCGGCGCGGCTGACCGGTCACAGTCCCGGCACCCGGGTGAACACCGCCGCCGCACTGTCCTGCCGGAAGAAGGCGTCATCGGGATGGCCGCGACCGGGTCCCTGCGTCAGCTTCGAATCGGGCAGCCAGGTGTAGTCGATGAGCGTGAGGTTCAGCGGCCCGGCCGGTGCCACCAGCCGCACCTCGATACCCTCGGCGGGCGGTGCGACGAAATGAAAACTCTTGTGCGGCACCGGGGTCAACTCCCGCCCGGCGACGGTCAGCGAGCTCGGCGCCTGCTCCCAGCGCAGATCGATGGCGGTGGCCCCGCGCGTGGAACGCACTCGCAATCGCACCGTCCGCTGCCCCGAATCGGTGGTGTCCGAAAGGATTTCGGCGACCGGCGCGCTGAGCGCCTCCGGCACCGCCTTTCCGGCGGCCACTATCCCGGGGAACAGATCCGAGTACGGTGCGCCCGGCGCGCCGTCGTTCACGAACTGCCGCGTCCAATCGTCCGGTGCGAGCACCGACAACCATTGCGCGTCACCGTGATCCGCGTCCAGCGCGTACGACACCTGGGTCACCCGGGGATGGTCCACATCGAAACGATCCACCGCCTGCCCCACGGCGGCCAGCACCACGGTGAGCACCACCGCCAGCGCCGGAACGGTCCAGCCGCGTCGTGCGGGCCAACTCCGGATGAGGGTGAGCAGCAGCAGTCCGCCCAGCACCACGATCAGCGGCACCCCCGTGAACGGCGCGGTCATCAGTCCGGCCTGGATACCGGACCAGGCGCTCCCGCCCAGGAACAGCGCCGCCGGAAGCAGCGACACCGTGAGCGTCAGCAACCGCCAGCGCTCCGGCACCACGAAGGTGAGCACCACCCCGAATGCCGCCGCGCACGCCGGGATCACGATGATCTCCGCCGCCGCGGGGGAGTACACCGTGACCCCGGCCCCGGCCGCCACCACACCGGTGAGCAGTCCGATCGCCGCGCCCGTCGCGCCGAACCAGCGGCGCGCCAGCACATAACCGGCGGTCAGTACGGCCACGGTCAATACCGCCACGGCGGCCTGGAAGAACTCCGGCCGATACGGATCCACCGGCCAGGCCCGGTACTCGGGACGGATGAACTGCACCAGCCACCACAGGCCGTACGTCGCGCCGATGGCCACCGGCAGCGCCGCCAATGTCACAGCGGCAGCACCGATCACGCCCTTCACGGTGGCCTCGCCATTGCGGCGCACCTGCCGGATCACCCACCCGATCGCCAGCAGCGACAACACCGCGAGCGTGATGATCACCCAGGCCGGCCACACCACCAGCACGCCGAAAGGCAGTGGGAAATAAGCAGGATTCGAGCGATCGGACGTGTCGCTCAGATCGCGGGCGCCGAAATCCCTTGCCAGCGCGAGGGTATTCTCGCCCACCTGCTGCACGGTGGCGAGATCGACGTGCTCCGGATCGTTCTTGATGTTGTGGTAGTAGGCGCTGCGCCCGGCATACGCCCAGTCCAGCACCGGGAGTCCGGCCTTGTCGAAGGCCACGAAATCGGTGGTGCTGGAGACCCCCGCACCGGCGAGCGCGGTGGTCATCGAATCGGTATTCGGATACGGCGTTCGCGCGGCGGCATCGATCAGCCCGCCGTCGGGCTGGGTGATCCGCCACAGCAGTACGGGTCCGCCCGCACCGCGAACGTCATTGTTGACCACCACACCGTTGCGGTCGTAATTACCCTCCGCGACAAAGGCTTCCGCACCCAGCAGGCCGGGCTCCTCGCCATCGGTGAGCAGGGCGACCACATTGTTGCGCAGGCCGTTCTCGCTGTCCCGCAGCGCGCGCATCGTCTCCACGATGGCCGCGACCCCGACCCCGTCGTCATTCGCGCCCGGTCCGGACTGCACCGAATCGTAGTGCGCCACCAGATAAACGGTGCCCGTCGGATTCGTACCCTTCAGCGTGCCGACGATATTGTCGACTCGCCCGAGGCCGGTGCGATCGGGTTTGAAATCGCCGGGCCAGCGGCCCACACCCGATCGAATCTCGGTTTCCAGCCCCAGTTTTCGCAACTCGCCCGCGAGATAGTCACGCACCCGGTCGTGTTCGGGGGTGCCCACCGGATGGGGTTTGCTCGCGATCTCGCGCACGGTGCCGATCGCCCGGCCCGCCGCGAACACCTCGGGCGGGGCGGATGCCTCGCGATATCCGTGCGGTTGTCCCTGCCAGGCGGTGGCCACCACCACCGCCAGCAGTACTGCGAATGCCAGAAATCCGGAAAGCCCTCGTCCCACCCGCATGGGATCGATACTAGGCATGAAATCCGTGCGGGCGGTGCGGCTCAGGCCTGCTGGGTCGGCAGCACGATGACCTGACGCAGGTTGACGTGCCGCGCGCGGCTGGTGGTGTACGCGATGAGATCGGCGATATCGTCCGCGCTCAGCGCGTCCAGGTACGCGAACATCCCGTCCAGTCCCGAACTCAGTTCCGCATTGTCGATATGCGAACCGAGTTCGGTCGCGGTGAGCCCCGGCTCGATATTGGTCACGCGCACCCGGCGCGGGCCCAGTTCGGTGCGCAGACTCGCCGACAGCTGCGTGAGCGCGGCCTTGGTCGCCCCGTACACCGCGTAGTTCGGGAAGTTCACGTGCGCGCCGATGGAGGAGATATCCACCAGATCGGCGGTGCGCCCGGCATCGGCGGCGGCCAGCAGATCCGGCACGAAGGCCCGGATGACGCGCAGCGCCCCGGTGATATTGGTGTCGATCATGCGCACCCATTCGTCCTCGCGGCCGTCGGCGATCGGATTGGGCAGCATGACGCCCGCCGCGTTCACCACCAGGTCCACCGGGCCGAAGGTCGTGTGCACCCGCTCGGCCGCCGCGCTCACGCTCGCCGGATCGGTGACATCCACCGGCACCGCCAGCGCCGTGCCGCCCTCGGCCTCGATCTTGGCGACCAGGGTCTCCAGCCGATCGGCGCGCCGGGCCAGCAGTGCGACCCGGGCGCCATTGCGGGCCAGCAGCAATGCGGTCGCCTCACCCATGCCGCTGGCGGCCCCGGTGATGACGGCGGTGCGGTTGTTCAGGTTCTCGTAGCTCATGAACTCATCCTGAGCTGGTGAAAAGGGGGCAGCGAGGGGTCCGGTTTTCCTGGGTCCGGCAGTACCAGGATGGAACTCCCTAGGGTGGTGTGCATGGACACCGATCTCGGCGAATTTCTGCAATCCCGGCGCGCTCGCATCGCGCCCGCCGACGCCGGGCTGCGCGAGTACGGCCGCCGCCGGGTGCCGGGCCTGCGCCGCGAGGAAGTGGCGCAGCTGGCCGGGGTCAGCGTGGACTACTACATCCGGCTGGAACAGGGGCGCGGCCGCAATGCCTCCGATGCGGTGCTGGACGCGGTCGCCCGGGCGCTGCGGCTCACCGATCCCGAACGCCTGCACCTGTACGCGCTGGCCCGGCCCACCGGCACCCGGCCGGTCGCATCGGGCGGGGTATATCAGTCCACGGTGCGCGAGGGCACCCGGCTGGTGCTGGACGCGCTGACCGCGCCCGCCTTCGTGCTGGGCCGCCGCATGGATGTGATCGCCTGGAATGCCCTGGGCGACAAGGTTTCCGGATTCTCGTCGGTGCCCGCCGAGGAACGCAATCAGGCCAGATATCTGTTCCTGAACCCGGTCGCCCCCGAGTTCTACCCGGACTGGGAGACCGTCGCGGTCGAGACCGCCGCTTTCCTGCGCCGCGATGCCGGTCTGCATCCGGACGATCCGGCCCTGCACGTCCTGGTCGACGAGCTGAGCGAGCGCAGCGCCGACTTCCGCCGCATCTGGGGCGCGCATCCGGTCAAGGAGAAGACGCACGGCGGCAAGCGGATTCAGCATCCCGAGGCCGGACTGCTGGATATGGGCTACGAATCCCTGCTGCTCCCCGGCGATCCCGATCAATTGCTCGTCGTCTACACCGCCGTCCCCGGCTCGGCCACCGCCGCCGCCTTGGACGCACTCTCGGAAAGCGTCACCAACGCACACGTCTGAGGAAAGGAGAGGTCTTGAGCGCCTCCATCGAACACACCCCCGGCCGGGCGGTCTCTAGTGAAACCGTCACCGTGGGAATCGGACCCGTGAGCCTCGAGGAGGTGGTGCGGGTTGCCCGCCACGGCGCGCCGGTCGAACTTTCGGCCGAGGCGCTCACGGCGATAGCCGAAAGCCGCACCCGCATACAGGAACTCGCGGATGATCCGAAACCGGTGTACGGCGTCTCCACCGGATTCGGCGCGCTCGCCAGCCGCCATATCCCGCAGGAACTGCGAACCCAATTGCAGCGCAGCCTGATCCGATCGCACGCCGCCGGTTCGGGACCGGAGGTCGAGACCGAGGTGGTGCGCGCGCTCATGCTGCTGCGCCTGTCGACACTGGCCACCGGCCGCACCGGCGTCCGCCCCGAGGTCGCGCGCACCTACGCCGCCATGCTGTCCGCCGGGCTGACCCCGGTCGTGTACGAATACGGAAGCCTCGGCTGTTCGGGCGATCTCGCACCGCTGTCGCACTGCGCGCTGGCCGCCATGGGCGAAGGTCAGGTGCGCACCGCCAATGGCGAACTGCTGCCCGCCGCAACGGCTTTGGCGCAGGCCGGTATCGAACCGGTGGTGCTCGCCGAAAAGGAGGGCCTGGCGCTGATCAACGGCACCGACGGCATGCTCGGCATGCTGGTGCTGGCCCTGGACGATCTGGACGCCCTGCTGCGCCTGGCCGATATCGCCGCCGCCATGAGCGTGGAGGGCCAACTCGGCACCGACCGGGTCTTCGCCGCCGATCTGCAAGCCCTGCGCCCGCATCCGGGTCAGGCCGTGGCCGCCGCGAATATGACCCGGCTGCTGGCCGATTCGGAAATCGTGGCCAGCCATCGCGGCCCGGACTGCGCCCGCGTCCAGGACGCCTATTCGCTGCGCTGCGCACCCCAGGTCGCGGGCGCGGCGCGGGACACCGCCGCGCACGCCCGCACCGTCGCGCTGCGCGAACTCGCCAGTGCCGTGGACAATCCCGTCGTCACCCTGGACGGCCGGGTCGAATCCAATGGCAATTTCCACGGCGCGCCCATCGCCTACGTGCTGGATTTCCTGGCCATCGTGGTCGCGGATGTGGCGAGCATCAGCGAGCGCCGCACCGACCGCTTCCTGGATGTGGCCCGCAATCACGGTCTGAACGCCTTCCTCGCCGACGATCCGGGCGTGGACAGCGGGCATATGATCGCCCAATACACCCAGGCCGCAATCGTTTCCGAGCTCAAGCGGCTCGCCGCCCCGGCCAGCGTGGATTCCATCCCCTCCTCGGCCATGCAGGAGGATCACGTCTCGATGGGGTGGTCCGCGGCCCGTAAACTACGTCGCGCCATCGACGGCCTGACCAGGGTGCTGGCCATCGAAATCCTCACCGCCGCACGGGGAATCGATATGCGTGTCCCGTTGACACCCGGCCCGGCCACGGCCGCGGTCATCGCCGCGCTGCGCGCCGAGGTCCCGGGCCCGGGTCCGGATCGCTACCTGGCCCCCGATATCGAATCGGCCGTGCGCCTCGCCGCCACCGGTGTGCTGGTGGCGGCGGCCGAAGGGGTCACCGGGTCGCTGGGCTGAACGATCCGGACCGGATGATTTCCGTCCATCCCGCAATCGGTATCGGCCCAGCACCGGGCCGGTATCGACTGCACAGCTTCCGGTCCGCACACTGTTTCGCGTGGTAGAACCGGGTTTATGACGGAGGCGGTCGGCACCGGGGCGGTGCCCACAGCGGCGGGACGCTCGGCGGAATTCTGGGGTTACCTCATGTGGGGCCTCGCGGGTTTGGCGATCGCCCTGCCCGAATTGGCATCGGTGTTCCGGGTGGCGGGCTGGCCCACCATTTCGGCGACCATCGGACATCTGCAAACCCAGCATTCGGTGGTGCGCGTGGTGGTGGTGTTCGTCATCGTGGTGATCGCGTACTACGCGGTCCCGCAATTGCTGATCAGCCCGAAACCCGTGGCGCGCACCGTGGCCGGGCGGCCAACCACCGCGAACGGACGCGTCACCACCGACACCGGGAATGTGGAACTGCTGGGCGCGGGCTACCTCGTGCTCGCCGCGGTGGCGCTGATCCTCGGTGTTTTGTTCGCCGCCGGTGACCGGAGTATGTCCCCGGACTCGTATCTCGGGGCGTACGTGCTGTACGGCGTCATCGCGCTCGTCTGGGTCGTGATCCCGAGCATCCTGTCGCTGTTCTTCAGCAGGGACGTCCCGTTCCCCACGCTCTTCCGGACGATCGGCTATCTGGAACGGCGCGCACACCCCGTCGCGGCGGTCCTACTCGCCCTGCTTGTGGTGTTGCTGCTGCACCTGGCGTTCTATCCGTGGCCGCGCGTGGTGAGCTAGCACCCGCGCACAGCGGGCCCCGCGTCGCTACTATCGCAATCGTGCGAGCGCGAATGGCGGGACCGGGTCTGGCGCTGCTCGCCGCACTGGTGCTGTCCGCCTGCGGAGCGAGCGACAGCGGCACACCCGCCGCCGCGCCAAGCAGTACACCGCACGAGATAACGCCCGCGCTCGATGTCGGCCTGTGCGGTTCGGCGGACGCGAACCAGGTCGGCGCGCTGTCCGGATTCGGCGCGGTCACGCTGATCAGTAGTGATCCGCTGCTGTGCCGGTGGGAGACATCGGACGGGTCGAGTATCGCCTTCCGCTGGTTCCGCAACAGCCCGATCGGCGAATATCGCTCCGAGGCAGGGGCTTCCGCCGGTCGAGCGGGGATCGATATCGTCGGCCGCGCCGGTTTCAGCTGGCAGGCCGCACACGCCTGTGAAGCTGCGGTGCAGACCGGCGATACCGACTTCATATCCTGGACAGTCGATTCCGTCGCCGTCACCGGAGCGAACGCCTGCGCCGCGGCCGACCGGCTGGCCTCCGCGACCCTGGCGAAACGGTAATCCCATGCGCGGCAATCGAATCGCGATCGCGGCACTACTCCTGACGGCCGGTGTGCTGACCGGCTGCTCCACGAATTCACCACCCGCACCCGTCGCCGCGCCGGTGGAGGACAACACCTTGGCGGGCTGCGGACCGCTGCCCACCGCCACCATCGAGCGCACCGTCGCGGCAACGGTTCTGCGGCAACAGCTTTCACCCACCATCTGCTCGTGGACCGGGGTTTCGGCCACCGGCAACCCGATCGACCTCACCTACGGCTGGCTGAAGAAGAACTCCCTCATGTTCGATCGCCAGACCGCCACCGATCTCGGCTACACCACCGACAATGCCGTGGTGAAGAGCTTCGGCGGCTTCTACTGGCACGACCCCCGCGATCCGGGAGCCTGCGGCCTGTCCGCCGCGGACTCCGGCACCGTCACCTGGTGGGTGCACAATCGCGACCATTCGGCGCAACCCGACCCGTGTGCCGCCGCGTTACAACTCATGCTGAATACCGTCCAGCTCGACGGTTGAGCGGTCGCCATTAGCGGGGCATAAGGTTTTCGAAATCGGCCGCGCACACTATCGATGCCATGAAAGCCACATACCTTTCGGCGGTCGTCGGTGCCGCCGCCATCGCCGCCGCCACCTTCGGTGTCGACGCCGGAACCGCGAATGCCGCGAGCCTGAGCCAATTCATCGCACCGTCCGGCAATATCGGCTGTCTCGTCGGGCCCGAGGGTGCGGTATGCCAGATCAGGGATCATTCGTACCTGTCACCGCAGCGTCCGGACAACTGCCACGGCGCGTACGGCGATGTGCTCGCCGTACAGAATGAGCGCGCGCGCATCACCTGCCACACCGACGCGCCGATCGATTTCCATTCGCCCATCGTCGATTACGGTCAGCAGGTCCGGCAGGGGAACTTCGTCTGCACCGTGAGCCTGCAAGATGTGCAGTGCGTCAACGTCACCACCGGGCACGGTTTCCAGATCGCCCGGGAGTTCTACACCGTGTACTGAACGCGACTACGAGCCGACGACGGGCAGTACCAGCGCCTGATCCGGTCCGGCCGCGATGGTGAGGCGATGGACCGCGGAGGGCGCGTCGAACCCTTCCGCGCTACCCGAGAGCTGTAGTCGCAGACTGTGACCCGGCGCTATCCGGTGCACCAGCCCGGACAGGCTGATGGTGATCGGATCCCGCAGGCTGGTGATCCGCGCGGGGGAGATGAGTCCGTCGATCAGGGCCGAACTCCCATCCGCCGCAACGTCATACAGCGATGCGAAGACCACCGCCGCATCCGCGACGCTCCCGTTCAACGGCTGTTCGGCACTCAGTCGGACGGTGAGCTTCGGAATGCCCGCGATATCCAGGGCGGTATCGACCGGTGCGGTGGTCCAGGACAGTGCGGTGCCGCCCGGACCTGTTGTCAGAGTCTGATCCCCGGGCAGCACCCCGGCCCGATCACCGATGAGTCGTGAATCGCCGGACAGGAACATGGTGCGCGGGGTGCCCACATCGGCGTTGTCGGCGGTACCGTACGCCGCCGCCGGATCACCGGTGAAGGGAATCCAATTGCGGTAGTAGGCGAATCGCGGCCCGGTATCACCGTCGCCGTCCCGCAGATAGCGCTCGAACCATGCACTCTGGCGGGCATCCCAGTAATTCAACGCCGGATCGACCACACCCACCTTCGACCCCGGCTCGGGTGTCAGCACCGAATGTCCGGCCGACATCCAGATCATCCTGGTCTCGGTGCCTTGGGCGCGCAGGCCGTCGTAGCTGGCGCGTGCCTCGTTGAGGTTGAAGAGCGTGTCCTGTTCACCCTGGATCAGCAGCACCGGAATCCGGATTTTGCCCAGATAGCTCGCCGGCGAATCCGCGCGCAGCATATCCACCTGTTCCGGGGTGGGATATCCGTTGCCGGACACCACATCCCGCAGCCCGCACAGTTCGGCCATCCCGGCCCGGCAGTTCGCGCCGCCGGAGAGCCGGTTCATCCACTGCGTCTTCGGCGCGCCCGGCACCGCCGTCGACACCCCCGAGGTCTGCCCGGTTCCATTGGGGACCAGCGAGTAGGACAGGTCGTTCCAGGTGATCATCGGCGAGATGGTGTCGATGCGCGGATCCCGTGCGGCCGCGGCGAATTGCACCGCGCCACCGTAGGAACCGCCGACCATACCCACCCGCGGATCATGCGGGCCGCTGTGCCCGTCGTGATCGGTCCTGTCGTGCACCACGTAATCCGGCGATGTCACCGGCTGGGTGTGCGCGGCATCCCGGAACGCGATGCCGTCCACCCCGCCGAGGAAATCCACCAGTCGGGCGGCGGCCTTCCCGTCGAAGTCGGGGCTGTCCAGATATACCTGACAGCCCGAACCGCCCTGCCCCAGACCGGAATACGCCAGCACCGCGTATCCGTGCGCGGCATAGTAGTTGCCGTACATGGCGACCTGCTCCTTGGACCCGCCCAGCCCGTTCGTGCTGAGCAGGGCGGGCACCGGATGCGCCGCGCTCGCATCCACCGGGGTGTAGAGATCGCCGACCACATCGCACGCCGTCTTATCGTCCGGTCCCACCGCGGTCGCGAAATGCAGTGTCTCCTTGCGGAATTCACCGGAGGGAGGCGGCTGCGCAGGCTGCGGCGCGGATGAGCACGCCGTGGCGGCGATCAGCACGGCGGCGGCAACGGCGGGAAAAGCGATCGATCGATTACTCGCCATTGCGACATTTTCTCACTCCAGGCGCGCCAATTCCGCGACCACGACGCGCGCCACGGCCACCTGTCCGGCGGGGGTGAGGTGCACGCCGTCCGATTCGAACAGGCGCTGCCCGGGTGTCGGATGCGTGACCGCGAGCGTATCGATCACCACCTCCGGCCGGGCGTCCAGCGCCGCCGCGGTATCCAGCTGATCCTTGGCCCGCCAGCTGATCCCGGCCGCCCGGAACGGCGCGAACTCGGCCAGCAGCGCCTCATCCACATCGGTGGGCGTGAGCCATACCCACCGGGCAGCCGCGCCGCGCTCCCGCAGCAGGTCGAAGTTCCGCACCGTCTCCCCGGCGCTGACCACGCGCACCGCATCCGCGCCCACCCGCTGCGTATCGTTCGCGCCCAGCTGGCACAGCACCCAGTCGGGCCGCACGAATCCCAGTGCGCCCGAACTCTTCAGCACCTGCGTGGTGGTGGCCCCGGAGACGGCGAGATTGGTGAAGGCGATTCCGTCACCGGGCCGGCGCAGCCACACCAGCTGCTTCAGGATCTCGAACCAGGACAGCCGATCGGCGGTGCTGCTCTCCCCGAGCGCGAGCACCCGCTGTCCGGGTGCGAACGGCAGTCGATCCACCTGTTCGGCGATGTCCGGTTCGGTGAGCAGATCGGCGGCCGCGGCCCGGGTGCGCGTGTCCAGCTCCTCCAGTTGGTCCCGGTATTCGTCGGTGTCGATACCGAAGAGTCCCGCGATACGCGCCTCGTCCAGACCGTTGAGATACGGCAGCGACAGCTCGGGCTTCTGGAATCGCACCAGCTTGGCGGTGAGTTCGTTCGTCATCACATCTCCTGTAAATCGCTGGGGTGTAGGGGTTTACGCGCGTGCGAGCCGGAATCCGGCGATGATCAGCCAGATCATCCCGGTGAACCGTGCGATGGGCAGCAGGAAGGCGGCGGCGGTGAAGGTCAGCGACACCGTGGTCAACAGGCCGACGCAGGCGATCGCCAATCCGATGCGAACCAGCAAGGGTGAGAGCGCTTTCCGTGGCAGCGCGCTGATCGCGATGCCCGCGATGAGCAGTCCCGTCGACAGCACGTTCGCCGGGCCGCCGACCAGGAACGCCAGGGTGTGCAGCGCTCGCACGGTGGCCGGATCCGCGGTCACCTCCGGCACCGTCAGCACCCAGCTGATGGTGCCCGAGCTGAACAGGAACACCGCCGCCAGCGCACCGCCCACGGTGGCGAGCGCGGGACCGAAGCCCTCGGCCTGCCGGCGCAACCGCGGCGTGATCGCGGCCACGAACAGGGTGAGCGGGATCGCGCTCGCGTATTGCAACACCGCGCCGGTGCGCACGGCCGAGCGATGGTCGCGGAAGTAGTCGAGCGCATCGCCCGCATCCGCGAAGGGGGAGGGGAACGGGCTGCCACCGGCCCGGATGGTGCTGATGGCGAGCCCCGCCACGAACACCGCGGCGAAGGCGGCCGCGAGCGCGCCGAGCGGTGGTTCCAGGCTGCGCGCGGGATAGGCGACTGGGGATTCGGCTGCTACGGCCATGGCTATCCATTCTCAGAAGTGAATCGTTCTCTACTGTGAACGATTATCTGATGTGTACGATAACGCCGTGGTCGATGCGGAGCAAGAGGGTTCGGGAAAGACGCGGCCGGACCGCCCGATGCGGGCGGCGGGCTTCCAGCTCGCACAGCTGGGCGCGCACGCGGCCCAGCGTTTCGCCGAGCGCATCTCCGAAATCGGGCTCACGCCACCGGAAGTCGGGATTCTGCGGATGATCGCGGCCCAGCCCGGGCGCAGCCAGCGCTCACTGGCCGAGGAATTGGGCGTGGTGCCCAGCCGGGTGGTCGCCCTGATCGATCCGCTCGACAAGCGGGGCTGGATCGAACGCCGCCGCAGCGCCGCCGACCGCCGCAATCACGAACTGCACCTCACCCCGGAGGGCGGGAAAATGCTGGCGGGGATGGCGAAGATGGCCGTCGCGCACGAGACCGAACTCTTCGAGGGCCTGACCGACGCCGAATACGAGCAGCTCAGCGTGCTGCTCCGGAAACTTGCCGCGGAACGCGGACTGACCCCGGGTGTGCACCCGGGGTATCGAACGCTCGGCTAGCGGCCGAGAAGGACAACGCTCACAGCGTGCGGGCGATGATCTCCTTCATGATCTCGTTGGTGCCCGCGTAGATCTTCTGCACCCGGTTGTCCACCCACAGCCGGGAGATCGGGTACTCGGTCATGTAGCCGTAGCCGCCGTGCAATTGCAGGCATTCGTCGATATTGGCCATGGCACGCTCGGTGGTCCACCATTTGGCCATCGCGACGGTCTGGATATCGAGTTCACCGCGCACATGCCGGGCGATGCAGTCATCGGTGAACACCCGCATGATCCGCGCCTCGGTGGCGACCTCGGCGAGGGTGAATTTGGTGTTCTGGAACGCGAAGATCGGCTTGCCGAACGCCTCTCGCTCCTTGGTGTACGAAATCGTATGCGCGAGAGCGGTTTCCACCGCGACCGTGGAACCCACCGCGAGAATCAGCCGCTCCTGCGGCAGCTGCTGCATGAGCTGGACGAAACCCTGCCCCTCGACCGCGCCCAGCAGATTCGTCACCGGCACCCGCACGGCGTCGAAGAACAGTTCCGAGGTGTCCTGCCCGCGCTGGCCGATCTTGTCCAGCACTCGGCCGCGCCGGAAGCCCGCGCGATCACCCTCCACGATGATGAGCGAAATGCCTGCCGCCCCAGCGGTTCCGGTCTTGGCCACCACCAGGATCAGATCGGCCTGACCGCCATTGGTGATGAACGTCTTGGAACCGTCGACGATGTACTCGTCCCCATCCCGCACCGCGCGCGTTTTGACGTTCTGCAAATCCGAACCGGTACCGGGTTCGGTCATGGCGATCGCGCCGATCACCTCACCCGAGGCCATGCGCGGCAGCCAGGCTCGCTTCTGCTCCTCGGTGCCGTACGCGAGCAGATAGTGCGCCACGATCCCGCTGTGCAGCGCCGCGCCCCAGGACGAATCGCCGATCCGGGCCTGCTCCTCGATCAGCACCGCCTCATGCGCGAAAGTGCCGCCGCCACCGCCGTATTCCTCGGGAATGGACATGCACAGCAGCCCCAGCGCACCGGCGATCTGCCACAGATCGCGATCCACATGATGCTGTTCGATGAACCGCTCCTTATGCGGCGCGATCTCCTTCTCGCAGAAGGAACGCGCCAGTTCGCGCAGGGCGTCGAGATCATCGTCGAGCCAGCAGGAACGATAGGGGCTTGTCACTTCGGTAACTCTCTTCTTCGATATCAGATGGTGGCGGGCGTCAGGCGTAGTGCTCTGCGCCACAGGGGTTTTGCGGTCTCCGGTGGGCGGTAGCCCGCGATCCGGGCAGTGAGCAGTGCGCGCAATGCGGCGTCATCGCGCACCGGGAACCGGGCCGGATCGCGCTCGGCGTCGGCGAGCAGGGTGTCGACGGTCTCGCGCGAGCAGGATTTATTGGTGCCCAGGAATCCGCTGGGCCCCCGCTTGATCCAGCCCGCGACGTAGGTGCCGGGGACGGCGTCCCCGGAGGCCGGATCGACCACGCGCCCACCGCGATGCGGGACGGTGGCGGTGACCGCGTCGAACGGCAGATCACGCACCGGGGTGCCGCGATAGCCGACCGAGCGCAGCACCAGCCCGGCCTCGAGGGTTTCGTGATCGCCGGTCGGGACCGCGTGGGCCTCGCCATCGGTATGGACGATTTCATTGCGGGCCAAGATGATTCCGCGCACCCGGTCCGGGCCGAGCAGTTCGATCGGAGTGCGCAGGTACCGCAGGATGATGCGGCGTTCACCGTCCGCGCGCATCGCTCCGGCATGGGCCCGCGCGAGTTCGATCTTCGCCCACTCGTGCGGTGCGGGCAGTGGCCCGATCAGTTCGTTGGGGTGTCCGCTGATCGCGACTTCCGCGGGGAGCGTGTGCAATCGGGCATCGGGATGTCGTGCCAGGCCCGCGAGTTCGGGCATGGTGTACGCGGCCTGCGCCATGCCCCGGCGGCCGATCACGACGACTTCGCGAATCCGGCTGCGCCGCAACGCCTGTAGCGCGTGCGGCGCTATCGCGGTGGCAGCCAGTCGATTCGGATCAGTGGTGAGAACGCGCGCCACGTCCAGTGCCACATTGCCGTTGCCGATCACGATCGCCCGCTCATGGCTCAGGTCGAATTCGCGCCCGGCGTACTCCGGATGCCCGTTGTACCAGGCCACCAGTTCGGTCGCGGAGGCGCTGCCGGGCAGGTCCTCGCCTGGAATGCCCAGGGTGCGGTCGGTGGCCGCGCCGACCGCGTAGATCACCGCGTGGTGATGCTCGAGCAGTTCGGCATGGCTGATATCGCGGCCGACCTCGACGCCGAGGTGGTACGCGAAACCATCCTGGCGCGCGATGGTGTCGAACACCTCGGTGACCTGACGGGTCGCGGTGTGATCGGGTGCCACCCCGAATCGGGCCAGCCCGTGCGGTCGTGACAGCCGCTCGAAGACATTGACGCGAATTCCGGGATGCCGCAGCAGTTCATCGGCGGCGTACATGGCGGCCGGACCCGAGCCGGCGATCGCGACGCGCAGCGGTGTGCGCGCCGGACGCAGGCGCGGGATGGACGGCACCGGGGCCATCGGCGGACGCGGGCGCGGCCCGGAGTAGAAGTCCGCGTTCAACCCCACGAAAACCTGTTGGCCCGCAGTCAGTTTGGTGTGCGGGACAATCGCGTCGACCGGGCAGGCCGCCGCGCACGCCCCGCAGTCCACGCAGGCGGCCGGATCGATGTACAGCATTTCGGCCCGGCCGAAATCGGGTTCGTCCGGTGTCGGGTGAATGCAGTTGACCGGGCAGGCGTACACGCACGAGGCGTCATTGCAGCACGACTGCGTGACGATATGTGGCACGGGCGCGGCTCAGTGCGCCGTGCGGGCGGGCTCGCTGCGGTAGCGCGAGGCCGGGCCGTCGATGCGGCTGATCTTCCACAGCACGCGCGCGATCGGATTCATCAGATCCAGCTCGTAGGCCAGCATGCGCACATCGGCGAAGAAGTCGCGCAACACCTTTCGCGATTCCGGGCTGTTCCAGAAGACCTCGTTCACCACTTCGCGCGGAACATCGCAGTCCCGCCGAAACTTTCGGGTCGGCACCGCGATGAGATCGCAGATGATCCGCATGGTCGGCGCGAAAACCAGGGACAGCACGAACTTCTTGAACCGGCCCATGCGCGGCACCGCGTTCTCCAGATAGTTGTGCGCGAAGCTGATGTGCCGGGCCTCCTCGGCCACGTGGATCGACATCACCCGCTCGATCATGGGATGCGCCTCCGCACCCGCCCGCAGCAGCGTTTTCTGCGCGTGATCGATCGGCTCCTCGCCCGCCAGCACCATGACGAAGAACCACTCCGGGAAGATCCCGGCCAGGAACGGCACCAGCGGCCCGACGTATTTCACCCAGGTGCGCATGCCACCGACATCCATGCCGATCCGGTTCACCACCTCCTGGAACATCATGGTGTGGTTGCACTCTTCAATGGATTCGTGTGTGCAGTAACGGAATTCGGGCGAACCATTGGGCAGCTGGAATACGTACTGCATGAGGCCGCGAATCAGGATGTTCTCGAATTGCAGGCCGACCTTCGCCACATTGGCCTGTCGCCACATACCGATGTAGATCTGGCGTTCCTTGGGGAGTGCGCGATACCAGGGATGCGCCCCGAACGGATCCGACGGCGGCAGAATCCACCGCTCGTCATCCGCCCGCACCGCGAAGTCCGGATCGTCCCAAGAGATATCCACATAGGGGTCGAACCGCTTGTGCACGGATCCGTAGGACAGGGTCGCCAGTGTCTCGATGTAGTGCTCGTCGTTCCGGGCCGTCGCGATATGCGCTGTGGTTTCCATCCCCGCCACTCCTGATCGATTGACCGTGACATGGTGTCGCGATCATGTCATGGCACGACGGTACCCCGGTGGATGCCGCATGGGCAAGGGTGACCGCGACACTATGTAGCGGTCAATGAAAAAGGGCAGGCTGACCGGCTAGGACTTACCGGACAGCCATCGCCGCAACCGCCCGGTCGCGGATTTTCCGGGTCCTGCGGACCGCACCGGCGGCAGCCAACCGGGCAACGGTTCCCGTGCCGCCAGCCACGCCGCGGGCAACCCGCCCGCGCGTCCCCCGGTATGCGCCGCCACGATCCCGCCGACGATCGCGCTCGTCGTATCGGTGTCCCCGCCCGCCCCGACGCAGGTCGCGACGGCCGCTCGATAGTCGTCGAGATGCGTTGCCGCCACCCACATCGCGAACGGCACGGTGTCCTGCGCCGTCACCCGAATCCCGGTGCCCAATTCCGCGGCGGCCTGTTCGGCCGAGCCGCCGAGCAGCCCGCGCGCCCGCCGAATCCCCTGTGCGGTCTCGCCATTGCCGAGTCGATCGAGCACCGAATCGATGAATTCCCCAGGGGCAGGCCGCTTTCCGGTGAGTCGTCCGCGCGCCGCCGTCGCGGCCGCGAGCGCCACCGCCACCGCACCGGCCACGCCCTCTCGATGCGCATGGGTGACCTGCGCCGACCGAACAGCCTCGGCCACAACCCTTTCCACATCCTCGGCATAGAACGCGCCCAATGGCGCGACCCGCATGGCCGCACCGTTCCCGCACGAACCGTCACCGCCGAACGCCGCCGCGGTCACCTGCCGCCAGGGCATCCCGCGTCCGATCCGCCCGAGCGTGTCCACGGTCATGAACCCGTAGTCCCGTCGCTGATCACAGCGCTCCGCGAACCTGACGGCAATCCGATCCTGATCGATCTCCCCGAATTCGAGCAGTTCCCCGACCACCGTGCACGCCATCTCGGTGTCATCGGTCCACTCCCACCGCCCCGGCGGCAACTCCCCACCGCGCAGCTCCGCCACGGACCGTCGCAGAATCGGAAATTCGGCCCCCACCGCATCCCCCACGGAAAGCCCGTCGAGTGCGTCCAGCATCAAATCGACATGCACCGCACGGACTCTAAGTGCCCTCGGCAGGAATCGAACCTGCGACCTACCCTTTAGGAGAGGGTTGCTCTATCCCCTGAGCTACGAAGGCTGAACCGGTGGCCGTGGCCGACCCGAACGTCGGGGAGTCTACCTGGTCGGGGGCCGCGAGGGCGCATTCATATCAGTGTGGATGGTTTTGGGTGCTACATCTTGGTGCCGACGGCGATGATGTAGTCGGCCCAGGGGCCCCAGGCCAGCAGGCCGGGACCACTGAAGGTGGCGCGCAGGACCGGATTCACGCGGCGCATGTCCGGATCGCGGAGGCGTTTGCCGAGGTAGCGGGCCAGGGGTGGGTAGACGTCATGGCGGATCGAGTACACCCGGACATTGTCGAAACCTGCCTCGAGCAGTGGCTTCTTATAGCGGCGCAGGTCGTTTCGCATGATGATGTCGGCGGTGACCAGTTTGCCGCCCGGCTTCAGCACCCGGAACGCCTCGGCGAAGAAGCGCGGGTAGGACGGGAAGTGGAAGGCCGATTCGAGTGCGGTGACCTTGGTGCAGGATTCGTCATGGCGCGGCAGGTCGATCGCGGAACCGTATTCGAAGCTGATCTGATCGCTCAGGCCGAGTTCGGCGGCGCGGCGGGTGGCGATCTCGATCTGCTCGGTGGCGATATTCATGCCGATGATCTGCTGCGGGCCGAATTCGCGCGCCCACAGGAAATCCTGATCGCCGTATCCGAAGCCGATATCGAGCTGGATATCGTCGGCGCCGAGTTCGGCTTCGCGCGCTACCAGCCGGGCCAGATCGCGGCTGGCCTCGTCCAGGCTGGCCGGATTGTCGTGCCAGTAGCCGAGATTGATGAACAGCGAATCCTCGCCGAAGAGATTGCGCGGGCCGACCACGTCGTAGACCCGGCCGACCCGGGTGCCCGCCGGCAGGAAGGGGACCTTGGCCCATTCGGCGCATTCGCGGGCCCAGCGGGCGGTGCGTTCGGGCAGGGTTTCGACGGGGATGGCGGCGGTCGAGTGGGCCGGGGGCGAAGAGTGCAGCGTCATTGAGACCCTCCGAACGGTCTGCCGATCTCATTGTCTGCGTCTCAGACAATTCTAGATGACGGCAGTAACAGTCTCAGACAGTTCGGGGGGTGAGTCAAGGGTGCGGACCTCAGCGTCCCGGGGCGCGCTCCTCGTCATAATCGGACGGCTTGAAAGTGCTTGTCTTCCAGCGGAAGAGCACCGTGGCCCCGGGCCAGTTATTGGTGATCCGCCCCGACGCGTTGCGATACCAGCTGGAGCAGAAGTTCCAGGGCGTGTCCTTCAAACGCCGCTGCAACCAGTCGTCCCAGGACTGTTCGACCTCGGGCTTGGCGGCCAGGAACCGCCCCGGCTTCGCCGCCAGATACTCCGCCACCTGCCGGATGTACCGGGCCTGCGACTCCAGCATGTAGATGATCGAACCCGAGCCGACATTGGTGTTCGGCCCGTACATCATGAACAGATTCGGGAAGCCCGGCACCGACATGCCCAGGTACGCGCGCGCGCCCTCCGCCGACCACTCATCGGCCAGCTTGCGCCCGTTCAATCCGTAAATATGCATGGGCGCAAGGAATTCCGTGCCCTTGAACCCGGTGCCGTACACGATCACATCCACCGGATGCTCCACCCCGTCCGCGGTGCGGATGCCGGTGGGGGTGACGGCCTCGATGGCGGTGGTCTCCACGTGCACATTGGACTGTCCCAGCGCGGGCATGTACTCGTTCGAGAACAAGCCGCGCTTACAGCCCGCCGCGTAATCGGGAGTCAGCTTGGCGCGCAAGGCCGGATCGGGCACCTGCTTCTCCCGATGCCGATCCGCGAGCGCGATCACCGGCGTCTTCATCGCGGGAATATCGGTGAGCGCCAACGCGAGTACCTCGAACAGCGCCCAGATGGCGAACCGCTCCGCCGCGCGCGTACCGGGCACGTGTTTGAACAGGGTGTGGTGCAGCGCGGTGTACTCGGTGTCGAATTTGGGCAGCACCCAGGCGGCCGAGCGCTGGAACAGCGTCAGCTGCGCGACCTTCGGCTGAATCGCCGGAATGTATTGAATGGCACTGGCTCCCGTGCCGATGCATGCCACGCGTTTGCCGGTGAGGTCGACCGAGTGATCCCATTGCGCGGAGTGGAACGCCGCCCCGGTGAAACTGTCGATGCCCGGCAGATTCGGCATGGCCGGGCGGGAGAGCTGCCCCACCGCCGGAATCAGAATATCCGCGATATGGGTGACGCCGTCGGCGGTGCGCACCCGCCAAATGCCGGACTGCTCATCGAATTCCGCCTCGACGACCTCCACCCCGAACTCGATTTTCGCGGGCAGGCCGTGCTTCTCGGCGACCGTGCGCATGTACTCGTGAATATCGGCCTGATGCGAGAACCGGCGCGGCCAATCGGATTTCGGCTCGAACGACCACGAGTAGAGCGGTGAGGGCACATCGCAGGCGGCTCCGGGATAGGTGTTCTCCCGCCAGACGCCGCCCAGATCGGCGGCCTTCTCCAGAATGGTGAAGTTGGTCAGGCCGTGGCGCTGCAGCTCCAGCGCCATGCCGAGCCCGGCGAACCCGGCGCCGATGATCAGGATGGACGGCTCACGATTCATGATTCGACAGTAAAGCCATCGGCGCTGGTCACGCAGACATCCACGGTCATCGAATCTATATTTTCGGCCATTTCAGCGAGTGTTCGCACCGCATTGTTTGCCCGCACCGGGATCCTCCGGGCTCACCGGAATCTTTCTGGGACGGTGAGCACCGTCTGACCTGCGACGCTGTCGCCGACTGGACAGCCCACCGCTCCACTACCTATATTCACGGAGAATCTTGCTCCAATTTGCTTGTCCTGGTTAGTGATTGGCTATTCTGCGGCGCCGCAGGGGGCGTCGTTGCAAGCTCGCTCCTGGCCGGGACTTCGAGGCCGGCAGGTCATCGCGTAGGCGGTGGCAGGTCGGCGCTGGCTGCGGGTGGCGGAGGTGGGGTCCGCCACCCGCAGCTGTTATCTGCCCAGCCCCGAACCCCCGATGTCCGATTTCAGCTATCCTCCGGGGCAGTGACTCAGTTCACTCTCCAGTAGGGATATGTAGGGAGCGGTTGGGAAATGTTGAGCACAATGCAGGACGAGCAGCTGTCGCTGGCGACACTGCTGAAGTACGCGTCCACCTTCCAGGGTGAGAGCACGATTTCGACCTGGACCGGTGACGGGGTCCGTACCCAGACTTTCTCCGAGATCGGCGCGGACGCGGCCCGTCTTGCCAATGCCTTGCGTGACCTTGGCATCGGTGAGGGTGATCGGGTCGGGACCTTCATGTGGAACAACAACGAGCACATGGTCGTGTACGTGGCGGTGCCGGCGATGGGTGCGGTGCTGCACGCGTTGAACATTCGCTTGTTCCCGGAGCAGTTGGTGTATGTGGCCAATCATGCCGAGGATCAGGTGGTGATCGTCGATGGCACGTTGGTGCCGATGTTCGCGCAGTATCTGCCGAACCTTAAGACGGTGCGGCATGTGATCGTGGCCAACGGTGACGCCTCCAGCTTGACTGCGCCCGAGGGTGTGCAGGTGCATTCGTACGCGGAACTGCTTGCCGCGCAACCTGATACCTATGATTACCCGGTCGTGGACGAGCGGTCGGCGGCGGGCATGTGTTACACCTCGGGCACCACCGGTGACCCCAAGGGTGTGGTCTACTCCCACCGGTCGAATTTCCTGCACGCGATGCAGGTCTGCGCCCCCAACGGTATGGGTTTCAGCGAAGCCGACACGGTGCTGGCGATCGTGCCCCTGTTCCACGCGAACGCGTGGGGTTTGCCGTATGCGGCGATGATGTCGGGTGCGAACCTGCTGATGCCGGACCGTTTCCTGCAGCCGGGTCCGTTGCTGGAGATGATGGCTGCGATCAAGCCGACGTTCGCCGCGGCTGTGCCGACGATCTGGGGTGGTGTGCTGGCGGGGTTGCAGGCCGCGCCGCAGGACATCTCCCACCTGCGCACCTGCGTCGTCGGTGGCGCGGCGGTGCCGCCGTCCATGATGCGTGCCTTCCAGGAGCGGCACGGCGTCAAACTGCTGCATGCCTGGGGCATGACCGAAACCTCCCCGCTCGGTTCCGTGGCGCATCCGCCCGCGACCGCCGAAGGCGATGAGGAATGGGCCTACCGCTACACCCAGGGCCGCTTCCCCGCGGGCGTGCAGGCGCGCCTGGTCGGCGATGACGGCGCAGTGGTGCCGAATGACGGTGTCGCCCTCGGTGAGCTGGAAGTGAAGGGCCCCTGGATCACCGGCTCGTACTACTCGCCGAGCGGCACGGTGGTCGATCCCGACAAGTTCGACGACGGCTGGCTGCGCACCGGGGATGTCGGCAAGATCAGCCCCAATGGCTATCTGACGCTGGTGGATCGGTCCAAGGACGTCATCAAGTCCGGTGGCGAGTGGATCTCCTCGGTGGATCTGGAGAACGCGGTCGTCGGTCATCCGGCGGTCGCCGAAGCCGCGGTCATCGGCATTCCGGATGAGAAGTGGGATGAGCGGCCGCTGGTCGCCGTCGTGCTCGCGGCCGGTGCGGAAGCCAAACCCGAAGAGCTGCGCGACTTTCTGGCCGACAAGTTCGCCAAATGGCAGCTGCCGGAGCACTGGACGTTCATCGACGAGGTGCCCAAGACCTCGGTCGGCAAATTCGACAAGAAGCGGCTGCGGGCGCAGTACGCCGACGGCGCGCTGACGGTCACCACGCTGTCCTGAGTTCCGGTCCGAGGCCCGCATCCACTTTCGGGAGGGTGCGGGCCTCGGCGTGTGCGGTGGCGCGCCGGGCGGGCGCCGCGCGCCGGGGTGCGAGGTTCGACGAGCTCTGGCGGTGGGCAGCGGGCGCGGTTAGTTTGAGGGCAGATGCCCACAGTGGGGTGGGACGTGAGGATGGGGTGTTGTATGACGCTCGGAGTGCTTCGGTCGGTGGGGGAGCGGGCTTATCTCGAGCTCGAATCCGCGCGGTTGTTCCTGGATGCGGGGCTGGCGCGCATCGAATCGCCGACGGTGCTGCTGTCCGCGGCCACCTCGCTGCTGCGCTACGGGACCATCGCCGCCGCACTGCGGCTTTCGGCCGCGCGCTATCCGGAGCGCACCGCGCTGATCGACGAACTGGGCTCGCTCACCTTCGCCGAATTGGAGGATCGCTCCAATCGGCTCGCCAACGCCTGGCGCGAACGCGGGCTGAAACCCCGTGAGGGCGTGGCGATTCTGGCGCGCAACCATCGCGGGCTGGTGGACGCCATTTTCGCGGCGGCCAAATGCGGGGCGCGCATCATCCTGCTCAACACCGACTTCGCGGGACCGCAAATTCGGGACGTGGCTACGCGCGAGGGCACCGATCTGCTGGTGTACGACGCGGAATACGCGCACATGCTCGATGAGGTGACACCGCTGCGGGGCGGCTATCTGGCCTGGACGGACGAGCCGAGCGACAACAGCCTGGAAGCGCTGATCGCGGCGGGTTCCCCCGCCGCCCCGCCCGGGCCCGGGGCCGAACCTCGAATCATCCTGCTGACCAGCGGCACCACGGGAACGCCCAAGGGTGCGGCCCGGCCGGAACCGAAATCGCTCGCACCGCTGGGCGGACTGCTGTCCAAGGTGCCGTTCCGGGCGGGCGAGGTCACCGAATGCTGCGCCCCGATGTTCCATACCCTCGGATTCGCCTGCGGCATGCTGACTCTCGGCTTCGGATCCACGCTCGTGGTGCGCCGCAAATTCGATCCGCAGGCCGCCATCGACAGCATCGCGCGGAACCGGGCCACGACGGTTATCGCGGTGCCGGTGATGCTGGCGCGCATGATCGACCTCGGCGGTAAGGGCGTCACCGGGCGCGATCTGTCGGCGCTGCGCATTATCTTCGTGGCGGGATCGCAATTGGGCGCGCAACTGTGCCGCGAGGTGACGGCGACTTTCGGGCCGGTCGTCTACAACCTTTACGGCTCAACCGAAGTCGCGTACGCGACCATCGCGACACCGGATGATCTGGCAGTGGAGCCCGGATGCGTGGGCAGCCCGGTTCTCGGGTCGCGGGTCGAAATCCTCGACGATGCGGGCAAACGATTGCCCGCCGGGAAGACCGGGCGGATCTTCGTCGGCAATGTCATCCAGTTCGAGGGATATACGGGCGGCGGGCACAAGGAGATCATTCGCGGTCTCATGTCGTCGGGCGATGTGGGGCATTTCGACAGTGCCGGAAGACTTTTCATCGACGGGCGTGATGACGACATGATCGTCTCCGGCGGCGAGAACGTGTTTCCCGCCGAGGTCGAGGAATTGCTGTACACGCATTCCTCGGTCCGCGAGGTCGCCGTCATCGGGGTTCCGGATGAGCAGTACGGGGCGCGGCTGAAGGCGTTCGTGGTCGTCCATGCGGGGCAGCGCTTCACCGAAGATGACGTGCGGCAGTTCGTGAAGACCAATCTGGCTCGGTACAAGGTGCCCCGGGAAGTCGTTTTCCTGGAAGAGCTTCCGCGCAACCCGACCGGGAAGGTGTTGAAGCGGAAGCTGCTCGAAGTGTAAGGCTGGGAATCCGGGGGGGATGGCCGCCAGCGCGATCGCGCCGGCGTCTCTACCTTTGGGCCAGCTCGGCGAGGAGGGCGGCGAATTCGGCTCGGGAGAGGTGGCCGTCGCCGTCGGTGTCCGCGGCCGCGAGGAGGGCTTCGGCGGACTCCTCGGAGAGGTCCGGGCAGGTGCGGAGGAGGGATTCGAGTTCGTCGACCTCGATGACCTGGTTCCGGTTGACGTCGAAGGTGTCGAAAGCGGCGTCGGCGTCGGTGATTTCGGGGTCGCGGCCCAGGCGCGCGGCGTCGAATTCGGCGCGGGAGATGAGCCAGTCGCCGTCGGTGTCGGCGGCGGCTACCAGGCGCTGCACGGCGGCTTCGTCGATTTCCAAGCCCAGGGCGGTGATTCCCGCGAGGATGTCGTCGGCGGAGATCTGGCCGTCACCGTCTCGATCCCAGAGGTCGAAGGTGTCGGCGGGGTCGTTGCTCGCCACGGGTGCTCCTCTATGCAGATTGTGGTCTCCGGCAGCAGAATTACGCACACGGGGAGTGGCGGTCAAGAGCGCGGGAGATACGTCACCCGTGGGTCGTATGCTGAGCGCCTGCCCGATACGGGTGTTTGAAAGGAAGACGGTTGTTGGGGGACGGGACGCTCGGTCACTATCGGCTCATCATGCTGCTTGGGCAGGGCGGTATGGGGCAGGTGTGGCTGGCACAGGACACCCGTATGGGCCGTGATGTGGCGCTGAAGGTGCTGCCCGCGGATCTCGCCACCGATATGGACTATCGGCGGCGATTCGAACGGGAAGCACAGCTGGCGGCGCGCCTGCGCGGACCGCATATCGTGCCCATCCACAACTTCGGTGAACTCGACGGACGCCTGTTCATCGATATGGAGTTGATCGACGGCACCGATCTCGACGATGTCCTCAAACACCGCGGGGCCTTCGCGCCCGCCGCCGCCGTCGACATGGTGGAGCAGATCGCCTCGGCGCTGGATATGGCGCATGACGCGGGGCTGATCCACCGGGATGTGAAGCCGTCGAATGTCGTTGTGCTGCCCAGCGGATTCGCGTATCTGATCGACTTCGGACTGGCACGGGGAGCGGGGTCGACGGCATTGACCTCCACCGGCGTCACCGTGGGCACCTGGGCCTATATGGCTCCGGAGCGGTTCTCCGGGGTGGATGACATCCGGTCCGACGTCTACTCGCTGGCCTGCCTGCTGTTCGAATGTCTCACGGGCAAAAGACCATTCGGCGACAAAGACGCGGCCCAGCAGATGCTCGCCCATATGACCGCCCCGCCACCGCGTGCCAGCGCGCTCGCACCCGCCGTGCCCGTGGCATTGGATCGGGTGATCGCGCGCGGTCTGGCCAAGACCCCGGACCAGCGTTACGAGAGTGCGGGCGAACTGGCCGCCGCGGCGCGAACGGCGCTCGACGCCCCCGCCCCGGTGCACGTGTCCGAACCCATACCGATGCGCGGCCCCGTCCCGATATCGCCCAATTACGGTCCCGCGGCACAGGGTCATCCACAGCCGATGCCGAGTTATCCACCGGCCGCACGGAGTTATGCACCGGCCGTACCGGGCGGCCAGGTCGCCGCGTCCGGGTACGCGGCCGCTCAGGTTCGGCTTTCGGTCGCACCGGGTTATGCGCCGGTGGAGAACAGCTATCCGCCGGTCGCTCAGCACTATTCACCCGCGCCGAGTTATCCGCCTGCGGCGCAGGCTTATTCGCCTACGGTGCAGCAGTTTCCGCAGCGGGGGTCCGGGCCGCATCCGACCCGGCCGCCGATCACGTTCTGGCGGGTGGTGCTGTGGGTGGCGATCGCCATCGGATGCGTGTTCTTCGGCATGCTGACGATCGCGGCGGTCTGCATCACCTTCTCGCCGGGCTGGGGATCGTGGGGTGCGGGGATATTCGCCCACGCCTGGTTCGACGGGTCATTCGCCCTATGCGTGTACGCGGCGTATCGGCAGGTCAAATTGTTCCGGCGGCCGAAACCCTGAGCGCGCGCAGCGGCGCGGCCGGAATGCTCCGGCCGCGCCGATACCGTTGTGCGCTCAGCAGTTACGGAGCTCCGGGCTCTGATTGAGCAGCTGTGCGCGGGTCGAGATGAAGGTGCTGTACGTATCGCCGCCGACCGCCGCCAGCGGGAACGCCGCGACGCGGTGACAGTTCTGGAAGGCGAGCTTCACGCCGAAGTGACGTTCGAGACCGCCGCGGATGGCGTCCGAGGCCATGGCGCGCAGCAGCTGGCCACGGGCCACCTCGTCCGGCGGCGGGATCACATTGTCCGCGTATTCCTGAGTGCCGGAATGTAAATCGGCCGCCACCCGGCTGACGACCTCATATGCGTAGGGCAGTGAGCTGCGGACGCATTCCACGAATTCGTCATCGCTGACTTCACCGCGTTCGGCGCGCTCGAGTAGTGCGCTGGGTACGTCGAGTGACATATCGCTCTCCTCATGGGATGGCGGATGGTGTCAGCCGATTCTAATCGCTAACCGTTGTCAATAACCCTGGATTCGGATCGAAACCGCCCTATTCAGAGCCTCTTTCGCTTCCAGCGACAGCTGCCGGACCAGCTCGCCCGCCGGTAGCTCGGGTGCGAGCGAATGCGCTTGACCTGCCCAGAGATTCACTTCGTCGGCATTGCCCGCGGCACGCGCGGCGGCCCGCAAAGGCCCGGTGGCGTAATGGATTTCGGGGTAGGCGGCCGGGGCCTGCTGATGGTCAAGCATGAACTGGTTGCGCAGTCCGCGCGCCCGGCGGCCGGTGAAGGCGCGGGTGAGCATGGTGGGGGTGTCGAGGGTGATGGCATCGCGGATCAGGGGTGCGGTGCCCGCCTCGGGGCAGCGCAGGAAGGCGGTGCCGATCTGGGCGGCCGCGGCTCCGGCGGTCAGCACCGCGGCGAGGGCCGCACCGGTGGTGACTCCGCCGGTGGCGATCACCGGGAGATCCACGGCGGCGGTCAACAGCTGCAATAGCGCGAGCAGGCCGAGCGGATCGGCGGTGTCGTCTTCGGGCCGGTCGGCGAAGCTGCCGCGATGGCCGCCCGCCTCACCGCCCTGGGCGATGAGCGCGTCCGCACCGGCTTCGGCGGCGATGCGGGCTTCGGCCACCGAGGTGACGGTCACCCAGACCTCGGTGCCGACCGCGTGCAGTCGCGCGATCTCCTCGGGGGAGGGGCAGCCGAAGGTGCTGGAGACGACGCGAACGGGGTCGGCGATCAGCAGTTCGAGCTTGGCCGCCCACGCGTCGGTATCGAATCTCGGTTCGCCGACAGGGAATTCGCGTGCCAGCTGATCAACATAGTCACCGAAACTGGTCACAGGACTAGGTGCGGAGGGGTAAAACAGATTCACGCCGAATGCCGCGGAGGTGAGGGTGCGCGTCTGCTTTATTCGCCCGCCGAGATCTTCCGCGCCGAGATATCCGGCCCCGAGAAATCCCAAGCCGCCCGCATCGGACACCGCGGCCGCCAGTTCGGGTGTGGACGGCCCGCCCGCCATGGGGGCCAGCACGATCGGCGTATTCAGCTCATCGAGTAGCACACGCATCAGTGTGCGCTCCCGATTTCCGGACGTGATCAACCGGTGGCAGCTACCACCTGGAATCTTCGAACGCAAGGTTGCGGAATGGTCACGGGGGAGTATTGTTTCTGTCACAGCGATGCCGAATCGTTACCGGACTATCGAACGCTAGGACGAGCTTTGTCGCACCACCGAGAGACCGCGAACTCCGTATCAGTTATGGACTTGCTTGGTGATTCTGGTGCCGGTCGTACTGGCGCCGTCGCACGTAAACGGCACCGGGCCGAACCCTCCACCGCTGACCGCGTGAAGGTCGCCGCCGGAGCCGCGGTCGCCGCGAGTGCCCTGATCGGCACCGCGACGCAGATGGTTCCCGCGCTGGCCCACGCCGCGCCGATCGCCCCCAATCATGAGGACAAGTCGGCTGGACAGGATCTCGCACTGCGCGATGTGGCGCAGTCGGTCAAGCAGGCCGCCGATGTCGCCGCGCCTGCTCCCGCTCCGACAGCCGAACCGGTTGCGGATGGCGGCAAACCTGTCGCGGCTCCCGCGCCCGCGCCCTTCGGATTGCAGAATCTGCCGCCGGAGATCGCGAACCCCCTCGCGCAGGCCGAAGCCACGCTGAAGGATCTGCAGCAGAAGCTGGCTCCCGCCCCCGCGGTGCGGCCGGTCGATGTGGGTGTGATCAGCTCCGGCTTCGGTTCGCGCTGGGGCGCAATGCATTACGGGATCGACTTCGCCGATGCCATCGGCACTCCGATCCACTCGGTCATGGGTGGCACGGTGGTGGAGGCCGGTCCGGCTTCCGGTTTCGGTCTCTGGGTGCGCGTTCTGCAGGACGATGGCACCACCGCTGTCTACGGGCACGTCAATGACATGTACGTATCCGCCGGGCAGCGGGTCAATACCGGCGATGTGATCGCCACTGTCGGCAATCGCGGCAATTCCACCGGACCTCATCTGCACCTCGAGATCTGGGATGCCAACGGAACGAAGACGGATCCTCTGCCATGGCTGGCCAGCAAGGGCGTAATCATGCAGCAGCAGTGGGGCCCGGACCAGTAGAGCGTTCACCGGCCCACGCGAACGGGCGCTTCCCGGACCGGCGTATGCCGGTGGGCGCGGTGACGACACTGGATGACCTATTCGACCCTGCCTCGCTGCACGGCCGCGCCTACGCGGTGCTCGTACAGCATCCGCGTTCGACCGCGTTCGAGGTGGCCGAGCGGTTGGGCTGCCCGCCTCGGATAGCCGAGGCGGCGCTGGAAGCGCTGTGCCATCTCGAGGCCGCGGTGCGACTGACCGAGAACAACGGCACCGTGCGCTGGGACGCACATGCCCCGGAAGCCTTGTCCGAGGCCGAGACTCGACGCCGCAGCGGCGATATGTTGCGCATGCAATCGGCCGCCGCTCGCCTGGGCGAGACGTTCCGCTCGGTGCGGCGCACCACCGATGCCGATGGCGCGGTGGTCGCGGTCTACGAACGACGGCAGCTGCTGGCCGATTTCGAGGATCTGCAGCATACGGCGCATTCGGTTGTGAAGGTTGTGGAGCGCGGGCCGTTCCTATCCGATGTCGAGACCGAGGAGCGGCTGTTCGAGTTGAAGTCGGCTCGGATCACCGCCGGCATCGACTATCGGACGCTCTATCAGGAGACGATCTACCAGGACGCGGAGCGGCTGCGGCATGTGCTGGCCACCAATGCGGTGGGCGCGCAGGCGCGGACGCTGCCCGATCCGCCCATGAAGTTGATCCTGGCCGATGATCGCCGGGCCGTGCTGGTACTGCACACCGATGAGCGGCGCGGGGATCCGATGGGTGTGCGGGTCGGCCCGTCACCGACCTTGGATCTGCTGGTCAAGACGTTCGACTCGCTGTGGTCCATGGCCACGCCCATCTCGGTGAATCCCTCGGAATCGCTCGATGAGCGGGATCGGGCCATTCTGACCTTGATGAGCATGGGCGCCACCGATGACACCATCGCGCGCCGGCTGGGCCTGTCGCGGCGAACCGTGGTGCGGCGCACCGCCAGTCTGCTGGAGCGGCTCGGGGCCAGCACCCGGTTCCAGGCGGGCGTGCAGGCCACCCGTAGAGGGTGGCTGTAAATGGCTGTGGCTCAGGTCACATGGTTGCAACGCTCCGGTACGGGTACCGATAGTCACTGAGCTCGAGGCCGTGATCGCGGCTCTGTGGGCCCGATATGATTGCTCAGTCCGCCTACCCGGGCGCCGCCGTCGTCGACTTGGGTCGGCCGAAGGTCTTCGGCGTGGGGACCGTTTGACCCGAGAGGTGAATGCACTCGAATGGATACTGCCCGCCGTACAGCTCGCGGTTCTCGTCGGCGTCGGTCCGGCAGCCCTCTCTTCGGGCAGCTCCTCACCGCCGCGGTCGAATCCGCGGCCGATACCATCGCCATCCGGTACAACCCGACCGGTCAGCCCGCTGACCAGCGCGAGATAAGCTACCGCGACCTGGACGCGCAGTCGTCCCAGCTGGCGCGTGAACTGATCGGCCGCGGTGTCGGACCGGGCGATATGGTCGCCATCGGCATCACCCGATCCATCGAATCCGTGCTCGCGGTGTGGGCCATCGCCAAGACCGGCGCGGCCTATGTACCGGTCGACCCGGCCTATCCGCCGGATCGGATCGAACATCTGCTCACCGATTCGAGTGCGGTGCTCGGGCTGACCACCCGGGAGCATCGGGGATCGCTGGGGACCGCCACCTACTGGATCGAACTGGATGATCCGGTGCGCGCGGAGCGGATCGCTTCGCAGCCTTCGCACCCGATCTCCTACGCGGACCGGGTGCGCGCGCTCACCGAGCAGCATCCGGCCTATGTCATCTATACGTCGGGATCCACCGGCAAGCCCAAGGGTGTGGTGGTCACGCACACCGGTTTGGCCGGACTGGTCGCCGCCGAGCGCGAGCACTACGACGTCACCGCGGATTCGCGAGTGCTGCACGTATGTTCGCCGAGTTTCGATGTGTCGGTCCTGGAGTTGATGCTGGCGTTCACCGCCGGTGCGACGCTGGTGATCGCGCCGGCCGGGGTGTTCGGCGGTGTCGAGCTCGCGGAACTGCTGGGGCGCGAACGGGTTTCGCATGTGCTGATCACGCCCGGTGCGCTGGAGTCGGTGGATTCGACTGGGCTGAGCGAACTTACGACCGTCGTGGTGGCGGGCGACAAGTTCGGACCGGAACTGGTGAGCCGCTGGGCCACCGCCGAGCGGTCGTTCTACAACGGTTACGGGCCCACCGAGGCGACGATTCTGGCCACCAGCAGCGCACCGCTGCTGCCGGGCGAGGCGGTGACCATCGGGTCTGCCGTGCCGGGTGTCGGTGCGTTCGTACTCGACGCACGACTGCGGCCGGTGCCGGACGGTGTCGTCGGTGAGCTGTATCTGTCGGGTCCGGCGTTGGCGCAGGGGTACAACCGTCGACCGGGGTTGACGGCGGAACGGTTCGTGGCCAGTCCATTCGGCGAGGCGACCGAGGCGCCGGGGGCGCGGCTGTACCGCACCGGTGACCTGGTGAAGCGGACCGAATCCGGTGTGATCGAGTACCTGGGCCGCTCCGATTTCCAGGTGAAGATTCGCGGTCTGCGCATCGAACTGGGCGAGATCGACAATGCTCTCACCGCACACGCGGATGTGGATTACGCTGCGACACTTGGCAAGACGCTACCGTCGGGCGCGGTAGCGCTGGTTTCGTATGTATTGCCACGCCCGGGAACCACCCTCGACGCCGATGAGCTGGCGGTATTCGTCGGCGAGTCCTTGCCCGCGTACATGGTGCCCGCCGCCATCGTGCTGCTGGACGAGATTCCGCTGACCCCGGTGGGCAAGCTGGACCGTAATGCCCTGCCGGAGCCGGTTTTCGCCGCCCGTGAATTCCGCGCGCCCGCCACGCCGACGGAAGAGGCGGTGGCGCAGGTCTTCGCGACGCTGCTGATTCCGGATAATCCGGACGCTCGCGTCGGCGCGGATGACGACTTCTTCGAGCTGGGCGGCAACTCGCTGCTGGCCGCGCAGGCGGCGGCCCGTATCGGCACCGCCCTCGATGTGCGGGTGCCGGTACACGTGCTGTTCGAGGCTTCCACGGTGTCCGCGCTGGCGCAGCGGCTCGATGGTGAGACCGCCCCGGCCGCCGGTCCGGCGCTGGGCTCGCTGCCGCGCCCGGAGCGGATACCGCTGTCGTTCGCACAGCAGCGCATGTGGTTCCTGAACCGGTTCGATCCCGACAGCGCGGTGGACAATATCCCGCTGGCGGTGCGGTTGAGCGGTGCGGTCGATGTCGAGGCCCTGCGGGCGGCCGCCCGGGATCTCGTTGCGCGGCACGAGGTTCTGCGAACCATCTACCCGGAGGTGGATGGCGAGGGCTACCAGCTGGTGCTCCCGGTGACCGACGCCCGGGCCGTGCCGGAGCTG
Source organism: Nocardia sp. NPDC056100 (assembly GCF_042266325.1). Taxonomy (NCBI): domain Bacteria; kingdom Bacillati; phylum Actinomycetota; class Actinomycetes; order Mycobacteriales; family Nocardiaceae; genus Nocardia; species Nocardia sp. NPDC056100. The sequence goes on from NZ_JBHJVY010000003.1 coordinate 1,351,612, forward strand.
CCGCTGGTCGATATCGACGCGGCGGATATTCCGGAGCGGGTGGCCGAAATCGTCGGCGCCGGTTTCGATGTCACGACCGCGCCGCCGATTCGCCTGCGGCTGTTGCGGATTGCCGCCGAAGAGTTCGTGCTGGTCGCCACCGTGCATCACATCTCCGCCGATGGCGTGTCCATGGGACCGCTGGCGCGGGATCTGGTCACCGCCTACGCCGAGCGGGCGCGCGGCGCCGAACCGCAGTGGACGCCGCTGGAGGTGCACTACGCGGATTACGCGGTGTGGCAGCGCGAGACGCTGGGCAGCGAGGACGATCCGGAATCGCTGCTGGCACAGCAGATCGCGTACTGGCGGGCGACCCTGGACGATCTGCCGGATGAGCTGGTGCTCCCGTCGGATCGGCCGCGGCCCCCGGTCGCCTCGTATCAGGGCGGGACCTTCGGTTTCCGGATCAGCGATGAGGTGTACGCCGGGGCGCGGCGGCTGGCCGAGAGCCGGAACACCACGCTGTTCATGGTGGTGCACGCGGCGCTGGCGGTGCTGCTGGCGCGGTTGTCGGGTACCCGGGATATCGCCATCGGCACGCCGGTGGCGGGGCGCGGTGAGGCCGAACTCGACGATCTGATCGGCATGTTCGTCAATACGCTGGTGCTGCGCAGCGATGTGGATCCGGCGCTCAGCTTCGAGGATCTGCTCAAGAGCGTGCGCGAGCACGATGTGCGCGCCTTCGGGCATGCCGACGTGCCGTTCGAGCGCCTGGTGGAGCTGCTGGATCCGGCGCGGTCGCAGGCGCGCAATCCGCTGTTCCAGGTGATGCTGGCGTTCCAGAACATGGCGCCGACGCGGCTGGAGCTGCCCGGGTTGAGTGTGGCGGGTGCCGATCTCGAGATTCCGTTCGCGAAGTTCGATTTGCAGCTGACCATGGCCGAATCGCATGACGAGCGCGGCGACGCCAGTGGACTCGCGGGTGAATTCTCTTACGCCCTGGACCTTTTCGACGAGGCCACGGTGGCGGTATTCGCCGAGCGGTTCGAACGGATCCTGGGCGTGGTGGCCGCGGATCCGGGTATCGCGGTCGGCGATGTCGCCATTTTCGATGCCGCCGAGCGGCAGCGGGTGGTGCGCGACTGGAATGCCACCGGATTCGATCTGGAGGCCGCGGTCGGATTGCCGGAAGGCGTTCCGCCGACGCTGGTTTCGATGTTCGACGCGCAGGTGGCGGCCACCCCGGACGCCATCGCGCTGGTCTTCGAGGATGAGCGGCTCACCTATCGGGAATTGCAGCAGCGGGCCAACAGGCTCGCGCGGCGGCTCATGATGGGGCAGTACGCGCTGGAGCCGGAAGCGCTGGTGGCGCTTGCCATCCGGCGCTCCACCGAACTCGTCGTCGCCATGTACGCGGTGGTGCAGGCGGGCGCGGCCTATGTGCCGATCGATCCGGATCAGCCGCTGGACCGCATCGGGCATATTCTCGATACCGCGCAGCCCCGGATGATTCTGACCACGCACGCGGACGGTTTCGAGTCCGGGCGGGCCATCACCACCCTGAACGTGGAAGAGCTGGAGCGGGCCGCGCAGGGTCTCGATGGGTCGCCCATCGCCGACCTCGAGCGCAATCAGCCGCTGGCGGCGGACAATACGGCCTATGTGATCTTCACATCCGGTTCCACGGGTAAGCCCAAGGGTGTGGCGGTGAGCCACCGCGCCATCGTGAACCGGCTGGTCTGGATGCAGGCGCAATACCGGCTGACCGCCGAAGACGCGGTGCTGCAGAAGACTCCGGCGACGTTCGACGTGTCGGTATGGGAGTTCTTCTGGCCGTTGCAGGCCGGGGCGCGACTGGTGGTTGCCAAGCCGGATGGGCATCGCGATCCTGTGTATTTGGCGCAGGTAATTGCCGAACAAGGTATTACCACAGCGCATTTCGTGCCGTCGATGCTTTCGGTGTTCGTTGGCACGCTCGGTCGGTCCGAGGCCGCCGGGCTGCGGTTGCGGCAGGTGTTCGCCTCCGGTGAGGCGCTGCCGGGCGGTACCGCCCAGCAGCTGCGCGAGCTGACCGGTGCCCGGCTGCACAACCTGTACGGGCCCACCGAGGCCGCGGTCGACGTCACCTATCACGAGGTGACCGATCTGGACGGCAGCTCGGTGCCGATCGGCGCACCGGTCTTCAATACCCAGGTGTACGTGCTGGATTCGCGATTGAATCCGGTGCCGGTGGGTGTCGCGGGTGAGCTGTATCTGGCCGGCGTGCAGCTGGCGCGCGGATATGTGGCGCGACCGGATCTGACCGCGGATCGGTTCGTCGCCGATCCGTTCGGGCACGGCGAGCGCATGTACCGCACCGGCGACCTGGTGAAGTGGAGCGATGCCGGGGAGCTGGAGTACCTGGGGCGCACCGACTTCCAGGTGAAGCTGCGCGGTCTGCGCATCGAACTGGGCGAGATCGAGGCGGCGCTGCTGGCGCGGCCGGGCGTCACACAGGCGGTCGTGGTGGTGCGCGCGGACGCGCACGCCGGGGATCAGCTCATCGGTTACGTGGTGGGTGCCGCCGAGCCGGAGGAGCTGAAAGCCGCACTGGCGCAGTCCCTGCCGTCGTACATGGTGCCGTCGGCGGTGCTGGTGCTTGACGAGTTCCCGCTCAACGCCTCGGGCAAGCTGGATCGCAGGGCGCTGCCCGCGCCGGTGTTCGAGGCCAAGGTGTTCCGCGCGCCCGCCACCCCGATCGAGGAGATCGTGGCGGGGGTGTTCGCGGATCTGCTCGGCACCGACCGGGTGGGCGCGGATGACGACTTCTTCGAGCTGGGCGGTAATTCGCTGATCGCCACCCGGGCCGTGGCCCGGGTGAACGAGGCGCTGGACACCAATGTCGGCGTGCGCGAATTGTTCGAGACCTCAACGGTTTCCGGGCTCGCGGCGCGCATCGTGCCGGGTGCGGGCACCGGGGCGCGGCCGCCGCTGGTGGCGGGGGAGCGGCCCGCGCGGGTGCCGCTGTCGCTGGCACAGCAGCGCATGTGGGTGCTGAATCAGTTCGATCCGGATTCGCCCGCGTACAACATCCCGATGGCCATTCGCCTGCAGGGCGCACTGGACGTGCCCGCGCTGCGGCAGGCCGTGGAGGATGTGCTGACCCGGCACGAGGTGCTGCGCACCCGGTATCCGGAGTCGGCTCCGGGGGCGGCGGCCTATCAGGAGATCCTGTCGGTGGCCGAGGTGCTGCCGAACGGGCTGGAGGTCGAGCGGGCGACCGATATCGGCGCGCGCGTCTCCGAGCTGGTTTTCACCGGATTCGATGTGGCGGAACGGGTTCCGGTCCGGGTGCGGTTGATCACCGGCGACGATCCGGACGATTATCTGCTGGTGCTGGTGGCGCATCACATCTCCGCGGACGGCGCGTCGATGGCTCCGCTGGCGCGGGATCTGATGACCGCCTATCTGGCGCGCGCCGCCGGACAGGATCTGAATTGGACGCCGCTGGCGGTGCAGTACGCCGATTTCGCGGTGTGGCAGCGCGCGGTCGTGGGCGTGGAATCGGACGAAGACTCCACCGCCGCGGCGCAATTGGCGTTCTGGCGGGAACAGCTGGCGGATCTGCCCGCGGGACCGGGTCTGCCGGTCGACCGGATGCGGACCGCGACGTCGACCATGGCGGGTGCGTTCCTGGACTTCAGCCTGCCCGCCGAGGTGCACGCCGGACTCAATCGTATTGCGCGCGGGCACAACGCATCGCTGTTCATGGTGGTGCACGCGGCGGTCGCGGCCTGGCTGGCGCGGTTGTCCGGCACCGGCGATGTGGTGATCGGCACCGCGGTCGCGGGCCGTGGTGAGCGGGCGCTGGACGATCTGGTCGGCATGTTCGTCAATACGCTGACACTGCGCACCGCGGTCGATGTGGCCGCGCCGTTCGACGCGCTGGTCGCCCGGGCGCGCGAGACCGATCTGAACGCGTTCGCCAACGCCGATGTCCCGTTCGAGCGGGTGTCCGAGGTGGCGGCGCCGGGCCGGTCGGCGGCGAATCCACTTCTGCAGGTGGTGCTTTCGCTGCAGAACACCGAGACGCCGGTGCTGGAGCTGCCCGGACTGCGGGTGTCCGCCATCGATACCGATCTGGCGGCGGCGAAGTTCGATCTGCAGATCAGCATGGAGCCGCGCGCGGGCGCGGACGGCGGGCTGGGCGAGCTGGATGTGATCTTCGCTTACGCCACAGACCTTTTCGACGAGACGACGGTCGAATCGTTCGGGCGGGTGCTGGAGCGCATCCTGATCGCGGTGGCTGCCGATCCGCATATCGCGGTCGGCGATATCGCGCTGCTGGATGCTCCGGAAGCCGGTGTGGCACAGCAGGTTTCGGAGGCCCCGGAGCCGGTCGCGGCGGTAACCCGCGGTGCGGCGCTGACCCAGGTGCTGACCACCGCGGTCGAGGACGATCCGGACGGCCCGGCGCTGGTCTGGGGCGATGAGGTCCTCACCTACCAGGAGCTCGACGCGCGGTCCTCGCGATTGGCGCGGGTGCTGATCGCGCACGGCAGCGGGCCGGGCGCGGGTGTGGTGGTGCATCTCGAGCGCGGTGTGGAACAGGTCGTCGCGGCATGGGCGGTGCTCAAGGCGGGCGCGATGCTGGTGCCGCTGGCCGCCGCCGATGCGGCGGGCCTGGATGTGAAGGTCGGTGTGACAGGCGGTTCCGCACCGGTCACCGCCGCCGGGATCGACTGGCTGGTGCTCGATGATCCGGAGGTGGTCGCGCAGATCGCCGCCGAGTCGAAGCGGCCGGTGACCTATGCCAGCCGGACCCGGGCACTGCGCGGGGATGACGCGGCGTACATCTCGGGCACGGGTGTGCTGAGTTATAACGGGCTGGCCGCCGCTGTCGAGCGGGTGCGCACCGCGACCGAGCTGACCTTCGAGTCCAGGACATTCCACCGCGGACCCGCCGATGCGGCGCTGGCACTGGTGGAGCTGGTTTCGGCGGGTGTCGTGGGTGCGTCGATCGTGCTGGTTGAAGAACTGGACGGTCTGTCTGAGGCATTGGCGGACGAGTGGGTCACGCACCTGTTCACCGATGCCGCGGGTGTGCTCGCCCTGAATTCGGTTGCGCCGGATGACCTGCGGGCCGTGATTGTCGAGGGGGGTTCCCATTCGAAGGAAGTGGAAAACGTGATTTTCACCACCCTCGAAGAGATCCCCGCAGGTCACGGCCTCTGATATGACCGCGCGGGCCGTCGTCCCAGACGGCCCGCGTTCGCTATCCACATAATTTTTCCGGGTTGTTCGCCCAGTGGGGTTACTCTCCGAGAGCTGGCAACGATAGGCGAGCCGGCCCGCGCACCCCCGACGCTTGTCGGCGCGCGGAAGCTTTGGGGAACTGGATAGGTCGGAACAATTCAATGATTCGGGTGGGCGGGGAACAGCGCAGCGATTTTCGGCTGGAGCTGGCATGACCCATACGCTTCGCACACGGCCCAGCCGACATCGGCGGTCGCGCACGACCACTCTCCCGCAGCTCATCACCGCGGCCGTGGAGATGAACCCGCACGGGACGGCGCTGGTATTCGGCGCGGCCGAACAGACGTACGCGCAGCTCAGCTATGCCGAGCTCGATGAGCGTTCGAACCGGCTGGCGCGCTTGCTGATCGACCGCGGCGTGGGACCGGAAAGCCTGGTCGCGATCGCCATTCCGCGATCGGTGCAGGCGGTGATCGCGATCTGGGCGGTCGCGAAGGCCGGTGCGGGATTCGTGCCGGTGGATCCGAACTATCCGGCCGATCGGGTGCTGCACATGGTTCGCGATTCGCGGGCGGTGCTCGGGCTGACGATCGCCGAGAAGCGCGCGGCGCTGCCGGATTCGGTGCGCTGGCTGGCCCTGGACGATCCCGAATTCGCCGATCGGGCACACGGTTTCCCGGCCGATATGGTGATCAATTCCGATCGAGTCCGGCCGCTTCGGGGGGAGCATCCGGCCTATGCGATCTACACCTCGGGGTCCACCGGCCTGCCCAAGGGCGTCGTGGTGACGCACGCCGGGCTGGCGGGACTCTGCGCCGAACAGCGCGAACGGTTCGGCCTCACGCCGGAATCGCGGGTGCTGCAGGTGGCTTCGCCGTCCTTCGACGCCTCGGTATTCGAACTGCTGATGGCCATCGGATCGGCGGCCACGCTGGTGGTGGCCGCGCCGGAGGTCTACGGCGGCGATGATCTCGGCGCGCTGCTGGCGCGCGAGGCGGTGAGCCATGCGGTGATCACGCCGTCGGTGCTGGCCTCCATCGATCCGAGCGGGCTCGATGAGCTGCGCGTGGTGCTGGCCGCCGGTGAGGCGTGCCCGCCGGAATTGGTGCGGCGCTGGGCGGCTCCGATCGCGGACGGACAGCGGCGGCTGCTCAATGGCTACGGCCCCACCGAGACCACCATTTGGTCCAATTGCGCCGAGTTGCTGCCGGATCGGCCGGTGACCATCGGTGCTGCCATTCGGGGCGCGTCGGCGCACGTGCTCGATGAGCGATTGCGCGAAGTCGCGCCGGGGGAGCCCGGTGAGCTGTACATAGCCGGGGCGTTGCTGGCGCGCGGATACCTGCGCCGTCCGGAGCTGACGGCGGCGCGGTTCGTGGCCAATCCGTTCGAGGGCGGCGGGTCGCGGCTGTACCGCACCGGGGACCTGGTGCGGTGGGACGCCGATGGTGAACTGGAGTATCTGGGGCGCAATGACTTCCAGGTGAAGATCCGCGGCCTGCGGATCGAGCTGGAGGAGATCGACGCGGTGCTCGCCGAGCATCCGGACGTCGATTTCGCGGTCACCGTGGGGCATGAATTGCCCAGCGGGGCAACGGTTCTGGTGTCATACGCACATGGCCTCGCGCTCACCGCCGGACAGGCGGACGAGCTGACCGCGCTGGCGGAGAGCCGGTTGCCCGCGCATATGGTGCCGGGCGCGATCACGGTGCTGGACCGGATTCCGCTGACACCGGTCGGCAAACTGGATCGGGCGGCGCTGCCACCGCCGGTATTCGAGGCGAACGCGTATCGCGCGCCGGAAACCGCCGTGCAGCGGACCATCGCCGAGGTGCTGGCGCAGGTGCTGCCGGTGGCGCGGGTCGGCCTGGACGACGATTTCTTCGCTCTCGGCCTGGACAGCATCACCTCCATTCAGATCGTGTCGCGGGCGCGGGCGCTCGGTGTGCTCTTCAAGGCCAAGGATCTGTTCGCCGCGCGCACGATCGCGGCGCTGTCCGAAATCGCCACCGTCGCAGCGGAATCCGCGGCGGTGCCGGAGCCGGTGACCGGACCGCTGGTGCGGCTCGGCGAGGGTGAGCTGGAACGACTACGGCAGCGGTATCCGACCATGTCGGATGTCTGGCCGCTGACACCGCTGCAGTCGGGCATGCTGTTCCACGCGCAACTGGCCGAATCGTCGGTGGACGCGTACATGACGCAGTTCAGCGTGGATCTCGGCGGCGCGATCGATATCGAGCGACTGCACACCGTCGCGCAGGCGCTGCTGGACCGGCATGTGAATCTGCGCGTGGTCTTCGCCGAAGACGCGAACGGGGAGCCGATCCAGGTCGTGCTCGACGACGTCGAAGTGCCCTGGCGCTATCTGGATCTCGGCGACAGCGAGCCGTACGAGCCCAGCGCCAAGACCGAGTGGATGATGGCCGCCGATCTGGCCGGGCATTTCGATATGACGGCCGGGCCGCTGCTGCGGTTCACGCTGGTGCGCACCGGACCCGAGCGCTTCCGGGTGTGGGTCACCAGCCATCACATTCTGCTGGACGGCTGGTCGATGCCGCTGCTCATGCAGGATATGTTCGCGCTCTACGCGTTCGGCGGGGATACCGGGGAGCTGCCGCCGCCGCGCTCCTATCGCGACTATCTGGCCTGGCTGGCGGCGCAGGATCAGGAGGCCGCACGGGCCGCCTGGCGGGCAGCGCTGGCGGGCTTCGACGAGCCGACGCCGCTGGCGGCCGTCGATCGATCGCGCGAGATCACCTCGGGCATAGGCGAACTCGGATTCGAGCTGGAGGCCGAGGAGACCGCCGCGCTGGCGCGGGTCGCCGCCGAGGCCGGGGTCACGGTGAACACCATCGTGCAGGCCGCCTGGGGTTTGCTGATCGGCCGGACCACCGATCGGGATGATGTGGTGTTCGGTGCGACCGTCTCGGGTCGACCGCCGCAGCTGACCGGTATCGAAACCATGGTCGGGCTGTTCCTCAACGCCATTCCGGTCCGCGTGCGGCTGGCCGCCGGAGACACCCTCATCGAGGTGCTGCGCCGGTTGCAGGACGAACAGGCCGCGTTGCTGGATCACCACTACCTGGCGCTCGGCGAGATTCAGGAAATCGCCGGTGTCGACGGGATTTTCGATTCGCTCATCGTCTTCGCGTCCTTCCCGGTCGACGCCGAGGCGCTGGACGCCGCCGCCCGGCCCATCGACGAGGTCGGACTGCTCGGCACAGAGGCGGCCAATGGCACGCACTATCCGATCACCGTCATGGTGACACCGGGCAGTGCGCTGCGGGTGAATCTCAAATATCTGCGAGATCTGTTCGACGAGAACGAGATCCGGGTGCTGGCGCAGCGCTTCGCACTGCTGCTGGAGCGATTCGGGACCGTGCCGCGGGCGCGGGTCGCCGAGGTGGACGCGCTCATCGATCGGGAGCGGGCCGCCCTCGACGCGGTCAATGCCACCGAAGTGGTTGAGCTGCTGGATGATTCGACGCTGCTGACGCTGTTCGACGCGCAGGCCGCGCGGACCCCCGACGCCATCGCGGTGATATTCGAGCAAACCACATTGACGTATACCGAGCTGGATGCACGTTCACGGCGGCTGGCCCGGGAGCTGGCGCTGCGCGGTGTGGGGCCGGAATCGCGGGTGGCCGTTGCCATGCGGCGCGGTATCGATCTGGTGGTGGCGATTTACGCGGTGCTGCGTGCCGGTGGCGCGTATGTGCCCGTCGATCCGGATCATCCGGCCGAGCGCAATGAGTACGTGCTCGCGAGCGCGGCACCGGTGTGTGTGCTGACCCGCACCGAGGACGGTTTCGAAACCGCTTCCGGGGTACCGCTTTTCCTGGTGGACGCGCTGGCCGGTGCGAGTGCGATCGAGTACTTCGGCAGTGCGCCGGTGGGACCGGACAACGCGGCCTACGTCATCTACACCTCCGGATCGACCGGCCGCCCCAAGGGCGTGGTGATCACGCATCGGCAGATGGCGAATCAGTTCCGCTGGGCGCAGCGGAACTATCCGCACGGTGCGGGTGATGTGGTGCTGCACAAGACGCCCATCACCTTCGACATCTCCACGTGGGAGTTGTTCTGGCCGTTGCAGACCGGTGCCGCGGTGGTCATCGCCGCACCGGACGGGCATCGGGATCCGGCGTACATCGCCCGGACGATTCGTGAATACGGCGTCACCTCGGTGCATTTCGTGCCGTCGATGCTCGAGGCCTACCTCGACGGCCCCGCCGCCGAGCAGGCATCGCTGCGCTGGGTGTTCGCCGCCGGTGAAGCGCTGTCGGCGCAGACCGCGCGCAATTTCGCGAGCGCGCTGCCGGGTACCGAACTCGTCAACTGGTACGGCCCGGCGGAAGCCACCGTGGTCACCGCGTTCCATGCCGAAGATGTTGCGGGCGTTGCCGTTCCGATCGGTGCCCCGGTCGCGAACACCCGCGTGCACGTGCTGGATCGGCAGTTGCGGCCGGTGCCGTTCGGCGCGGCCGGTGAGCTGTACGTGGCCGGGGTGCAGTTGGCGCGCGGCTACGCGGGTGCGCCGGGGCTCACGGCGGAGCGGTTCGTCGCACATGACGGCGGGCAGCGGCTGTATCGCACCGGTGATGTGGTGCGGTGGATCGTGGACCCGGCCGCGGACGGGCATGCGCTGGAGTATTTGGGGCGCAGTGATTTCCAGGTGAAGCTGCGCGGACAGCGCATCGAACTCGGCGAGATCGAGACGGTGCTGCTGGGGTATCCCGGCGTGCATCGCGCCGCTGTCGCGCTGGTGCGCGGAGTCACCGGTGATCGACTGGTCGCCTACATTGTGCTGGAAGACGCTGCCGCGGTGGCGGATTCGGAATTGCTCGCACATGTGCGGGGCACGCTGCCGTCGTACATGGTGCCGTCGGCGGTGGTGCGGTTGGCCGCCATGCCGCTCAATGCCAGCGGCAAGCTGGATCGTAAGGCGCTGCCGGAGCCCGAGTTCCAGGGTCGCGCGTATCGTGCGCCCGGCTCGCGCGCCGAACGCGCGGTGGCGGAGGTGTTCTCCACCGTGCTGGGAACGCCGACCGTCGGCGCGGATGACGACTTCTTCGAGCTCGGCGGCAATTCGCTCAGCGCCACGCAGGTGGTGGCGCGGCTCGGCGGAGCGCTGGGCGCACGGGTGTCGCTGCGCGCGCTGTTCGATGCGCCGACCGTCGCCGGTCTGGCGGAATTGATTGCCGCACAGGGTGATTCGTCGTACGCGCCATTGCGCCCGATGGAGCGGCCGGACTCGATTCCGCTGTCGTACGCGCAGCAGCGCATGTGGTTCCTGAACCGCTTCGACACCGCCGCGGGCACCTACAACCTGCCCTCGGCGCTGCGCATCACCGGACCGCTGGATATCACGGCCCTGCGCGCGGCGGTCCGGGATCTGGTGCAGCGCCACGAAGTGCTGCGGACCGTGTATCCCGAATACGACGGCGTCGGGCATCAGGTGGTGCTCGATGTCGATGATCCCGAGGCCGTGCCCGCCATTCCGATGGTGGACGTGCGCGCGGAGACCGTGGTGGCGGCCGTGGCCGAGACCGCGATGGCGGGTTTCGATGTGACGATCGCGCCGCCGCTGCGAGTGCGCCTGCTGCGCTTGGGAACCGACGATCACGTGCTGGTGTGCGTGGTGCACCACATCGCGGGCGACGGCTTCTCGGCCGGACCGCTGACCCGGGATCTGATGACGGCGTATCTGAGCCGGATCCAGGGGTACGCGCCGGAATGGTCGCCGCTGGCGGTGCAGTACGCCGATTACGCGCTGTGGCAGCGCGAAATCCTCGGTGACGAACACGATTCCGGATCGCTGCTGGCCCGGCAGCTGGAGTTCTGGCGCAATGGCCTGGCCGGACTGCCGGATCAGCTGGAGCTCCCCGCCGATCGGCCCCGGCCCGCCGTGGCGAGCAGCGCGGGCGGCCTGGTGACCTTCGAGATCGACGCCGAGGTACACGCCGGTCTGCATCGAATGACGCAGGAGCGCAACGCGACCCTGTTCATGGTGTTGCACGCGGCGCTGGCCGTGCTGCTGGCCCGGCTCTCGGGTACCCGAGATATCGCCATCGGCGCGCCGATCGCGGGCCGTGGCGCGGCCGAACTGGACGATCTGATCGGCATGTTCGTCAATACGCTGGTGCTGCGCGCCGACGTGGACCCGGCCGCCGGATTCGCCGAATTGCTCGCGGCGGTGCGGCGCACCGATCTGGCGGCTTTCGAGCACGCCGACGTGCCGTTCGAACGGATTGTGGAACTGCTGGATCCGCCGCGCTCTCAGGCCCGGCATCCGCTGTTCCAGGTCTCGCTCACCTTGCAGAATCTGGCGCGGGCGGAACTGTCGCTGCCGGGGATGTCGGTGGCGGCGGTCGAAATGGATCTGCCGGTCACCAAGTTCGACCTCGACCTGACCCTGGTGGAGGTCGTCGAAGACGGAGTGCCGCAGGGGATTTCGGCCTCGTTCAGCTATGCCACGGATCTGTTCGACGCCGAGACGGTGCGCATGTTCGCGCGGCGGTTCACGCGACTGCTGGCGGCCGTGACCCGGACGCCGGAGCTGCCGGTGGGCGAGCTGCCGATGCTCGACGACGGCGAATACGAGTGGCTGACAAGGAGTTCCGAGGTGGCCGCGGGCACCTCGGCGCTACTGCCGGACCTGCTGACCAAGGGCGTAACTTTGGGCCGGGACCGGATCGCGGTGCGCTCGGCGGGGCAGTCGTACACCTACGGTGAACTGGACGATTATTCATCGCGCCTGGCACGCGTGCTGATCGCGCGCGGGGTCGGACCGGAAGCCGTTGTGGCACTTGCCATGGGCCGGTCCTACGACATGATCGCCGCGGTCTGGGCGGTGGCGAAGTCGGGTGCGGCCTATGTGCCGGTGGATCCGGGCTACCCGATCGACCGCATCCGGCATATGGTCACCGATTCCGGTGCGGTGGTCGGCTTCACCCTCGGTGAGTTCGCGGCCGAGCTACCCGGGGATCTGGACTGGCTGGCCCTGGATGATCCCGCGGTGGTGGCCGAGTACGCGGCGGAATCGGCCGCGCCGGTCACCGATGCGGACCGGGTCGCGGCACTGCGGCCGGGGCATATCGCCTATCTGATCTACACCTCGGGTTCGACGGGCCTGCCCAAGGGCGTCAGCGTCACCCACGCCGGTCTCGGCGCGTTCGTCGAGCACGGTGTCGACCTCTGCGGTGTGACGGCGGAACACCGCTTCCTGCACGTCTGCTCACCGAGTTTCGACCAGTCCGTGGAGGAGTGGCTGTACCCCTTCTCCACCGGGGCGACGCTGGTCATCGTGCCGCCGGGTGTGCTGGGCGGTGCGGAGCTGAGCGAACTGCTGCGCGCCGAACGGGTCACGCACATCATGGTGACGCCGGGCATGCTGGGCACCATCGATCCGATCGGACTCGACGATCTGGTGCTGGTCGGCACCGGCGGCGAGTCGACCAGTGCGGAACTGATCGCGAAGTGGTCGAACGGCCGCCGATACCTGAACAGCTACGGGCCGACCGAGGTCACCATCGGCTCGTCGTATGTGGAACTCGACGCCGACAGCCGAATCACCATCGGCGCACCGATTCCCGGTGTCTCCGCGCTGGTGCTGGACGAGCGCTTGCGGCCGGTGCCGCCGGGTGTCGCGGGTGAGCTCTACCTCGCCGGTGCGGCACTGGCGCGCGGCTATCGCGGGCGGGCGGGACTCACGAGTGAGCGTTTCGTGGCCTGCCCGTGGGGCGGCCCGGGGACGCGGATGTACCGCAGCGGTGATCTGGTGCGCTGGGTGCCGGTCGGCGACGGCTGGGAGCTGGAGTACCTGGGGCGCACCGATTTCCAGGTGAAGATCCGCGGCTACCGGATCGAGCTCGGTGAGATCGACGCGGTGCTCGGCGGACACGACGACGTCGATTTCGCGGTCACGCTCGGACGGCAGAATGCTGCGGGCGCAACGATATTGGTTGCATATGTGCTCGCACGCTCGGTCGACGAGGCCGGACTGCGCGAGTACGCGAGCCGGTATCTGCCCGCGCATATGGTGCCGTCGGCGATCGTGCTGCTCGATGAGATTCCGCTGACGCCGGTCGGCAAACTCGATCGCGCGGCGCTGCCGGAACCCGAGCTGGGACAGCGCGAATACCGTGCGCCCGCAACACCTCTCGAAGAGACGGTGGCCGGGGTGTTCGCCGAACTGCTCGGCGTGGCACAGGTCGGCCGCGATGACGACTTCTTCGAGCTGGGCGGCAATTCGCTGATCGCCACCCAGCTGGTCGCGCGACTCGGCGCGGCCTTGGACACCCGCGTGCCCGTGCGCGCGGTCTTCGAGACCACCACGGTGCTGACGCTGGCCGCGTTCCTGGCGACCCAGGAGGGCGTCGGCGGGCGGATTCCGCTGGTGGCGCAGGAGCGGCCGGAACTGATTCCGCTCTCACTGGCGCAGCAGCGCATGTGGTTCGTGAATCAGCTCGATACCGCCAATTCGGCGTACAACGTGCCCGCCGCACTGCGGTTGCACGGTGAACTCGACACCGGCGCGCTGGCGCTGGCCGTGCGCGATGTGGTGGCGCGGCACGAATCGCTGCGCACGGTGTATCCGGAGGCGGACGGTATCGCCCACCAGGTGGTGCTGCCCGCCGAACAGGCCGCACCGGACCTGGAGCCGGAGCTGGTCGATCCGGCCGCCCTGCTGGCGCGGGTGACCGCCGAGCTGACCACCGGATTCGACGTCACCTCCGAAGTTCCCTTGCGTGCCAAGCTGTTCCGCGTCGATTCGGTCTCCCGCGAACCCGAGCACGTGGTGCTGTTCGTGGCACACCACATCAGCGCGGACGGCTGGTCGATGGGACCGCTGGCCCGCGATGTGATGACCGCGTACCTCGCCCGGACACAGGGGCACGCGCCGCCGTGGCATCCGCTGCCGGTGCAGTACATCGATTACACGCTGTGGCAGCGCGCGGTACTGGGCACCGAAGCCGATCCGGACAGCCTGATCTCGGCGCAGGGCGACTATTGGCGGCGCACCCTCGCCGGACTGCCGGACGAGCTGAATCTGCCCGCGGATCGGCCCCGGCCGCCGCGCCAGTCGTTCGCGGGCGGGCAGGTGATGTTCCGCATCGACGCCGATCTGCAACAGCGGCTGCGGGCGCTGGCGCGGGCCCGGCACGCGACGCCGTTCATGGTGGTGCACACCGCGCTGGCGATCTTCCTGGCCCGCATGAGCGGGACCGAGGATATCGCCATCGGCACCCCGGTGGCCGGTCGCGGCGCGGCCGAACTGGACGACATGATCGGAATGTTCGTCAACACACTGGTTCTGCGCACCCAGGTCTCCGGGCGGCTGAGCTTCGCCGAACTGCTCGCGCAGACCAAGGAGACCGATCTGGCGGCGTTCGCGCACGCGGACGTGCCGTTCGAGCGGCTGGTGGAACTGCTCAATCCGGAGCGCTCGCAGGCCCGCAATCCGCTGTTCCAGGTGCTGCTGGCCTTCGAGAATTTGCAGGACAGCACCTTCGAGCTACCCGGATTGCGCATCGGCGCACTGGATTCCGGCGTCGAGACCTCGCAGTTCGACCTCTCGCTGACCGTGCGGGAGAGTTCGGACGATTCCGGGATGGACGCGGTATTCACCTATGCGCGTGACCTTTTCGACCGCGATACGGTGCAGGAGTTCGCGCGGCGCTTCGTGCGACTGCTCGACGCCGTCAGTCACGGCGGCGATACCCCGGTCGGGGATCTGCCGCTGCTGAGTGGAACCGAGTACGAACTGCTCACGCACGTCCACGATGACGAGGTGACCGCGACGGCGCTGCTGCCGGATCTGTTCACCGCGGGCGTGGCACTGGGGCGCGAGCGTACCGCCATTCGCTATCGCGGTCATTCGATCAGCTACGGCGAACTCGACGATTACACCTCGCAATTGGCGCGGGTGCTGATCGAACGCGGCGTCGGCCCGGAACAGCTTGTCGCGGTGGCTTTCCCGCGCTCGTTCGAGATGGTGGCGGCGGTGCTGGCCATCGCCAAGGCCGGTGGTGCGCACGTACCCGTCGATCCGGCCTATCCGGCGGACCGGGTGCGGCATATGATCACCGATTCCGGTGTGGTGCTGGGCATTACGGGTTTCGCGCAGCTCGACGGGCTGCCCGGCGAGGTGGAGTGGCTCTGCCTCGACGACGCGGCGGTGGACGGGCGCTGCCTGGCGCAGTCCGCGGAACCGGTGACCGATCTGGATCGCCGTACGCCGTTGCGCCTGCGGCATCCGGCGTACGTCATCTACACCTCCGGTTCCACCGGTATGCCCAAGGGCGTCACCGTGACTCATGCCGGACTGGGCGGGCTCGCCGAGTACACGGCCGAACGCTACGGTGTGCGGCCGGGCGACCGGTCGCTGCACAATTGCTCGCCGAGTTTCGATCCCTCGGTGCTGGAATGGGTTTCGGCGTTCTCCACCGGGGCGACCCTGGTGATCGCGCCGTCGGAGATCATGGGCGGTCCCGAACTCGCCGAGCTGATCCGGGCCGAGGACGTCGATCACGCGGTGTTCACCCCGGCGGTGCTCGGCACCCTGGACCCGGCCGATCTGGACGGGCTGCGCACCATGTGCGTCGGTGGTGAGGTGACAACGCCTGAGCTACAGGAGAAATGGGCGTCCGGGCGCGTCTATCACAATGCGTTCGGTCCGACCGAGGCCACCATTATCGCCACCTATTCGCAATTGCGGCCGGGGCGGCAGATCACCATCGGCACACCGGTGCACGGGATGTCGGCGCTGGTGCTGGACGCGCGGCTGAACCCGGTGCCGCCGGGGGTGGCGGGTGAGCTGTATCTGGCCGGTGGCGCGCTCGCGCGCGGATACCGCAATCGCAGCGCGCTCACCTCGGAGCGCTTCGTCGCCAACCCCTGGGGCAAACCGGGTGCGCGCATGTACCGCACCGGCGATGTGGTGCGCTGGTACGCGGATCCCGCCGATCAGCGTGGGGCGCAGCCGAAGTGGGAGCTCGACTATGTCGGGCGCACCGACTTCCAGGTCAAGATCCGCGGCTTCCGCATCGAACTCGGTGAGATCGACGCGGTCATCGGACGGCACGAGGATGTCGAGTTCGTGGTCACCCTGGGCCGCGAGAACGCCGCCGGGGCAACGGTTCTGGTCTCCTATGTGCTCGGGGTGCCCGGCAGTTCGCCCAAACCGCGGGAACTGACCGAGTTCGCCGCGGCCAGCCTGCCCGCGCATATGGTCCCCGCGGCCATCGTGGTGCTGGACGAGATTCCGCTCACCCCGGTCGGCAAGCTCGACCGCAAGGCGCTGCCGGAACCCGAACTGGCACAGCGGGAATACCGCGCGCCCGTCACCGCGCTCGAGGAGTCCGTCGCCGCCGTCTTCGCCGAGGTGCTCGGCGTGGAACGGGCCGGGCGCGATGACGACTTCTTCTCGCTCGGCGGCACCTCGCTGCTGGCCAGCCAGGTGGTGAGCCGGTTGCGCAAGGTGACCGGCGCGCAGGTCATGGTCGCGTGGTTCTTCACCGATCCGACCGTCGCGGGACTGGGCGCGCGGATCGCCGCGGAATTCGACGGCGGCGAGGCGAGTGCGGCCGATACCGCGCTCGGCGTGGTGCTGCCGATTCGCGGCACCGGGACCCGGACACCGCTGTTCTGCGCCCCGCCCATGGCCGGAATGTCCTGGTGCTATGCGGGATTGGCGCAGTACCTGCCCGAGGATCAGCCGATTCTCGGACTGCAGTCACCGGCGCTCACCGAGCTCGGCTACTGGCCGGAATCGCTGACCGAGGTGGCGCGGCGGTACGTGCGCGAGATGCGCGAGATCCAGCCGCACGGGCCGTACCGGGTGCTCGGCTATTCGCTCGGCGGCAATCTGGCGCAGGCCATCGCCACCGAACTGTGGGCGCAGGGGGAGCGCACCGATGTGCTCGCCATCCTCGACGCGTACCCGGATGCGGATATGTCGGACTTCCGGGACGCGCTGCGGGACGAATTCGTCGCGCTCGGCGTGACGGACTTCCCGGAAGGCGATCTGCAGGAGCTCGGCGATGACGCGCTGCGCGCCCTGCAGGCCGCGATTCCACCCGATCTCGCGGTGCTGACGCTGGAGCGGATTCGCCGGATCTACAGCGGCGCGGTGCGCACCATCGAACTCGGATCCGCCTATCAGCCCGCCTATTTCGACGGTGATATCGAACTGTTCCGGGCGGAGTTCCGGGGACCGGGCGAGACGGTCTACGGGCCGGGGCACTGGCGGCCGTTCACCGGCGGCGCGATCACCGATCGGCCGGTGCCGGTCACCCATCAGCTGATGGTCGGCACCGAGGCGTTCGCGATCATCGGGCCGGAGCTGGCGGCTCTCATCGATGCCGCCGATCGGGGTCCCGCGCCCGCACCGGAACCGCTGCCGATCGAGGACGAGGTCTCGGACTGGGCCATCACCCAGGTGCTTCCGGTGGTCACCTCGCTACCGGGCTTCCAGGGCGATCCGACCGCGACCACGGTGCTGCCGGTCTTCGCACCGGAACCGCCCCAGGCCCCACTGGCCAGCGCCATCGCCGAGCGCCGCACCGCGACCAGCACCGTGTCACCGCTGCCCGCGGGTGCGGTGAGCCTGCTCGAGGTGGAGCCGACCGGATTGCATGTGCGGGCCATCGCCCTCGATATCGCGGAGGGCGTCTCGGGTTCGCGGGTGCGGCGCTCGGTCGCGAGCCTGCGCGAACGGCATCCGGCGCTGTGGGCGCGACTGCGCTTCGACGGGGACACCCCGCTGCTGGACATCCCGCTGCGATCCAATCCCTCGGACGCGGCGGTCTGGCGGGTCGATCCGGCGGTACAGGCGGTCGGCGATCCGATCGGGGCCGTGGTGCACGCGGCCGCGGCCGAACTGGACCCCGAAGAGGGCCGCAATATTCGATTCGTCCTGCTCGAGGGCCCGGCACCGGACGCACCCGTGGATCCGGATACGGGTGAGCAGCCGGTGGCCGTGCTCATCGTGGTCGCCAACGGCCTGGTGGTCGATGACGCCTCGTGGCGCATCATCATCGACGATCTCACCGATTCCTGGTCGGGCGGGCACGCCGGCGGCGGCGGTGCGCCGGGCACCGATCCCGCCGAGTTCGCGCACGATGCCGCGGACCGGGCGGGCGAACCGGCGACGGTCGCCGAATTGTCCTGGTGGCGTGCGGCATTGGCGGCGATACCGGCCGGGCTCGCACCCGACCGGGTGGCCGACGAGTCCCGCGGGCGGGTATCGGTGCAGATCACCGGTGCGGGCGCGACCGCGGTGGACGCGGTGGCGCGGCAGTACGGGGCCACGCTCGAGGAGGTCCTGCTCACGGCGTTCGCGGTCGCGCTCTGGGATGACGCGGGCGCTTCGGCGCGCGCCACCCTCGGTTCGGTGGTGCGACTGGTCGCTGACCCGCGGACGCCCGGCGATCCGGTGGTCGGCGCGTTCAGCACCGGCTACCCGTTCGTGCCCGCGCTGACCGGGGTGGATTTCGATCAGGTGCGCCGCGGCGGACCGGCCGCCGGATACGCCATCGCGCAATTGCGGGACAGCGTGCGGGCGGTCCCCTCCCACGGTGTGGGATTCGGTCTGCTGCGGCAGCTGAATCCGGCCGCGGCCGCGGTGCTCACCGGACTTCCCCAGGGCCGCATCGGTTTCCGCTATCGCGATCTGCGCCCGGCCCGGGTGCTGCCCGAACCGGTCGCCGATGACCTCTACCTCGATATCACCGTCGACACCAGCGCGGATGGGCTGCTGGCCCGGTTCGACTTCGCGGGCGCGGTGCTCGAACTCGATCAGGTCAAGGGCCTTGTCGAGGGGTGGGTACAGGCTTTGGGCGGGCTCGCCGAGCATGGAGAGGGGATCCATCCGTAGCATTGCCTGCTTACCACCCCGTTTCGACGTGGACACCTGTCTTCGGTGTGCCGGAAGGTACCCTGACGACGCGGTGCCCGCGTCGAGGCGCAGGTCGTGACCACTCCCTCTGTCGTGGCGCTTGGTGTTGCGGGCCCCGGCCGGTCTAGCTGGGGCGAGTAACACGACCCGTGCCCTCCCGATTTCCCTCGGGATGCGCGGGGAGGTTGGAGCAACGACGGACAGGATGAGGGACATCTTCATGATTCGGGTGGTCGGGCACCGGTGTATCGAGCGTCGGGCGGTAATCAAATGACCCGCACAGCGCGCGTCCGGCCCACCCGTACCCGGCGGCCCCGCGTCCCCACCCTGCCGCAGCTGATGTCCACCGCCGTCGAGGCCAATCCGGCGGGGATCGCATTGGTGCTGGCAGACGCCTCGGCGACGCTGGCGCAGCTCAGCTATGCAGAGTTGGATGAGCGTTCGACGCGGCTGGCGCATCTGCTGATCGAACGTGGGGTCGGGCCGGAGGATCTGGTCGCGATCGCCATTCCGCGCTCGGTGGAGTCCGTGGTCGCGGTGTGGGCGGTCGCCAAATCCGGGGCCGGGTTCGTTCCGGTGGACCCGAACTACCCGGCCGATCGCGTCCTGCACATGGTGTCGGATTCGCGGGCCGTGCTCGGATTGACCGTCTCCGCCAAGCGCGATGCCCTGCCCGATACGGTCACCTGGCTCGAGCTCGACAGTGCCGAGTTCGCCGAGGTTGCCCAGGGTTTTCCGGCGGAACCGGTCACCAATTCGGATCGGGTGCGGCCGCTGCGCGCGGAACATCCGGCCTACACCATCTACACCTCGGGCTCGACCGGGTTGCCCAAGGGTGTCGTGGTCACGCACACCGGGCTCGCCGGACTGAGCGAGGAGCAGCGGGAGCGATTCCGGATCACGCCGGAGTCCCGTGTGCTGCATGTGGCGTCGCCGTCGTTCGACGCCTCGGTATTCGAAATGCTCATGGCCATCGGATCGGGTGCGGCGCTCGTCGTCGCCGCGCCGGAGGTCTACGGCGGTGAGGATCTGGGCGCGCTGCTGGCGCGCGAGGCGGTGAGCCATGCGGTGATCACGCCGTCGGTGCTGGCCTCCATCGATCCCGTTGGGCTGGATGAACTTCGCGTCGTGCTGGCCGCCGGTGAGGCATGCCCGCCGGAACTGGTGCGGCGCTGGGTGGCCCCGATCGCAGACGGCGAGCGGCGACTGCTCAATGGCTACGGCCCGACCGAGACCACCATTTGGACCAATTGCGCTGAGCTGCTGCCGGATCGGCCGGTGACCATCGGTGCCGCCATTCGCGGCGCGGTCGCGCACGTGCTCGACGAGCGGCTGCGTCCGGTAGCGCCCGGGGTGCCCGGCGAGCTGTACATCGCCGGTGCGTTGCTGGCGCGCGGCTATCACGGGCGCGCCGAGTTGACGGCGGCGCGGTTCGTGGCGAATCCCTTCGAGGACAACGGTTCCCGGCTGTACCGCACCGGCGACCTGGTGCGCTGGACCTCCGGCGGTGAGCTGGAGTATCTGGGGCGCAATGACTTCCAGGTGAAGATTCGCGGCCTGCGCATCGAGCTGGAGGAGATCGACGCCGTACTCGCCGGGCACGAGACCGTCGATTTCGCGGTGACCGTCGGACATCAGGTACAGGACCGCGCAACGGTTCTGGTGTCGTACGTGCATCCGGCCCCCGGGGCCACCGTGGATGTGGCGGAGCTGTCGGCGCTGGCCGAGCGCGCGCTGCCGCCGCATATGGTCCCCGGCGCGATCATGGTGCTGGACGAGATCCCGCTGACGCCCGTCGGCAAGCTGGACCGGGCCGCGCTGCCCGCACCGGTCATCAAGGCACAGGAGTACCGGGCACCGGAAACGCCTGCGCAGCAGACGGTTTCCGAGGTCATCGCCGAGGTGCTCAAGGTCGAGCGGGTCGGCCTGGACGACGACTTCTTCTCCCTCGGCGTCGACAGCATCACCTCCATTCAGATCGTTTCGCGGGCGCGCGCACAGGGTTTGGCGTTCAAGGCCAAGGACGTGTTCGCCGCGCGCACCGTCGAAGGGCTCGCTGCTATCGCCGAATCGGTGACACCGGGCGAGGCCGAGGTCGAACTGGCCACCGGGCCGCTGGTCGAGGTCGGTGACGCCGATCGCGCACGGCTGCAAGAGCTTTACCCGACCATGTCCGATATCTGGCCGCTCACGCCGTTGCAGTCCGGCATGCTTTTCCACGCGCTGCTGGCGGAAGATTCCGTCGACGCGTACATGACTCAGTTCACCGTCGAACTGTCCGGCGCACTGGACATTCCGCGCCTGCGCGCCGCCGCACAGGCCATGCTGGACCGGCATGTGAACCTGCGC
This sequence comes from Nocardia sp. NPDC056100, assembly GCF_042266325.1. Taxonomy (NCBI): domain Bacteria; kingdom Bacillati; phylum Actinomycetota; class Actinomycetes; order Mycobacteriales; family Nocardiaceae; genus Nocardia; species Nocardia sp. NPDC056100. The sequence goes on from NZ_JBHJVY010000003.1 coordinate 1,373,075, forward strand.
GCCGCGTTCGTCGAGGACTCCGACGGCAACCCGTTGCAGATCGTGCTCGACGATCTCGAAGTGCCCTGGCGCTACCTGGATCTGGGTGATCGCGAGGCCGATGAGGCACCCGCGCGCACCGATTGGCTGATGGCCGCGGAAATGAGCGGGCATTTCGATATGCGGTCCGCGCCGCTGCTGCGCTTCACCCTGGTGCGCACCGCGCCCGAACGCTTCCAGCTGTTCGTCACCAGCCATCACATTCTGCTCGACGGCTGGTCGCTGCCGCTGCTCATGCAGGACATGCTGGCGTTCTACGCACTCGGCGGGGATCCGGCGCTGCTGCCGCCGGTGCGGTCGTACCGCGATTACCTGGCATGGCTGGCCGCACAGGATCGTGCGACCGCCCGCGAGGCGTGGGCGCAGGCCCTGGCCGGGTTCACCGAACCCTCACCGCTCGCGCCCGTCGATCGGTCGCGCGAAATCTCCGCCGGTATCGGCGAATTGGGCTTCGAACTGTCCGCCGAGGAGACCGCCGCGCTGGGGCGCGTCGCCGCCGAGGCCGGAATCACGGTCAATACCATCGTGCAGGCCGCGTGGGGTCTGCTGATCGGGCGGACCACCGATCGCGACGATGTGGTGTTCGGTGCGACCGTTTCGGGTCGCCCGCCGCAGTTGACCGGTATCGAAACCATGGTCGGACTGTTCCTCAATGCCATTCCGGTCCGGGTGAAGCTGGATGCGAACGGCACCCTCGCCGGACTGCTGCGGCAATTGCAGGATGAACAGGCCGCGCTGCTGGATCACCACTACCTCGGGCTCGGTGAGATTCAGGAAATCACCGGTATAGACGGGATTTTCGACTCGCTCGTGGTGTTCGCGTCCTTCCCCGTGGATGACGCGGCGCTCGACGAGGCCGCCGCCCCCATCGGCGGTGTTGGCCTGCTCGGCACCTCCGCCGCGAACGGCACGCACTACCCGATCACGGTCATGGTCACCCCCGGCAAGCAGCTGCGGGTGAACCTGAAATACCTGCGCGATCTCTTCGACGAGGATGCCGCCGAGGCACTGTCGCGGCGACTCGCGTTGCTGCTCGGGCGTTTCGGGACCGATCCGCGGGCGCGGATCGCCGAAGTGGACGCGCTCATCGACAGCGAGCGCGCCGCCCTCGACGCGGTCAATGCCACCGAAGTGGCTGAACTGCTGGATGATTCGACGCTGCTGACGCTGTTCGACGCGCAGGCGGCGCGCACGCCCGAGGCGCTCGCGGTCATCTTCGGGGATGTCACGCTCACCTACGCCGAGCTCGACGCGCGCTCGCGACGGCTGGCCCGGGAACTCACGCTGCGCGGGGTGGGGCCGGAATCGCGGGTGGCCGTTGCCATGCGGCGCGGGATCGACCTGGTCGTGGGCATCTACGCGGTACTGCGCGCGGGTGGCGCGTATGTGCCCGTCGATCCGGATCATCCGGCCGAGCGCAATGAATACGTACTGGGCAGCGCCGCTCCGGTGTGCGTGCTGACGCGTACCGAGGACGGTTTCGAAACCGCTTCCGGGGTACCGCTTTTCCTGGTGGACGCGCTGGCGGGCGCGGGCGAGATCGAATTCGTCGGATCCGCCGCGGTGCGGCCGGACAATGCCGCCTACGTCATCTACACCTCCGGATCGACCGGCCGCCCCAAGGGCGTGGCCATCACGCATCGGCAGATGGCGAACCAGTTCCGCTGGGCGCAAAGGACCTATCCGCACGGTGCGGGTGATGTGGTGCTGCACAAGACGCCCATCACCTTCGACATCTCCACGTGGGAGTTGTTCTGGCCGTTGCAGACCGGTGCCGCGGTCGTCATCGCGGAACCGGACGGGCATCGCGATCCCGCCTACATCGCCCGGATGATCGGCGAATACGGCGTCACCTCGGTGCATTTCGTGCCCTCCATGCTGGAGGCGTACCTCGACGGGCTGGCTCGGCAGGCCCTGACGCCCTCGGGGCAGCTGCGCTGGGTGTTCGCCGCCGGTGAGGCGCTGTCCGCCGAAACCGCCGCGAAATTCGCCGCCGCCCTGCCGGATACCGCACTGGTGAACTGGTACGGCCCGGCCGAGGCGACCGTGGTCACCGCACAACCGGCGGAGCAGTCCGCGGGCACCGCGGTGCCGATCGGCAGCCCGGTGGCCAATACCAAGGTGCACGTACTGGATCGGCAGCTGCGGCCGGTGCCGTTCGGCGCGGCCGGTGAGCTGTACGTGGCCGGGGTGCAGCTGGCGCGCGGCTACCTGGGCGCGCCCGCGCTCACGGCGGAACGGTTCGTCGCACACGAGGGCGGGGCGCGGTTGTACCGCACCGGCGATGTGGTGCGGTGGATCGCGGAACCGGGCGGCAACGGATACGCGCTGGAATACCTGGGGCGCAGTGACTTCCAGGTGAAGCTGCGCGGACAGCGCATCGAACTCGGCGAGATCGAGACGGTGCTGCTGAGCCATCCGGCCGTGCATCGGGCCGCGGTGACACTGGTGCGCGCCGCGACCGGGGACCGGCTCGTCGCCTATGTGGTGCCGGAAACCGATGCGGCGCTGAATGATTCGGAGCTGCTGGCGCACGCGCGGGCGGCACTGCCGTCGTACATGGTGCCCTCGGCCGTGGTGCGGCTGGCCGCCATGCCGCTCAATGCCAGCGGCAAACTCGACCGTAAGGCGCTGCCGGAGCCGGAATTCCAGGCCCGGGCCTATCGCGCACCGTCCACCCCGGGCGAGCGCATGGTCGCCGAGGTCTTCGCCGCCGTCCTCGCGGTCGAGACCGTCGGCGCGGATGACGACTTCTTCGAACTGGGCGGCAACTCGCTCAATGCCACCCAGGTGGTGGCGCGACTCGGCGCGGCCGTGGGCGCGCGGGTGCCGGTGCGCGCGATCTTCGAAGCGCCCACCGTCGCCGAACTCGCGGCAAACCTCGGCGAACAAGCCGATTCGTTCAGTACACCGCTGCGGGTGATGGAGCGGCCGGAACGGATTCCGCTGTCCTACGCGCAGCAGCGCATGTGGTTCCTGAACCGGTTCGACACCGAGTCGGCCACCTACAACCTGCCCACCGCGCTGCGCATCACCGGACCCCTGGACGTGCCCGCGCTGCGGGCCGCGGTGCGCGATCTGGTGGAGCGGCACGAGGTGCTGCGCACCATCTACCCCGAATACGACGGTGTCGGACAGCAATTGGTGCTGGCCGCCGACGATCCCGACGCCATGCCGTCCATGCCGATGGTGGACGTGCGGGAGGACGGCATCATCGCCGCGGTGGCCGAGGTCGCCATCGCCGGATTCGATGTCACCGCGGCCCCGCCGCTGCGGGTACGCCTGCTGCGCGTGGCCGCCGACGATCACGTGCTGGTGTGCGTGGTGCACCACATCGCCGGTGACGGCTTCTCGGCCGGACCGCTCACCCGCGATCTCATGACCGCGTACCTGAGCCGGATCGCCGGGCGCGAGCCCGAATGGACCCCGCTCGCGGTGCAGTACGCCGACTACGCGCTGTGGCAGCGCGAAATCCTCGGCGACGAAACCGATTCCGGATCACTGCTGGCCAGGCAGCTGGACTTCTGGCGCAACAGCCTCGCGGGGCTGCCCGATCAGCTGGAGCTGCCCGGCGACCGGCCCCGGCCCGCGGTGGCCTCCGGGCGCGGCGCGACGCTGGCGTTCGAGATCGATCCGATCGTGCACGCGGCGCTGCTGCGGGTGGCCTCGGAGCACAATGCCACGCTGTTCATGGCCGTGCACGCCGCCTTCGCGGCACTGCTGGCGCGACTGTCCGGCACCGGGGATATCGCCGTCGGCGCGCCCGTCGCCGGACGCGGTGAGGCCGAACTCGACGATCTCATCGGCATGTTCGTCAACACCCTCGTATTGCGGGCACAGGTCGATCCGGCGCAGTCCTTCGGTGACCTGCTGAACGCGGTGCGCACCGGCGATATCGCGGCCTTCGGACATGCCGATGTGCCGTTCGAGCGGCTGGTCGAGGTGCTCGATCCGGCGCGCTCGCAGGCCCGGCATCCGCTGTTCCAGACCATGCTCACCTTCCAGAACGTCGGTGAGTCCGCGCTGTCGCTGCCCGGGGTCTCGGTCTCGGCGGTGGAACTGGATGTGCCGCTGGCGAAGTTCGATCTGCAGCTCACCGTCAGCGAGCGCACCGACGCGGAGAACACGCCGCAGGGTCTGACCGCGCTGTTCACCTACGCCACGGACCTTTTCGACGCGAGCACGGTGCAGGGATTCGCGGAGCGGTTCCGCCGCATCCTGGTCGCGGTCACCGCCGATCCGGCGCGCGCGGTCGGGGATATCGACGTGCTCGGCTTCGATGAGCGCCGCCGGGTGCTCACCGAATGGAATGAGACCGGCATCGATCTGCCCGCGGGACAGCTGTTCTCGCTGTTCGAATCGCAGGCGGTCCGCAATCCGGACGCGATCGCGCTGCGCGCCGAGGGCGAGGAACTGACCTACGCCGAACTGGCGGCGCGCGTGCACCGGCTGGCCCGGCTGCTCATCGCGGCGGGCGTCGGCCCGGAAACACTGGTGGCGCTGGGCATTCGGCGCTCGGTCGATCTCGTCGTCGCCATCTACGCCGTACTCGAGGCGGGCGGCGGCTACGTGCCGCTGGATCTGGATCAGCCCGCCGACCGCATCGACCACGTGCTGGAGACGGCCCGGCCGGTCTGCGTACTCACCACGCGCCGTGACGGTTTCACCTCCGGTGACCGGGTGCTGACCATCGACGCGCTCGATCTGTCCGGATACTCCGATGAGCCGATCCGGCACGATGAGCGGCGCGCACCGCTGTACACCGCGCATCCGGCGTACGTCATCTTCACCTCCGGATCCACCGGACGGCCCAAGGGCGTCGCGGTGTCCCATGCCGCCGCCGTCAACCAGATTCGCTGGATCACCACCGAATACGGCATCGGCGCCGACGATGTCGTGCTGCTCAAGACACCGGCCACCTTCGACGTGTCGGTCTGGGAACTGTTCGGGCCGCTCGCCGTCGGCGCGCGCCTGGTGGTGGCGAGCGCGGACGGACATCGCGATCCGGCGTACCTGGCCGATGTCATCGCCGCCGAACAGATCACCATGACCTCGTTCGTACCGTCCATGCTGAGCGCGTTCACCGACAGCGCGGCCCCGGCGGCGCTCACCTCGCTGCGCACCCTGCTCATCGCCGGTGAGGCGTTCACCGGTGACGCGGTCGCGGCGTTCCGGCGCATCGGCACCGCGGAGCTGCACAATCTCTACGGGCCCACCGAATTCACCGTGCACGCCACGTATGCGGCCGTGCCGGAACAGGTTTCGGGTGCGGTGCCGATCGGCGCACCGGTCTGGAACGCGAAAACCTATGTGCTGGACGCGCGACTGCACCCGGTCGCGCCCGGTATGGCCGGTGAGCTCTACCTGGCCGGTGATCAGCTGGCGCGCGGGTACCACGGGCGGGCCGATCTGACGGCGGATCGCTTCGTGGCCAACCCGTTCGACGCGGCCGGGGCGCGCATGTACCGCACCGGTGACCTGGTGCGCTGGACCGATCGCGGTCAGCTGGTGTACCTGGGCCGCACCGATTTCCAGGTCAAGCTGCGCGGTCTGCGCATCGAACTCGGCGAGATCGAATCCGCGCTCACCGCACAGGAATCCATCGCGCGCGCCGTGGTGGTGCTGCGCCATGACGAACGACTGGGCGATCAGCTGGTCGGGTACGTGGTGCCCGCCGCCGGACGCGCGGTCGATATCGCGGACGTGAAAGCCGCCGTGGCCGAACGGGTTCCGGGCTACATGGTGCCCGCGGCATTCGTGGTGCTGGACGAGTTCCCGGTCAATCCTTCCGGCAAGCTGGACCGGCGGGCGCTGCCCGCACCGGATTTCGCGGCCGGACACCAATTCCGGGCTCCGGAATCCGAGACCGAACAGGCGGTGGCGCAGGTCTACGCCGATGTGCTGGGCCTGGAACAGGTCGGACTCGATGACGACTTCTTCTCGCTCGGCGGCAATTCGCTGGTCGCCACCCGGGTCATCGCCCGGGTGAACGCCGCGCTCGATACCGATCTCGGGGTCCGGGATCTGTTCGAGGTGTCCACGGTCGAAGCTCTCGCACAACGGGTTTCGGGCGCGGAAACGGTCGTGGCACGGCCGCGCCTGGTGGCGGGCGTACGGCCCGAACGAATTCCGCTGTCGCTCGCACAGCAGCGCATGTGGTTCCTGAACCAGTTCGATCCCAGCTCCTCGGCGTACAACCTGCCGATCGCACTGCGACTCACCGGCGCGCTCGACACCGAGGCGCTGCGGCTCGCGGTGGCCGATCTGCTGGAACGGCACGAGACGCTGCGGACCATCTATCCCGAGGACGCGAACGGTGCGCATCAGGTGGTGCTGCCCGCCGCGCAGGTCGTTCCCGAGCTCACGCCCGAGCGCATCGGGGTCGACGCGGTCGCCGACCGGGTGACGGCGCTGCTCACCGCCGGATTCGATGTCACCGGCGAGATTCCGTTGCGGGTCAAGCTGTTCCGGCTCGACGTCGCCGACGAGATCGAACACGTGCTGGTGCTGGTCACCCACCACATCAGCTCCGACGGCTGGTCCATGGGACCGCTGTCGCGCGATCTGGTGCTGGCCTACATCGCCCGCTCGGCCGACACCGCGCCCGCATGGGCCCCGCTGCCGGTGCAGTACGCCGATTACAGCCTGTGGCAGCGCGAGGTGCTCGGCTCCGAGGACGATCCCGAGAGCCTGATCTCCCGGCAGACCGCACACTGGCGCACCGAACTCGCCGGACTGCCCGATGAATTGAACCTGCCCGCCGATCGCCCGCGCCCGCCGGTGCAGTCCTTCCGCGGCGGCAGTGTGCAATTCGGCATCGACGACGAGATCCACGCCGGACTGCAACGCATCGCGCGCGAACAGCACGCGACCCTGTTCATGGTTGTGCACACCGCGCTCGCGGTATTCCTGGCGCGGCTGTCCGGCACCGATGACATCGCCATCGGTACACCGGTCGCCGGGCGCGGCGCCGCCGAACTCGACGATGTCATCGGCATGTTCGTGAACACGCTGGTACTGCGCACCCGGGTGCCGGGGGAGCTGCGCTTCGATCAGCTGCTCGCCCACACCAAGGACGCCGATCTGCGCGCCTTCGCGCACGCCGAGGTGCCGTTCGAGCGACTGGTGGATCTGCTCAACCCGGAGCGGTCCACCGCGCGCAATCCGCTGTTCCAGGTCATGCTGGCCTTCCAGAACCTGCCGGACAACGATGCCGAACTGCCCGAATTGCGGATCGCCGCACTGGAATCGGAGGTCGAGACCTCACAGTTCGACCTGTCGCTGACCATGAGCGACGGCGGCGGCAACGGATTGCAGGGCGCTTTCACCTTCGCCAAGGATCTGTTCGACTACGCCACCGTCGGCGTCTTCGCGGATCGATTCCAGCGCCTGCTGGCCGCCATCGTGGAACGGCCCGGCACCCCCGTCGGCGATCTGCCGCTGCTCGGCGACGGCGAATACGAGCTGCTCACCCAGGTGCACGGCGATGACGTGATGGCCACCGGACTGCTGCCGGACCTGCTCACCCGGGGCGTGGCACTGGGCCGGGACCGGATCGCGGTGCGGTACCGCGGGCATTCCATCACCTACGGCGAACTCGACGACTACTCCTCGCAATTGGCGCGGGTGCTCATCGAACGCGGTGTGGGACCGGAAAAGCTTGTCGCCGTTGCCTTCCCGCGCTCGTTCGAAATGGTCGCCGCGGTGCTCGCCATCGCCAAGGCGGGCGGTGCGCACGTACCCGTCGATCCGACCTATCCGGCCGACCGGGTGCGGCATATGGTCACCGATTCCGGTGCGGTACTGGGGATTACCGGGCGCGCGCATCAGGCCGGACTGCCCGGCGAGGTCGAATGGCTGTGCCTGGACGACGCCGCCACCGACGCGGCCTGCATGGCGCAGTCGCCCGCGCCCATCACCGACGTCGATCGCCGCGCGCCGCTGCGCATGCAGCATCCGGCGTACGTCATCTACACCTCGGGCTCGACGGGAATGCCCAAGGGCGTCACCGTCACCCACGCCGGTCTCGGCGGGCTCGCCGACTACGCCATCGCGCTGTACGACCTCGACCCCGAGCACCGGCTCATGCACAACTGCTCACCCAGCTTCGATCCCTCGGTGCTGGAATGGATCTGCGCGTTCTACACCGGCGCGACGCTGGTCATCGTGCCCTCGGAGATCCTGGGCGGAGCCGAGCTCAACGAGCTCATGCGCACCGAGCGGGTCTCGCACGCGCTCATCACCCCGGCCGTGCTCGGCACCCTCGACGCGACGAGTCAGCCGCAGCTCGAGGTGCTTTCGGTCGGCGGCGATGTGACGCCGCCGGAACTGGTGACGCGGTGGAAGGCCGCCGGGCGGGTCTATCACAACGCCTACGGACCCACCGAGACCACCATCATCTCCACCTACGCGCAGTTGACGCCGGGACGGCACATCACCATCGGCAAACCGGTGCACGGCATGTCGGCGCTGGTGCTGGACGCGCGGATGAACCCGGTGCCGCCGGGCGTCGCGGGTGAGCTGTACCTGGCCGGTGGCGCACTGGCGCGCGGCTACCGCAATCGCGCGGGACTGTCCTCGGAGCGATTCGTCGCGAACCCCTGGGGCGCACCGGGATCGCGCATGTACCGCACCGGTGACGTGGTGCGCTGGTACGCCGATCCCGACGAGCGCGGCGGCAACACCGCACTGCCGGACACCCCGTGGGAACTCGACTATGTCGGGCGCTCGGACTTCCAGGTCAAGGTTCGCGGGTTCCGCATCGAACTCGGTGAGATCGACGCGGTGCTCGGCGCGCACCCCGACGTCGACTTCGCCCTCACCGTCGGGCGCAAGAATCACACCGGCACAACGGTTCTGGTGTCGTACGTGCTCGGCACCGACCTCGATCCGGACGCGCTCACCGAGTACGCGGGGCAGAGTCTGCCGCCGCATATGGTGCCCGCCGCCATCGTGGTGCTCGACGAGATCCCGCTGACACCCGTCGGCAAACTGGATCGCAAGGCCCTGCCGGAACCCGTACTGCGGCAACGCGAATACCGCGCGCCGTCCACACCGCTGGAGCACACCATCGCGGCCGCCTTCGCCGAGGTGCTCGGCGTCGACCAGGTCAGCGTCGACGACGACTTCTTCGCGCTCGGCGGAAACTCGCTGCTGGCGACCGGCATCGTGAGCAAACTGCGCACGCTCTCCGGGGCCAAGGTGATGGTCGCCTGGTTCTTCACCGATCCGACCGTCACCGGGCTCGCCGCCCGCATCGGCGCGGACCTGGAGAGCAGGCACGACTACGACTCGGCCGCCGACGCGGCGCTGGCCGTGGTGCTGCCCATCCGGGCCACCGGCGACCGCACCCCGCTGTTCTGCGCACCGCCCATGGTCGGAATGTCCTGGTGCTACGGCGGATTGGCCGGGCATCTGCCCGCCGACCAGCCGCTCTACGGCCTGCAATCCCCGGCGCTCACCGAGACCGACTACGCCCCCGAATCACTCGAGGAGGTCGCGCGGCGCTACGTCACCGCCATCCGCGAGGTGCAACCGCACGGGCCGTACCGGGTACTCGGCTATTCGCTCGGCGGCATCCTGGCGCACGCCATCGCCACCGAACTCCAGACCGCCGGCGAACAGGTCGAACTGCTCGCCAACCTGGACGCCTACCCGGACGCGGAATTCACCGACTTCACCGCCGCCGTCCGCGATGAGTTCGCGGCACTCGGCGTCGGCGAGGAAGCCTTCCCCGACGGGGATATGACCGACCTCAGCGATGAGGCGCTGGCGGCGCTGCACGCCGCCATCCCGGCCGATCTGGCCGTGCTCACCGTGGACCGGCTGCGTCGCATCTACCGGGGCGCGGTGCGCACCGTCGAACTCGGATCGCGGTACCGCCCAACCGCATTCGACGGGCGCATGGAACTCTTCGCCGCCGAACTCGGCCGCGGTGACGACCATCAGCATTCCGCGGCGGACTGGCGGCCCTTCGTCACCGGGCCGATCACCGAACACGTGGTGCCGGTCAAACATCAGCTGATGACCACCGCCGAGTCCTACGCCGTCATCGGACCGCAGCTCGCGGCCCTGCTCGAAGGCGGAAACGGTGCGGGCGCAATGGAACCGGCGCACACCCCGGCCGAACCCGCCGTCGGCGAGGACGAGGTCGAGGGCGACTGGACCATCACGGCCGTGCTGCCCGTCGTCAGCGATGCCGCGCTCACCGGCGGCATGAAACTGTTCGCCCGCGACGAGGATTCGGACCACATCCACCCGGATGACCGGCTGCTCGCCGATCCGGTCGAATTCGTGGACAAGGCATTCGCCGGATTCGACGCCGAATTCGTGCCGACGCCGGGCGAGGCGGACACGAACAGCTCTGAGCATGATGATGTCTCGGACGCCGGTTCCGTTGTCGATGCGGGCCGCAGGCAAGACGAGGTCACCGGTCCGGCTGAGTCCGGGGACGTTGGCGTGCACGGCCCATCAGCTGGCACCGGGACCGGGTCCATCCCGGACGCGGTCGCTGATTCCCCGATAACCGATGCCGATGCCGAAAGCGCCGCGTCCGACAGCCGTCCGGACAGCGCTGTTCCGGATGAGACGGCCGGGGCCGATGTCGCAGCCGACGGCGGAACCGCCGCCGATGCGCTCGACGATCATGCTGCCGCCGTGGCTGATTCGGCCGCGCCGCCGGTCATGGGGCCGCGACTCACCGCCGTCGGCAAGGTGTCCCCGCTGCCCGCGGGCGCGGTGAGCCTGCTCGAGGTGGAGCCGTCCGGGCTGTGGGTGCGGGCGATCACGCTCGATATCGCGGCCGATGTGTCCGGCAGCCGGGTGCGGCGTTCGGTGCGGTCGCTGCTGGATCGGCATCCGGCGCTGTGGTCGCGACTGCGGCGCGACGGCGATATCGCCGTCATGGACATTCCGGTGCAGGCGAATTCGCGCGATGCCGTGGTGTGGCAGATCGATCCGTCGGTCGAGGCCGTCGGCGACCCCATCGAGGCCGTCATCCATGCCGCCGCGGCGGAACTCGATCCGGAGAAGGGCCGCAATATCCGTTTCGTGCTCATGGCGGGCGCGGACGCGGATCCGAATCTGGAACCGGTCGATCAGCCTGCGGCGGTGCTCGTCGCGGTCGCCAACGGACTGGTCGTGGACGACACCTCGTGGCGCACCATCATCGAGGATCTGACCGCCTCCTGGTCCGGTGGCCACGCCACCCCGCCCAGCGCGGACGCGCATCCGGTCGGCATCGCGCGCGACCTCGCCGAACGCGCCGCCGCCCCCAGCACCGTCACCGAATTGGACTGGTGGCGTACGGCATTGGCCTCGGCCACCGCCGGACGCGATCCGGCCGAGGTATTCGGCGGCGGCCGGGACAGCGCCGGACGCGGCCGGGTCTCGGTCTCCATCACCGGTGAGGGCGCGGCCGCCGTCGACGCGGTGGCGCGCCGCTACCGGGCCAGCATCGACGATGTGCTGCTGGCCGCGCTCGCGGTCACCCTGCTCGGCGACGCGGGCGAAAACATCCGCGCCGCACTGGGTTCGGTGGTGCAACTGGTCGCGGACGGCCGGGTGCCCGGCGATCCCGCCGGACACCGCACCGTCGGCGCGTTCAGTACGCCGTACCCGTTCCCGCTGCGCGTGGAGGGCGTGGACTTCGAGGAGGTGCGTCAGGGCGGTCCGGCCGCCGGATCGGTGCTGGAACAGATTCGCGACCGCTGCCGCGAGGTGCCCGCCCGGGGCGTCGGCTACGGGCTGCTGCAACACCTGAACCCCGATACCGCCGCCATCGCCGGACTCCCGGTGGGGCGCATCGGATTCCGCTATCGGGACCTGCGACCCGCCCGGGTGTATCCGGAACCCGTCACCGACGATCTGTACCTCGATGTCACCGTGGACACCACCCAGGACGGTCTGGTCGCCCGCTTCGACTTCGCGGGCGCGGTACTGGATCTGGAGCAGATCAAGCGGCTGGTGGAGGGCTGGGTACAGGCGCTCGGCGGACTCGCCGAACACGGACGGACCACCGGCTGATACGCCACGCGCGACCAATCCGTAACATTGTCCGCTATCGCGGCGATGGCATTAGCCGTATGGTCTCTCGGGGGATGAACCCTGCCCGGAGACCAAGGTTGGGTACTCGGGCGGCAGTGCGCCGCACGGTGGTAGGACCGGCACTAACGAACCAACGCGAAGGTGTGAACATTGATTCGTCGAACTGTCCGGAACGGGCTTGGCGGTCGTCGGCGCGGTGCTCGAACCGCTGCCCTGCTCGCCGCAACGGCAGTGCTGACCGGCCTGGTGGCCGGCGTCGGCGGCCCGAGCGCCTCGGCCGACCCGATCATCGACAGCAAGAAGCTGCTCGCCGATCCCGTCGCACCGGACGGATCGAAGATCACCAAGGCGGAGATGAAGGACGGCCGCAATATTCGGCTGTACGTCTACTCCGCCGCCATGGACGCCACCTACCCCGTCGACGTGCAGCGACCGGCCGACGCCTCCGAGGCGCGCCCCACGCTGTATCTGCTCAACGGCGCGGGCGGCGGACAGGATGACGCCTCCTGGCAGAAGAAGACCAATATCGTCAACGGCTTCCTCGCGGACAAGAACGTCAACGTGGTGCAGCCCATCGGCGGTAAGTGGAGCTACTACCAGGACTGGCAGAACGACGACCCGACCCTGGGCCGCAACAAGTGGCAGACCTTCTTCACCGAGGAACTGCCCCCGCTGATCGACGGCGCGCTCGGCACCAACGGCGTCAACGCCATCGCCGGCATCTCCACCTCCGGCACCACCGTGCTGTCGCTGCCCGAAGCCAAGCCCGGCCTGTTCCGCGCGGCCGCCGCCTACAGCGGTTGCGCGCAGTTCGCCGATCCGGTCGGCCGCGAGTTCATGCGCCTCACCGTCGAGACCTGGGGCGGCGGCAAGCTCGAAAACATGCACGGCCCAGAGGATTCCCCGGCCTGGGCCGAGAACGATCCGGTCATCCACGCCGAAAAGCTGCGCGGCACCGACCTTTACATCTCCTCGGGCAGCGGCCTGCCCGGCCAGTACGACGCGCTCAACGGCCCGTACGCGCTGCCCGGCGCCTACGGTCTGGCCAACCAGCTGATCATCGGCGGCGCCATCGAGGCGGGCACCAACTACTGCACGCACAACCTGCAGTCGAAGCTGGATTCGCTGGGCATCCCGGCGACCTACAACTTCCGCGCCACCGGCACCCACTCCTGGGGGTACTGGAATGACGAGTTCATCAACTCGTGGCCGGTGCTGGCCCGCGGGCTCGGTGTCTGAGCCCCACACCCGGTGGCCGTGAGCCGCTGAACGATTCGAGACGAATGCCCCGGCGAACGCGCCGGGGCATTCGTCGTTGCCGGGGTGGCCGGATTGCGGCGAAACCGCCGGGTTGGTCTCTTTCTGTGTGTCCGGTAACAGCTGCGGTCTTTTTTCTGGGGTAGCTCTCAACAAAAAGTTCGGTAACCCTTAAACTATTGTTGTGAGTACCAGCCTGACCGAACCGCGCTCGACATTCCAGCGAGCGAGATCGGCCACGGTCCTGCTCGGCCCGGCCTTTGTCGCCGCCATCGCCTACGTCGACCCCGGCAATGTGGCATCCAATATCAGCGCCGGAGCCAAATTCGGCTACCTGCTGGTCTGGGTCATCGTCATGGCCAATGTGATGGCGGGACTGGTGCAATTCCTGTCCGCCAAACTCGGCCTCGTCACCGGCATGTCGCTACCGGAAGCGGTGCGCGACAAGGCCGGACGCAAAACCCGGCTCGCCTACTGGGCGCAGGCCGAAACCGTCGCCATGGCAACCGATCTCGCCGAAGTGGTCGGTGGGGCCATCGCATTGAAACTGCTGTTCAACCTGCCGCTGCTGCTCGGCGGCGTCATCACCGGCATCGTCTCGCTCGGCCTGCTGCTGGTGCAGAACAAGCGCGGGCAGAAGCCGTTCGAACGGGTGATCACCGGCATGCTCGCGGTCATCGCCATCGGATTCCTTGCCTCGGTGGTGATTTCACCGCCCTCGGCATCGGGGACCATCGGCGGGCTGGTGCCGCGCTTCGACGGCAGCGAGAGCGTGCTGCTGGCCGCCGCCATGATCGGCGCGACCGTCATGCCGCACGCGGTCTACCTGCATTCGGCGCTGGCCCGCGACCGGCACGGCAGTCCGGAACCGGGTCCGGCGCGCGCCCGGCTGCTGCGCATCACCCGCTACGACGTCGGGCTGGCCATGCTGCTTGCGGGCACGGTCAACCTCGCCATGCTGCTCATGGCCGCCGGAACCCTGCGCGGCCGCGAGGATGTGGACTCGCTCGAATCCGCGCACGCCGCGGTGCGGGACACCCTCGGACCCGCCGCCGGACTGCTGCTCGCCATCGGCCTGCTCGCCTCCGGGCTGGCCTCCACCTCGGTCGGTGCGTACGCGGGCGCGATGATCATGGAGGGTCTGCTCAACCGGACCATTCCGCTGTTGGTCCGCCGCCTCATCACGCTGATCCCGGCCCTGGTCATCCTCGCCATCGGCGTGGATCCCACTCAGGCCCTGATCATTTCGCAGGTGGTGCTGTCCTTCGGCATCCCCTTCGCCCTGATACCCCTGGTCCGCTTCACCGCCGACCGCAACCTGATGGGCGATGACGTCAACCCTCGCCTCACCACCGCCCTGGCCTGGCTGGTCGCCCTGATCATCTCGGCCTTGAACGTGGCCCTTATCTACCTGACCGTCACTGGCAAATAGACCGGAATTCGCACGGCGCGAGCCGTTTTCGCTATTCGGCGAAGACGGCCTTGCGCTTGCCGAGCATGGCGGCCGCGCCCTCGGCGAAGTCGGGGGCCTGCAAAAGCTCTGTCTGGCCGGTCTTTTCGGCCGCCAAGGCGGCGTCGAGGGATGTCAGGGTCGCCGTGTTGAGGGCGCGTTTGGTGAGTTCGAGGGCGCGGCGCGGGCCGTGCGCGAGCTTGGCCGCGGCGGCTTCGACCTTCGCGTCGAGGTCGGCTTCGGGGTAGACGCCGGTGATCAGGCCGCGGCGGACCGCCTCGGTGACCGGCAGGCGATCGCCCAGCAATGCCATTTCGGCGGCCAGCGGACGACCGGCCGCGGCGGCGACCATCGCGGCCGCACCGCCATCGGGCATGAGGCCGATATTGATGAAGGCCAGCAGTAGGTACGCGTCCTCGGAGGCGTAGGTGAGGTCGGCCGCGAGCGCGAACGCGACGCCGACACCGGCGGCCGCGCCGCGCACCCGGGCGATCACCGGGATCGGCGCGTCCACGATCGCCTTGATCATGGAGTTCGCCGCGTCCATGGTCATTTCCGGCGTGATGCCGCGGGTCTTCTCGCCGGGTGCGGCCGCCAGATCCGCGCCGGTGCAGAAATCGCCGCCCGCGCCGGTGAGTACGATCACCCGGACAGCGGGGTTCTCATATGCCGAAAGCACCGTCCCGGCGAGCCCGACCATGGTGTCGTAGTCCAGGGCGTTCTTGCGCTTGGGATTGGTGATGGTGACACGCAGCACCCGGTCGTCCAGCACAGCGGTGTAGCCCGGGGTCGTCGCAGTGTTGCTCATGTCTGCTCCTGCTCTGCGTGCGGTGCGAATCGCGGCGCAATGTGTTCAGCTGTGCGAATTGTGGTTAACTTAGGTGGATCCGTCCGGCACTGTCAACAGCCGGTGCCGTTGAGAAGGAGAAAGTGCATGGTCGCCGATCGCAGCGAAGCAGGACTCGCTTCCGTGCGACCTTCCGGCGACCCCGGCCCCCGGCGACGGCCCAAGAATCGCAAGGCCCAGATTGTCGGTGTGGCCGCCCGCGCCTTCGCTGAGCGGGGCTATCACCCGGTCGGCGTGGACGAGATCGCCGCCGAGGTCGGCATTTCCGGGCCCGCGCTGTACCGGCACTTCAGCAATAAATACGCCATGCTCGTCGCCGCCGCCGAAATGGGCGCACAACAACTCCTGGACGCCGCCAAGGCCGCCGACAATCCGAAGCTGGAAGCGGAACCGCGACTCACCGCACTGATCCGCGGCATCACCGAGTACACCATCGAGGTGCGGCGCGAGGGCGGCCTCTACCGCTGGGAGCGCCGCTACCTGGAGCGCGATGACCGCGCCCGCATTCGCGTCATCTACGCCGAACTGCACGAGACCGTCGCCGCCGCCATCGCCGAGCTGTACCCGGACGCCGATCCCGCCGATGTCATGCTGCGGTCCGCCGCGGTGCTGTCCGCCATCGGCAGCGTCACCGGGCATCGCACCGCACTGTCCAACGCGCGAATCGTGGCCCTGCTCAACGACATCTGCTGGGATATCCTGCGCGCCGAGCTACCCCCGCCGCCCCCGCCCGTCACCGGCGACGCGATCGTGCGCGGGCTGCCCGTCATCTCCAAACGCGAACAGCTGCTCACCGAGGCGATTCGGATCTTCGGCAGGCAGGGCTATCACGAATCCAGCATCGAGGAGATCGGCGCGGCCGCGGGCATCAACGCCTCCAGCGTCTACCGCTACTTCAGCAGTAAGGCCGATCTGCTCGCCGCCGCCTTCCACCGCACCGGCGAACGCGTGGCCATCGCCAATGCCGAAGCGCTCTCCGAGGCCACCGGCCGCGCCGACGCCTCGGTCCGGATCGCCGAACGCTTCGCCCGCATGACCTTCGCCATGCCGGAGATCCTGCCGGTGTACTTCGCCGAATTCTCCAATCTGCCCGCGTCCGAACAACATCGGCTGCGCTCGATCCAGCGGCAGAATGTGCTGGAGTGGGCGAACCTGCTGGACGGCGATCAGGTCGAGGCGCGCTTCCGGGTGCACGCCGCCATCGGCCAGGTCATCGACGTCGGCCGCCGCCTGCGCTTCGACGCCCGCCCCCAGCAGCTCGCACGGGTGCGCGCGCTGATGAGCGCGGTGCTGCTGGGGACCGAATCAGACGCGGTGGCGCAGCCGGAATAGCGCTCGCGCCATGCGCAGCCGCTGTGGATGATTATCGAAGGTGCCCAGCGGATCTCGATGCCGCTGTTCGGTAATCAACTGCGAGCGTGAGAATTCCAGCAGCGAATGCGGATCGCGAATGCGGCCCGGACCGTTCACGCCGTACACCGGGGTGGCGTTGACAGTAACCAATCCGGTGCGCAACCGGTCCGCGAATTCCGGGACACTGCGCACATCGCGGGTGAAAACCGCTACGGGCAGCGATCTTTCGGGCGCGTTGACCCGCTCCACGGCCTCATCCATATCGGCCACCCGATTGACCACGAGCACCGGGCCCACCGCTTCGCCGGTGATGGCGATGCTGGTTTCGGGGACCTCGGTCAGCACGACGGGTTCTATATAGGGCTCGCGAATCGATTCCAGGCTGCCCACCACGGCGCGGCCGCCCCGGGTGAGCGCGTCCCGGATCTGGCGGCGCACCACATCCAATTGCGCGTCCAGCACCATCGGCCCGTAGGAGGCGCGGCGATCGGCGGCGGGCCGCAGGGCGCGCGCCTGTTCGGCGACGAGTTCCAGGAACGGCTCGTACACCGAATCGGCCACGTAGACCACGTGCACCCCGGCCGGATGCTGTCCGGAATGCGCCATGGCACCGTGGATCGCGGCTGCGGCGGCCGTATCGAGCCGGGCGTCGACCTGCACGATCATCGCCCCGCGCCCGCCCTGTTCGACGACCAGGGGAGTGCCGGACTGGGCGCACAGCGCGGTCACCTCGCGGGCTCCGGCGAGCGAACCGGTGTAGGCGATCTTGTCCAGATGGGCTTTGCACAGTGCGGCGGCGGTGCCGCTGTCACCGGTAACCACCTGCAGCACAGGCTGACTGGGGGAGAGCCGATTCCAGCTGTCCGCCAGCCAGGCGCCCACACCCGGGGTGAGCTCACTGGGTTTGAACACCACGGTGTTACCCGCGGCCATCGCGCTCGCGATCGAATTCATCGGCGCGAGAACGGGATTGTGCCAGGGTCCGAGCACACCGACCGCGCCCAGCGGGAGCTGTCCGATGGAGCCGGGCCGATCGCGGCGGAACCGGGTGGCGGTGCGGGTGGTGCGGCTCAGCGTCCGTTCGGCATGGCGGGCAACCCAATCCAGATGTTCGACCGCCAGGGTCACCTCGACGGCGGCGTCCAGCCGTGGTTTGCCGGTCTCATTGCTGATCATCTCGACCAGATCCCGGGTGCCGCGCGCGATGGCGCGCTTCCAATCCAGCAGCCAGCGTTTGCGCCCGGCGAAATCCAGTGCCGCCCACCATTGTTCGGTGGTGCGGGCGGCGCGGACGGCGCGCGTCAGCTCACCGGCGCCCATAATCGCGAAATCACCCACGACCTCCCCGGTTCGCGGGTCGTACGAAGTAAGGACCTTGGCGCGGCCCGTTCCCGTGCGCGCCGCCCGTGGCTGCTGCGCAGACTCGGCCATGGTTACCCTCTCGTGGCCATCGAACACTCCCCTCCTCGTCAGACTATGGTTCCGCGCGCACCCCGGACAAGGTGCGGAAATTCCATCAGACCGCCCGGTCTGGCTCTGGATCAGCGGCTATTCGGAAACCTATTGGTTTGTGGCCAAGGTCACGTTTGTCCGGCAGCTGCTGAGGCAAAGCAACGACCCGGTTTCCGGACGGCCGGTAACATCGCGCGCGACGGAGTGGATCATCCCCGAGGGGATGTGGGGACCCGCCGCCCGGGGCGACTCGAATTGCCCGCCCAGCCGATAGTGGAGAGTTGATGCCGAGCTTGGACAAACCGGATTCGCCGCAAACCGTGACAGCAGTACGCGACGGGAGCGAACCGGCCGTATACGTCGAAGACGTACGCAAATCGTTCGGCGACGTGCACGCCCTGCGGGGCATCAGTTTCACCGCAGCCCGCGGCCAGGTGCTCGGCATCCTCGGACCCAACGGTGCGGGCAAGACCACCTGCGTCAAGATCCTGTCCACCCTGCTGCGCCCCGATTCCGGCATCGCCAAGGTCGCCGGACACGATGTGCGCAAGGACGCCGCCGCGGTACGCCGGTCCATCATGATGACCGGGCAGTACGCCGCCCTCGACGAGAACCTCTCCGGTCGCGAGAACCTCGAACTCTTCGGACGGCTCATGGGCCTGCCGCGCAAGGCCGCCCGCCAGCGCGCCGACGCCCTGCTCGAGGAATTCGACCTCACCAGCGCGGGCCGCCGCGCCGTCCGGCACTACTCCGGCGGTATGCGCCGGCGCGTCGATATCGCCTGCGGACTCGTGGTGCGACCCGAAGTGGTGTTCCTCGACGAACCCACCACCGGCCTCGACCCGCGCAGCCGCCAGGGCGTCTGGGATCTGGTCAACGCGCTCAAGACACAGGGCATCACGGTACTGCTGACCACGCAGTATCTCGAGGAAGCCGATGTACTGAGCGACAACATCATCGTCATCGACAAGGGCACCGTCATCGCCGAGGGCACCGCGGACGCGCTCAAGGAGAAGACCGGCGGCAGCTACTGCGAGGTCGTGCCGCTCGATCCGACCCACCTGAGCCAGGCCGCCGACGCGCTCGGCGACCTCGTGCCCGCCAGCGTGCGCGCCGAGGTCAATGGCAGCGACCGGCTGTCGATTCCGGCTCCGGAAGGCGCCGCGACGCTGGCCGAGGCGCTGCGCCGACTCGACAGCGCCGGAATCGAACTCGCCGATATCGGACTGCGCCGCCCCTCGCTCGACGATGTCTTCCTCTCGCTCACCGGACATTCGGGCGGCACCCAATGAGCGCTCCCGCCGTCGAGCGCAGCGACCTATTCGCGGGACTGCCCAGGTCCAAGCCGAACAGCTTCGGGCAGTGGCGCGCACTCACCGGCCGCATCCTGTGGGTGATGGCCACCAAGGGTGAACTCGCCTTCGCCTGCGTCACCCCGCTGGTGCTGACCCTCGGCTTCTACCTGCCGCTCAAATACGTCATGAACTTCCGCGGCATCGACTACGCGCAGTTCGTCATGCCGATCATCGTGCTGCAGACCATGTCCGTGACCATGATGTCGAATGCGCAGATGGCCGCGTTCGAGGCCATGACCGGATTCAACACCCGCTTGCAGACCATGCCGGTCGGCAAGATGGTGCCGCTGCTCTCGCGCATCAGCGCGGGCATGGTGCGGTCCATCGTCTCGCTGGCCGCCGCCATCGGCTGGGGCCATATGATCGGCTTCCACTTCGTGGCGGGCTGGGGCCAGACCGTATTGTTCTGCGCTTTCTCCCTCGCGGTCGGCACCGTGCTCGGCATCGGCGCGGACGCGCTCGGCTCACTCACCAAGAGTCCCGAATCGCTCAGTCAGGCATTGACCCTGCCGACGCTCATCTTCGGCATGCTGTCCTGCGGGTTCGTGCCGGAATCCGGCTTCCCGGAATGGGTTCGGCCGTTCGTGCGCAATCAGCCCATCTCACAGTTCTCGTTCGCCATGCGCGATATGGCCGCGAACGGCGTGACCTGGGACGTGTTTTGGGTGCCGCTGCTGTGGGTGGTCGGCGCCGCGGTGCTGTTCACCCCGGCCGCGGTCTGGGCGAGTATGAGGCGGTCATGAGTTCCGTAGTCGAGGCCGGCACGCTCGAGGGCGATGTGGAAACGGTCGAAAAGGATTCCTGGGCGGGGCATCAGCCGCTGCCCAAGGTGCGCCCGCGCAATGAGCGGGCCGTACTGGTGTGGCTGGAACAGAGCCTCATCCAATGCAAGCGACTGCTGATCGGCTGGGCGCGCGACCCCGCGACCACCATTCAGACCATCGTGTACCCGGCCGCGACGCTGATCATGTTCCGCATCGTGCTCGGTGACTCCATCACCTCGGCCACCGGTGAACCCAGCATCTACGGCACCGTGCCGATGGTCATGCTGGTCGCGGCCATGTCCGGATCGGTGGTGTCCGCGCTCGGCTTCAAGGTCGAGAAGGTCACCGGACTGCTCGGGCGGTTCTGGACCATGCCCGTGCACCGCGCGGCCGGACTCACCGGGCGACTGCTCGCCGAGGCCATCCGCGTCCTGGCCACCTCGCTGATCGTGCTCGCGGTCGGACTGTGCCTGGGCTTCCGATTCTGGTTCGGCCCAGCGGCTTCCATCGCCATGCTGTTGATTCCGGTGCTGTTCGGCATCGGCTTCGCGGTGCTGGTGACCGCGCTCGCCACCATCACCGAGGGTGTGATGCTGGTGCAGGTCATCGGGGTCATCAATACCCTGCTGATGTTCTTCAACACCGGTTTCGTGCCGGTCTTCGCGTACCCGACCTGGTTGCAGAAGACGGTGGAGAACCAGCCCATGAGTACCGCCATCGACGCCATGCGCGGTCTCGCCTACGACGGGCCGATCGCCATGCCGCTCATGAAGACGGTCGCGTGGGCCATCGGCATGGTGCTGGTATTCGGGTATCCGGCGATCCGCGGCTACCGCCGGGCAGCCGAGACCGGAGCCTGATCGTTCGCTGACTCGGGGCGGTACTCGGTGCACACCGGGTGCCGCCCCGACGTCGTTCCACCGGTGGTCAGAGTGTGAAAATGCGTCTCGCATGCGAGCTTTGAGCCGATTGCGGAGGCGCAGTGAGAGTGTGGCGCGCGTCACGCTAGGGTATGCGCATGGCTTACCTGGTAACCGGGGCAACCGGGTTCATCGGTCGGTTCCTGGTTCCTCAACTCATCAAGCGCGGTGCCGACGTCCATGTGCTGGTGCGCCCCGGCGAAGACTCCGTCCTGCGCTTCAACCGCTGCCTGCGCGGCTGGGACGCGGGGGACCGGGTCCGCGCCGTCCGCGGCGACCTCAGCGCGCCCGGCGTCGGCATCGACCCGGACTGGATTGCCGC
The DNA here is from genome assembly GCF_042266325.1 of Nocardia sp. NPDC056100. NCBI lineage: Bacteria > Bacillati > Actinomycetota > Actinomycetes > Mycobacteriales > Nocardiaceae > Nocardia > Nocardia sp. NPDC056100. The sequence goes on from NZ_JBHJVY010000003.1 coordinate 1,394,879, forward strand.
GCACCGGGGTTCGATCGACCACGTCTTCCATCTGGCCGCAGGCCTCGACTCCGTCGCACCCGGCGGCGGCACCCGGCGCATCGCCGAACTCGCCGCACGGCTGGAAGCGGGCCTGCTGCACCATGTTTCGACCGTGCAGATCGCCGGCGGCTGGGACGGGGTTTTCACCGAGGACATGTTCGACGTCGGCCAGGTGCTCGGCTCGCCGTACCAGCGCGCCATGCTCGAGGCCGAGAAAGCGGTCCGCGATCAGGACGGGGTGCCGTGGCGGATCTACCGGCCCTCCATCGTCATCGGCGATTCGCACACCGGCGAGATCGACCGCATCGACGGGCCCTACTACTTCTTCCGGCTGCTGCGCATGGCGGCGCAACTGCCGCGCATCCTGCCCGTGGTGTCACCGAAACTGGGGACCACCAATATGGTTCCGGTCGACTACGTGGTGCGCGCGCTCGATCACATCGCGCACCGGCCCGGCGGCGGGGGAGCCACCTATCACCTGTCCGACCCGCGCGAACAGAGCGTCGCCGAGGTCTTCAACCTCTTCGCCGACGAGGCGGGCGCACCGCACCTGATGGAGGTGCTGCCCAAACAGACCCTCGACGTGAGCCTGCGCGTCCCCGGTATGGGGTGGGCGCTGCGCCAGGTCGGCGTACCCGCCGAGGTCATCGAACACAGCGAATTCAGCTGCCACTTCGACTCCCGGCAGGCACAGGCCGCACTCGCCGGAACCGATATCAAGGTGCCGCCGCTGGTCGGCTACGCACCCATCATCTGGAAGTACTGGATCGAGAACTGGGTGTGAGCGCGTGACCGTCAGGGCGTGGAGGTCTGTTCGTGATCGGATAGCTCGGCGCGCGGCTCCGCACGGCCGTAATCCCAACCCACCCAGCGGTTTCGGTTGCGCCAGCCGACCAGGTCGAAGCGCCAGTTGAACGGCCAGGTGCGGGCGACCGTCATGAACAGCACCCCGCCCAGCGCGGTGTAATCGTCATGCGCGGACAGCAGCGCCCGCTGCTGTCGCGGCGATGCGGTGAAGAACGCGTCGAACATGGAGACCGACTGTTCGGTGGTGAGCCGTCCCAGGCCGTACACCCCGCGCATGCGCATCCAATAGACCAGCCGCGCCTGCCGCGACCACAGCGCCGCGATCGGATCCTCGCCCCGGCGAACGGCTTCGACGGCGGTATCGGCCAGCGCCAGCGAATCCGCCACGCTGTATCCGGTGCAGGGATGCATCATTCCGCCCCGCGAACCGAACGGAACCACCTGCCCCGCACCGGCTTTCGGCGGAGCGTCATCCAGCGGATAGTGCGCGGCCTCGGTGGGTTCATCGCCGGTGAGCCGAATCCCGTGCCGCTCCAGCCGATGCAGCGTCCGCTTGCGCAACTCGTGCTGTGGCATACCGCCCTGCAATCCGAGACTGGTCTCCTCGAAAACCACGGTCCCGTCGCCCAGCGGCATGGCGTAGAGGAAGGAAGGCGGCTCATCGGCCCCCGCGCCGTTCTCGCTCCGCCAATCCAGCAGCAGGCCCTCGCCGGGTGTGACCATGGGCGCGGCGATCTCCTCGCGCACGAAAATGCCGTGTGCCGCAGCGGTTCTGCGCTGTCCCGGCGCGGCCTGCCCGCGGGTGTCGATCACCACGTCGGCCCGAATCTCGGTGCCGTCGGCCAACTCCACCCGATGTGCGTCGACCACCGTGGCCCGTCCCGTGTGGACCGTGGCGTCATCCAGCGGCAGCGCGGCCTTCAACCCCGGCTTCGACAGCACGCAGTACGGCCGATCGATCCGATGCTCGGCCTTGGTCCACACCACCGGCCGCTCCACCCGGCTGGCAATCACGCTCTGCGGCAACCACTCCGGCAGTTCATCGATCCAGCAGGAGTACGTCGGCGGCCACAAGCGCTCCGGCCGCGGATCCACCGCGACGACCTTCAATCCGGCGGCCATGGCCCGATGGGCCAGCGCCTGCCCCGCGGGCCCCAGCCCGACGACGCAGATATCCGCCACCCCATTTACCGCCAGGCCACTCATACTTCGCATTCAAACAGCCCCGCCCCGGAACCGATAGGTCCGGGGCGGGGTGGTTTCGAATGTCCTGCTCTACTTCGGCGTCACCCAGGTGGTGATATCCGCGTGCACCACCTCGAGGCCGGACTTGTCGTAGATCGACACGGGGACCACGAGGTTCTGGCCCTCGGTGATCGACGGGAAGTCGGGCAGTTCGGGGAGCTTGGCCACCGCGCGCAGGCTGGAGTTGGCCTTGGCCAGGTACTGCACATTCATGGCCTTCGGAATCCAGCGGTGCGTGTCCGGGACGGTGGCCTCGGACAGCATGCCCATGGCGACCTCGGCGAGATTGCAGGCCGCGATGGCGTGGAAGGTGCTCAGGTGGTTGTGGATACCGAACCATTTCGGCGCGGTGACCTCGCACAGTCCGGGTTCGAGGCGGATCACGGTCGGGAGCACGGTGCCGAAGTAGGGGACGCGCGCGACCATGCCGAGGGAGAAAAGGGTGTGGCCGAGCCGATTGTCCGGCAGCTTCTTCCAGCCGCGGTAGGTGGCGGTCTCTTTCGTCATATCGGGTATCTTACTCAAAAGTAAGTTATCCGGAAGCCGGGTGCCGCCGAGTTCATCGCGGATCATCGCGACGCGCCCGGGCTGCGACACCCCGTAGGTCACGGGTCGCTCGGAACGCCGGTTGTGACCTGCCCCATCGCGTTTTCGGTCCGGTGGGGGGTCGATTTGAAGTCCCCCATAGCCGTGGGGCATACTGTTCAGGTTGCCCGCACCGGGTTGTGCCTTCCTACGGGAAAGTCGCAGGTGGTGACGGGGAAGCAAGACCCACTCTTGTACCTCGCCGTTTAGGCGCGGGTGCTTCCGGGACAAGGTTCCAAGGCTCAGAGATCACTCGGGCCGAAGAATGAGCGGATGGGCGACACGCCCGACCGCGTGGACCGGACGGAACCATGACAGATGAACAGCGGCGATGGATCGGGCCCCAGGTGGGCCGGTCGTGTGGTGGCTGATGCGTCTTCGTGTGTTCGGGCTGTGCAAATGAGGGTGTTTCGGGAGCGAAAGCTCCTGGGGCACAAACGTTAAGCGGAGAAAAGGACACTCAGCGTGGCGGGACAGAAGATCCGCATCAGGCTCAAGGCCTACGACCATGAGGCGATCGACGCGTCTGCGCGCAAGATCGTCGAGACGGTGACCCGTACCGGTGCCCGTGTCGTCGGCCCGGTGCCGTTGCCCACCGAAAAGAACGTGTACTGCGTCATCCGTTCGCCGCACAAGTACAAGGACTCGCGCGAGCACTTCGAGATGCGTACGCACAAGCGGCTGATTGACATTCTCGACCCCACGCCGAAGACGGTCGACGCTCTCATGCGTATCGACCTCCCGGCCAGCGTCGACGTCAACATTCAGTGACGGGGATTCCAGATATGACTGACAACAAGAGCAGGCCGGCTGCCGGCATCCTGGGAACCAAGCTCGGTATGACCCAGGTCTTCGACGAGAAGAACCGCGTTGTTCCGGTGACCGTCGTCAAGGCCGGTCCGAACGTCGTGACCCAGATCCGCACCGCCGAGCGCGATGGCTACGCCGCCATCCAGATCGCTTACGGCGCAATCGATCCGCGCAAGGTGAACAAGCCGGTTTCCGGCCAGTTCGCCAAGGCCGGTGTCACCCCTCGCCGCCACATCACGGAGATCCGCGTCGCTGACGTCGATTCCTTCGCGGTCGGCCAGGAAATCGGCGCGGACGCCTTCGAAGAGGGCACCTACGTCGACGTGACCGGAACCTCCAAGGGCAAGGGCTTCGCCGGCACCATGAAGCGTCACGGCTTCGCCGGTCAGGGCGCCTCGCACGGTGCGCAGGCTGTGCACCGTCGTCCGGGTTCCATCGGTGGTTGCTCCACCCCGGGCCGCGTGTTCAAGGGCATGCGCATGTCCGGCCGGATGGGTAACGACCGCGTCACCACGCAGAACCTCTCGGTCCACAAGGTGGACGCCGAGAACGGTCTGCTGCTGATCAAGGGCGCGATCCCGGGCCGCACCGGCGGCATTGTGATCGTCAAGAGTGCAGTGAAGGGTGGTGCCCGGGCATGAGCACCGAGACCAAGACCAACCTGACGCTTCCGGTCAAGGCCGCAGGCGGCAAGACCGAAGGCACCGTCGAGCTCCCCGCGGAGATCTTCGACGTGACCGCCAACATCGCGCTGATGCACCAGGTCGTCGTGGCCCAGCGTGCCGCGGCTCGCCAGGGCACGCACGCCACCAAGACCCGCGGTGAAGTCCGCGGTGGTGGCCGTAAGCCTTACCGCCAGAAGGGCACCGGCCGCGCCCGTCAGGGTTCGACCCGTGCGCCGCAGTTCGCCGGTGGTGGCACCGTCCACGGCCCGCAGCCGCGCGATTACAGCCAGCGTCTGCCCAAGAAGATGAAGGTCGCCGCACTGCGCGGTGCTCTGTCGGACCGGGCGCGCAACGAACGCATCCACGTGATCACCGAACTGGTCCCGGGTCAGACCCCGTCGACCAAGGTCGCCAAGAGCTTCCTCGCCGAGCTTTCGAGCCGCAAGCAGCTCCTGGTCGTCGTCGGCCGCGAGGACATCGCCACGTGGAAGAGCGTTGCGAACCTGCAGAACGTGCACCCGATCGCTCCCGATCAGCTGAACACCTATGACGTGCTGAAGGCCGATGAGGTCATCTTCTCCGTCGAGGCGCTCAACGCCTTCGTGCACGGCCCTGCCGAAGCTGCACAGGAGGAGAGCAAGTGACCACGATCGCCGACCCCCGCGACATTCTGCTGGCGCCGGTCATCTCCGAGAAGTCCTACGGACTGATCGAAGAGGGTACGTACACCTTCATCGTGCACCCGGACTCCAACAAGACGCAGATCAAGATTGCCGTCGAGAAGGTCTTCGGCGTCACGGTGACCAGCGTCAACACCGCTAACCGTCAGGGCAAGCGCAAGCGGACCCGCGCCGGTTACGGCAAGCGCAAGAACACCAAGCGCGCGCTCGTGACCCTCTCGGCCGACAGCAAGCCCATCGAGATCTTCGGAGGCCCGGTCGCGTAAGCGCCTGGGAATCCAGAAAGTAGAGAAGAACTCATGGCAATTCGTAAATACAAGCCGACTACCCCGGGTCGTCGTGGCGCTTCGGTTTCGGACTTCGCCGAAATCACCCGCTCGACCCCCGAGAAGTCGCTGCTGCGTCCGCTCACCAAGACCGGTGGCCGTAACGCTCAGGGCCGCATCACCACCCGTCACAAGGGTGGTGGCCACAAGCGCGCCTACCGCGTCATCGACTTCCGCCGCCTCGACAAGGACGGTATCCCGGCCAAGGTCGCTCACATCGAGTACGACCCGAACCGCACCGCCAACATCGCGCTGCTGCACTTCGCCGACGGCGAGAAGCGGTACATCATCGCGCCCAAGGGCATTGCCCAGGGCACGAAGATCGAGTCCGGCACCGGCGCCGACATCAAGCCCGGCAACAACCTGCCGCTGCGCTCGATCCCGACCGGTACCACCATCCACGCGGTCGAACTGCGTCCGGGTGGCGGCGCCAAGATGGCTCGCGCCGCGGGTATGAGCATTCAGCTGCTGGGTAAGGAAGGCGCCTACGCCGTCCTGCGTATGCCTTCCGGTGAAATCCGTCGCGTCGATGTGCGCTGCCGCGCCACCATCGGCGAGGTCGGCAACGCCGAGCAGTCGAACATCAACTGGGGCAAGGCCGGCCGTATGCGCTGGAAGGGCGTCCGCCCGACCGTCCGTGGTGTCGTCATGAACCCGGTCGACCACCCGCACGGTGGTGGTGAAGGTAAGACCTCCGGTGGTCGCCACCCGGTCTCGCCGTGGGGTAAGCCGGAAGGCCGCACCCGCAAGCCCAACCGTCCCAGTGACAAGCTCATCGTCCGCCGCCGCGGCAAGAAGCGTTAAGGAGGAGGTTAGACATGCCACGTAGCCTGAAGAAGGGCCCGTTCGTCGACGGCCACCTCCTGAAGAAGGTGGACGTTCAGAACGAGAAGGGCACGAAGCAGGTCATCAAGACCTGGTCGCGTCGTTCCACCATCATTCCCGATTTCATCGGTCACACCTTCTCGGTCCACGACGGCCGTAAGCACGTGCCGGTGTTCGTGTCCGAGAACATGGTTGGACACAAGCTCGGTGAATTCGCGCCGACGCGGACGTTCCGCAGCCACGTCAAGGAAGATCGGAAGAGCAAGCGGCGATGAGCACTGAAACTCAGAATCAGACCGCGCGCGCAACCGCCAAGCACGTGCGCGTGACGCCCATGAAGGCTCGTCGTGTCGTGGACCTGGTCCGCGGCAAGCGTGTCGAGGATGCGCTGAACATCCTGCGGTTCGCCCCGCAGGCTGCCAGCGAGCCGGTCGCCAAGGTTGTCGCTTCGGCGGCCGCCAACGCCGAGAACAACCTCGGCCTGAACCCGGCGACCCTGGTCATCTCGACGGCGTTTGTCGACGAGGGCGCGACCATGAAGCGTTTCCAGCCGCGTGCCCAGGGCCGTGCGTTCCGGATTCGCAAGCGCACCAGCCACATCACCATCGAGGTCGAGAGCGTGCCCACTGCCGGCGCTGCCACTCGTAGCCGCCGGAAGGGAGGGGCAAAGTAAATGGGACAGAAAATCAACCCCCATGGCTTCCGCCTCGGTATCACCACCGACTGGAAGTCGCGTTGGTACGCCGATAAGCAGTACAAGGAATACGTCGGCGAAGACGTCAAGATCCGCAAGCTCCTCTCCACCGGTATGGAGCGCGCGGGCATCTCGAAGGTCGAGATCGAGCGCACCCGTGATCGCGTCCGTGTGGATATCCACACCGCGCGTCCGGGCATCGTGATCGGCCGTCGTGGCGCCGAAGCCGACCGCATCCGTGCCGAGCTGGAGAAGCTCACCGGCAAGCAGGTGCAGCTGAACATCCTCGAGGTCAAGAACCCCGAGTCGGATGCGCAGCTCGTTGCCCAGGGTGTGGCCGAGCAGCTGTCGAACCGTGTGGCGTTCCGTCGTGCGATGCGTAAGGCCATTCAGTCGGCCATGCGTTCGCCGAACGTCAAGGGCATCCGCGTGCAGTGCTCGGGCCGCCTCGGTGGCGCCGAAATGTCGCGCTCGGAGTTCTACCGCGAAGGCCGTGTGCCGCTGCACACCCTTCGTGCGGACATCGACTACGGCCTGTACGAGGCCCGCACCACCTTCGGCCGTATCGGCGTGAAGGTGTGGATCTACAAGGGCGACATCGTCGGTGGCAAGCGTGAGGTCACCGCGACCGCAGCGCCGGCCGGCGACCGTGATCGCCCGCGTCGTGAGCGGCCGAGCCGCCCGCGTCGTTCGGGTGCCCAGGGCACAACCGCGACCAGCACTGAGGCCGGGCGTGCCGCGACTGCTGTCGCGGAGGCTCCGGCTGAGACGACCCAGGAGGGCTGACCTATGTTGATGCCTCGCAAGGTCAAGCACCGTAAGCAGCACCACCCGAGCCGTTCGGGCATGTCCAAGGGCGGCACGGCGGTTTCCTTCGGTGAGTACGGCATCCAGGCTCTGGAGCCGGCTTACGTGACCAACCGTCAGATCGAGTCGGCGCGTATCGCGATGACCCGCCACATCAAGCGTGGCGGCAAGATCTGGATCAACATCTACCCCGATCGCCCGCTCACCAAGAAGCCGGCCGAAACCCGCATGGGTTCCGGTAAGGGTTCGCCGGAGTGGTGGATCGCGAACGTGAAGCCCGGACGGGTCATGTTCGAGATGTCTTACCCGAACGAGGAGACCGCTCGTGAGGCCCTGCGCCGCGCGATGCACAAGCTCCCCATGAAGTGCAGGATCGTGACGCGAGAGGAGCAGTTCTGATGGCTACCGCTAATCCGGCAGCAGAGCTGCGTGAGCTGACCGAGGAAGAGCTCGTCGCGAAGCTTCGCGAAGGCAAGGAAGAGCTGTTCAACCTGCGCTTCCAGATGGCGACCGGTCAGCTGACCAACAATCGTCGCCTGCGTGTGGTCCGTCACGAGATCGCCCGCATCTACACGGTCATGCGTGAGCGCGAGCTCGGCCTGGCCTCCGGTCCGCAAGGCAAGGGAGACGCCGCATGAGCGACGTAAAGGGCCCGGCCAAGACGCCGGCCAAGGCAGAAGAGCGTGGCCAGCGCAAGGTGCGCATCGGTTACGTTGTTTCCGACAAGATGACCAAGACCATCGTGGTCGAGCTGGAAGATCGCGTGAAGCACAAGCTTTACGGCAAGATCATCCGCACCACCTCGAAGGTCAAGGCGCACGACGAGAATGAGATCGCCGGTATCGGTGACCGCGTGCAGCTGATGGAGACCCGTCCGCTGTCCGCCACCAAGCGCTGGCGTCTGGTCGAGGTGCTGGAGAAGGCCAAGTAAGGTCTGCTCCATCCTCGACGACAGTCGAAATGCGAAGGCCCGCTTCCCCTGGGGAGGCGGGCCTTCGTCATGTCACGGGTCAGGTGATCAGAGCGCGCCCATATCGGCGGATAGCCAATGCTCCGGTCGCATGTAGACCGCGACCTGTTCGCCGATACCGAGTTCCTCGGTGGACTTCAGGTACTTGTCGACCTGCGGGGGAGTGAGATAGCGCGAGGCCATCTCATGGTGCATCTCGTCGGTCATGACGGTGATGCGGTCGATCGGGCCCTCGGCCGTCACATAGCGGACGGTGGGTTCCACCACCTGCGCCATGATGCTGAAGCGGCCGGACTCCTTCAGCAGGCGCATCTTCTGTGACTCGGGCCCGGTGATGATCCACAGTTCGCCGCCGGGGGTGTACTGGTACCAGATGGGGACGTTCAGGGGCGCGCGACCGGGCTTGTTGTTCACGGCCAACGCGCCGATGTGTGGTTGGGCCAGGAAACTCTGTCGTTCTTCCAACGTCAGTGCCATACCTCCACGCTAGCGCGGGGGTACGACCGGTTCGGTTCGCCGGGACAGATCGGGGACGCCGAACAGCGCCATCGTCACCTGATAGACGTGCGTGGTGAGGGTCGGCAGCGCGCGCGGTCCAGGGCCCTGGATGCAGTCGCGAATGCGGTCGTCGATGGCTCCGATGAGGGCGTCGAAGAATTCGTCGGGAATCTCGGCGGGGATGTCGCCGGCGGCGTGGCCGATCCGGAAGGCGGCCCGCATGCGCTGTGCCAGACGGTTTTTCATATGCCGCCGCTGTTCCGCCACCACGGGTCCGGCGGCGAGGCATTCCACGTGCAGGGCGCGGGCGCAGTCGGCATTGTCGCTGAGCGCGCGCAGGTATTCGCCGAGCGTGGTGTGGATGAGTGTGCGCCAATCGGAATGCGGTGTGCTGGCGATACTTCGGTCGAGCTGTTCGATGACGAGATCGACCGCGGCCTCGAAGGCGGCGAGGAAGCATTCGTCCCGATCCCGGAACAGCTGATAGAAGGTGCGCCGCGAAACCCCAGCGCGCGCAACGATATCCGCCACCGTGGTGGCGTTGTAGCCGCGTTCGGAGACGGCCTCGAGCACGCCGAAGAAGATGCGCATGCGCTGTGAGTGCACGACGTCCTCCGGATTGATGCCGTGGGTGCCGGGCGGCAGGCGGCGGCGATCGAAGCCGGATTCCAGAGCCATCTCCAGAGCATAGAGTCGCGCGGGCTGTGAGGCGCGCCACAGTTGGGGCAAAGCTGTGACCCAGACACCATTCGTGGCCATCATAGGTACGCCACAGTTTATAAGCCGGGATCGTGTCGGATGCCCGGATGGAGGGGAGCACGCATGATCGGGAGAGCCCGCAGCCACCTGATCCGAGTAGCCATAGCCGCCGTAGCCATCACCATGACCTCGCTGTCTGTGACGCCGACCGCCGCTGCCGAAACCCCGCCGGACGGCGGTGAACTCGGGCAATCCTGGCTGGCCGCGCACGACGGACCGGCGAAATACCCGGGCCGCTATCCCGGCGAGGTGCACATCGATTTCGATGTGCCGATCACCATGAGCGACGGAACGGTGTTGAAGGCCAATGTGTATCGGCCCGTCGACGCCAATGGCGTACCGGTCACCGATCCGCTGCCGACCATCGTCAATCTGACGCCCTATACCAAGTTCGCGTCCTGGCTGGCCGATGTGGCGCTGTCGGTGCCGTGGCTGTCCGATGCCCTGATCCAGCTGGTGAACAGTGTGGATCTGACCGGGACACCACTGTCCTCGGTCACGGATCTGACCCGGGTGCTCAGCGGCGGCGCGGCCCGGACCTTCGGCGCGGACCGCAGGCTCATCCAGCACGGTTACACCCAGATCGTGGTGGACACCCGCGGCACCGGCTATTCGCAGGGCGCGTGGCAGTTCTTCCAGAGCCGCGAGACCCAGGATTCGGTCGAGGTGATCGACTGGGCGTCGAAACAGCCCTGGTCGGACGGCAATATCGGGATGAACGGCATCTCGTACTCGGGCATCAACCAGTACATGGTGGCCGCGCAGAATCCGCCCGCGCTCAAGGCGATCTTCCCGGTGGAGGGCAGTACCGACAAGATCGGTGACGTGGCCGCGCCCGGTGGCGGGCTCGGTTTGTTCGCGCCGCTGTACATCGCGTTCATCGATGTGATCCAGAACTTCCCGGATCCGGTCGGCGTCGTACTCGGTCACTTGGACGCGAAATGGCTGATGGACCGTGTCACAACGCCTTTCGAGTTCTTCGACTACATCATCATGGCGCTGACACCCTCGGTGGATCTGCTGCCCGAGCCGCTGAAACAGGCATTGCGGCCGGGAAGTGAACTGCGCGAGGCGTTCTCGGACAGTCATCCCGAGCGCATCAAGGTGCCGACCTTCGCGTACGGCGGCTGGCAGGACATCTTCGCGCCGTCCAGCGCCATGTCGTTCGATCGGATTCCGCTGCCGCCGGAGCAGAAGAAGCTGATCATGGGCGATACCTATCACGCGAATCCCGGTTCGGGCCTGGGCAATCCGGGTAAGCCGCCGCGGCTGGACGTGCTCCAGATGGCCTGGTACGACAAGTGGCTCAAGGGCATCGACAACGGTATCGATCAGTACGGCCCGGTGGTGCTGTGGCAGCAGGGCGGCGGCTGGACCGCGACCTCGTGGCTGCCGCGGCCGACGTCGGAGTACCGGCGCATGTACCTCTCGCCCGCGCGCAGCGGTACCGCGAACAGCCTGTACGACGGATCCCTGAACGGTGATGGCACCGATGCGCCCGCGCAGCTGACGGTTTCGCCGCTGACCGGTATCACCGCACTCTGCTCGCGCGATATGGCGGTCGAATCACTGGGGATAACCTCGGTGATCGACGGCTGCACCAAGGATGACCGCATTCACGAGCTCGGCGGCCTGACCTTCACCAGCACACCGGTTTCCGAGGCGACGGTCATCTCGGGGCCGATCAATGTGCATCTGAACACCGCGTACGACTCCTCCGAGGGCTACTGGTCCGTCACGGTGAATGACGTTGCGCCCGATGGTCGTTCGACCGTGGTGGCCAGCGGTCAGCTCACCGCGTCACTGCGTGCGGTGGATGAGGACAAGAGCAAGCGGAACGCGGCCGGTGATCTCACCGAGACGGCGTATCTGCTGACCTTGGATTCCCGGCAGCCGCTCGTTCCCGGTCAGCCGACGACGATCGATATCGCGGTGAATCCCGTTGACGCGGTGCTGCAACCGGGCCATCGGGTGCGAATCGACGTGTACGCCAGCAATTTCCCGCGCGGGGTATTGCTGCCGCCGCTGCTGGTCGAGAGCCGTCTCGCGAATCAGCATGTGCTGCTGGATCCTTCGGAGCCGAGCTACGTCAACCTGCCGTTGAGCCGCGCGATCGCATAGCCCGGCGATCGCATAGTCAGGAGGGGAGAAGGCCCGCTTCCGGTTGGGGGAGCGGGCCTTCGTGCTGTGCGCCGCCCGGTTCAGGCGGGGGTGTGCAGGGATTCGACGGTGCGGACCAGCGGTGCCAGTTCGGGATTGCCCGCCGCGTCGTCGAGGGCTTCGCGCAGGGCGGCGTCATTGGTGGGCCGCGCGGCTTCCAATAGCTCGCGCCCGGCGTCGGTGACCTTGGTGTAGATGCCGCGGCGATCGGTGGGGCAGAGGTACCGCGCGAGCAGGCCGCGGTCTTCGAGCCGGGTGACCAGGCGGGTGGTGGCGCTCTGGGACAGCACGATGGCGTCGGCGACCTGTTTCATCTGGAGCATGCCGCCGGTGCCGTCGTGCTGGCGGCTCAGTACGTCGAGCAGGGAGTACTCGCGCACACTGAGCTCGTGTTTCGCCTGGAGCGCGCGTTCGATGTGCGCTTCGATCCGCCCGTGCAGCACGGTGAGCGCGCACCAGCCCTGGGCGAGACCGGTGAGTGCGGGATCGGTGGCAGTCATGTGACCAGGATAGACCACTTCCGCGAATGCCCGCGCTTGCGAGTAACACGCGTCTGCAACTATTGTGTTTGCAATAACGCGCTCTTGCAATCGTCTGGAAGGTGTAGTCATGCCGCTCGCACTGCTGGCCCTGGCAATCGGGGCCTTCGGAATCGGCACCACCGAATTCGTCATCATGGGACTGCTGCCCGAGGTCGCCGGTGACTTCGGGGTGTCCATTCCGACCGCCGGCTGGCTGGTCACCGGCTATGCGCTCGGCGTCATGCTGGGTGCGCCGATCATGACCGCGCTGGGCACCCGCGTCCCCCGCAAGCGCATGCTCATGCTGCTGATGGGGTTCTTCATCGCCGGGAATCTCATCTCCGCCATCGCCCCGGTCTTCGGCGTCATGCTGATCGGCCGCGTGGTCGCCTCACTGGCGCACGGCGCGTTCTTCGGCATCGGCGCGGTGGTCGCCGCGGATCTGGTCGCCCCGGATCGCAAGGCCGGTGCCATCGCCATGATGTTCACCGGTCTGACGGTCGCCAATGTCGTCGGCGTACCGCTGGGCACCTTCGTCGGTCAGCAGATCGGCTGGCGCGTCACCTTCGCCATCGTGGCGCTGCTGGGTGTGGCGGGTCTGGCCGGAATCGCCAAGCTGGTTCCGAACCTGCCCACCCCGGAGAATGTAAACCTGCGCCGGGAGTTGGCCGCTTTCAAGAACATTCAGGTGTGGCTGGCCAACGGCATGACCGTGCTCGGCTTCGGTGCGGTATTCGCGGCGATCACCTATATCGCCCCGATGATGACCGAGATCGGCGGTTTCGCGGACGGTTCCATCACCTGGCTGCTGGTGCTGCTCGGCCTGGGGATGGTTGTGGGCAATCTGGTGGGCGGTAAATTCGCCGATCGCGCGCTGATGCCGATGCTGTATATCTCGTTGTCCGCGTTGACGATCGCGCTGGCGCTGTTCACGGTCACCGCGCAGGTGAAGGTGCTGGCCGCGATCACCATCTTCGTCATCGGCGCGCTCGGCTTCGCGTCGGTGCCCTCGCTGCAGAAGCGGGTGCTGGATCAGGCTCCCGAGGCCCCGACCCTCGCATCCGCCGTGAATATCGGCGCGTTCAATCTCGGAAATGCCTTGGCCGCGTGGCTCGGTGGGCTGACGCTCTCGGCGGGGCTGGCCTACACCGCGCCGAATTGGGTGGGTGCGGGGCTGGCTGCCTCGGCCCTGGTGCTGGCGCTGGTGTCCGCCGCGCTGGAGCGCCGCGAAACCGGTGCCGCGGCGGCGGTTTCCGAACCCGTTCTCGTCTCGGCGGCGCGCTGACGTCGCGCCCGTCGCCGCGGTTTCCGCGCGGTGGCGGGCATTCGGCGTTTCGCAATTGTGCGTTCGGCGTTTCGCGAGCTGAGCCGTATTCCGTACCGCGCGTTCTTGTATGGCGTTTGTCGCATTGCTAGTCTCGGCGACGTGCCCGCTACCGGGTACAGATCCTCGGGCGCGATCGGTGTGTGAATGCTCGACAATGTGGTTCGGGTCGCGATAGTCGGAATGGGACCTCGCGGTCTGAATGTATTCGAACGGATTTGTGCCAATGCTCGACAGCTCGGTAATTGCGCGGGCGTCGAGCTGATCCTGATCGACTCGAAAAGGGTTGGCACGGGCGCGGTCTGGCGTACCGATCAGCCTGCTCAGCTGCTGATGAACACGGTCGCCGAGCAGGTCACCATCTTCACCGATGACACGGTGGAGATGGCCGGGCCGGTGGATAGAGGGCCGAGTTTGTACGAATGGTCCAATTTCCTCGCCAAGATCGGCAATTTCGCCGGATTGCCCTCCGGCGCTTATCGAGAAGCGCTGCGCATCCGCGCCGATACCTATCCGCCGCGCTACTTCTACGGCCATTATCTGCGCTGGGCATTCGAACGCACCCGGGATCGCTATTCCGAATGGGTGCATACGCGCGAAATTGTGGCTACCGCAACCGATTTGTGGGACGGCCCGGGCGGATTGCAGGAACTCGAACTGAGCACCGGCGAACGCATTCGCGGACTGCACGCGGTAGTCCTGGCTCAGGGTCATCTGGGGGAGGAGCCGCCGGAAGAGCCCGGCTCCCTGCATGATTCGGCGCGCACACTTGGCCTGGGCTATACCGCCCCCGCCAATGCCGCCGATATCGACGTGCACGCCATCCCCGAGCGGGAACCGGTGCTCATTCGCGGCCTCGGCCTCACGTTCTTCGACTATCTGGCGCTGCTCACGGTCGGTCGCGGCGGCTGTTTCAAGGAGTCCGACGCCGGACTGGAGTACGTGGCCTCCGGACATGAGCCGCTGATCATGGCGGGCTGCCGCCGGGGCGTACCGCATCACGCGCGCGGTGAGAACCAGAAGGGTGTGGACGGCCGCTACGCGCCGATCCTGTTGAATCCCGAGCGCATCGCCCGATTGCGCAGTCGCTCACGCAAATTCGGCGATGTGTCGTTCCGGCACGATGTGTGGCCGCTCATCGCCCGCGAGGTCGAATCGGTGTACTACGCGGCGCTGCTGGCCGAGCGGCTGAGTCCGCAACGGCTGGAAGCGTTCCGGGACGCCTATCTGGGCGCGCCCGCCGCCGATTCCGCGGAACTGTTGCAGCGCTTCCACATCGGGCAGGACGAGCAGTGGGATTGGTCCACGCTGGTCGATCCCACCGGCGGCCGCAGTTTCGGCGATCCCGCCGAATTCCACGATTGGCTGCTCGGTTATCTGGACGCCGATGTGCGCGCGGCCCGGCTGGGCAATGTGCGCGGTCCGGTGAAGGCGGCCCTGGATGTGCTGCGGGACCTGCGCAATGAGGTCCGGCTGGTGGTCGATCACGGCGGTATCGCCGGATCGTCGTACCGCGATGATCTGGATCGCTGGTACACCCCCATGAACGCCTTCCTGTCCATCGGCCCGCCCGCCAGCCGCATCGCCGAACTGTCCGCGCTGATCCGGGCGGGCGTGGTGCGGGTCATCGGCCCGGGTATGCGACTGCGGGTCGATACCGGGCGGCGGCTGTTCAGTGCGGAGTCCCCGCAGGTGGCTGGCTCGCAGGTGCGCGGACGGCATCTCATCGACGCCTGGATGCCCGCACCGGATCTGCGCCGCACCGCCGATCCGCTGCTGCGTAATCTGCTGGGCCGCAAGGATGTCAGCGGTTTCAGCATGGGTTCGCCGGACGGCAGCAGCTATCGCACCGGCGGTCTGGCACTGGCCCCGAACACCCATCATCTGGTGGATGGCGAGGGCCGAATCCAGCACCGCCGCTACGCCTTCGGGGTGCCCACCGAATCGGTGCGCTGGGTGACCGCGGCCGGTCCGCGGCCCGGCGTGAATTCGGTGACGCTGGCGGACGGCGACGGGATCGCCCGCGAGATCCTCACCACGCACCGCTATGAGCGCTCCGCGAATTCCTCTGAAAGGCAAGGCGATATGGCGATCGAATACGGTCTGCTGTCCCCGGTGGGAGTGGGCGCACCGGTGGAATCCCTGCTCGGCGACGATGCCTGGATCGAGGCCATGCTGGAGGTGGAGCTGGCGCTCTCGCGGGCGCAGGCGCGCCTGGGCATGGTGCCCGAGGTGGTGCCCGAACATATGGCACTCGCGGTGCGCGGGCACACCTTCGATGCCCGCGAGATCGCGGAAGCCGCACGGGGAGCGGCGAATCCGGTGGTGTGCTTCGTGGAGCGGCTGCATCGCGCGGTCGCCGATATCGATCCGGTGAGCGCGAACTACGTGCACTACGGGTCGACCAGTCAGGACATTCTCGATACCGCGACCATGTTGATCGCGGCGCGCGTGCTGTCGGTGATGATCGCCGACCTCAATGGCATTCTGGCCGGACTGGCGGAACTTGCGCGGCGGCACCGCAGTACGCCCATCGCCGGTCGCACCCTGGCCATGCAGGCGGTGCCGACCACGTTCGGCGCGAAGGTGGCGGTGTGGATGCAGGGCATTCTGGATGCCCGTGAGCGGTTGTGCCAGGTGCGCACCGGGCTGCCGGTGCAATTGGGCGGTGCGGCGGGCACTTTGGCGTCGTACATCGAATGCGCGCGCTGCGGTGAATCGGAGCTGTCGGTGGCCACCAGCGGCGAGATCATGGAGAAGTTGAGCGCGGAATTCGCCGCGGAACTCTCACTCGCGGTGAGCGCGACCCCCTGGCATACCGTGCGCACCCCGATCGCGGATCTGGCGTCGTCACTGGCGCTCACCTCCGGGGTGCTGGGCAAAATGGCGGTGGACGTGATCTCGCAGTCCCGCACCGAGATCGCGGAGGTCTACGAGCCCGCAGCCGAGGGGCGCGGTGAATCCTCCGCCATGCCGCAGAAGCGAAATCCGGTGCTGAGCACCATGATTCGGGCGGCGGCGCTACAGGTCCCGGCGCTGGCCTCGACGCTGTTCGGCGCGCTGCTGGCCGAGGATGAGCGGCCCGCGGGTTCCTGGCATGCCGAGTGGCAGCCGCTGCGCGAATGTCTACTGCTGGCGGGCGGCGCGGCGCATACCGCGGTGGAATTGGCCGAGGGACTGACCGCCGACGCCGATCGGATGACCGCGAATCTGACGCTCACCGAGGGGCAGATCGTGTCCGAACGCCTGTCCATTCGGCTGGGGCCGCTGCTGGGTAAGCCGGTGGCGAAGAAGACGCTGCAATCGGCGTCGTACGAATCGCAGTCCAGCGCACGGCCTTTGGCCGAGGTGCTGGCCGAATCCCCGGATATCGCACTGCATTTGAGCGGACCCGAACTCGATGATCTGCTGCGCCCGGAGAACTATCTCGGCGCGGCCCCCGATCTGGTGGATCGGGTGCTGCGCCGAATGTGAGGTGAGTGCGGACTACCAGTTCTTGCGCGGGCGATTGGTGGCCGCGCGGCGTTCGGCGTCCTTGATCTTGACGCGTTCGGCTTCGGCCTGCACCGCGACGTAGTTCTTGCGCTCGGCGATCAGCCATTCCGGCGGATCGGCGACCAGGGCCGCGATCTGCGCGCTGGTCATGGCGTCCTCGACGCCCGCGCGGCCGAGCCCGGAGTTGGAGATGCCGAGTTTGCGGGCCGTCACATCGCGCGGGAACGGGCCGTCCCGGTGCAGATCCTGCAGCCACTGCGGCGGGTTGGCGCGCAGCTCGTCCAGCTGGGCGCGGGTGAGCGGTGAGTTCCGGAACTCCTCGGGGGTTGCGGGGAGGTAGATGCCGAGTTTGTCGGCCGCGGTCAGCGGCTTCATGGTCTGGGGTTTCTTGTCCGGGCTCACCTGCTCAGGGTATCGGGCGGGGTCGGGGGAACCGGCCGCGCGGTGCGGTTATCCATGGAGCGGTGCAATAACCTGGGTGGAATGAGCCGGTTCGAGTCGATCGATGTCACGCGTCTGCGCTGGTTCGCCGGGGTTGCGCAGGAGTTGCACTTCGCCCGCGCCGCGCAGGCTTTGGGGATTTCCCGGCAGCGGTTGAGTCATACGGTCATCGATCTGGAGGAAGAGCTCGGGACGAAACTGTTCGTCCCCGGGGCGTCGCCGACCCAGCTCACGGCCGAGGGCGAGGAGCTGCTGGCGGCCGCGCTCGAGATTCTCGCCAATGTCGTCGAGGAGGCTCCGGCAGCCCCCGATGACGATGCCGAGCGCCTGCGGGTCGGGTTCGTGCCCGGGGTGACGGTCACCAAATGGGAGCGCATCTGGCGGGAGCGGTATCCGGAGATCGTCCTGGAGATGCTGGCCGTGCCCATGCGTGAACAGGAGGCGGCGTTGCGCGAGGGCCGGGTCGATATGGCGTTCGTGCGCCTGCCGATCGATCGCGAGGGCATGAGCGCGATTCCGCTCTATCGCGAGATCGCGGTGGTGGTGGTGCCCAAGGATCATCCGATCTCGGTATTCGAGCAGGTGAGCACGCTCGAGCTGGCCGATGAGCGGATGCAGGACGCCGCCGACCTGGATGAGGCGGCCATGACCCTGGAGTTGGTGGCGGCGGTCAGCGGTGCGGCCATCGTGCCGCATTCCATCGCCCGCCTGCACGCCCGCAAGGATCTGGTGTATCGGACCGTCACCGATGTGCCGCCGACCGAGATCGCGCTGGCCTGGCCCGCCGAGCGCACCACGGATCTGGTGGAGGAGTTCGTGGGCGTGGTGCGCGGGCGTTCGGAGCGCAGTACCCGGTCGCCGTCCGGGCAGGAGAAGAAGCAGCAGCCGAAGGCGCAACCGCGCGCGGGTAAGAAGCCGCCCGCCGGGAAGAAGCCGACCGCGGCGAAACGTGCTGGGGGAGCGCAGAAACCGGGTAAGCGGCGCGGGCGCTGACCGCCGCCGGTTCCGGCCCGTCTCCCGTCCGGGAGGCGGGCCGTTCTCGTTCTCGGGGAGACCCTGGAGATATATCAGGGTCAATTCAGGGTTGCGCTATACGTATACGTCTACTTATAGTGATTTCAGACGCCGAAGCGGCCGTCTGCCGAGCTCGCTCGGCGACCGAAGTCATTGCGGCACAGTGCATCTCATTCCGTGACAGCGGCTTGTAGATTCATGCCTATATGCGCATTGTCGCACCTGAAATCTGGAGTATGTCATGGACATCGATATGCAGAAACCCGCCGGCGACGAATCGCAGACCGCGCTCATCGCCCAGAACTTCCCCGAGGGCATGAGCCGCATCGAACTGCGCGTCGGCCCCGGCGGCGGGCGCACGCAGAGCTTCGTCGGCCGCCTGCTGGCGGAATCGCAGCAGGTCACCAAGGCCGGCACCGAGGTGGTGAAGGTCTATCAGAGCCGCAAGGGCAAGTTCGTGGTGCACCGCCACTACATCGAGTGGGCGGACTTCCAGCAGGCCACCAAGCAGGCGTACCGCAACGCCAAGGACGATTTCGTCGTCGCCCGGCGCAACTCGGATCAGTCCGACTTCACCCCACTCACCAACTGGGCCAAGGAATTTAAGAACTGGCGCGAGATGCTCGGCCTGGGTGAGGATGGCTATGGCGACTTCACCCTGGACATCGTGGAGTCGCTCGAGGAGCTGCGTGATCGCATTCCCGCCAAGGCGTTTCGTATCGCCTCGGATGTAGTGGCGAACCCCGCCTCGCAAGACCTCGATATCTGAATAACGCGGCCGAACCCCGAAAGGACTTCTCCCGCATGTTCTCCCGACTGGGACGCTTCGTCGTTCATCAGCCGTGGCTGGTCATCGGTGTATGGCTGGTTGCCATTGTCGGTGTCATGTTCAGCGCTCCCACGCTGACCGCCAGCACCGACCAATCCGATTTCCTCCCTTCGCATTACGAGTCGATCCAAGCGGCGCGGTTGCAGCAGCAGGCGTTTCCCGGCAGCACGACCCCGGCCGCGCTCATCGTCTTCGAGCGCGCCGACGGCGCGCCGTTGACTACGGCCGACACCACCGCTGTGCAGGCCGTCGCGGATAACCTCGCCGCGCGAAAGATCAAGGAAGTCACCGCGATCGCGGCGACGCCCCCGTCGGAGAACGGGCTCATCGATATCGTCGCGGTGCAGATGACCAAGGTCACCACCCCGGAGGCGAAACCGCAGACCGAGGCCGTGAAGGACCTGCGTTCGGCGCTGAAGGAGGCGATGCCGCAGTCGGATCTGAAGGCGGGCATCACCGGTCAGGTTGCGCAGACCCTGGATCAGCAGGAGTCCGGTAAGACGGCGATGAAGCTCATCTTCCTCGCCACCATTGTGCTGATCGTGGTGTTGTTGCTGGTGGTCTTCCGCAGCCCGGTCATCGCGGTGCTGCCGATCATCGTGATCTTCGCTATCTCGTTCGCGGTCAACGGCCTGATTGCCATGGTGAGCAAGGCTTTCGACCTCAAGGTCGACAGTTCCACGGAGACGCTGCTGATCATCGTGTTGTTCGGTGTCGGCACCGACTACATCCTGTTCCTGATGTTCCGCTATCGGGAGCGGCTGCGGGCGGGTGAGGATCCCAAGACCGCGATGATCAGTTCGGTCGCGCGGGTCGGTGAGGCGATTACCTCGGCGGCCGCTGCGGTGATCATTGCCTTTGGCGCGCTTATGCTTTCGACGCTCGGTATGTTCCGGGCGCTCGGTCCGGCACTGGTGATCGCGGTGGCGGTGGCGCTGCTGGCGGGGCTCACGCTGGTTCCGGCGATCGTTTCGCTGTTGGGCACCAGGGTGTTCTGGCCGTCGAAGAACTGGATGAAGGAGCCGGAAGGCGCCAGGTTCGCGGTGGTCGGTGCGGCACTGGGTAGGCGTCCGGGGCTGCACGCGCTTGTTTCCGGCGGGGTGCTGGTCGCGCTGGGCGTGGTGGCGTTGGGTTTCCATCCGACTTTCGATATGAGTTCGTCGGCGACTTCGGGTTCCTCGGAATCGACGGTCTACAGCAAGGTTCTGCTCAAGGGCATGCCCGCGGGCACCACGCAGCCGTCGCAGGTGTATCTGCGCTCGGACGGGGTGCTGGACGCCGATCAGTTGATCGGCTACCGCGAGACGCTGACGCATGTGCCCGGTGTGGGGCAGGTGTCGCAACCGAAGCTGTCGGAGAACAAGCAGATCGCCGAATTCCAGGTGACGTTGAATTCTGCGCCGGATTCGGACGCGGCCCTGGATACGGTGCGAGGCCCGCTGCGCGAGACCGCGCACTCTGCGGCTCCGCCCGGCAGCACCGCGGTGGTCGGTGGCATCAGCTCGATTTTCGTGGACTTCCAGCACGCGATGAACCGTGATTACAAGGTGGTGTTCCCGGTCGCGGCGGTGCTCATCATGCTGGTGCTGGCGTTGCTGCTGCGCAGTGTGGTCGCGCCCTGGTATCTGATGGCGTCGGTGTTCCTCGGGTTCGCCGCCACGCTGGGTGCGGCGGTGCTGGTCTTCCAGCATCTGGACGGCGAGTCGGGCTTGATCTTCAACCTGCCGCTGATCATGTACCTGTTCGTGGTCGCGCTGGGGACCGATTACAACATCCTGATGGTTGCTCGCCTGCGGGAGGAGGCGCGGGAGGGCAATGATCCGCACACCGCCGCAGCACTGGCGATCCGGCATACCGGTCCGACGATCGTCGCGGCGGGTGCGATTCTGGCGGGTTCGTTCGCGTCGATGATGTTGGCGGGCAACAGCATGCTGATTCAGCTCGGCTATGCGATCTCGATCGGAATCTTCATCGCGGCGTTCGTGATGGCGATGTTCTTCACCCCGTCGGTGACCGCGCTGATCGGCAAGGCGGCCTGGTGGCCGGGTCACGGTGGTGACGCCGATCCGCAGGCGGAGTTCGACAATCGCCAGTGGGCGGAGCCGGTACCGGATTCCGCCAAGCGCTAGCCGCGAATCAGGCTTCAGCACAGCCGGGCTCGTCTCCTTCGGGAGGCGGGCCCGGCTCGCTGTCCAGCGCCGATACCCATCTGACAGAAACACGTTTCAGTTTTTTCCGGAAAGCGCCACCGCCCGAACTGGACAACCGATATGGTTCGCCGGACCGCACTCGATGCGGCCTGCACCCGAGGAGTTTCCACATGTCCAAGACCGTGAACAAGCGCATCGCCCAGCGGGCCGGGTTCGGCGTCACCGCACTGGCCGCGGTGGCCTGTTCCGCGGCCCTGACCGCCCCCTACGCGTCGGCCGTCCCCACCGGCCTCTCGGTGAACGCCCGCAATGTCTACGCGGCCTGCACCTACGAGGTCACCGCGACCTACGACCACTGGATCCAGGTCTGGTTCTACGACAACGGCCTGGTCATCGGCGGCAGCCCGATCAACCCCAGCAATGGCAAGGCCACCATCCAGTGGACCCCCAAGGGCGCGGGCACCCACACCCTCTCCACCCTCCAGGGCTCGGTCTGGGAACTCAAGGTCAACGTCCTGCAGCCCACCCTCACCGGCAGCGCCACCTGCGGCGCCGGCCCCCTGGGCTTCCTGGGCTCCTGATCCCGGTTCGGTGCTGGCCCGACCACACCGAACCGTCCCGGGTCGGCCAACTGAAAATCCTCTGTTCCCAAAGTTGGCCGACCCACCCCTTCTGTTGTGTGGGGCGCATTCCTCTGTTCCGTTGCGTGAAACATGCTGCTGTAAAGCATGTTTCACGCAGCCACTGCTTACGCCGTGGCAGTCCCCGTCTTAGCTACCACGCTGAAATGGTTATGCGGGGTAGGCGCTTCATCGCCCCTGCCTTTCGCCGGGTCGGCGAGGTGGTCTTCCGGATGGCTCCGCGCCCATCTCCAGCCCTGTTACTGGCGGCCGGGCTACTCCCGGTACCGGTCCTCATTTCTCGCCGCGTTCTACGCGGCGTCACCGAGGCGCGCGAGGTTGACGGCCGCGTTCAGGTCTCGATCAATCACCAGACCGCATATCCCGCAGCGATATTCACGTTCTTTGAGCGGCAGCTTGGTTCTCGCGCCGCATCCGGAGCAAATTTGAGTGGATGGGAACCACCGGTCGGCGATCCGCAGCGTGATGTGATGTCGCTCCGCCTTGTAGCTCAACTGTGTTCGCAACGCGCCGAGCGCGGCATCGCCGACACTGCGATTGAAACCCTTCAAGCAGGCTTTTCGATTTCTGAACATCCCAGCGACATTCAAATCTTCGATCACGATCACATCGTGCTTGGAGGTCAACGTGGAAGTCGCTCGATGCAGCTCGTGCCGACGGATATTCCGCACTCGCGCATGGGCCTTCGTCAGTTGTCTGTGGTTCCGAGTCCATCTTCGCGATGGTCGGCATGACGACTTGTTGACCGGATCCCATCGCCCACGTCGGCGAGCGGCTCGTCGTTGCAGGGTGTGCAGCCTGCGCAGCGCTGCGTTCAAAGGTTTCGGTGCTGCGACACGTAACACCTCGGTTCCATCGGGTGTGGCCGCTACCAGAAGATTCTTGATCCCCAGATCAACGCCAACGACCGGATGCCCATTGCGCCGGGTTGTCGTGGGCTGCTCTTGAACTTCGACGATGGTGTGCAGCGAGCAGAGCCAGCGGCCACCTTCGAACTGCACTGTGGCTGACAGGACTCGCGCTGTTCCACTGTCGAGATGGTGGACAAGCTTTCGGGTTGACTCGTATGTGTGAATCCGGCCGAGCATGGGGAGGGTGATGTGGTGACGATCGCCTTCCACTCGAATGGTGCCGGTGGTGAACCGCACCGATTGTGGTGAGCGGTGCTTGGATTTGTAGTTGGGGAAACCGATCGCGGCCCCGGCTCGGCTGCCACACTTCGACTTCCACCAGGACTCCAGGGCTCGGGACAGCGCGTCGATCCCACTGTTGTAAGCCTCTTTGCTGTTCTCGCGCCACCAGGGCGCATGTACTTCCTTGCGCTGGTTCCATACTTTGCGCAGGGCGGGCAGCGACCAGCCTTGCGCGGGTGTCAGCTCATCCTCCGGGATGTCATAGGAGCGTTCGGCCGCACGTTGATCCCGGACGGCGATCACGAACTCGAGCATGTGATTGAAGGCGAAGCGTGCCGCCCCGCAGTGCGATTCAAGCGCTCGTATTTGTCTCGGAGTCGGATCCAAGGCGAATCGATAGGCCTGCATCCTGCAGCCGTCCGGGACTGTGAATCGAGCCATTCGTACCCCCGCAGTCGTCTGTGTCATCAGAAAACCAGCGGGAGAATTCAAACATACGTTCGATAGTGTCGAAAGAAAGCTGCTGATGTTGTCGGGTTTGTCCCGCGAGTCAGCGGAGTGTCGTATGCCAGACGAGGGCGGCGGCCAAGGCGCCTGCGCCGTTGACGGACCAGTGCAGGGCTATGGGGGCCAGGAGGCTGCCGCTGCGGCGGCGGAGCCAGGTGAAGACGGCTCCGGCGGCGGCGGTGGCGAGGACGGCCAGGGCGATGCCGATTATCTGGCCGGGGATGCCGTTGCCTAGGAAGCTGGACAGGCCCTTGTTGCCGTTGGTGAGGCCGAGGGATGAGGCCACGTGCCAGAGGCCGAAAAGCATTGAGCCCGCGGCGAATACGCCGCGTGCGCCGTAGGCGCGGTCGAGGGTGCCGTGCAGCACGCCGCGGAAGGCCAGCTCTTCGGGGATGGCCGTTTGCAGTGGGATCACGATCATCGATGCGATGAGTGCGCCGGAGATGGTGGCGTAGCGGTCCGCCAGGAAGAACGGGCGGGTAATCGGGAGCAGGGCTCCGATGGCCACGGCGAGCAGGACCACGCCGACGGCGGCGACCGCCCACAGTGTGCCGCTGCGCCATTGGCGCGGGGACAGGCCCAGTTCGGACCAGCCCAGGCCGCGGCGGCGGACCATCGCCAGCAGCACAATCGCGGCAATCGGGACCGTGATAATGCTGGCCAGGGCGTTGGTGAAGTGGGCTATCAGATTCGTGCAGATCAGAACGGCTACGACGACTGCCACGTCTATGTAGGCGTGCAGGCGGTGGCGGAGGGGCGCGGGTGCCGGGGAGAGCACGGCGATCGCACCGTTATCGTTCTGAGACATCCCGGCCAGTGTACGTACGGATTCTTAGAATGCACTCGAAAAGTTGTTAAAGCTGATCACCGCCGGGCGCGGGGCCCGCTGCCCAGCCTTCGGGGTCATGCCAAGCCTGCAGCGTGCGGGCGGTTTCGAAGCGGCGCGGCTGCCGGGAAATCGGGTCCGTGAATTCGAGCGCAGCGGCGAGCAATTGCAGTGGCCGGGTGAAGTCTTCGACCGGTTTGTCGGTGAGTTCGGGATAGAAGTCGTCACCCAGGATCGGAATGCCGAGCGAGTTCATGTGCAGCCGTAGTTGATGCGTGCGCCCGGTCTTGGGTCGCAGCCGGTATCGCCCCAGCCCGTCGCGCTGTTCGAGCAGTTCGATATGGGTTTCGGCATTGGGTTCGCCCGGCTCCTCGAATGCCCGCAGCACCTGCCGTTCCTTGATGATCCGGCTGATGACCGTCCGCGGTAGTTCGAGCTCGGGATCGAAGCGCGCGATGGCCTCGTATTCCTTGTGCACGGTCCGTTTGTGGAACATGGTCTGATACGCCCCGCGCACAGCCGGATTCACGATGAAGAGGATGAGTCCGGCGGTGACCCGGTCGAGTCGATGCGCGGGCACCAGATCGGGTAGTTCGAGTTCGCGCCGCAGTCGCACCAGCGCGGTCTGCAGGATGTGCTGTCCGCGCGGAATGGTCGACAGGAAGTGCGGTTTGTCGATGACGAGGATGTTCTCGTCGCGATGCACGATGCCGATCTGGAACGGCACCTCGGTCTCATCGGGCAGATCGCGGTGGAACCACACCGCCCCGCCGGGCACGTACGCGGCGTCGGGCGCGATGGGCCCGTCCAGATCGACGATCCCGCCTTCGCGCAGCAGCGCGTCGATGCGCGCCGGATCGACGCGGGGGAGCCGTTCGACGAGATGATCGCGAATGGTGGCCCAGTCACCGTCCTCGGGCAGCCGCAGCCGCGCCGGGTCCAACCCGTGCCGCTTGGGTAGCGGCGGCTGCTGCCTGCGTCTCACCGGGTGAACCCTATCGGGCGCGCCGATGCCACCCGCCGCCGCAGGTCAGCGGGTGTGGACGGCGTCACGTCCGGATCAGAAGCCGCGCAGCCGGTCCGGGGTGATGCGCACGACGGCGTTGTACTTGTCGTAAAAGGCTTCGGCGGTCATACCGATATCGACCAGTCCCGCGGTGTATTTCTCTGTGTACGAGGCGATTTCGTCCGCATCGGGCCGCCGGTCGTCGATGCGCGCGGTGCCGGTGAGAATGACGACGTCCCCGCCGTCGGCGGTGCTGTTGAGGTGCAGTGCCACGCGCGGATTGCGTTCGATATTGCGGATCTTGGCCTGCCCCGGCTCGCTGAAGAGCAGGATTTCGCTGCCGTCCCACTGGAACCAGACGGGATTGGGTTGCGGGGTGCCGGTGGGCCCGACGGTGGTCAGCCAGATGACGGTGTCGCGCCGCAGGCGTTCGGCTACGTGGGTGCCACGATCGGTGCTGGTGTCTACGACAGAGGTTGTCATGTTCGCGACAACGCGCGGGTGCGCCGGTCGATTCCGGAGGCACCTGTAATTCACTCGGCAAAGTTAGCCTACCCTATCTTTCTGATGGTTCTTGTGTGAGGATCGGGCCAACCGAACAAAGGGTGAGGGGCAACTGATGACGGTGGAGGTCGCGCCGGACAAGGCGGCGCGGGCACTGGAGAAAACCGAGGCCAAGGCACGCAAACAGCGGGAAGCGCAGGCACGCAAGGAGATTCTGGCCCCGGTCGCGGGCACGCTCTCGCTGGCGAGTCTGATCGTGGCGGTGGCCTCGGTCTGCGCGGTGGTCCCGTTCCTGCTGATCGTCGAGGCCTGCCGCGAACTGCTGCGCACGCAGGTCGACACCGATCGGGTGTGGCGGCTGCTGCTGATCGCGGTGCTGGTGCTGGTGGCGCGGGCGGTATTGCAGGCGGTGGCGCTGACCTGGTCGCATCTGGTGGACGCCGGATATCAGTTGAGCCTGCGCCGCCTGCTGGCGGACAAGCTGACCCGGGTTCCGCTGGGCTGGTTCGGCGATCGCACCTCGGCCGAGGTGAAGAAGTACCTCCAGGACGATGTGGAGGCGCTGCACTATCTGGTCGCGCACGCCCGCCTGGACTTCATCGGCTCGGTGACCATTCCGCTGGTGACGCTGATCTACCTTGCCACCGTGGACATCCGGCTCACCCTGGTGCTGCTGCTGCCGCTGGTGCTCTACGCGCTGTGCATGAAGAAGATGCTCGATGAGCCCGGCCGCGAGCGCATGCTGGTCTACAACGCCGCCGAACAGCGCACCCGGGAGGCGACCGTCGAATTCGTGGACGGTATCCAGGTGGTGCGGGCGTTCGGCCGGACGGGTAAGGCGCACAGCGTATTCCAGGACGCGGTCGATCATCAGACCGACAGCCTGCGCAAGTTGAAGATGCCGATCGTCTCGGTGCAGTCGCTCTCGGACGCGGTGGTCTCACCGGTGTTCGTCATGCTGCTGGTGGTGCTGGCGGGTCTGACCGGGGTGGGCGCGGGCTGGGTGGAGCCGCTGGATGTGCTGCCGTTCTTGATGATCGGGCTCGGTCTGGGCAGTTCGCTCATGGGCCTGGGCTATGGCGCGCAGGCATTGCGCACCGCGGGTGACGCGGCGCTGCGCCTGCACGAATTGATGCAGACCCCCGAATTGGCTTCCGGCGCGGATGCTTCCGGCGAGCAGATCGAGGCCCCCGCCGGGCTGGTGCGTTTCGAGGGCGTGAGTTTCGGTTACCGCGACGACCATCAGGTGCTGCGCGGTATCGATCTGGAGCTCGCGCCGGGCACGCTGACCGCGCTGGTCGGCCCGAGCGGTTCGGGCAAGTCCACGCTGGCCAAACTGCTACCGCGCTTCTACGACGTGCAAGAAGGCCGAATCACCATCGGCGGCCGCGATATTCGCGAGTTCACCACCGAAGAGCTGTATCGCACCGTCGGTTTCGTCTTCCAGGATGTGCGCCTGATCCGCGGCAGCGTCCGTGACAATCTGCTGCTGGCCCGCCCGGACGCCGATGACGCGGCGCTGGAGCGCGCGGCCCGCGCCGCGCAGATCCACGATCGGATCAGCACGCTGCCGCGCGGCTACGACTCCGAGATCGGCGTCGACGCCACGCTGTCGGGCGGTGAGGCGCAACGCCTTTCGATCGCCCGCGCACTGCTCGCGGACACCCCGGTGCTGGTGCTGGACGAGGCCACCGCCTTCGCCGATCCGGAATCGGAGGCGGCGGTGCAGGACGCGCTGGCCGCCCTGGTGGCGGGCCGCACCGTGCTGGTGATCGCGCATCGTCTGCACACAATCACGGGTGTGAATCGAATCCTGGTGCTGGAGAACGGCGTTCTGGTCGAGCAGGGCGATCACGAGAGTCTGCGCGCGGCGAACGGCCTCTATCAGCGGCTGTGGGAGATCAACGAGGCGGCGCTGGACGTGGTGCTGGAGGGAACACGATGATTCGCAATGTCTTCGCATTGGTGCCGCGCGAGTTCGCCTCGCTGACACCGAGATTGCTGGCCGCCATCACCGCGCAGGCGCTGTCCCAGGCCGCCGCGTACGTGCTGCTGGTGCCGGTGCTCGAGGCGCTGTTCGACGGAAATACCGGTAGCGCCTGGCGCTGGACCATCGGCCTGGCCGTCGCGGTCGCCGGTGTGATCGGCTTCGGTTTCGTCCAGGCGGTGCTCGGCCTGCGCATCGGCGTCGGCATGCAGCAGGGTTTGCAGACCAAGCTGGGCGATCACCTGAATTCGTTGCCGCTGGGCTGGTTCGAGACCCAGCACGCTGGTGCGCTGTCCCGCCTGGTGGTGGAGAACGTGCGCGAGGTGCAGGGCCTGATCGCGTATCTGCTGGCGAAAATGCTGACCGGTGTGATCGTGCCGCTGGGTGTGGCGATCGGCATGCTGTTCGTGGATTGGCGGATCTCGCTGGCCATGCTGCTGGCCGCGCCGGTGCTGTATCTGGTGAATCTGTGGGCGAATCGCTCGTACACCGCCTCGGATGAGCAGTTGCACGAGGCGTCGTCGGAGGCGAACGCGCGGGTGCTGGAATTCGCGCAGGCGCAGCCGGTGCTGCGTTCCTTCGGCGCGGTGGGTGCGGGCAACAAGGCGTTGAACGCGGCGCTGGCGCGCCAGCGCAAGGCCGCGTCGGGACTGCTGTTCGCGAGTGTGCCGGGTCTGATCGTGTTCGCGCTGTGCGTACAGGCGGTGTTCCTGGTGCTGGTGTACCTGGTCGTGGGCCAGGTGACCGGCGGCAGTATCTCCGCCGCGGCCGCCATCGCGTTGATCGCGGTGAGCGCCCGTTTCATCGAACCGCTGAATCAGGCCGCACAGCTGGGCACCGCCCTGCGTTCGGCGGCGTCGGCGGCCGAGCGGGTGACCACGCTGCTGGCCGAACCCGCATTGCCGCAGGCGGATTCCGATCCGGAGCCGGGTGCGCCGAGCGTGGTGTTCGACAATGTGAGCTTCGGCTACCGCACCGGTGCGCAGGTGCTCTCGGAGGTGTCGTTCACCGTCGAGCCCGGCACCACCACCGCGATCGTCGGCCCCAGCGGTGCGGGCAAGTCGACGGTGCTGCGCCTGGCCGCGCGTTTCCACGATGTGGATTCGGGCCGGGTCCTGGTGAGCGGCAATGATGTTCGCGATCAGCCGTCGCTGCTGAGCCGCATCTCCCTGGTGTTCCAGAACGTGTATCTGTTCAATCGTTCGGTGCTGGAGAACATTCGGGCCGGACGCCCGGACGCCACCGATGATCAGGTGCGCGAGGCCGCGCGTGCGGCGCGCGTTGACGAGATCGCCGAACGCCTGCCCGCGGGCTGGGACAGTCCGGTCGGTGAGGGCGGCGCATCCCTGTCCGGCGGTGAGCGCCAGCGTGTTTCGATCGCCCGCGCACTGTTGAAGGATGCACCGGTCGTGCTGCTCGACGAGGCCACCAGCGCGCTGGATCCGCAGAGCGAGGCCGTGGTGGTGCGCGGCGTGCACGAGCTCACCCGGGACCGCACGGTCATCGTGGTGGCGCATCGCCTTGCCACCATCGCGCACGCGGATCAGATCCTGTTCATGGAGGCGGGCCGCATTGTCGAGCGCGGTACGCACGCCGAACTGCTGGCCCTGGACGGCCGCTATGCCGCCTTCTGGAATGAGCGCACCCGGGCGACCGGCTGGCGTCTGGAAGCGGTTCCGGTCTAACGCATCTCACGACTGCCGGGTCGGGAGATGGGAAAACCCCGGGCATTCCAGAGAATGCCCGGGGTTTTCACCTGCCGTGTAACCGATTACAGGTTGCAGGACTGTCCGGCGTAGTACGCCACGGAGCACTCCGACTCGCGGGTGAGCTTCCAGGTGCCGTCGATCTCGCGCCACGCCATTTCGATGTTCGGGAAGGTGCCGTAGCCGTCGACGGTGACCTGGAGGTTGGCGGTGACGGTGTCACCGTTCTGGCCGACCGGACCGGCCACGGTCCAGCGCAGGCTCGGGACGGTGTTGATGACGCTGCCGACCTGATCGAGCAGCGGCAGACCGGCCGCGCCGGCCTCGAGCTCGTTGGCGCGCGCCGAGCGGTCCGCGCCCGGGTTCAGGGCCAGTCGCAGCTTGGAGTTCAGGTCGCCCAGGCCCGGCTGCGCGGTGCGAACCGGGGAGACGATGGGGGCGGCCTGAGCCGGTGCGACAGTCGCCACGTTGAACCCGGCGATAACGGCGGCGGCCGCGAAAACCGCTGCTCCCAGCTTCTTTCGGGTGGTGCTGATCATGTATTCATCCAATCGTTCACTTCGGTGAGCCGCGGGCGGTGCCCAGACGGTACCCAAGCAATATAAGGTAAGCCTATGCAAACATGGGAGGGGACCCGGTTGCTGTGACGCGATCGCCAGTCGTTCGCGAGAGGAAGTGAGTGTGAACCCGGTGAAGACTCTGCTGGTTGTAGGTGCGGGGCCCAAAGCCCTTGCGGTGGCCACGAAATCGCATGTGCTGCGCAAACTCGGCCTGCCCGCCCCGCGTGTCGTGGTGGTCGAGCCGCACGCGGTGGGCGGGAACTGGCTGCCCAGCGGTGGCTGGACCGACGGCCGGCACCGGCTCGGTACCAGCCCCGAGAAGGATGTGGGCTTCCCGTACCACACCACCTGGGCGCGCGGCCGCAATCGCGAGATCAACGAGGCCATGCACGATTTCAGCTGGACCGCGTTCCTGGTGGATCAGGGCGGGTACGCCGAATGGATCGATCGCGGGCGGCCCAGTCCGCAGCATCACGTGTGGGCCAAGTACCTGCAGTGGGTCGGGCATCGCATCGACCTCGAATTGGTGCAGGGGCGCGTGCATTCCATCGCCCCGGCGGCGGATGGCTGGCTGGTATCGGTCACCGACGCCGACGGCGTGGTCACCCAGTTGGACGCCGATGAGCTGATGATCACCGGTCCCGGCCGCAGTTCGCGCGCCCTGGCCGATCATCCGAAAGTGCTGAGCATCTCGGACTTCTGGGAGCTGGCCGGGCGGCGCGCACTGCCGGTGTCCTCGCGGGTGGCGGTGATCGGCGGCGGTGAGACCGCGGGTTCGGCGCTGGATGAGCTGGTCTGCCACGAAATGCTGACGGTCTCGGTGATCTCGCCGATGGCCACGCTCTACACCCGCGGTGAGAGCTATTTCGAGAACGCGCTGTACAGCGATCCGGGCAAGTGGGCCGGGTTGAGTCTGGAGCAGCGCCGCGATGTGATTCGCCGCACCGATCGCGGGGTGTTCTCGGTGCGCGTGCAGGAAAGCCTGTTGGGCGACAACCGGGTTCATCACCTGCAGGGCCGCGTCACGCGGGTGCGGGACAGCGGTGAGGGTGTCACGCTGACGCTGCGCAATGCCCCGCGCCCGGATGAGCAGCATGTCTTCGATCTGGTGGTGGACGCGACCGGCGGTCAGCCGCTGTGGTTCCTGGACCTGTTCGATGGTGATGCCACGGATCTGCTGGAGCTGGCGGTCGGCGGTCCGCTGACCCAGCCCCGCATCGAGGCGGCGATGGGTTACGACCTGGCCGTGGCGAACCTCGAGGCCAAGCTCTACCTGCCGAATATGTCCGCGCTGACGCAGGGTCCGGGCTTCCCGAATCTCAGCTGCCTCGGCGAACTTTCGGATCGCGTACTGCGTCCGGCGGTCGATGGCCAGGAAGTTGCCGGTCGGGCCGTTGGCGCGAGGGTCACACCCGCACGGGTCGGTCGATAGGCTAGGCTAGCCTTACTTTAGAGGAGATGAGGTTCGGTTCAATGCGTATCGTGTCGTTCGGCTTCCAGACGTGGGGCCGCAAAACCCTTGCGGCCCTGATCGATTCGGAACACGAGGTGGTGCTCTCGGTCACCCACCCCGCCAGTGAGTCGTCCTACAAGGCGATCTGGAACGATTCGGTCGAGGAGCTGGCCCGCGAGCACGGCATCCCGGTGCACCTCACCGAGCGCGCCGACGAAGAGACCATCGATCTGGTCAAGCGCGCCGAACCCGATGTGATCGTGGTGAACAGCTGGTACACCTGGATGCCTCCGGAGCTGTACAAGCTGCCGCCGTACGGCACGCTGAACCTGCATGATTCGCTGCTGCCCAAGTTCACCGGCTTCTCGCCGGTGCTGTGGGCGCTGATCAGCGGCAGTGAGGAATTCGGGCTCACCGTGCACCGCATGGACGAGCAGCTGGACACCGGCGACATCCTGGTCCAGCACCGCCTGGCCATTCCCGAGGGCGCGACCGGCACCGAATTGGTGCTGGCCGGAATGGAATTGATCCCGGGCGCGGTGCACGAGGCGCTCGCCGCGCTCACCAGCGGCACCGCCGAATGGAAGCCGCAGAACAAGGCCGAGCGCACCTATTTCCACAAGCGTTCGGATCGCGACAGCCGCATCGACTTCTCCTGGGACGCGGTCGATCTGGAGCGTTTCGTGCGCGCGCTGTCCGAGCCGTACCCGCGCGCGTTCTCGCACTACCGCGGTGAGCGCGTGGAGATCCTGGCCGCGCATATCTCCGAGGCCCGCTACGGCGGCACCCAGGGCCGGGTCATCGTGCAGGAGGGCGGCGGCGCGGTGGTGTGCGGCCCGAATCCGCAGCGCGGCGGCAATCACGCCGTGGTGATCACCAAGGTGCGCACCGCCGACGGCGTCGAGCGCGACGGCAGTGAATTCTTCGCGCGCGGTGGCTATCTCACCGATTCGCCCGAATGAGGTCCGGTGTCATGTCGACCGTCGCCGACGGGACCGCGGCGGATATCCGCCGCCCCCTGTCCCCGGGCCAGCGGCGCGCCTGGTTCCTGCAGCAGCGCGAACCGGGGAACACCGACCTCAATGTCGGCATCACCTACCGCCTGACCGGAGATCTGGACCCCGCGCTGCTGCGCGCCGCCGTCGGTGAAGTGCTGGCACGACACGACATCCTGCGCACGGTCTACGGCGTCGGCCCCGACGGCGAGCCCTTCCAGGCCGCCCTGGCCGAGGCCGATCCGACCTGGCAGGACGAAGACCTCTCCGCGCTCTCCCCCCTCAGCCGCACCCGCCGCGCCGAAGTCCTGATCCGCCGCGTCCTCGCCGAACCCTTCACCCCGGCCGAGGCCGCCCCCATCCGCTTCGCCCTGATCCGCACCGGCGCAGCCGAATTCGCCTTCGTCCTGGTAGCCCACGCCCTCTGCTGGGACGACGAATCCTGGACCATCTTCTCCCGCGACCTATCCGCCGCCTACAACGGCGCCCTCCCCGCAGGCCCCGCACTCCAGTACACAGACCTGGCCGTCGCAGACCCCGACCCCGTCGCCGACCCTTCGTCATCCCGGCGCGCTTTTGGCCGGGATCCACACGCCTCAGTACAACCGTCTCCCGCGATGGATCCCGGCCAAAAACATGCCGGGATGACGGGGGAGGGTTCTGCCCCGGACATTCCGGAAGCGGGCGCTGTACCTGCTGTGCATGGCGCTGCATCTGTTGTGCATGGGGAGAACACTGCGTCGGCTCTGTCGGGAGCGAGCGCCGTCCCCGCCGGGATCGACTTCTGGCGCGCGGAGCTGACTCCGCTGCCCGAGCCCCTGGATCTGCCTGCCCGGACCGCGCCGGTGGCGCAGCAGGCTGCCGCCGCTGTGCGTGTTGTGCGTGAGGTGCCCGGCGAATTGCTTTCGGGTGTGGATGAATTCGCGCGGGAGCTGGGGACGTCGGCGGAGCCGGTGTTGCTCGCCGCGTTCGAGCTGCTGGTGCATCGCTATACCGCCGCGCCCGATTTCCTGGTGTCGGTGCCGGTCACCACGCGTGCTGGGGAATCGCTGCCGGAGTTGCCGGGTGCGCCCATCGGCTACTTCGGTAACACCGTGCTGTTGCGCGCCGCGATCGATGATCGGCGCACGTTCGCGGAATTCGCTGCCGCCGTGCGGGATTCCTGGGATCGGGCGCATGAGCATCGCGCGATCGGGATCGATCAGGTGGTGGCGGCGGTCAATCCCGAGCGCAGCGGGAATCGGGACGGACTCGATCAGCTGGTTCGGCTGGGATTCGGCGTGCGCCGGGTAGCCGCCGGTCCTGCATTGACGGATGTCACTTCGGCACGCTTGGACATCGGTAGCCCGTCTCCGCGAGTTCCGCTGCGGCTCACCGTGGTTCGTGATGAATTGGGCGCGTATTTGGAGGCCGAGTATCCGGCGGACCGGTTCTCGGGTGACCTGATCGAACAGCTGCTGTCGCACTACGTTCGGCTGCTGGCCGAGGGCACCACCGCGCCGGAGCGTCGCACCGGTGAGCTCGCACTGCTCGGTGCGGCCGAACAGGTTCGGCTGCTGGAGCTTTCGCGCGGGGAGCGGGTTCCCGCGGAACCGACCACCATGGTGGCGCTGTTCGAGGAGCGCGTGCTGACCGCCCCCGGGGCGATCGCGCTGGTAGCTCCCGGTGATGAGCCCGCAGGTGCCCTCGGTGGTTCCGCTCCCGAGTTCGGTGGTGCGGGCGGCGATCGGACCGATCGCCGCGCCATGCCCGACGTGGAAATCACCTATGGCGAGCTGAATCGCCGCGCGAACCGCCTGGCGCACTGGTTGATCGGTCAGGGCCTGGGCTCCGAGGACCTGGTGGCGCTGCGACTGTCGAACTCGGTGGAGTTCGTGGTGGCGGTGCTGGCGGTGCTCAAGTCCGGGGCGGCGTATCTGCCGATCGATCCGGCCTATCCGGATGAGCGCATCGACTATCTGATCGACGACGCCCGCCCGCGCCTGGTGCTGGGCAAGGTCGAGTTGGAGGCTGCCGAATCGGTGGCTTCCGATGCGGCCGAGCATGATCCGAGCGACGCCGATCGACTGCGGCCGCTGCGGCCGGGCAATCTGGCCTACGTCATCTACACCTCCGGTTCCACCGGCCGTCCCAAGGGTGTTCCGGTCGCGCACGCCGCGATCGCCGATCATCTGATCGGCTTCCGAGCGCAGTGGGGGATGACCGCGGACGATCGACTGCTGCAATCATCGTCGGTGAGCTTCGACGCCTCACTGCTGGACGTGTTCGTCACGCTGACCCTCGGTGCGCGGCTGATCATTCCGCGCCCCGGCGGTTTCTCCGATCTGGCGTATATCGCGGATCTGGTGACCCGCCACGGCGTGACAGTGCTGCACATGGTGCCATCGCTGCTGCGCACCTTCCTGTCCCTGCCACAGGTGAGCGATTGGCGCACACTGCGTTTCGTGCCCGTCGGCGGTGAGGCGCTGCCCGGCGAGATCGCGGACCGCCTCACCAAATCCCTCGATGCCGAACTGCGCAATCACTACGGCCCGACCGAGGCCGTGGTCAGTGCCACGCATATGCCGGTGGAGGGCCCGCAGGGCAATCGCATCGTGCCCATCGGCCATCCGAACCGCAATGTCGATCTCTACCTGCTCGATGACCAACTGCGCCTGGTGCCGCCGGGCGTGATCGGTGAAATCTATTTGGGTGGACCGCAATTGGCGCGCGGCTACCTGAACCGCACCCCGGCCACGGCGGAGCGTTTCATCGCCGACCCGTTCACCCCGGGCGCGCGCCTGTACCGCACCGGTGATCTGGCCCGCCGCAATCTCGCGGGCGCGATCGAATTCGCCGGCCGCGCCGATGACCAGGTGAAGGTGCGCGGCTACCGCATCGAACCCGGTGAGGTGCAGGCCGCGCTCACCACCCATCCCGAGATCCGCGATTGCGTGGTCACGGTGGTCGGCAATGCCGTCACCGGCCCCATGCTGGCCGCCTACGTGGTTCCGGAATCAACTGCGCTGGAACTGGATTCGGTGCGCGCGCACGCGGCGAAGACGCTGCCGGAGTACATGGTGCCCACCGCGTACGCGCTCATCGACGCCATCCCGCTGACCCAGCACGGCAAACTGGATCACCGCGCCCTGCCAGAACCGGTCTGCCTGACCGCCCGCCCGTACCGGGATCCGGTGACGGCGGCCGAGATTCGGCTGGCCGCGCTGTTCGGTCAGCTGTTCGGCACCGATCGCATCGGCGCGGACGACTCATTCTTCGAACTCGGCGGTCATTCGCTGCTGGCCAATCAGCTGGTGGCGCGGATTCGCGCCGAGTTCGGATTCGAGATCGATGTGCGCGCGGTGTTCGACACCCCGGCGGTACACGGTTTGGCCGCGGTGCTGGAGGCGACCGCCCGAGACAAGGAGCAACACGAGTGAACACCCGAGGACTGTGGCGTCGCGCCGGAATAGGTCTGCTGGCACTGGGTTTGGTGGCCGGTGTGGCCGCCTGCGGATCCGATGACGGCGATTCCGGCGCGGGCTCGGTGACGGTCAAGCACGTGATGGGCGAGACCAAGATCGACGGCACCCCCAAGCGCGTGGTCACCCTCGGCCCGCAGTGGTTCGATGCCGCGCTCGCACTCGGGGTGACCCCGGTCGGCTATCTGGTGCCCGGGCTGACCGCGACCACCAAGGTGCCGTGGGAGCCCGCGATCCCGGATTCGGCCAAGCGCATCGAGGCCACCGGTGATTACGTGGAGCAGATCGCCGCGCTGGAGCCGGATCTGATTCTGGCCCCGGCCTTCATGGCCGATCGCACCATGTACGACAAGCTGTCCAAGCTCGCCCCGACCATCGATTCGCTATCCAGCGCGCAGATCGACTCCTGGCAGGACCAGGTGACCACGCTGGGCAAGGTGCTGCGCAAGGAGACCGAGGCCGCCAAGGTCATCGCCGATGTGGACGGCAAGATCGACGCGGTCGGCGTGAAGCATCCTGGCGTGAAGGGTAAGACCTTCCTGACCTGCATGCTGACCGGTCCCGCGCAGCTGATGGTGCTGGCCGATCCGAAGGACGGTTCCGCCGAACTCTTCACTCGCCTGGGTATGACCATGCCGGAGAACATCGTTCGCGAGGCCCCGTCCGGCGGCCGCCTGGCGCTGTCCCCGGAACGCCTGAGCGATCTCACCTCGGACCTGCTCGTCTGCGGCGCGATGCCGAGCCTGGAAGCCAAGTTCAAGGATCTGCCCGGCTACAACGATCTGCCCGCGGTCAAGCGCGGCGGTATCGCCTTCGTCGACGTGGTCGCCATCAATGCCATCAATCAGCCGACCGCGCTGTCGGTGCCGTACGTGCTCGAAAAACTGGAGCCCGCGTTCGCGAATATCTCCGGTAGCTAGACCGCCGGTCGCCAGGAAGGACTTCACCCCATGACGCTCGAAACCCCCGCCGCCCGTTCCGATCGCGGCGTACCGCTGTCCCCGGCGCAGCAGGCCGCCCTGCTGCCGGAGCGACTGGCCCGCATCACCGCCGCGAATGTGTTCCTGGCACTGGAGATTCCGGCCGCCCTCGCGGACGGCGTGGCGGCGCGCACGGCCGAAGTTCTTGCCGCGCACGAGATCCTGCGCACGGTCTACCCGGATGACCGCCGGGTCCCGTACCAGCGGGTGGAGTCCACCCCCTCCGGTGCCGCCGACATCATCGAAATCGGCGACGCCGCACTGACTCCCGCACTGCTGACCGACGCCGGTCACGCCTTCAACCTGGCAACCGAATTCCCCGTCCGCATCCGGCTCTACCGCCTCCCCGACCGCGCCGTCCTCTCCCTCACCGCGCACCCGGTCGCCGCGGACGACCGCACCCTGGACCTGCTGGCGCAGCAGCTGCTCGCGTCCGGCCCGATCCCGGCCGCCGCCCAGTACCGCGAATTCACCGCCGATCAGGTGAAAGCCCTGACCGCCAAGGACGATTCACTCACCTTCTGGACCGAACGCCTCGCCAATCTCCCCGAACAGCTCCTGCTGACCGGCAAGCGCCCTGCCCTGCCCCGCAGCGCTCGTGCCGTGGTGGAGATTCCGGCAGCCACGGTCGCCGCGCTGACCCCGGACCTGTCCACCGCATCGGCCACCGCCGCACCCGTTGCCGGTGTCGAGCCTGCAGCCGTGGACGCGCCTGTCACCGGTGCCGGAGCTGTCGCGGCGCTCGGTGGTGAGCCGGGCGCGGCATCGCTTGCCCTGTTGACCGCGCTCATCGGTGCGGCGCTGCGTGAACTCGGGGCGAGCACCGGCATTCCCGTCGGCATCGCGTCGGCGGCGCGGTCGGATGGCAGCGCGGATGTGCTCGGCAATTTCGCCAACTATCTAGTGCTGCCGGTGGATTCGCCGCGCGGCGGCGCGCCGCGCGAACTGGTCGGCGCGGCCTCGCGGCTGCTGGTCGAGGCGTACGCGCATGCCGGTACTCGGATCGAGCGGCTGACGCATCAGCTGCGTGGTCCGGGTGCGGCGGCGCAGGGTGGACTGTTCCAGGTGCTGGCCGGGGTGCGCGCGGGCGTGTTCGAGGTCGCCACCGGTGACGGTGTCGCTCGTGAGATCGCTCGCGCGGTGGCTCGTCCGCACGGTGTGGATTTGATCGTGGACGCGATCGAGACCGCGTCCGGTTGGACCGTGACCGTCGATTTGGCCGAGGAATTGTCCCGCCGCCACTCGGCCGGTGAGTTCGCTCGCCTGCTGGCGCGCACCGCCGAATCCTGGTCGGCTGCACCCGATACCGCGACGGATGCGGGGGAGGTGCCGCCGAGCGCCTGGTTCGTGGCGGATGACGATTCCCTCGATCTGGACCCGCTGGCCATCTCCGGCCTGGGTGGTCCGCCGCAGAACGATGCCGAGCGGGCCATCGCCGACGCGCTGCGCGAGATCCTCGACCTCGATGACGAGGACGAGGTCGGCCGCGAGGACAATTTCTTCGCGCTCGGCGGTGACAGTGTGGCCGCGCTGCGCTTCGTCACCGTACTGACCGAGCAGGGTCATATTCTCGACGTGCAGAAGGTGTTCGAGTTCCCGGCCGTGTACGAGATGGCCGAGAACCTCACCGCCGAAAGCGCCTCCGCGCAGCCCGAGCCGGTGGCCGAAGTCGCGCCGATGGCCGCCTCCGGTCTCGACGCCGCCGCCCTGAGCGCGCTCGCCGGAAAGCTCGCTGCCCGGTGACCGTGCAGATTCTCGATGTAGTCGCGCTGTCCCCGCTACAGCGCGGCCTGTATTCGGTCAGCGTCGCCTCGGGCGCGGTCGATCCGTACCTGGTCACCTTCGCGGTGCGGGTCGAGGGCCTGGCCGAACTGTCAACGCTGCGTGCGGCTTTCGATCAATTGCTGGACCGCTACCCGCATCTGGGCGGCGCGGTGCTGACCGACGGCCTGCCGCATCCGGTACTTGTCACCACCGATGCCGGGCGCATCGGCTGGCGTGAGTTGGATCTGCGCTCCGCCGCCGATCCGGAAGCCGCTGCGCACCAGCTGTATTGGGATGAGGGCCGCCGCCGCATCGACCTCGATGCCGGGCCGCTGTTCCGCGTGGTCGCCGCGCGGGTGGGTGAGCACGACTACGAATTGGTCTGCACCGCACACCACATCATCATCGACGGCTGGTCCATCCCTCTGCTGTTCGCGGACCTCATCGCGCTGCACAGCGGTGCGGGCGCGAGCCTGCCGCCCGCCCCGCCGCTGCGCGAGCACGCCGCCTGGCTGGCGAGCCGCGATACCGCCGCCTCCATCGAGGTGTGGCAGCGCGCCCTGCACGGCCTGGCCCCGATGTCCATGCTCGCGGCCCCGGCCCCCGCCGATATCCCGGTGCTCGGCGAAGCCCGCTTCACCCGCGACGACACCGAACGCGTCACCGCCTGGGCGCGCAGCCGGGGCCTGACCCTCAACACGGTCCTGCAAATGGCCTGGGCCAGAGTGCTTTCCGGCCTCACCGGCCGCGACGACGTGGTCTTCGGCCAAACCACCTCCGGCCGCGACGCCTCCCTCCCCAATGCCGAACGCCTGGTAGGCGCACTCGTCACCACCATCCCGGTCCGAGTCCGCCTCGACGATCGCGCTCCCGCCGACATCGGCGTAGCCCTGCAACGTGAGGTCGCGCAACTCCGCGCCCACGAATACCTCGGCATCGCCGAAATCACCCGCCACACCGGCGGCAGCCAACTCTTCGACACCCTCCTGGTCTTCGAGAACACCCCCCTGGGCGCGGTAACCGCCGACATGCCCATGGGCCACGGCGCTCGCTTGAAGCCCCGCCGAGTAGATTCCCCCAGCCACTACCCAATCGCGGTGGTCCCGGTCGTCGAGAACGGCGAACTCATCACTCGCGTAGAAATCCGCCCCGACCTGATCACCCGCTTCCACCCCGACCGCCTCGCCCACCGCATGCTCGCGGTGGTGGCGCGCCTGGTCGACGCCGATTCCGCCGCCGATGTAAGCCTCCTCCTCGACGACGAACCCGCCGCCCTCGCCTCCAATCCCGCAGCGCAGCCTTCCCCCAATCTCGAGGCAAACACTTCCCCCGACCTCGCGGCGGATCCTTCCCCCGTCATCCCGGCGCGCTTTTGGCCGGGATCCACACCGGAAGTACTCCAACAGGATTCGGTGGATTCGGGCCAGGAGCACGCCGGAACGGCAGATGGGGACGCGTTCGAGGCCATCTCGCCTCATGCGCTCGTCTCCGATGTGCTCCTCGCCGCCGCTGACCGCTCCGCCGATGCGGTCGCCGTGATCGATGCCGACGGCGAGCACTCGTTCGCTGAATTCGGTTCGGCGGTGCGGACTCTCGCGGCCGCGCTACAGGCGAGCGGTGTGCGCCCCGGTGATTCGGTGGCCGTGGTGCTGCCGCGCGATCGCCGAGTTCTGCACGCGCCCTTCGCCATTGCGCATGCGGGCGGTATCTGCGTTCATGTCGACCCGGGCACTCCGGCCGACCGGCTCGCCTATCTGCTGGAGACTTCCGGCGCTCGCCTGGTGCTCGGTGACGAGGCGCTGGTGGATGTGCTGGTGCAGGTCCGCGCGCAGGATGTGGATTTCGTGCACGGCGTCACCACCGGCACCGGTGAACTGCGTCTTCTCGGTGCGGCGCTGAACGATTCGACCGCACCGGTCGAGGCCACGCGCGGCGAGCTGTCCGTCGCGAACTCGGCCGTGCCGTTCTATGTCATCTTCACCTCGGGCACCACCGGTCGCCCGAAGGGTGTTGTGGTGCCGCACGGTGCGCTGCTGAGCCACTGGGCCAATCATGAGCGGCGGATCTTCGCGCCCGCCGCCGAACGGCTCGGCAGGCAACTGCGCATCGGGCACGGCTGGTCGACGGGGTTCGATGCCGCGTGGCAGCCGACGGTCGCGCTGTTGAGCGGGCATACCGTGGTGATGCTGGGGGAGCAGGCGCGCACCGACGCCGAGCAGATCGCCGCCGCCATCGCGCGGCACGGGATCGATATTTTCGACACCTCGCCGTCGATGTTGCCGCGGCTCATCGCTTTCGGGTTGTTCACCGAACGGGACGGTGTGGAGCACTGCCCGCTGGCGGTGCTCGCGCTCGGCGGTGAGGCGATCAACCCGGACACCTGGAAGCGGTTGCAGGGCTTGCCCGATACCCGGGTCATCAATTTCTACGGTCCGACCGAGGCGACCGTCGAAGCGCTGATGGCCGATGTGCACGACCATATTTCGCCGACCATCGGCCGCACCTTCGACCGGATGACCGCCGAGGTGCTCGATCACCGGCTGCGCCCGGTGCCGCCGGGTGGTCTGGGCGAGCTGTATCTGTCCGGCCCTCAGCTGGCGCTCGGCTACCTGGATCGCCCCGCGACCACGTTCGCCGCCTTCGTGGCGGGCCCGAACGGAAAGCGTTATCGCACCGGCGATCTGGTGCGCCGCGCCGACGACGGCACCGTCATCTACGAGGGCCGCGCCGATAAGCAGGTCAAGATCAACGGCTATCGGGTGGAGCCCGATGAGGCCGCGGTGGTGCTGCGCGAACTCGACGGCGTCGAGAACGCGGCGGTGCTGGCGTACACCGATACCGGCCGCACCCGGCTCGGCGCACTCGTGGTGAGCGCGGTGCCGGTGCCGCAGCTGCGCGCGGGCCTGGCACAGCGCCTGCCCCGCTTCCTGGTGCCCACGCGCATCGTCGCGGTGCCCGAGATCCCGTTGAACAGCAACGACAAATTGGATGTGCACGCCGCGACGGCCCTGCTCACCGCACAGGTGGCCGGATCCGGCGGCAGCGAGCCCGGCACCGATACCGAGCGCACCCTGCTCGGCGTGGTCTCCGCGCTGGGCGCGGCGGGCACCGGCCCGGGTATTACCGACAGCCTGGTCGATCTCGGTATCGACAGCATCGGCGTCATCGATCTCGTATCCCGTTTGCGCGGTGCGGGTTTCCGCGTCGCTGCCCGGGATGTGATGGCAGCCGGTGATCTCCGCGAGCTCGCGGCGCGCCTGGACGAACTCACGGCGGCGGGGGAGGATCGCACGGCCGCGGAGGTCACGCCCGCCGGTACCGTGCTCCCGCTGACGTCATTGGCGAACGAGATCATCACCAACGGCGACTACCGCTATCTGGCGCAGTCCCAAGTGATTTCGCTGCCCGACGATGCGACCGCGGCGGCCGTCGCCGAACGCCTGTCCGCGCTGGCCACCGCGCACCCGACCTTGCGTTCCCGCCTCATCACCACCGCGACGGGCCCCGCCCTGCTGGTCGAGGAACTCGCCCCCACCTCGGCGTGGCTTACCGAAGCCGACGGAACCGCTACGCCCGCAACGTATCTCACCGAGACGGTGGCTCGCCTCGATCCGGAAGCGGGCCGCATGCTGGCCGCCACCATCCTGGCCGGTCCGCAACGCCGCCTACTGCTGTCCATCCATCATCTGGCCGTGGACGTGGTCTCCTGGCTGATCCTGGTGGATGACCTGCGCCGCCTCGAACAGGGCGATCTGCCGTTGAACGAGGAGCCCTACGGCGAAACCGATTCCGCGACGGTGACTTCCGGTATCGATATCCTCGGCACGCCGCTGGCGGGTCAACTCACCGATCCGGCGCGCGATCGCGCGGGCAAGGTCACCCAGCGAGTGGTGGAGTTGGGCGCGGACCGCACCGAACAGCTACTGGCGGAGTGCACCACGGCGGGCGTTCCACTGGAAGACGCCCTGATCCTGGCCTGCGCCGGCACCTTCCCGGATATCGCGGACGCGGGCGGCCGCATCGCGGTCACCCGCGAATCCCACGGCCGCCCGGACGATGACGATTCCCGCCGCGTCGGCTGGTTCACCGTCGAGGAGACCGTCCTGGTCCCGGTCGCAGCCGCGGACTGGACCCCGGGCGCACCCGTCCCGGACCTGTCCGATCGCACCTTCGCCGCGCGCGGCCAATTGCGCATCAACCACCTGGGCCGTTTCGACGTACTCCAATTCGGCACCGGCCCTTGGTCGCCCGCGCCGCTGGCGGAGTTCACCGGCGAATTCGGCGTGGCCGCGCATCCGGATCTGCCGCTGCGTTTCAGCGTGGACATCACCACCGCCGTGGTGCCCCGGGACGGCCGCCCGTCCCTGGTCGCGCAATTCGATGTGAACACCGCCGTGCTCGACGGCCTGGCGGTCGACGCGCGCGCCGAGCGCTGGGCCGAAGTGCTGTCGGGTTTCGTCCGGGAGTGAGAGCGCAGCCGCATAACTGAAGAGTTCGCCCGGCACCGAGGGTTGGTGCCGCGGCGAAGAATTCGCAGGGGTTGAGGGGCTCGTGCGGGGTCGTGAATGGGACCCATCGGAAGTGATCCGGTGGGTCCCATCGGCGTATTCGCTTGTCAGAGGCCCGTAATCAGCTATTTAGGTTAGCCAAACCACACCCCTTCACCGCGCCTGCGGCCATGGGCTACCATCCCTATGAAGTTAGGCAAGCCTACCTTTGGTG
Organism: Nocardia sp. NPDC056100; assembly: GCF_042266325.1. NCBI lineage: Bacteria > Bacillati > Actinomycetota > Actinomycetes > Mycobacteriales > Nocardiaceae > Nocardia > Nocardia sp. NPDC056100. The sequence goes on from NZ_JBHJVY010000003.1 coordinate 1,438,750, forward strand.
TCAGGCCCGAGGCGGAACATTCGCAGGATGAGGAGTTCGATGCTCGACAAGGCTGGGATTCGCGCAATCGTGGCGGCTGCGCTGGACGTCGCCCCCGAATCGATCGGCGATGACGACGATCTCGTCAGCCTGGGCATGCACTCCATGAAGCTCATGCACCTGTCCGCCAAATGGCGTAAGCAGGGCTATGAGGTGCGCAGCTCCGCCCTCGCCCTGGAACCGACACTCGCCGCGTGGACCTCGCTGCTCGGCGCGGGCCAGGTCGCCGCCGAATCCGATTCGGCCGCTGCCGAATCCGCGACGGCCCCCGCCGCGAACGGCTCCGCCGCTGCCGAGGCCCCGGCCCCCGGCAGCGAATTCCCCCTGGCCACCATGCAGCACGCCTACTGGATGGGCCGCCGCCAGGATCAGGCCCTCGGCGGCGTCGCCGCCCACCTGTACGTCGAATTCGACGGTGACGGACTCGATCCCGAACGCCTGCGCCGCGCCGTGACCCGCCTGGTGCACCGGCACGAGCAGCTGCGCGCCCGCTTCACCGACAGCGGCACCCAGCAGACCCTGCCCGAACCGCTGCGCCCGATCTTCGAAGCCCTCACCCTGAGCGCCGATTCCGAGGCCGATGAGCTGGAACGCCTGCGCCAGGCCAAGAGTCATCAGCGCATGGATGTCGAGGCCGGACAGGTCATCGATATCGCGCTGTCGCTGCTGTCCGGCGGTGGTCACCGCCTGCACGTGGATGTGGATATGCTCGCCGCCGACGCGCAGAGCTACCGCCGCATCCTGGAGGATCTGGCGACCCTGTACGAGACGGACGCCGACCTCACCGAATCCCTGGATTACACCTTCCGCGCCTACCTGGCCGCGAAAGAGCAGGCCGCCCCGGATAATTCGGCCGATCGCGACTGGTGGGCGAGCCGCCTGGGCGAGCTGCCCGGCATTCCGGCCCTGCCCGTGCTGCCCGAGGCCGAGCGCCGCGACCCGAGCCGCAGTGTGCGCCTGCACCACTGGTTCGATCCGGCCGCCCGGCAGCGCCTGAACAAGAACGCGCACGGCCACGGCGTGACCCCCGCCGTCGCACTGGCCACCGTCTTCTCCGAGGCCATCGCCCGCTGGTCGGCGCGGCAGCGCTTCCTGCTCAATGTGCCGCTGTTCAACCGCGAACCGCTGCACGACGATATCGACCGCGTGGTCGGCGACTTCACCAATTCGGTACTGGTGGACGTGGACGCCACCCGCGCCGAATCCATGGTGGATCGCGCCAAGCGACTACAGCGCGAATTGCACACCTGCGCGGCGCATTCGGAGTACGAGGGCCTGGACGTCCTGCGTGATCTGGGCCGCCTGCACGGTGCGCCGGTCACCCCGTCGGTGGTCTTCACCTCCGGCCTGGATCTGGGCGAACTCTTCTCAGACCGCGTGCTGCGCGTCTTCGGCGCGCCGGTGTGGATCATCTCCCAGGGCCCGCAGGTCGATCTGGACGCCCAGGTCGTGGAACTCAACGGCGGCCTGCTGGTGAACTGGGATCTGCGCCGCGACGCCCTCCCCGAGGGCGTGGCCGATGCCATGTTCACCGAATTCCGCTCCCTGCTGGACGGTTTGGTGGCCGACGACGCGGACTGGACCGCGGATCTGTCCATCGCCCTGCCGCAGGCGCAGCGCGATATCCGCGATCACGTCAATGCCACCGACCTCGAACTCGGCGGCCCGCGCACCCTGCACGAAGCCTTCTTCACCCTCGCCGAGCGCCACCCCGAGCGCCCCGCCCTGTGCTGGGACGCACAGGCCGTCGGCTCTCCCGATGAGCTCGCCGTGCGGGATTCGGCAGGTGCGGGTGTGCACGACGCGGCGAGCACCGGTGCCCTCACCTACGGCGAGCTGGCCGGTGAAGCACTGGCCGTCGCGCACGCGCTGACCGAGGCCGGGGTGTGTCCCGGTGACACCGTCGCCGTCATGATTCCCAAGGGGCACAGGCAGATTCCGGCCGTGCTCGGCGTGCTCGCCGCGGGTGCGACGTACCTGCCGATCAGCACCGCGCAGCCGCAGGCGCGCCGCGATCGCATTCTGGCGCGCGGTGGCGCGCGGGTGATCCTGCTGGAGACCCCGGCCGAACTGCCCGCCGACGTGAGCCCGCTGCTGCTCGCCGACGCCGTCGCGGGCCCGCGCGTGGAAGCCGCGCACGTCGCGGACGCCGATTCGATCGCGTACGTGCTGTTCACATCCGGTTCGACCGGTGAGCCCAAGGGTGTGGAGGTGAGCCACCGCGCGGCGGCCAACACCATCGACGCCATCATCACGCACTTCGACCTGGGCGCGGACGATCACACCGTCGGCCTGTCCGCGCTGGAGTTCGACCTGTCGGTATTCGATATCTTCGCCCCGCTCTCCCTGGGCGGCGCGGTGGTCGCGGTCGAGGCGAGCATCGAACGCGATGCCGTGGCCTGGTCCGCGCTCATCGCGGAAACCGGTGTGACGGTGGTGAATGCCGCGCCCGGCCTGATCACCATGCTGCTCGATACCGCCGCACCCGAGCAATTGCGCACCGTGCGCGTGGTCATCACCGGTGGCGACCGGGTGAAATCCCAGCAGGGCCACCGCTTCCGGGAAGTCGTGCCGGGCGTGCGTTTCGCGGGCCTGGGCGGCACCACCGAGACCGCCATCCACTCCACCATCTGCGAGGTCACCGACCTCTACCCGGCCGACTGGGCGAATGTCCCCTACGGCACGCCGATGGCGAATGTCCGCTGCCGCGTGGTCAATTCGCGCGGCGAGGACTGCCCCGACCACGTCCCGGGTGAGCTGTGGATCGGCGGCGTCAGCGTGGCCGACGGCTACCGCGGCGATCCGGAGCGCACCGCCGACCGCTTCGTCACCGTGGACGGCATCCGCTGGTACCGCACCGGCGATATGGCCCGCTACCTGCCGGACGGCACCCTGGACTTCCTGGGCCGCGCCGACCACCAGGTGAAGATCCGCGGTTTCCGCGTCGAACTCGGCGAGGTCGAGTCCGCGCTGGCTGCCCAGCCGGGTATCGGCGAAGCCGTTGCGCTGGTGACGGATTCGGGCCGCCTGGCCGCGATCGCCGCGTTCACCGCGGGCGGTAAGCATGCCGCCCCGGAGCATGCCCCGTCCATCGAGTCCGTCACCGCCGGACTCCGGGAACTGTTGCCCGCGCACATGATTCCGGAAATCCTGGAACTGGTTCCCGCGATCCCGTTGACCGGCAACGGCAAACTGGATCGCGCCGCCATCCGCCGCATGGTCGCCGCCGGTGACGATGCCGTCGCCGACAGTTACCTCGCCCCCGAGACCGCGCTCGAGGCGGCCGTCGAATACATCGCCGCCATGGTGCTCGGCATCGAGAAGTTCGGCGTGACAACCGATTTCTTCGATATCGGCGGCAATTCGATTCTCGCCACCACCCTCACCGCGAAACTGCGCGGCCTACTGGCGGTGGAACGCTTCGGCGTCACCGCGGTGCTCGAGGGCCGCACCGTGCGGGGCATCTGCGCCGCGCTGCTGGCCGCCGAGCCCACCCCGGACCGGCTGGACCAGGTGTCCCGCATTCTGCTCGAGCTCGCCGAGATCCCGAATCCGGAACCGGTCGCCGCGCTCTGATCGGTTCCATCCGATAGCGCACTGATCGGTGTCGCGTACCGGAATCCGGTGCGGTGCAGGGTTTCTCGAAAGAACAAGGATTGGTTTCACCTGATGAAGTCGCTGGAAGACCTACAGGCAGCAATGGCGGCCCGGCTCGCGAGCGCGGGCCTGGCCGCCGCCCCCGCGGTACCGGTGCGCCGCGATCCGACGCGCGCGCCCCTGTCCTTCGGACAGCGCAATGTGTGGGCGCATCAGCAGATCGCTCCCGACAGCGCCGCCTACAACCTCTGTCTGGCACTGACTTTCGACGGTGAGGTGGACGGTCCGGCCCTGCACCGCGCCTTCCTGGCCCTGGTGCGCAAGCACGAGGTGCTGCGCACCACCTACCACAATGACGAACACGGCGACCCGTACCAGCTCATCCACGACGGCCTGCCGCCCCGCATCACCGAGATCGACCTCACCGCAACCGATCCCGCCGAGGCGGACCGGCGACTGGCCGAACTGACCCGGGCCGCCGCGTACGAGACCTTCGACCTGTCCACTGAATCCTCCCTGCGCGTGACCTTCGCCCGCACCCGCCCCGATCGCCTGGTGGCGCTGCTGGTCATCCAGCACATCGCCTGGGACGGTATGACCCTGCCCGCGCTCTCGCCCGATATCGAGAACTTCTATCGGCAGGCGCGCACCGGTGACATCACGGTGGAACCGCTGCGACTCCAGGTCGCCGACTTCGCCGAATGGGAGCAGGACCGCTACCGCGACGGCGACCACTCCGCCGAAATGGAGTTCTGGGCAAGCCAATTCGACGGTGAAGTACCCGAACTTCAGCTGCCGTACGATCGCCGCCCGGTCGCCGTCACCGAACGCGGTGACCGCTTCGACCGTCTGCTGGGCGCGCAGGCGGACGCCAACCTGCGCAGGCTCGCCGCCGATCTGCGCAGCACCCCCTTCTCGGTCTTCCTGGCCGCCTACTATCTGGCGCTGCGCCAGACCACCGGCCAGCGCGACATCGTGGTCGGCACCACCGTCGCCAATCGCGAGGAGTCCGGTCAGGAACTGCTGATCGGGAACCTGTCCAATATGATTCCGCTGCGCTTCACCGGCGCGGGCGCGCACACCTTCGCCGAACTGGTGAACCAGGTGCGCGCCACCACCACCGAAGCCTTCCGGCACAAGCATTTTCCGCAGGAGGGCATCATCCGGGCGGCCAATAGCGCCACCGGACATATCGGTTCCAAACTGTTCGACACCATGGTGCTGTTCCTGCACCAGAAGATCGACGGCCCGCAACTGCCGGGCGCGGTCACCAGCTGGGAACTGATCGACAATGGCGGCGCACTGCTGCCGCTGGTGGTCGAGACCTTCATGCACGCCGATCGCACCGACGTCCAGATCACCTACCGCACCGACCTTTTCGACCACGGCACCATCGAGCGCCTGCACGAGTACATCGAACAGGTGCTCGCCGCCGCCACCCCCGGCGCGACCCTGACCGCGCTGGAAACCCTCTCCGCCTCCGATCGCGCCCGCCTGGACGACTGGTCGCACGGTGACCGCCCCGCCATCACCCCCGACACCATCGACGCCATGATCCGGACCTCCGCGCAGGAGCATCCCGAGCGAGTCGCGGTGATCTTCGAGGACACCGAACTCGACTACGCCGAATTCGATTCGCGCGTCAACGGACTCACCCGCATGCTGCGCGATCGCGGTGTCCGCAACGGCGACCGCGTCGGCGTCTACGCCGAACGCAGCGAATGGCTCCCCGTCGTCTTCGCCGCCGTCCTGCGCACGGGCGCGGTCTACGTCCCCGCCGACCCGAGCTACCCGCTCGACCGCATCGAATACATGCTCGGCGATGCGGAGCTGTCCCTGCTGATCAATACGGTTGGCGCTGATTCCCCCCGTCATCCGGGCGTGTATCTGGCCGGGATCCACGGCCTCGAATCATCCTCCACCGGTGTGGATTCCGGCCGAGAGCGCGCCGGAATGACGGAGACTGGTCTGCCGCTCCTGGACCTGGCCGCCCCGGATGTCCGCGCCGAGCTGGCCGCCACCGACGGCTCACCGGTCCGTGCCGAGGAACTGGCCCGGCCCGTCCACCCGCTGGACGCCGCGTATCTGCTGTACACCTCGGGCACCACCGGCCGTCCGAAGGGCGTGGTCATCCATCACCGCGCCATCGCGAACCATGTGCAGTGGATGCGCGACTACCTCGGCTTCGGGCAGGAGCGCATTCTGCAGAAGGCGCCGATCGGATTCGACGTATCGGTGTTCGAACTGGTGAACGCGCTCGGCACCGGCTCGGCAACCGTGCTCCCGCATCCGGAATGGTGGCAGGCGGATGTGGAGGCGCTCGCCGGAATCATCGAGCGGCACCGCGTGACTCAGCTGTCCCTGGTGCCAAGCGTGACCCGCGCCTTCCTCGACGCGGGCCCGGACCCGAAGCGCTTGCAGTCCATGCGCTACGTCTACCTCGGCGGCGAATCCGTGCCGCCCGCGCTGGTGGAAGAGGCCGGCCGGGTGTTCGGCGGCACCGTGCTGGGCCTGTACGGCCCGACCGAGGCCGCCATGGACCTCACCCACGAGGATTTCGCGGGAACCCAGGGCAGCGATGAGATCCGTTCCGCGCTCATCGGCCGCCCCGAATCCAATTCATCGGTGTACGTTCTCGACGAGCAGCTGCGGCAGGTGCCCCCGGGCGTCACCGGTGAGCTGTACCTGGGCGGCGTACAGCTGGCCCAGGGCTACCACCGGCGGCCCGGTCTGAGCGCCGCCACCTTCATGGCCTGCCCGTTCGCCGGAGAGCCCGGGGCGCGGATGTACCGCACCGGCGATATCGTGCGCTGGAATTCCCGTGGCCGCCTGGAATACCTGGGCCGCGTGGACGATCAGGTCAAGATTCGCGGCCACCGCATCGAACTCGGCGAGATCGGCACCACATTGCGCCGCATGCCGGGTATCGGCTCGGCCGCCGCCATCGCACTGCCGCGCGGCAATGACTCGGTGCTGGTCGCCTACTACGTGGCGGAACCGGATTCGGTGTACGCCACCGATTCCGAGACCGCCGTGGCGGGTGCGATTCGTGCCTACCTCTCGGAACGCCTGCCCGAGTACATGATTCCGTCGGCCCTGGTGCGCATGGCCGCGCTCCCGCTCACCGCCAACGGCAAGCTGGACCGGCGCGCCCTGCCCGAACCGGATCTCGGCGGCAGCAGCGGTCACGGCCGCGAACTCGGCGACGGCCCGGAAACCCTTGTCGCCGAAGCGGTCCGCCAGGTGCTCAACCTCGGCGACGATCTCGCCCTGGCCGCCGATGACGACTTCCTGGCCCTGGGCGGCGATTCCATCACCGCCATCCGCATGGCCTCGGCCCTGAAGAAGCGCGGCCTGGCCATCACCACCAGCGCCCTGTTCGACGCCCGCACCATCGCCGCCATCGCCGCCGCGACCACCCCGATCCTCGACACCGGAGCGCCCGCGCTCATCGGCGCGGGCGCGGACACCGGCTGGATCCCGCTCAACCCGATCGCCGCCATGCTCGTCGAAAAGGTCGGCGAATACACCGGATACAGCCAGGCCACCGCCGTGGTGACTCCGGCGGGAGCGACCGCGGAACAGCTCACGGCCACCATCGCCGCATTGCTCGATCGCCATCCGCTGCTCCGCGCCCGCCTCGGCTCGGAGACCACGGAAGGCGCTCTCGCCTACTACGTCCCGGCGGTCGGCGAGGCGTACCCGCCCGTCGAGCTGATCGAGGTCGTGATCGATGGCGACGATTGGGAACTCAGTGCGGGCGAGGTGCTTCAGGCGCATCTGCACGAGGTCGGAGCCGCACTCGATCCGGCCGCCGGTCGGATGGTCGGTGCGGTGTGGGCGCGTACGCCCGATTCCGCCACCGGCCGCCTGCTGCTGGTGATCCACCACCTGGTGGTGGACGGCGTCTCCTGGCGCATCCTGCACGACGATCTGCGTGGCTTGTGGCAGGACGGCGCGCTGGAGCCGGAGACCGGCACCTCGGTGCACACCTGGAACAGCAACCTGGTGCACTACGCCCAAAGTGATGCTCTGGCAGCGGAATTGCCGCGCTGGCAGGAGGTCGCCGCGGCGGCCGATCCGCTGCTCGGCACGCGTCGCGTCGATCCGGTCGTGGACACCGTCGCCACCCTGCACGAGGTCACCGCCGAGCTCGACGCCGATGACACCCAGCTGCTGAGCACGCTCGGCGCGCAGGTGTTCGGCTGCGACTTCCTGGATATCCAGGTCGCCGCGCTGGCCGTGGCGGTACACCGGTTCCGGCGTTCGCACGACAATGACGCCGATACCGTCGCGCTCACCATGGAGCGGCACGGTCGCGTCGAAACCCTTTTCGCCGGAGCCGATCTGGCCAATACCGTGGGCTGGTTCACCAGCGCCTACCCGGTCGCGCTGAACGTGCTGCGCGGCGGCGAGGCCGATATCGTGGACGCGGTCAAGGCGGTCAAGGAACAGCTGCTCGCGGTGCCGGACTCCGGTATCGGCTGGGGTCTGCTGCGCTGGCTGAACCCCGCCGCCAAGGCCGAGCTGGAAGTTCACGCGGCCCCGCAGATCAGCTTCAACTACATGGGCCGATTCACCGTCGCCGATAACGCCGACACCGTCGAACCTTGGGATGCCGCACCGGAATTCGGCTATCTGGGCGGCCACGCCGACCCGGCCATGCCGGTCCCGGCCGTACTGGATGTCAACACCGTGAGCATCGCCGACGGCGACCGCACCGGTCTGCGCGCCTCCTTCCGCTTCCCGGCGGGCGTGCTCACCGACGCCGATGTGCACGAACTCGCCGACCTGTGGACCGGCGCACTGCGCGATCTGTCGAAGACGGTGCGCGACAACCCGGTTCGCCAGCCCACCCCCAGCGATGTGCTGGCGCGCGGCGTCACCCAGCTGGACCTGGACCGCTGGCAGACCCTGTACGGCGCGTTCGCCGATGTGCATCCGCTCGCGCCCATGCAGGCCGGGCTGTACTTCACCGCACTCGGTTCCGGCGGTAAGGATTTCTACAATGTGCAGACCATGATCGCCGTGCGCGGCGACCTGGAACTGCCACGCCTGACCGCCGCGCTGGACACCGTCCTGAACCGCTATCCCAATCTGCGCGTTGCGATTTCGGTCTCGCACGCCGGCCAGCCGTACGCACTGGTCAACGAGCATATGGACTTCCCGGTGCGCGAGGTCGACTTCGCGGGCCGGACCGATTCCGATGAGCGACTGCGCGATTTCCTGCTCGCCGATCAGGGCGAACAGTTCGATCTCTCGCGCGGCCCGCTCACCCGCGTCACCGTCGTGCACCTGCCCGAGGCGGTGCACATGCTGGTGCTCACCTCGCATCACCTGCTCACCGACGGCTGGTCCGGTCAGCTGCTGCCGCAGGAGATTTTCGCCGCCTACCTCAGCGACGGCACCGCCGCACCGCTCGGCAACCCGGACACCTTCGCCGAATTCCTGGCCCTGACCCAGGATCGGGAGGAGGCGACCGAGGCCGCCTGGTCCGGCTATCTGGACGGCGTGCAACCCTGCCTGGTCGCACCCAACCGGGTGCCCGAGGGCGGCGGCGTGCCCACCGGCCGCTCCGCCGAGATCGACGCGCAGGTGGTGGACCGGCTCACCGAGCTGGCCACCGAACTCGGCACCACCTTCAGCGTCATCTGCCAGCTCGCCTGGGCGAATGTGCTGCGCTACGTAACCGGTTCGGAGACAGCGGTATTCGGTGAGGTCGTCTCCGGACGCCCCGCCGACCTGGACGAGGTCGACAATGCGGTCGGCTGCTTCGCCAACACCATTCCGGTCGCGGTCGGCCTGCGCGGCGATTCCACCTGGCGCGAACAGCTGGCCGAAATCCAGCGCCGCCGTGTCGAACTCATGGAATTCCACCAGTACCGCCTCACCTCGGCCATCCGGGCCACCGGTGTGCGCAAACTGTTCGACTCCATGTTCGTCTTCCAGTCCTACCCGCCCGGCCGGGCCGAACTGGAAAGCCTGCTGGCACAGGCGAACCTGGAACTGGTGACCTTCGAGGGCGGCGGCGCGACCGATAACGCCCTGCTGGTCATGATCTTCCCGGCCAATGAACTGCTGCCCGGCGACGGCGTGCGGGCGGTGGTCTTCTACGCGGAGGACTCCTTCGACGACACCGAGGCCGAGATCATCGAGGCCGCCTTCCACGACACCCTGCGCGCCATCGCCGCCGCCCCGGACACCCGGATCGACGATGCAGCGGTCATCGGCGACGAAGACCACGGCCTGCTGGTGATGCGCCGGATGTGGCAGTGAGCGCCGGACATCCGCGCGCGGAGAAACAGGAGCAAGGACTATGAGCAATACCCTCGGCTGGATCCGCAAATTCCATCGCCCGCGCACGGCGGGCAGCGCGCCACTGGTCATCTGCCCGCACGCGGGCGGCGGCGCGTCCACCTACCGCCCGTTCTCCAAGGCGCTGAGCGAACACTTCGACGTCTCGATCTTCCAGTACCCGGGCCGCCAGGACCGGGCCCGCGAGGCCGCGCTGACCAGCGTGCCCGATATCGCCGCGGGCGCGTTCGCCGAATTCGTGCGCTCCCCGAGCAATAACGGGGAGCCGATCACCGTCTTCGGCCACAGCATGGGTTCGGTCGTCGCCTTCGAATTCGCCAAGCTGGCCGAGAGCGAGGGCATTCCGGTGCGCCTGCTCGCCGTATCCGGCGCGGTCGCACCGTATCGAGTCGTCGATATGCCCAACCATCCCACCGGGGATGAGGAACTGCTGGACCACGTCGGCGGGCTACAGGGCACCGGTGCCGACGTGCTGGGCAACCGTGACCTCATGCGCATGGCGCTGCCCGCGCTCAAGGCCGACTACGCCGCCTTCGACGCCTACGTCTGCGCCCAGGATGTCCAGCTGAACACCCCGCTGCACGTCATGGGCGGCAGCGAGGACGAATTCGTCTCCATCGGCGATCTGTACGGCTGGCAGTCGCACACCCCGCACGAACTCCAGGTGAGCATGTTCGACGGCGGGCACTTCTACCTGCACGACCATGTCACCGCCATCGCGGAAACCCTCGCGGCGGAACCGATCCGGACGGCGGTAGCCCGATGAGCAACGGCGGCGATCCGATCGGCTCGGACAATGGAACGGCGGACAATGGCGCGGCGGGAACCGGCATGACGGGCGGTGCGGAGGATCCGATCGTCATCACCGGGATGGCGATCGAAGCGCCCGGCGGTATCGAGACGCTGGCCCAGTACTGGGAAGCGCTGGCCGAATCGCGCGATCTGATCGGACCCTTCCCGCGTGATCGCGGCTGGCCGCTGGAGAAGCTGTTCGCGCTCGCCGAGACCGAAGGCTGGGGCGAAGTCCGCGACGCGGGCGGATTCCTCGATACCGCAGCCGATTTCGATTCCATGTTCTTCGGCATCACCCCGCGCGAAGCGGTCGCCATGGACCCGCAACAGCGGGTGGCGCTGCGAGTGGCGTGGCGCGCGCTGGAGAACGCGGGCATCAACCCCGCCGCACTCGGCGACGGCGACGACATCGGTTGCTACATGGGCGCTTCCAACACCGAATACGGCCCGCACGGCGCGGAAGTCAACGACTTCACCGGATATCGCGCGGGCGGAGCCGCCATGGGCGCGGTCGCCGGGCGCATCTCCAATGTGCTGGGCCTGGGCGGACCCTCCGTGGTCGTGGATGTGGCCTGCGCATCATCGCTTGCCGCAGTTCACTTGGCCGCCAACGCGATTCGCAACGGCGAATGCGAATGGGCGCTCGCGGGTGCGGCCTGCATCATGGGCTCACCCGGCGCGTTCTTCGAATTCTCCAAGAACAACGCGCTCGCCGCCGACGGCCAGTGCAAGCCGTACTCCGACAACGCCCTCGGCACGCTCTGGGGCGAAGGCGTCGGAGTCGTTGTGCTGGAACGCGAATCGCGGGCACGTGAACTCGGGCACCGCGTCTACGGCCGCCTGCTCGGCTCGCGCATCAACCACAACGGTAGGGGCGCGCCCATCGCGGTGCCCAGCTCCGCCGCACAGGAACGTCTGGTTCGCGCGACCGTGGCCGCCGCCGGAATCGATCCGAACCTGATCGACATGATCGAGGGCCACGGCACCGGCACCGCCGTCGGCGATCCACTGGAATTGACCGCGCTGCAACAGGTTTACGGCACACCCCGGGCCGATGGCAGCAGTCCGCTGCTCGGCTCGGTGAAATCCAATCTCGGCCACGCGCAAGCCGCCGCGGGGCTGCTCGGCCTGATCAAGGTGCTGCTCAGCGGCCTGCACGGGCAGATCGCCCCCACCCGGCACGCGGACAGCCCCAACTCCCGCTTCGACTGGGAGGCCGGAAACCTGCGCCTGGCAGCGAAACTCACCGACTGGGAACCGCGCGACGGCGTTCGCTACGGCGCGGTGTCGTCCTTCGGCGTCAGCGGCACCAATGCGCACGCCGTGCTCGCCATGCCCGTCCTGGAAGAGGAAACCCATGCCTGACTACCGCCTTCCGGACGGCAGCACCCCGATCCTGCTGTCCGCCGAAACCGCCGACGCGCTCGGACGTGAGGCCGCCGCCCTGGTCGCCTACCTGGAGGAGCGGCCGTCGGTCACCCCGGATGCGGTGGCGGACATGCTCTTCCGCACCCGCGCGGCCCGGCGGTACCGGGCGCTCATCGCCGTCACCGACCGTGACAGGCTGATCGAGGCGCTGCACGCGTTCGTCGCCGGGAAGCCGCATCCGGCCGTGACGGCCGGTAACCGCGCCGCGAGCGCACGCCGCATCGCCTACGTCTTCCCCGGTCAGGGCTCTCAGCGGCCCGGTATGGGCGTGCTCTACTACGCGCATTCACCGGTCTTCCGCGCCACCGTCGACGAATGCGACGCGATCTTCCAAGCGCAGCACGGTATTTCGCCGCTGACCTACCTGCTCGACGAGTCCGGTGCCGACTACGGCGTCGAAATGGTTCAGCCCGCACTGTTCATGCAGATGCTGGGCCTGGCCGCCATCTGGCGCGCCGCCGGGGTGGAACCGCATGTCACCGTCGGGCACTCACAGGGTGAGATCGCCGCCGCCGTGGTCTCGGGCATCATCTCGCTCGCCGACGGCGTCCGCGTGGTCACGCTGCGCGCCAACCTGGTCGGCTCACTCGAACGCGAACACGAGTGGAACGGCCAGTGGGCCATGGCCGTGGTCGGGGTCAATCGCGATGAATGCGAGGCGCTGCTGGCCCGCAATTCCGGCTGGGCCGAGCTCGCCGTGGTCAATTCCGCGAACGTGCTCGCCATCTCCGGTGAGCGCCCCGCCGTCTCGGAGCTGGTGGCGACCCTCACCGCACAGGGCAAGTTCGCCAAGGAGATCCGCGTCGAATACCCGGCGCACACCTCCTTCGTCAGCAAGTTCCGCGAGGATCTCGAGAGCACCCTGCGCGACACCCTGGACTCCCCGGTCTTCGCGCCCACCGAGATCCCGTGCCTCGGCGCGACCCTCGGCGAAGCCATCACCCCCGATCTGACCGCCGCCGAATACTGGTACTGGAACCTGCGCAACCGCGTCCGCTTCGACCTCGCCATCGCCGAGGCCGCCGCCCGCGATATCGACATCTTCCTGGAGATCGCCGATCATCCGGCCCTCATGCTCGCCATGCAGGACACCCTCTCCGGCGCGAGCACGGACCGCGACTTCCGCACCATCGGCACCTCCCGCCGCACCGCCGTAGACCTCGCCGAATTCGCCAAGAACCTGGCCCAGGTCGCGGTCCTGGACACGGCCTTCGCCTGGGACACCCTGCGCGACACCACATCCGACGTGCGCCGCCTCCCGCTCCTGGACTTCCCCAACACCCAGACCACCCCGAAACAGCTCTGGGCCCCGTTCAACTACCACCCCGAAGCACCGCAGGGCGTAAATGGATCGACCGGCACCGGCTCGGCATCGGTCGACACGCGCGGCGTCGAAAGTGTCTCCGGCGCGACGAGTTCCGGATCCGCCACCTTCGGTGGCGCTGAATCAGCTGCCGCACAATCCATTTCGACCGCAGAGGGCACCGTCGCACCGCAGCGCCTCGCCGAACGCTGGGTCCGCCTGGACCGCCGCAAACTGGTCCCACCCCGCACCCTGACCGTGATCGACCACACCGGCCGCGCCGCCGACCTCGCCGCCGCGATCGAACAGGCCGCACCCCGCCACGGCGCGAAAGTGGTTGCCGGCAAGCGGGGTATGGCAGACGGGACAGCTGCGTCGGCTGCTGGAACCGGCGTTGCGCCCGCAGCATCGAACGGCGCGGCCGGAACCACCGCCTCCGCGACCGCTGCGAGCACGGGTGGGGGAGCGGGTGCCGTGAGTGCTGCACCAGCCACGTCCGGTACGACCGGCGCGGGTGTCGTCGCCTATGACACGGTCGTCCTTCTGCTGCCGCCGTCGGCGGCTGCCGATATCGCCGCGGCGGTAGGTGAATCCGCTGACTTCGTGGGGGATCGGAGCTGGCTGCCCGACCTCACCGGGGTTCGGGATGTCTGGCTGGTGACCTCCGGTGGTGAGCAGGTGCTCGAGGGTGAGACGCCCGCGATCGCGCATGCCGCCGCACAGGCCGGATTCCGGTGCCTGGCGGCGGAGCATCCGGGTGTCGGCTTCCGGCATCTGGATCTGGCTGCCGGACAGGAGATTCCGGAGGCGGCCAAGGCTGTGCTCGGTGCGATCCATACCTCGGGTGAGCCGGAGCTGGCCGCGCGTGCCGGAGCCTGGTACGGCAAGCGACTGGTCGTGGACGACGCTCCCGGTGACTGCGCGCTCACCCCGGCGGACCTGGCCGAGGTCGTGATCATCGGCGGCACCGGCAAACTCGGCCTCGACTGCGCTGCGGACTTCGCGCGCGCCGGGGCCCGCCGCATCACGCTGATCAGTCGTTCGGGTGGTTCCGCAGAGACCGCCAAGCGGGTGGCGGAATTGAGCGCGCACGGGACGGTCATCAAGATCCGCACCTGTGATGTGACCGATGACGAGGCCGTGCGCTCGCTCGGCGACGATTTCGTGGTCACACCGGTCACGCTGCTGGTGCACGCGGCCGTCGACTACAACGCCGCCGCTGCCGAGGTGAGCCCCGAAACCGTGCTCGCCGCAGCGGAATCCAAGGTCATCGCACTCGACCGGCTGATTCGCGACCTTCCGCTCGCCCCGGATGCGCGCGTGGTGCTGTGCTCCTCGCTCTCGGCCACCATCGGCGGGCGCGGCCACGCCGTCTACGCCGCCGTGAACCGCATGCTGGACGCCGCCGCCACCGGCTACCGCCGCGACGGCATCGGCGTCACCTCCGTGCAGTGGGGACTGTGGCGGGCCGTCGGAGCCGACAATGCCGATGCGGTCGCCCGGATCAGCGGCACCGGCCTGCTGCCCATGGATCCGGCCACGGCCATCGCCGCCGGATTCGCCGCCGCAGGCAACAGCATCGTGGTAGCGGCCGAATGGTCCAAGCTGCGCGCAATTTTCGCGCTCTTCGGCCAGGAGCCGCTGTTCGCGGAGATCCCGGACGCGCCCGCGCAGGTCACGCAACCGCCGGTCGCCCCGGCAACCGTGGCTCCGGTCGCACCCGCCTCCCCGTCGGAGCCCGCGCCCGCACAATCCGCCCCGATCGTCCAGGACATCGCCGGACAGGTCCGCGATGCCCTGCGCTTCGTGATGGGCATGGACAACACCGAACCCATCGACGGCTCCATGCCGCTGGTGGCGCTCGGCCTGGATTCCCTTCAGGCCCTGGACCTGCGCAAGCGCATCGAAGCCGAACTTCAGCGCGATCTGCCGGTCACCGCCATCCTCGGCGGTGCGTCACTGGACGAAGTGGTGTCACTGCTCGACTAGTCAGCACGTCCGAAATAGCAACGCAGCAGGGGGAATAGCGTCATGACCAGGATGGAGAATACGGTGCCGGAACCCGAGGACGCGATCATCGTCGAGTCCGTGGAGAAGTCCTTCGGCGAGGTGAAAGCGTTGCGCGGCATCAGCTTCACCGCGCCCGCGGGCAGTGTGCTGGGGGTGCTCGGCCCCAATGGCGCGGGCAAGACGACGACGGTGTCGGTGCTCTCCACCCTGGTGCGCCCGGATGCCGGGCGGGCGGTGGTCGCCGGTTACGACGTGGTGCGCCAGCCCACCGAGGTGCGCTCCTCGATCATGCTCACCGGCCAGTACGCCGCACTCGACGAAATGCTCACCGGCCGTGAGAATCTGGTGCTCTTCGCGCGCCTGCTCGGCCTGCGCCGCAAACAGGCCCGGGCGCGCGCGGACGAACTGCTGGAACAGTTCTCGCTCACCGAGGCGGGGGACCGGCGGGTCGGCCAGTACTCCGGCGGTATGCGCCGCCGCATCGATATCGCCTGCGGTCTGGTGCGCCCGCCGCGCGTGGTCTTCCTGGACGAGCCCACCACCGGCCTGGACCCGGTGAGCCGCCAGAGCCTGTGGGCGCTGGTGCGCGAGCTGAAGGCGCAGGGCGTCACGGTGCTGCTCACCACGCAGTATCTGGAAGAGGCGGATGCGCTGAGCGACAACATCATTGTCGTGGACAAGGGCACCGTCATCGCCGAGGGCACCGCCGATCAGCTCAAGGCCCGCTCGGGTTCGAGCTACTGCGAGGTCGTCCCGGTCGACGCCGCCGATGTACCGCGCCTGGTCACCGCACTGTCCGGACTGGGCGAGGTCACGGTGGCCGACTCCGCCGACCGGGTCTCGCTGCCCGCACCCGACGGTGCGGCCACCCTCACCGAGGCGCTGGCGCGAATCACCGGCGGCGGCATCGAATTGATCGATATCGCGCTGCGCCGCCCCTCCCTCGACGAGGTCTTCATCGAACTCACCAAGCCGAGCGCGGCACAGGTGAGCGCATGAATCAGGTTCCCATCGTGCGGGTTCCGGCCGGATTGCAATGGTCGGCGTTGAGCGAGCGCGGTATTCGCGCCGCCCTCCGCGAAGGCGATGTAATGCTGGCGCTGTTCGCGCCGGTGGCCATCTACATCTGCTTCTATATCCCGCTGCGTAAATCCATGTCCGCCACCGGGATCGACTTCGCGCAGTACCTGCTGCCGCTGGTCGCGGTGTACGCCATGTTCTTCACCGCCATGTTCGCCGCCGACCGCGCCGGGCGCGAGGTCGCGGGCGGTATGGCCACGCGTTTGCGCTCCCTGCCGGTACGCCCGTGGGTGCCGGTGGCCGCGCGCATGTCCGCGAACCTGTTGCGCGGCTGCGCCGCGCTGACCAGCGCGCTGGTGGTGGGCATCGCCTTCGGCTTCCGATTCCACGATCCGGCAACGGCTCTGGTGTTCATCGCGGTGACGCTGGCCTTCGGAGCCGCGGTCGTGATCGCGGCCGACGCGCTCGGCACCGCCACCCGCAATCCCGAACTCGGCGGCACCGTGCTGTTCGTCCCCCAGTTGCTGCTCATCATGACCTCCACCGGATTCGTTCCGGCCGAAGGCTTCCCGGGCTGGATTCAGGGCTGGGCGCGCAATCAGCCGGTCTCGCAGGTGACTTCGGCGCTGCGCGGACTCGCCGAGGGCCGCTATCCCTCGGAACTCGGCGTGGCCGCGCTGTGGATCGCGGGCCTGCTCATCGCGGGCGCGTTCCTCGCGACCCGTGCGGAAGGACGGCGCGCATGACCACCACCGAACCCACTGTCGCACAGCCGAACCCGATCGGCTCGGGTTCGCTGCCCAGCCAACTGCTGATCGAGACCGGCCGCCTGCTGCGCCGCTGGTCCCGCCAGCAGGAGGTGATGACCAGCACGTTGGTGCTGCCGGTCCTGCTGCTGCTCATGTTCGATCTGGTGTTGGATCGCTCCCTGGGCCTGTCCTCGGACGCCGACCCCATCTACGGTTTCGTCCCCATGATCGCCATCGCCGGAGCCATGTACGGCGCGATGGGCACCGGCCTGTCCCTGTACGGCGAGCGCCAGAGCGGTCTGCTGCGCCGCTTCTGGGTACTGCCGATCCACCGGTCGGCGGGCATGCTCGGCCGCCTGCTCGCCGAATGCGTGCGCGCCGCCGTGGTCACCCTGGTGGTGGTGCTGATCGGCATGGCGCTGGGCCTGCGCTTCCAGCAGGGCTGGCCCGGTTTCTTCGGCGCGCTGGCGGTCCCGGTGCTGGTCATCGCCGGATTCACCCCGGTGGTAATCCTGGTGGGCGTCAGCCGAATCGGCGATAAGGTCGTTCAGCTCGCCGCCATCGTCGTGCTGATCGGCATGTTCTTCAACTCCGGTTTCGTCCCGCTGGACAACTACCCGGAGCTGATTCAGCCGATCGTCCGGGCCCAGCCCATGAGCTGCGCCATCGAAGCCATGCGCGGTTTCATCCTGGGCGGCCCCGTCGCCACCCCGATGCTCCAGACGGCGGCGTGGTCGCTGGGCCTGGCCGCCGTCTTCGGCGCCCTGGCCGTGCGCGGCTACCGCGCCGCCGCCGAAAGCTGAACCGCCGGTCGGTGATTCGCTAGTGCGTGATGAGCCGCCAATCCTCGGGAAGATTGGCGGCCGTCACCTTCTCGCCCTCCACCGCCAGATCGATCACCGCACCGCCCAGCCGCAGATCGGTGAGCTCCACCCGCCCCCAGCGCGCGGGCAGATGCGGCAGCACGGTGAGCGTGCGCCGCGGAATATCCGGATCCAGCCCCAGGAACGACCGCACCAGCAGCAGCGGTGCGGCACTGGCCCACGCCTGCGGTGAACAGGACGTCGGATAGGGGACCGGTGCGGCGAACTTGGCGCGCGGGAAACCGCAGAACAATTCCGGCAGTCGCCCGCCGAAAGCCCCTGCGGCATCGAGCAATCCCTCGGCCAGTCGCGTCGCCAGCTCGATCGCTCCCGGGATATGCCGGTAGCGCAGCAGTCCGGCCACCCCGATCGCGGTGTCGTGCGGCCACACCGAACCATTGTGATAACTCATCGGATTGAACGCGCCCATCCTGGAAGACAGTGTGCGCAAACCGAATCCGGTATCCATATCCTCGGCCGCCAGCCGTTCGATCACCACCGCGGCATGCTCGTCCGAGATGATGCCCGACCACAGGCAATGCCCGATATTGCTGGTGAGCGCATCGAGCTTGCGCTTATTGCCGTCCAAAGCGACCGCGAACCAACCCTTTTCGGGCAGCCAGAACGCTTCGGCGAATTTGGTGCGCAACTCGGCCGCGCGATCGCGCAGATGCGCCGCTGTCATCGGGTCACCGAACTCGTCGGCCAGTTCCGCCCGCGCCAGCAGCGCCGCGTACACGTAGCCCTGCACCTCGCACAGCGCGATCGGCGGCTCCGCCAAATGCCCGATCGCGTCATTGACGCCGTCGAAACTGTCCTTCCAGCCCTGATTGATCAAACCGCGATCGGTGGCGCGCCGATACTCCACGAACCCGTCACCGTCGCGGTCCCCGTAGTCGGCGATCCACG
The DNA here is from genome assembly GCF_042266325.1 of Nocardia sp. NPDC056100. Taxonomy (NCBI): domain Bacteria; kingdom Bacillati; phylum Actinomycetota; class Actinomycetes; order Mycobacteriales; family Nocardiaceae; genus Nocardia; species Nocardia sp. NPDC056100. The sequence continues at coordinate 1,457,775 of NZ_JBHJVY010000003.1, forward strand.
CCAGCGCCGCGTCCGCCGCGGGCAACAGCGCCCGCACCGATTCGGCATCCGCGCCCCAGCGCCGCGCCTGCGCCAGCAGCATGACGAAAAGCGGTGTGGCGTCGATGGTTCCGTAGTACGTCTCACCGCCCAGCACCGCACCGCTGGCCGGGCCGCGCCGCATCTCGTGCATGATGCGACCCGGCTCCTCCTCGGTCATCGGATCCACCCGCTGCCCCTGCATCTCGGCCAGCTGCTCCATCGTGCCGACCGCCAGGCCGACATCCAGCGGCAGCGCCATCCACGCGGTGAGCAGCGAATCACGGCCGAACAGCGTCATGAACCAGGGTGCGCCGGCCGCCACGAAGGGACGGCCGCCACGGCTCTCGTCATGAATCTGCAAGGCGCCCAGATCACTTTCGGTGCGGGTCAGCACCAGCGCCAGCTGCGGATCCGCGGCGGTGATATTGGTGGCGGTATCGCGCCAGGCCGCGATCTTGCGGCTCGGCTCACTGAATTCGTAATGCTCACCCGGACCCAGCGGTGACCGCACGGGCTGGCTGCCCATGGTGGGCTGGGCCAGCACCTCGGTCTGCCAGCTGCCCCCGGCGGGCACCACGGCCCGCCAGGACAGCGAACCCGGCAGTACCACCGGCGGTTCCGAGGACGAGACCGTCAGACCCCGGGACCGATCCGACCGGTCGTTTAGTAGCAGCTCCTGATCGGACACGATGATCTCGGCCCGCGCACTGGCCGTGCGGCCCTCCTTGACCGCGAACAGATCCACGAAATCCGCGTCGATCAGCAATTGCAGATCCACGGCCGTGGTCTCGCGGCCCATGTTCTCCACCGTGATGGTCTCGCGCAGCCCGTCCGCGACAAGGCGTTCGCGCACAATGAGAACCGTGCTGTCCGCGACCCCCGCGCGGGGCGGGCGGCGCAGGATGAACCGCGCGGTGAACGCCTCCGGCGTCAGCACCGACAGTGCCTCCGGCCGATTCCCGTCCACCCGCAACTCCCAGCGGGACAGCACCCGCGCGTCCCGGAAGAACAATCCATACGGCGTCCCCGGTTCGACATCGCCGACGCGATCCGACAGGCAGAACGTACTTCCCTCCACCAGCGTCACCGCCCCTCCGCTACTGCCCAGGGCCGACGGCTCACCGGCGTTCAACGCGACCGGAACCTCTTCGCTCACTCACACTCTCCCGTTCGATGATGTCGACGCCGAGTCCCGCCCCGACCGCGGCGCCGACACTCGCCGGACGCGGCGGTGCGGTCGCGGACTGGTGCACGGAATTCGCGGACCTGGCGTGCAGGGCCGCCGCGCGGCGCGGCCGATGCGCGCGCACCACCCGGCGATAGATCTCCTCATAACCGCGGCCGAGAGTGTCCGCGCCGAAATGCTCGACCACATGCGCGCGCATGGCGTGCGGATCGTAGGTCTGCACTTCCTTGATGGCCGTTGCCAATTCGGCCGGATCGTCGCAAATGCGACCGGTGACACCGTCCACGATCACCTCGGCCACGGCGCCGCCGCGCAACGCCACCACGGGCGTGCCGCACACCATCGCCTCGATCATCACCATGCCGAACGGTTCCTCCCACCGCACCGGGAACAGCAAAGCGCGTGCCCCGGCCAGCAATTCACGTTTGGCCACGGCATCGGCCATACCGAACATGTGATCGCGTTCGGTGAGCAATGGCCGTACCGCACTCTCGAAATACCGCAACTCGGGCGGTTCGGCGCACTTCCCGGCGAGCACCAGCGGAATATCCGCGGCATGCGCGGCCTCCAGCGCCAGATGCGGCGCCTTGTCCTCGGTGAACCGGCCCAGGAACAGAGCGTAGTCGTCCTTCTCCGCCCGGAAGGGCCAATCGTCGACACGGAGCGCATTGTGCACGCGGCCAACCCAATTCAGATCCGGGGCCAGCGAGCGCTGCCGATCACTGATGGCGACCAGCTGCGCGTCCTCACCGAGTTCGCTGTAGTACAGGTACGGTTCGCCGTTCACCGGACCGTGCACGGTGATCACGGTCGGCATACCGAGCTCGCGGTACATCGGCATATTCAGCGGTCCGGCGAAGGTGTGGTCGTGGACCAGATCGAAACCCTCCAGCGCCGAGAGTCCCTCCAGCGCGCGCCGGACCTTCAAGGCGTGCAGTATCTCCGGAAACGGATCGCCCAGCCGATCCGACTGAACCCGATCCCACAGCGAGACCATCCGCCCGGCGGTGCCGTTCACGCCCGCGCCCAGCAGCGTGACCTCGTGCCCCCGTTCCACCAGGGCGTCCACCAAATCCGCCACCACGGCCTCGACACCGCCGTACGCCTTCGGCGGGATGTCGAAGTACGGCGGCACCACCATCGCGATGCGAAGCCGATCACGGGTAAGGGATGCGAATTCGAATGTGGCGCTCATGACCACTCCTTCCGGAACACAACCGCCTTCGCCCGGTGCAGTGGGCGTCGGCATGGGCGGCCGACTCCGGTGGAAGATCGAAAGCGACTGTGCCGCAGTGAACTACCCGGCTCATCTGGACGCGGCAGTGCGCGGATGAGCCCGGTGGGAAGTTCGACAGCACGCTCTAGGGTTTGAACGCCTGATGATCGTCGCGCCGGCCGGTGCCTGGCGGTTCGCTGACCGGATCACAGGCACCCCGGGCGCTTCCTCGCGCTCGGCGGCCATTTGGTGATTTCCACACTATCGCCGCAAATCACATATCAGGGACAGATCGGAATTGTTCCGGTGTTTATTGGCAGAAAGTTCAGGCCGCGTAGCCGACTTCGTCATCCGCCGTCGCGGTCGCGTGCTCGGCCACCGTGACGGTGATCGCCGCGTCGATCGTTTCGGCCACCTCGGCCGATTCGAACACCAGCCAGCCATCGGCGGTCCAGTGCCCGCGCGCACCGGTGCGGGAAAGCGTGCCGCGCACGGCGAACGGGTCCGCGACGAAACCGTCGGCGGTGACCGCCAGCGCCGCGCCACCCAGATACACCGCACCGGTCACACCCGGCGCGACCAGCTCCAGCGCCTCGTCCAGCACCAGCAGCCGCGCACCCGGAATCGGGCGCACCCGGCCCGAACCATCGAGCGGACCGCGCGCCGCGACACCCGCGTAAGCGGCCGCGCTATAGGCGAATCCGGCCACCGAACCCGGGGCGATGGACCGCAGCAGCCCGGAAAGCACCGCCGGACAGGCGGTTCCGGTGACATCCCAGCGCCGCACCGACGGCAGCGCCGGGGCCGGGCGATCGGCCAGCCCGGACAGGATCTCGGCCGGGGCCACCACATGGGTCGCCGCACAGGTCGAGATGAGTTCGGCCAGCGCGGTCGGATCGGTGCGCTGCGCCTCGGTGGCCAGCACCAGGGTCGCGCCGTCGGCCAGCGCCGCCAGCAATTCCACGGCTGCGTCCGCACAATCCCAGCGGGTCGCGAACAGGCGCACATCGGCCGAACCGAAGGCCCGATCCACCCGGCACTCGCGATGATCGGCGACCACCGCGCGGCGATCGTCCGCCGCGGCGGCCAGCGCGTCCGGGGTCAGCGAGATGCCGGAGCCGAAGGTGACCGCGGAATCGTTCTCGGTGGCATCGGCGATATCGCACAGCACCCGGGCCAGACCGTCCAGACTGGGACCGGCGGTGCCGATGACGCCGCCGTCGAGCACGGTGAACAGCTCGGCATAGGTGAGGATGTGCCCGCCATGACGGACAGCGGTACGCAGAACCGGCACGCGACGCCCGCAGCCGATCAGCGATTCCACCGACGGCACGTCGTACAGTTCGACTCCGTTGGCCCACTCGTCCACGAGACGATGCCGCTCGACCGCGGAAAGACTCTCCGGCAACCAACGCTCCATCGCTCACACCCCCGAACAATTACTTATGCAACCCTAACCTAATCGATCGAGGACACAATAGGCAGCCCCATCGGGGATCGAACCTGCAACAGCTTGCGACGGAAGGGCGGAAATGGGGTCGATCCGCAGGTCACGCGTCCGAAAGCGGGCACTCTTCGCCACCTTCGCAATGCTGTTCGCGCTCTTTGTCGCGGCGTGTGAGAAACATGACGAACCAACCGGTCCCGTCGAAACGCCCGCACCCCAGCCGGTCGCCATCACCCACGCCTTCGGCGAAACCACCATTCCGGGCATCCCCAAACGCGTTGTGGCCCTGGGTAATCAGTGGCTGGACACCGCCCAGGCGCTCGGTATCACCCCGATCGCCTATATCGACGACCTCGCCGCCCCCGCCGGATCCACTCCGCCCTGGGAACCCGCCACCCTCACCGCGGCCCGATCGCTCGACACCAGCGCGTCCCTGACCGACCAACTGACCCCGCTGCACCCCGACCTCATCCTGGCCGACCCCGTCATCGCCACCCGCGCCACCTACACCGATCTATCCACAATCGCCCCCACCCTCCCCGCACTCTCCGAGACGGACGACACCGCGTGGCCCGACCGCCTGCGCGCCCTCGGCAAAGCCCTCCGCCAAGACGCTCCCGCCGAAACCCTCATCACCGACCTGACCACCCGAATCAACGCCATCCCCCAACAGCACCCCACCCTGAAGACCAAAACCTTCACCACCACCTGGCTCTCCGCCCCCACCCAATTCATGGCCTTCACCGCCCCCGAAGACCCCGCCAACACCCTCCTCACCCAACTCGGCCTGACCATCCCGCCACCCCTGATCACCCAGGGCCGCCCCACCGGCCGCCTCACCCTCGACCACCTCCCACCCCTGGACGCGGACCTCCTGATAACGGCCTATTCCCCCGGAATGGACGAAACCTACCGAGCCCTACCGGGATTCACCGACCTCCCAGCCGTACGAAAGAACGCCACCCTCTTCCTCACCACCCAGGAACTAGCCGCCCTCACCCACCCCACCCCCCTCTCCCTCCCACACCTGCTGACCAAACTCGAACCCGTCCTCGCCAACGCCGCTCGGTAGCTGTCGTACCCGGCTGGGAAGATCGGGGCATGCGGGTGAGTGGTGAGGATGTGCGGGCGGTGGCGCTTTCGCTGGGGGAGGTGCGGGAGCTGTTCGAGTGGGATATGCCTACGTTTCGGGTGGCGAAGAAGTTGTTTCTGACGTTGCCGGAGGGGGAGACGTCGATGGCGGTGCGGTGTCCGATCGTCGAGCGGAACGAGTTGGTGCTGGCGGAGCCGGAGAAGTTCTGGGTGGCGCCGCATGAGGCGAGTGGGGCCTGGGTGCGGGTGCGGCTGGCGGCGCTGGAGGATCGCGAGGAATTGGCGGCGATCGTGGAGGATTCGTGGCGGCAGGCCGCACCGCCGAAACTGGTGCAGGAGCGGGACGCCGCCGAACCCGTGTGAGTCCGGCGGCGGCAAGCGTCAGAAGGTGATGCGCTGATCCTCGGGGAGGAACAGTTTGTCGGTCGACTGGACGCCGAAGGCGGCGTAGAACTCCGGCAGGTTGCGCACCACCTGATTGCAGCGGAACTCGTCGGGGGAGTGGGTGTCGGTGAGGAGTTCGGCGGCCAACTCCTTGGTCATCTTGATGCGCCAGCCACGGGCCCAGGACAGAAACAGCGTGTGATAGTCCGGATTGTCGTTGCCCGCACGCTTTTCGGCGATCCGATAGGCCGCCAGCGCGATCTGCAGACCGCGCAGATCGGCGAGATTCTCGCCCAGGGTCAGGCGGCCATCGACATGCTGATCCGGATTCAGGCCCTCGGGGACCAGTGGATCGAACTGTGCCACAAGCTTATCCGCGGTCGCGTCGAACGCGCGACGATCCTCCGCGGTCCACCAATCGTGCAGATTGCCGTCGCCGTCGTACTTGGAGCCCTGATCGTCGAAGCCGTGGCCGATCTCGTGGCCGATGGTCGCGCCGACCGCACCGAAATTCACCGCCAGCTGCGAGTCCTTGTCGAAGTACGGAGCCTGCAAATACGCTGCGGGAAAGACGATTTCGTTCAGCGGCGGTGAATAGTAGGCATTGACGGTCTGCGGGCTCATGTTCCACTCGGTCCTGTCGACCGGCGTCCCGAGCCGCGCCAGATCCCGCTTGGATTCGAAGGTCCCGATATTGCGCAGGGATTGAATGAGCTTGCCGCGCACGATCTCCAGCTTGGAGTAGTCCACCCAGTTGTCCGGATAGCCGAGCTTGACCCGCATCTTGTCCAGCTTGGCCAGAGCCGCATCCCGCGTCGGCTGGGTCATCCACTTATTGGTGCGGAAGTTCTCCCGGTAGGCGGACATGAGATCGTCCACCATCCGCTTGACCTCTTCCTTGGCCTCCGGCGGAAAGTACTGCGTCACATACAGTTTGCCGAGCTGCTCGGACAGCGACGAATTGACCATGTCCACGCCGTACTTCCAGCGTTCGGCGCGCTCCTTCTGCCCGCGCAGAATCGTGCCGAAGAAACGGAAGTACGCGTCGTTGAACGCCAACGGCAGATACCGCGAATACCCGCGAATCACACTGAGCTTCAAGTAATCCCGCCACACCGCGATATCGGTGTCGGCCCAGATCTGCCCCGCCGTGGTGATGAACGACGGCTGCCCCACCACCACCTCGGAGAACAAGTCCTTCGGCCGGTCGGTATTGCCCGCCAGCCAAGGCTCCCAATCGAATCCGCGCCCCAACTCGGTCAGCTGCTGCCAGCTCATCTTGTTGTAGGTGGCATTGGCATCGCGCCCGCGCACACTGTCCCAGTGCGCGGCCGCGATCCGCGTCTCCAGATCGAACATGCGCTGCGCCACCCCGGCCGGATCCGGGAAGTTCGCCGCCTTGGCGATGTCCTCGAGATAGGTGCGATACCCCGCGCGAATCTCGGCGTACTGCGGTTTGCGGTACTGCTCCTCGTCGAGCCCGATCCCGGACTGCACCACGATCGGCACATAGCTGTCCGACTTCTTGCGATCCACGCTCACGCCCAGCCCGATCAGCCCGCCGATCGGCAACTCCGCCATGACCTTGGCCAGATCCGGTTTGGTCGCGGCCTTGTCGACCTTGTCGAACAGGTCCTGCAAGGGCGAGAGCCCCAGCTTCTCGACCGTGTCCCAGTCCACGCGGGCGTCGTACAGATCGCGAATCTGCTGCGCCTCGGACCCGGGCTTCGGATCCTTGATGCCGTCGATGATGGCGCGCAACCGATCCTGCGTCCGCTCCCCGGCCTCACTGCCCGCGCCGAACGCGGTCTTGTCCGGCGGCAGCTGATACTCCCGCAGCCACTTGCCATTGACGTACCGGTACAGATCGTCCTGCGGCCGGACCGCCTCGTCCACACCCGCCAGATCCACCCCCGACAACTGCTTGGGCGCATCATCTTTCGCACACGACGCCACCACGGCAGCGGCCGGAACCAGCCCGAGTGCGATCAGAAATGCGCGGCGATCGAGGCGCACCGGACCCGACGAAGTCACGAAGAACCCTCCCGGTGCGGTACGCCGCACCCCTGCTAGTAGCCAATGGTGCGCCCGAGGCTACCGGGGTTCGCCCGCCCGCGTCGGTCTGTCGCGGGCGGGATGTCACCGTCGTGGGCGGGTGCTCGAGTCAGAGACTCACGCGCTGCTCCGGCGGCAAGAACTCCTTATCGCCGTCCTTCACCTGATACGTCTCGTAGAAATCGGCGAGATTGCGCACCACCTGATTGCAGCGGAATTCGGCCGGGGAATGCGGATCATTGGCGATCTGATCCTCCAGGGCCTCCTGCGTCTGCTTGGTGCGCCAGGTCCGCCCCCACGATTCGAACATCGGCTTCAAATCGGGATTCGTATTGCCGCCGCGCTTTTCGAGCATCCGGTACGCGGCCAGCGAGATCTCCAGCCCGCGCAGATCCGCCAGATTCTCACCGACCGTGAGTTCGCCGTTCACATGCTGATCGGCGGGCAGCCCGGTCGGCACCAGCGCGTTGTACTGCTCGATCAGCAGCTTGGTCTTGGCCTCGAACGCCGTCCGATCCCCGGGCGTCCACCAGTCGTGCAGATTCCCGTCCGCATCGTATTTGGAGCCCTGATCGTCGAACCCGTGCCCGATCTCATGCCCGATGACCGCCCCGCCCGCACCGTAATTCACCGCCGGCAGCGCATCCTTGTCGAAGAACGGCGGCTGCAGGAACGCGGCCGGGAAGACGATCTCGTTCGCGCTCGGGTTGTAGTAGGCGTTCACCGTCTGCGGCGGCATACCCCATTCGGTCTTGTCGACCGGCGTGCCGAGCCGGTTGAACATCCGCTTGGCCTCGAATTCGCCTATCGCGCGGATGGATTCGATGAGTTTGCCGCGCGTGACCGTGACGGACGAATAGTCCTCCCACTTGGCCGGGTATCCGATCTTGGCGTCGATCTTCTCCAGCTTGGCGATGGCCGCGGTCCTGGTATCGGGCGACATCCAGCTGGAGTTGGTGAAATTCTCCTTGTAGGCGGCCCGCAGATCCGCCACCATGTCATCCGCCCGCTTCTTGGCCTCGGCCGGAAAGTGCTTGTCCACGTACAGCTTTCCGAGCGCGTCACCGAGATTGGAATTGATCGTCGCCACCGCGGACTTCCAGCGCTCGGGCCGCTGTTTCACCCCCGCCATCACCGTGAAATTGAAGTCGAAATTGGCGTCGTTGATCGCCTTGGGCAGATACGGCGCGAACCCGCGCACCAGCGCGAGCTTCAAATAGTCACGCCACTGCGCGATATCGACCTGCTGCCATAGGTCCCCGGCCGCGGTCATGAACGAGGGCTGCCCGACATTCACCCTGTCGAACAGGTTCTTCGGCCGGTCGGTATTGCCCGCCAGCCACGGATCCCAATCGAATCCCGGTGCGAGCGCGACCAATTCGGCCCAGCTGCGCGGGTTGTACCCGGCATCGGTATCGCGCAGCTGCACATTGGTCCACTGCGCGGCCGCGATGCGGCCCTCCAGATCCACCACGCGCCCGGCCAGCGCCACCGGATCGGCGAATCCCGCACCGCCGGCGATCTGCGCCATGAAAGTGCGGTAGGCCGTGAGCTTGTCGGCGTTCGCGGGCTTGAGGTAGTACTGCTGATCCAGCCCGGTCCCGGACTGCTGGACCTGCGCCAGATAGGCATTGGAGTTCTTGGGGTCGGCCCCGACCATCAGCCCGATCAACCCCACCCCGGGCAGCGCGCCCATCACCTTCGCCAGATCCGGCTTGGTCTGCGCCCCGTCGACCTTCGCGAACAGATCCTGCAGCGGCTGCATGCCGAGGGTCTCGATATCGTTCAGATCCAGCCGCGCGTCGTACAGATCCCGGATCTTCTGCTCATCGGTCCCGGATTTCGGATCGTGAATCCCGGTGATGATGTCCCGGAGCTGTTCCTCGACCCGATCCTGCACCTCGTCGAAGGTGCCGAACGAGGTCTTGTCCGGCGGCAGCTGATACTCGTCGAGCCATTTGCCGTTGACGAACCGGTACAGATCGTCCTGCGGCCGGATCGCCGGATTCGATCCGGACATATCCGGTCCGATCAGTTGCGCGGCGGTTTTCGCGGGCTCCGAACTCGAACATCCCGGCAACAGCGCGGCGGCAGGCAACACCCCCAGCGCGATCAGGAACTTCCGGCGATCAACAGCGAAGGGGCGCGCAGAGGTCAACGCGAATCTCCTCATATCGGATAATCGGGTATTGCTCGGTCGGCCCGACGCTAATAGTCGAGGCTGAGCATCAGCTGAATCCACGCCCGGTGTCGCCTGCGATAACCGCCGAACCGACCCCGATTTCGCTGCCACCTGCGGCTTGGCTACACTTGTCCGGTTGCCTGCGGGAGCTATGCCCGCACTTCGGCCGCGAACCCACAGCGGTTCGGTCTTCCCAGATCGGTGAAAACCGCTGGCAGGCGCGCGTGCGAAGGGCAACTGACCATGCCCGTCGGGTCGGCAATCCGGCGTGCATTTCGTCCAGGTCTAGGAGGAGCTGAAGTGATTCAGCAGGAGTCGCGACTGCGCGTCGCCGACAACACGGGTGCCAAGGAAATCCTTTGCATTCGCGTGCTCGGTGGTTCGTCGCGTCGCTATGCCGGTATCGGCGACATCATCGTCGCCACCGTGAAAGACGCCATCCCGGGTGGCAACGTCAAGAAGGGCGAGGTCGTCAAGGCCGTCGTCGTTCGCACCACCAAGGAGCGCCGTCGCGCGGATGGCTCGTACATCCGTTTCGACGAGAACGCCGCGGTGCTGATCAAGCCGGATCACGATCCGCGCGGCACCCGCATCTTCGGCCCGGTCGGCCGTGAGCTGCGCGAGAAGAAGTTCATGAAGATCGTTTCGCTGGCCCCGGAGGTGCTCTGACCATGAAGGTGCACAAGGGCGACACCGTGATCGTCGTTTCGGGCAAGGACAAGGGCGCCAAGGGCAAGGTCATCCAGGCCTTCCCGGCGACCGGCAAGGTCCTGGTCGAGGGCGTTAACCGGATCAAGAAGCACGTCGCGAACTCCGCGAACCAGCGTGGCGCCAGCTCCGGCGGCATCGTTACCCAGGAAGCTGCGATCCAGGCCTCCAACGTGATGGTTGTGGACTCGGACGGCAAGCCGACTCGCGTCGGTTACCGCACCGATGAGAACGGCAAGCGCGTTCGCATCTCCCGTCGCAACGGGAAGGACATCTGAGATGACTTCGACTGAGAACAAGGTGCAGCCGCGCCTGAAGGCGCGCTACCGCGCCGAAATCAAGGACGCGCTGAACAGCGAGTTCAACTACGACAACGTGATGCAGATCCCGGGTGTCGTGAAGGTCGTCGTGAACATGGGTGTCGGCGACGCCGCCCGTGACGCGAAGCTGATCAACGGTGCGGTCGCCGACCTCACCCTGATCACCGGCCAGAAGCCCGAGATCCGCAAGGCCACCAAGTCCATCGCGCAGTTCAAGCTGCGTGAGGGCATGCCGATCGGCGCGAAGGTCACCCTTCGTGGCGACCGCATGTGGGAGTTCCTGGATCGCCTGATCTCCATCGCGCTGCCCCGTATCCGCGACTTCCGCGGCCTGTCGCCGAAGCAGTTCGACGGCAACGGCAACTACACCTTCGGCCTCTCGGAGCAGTCGATGTTCCACGAGATCGACGTGGACCGCATCGATCGCCCCCGTGGTATGGACATCACCGTGGTGACCACCGCGACCAACAACGAAGAAGGCCGTGCCCTGCTCAAGCACCTCGGCTTCCCGTTCAAGGAGAACTGATCCATGGCTAAGAAGGCTCTGATCAACAAGGCCAACGCCAAGCCGAAGTTCGCGGTGCGTGCCTACACCCGCTGCCAGCGCTGCGGCCGCCCCCACGCGGTCTACCGCAAGTTCGGCCTCTGCCGCGTGTGCCTGCGCGAAATGGCGCACCGCGGTGAGCTCCCGGGCGTGCACAAGAGCTCCTGGTGAGCTCAGCTCCCTCGTGAGCTGACAACTTGATCGAAGGCCCCCATGCCGGAATTTTCCGGTGTGGGGGCTTTCGGTGTTTGAACGACCGACCATCAAGACCATTTCCCGGTCCGGCGCCACCGCTCTCGCCGATACTGTGGCTATGACACAGCCGCGTGGATCGATTGTGGTGGTGGGCGCGGGGATCGCGGGATTGGCTGCTGCGCAAGCACTTCGCAAACTCGGATACGCGGTGACGGTGCTGGAGGCTCGGGATCGGATCGGGGGGCGGATCTGGACCGATGCGGACGGGGTTGATCTCGGGGCGCATTGGATTCACGGGACCGAGGGGAATCCGCTGACCGAACTCGTGGAGCGGCTGGAGCTGCCGTACGGGTATGTGGGTGGGGACAGTTCGTATACGGGCGGGTTCGACAGTCTCACGCTGTTCGGGCCGGATCGGGTGGCCGCGCCCGCCACCATGAAGAACCGCACGCTGGAATTGGCGGACGCGGTGCTGCACGAACTGGAGCTGCGGGCGGAATTGGCTCGGCGGCACGGGGATCCGGATGTTTCGCTGGCCGCGGTGCTGGATGAGATTTTGGCCGCGGGCGGATATGGACCGGCCGATGAGCAGGCTATTCGCTATCACCTCAATGTGATTCTGCGCGAGGATGTGGCCGAGGATCCGGGGCTGCTGTCCTTCAAGTACTGGGAGGACGGGTACCGGGTCTACGGGTACGGGGACAGTGTTCTGCACGGTGGTTACCAAGCCCTGGTGCGAGCGCTGGCGGCCGATCTCGATATCGAAACATGCAGTGCCGTAAGCGATATCGCGTACGGCGACGCGAACAACCCGGTGCGGGTCACCACCTTGAAAGGTATTTACGACGCCGATAAGGTGCTCGTCACGGTCCCGCTCGGAGTGCTCAAGGCGGGTGATATCGGCTTCGAGCCGCCGCTGCCCGAACTCAAGCGCCGTGCCGTCGAGCGCCTCGGGTTCGGCACCCTCAATAAGATCGCCCTGCATTACGACGCCCGCTTCTGGCCCGCCGAACGGTACGTCTTCGGCTATATGTGCCGCGAGACCGACCGCTATCCCACCGTCGTGATCAGCATGTGGAAGTCACACGGCAAGCCGATCTTGGTGCTGCTGCTCGGCGCATCGCTGGGCCGGGAAATGGAATCCTGGTCCGACACCGAGGTCCACGATTACGCGACCACCGTCGTCTCCGATATCTTCGGCACGAATGTTCCTGAACCGCACAAGATTTCGCGCACCAGATGGTCGGCGGACCCGTATGCGCGCGGTTCCTACGCCTGTATCGGCGTCGACGCCTCCCCGCGCGATCTGGACACCCTCGCCGAACCCATCGGCGACCGGGTGTATTTCGCGGGCGAGGCCACCAACAGCTACCACTGGGGCTGCGTGCACAGCGCGTACGAATCGGGCCTGCGCGAAGCGGCCCGCATCGCCGACGACCCTGCCCTGCACACCCCGCCCGCCACCGAAACCTCCCGCCGCCAGCGCCGCGATATCGACCGCATGAAGCGCTTCGCCCGAATGCGCATGAGCCACTACAGCTTCCAATCCCTGCGCGACCGCACCGCCTGCCTGTCCGAGGGCGTCGACCCCTTCGGCGTCCGCCTCTTCGCGCCACTGGTGGACGCCGACCTGGAAACCCTCGCCTCCATGTTCGACGAAATCACCTACACCCCGGGCGATCTCATCTGCCGCGAGGAGGACCCCGCCCACGGCGTCTACGTAATCGCCGACGGCGAAGTGGAAGTCGACTTCGGCGGCGTCTACGAACCCGCCGTCATGTCCCGAGGCGCCGTCCTGGGCAGCCACGACATCTTCTACGACGCCCGCACCACCACCGTCACCGCCAAATCCCAAGTCCGCCTCTACTTCCTGGACCACTACCGCTACAAAACCTTCCTCTACGCCTTCCCCGACGTCATGATGACCATGCTCGCCGACCTCGTCTCCCGCTGGGAGCAACTCGAAGACGTCCTCGACGCCGCCACCCTCACCGGCGCCCTCCGCCTCCTCGGGAACCGTGATTCGGGTTCGCTCTCTCGTGGGAACGATGTCTGAAAGTGTTCAGCCGCAATAGACTCGAGGGATACCCCGTTGGCATCCTCACACCACATGCGTGATGCGGACTGGGGCGGGTTCCTCCCACTCCGGTGTGCCGGGTGTAGCCGTCTGCTCGGGTGGTACTGGGACGTCCATGAGTTCCGCGTACACCCGATTGGCCTCGGCGTTGGCCTGATCTCTGGCGGTCTGATGACATTGCGAGATGGCCTTCGCCAGTCGGCTACCGTCAACGGTCATCGCAGCCGGTGATATGCGAAGGTCCGTAATTGTCCCGTATGCATCGGTTTCGACAACTACTGCACCACCGGAGGTCTGGGCGCGCCCCCGAACCTGCGCGACCGCGCTCACGATGCGTGCGTTCTTCGCGGCGATGGCATCACTTTTCATCGACGGTCCCCTGTTGTGATGAGCGAATTCGTCAATTCTCCCGGTACTCCTCTCGGGGAAGTCCCATAGCCGCACGTTTCTCCTGGCGCGACTCATACAGCCGCCTACCTTCGATCCTCAATTCCAATGTGATTTCGTATGCGCGCCACGCCCAGTCCAGAAAACTTTCCGCAAGCATTTGGATTGTATCGGGGTGCCGCTCGACATAGCAGTACACATTCGATTCGGAGTTCTCGAAGAAAAACACTTGATACCCTTGGTGGTGCGCAAAGAAGAAGCGATTTTCCAAGGTCAGTGTCTCGTTCGGATCTCCGGCGATATCTTGGGCGGCGACAACTGAATCCAAAGGCTCTGGGAAGAACAGAGCAGTTCCTCTGAAAAGTCTCCCGGCTTTTTTCCCCATGACCCGTAGAAATGCCAGATACTCGTCCGGCAGTGGGATGGGTGATATCACCGCCACTTGTTCGATCTCGTCGTCTGTGCAGCCGGCAATGCTCGCCTCATCGGCAAGCCCTGACTCCAGCAGGGCAGTGCGCAGCCGGTATGCCTTCTCCAGGCCGGCCTCGCTAGGGACGTGGAACACTGTAGGTGACATTCAGCTTCACTCCCGGGAATTTTTCTTCGAATTGTTTGATCACAGAGTCGCATGCCGGGCACGGTTCACTTTCGGTATATAAGTTCACCACGCCCTTCGACTCCGGAGTGAGTTTGGTCGCGACATGTTCGATAATCTTATACTCGGAATCGGTCGGGCGAATCTCCACGCCGGTGTCGCTACGTGGAGTGAAAACAGGATCCTTCGGCTGTCCGAGGCTCCCGGGCACGGGTGGATCCTCTCCGCTTACCGCACGCAGATCCTGCGCAGGTATATACTGCCCATCGATTTCCGCTTCCGCCACTCCGACATTCTTCTTGACTTTGATTGTATTGCCCGAGTTAGCGAGGAAATCTCGAAAGTCCTGGGCTGCTTGCTCGCCGTCGAATTCGTTTACCGAGTCGGTTTCCCGGAATGGTTTCGGAGGGATGCGCTCGCCGTTGGGGCGGGTATTGGCATCGAACCGCGTGGGTTTGGCGTCAAGTAGGGGTTGCAGGTTGCCGGTCAGTCGTCCCGCGGCGATGGCGGTTCCGGCAAGCGCGACGTTCTTGGCCGTCACCACTTCGGAAAGCGTATCGATGATGGAAACCACTCGTGCGGCGGTGGCTTCGCCTCTGATCGCCGTTGCCGCCGCAGCTCCGCCGGCGGTACCTTCGGGTCCGATGAGTGATGAGATCGCCGCGGTGATTCCCACGGTCAATACGAGTTCGGTTAGCGCCCTGCCGATTTCGAGGTGAGCCTTGCTGAGCGCGGTGGAGTAGTCCCAGCAGGCTGTCGACAGGACGTCGCAGTGGTTCGCGATACTGGTGACGTCGCCGATTACGAGATCGATTTGGGTCAGGATCTGCGGAACCTCGTCGGAGACCTGCTGGTCCACGATCTCACGGGCGGAATGGAGCCCCGCGGTGAGTGCATTGAACCCGTCCTTGGCCGTTGTCCACGCACTCGTGAGGTTGTCGAGGCCGTCCTGATGGCCGTTCGGCCAAACCCTTCCCTGCAACCACCTGGTGATCAGTCCCCAACCCAGAGGTGCGTCGCTGTCACCGCCATACGCTCCCCGAAAAGTTGGTGTCGAATAAGTGGGGATCGGCTGTGGATCGGGAAAGATGTTGCCCGACTGGGGGTTTGTTGCAGCGAGGGTATTGCCGTTCGCATGGTTGATGCTGGTGTACTTCAGTAGGTCGTACAGCTTGCCCAAGCCGTTGGCCAGGTCGGCGCCGGAGGTCACCGCGTTGAACGCGGCCTTGTCGTAACCATTGGCGAAATTGTGGCCGGTGTCATCGGTTCCGGCGCAGCCCCAGTTGTCGTCGAGGGATTTGGCAAGGTTGGTGACGATTTCTGTCGTACTCTTGCGCGCTGTACCGAAAGTGGTTGCGGCGGAACTGAAGGCGGATGGGAGCACGCTGACCGTGGTCGGACTCATGCCGGCCACATCTTCTGGTTGGTGGTCACCACACCGGAATAGATAGATCGGGCCTGATCGGTGCCGGTGCGCAGATCGGCTAGCGCCTTGTGTAGCTCACGGGCTGCGCTAACCCAGCGAGAATGCGCCGACGAGTGCGCAGAGGCGGCAATGCCGGACCACTGCACATGCAAAGCTCCGAGTTTCTGCTCGATGTCGGCGAGTCGCTGCTCGATGGCCGTCTCGATCTGCGCGGCTCGATCTATCAGCTGCTGCATCTCGGCTAGGTCGGTGCTGATCCATCGGGATCGCCGCTCATGCCTGCACCGCAGCGGCGGTCAATGCGGCGGCGGATCCGTCATCGGTGGCTTTGAACGTGCTTGCGGCTGCGCGCAGTGCAGCCGCGTCATCGGTCAAAGCGCCGACCAGGTTGCGTGCAGCGTCAGCCCAATCGCTCCACGCGGTCTGGTGACTATCGGCGGCGCTGCCCCGCCATTTTTGCATCAGAGACTGCACTTCACTCATGAGCTTCTCGACATCGTCGCTGAAGTCCTGAGCGGTGGTTTTCATCCAATCCGCTGTTGTCGACATATCATCGACCTCGACTTTGAGCTGGTCCCCACCATTTCCCACCATGTCAGTCACTATGGCTCAGCATCAGGGGCGGTGCAATCCGGCGCGGTTTCATGTCCGGTCCATGTTCGGTGCATTCGGCGAGGGCGGAAGGCTTGTGTCGCAACGCAACTGGGACACTCTGTCCCCTCGCCGGTAGTCGTGAGCCATCGCACACCACCCCCGATTTGGTGGCTGAGCAGGGGTTGCCTACACTGAACCGGTTGCCTGGGCACATCTATGTCCGCACCTCGGTGTGCGGGCTTGCCCAGAAGGCGATAGCTAATCCGGCCGGGCATACCCGGCTGGACCGAACCGAATTGTCGTAGGCCCACGACCGCCCGTGTGACGGTGCTGAATGGGAACCGCGGCGAGAAAGGTAGCGGTCAACTCATGACCATGACTGACCCAATCGCAGACTTCTTGACCCGTCTGCGCAACGCCAACTCGGCGTACCACGATCAGGTGAAGGCGCCGCACTCGAAGATCAAGGTGAACATCGCCGAGATCCTCAAGCGTGAGGGCTACATCGCCGACTACCGCATCGAAGATGCGACCGTCGGCAAGAACCTGGTTGTCGACCTCAAGTACGGCCCGAGCCGTGAGCGCAGCCTGCAGGGCGTGCGTCGCGTTTCGAAGCCGGGCCTCCGGGTTTACGCGAAGTCCACCAACCTGCCCAAGGTGCTGGGTGGCCTCGGCGTGGCGATCATCTCCACGTCCGCCGGCCTGCTCACGGACCGTCAGGCCAAGCAGCAGAGTGTAGGCGGGGAAGTCCTCGCCTACGTCTGGTAAGGGAGGTAGGAACAATGTCGCGTATCGGTAAGAAGCCGATCCCGGTTCCCGCCGGTGTCGAGGTGACCATCGACGGCCAGAACATCGCGGTGAAGGGTCCCAAGGGCACCCTGTCGCATGTGGTCGCCGAGCCGATCACCGTCACCAAGGCGGAGTCCGGTGAGCTCGAGGTCGTTCGTCCGAACGACGAGCGTCAGAACCGCTCGCTCCACGGCCTGACCCGCACCCTGATCAGCAACATGATCGAGGGTGTCACCAAGGGCTACGAGAAGAAGATGGAAATCTTCGGCGTCGGTTACCGCGTGCAGGCCAAGGGCTCGAACCTCGAGTTCGCTCTGGGCTACAGCCACGCTGTCCCGGTCGAGGCTCCTGAGGGCATCACCTTCGCGGTCGAGGCTCCCACCAAGTTCTCGGTGTCGGGCATCGACAAGCAGAAGGTCGGCCAGATCGCAGCGGTTATCCACGGCCTGCGCAAGCCCGACCCGTACAAGGGCAAGGGCATCCGCTACGCCGGCGAGGTCGTTCGCCGCAAGGTCGGAAAGACGGGTAAGTAAGCCATGGCACAAACTGAGAACCAGAAGCTGAAGCGGAAGCCGAAGGGCACCGACGCTTCGACTCGTCGTCGTTTGTCCAAGACGCGTCGCCACTTCCGTCTCCGTAAGAAGATCGAAGGCACCACCGTGCGTCCGCGCCTGGTGGTCAACCGCTCGGCTCGCCACATCCACGCTCAGCTGATCGACGACACGGTGGGTAAGACCATCGCTTCGGCGTCGACCATCGAGGCCGATGTGCGCGCCGTCGAGGGTGACAAGTCCGCCAAGGGCGCCAAGGTCGGCGAGCTCATCGCCGCCCGCGCCAAGGCTGCCGGCGTCGAGGCGGTCGTGTTCGACCGTGGTGGTCACGACTACCACGGCCGTATCGCGGCGCTCGCGGACGCCGCCCGTGAAGGTGGGCTGAAGTTCTGATGATCAACACTGCAAACGGAAGGAACGTCTGATGCCGGGACGTCAGCGGCGTGACGGCGGAAACAACGGTCCCGCCGGAAACAATGGCCCCAACGCGGGTGGCAACGATCGTGATGGCGGCCGCGGCCGCGGTCGTGGCGATCGTCGCGATCAGCAGCAGGCCGAGAAGAGCAATCAGCTCGAGCGCGTAGTCGCGATCAACCGCGTCTCCAAGGTCGTGAAGGGTGGTCGTCGCTTCAGCTTCACCGCCCTCGTGATCGTCGGTGACGGCAACGGTCTGGTCGGCGTCGGCTACGGCAAGGCCAAGGAAGTTCCCGCGGCCATCCAGAAGGGTGTCGAGGAGGCTCGTAAGAGCTTCTTCCGCGTTCCGATGATCGGCTCCACCATCACTCACCCCGTTCAGGGTGAGGCGGCGGCCGGTGTCGTCATGCTGCGTCCGGCTTCGCCGGGTACCGGTGTGATCGCCGGTGGCGCGGCTCGCGCCGTGCTGGAGTGCGCTGGCATCCACGACATTCTGGCGAAGTCGCTCGGTAGCGATAACGCCATCAACGTTGTGCACGCCACCGTTGCTGCTCTCAAGATGCTGCAGCGCCCCGAAGAGGTTGCCGCTCGCCGCGGTCTCCCGATCGAGGATGTGGCTCCTGCGGGCATGCTGCGTGCACGTGCGGGACAGGGAGTCTGACATGGCAGATCTCAAAGTGACCCAGACCAAGAGCTCCATTGGCGCCCTGCGTAACCAGCGCGAGTCGCTGCGGACCCTCGGCCTGCGTGGCATTCGCCAGACTGTCGTCCGTGAGGACAACGCGCAGAACCGCGGTCTGATCAACGTCGTGCGCCACCTCGTTCAGGTTGAGGAGGTTTAAGCATGACCATCAAGTTGCATCACCTGCGTCCTGCCCCCGGTTCCAAGACCGAGAAGACCCGTGTGGGTCGCGGTGAGGGTTCCAAGGGTAAGACCGCGGGCCGTGGTACCAAGGGTACGAAGGCTCGCAAGAATGTTCCGGTCCGCTTCGAGGGCGGGCAGATGCCGATCCACATGCGTCTGCCGAAGCTGAAGGGGTTCAAGAACCCGTTCCGCACCGAATACCAGGTCGTGAATGTCTCCGACATCGCGCGGGTGTTCCCCGAGGGTGGCACCATCGGCAAGTCCGAGCTCGTGGCTCGCGGCCTCGTTCGCAAGAACGAGCTCGTGAAGGTGCTCGGCGAGGGCGAAATCGGTGTGGCCGTTCAGGTCTCGGCCGATAAGTTCTCGGGTTCGGCCGTGGAGAAGATCTCCGCTGCTGGCGGCACCACCACCGTTCTGGCCTGACGGTAACCTGAATTAACCAGAGACACCGGACGAGTCGCGAGCTCGTCCGGTGTCACTGTTAGAGTTCAAGTGTTGTCTGCCAACACCGTCATGGGGATTCGGCGTTTCCGTCGTTGTAGCCATGGCCTGACCTATGTCGTTCGCCAGGAGGATCTGTGCTTTCCGCCTTCGTGTCGGCTTTCCGGACCCCGGACTTACGGCGGAAGATTCTCTTCACGCTGGGACTGATCGCCCTCTACCGGCTGGGTGCGTCCCTGCCTTCGCCGGGCGTCAGTTACAAGAACGTCCAAGACTGTGTGGCGCTGGTCAACGGCGGGGATTCCGCCGGCATCTATCAGCTCATCAATCTCTTCTCCGGCGGCGCGCTACTTCAGCTCTCGGTGTTCGCGATCGGCATCATGCCGTACATCACCGCGAGCATCATTATCCAGCTGTTGACCGTTGTGATTCCTCGGTTCGAGGAACTACGCAAAGAAGGTCAATCGGGTCAGAACAAAATGACCCAGTACACCCGCTATCTGTCGGTCGCGCTGGCGATTCTGCAGTCGACCGGTCTGGTCGCGCTCGCTTCGCGTGGACAGCTGCTGCGCGGGTGCCCCAAAGACATTCTCGATGACACCTCCGTCTTCGGCATGATCATCATCGTGCTGGTCATGACGGCCGGTGCGGCCCTGGTGATGTGGTTCGGCGAGCAGATCACCGAGCGCGGTGTCGGTAACGGCATGTCGCTGTTGATCTTCGCGGGTATCGCGGCGCGTATCCCGTCCGAGGGCAAGACGATCTACGACGGTCGTGGCTGGGGCGTCACCGCGATGGTGGCCGCCGCCGCGCTGGTCGTGATCGTGGGCGTCATCTTCGTTGAGCAGGGCCAGCGCCGGATTCCGGTGCAGTACGCCAAGCGCGTGGTCGGCCGGAAGATGTACGGCGGTTCGTCGACCTATCTGCCGCTGAAGGTGAATCAGGCGGGCGTCATCCCCGTCATCTTCGCCTCCTCGCTGCTCTATCTGCCGAACCTGTTGGCGCAGTTGACCCAGAAGACCACGGGAGATCCGGCCAAGTGGCAGGAGCTCATCCAGAAGTATCTGGTCAATCCGAGCAACCCGGTGTACGTCGGGATCTACTTCGCGCTGATCGTGTTCTTCACCTACTTCTATGTCGCGATCACCTTCAATCCGGAGGAGCGCGCGGACGAGATGAAGAAGTTCGGCGGCTTCATTCCGGGCTATCGGCCCGGTAAGCCGACCGCGGACTATCTGAACTACGTCCTGAGCCGAATCACCCTGCCCGGTTCGATCTACCTCGGCGCCGTCGCCGTGCTTCCGAACCTGTTGCTGGGCCTCGGCACCAATAGCGGTGTGCAGAACCTGCCGTTCGGCGGTACCGCGGTGCTGATCATTGTGAGCGTCGGCCTCGATACGGTGAAACAGATCGAGAGCCAGTTGATGAATCGAAATTACGAAGGGTTCCTCAAGTGAGAGTTGTTCTGCTCGGGCCGCCCGGTGCCGGCAAAGGCACCCAGGCCGTGCTGCTTTCGGAAAAGCTGGGTGTACCGCATATCTCCACTGGGGATCTGTTCCGTGCGAACATCGGCCAGCAGACCGCGCTGGGCCTGGAAGCCAAGAAGTACATGGACGCGGGCGATCTGGTGCCCAGCACGGTGACCAACCGCATGGTCGAGGCGCGTATCGCGGAGCCGGACGCGACCAATGGCTTTGTGCTGGACGGTTACCCGCGCACCGTGGATCAGGCCGACGCGCTGGAGAAGATGCTCAAGGAGTCGGGCCATGAGCTCGACGCCGTGCTGTGCTTCGTGGTCGCCGAGGACGTCGTGGTCGAGCGCATGCTGGCCCGTGGCCGCGGTGACGACACCGAGGAGACCATCCGTAACCGCATGCGTGTCTACCGCGAGGAGACCGAACCGTTGCTGGATCACTATGACGGCCTGGTCGTCACCGTCGAGGGTGTCGGCGAGATCGAAGACGTGAACGCACGCGCACTCGCGGCGCTGGGTCACTGAATGGTCTTCGGCCGCAAGAACAAGAAGGTGGTGCCGTTCCGCACCGCCGGTGAACTGGATGCCATGGCGGCGGCCGGCGCTATCGTCGGCCGTGCGCTGGTGGCGGTGCGCAATGCCGCCAAGCCCGGGGTCTCGACCCTGGAATTGGACGAGGTCGCAGAGCAGCTCATCCGCGAGAACGGTGCCATCCCTTCGTTCAAGGGCTATCACGGTTTTCCGGGGTCGATCTGCTCGTCGGTGAATGATCGTGTGGTGCATGGCATTCCGTCGAAGGACGACGTGCTTGCCGAGGGCGATCTGGTGTCCATCGACTGCGGCGCGATTCTCGAAGGCTGGCACGGTGATTCGGCCTGGACGTTCGGGGTCGGCAACATCATCGAGGCGGATCGCCTGTTGAGTGAGGCGACCCGGTTGTCGATGGAGGCGGGTATCGCCGCCATGATCGACGGCGCGCGGCTGACCGATATCTCGCACGCCATCGAACTCGGCACGCACGCCGCCGAGGCCGAGCACGGTCGTTCGTACGGCATCGTGGACGGGTACGGCGGTCACGCCATCGGCCGTGAGATGCATATGGATCCGTTCCTGCCCAATGAGGGTGCGCCCGGTAAGGGTCCGCGCCTGGTGGTGGGTTCGGTGCTGGCGATCGAGCCGATGCTGACGCTCGGGACCACCGAGACCAAGACGCTCGACGATGACTGGACCGTGGTGACCACCGACGGCACGCGTGCCGCGCACTGGGAGCACACGGTTGCGGTTACCGAGGACGGTCCGCGCATTCTGACCTTGCGTCCGGAGTAGTCCGCCGCGGCAAGCCGCCACTGGCACAAAGTTTTTCGCACCCGTACCGGTTTTACCGGTGCGGGTGCGTTTTTTTGTGGGTCCAATAGAACGAGTTCGCAACGTACCGGTTTGTTTTGCGGCGATCGCGCACGGGGGATAGTTTGAGCCCGAAGTGATCGAGCTAGGAGGGGCATGGCCGGGGCGCAGGTGGGGAATCAGGATCCGGAGCTGCTGCGGCGAATCGCGCAGACGGCCGATGTGAATCGGCTCGGCGCGCATCGCAAGGGATACCTGGCGCTGAAGGGGGATTCCCGGCTCGATCTGTATGAGAACGGGTGCACGCTGCTGCAGGGCGGCGAGGTACGGGTGGTGCTGTATTCCTCAACCAGGGTGTGGCAGAAGGTAACTCGGGTACATCGCAATGGCGTGCACACCCATACCAACCACGAATACCGGCTCATCGATATCCGCGGTGCGGAACTGAAACTCACCGAGAGCCTGTCGAATCCGGACGAATGGGGTCCGGAATTGGTGGAGTCCATCGCGGTGCGCCAGGCGCAGGGTTCCCTCGAGGCATTGCGCGCTGGGCAGCGGGTGGAGTTCGGGGCCTGGTCGCTGTCGGCGGTCGAGCTCGGCACCGGCAAGAAAACCATTGCGCTGCAAGACCTTCGGGCCTTCCGGGTGCATCAGGGGCAGGTCGTGGTCGAGGCGGGCGATGACATCCGCATCACCCAGGGCATCGACGCGATCCCGAATTTCCTGGTCTTCCGATTCCTGGTCAAACAGTTGCTGCCCGAGCTGCCGGAGTCGGCGGGCAAGGTGTTCGGCCGCCGCCTGCTGGTGCGCGGTCTGAACACCTTCTTCGCGATCGTCGCGGTGATCGCGTTCGGCATCGCCTGCCTGACCAGTTGGCCGGTGCAGAAAACCGAACTCTGCGACAAACTCTCGACCCTGCAGGCGGCGAGATCGGAATTGACCGAACAACTGAAAGATCTCCGCAACGCATCGGAAAACTATCGCGGCGACAATCAGGATGGCGTCCGTGCCGACAGCAAGAAGTTGGGTAAATACACCGGCTCCGGGTATCACTGGCTGAAGGATTCGGATCTCGACGACGCGACGGTCTCCATTCGCGCTGTCTGCCAAGCAAGTCCGTTCTGAAGGGAAGTGCCATGAACCGAGATACGCAAAGCCTGCTGGTCAGCACCTTCACCCTGATCCTCGGCGCGCTGGCCATGGTGCTGACCACCAGCTGGGTCTGGCCCAGCGTCATCCTCACCCTCGGCGGCATCGGCTTCATCCTGGCCCTGAGCACCCCGGCCCGCGAATCCCGCCCGGCCCCGCCTGCCGGACCTACAGGCGACGAGCGCATGTACTGGCAAGGTAACTGACCGGCCGGAACCGGAATCTCGAGTGGCATGGCCCTGGCCGGTGTGGTGCCGGGCTGAGGCCCCGGGTGCGCCGGGATTCGGAGTCCGCCAAGCGAGGCAGACTCATCGGTATTGTGGAATTGCGTATGCTTGACGCTCAATTCCTCAGGCGCACACGGAGTTCGGCGGTGAGTTGAGCCGCGCTTTCCTGGAGTGCCTCGGCAAAGGGATGTGCGTCGCCCGACTCGCCGCGGCGATAGGCGAGCACGGTCAGCCGTACTGCCGCCGGATCGTCGACGAGAATGACGGAAACCGTTGCGGGAAGCGCCGGTACGGCCAGTCCGGGGACCAGCGTGACGCCAAGTCCCGCCGCCACCAGTCCGAGTTTGGCCACCCAGTCTCGTGCGACGTAGGCGATGTGTGGCTGCCAACCGGCGTGTGCCCACATACCGAGCAGTGTGGTGCGCGGATCCTCGCTGCCCACGATCCACCTCTCGTTGCGCAGTGCGGTCGGCGAAAGTCTGGTGTGTGCGGCCAGCGGATGGGTCGTGTGCACCGCCATGTGGAGTGAATCCATCAGTAGCGGTGAGACTTCCACGCCGGGAGGCGCCTCGACATCACCGGAGAGCACCGCCATGTCGATGCGTCCGCGCGTGATCCCGGACAGCAGCCCCGGCGTCAGTCCCTCGCGCAATCGCACTTGAAGGCTCGGGTGCTGCTGCGCGGCAATGGTTATGGCGCGCGGGATCAACGCGGCGGTCGCGGTGGAGAATGCTCCGACGCGAATACGGCTGGGCGGTTGGGGGTTACGCAGCTCCTCCCGCGCGGTGTCCAGCGAGTCCAGCACGGTGTCGGCGTGCCGCAGCACGATCCGGCACGCTTCGGTGGGTCGTACCCCGCGCGCCTGCCGGTCGAAAAGCGGATGTCCCGCGGCCTGTTCCATCAGCGTGATCTGTCGCGACACCGCCGACTGCGTGTACCCCAGCCGCTCCGCCGCCCGCGTGAACGATCCGGTGCGCGCGGCCTCGCGCACCACCCGCAACCCGGTCACCGTGAACTCACCCATGCGCAAATGTGATACCAGATATGCCAGACTCTCGCTGGTCGCATGACTGGCGCGCCCGTAGCTTCGCTGATGTGAACACTCTCGAGAACAAGGAATTCATCCGCGGCGTCTTCGCCCAATTGGCGCAGGGCAATACCCGCGCACTGAGCGAAGCCATGGCCGACGACTGCCGCTGGACCTTCCCCGGCAATTGGTCCTGGGCGGGCACCTGGGAGCCGAAAACCCAAGTCCTGCACGGCCTGCTGCGCCCCCTCATGACCCAGTTCGCCGACGGCTACCGCATGGAAGCGGATTTCGTCCTGGCGGACGAGGACCGGGTGGTGGTCCAGGCACGCGGCTACGGCACCACCACCCGCGGTGAGGCATACCCCCAGACCTACTGCCTGATCCTCCGCATGGCGGACGGCCGCATCACCGAAATCATCGAGCACTGCGATACGGCACTGGTCGAGCGCGTCCTCGACCCGATCACAACCTGAGTGCTCACCCCTCCAGCAGCAGCGTGACCGGCCCGTCGTTCACCAGCTCAACGTGCATATGCGCCCCGAACCGCCCGGTGGCCACGGTCGCCCCCAACTCCCGCAGCGCGGCGGCGAACGCGTCCACCAGCGGTTCGGCCACGGCCCCCGGCGCGGCCGCGTTCCACGACGGCCGCCGCCCCTTCGCGGTATCGGCGTACAGCGTGAACTGACTGATCACCAGGATCGGCGCACCCAGATCGGCGGCCGACCGTTCCCCCTCGAGTATCCGCAGCCGGAACAGCTTGTCCGCCAGCGTCTTCGCGGTCGCCTCGGTATCCCCGTGGGTGACTCCCACCAGCGCCACCAACCCGTGCGGAGCCCCGTGCGCCGCCGGATCGATCCGCCCGACCACCTCGTCATTGACGGTCACCGCCGCCGCACTCACCCGCTGCACCAGTACTCGCATAGCCCCTGATCATGGCAGAGACCTCGAATTCCATTGCGCGCCACCGTCAGTTAATGAAAGTAGGCTGTGCTGTGCACAACGAGTTGATCACGGGCGGAAGAGACTGAAGCACCGATGGCACCTGACAACACAACCGCGGCCTGGGGTACGGACCTGAACACGGCGGTCGCGGGGCGAACCCTGCAGTTCGACCCTTCCGCCGCCCAACAGGGTATGGAGGCGGCCGGCAAGGTGATCCTGGCGATGCGCGGCTTCAGGAAGGCCGTGGATGACCTCGGTCTGAAGACGCTGCCGCCCATCGGCAATCAGAAGTCCGGCGGGTTGCTGGCCACGGCCTTGAGCACGCGCGGCACCGAACTCCAGACCGCCTTCGATCGGCACATCTCGATCCTCGAGGCGATGGTGGATACCTTCCGTGCGGCCGGTAAGGCGTACAAGGACACCGATGGGCTCTCCGCCGAGCAGTTGGACAAGGCCGGTCGCACCATTCCGGCGCTGGACAATTACACGCTCCCCAAGGACGACGCCTTCACTCCCGTCGGCATCGACACCAAGAACCGCGATATCGGTCTGATGGAGTTCGGGAAGATCGATCACGATCTGCCCGACAGTGTGAAGACCTGGCGTGATCAGGCGCAGAAGTCGAAAGACCCCAGCGGCGTGCTCGGTTCGATCTACATCGATTGGGAGAGCGGAAGCAATCTGGGTTGGGATGCTCTGATCGGCATGCACAACACCATGCTCGACACCGCCGGCATCTACTACGCCGGGCAGGACTGGAAGACGCTGGCGGACAAGGTGCATACCGCCGTCTCCGGCTTCGTGATGGATATCGAGGCGTTCAACAACTCCTGGCACGGTGTCGGCGCGGATGCGGCGCGCAAGGCGGTCGCCAAATACGCCACGGATACCGATCCGCTGGTGAACACCATGAAGATCATGAGCCAGGTGCTGGACTTCACCGCCCACTGGATGCTGTACGTGGCGGACCGGATGCCGTGGAAGAAGGATGACAATCCGAGCACCTGCGGTATGGGCGGTACCAGCCTGGGCGATTACCAGGACCGTTTCGACAACGACTATGTGAAGAACGGCGGTAAGGAGACCCAGGCTTCGCTGCCGATCATCGCGCCGCCCGCCCTGGATCAGCCCAAACCGGTGGATCCCAAGACGGATCCGAAGACCGATCCGAAAACGGATCCGAAGACCGACCCCAAGACGGATCCGAAAACCGACCCGAAAACCGATCCCAAGACGGATCCGAAAACCGATCCGAAGACCGACACCGGTGGTGGCGGCGGTGGCGGTGGCGGCAATTCCGATCAGGCCAAGAAGGACGCCGCGGATCAGAAGGCCGCGAAGGACGCGAAGGACGCCGCCGACGCGAAGGCGGCCCAGGATGCGAAGGATGCCGCCGACAAGAAGGCGGCCGCCGACGCCAAGGCAGCAGCCGATCAGAAGGCCGCCGCCGACGCCAAGGCCGCCGCGGACAAGAAGGCCGCCGACGATGCCAAGAACGCGATCAATCCGAATGGCAATGGCACCACCCCGGGCGCCTCGTTGCCGTCGACCTCACCGAGCGGCAGCACTCCTTCCACGGGGGCCACGACGAGCCCGGCGAACAACGCCTCCAGCAGCGGGCAGGGTCTGTCGCAGTTGTCGAGCCTGTTGAGCGGTCTGATGAGCGCGGGAACGACTGCGGCGCAATCGCTGCCGTCGCTGCTCACCGCGCTCGACACGGCATTGAAGTCCGGTGACACCGCCTCGCTGGCGCAGTTGCTGGGTGTGCCGGAGGACAAGGTCACCGCGGCCATGGCGCAGATCAAGGATCAGCCGGACAAACTGGCCGAACTCTCGCAGTTGCTCGGGCTCACCTCGGGCCAGACCCCGGTGGTTCCGGCGGCCGGTCTGCCCGGCGATGTCACGCCGTCGGGTGCGGCCGTGGTGACCCCCGCGTCGGCCGCGGTCGCGACCACGCCGGCGGGTGGGTTGACCAACCTGTTCCCGCGCGCTGGACTGGATACCAGCTTCACGCAGCCGGTATTCGGTGTGACAGCGGATCTTTCGGACAATCCAATGATGGCCGGTGTCAAGGCGGGCGCGGATCAGGAACCGCCGCCGGTGGATTTCCTGTCCGCGCTCGCGCATATCGGTGAACCACCGCCCGTGGCGCACGCGTACGCCGAGACTGATCCGGTGGTGGAGGCGTGACCTGGGAGTTCACCGACGACGAGTTCAAAGTGCTGTGCAACCGTTTTCTGGATGGGCGGCTGCCCGCACCGCTTTCGTATTTCAGTCGCATCCCGCTGCTGGACGATTTCGAGCGTGAACTCTCCAGGCTGGAGGCCGGATTGCGCGAGCGGCTGGATTCCGGCCTGACCGCGGTTTTCGAAACGCTGCGGCATCCGGAGATCCAGATCATCATGACCGCGTGGCGCGACAGCGATTACGAGAATCCGGAGCACCGGATTCTCGTGCATGGCGCGCGGCTCGGCTGGAACGCGGTCATGGTCACGCAGAAGATGGGCGAAACCATCTATCACAGTGCCGGATTCACGCTCACCGAATGTGCGCCCGAACAGCTGCCCGCACTGATGATCGCGCAACTGCCGCAGACCGGGGCGGGCAGCGCGCCGCCGCTGCCCATGGTCTTCGAACCCCCGGAACGAGATCCCTACGAGGCCAGGCAGTCGCTGGCTTTCGACTCGTTCGACGATACGGCCGAAGTCCGGAGCCGGGCCTTCTGGGCGGAGCCCGCCGAACGCAGCGGATGGATCCGCGTATTGCAGGGCCGGTCGATCTTCGGCCCGCGCGGGCTCATGACGCAGAGCGCGCTGTGGCGGGATCAACCCGATGACGGACGCTATCTGTTCGAACTGGACCAGCCTGAGATCCGTGCGGTGGCTACGAGTCCGGAGCAATTGGTGCGGCGGGTCGGGCAGTACGTGGATGAGGTGCTGCGGCATATGGAAGCCCGCGGCGAGCAGCAGGTATGAGTCGAGCGGGGTGCGGCGATCGTTCGTGTCCCGCTCGAATCGGCACTCGCCGTTAATATTCCGTCAACTGATCGGTCGCTCTGGCCTGTAAGGGTTGGAACCCCCGCGGTTCTCGCCCAACGGACGGAGACGACTCGTGAACGACCGGTTGAAGTCCTATAAGGATCTGCTGCGCACCGCGTCGAACAAGACGGGCATTGTCCGCGACGGTATCGACAAAGTGGTGGACAAGCTGGTCGCCGACTCCACGGGGCGCGGCGAGCCGTGGGGTAACGACACCATGGGGGCCGGGTTCGTCGACGGCGACAACGGCTATGGCAAGAGCAGCATCAACATCATTCAGGGTGCCCGCAATATGTCCGGCACCTTCGGCAACTTCTCCAAGGGGCAGCAGGACGCACTGGAGTTGTTGACCCGTATGGATGACGGCAACGGCGGACAGTTCAAGTGAGACTGAGCCGATGAGCAATGAACGCGCGCGCAACGATCTGACCGATATCCTGGAAGGCTTCGCCGACCAGATGCGCACCATCACCCAATTGCAGCGTGAGCGTGCGGCTTTGACCGCGACCGCCTCGGTGCGGCAGAAGCGGGTGACGGTGACGGTGAATGCCGACGGCACCGTGATCGAGACCAAATTCTCTTCCAGCATCGAGGATTTGGACTATGCCGAGATCGCCAAGGCGGTGACCGAGGCGGCCCAGCAGGCGGCGGCCGAGGTGGCCAAGCGCGGGCGCGAGGTGCTTGCGCCGGTCTCGCAGAATCGGGAGCGGTTGCCGAAACTGTCCGAGCTGGTGCCGGGTATGCCGGACCTGAGCCGGGAATTGCGTGTACCGGAGCCGCCGGTGGTGTCGACGGCCCCGCCGAAGGCGCCGGAACGCATTGCGGCACAGTCGAATCCCGAATCGGATGGTACGGCGGCTCCGCGTCGCAATGCGGCCACCGATTCCGGCTGGTAGCGGGCGGACTATCGGGGTGAACCTCCGCACATGATGGAACTGCCCGGATCGCTGGAATGGCTGGGCTGGCTCGTCGGCATGGAATGGCCGCACGGGGACGAAGACCAGATGCGAGCGCTCGCACAGGACTGGCACACCGCTGCCTCGGGCCTGCGCGACATGATGTCCGCCATCGATGACGCGAAATACGCGACGCTGAACGCGTATCCGGATGGCAAGGGCGTCGAGGAGATGTCCCGGGCGTTCGATTCGCTGTCCGGTAAGGGCGGCGACAAGGACAGCACCTCGCTGCCGGATCTGGCGAAATACTTCGATCAGATCGGGGAATCGGCCGACGGGGTCGGCACCGAGATCGAATACACCAAGCTGATGTTCTACTCATCGCTGGTGTTGCTGGCGGGGGAGATCGCGGCGGCCTGGCTGTTTCCGCCGACCGCTCCGGCGGCGGAGGCCGTGGCGGTCGCGTTCACGCGGGTCGCGGTGCGCATCATCGGCCGGGAGGCGCTGGACGCCATTCTGGCGCGGGTGGCGCGCATGGCCGGTGCGTCATTCGTGAAGTTCTTCCTCAAGCACGCCGCCATCGATACCGCGCTGGGCACCCTGCAGGAGCTCGGTATTCAGGAATGGCAGGTGATCGAGGGGCACCGCAAGGACATCAACTGGACGCAGGCGGCCGTCACCATGGTCAGCTCGGCCGCCGGCGGTATGGCCGCGGGGCCACTCGGTGAGTGGGCGGGCAATAAGCTCAGCCATGCCGGGGTCAATCATCTGGTGGCCGCCCGGATCACCGGTATGGGAGCCGGAATCGTCGGTGCCGGAGCGGGTTTCGTCGCCGCGACCGGTACCCAGTTCGTCGCGGACTGGATCAAGTACGAGAGCTGGGACAAGGCTGTCGAGAACCTGTCCAACACGCAATTCGATCCCCGCATGCTCACCGCGGGCATATCGAACGGCGCGATCTCCGGTGATATGCACGCCCGGGCGCATCACTACTGGGATTCGAAGCTGGGCGGCAGCGGGCGCAATGTGCCCGGTATCGGCTTCCGCCCGCCCGAGTTCGACCTCGGTGCCGGTCCCGGCCTGCACCCCGGCGACGCCCCCGCCCTGAACGGCGTCAATGGCGACGGCACGAACGGTAACAGCCCGAATACCAACGGCCACAACGGAGATGGCTCCACCCCGAGCGCCACCCACGGCGGCGACGGCAGCTCCCTGCACCCCGCGGGCAGCCCCGATACCGGTGAGAACGGCAACCGCCCCATCCACGGCAACGACGACACCACCGGCGAATCCCGCCCCACCGTTGATCATCCCGGTGGAATCAGCACCCGGTCGCCAGCCGCGAACGACACCGGCCCGATCGACGCGGGAGCACATGACGGCGCGGGCTCACACGCCGGGCTATCCCCGAACGGCTCCTCGAACAGCCACTCACCGGCCGAATCACCCGGCGGCGCACCATCCTCCACCGACCCCGGCTCCCGCGCAGGCATCCCACACACCTCCGACGCGCCCCCCGGCCCCGCCGCGAACGGCGTCGCTCCAGCCGCCGTCGCCCCGAGCAGCGCTGCCCCGACCGGCTCCGCGCCGAGCAGTGCGGCTGCGAGCGGTTCGGCCCCGAGCAGTGCGGCCGCGAGCGGTTCGGCACCGAGCAGTTCCGCCCCGGCAGGTTCCGCACCGAGCAGTTCTTCCCCCGGCGGTGCTTCGCCCAGCAGCGCTGCTCCGGCCAGTTCCTCGCCCGGCAGCAGTTCTTCGCCGACCAGCGGTGCCGCGCCGAGCAGCGGCACAACCCCCGGCAGCGGGTCGCCGAGCACCAGCCCCGCTGCGGCACCCCAAACCGGCACCGGCGGCACCGGTCCCGCCGCCGCAGGCGCGAACACCGGTGCGGGCGAGGCCCCGAGGGCAGGCGCGGGCGCGAACGCAGCCGTTGCCCCCAACGTGCCGTCCGCCGGAAACGCGGGCGCCGCACCGAACGCGAACGCCGCGCCCGGATCCGCCGCCAACGCGACCTCCGGCGTGAACGCAGGCTCCAACCCGAACTCCGCCTCGAACGCGACCGCCGGTGCGGCCCACGACCGAAGCACCCCCGGATCAACCACCGCCCCCCGAGCCGACGCCACCGCCCCGCGAGCCGACGCTTCCCCCCGTGCCGGAGACGCCACCACCCCACGCCCGACCGACGCCACCACCCCACGCGCCGAAACGGCCCGCCCCCAATCGAATCCGGAATCCCGCCCCGCCACCGATCGCCCCGCAGCGGCCCCCCGCGCCGAGTCCGCCACCCCGCCCGAACCGGCCACCCCCGAAACCGCCACTCCCCACACCGACCACGGCGATACCACCCCCAACCGCGACTCAGCGGACGCACCCCGCCCCGACGCCCCTCACCCGGACGCCGCCAAAGACGCCCCCGCACCGCATCGTGACTCCGACCCCGCCGCGCATCCGGACACGGACTCGAATACCGCCGCACGTCCAGAGTCCGACGACAGCACCCATGACAACTCCGAAAAGCCGGCACCCCAACGGGATTCCCCTCCACCCGGTGACAACTCGACCCCGCGCGCCGACAGTTCCGATCCCGCCACCCGCCCGGGGTCGGATGATGGTGCACGCGATCGTTCAGACGGCTCGCTCGATCGATCGGATTCCTCCGAACCCCAACGGGATTCGCCGCATCAGCGCGACGACACCCCGCCTCACGAAACCGACCCGTCGACTCGTTCCGAGTCCGACAACACCCCACTCGACCGCACGGAAACCCCTGGTGACCACCAGGATTCGCCGGATGCTCCCCGAGATCGCACCGACTCCGCCCCGCATAGCGATGAAACCGCTCCGCGCAGCGACGAGAGCACTCCACGCAGCGACGAGACCGCTCCGCGTAGCGACGAGACCACGCCGCGCAGCGACGAGAGCACCCCCCACAAGGACGAGACCGCTCCGCGCAGTGACGAGACCACGCCGCGTAGCGACGAGACCACGCCGCGCAGTGACGACTCGCCCCCGCGTAGCGATGAGATCACCTCACATCGTGATGAGTCCACTCCGCGCAGCGACGAGCGCGCTCCGCGTGGCGACGATCCGAATACTCGGCCGGGTTCGGACGATGGCGTGCGAGATCGCTCGGATACGACTGATTCTCAACAGGATTCACCGCCGCATGACGCCGCCACTCCTCACGATTCGGACCGATCCCCGCGCGTGGATGCCGAAGACGGCTCTCGCGATCGCACGGATTCCGGAGAGCGGCAGCAGGATTCGCCGCGCGCCGACGATACGACGTCCCATGACTCGGACGCGAAACCACGCTCGGACTCGGAAGGGGATTCCGATCGCGCCAGGTTCGACTCGGATGATCGCGGTCAGCCGCACCCGGTCCGCGACGGTGCGTCGGATCCTGCTCGCGCATCGGACGATTCGTCTCGTCGCGGATCCGACGACGATTCCCGCACGCACGCCGATGACCCGGATGCCCTGCTGGTAGCCCCGATCCCGATCGCCGACGGCGCGACCCCGCACACGCACGATGGCGCACAACGCCCCGCCGATTCGCGCCCTCGCACGGACCGAGCCGACTCCGATGCCGCAGAGCCCCGCCCGAACGCCCGCAAGCCCGAGGACGAGCCCGGCCACCGTTCCACCCCGCCGGATCGCGGCGATGGCGCGACCCCGCATCCGGGCACCCTGGATGACACCGCGCAATCCCCGGCGCGGCAGGATGATTCGCCCGCCCCCGACCACGAAGAGCGCCGCTCCACCCGAGGTCGCTGTGGTGAACTGTCGCTGCGACTGCTGCGCGATATCACCGGCAGCGATCGGATTCGAATCCCGGAGCGCACGATCGGCGCATCCGGCATGTCCCGCGACGAGCTGGTCTCGGCCGCGGGCGGACGGTTGCGCGAGTACCCCGATCACGATGCCATCGCCGACCGCCTGCGCGACCTCGGCCCCGGTTCCGCGGCGCTGGTGGTGGACCACTACGCCGGTGACGCGGACGCCTACGGTGTGGGCGCGCACGCCTACCTGCTGGTCAATGAGGGCGGCGAGATCGTGGTCAGGGATCCGGCCGCCGAGCGCGAGCACGGTTTTCCGCCGGTGGTGCCGCGCGAAACCCAAGGCACGCACGCGATTCTCTTCAAGCCCGACGGTGATCCGGTGCACCGTCTCGCCGCCAAGCAGCGGACGATGCTCGACGAGCGCGTCCGCATCGGCCACGGCAATCAGCCGGTGCGTTTCCTGCGCACCTCCGATGAGCCCGCCCTCGACCTCCCGCACACCCTCGCCTACGGCCGCGAGACCTGGGCGGACGCGCACGCCCGTTTGACCGATGCGCAGCGCGCGGCCATCCGCGCCTACCTCGGCGACCCGTCCGCCGACGGCCCGCGCCCCCGCCCGGATGCCCCCACCCCCGCCGCCATCGACGCGGTATTGCGCGGTGAGGCCGAGCCAACCCCCGAAATCGCCCGTGCCATAGGCGATATCAACAGCGCCCTGAACCTGCATCCGCTCGACGAGCCGGTGATGGTCACCTTTGCCACCGACACCAACCCCTTCCCGGGTTCCCCTCTCGACCTGGTCGGCACCGCCCAGCATCTCCCCGAATTCCTGCGCCCCATCCTCGGTGCCCTTCCGTCGCTGGACGGCGTAACCCACCACATCGAACTGACCCTCCCCGCGGGCACCCCCGCCCTCTTCCTGGGCGACCTCTCCCCGCTGGGCGATCGCCTCCCCACCATGCTCCTGGCGCACGGCCTCGACCTGCACATCGACGCCGTCCAAGCCCGTGGCGAGGGCCATTTCGGCATCCAAGCCACAGTTCTCCCCATCTCCGAAGCCCCCGACCCCCACACCACCCGGCCCGATGAGCATCCGTCCGCCGCCGACCCGGAGACGCACCCGGCTCGCCCGGACACGTCGCCGCCCCAACCCGATGCGGTGGATTCGTCTGCGTCCCAGCCGGATGCGGCGAATTCTCCTGTGCCCCAGCCCGATGCGGTGGATTCGTCTGCGCCCCAGCCGGATGCATCCGATGCGGCGGGCGGTGGGAAGCCGCCGACCGATCCGCCGGTCGCGCCGGCACCGGATCCGGATGGGTCCGATCCATCCGCGCACAACCCGGATTCCGCTGCCGCGCAGCCCGATCCGACCGTCACCCCGGCAGACTCGCCGGGCACGGTGACCGAGGCGCTGGACCGCGCCAATGCGGTGATCCGCGAATCGCAGGCCCGCCTGGTCGAATTGCAGCGCCGCATCGACGACGGTTTCGCCGCCCTGGATCGAATGGTGAGCCGCGACCTGGACGCGATCGCCGAAGGCAACGCGCCCGGCCTGTCCGAAGCAATCGCCCGCGCGAACGACGTCCTGGACGAATCCACCGCCCGCATGGCCGAATTGCAGCGTCGCATCGACGACGGCCTCGCCGAAATCGACCGCGCCACCCAGGCTGGCCTGGACCGCTCGATCAACCCCGACGATGCCCGGCCCGTAGACGAAATCCCAACGCCCGAGCAAGATCTCGCCGACGACGCCACCCGGCAACAGGACGCCCCACCCGACCAAACCCGCCAGCCCGACGGCACCTGGCAGCAGGACGGCCCGCCGGATCAACTCCGCAGCGACGATGGCCCCCAGCAACAGGACGGCGAGCCGGATCAGTCGCGCCGAGACGATGGCACGCGGGAGCAGGATGGCCCGCCGGACCAGTCGCGCCGGGCCGATGGCACGTGGGAGCAGGAAGGCGCGCCGGATCAGTCGCGCCTGGATGATGGCACCTGGCAGCAGGATGGTGCGCCGGATCAGCTGCGTCACAACGACGGCAGTTGGGAGCCGGACGGCCCGCCCGAGCAATCCCGGCAGTCCGACGGCTCATGGGAATCGGGTGCGGAGCCGCCCCGCACGTCGGATGCCGCGTCACCGGACGCGCCGCGTAATCCGGACGGCACCTGGAATTCGGACGACCCGAACACAACCCGGGTCGATGGCACCCGCACCGATTTGCCGGTAGCCGACCACACCCGTACCGATGACACGCGGACGGATCTCGCCGGTCCCGACCGCACGCGCACCGACGACACGCAGACGGATCTCACCGCCCCCGAGCACACCCGTGCCGATGACACGCGAACCGATCTGCCGCCTGCCGAGCCGACCCCGGTGGCTCCCGCGCATACGGATGCTCAAGTGTGGCCGGAGGTTTCGCCCGCGGCCGTGCAGCCGGAGCGTCCCGCGACCGCACTCGGCCGCGCGGCCCAGCAGTTGCGGGAGATCGGGACCGAGATTCGCCGTCTGCTCGGCGAGCACGCGCCGATTCTCAAACATGCCTCGGGCAGCAGGCTCGACGGATTCGGTGCGAAGTTCACCGAGAACGCCATCGTGGAGTTGGCCGGTGGTCATGTCGATCAGCACGAAACTTCGAACGGTGGCGTCCGAGCGCTCAAGGAATTGGTCGAGCTGTTCCGGCAGCGTCGCCGAATCATCGAATTCATGCGCGGTATCAATGCCGCCCGCCCCGATGATTTCGTCATTCCGCGTAATCCGGACGGTTCGGAGAACAGGTACTGGGAGACCGAGGCCGATCCGCGCCTGGCCGCAGGCGTCGATATCCCGGAGCGCATGCGCGAGCACTGGGAAGCCTTGGATGCGGCTCTGCCCCAGCCGGATCCGTCCGATACGAACTCGACCGCCGACACCCGCGCGGATATCGCCCTTCCTTCGCGCGACGATATCGACCGCCATGCCCTCCAGTCCGAGTTGTCCCGTCTGGCAGAGCATTTCGGTATCGCCCTGCCGGATTACAGCCCCCTGTCACTGGGATTGGCCGAAGGCGAAATCCGTGACCGAGCCCAGCAGCGCCAAGCGGATATCGACCGTTTCGACGAGGTCGCGAACCGCTACGACGAGGAGGATCGCCGAGCGCCGTTCAGCCGCGAATTGCCCCTGGATCTCAAGGGCCTGCTCGGCGACGATCCCGGCCGCCGTTTCCTGCGCGAACTCATGGGCCCCGAAGCGTTTTCGGCGCTGGACCACCCCGGCGTCAACAACGGTCACGAAACCGGTTCGCTGGACACCGAATTCATCGACCGCTACCGCGAAATCGCCGAGCGCCGCCAGGAGTTGGCGGGCGAGCGCGCCGACCTGGCCGACCTCCTCGGCATCGACCTCGAACACGAGAACCTCCTCCCCGCCCTGGAGCGAGTGCGCGCCGACGCCATGCGCCAGGAACTCCTGGCCGACGTCTTCGCCGAATACGTCGCCCAACACCAACTCCTCCCCGAACCCACCCGCCCCACCCCCATCGACTCCGCCCCCACCCGCCCAGAGCCACTGCCCCCGAATGCAACTCGCGCCGACGACACCCGCCCGCAGCCGCTCCCGGCGGATGTGACTCGTGCGGAGGTGGCGGACTCCGCACCGGAGCAGCCGCGCCGCCAAGACGGTTCCTGGCTCACTGACGAGCCCGGCGCGGACGCGGCCGACCGGACCCGATCCGATGCGACTCGGCCGGAACAGGTTTGGCCGGAGCCGGATCAGACGCGTCGGCCGGACGGCTCCTGGCGCACGGATGGCCCGGCGGGGGAGCAGTCCGAGCCGGGATCGCGGCGCTCATCCGAGGACGAAGCCGAAGGTCCCGAGTTCTTCGACGACGATGACTGGGGAACGGTCGATCACACCCAGCCCGTCGCCGATTCGCCGGATGAGTCTGCGCCGGAACATCATTCGCCGGACGATTCTGGTTCCGGCGATGGTTCGCCCCCGCCGATCGCGCCGGATTGGCAACCACCCCCGGATGATTCGTGGTCCGGCAAGAATGCCGAGGAGATCGAGCAGGAGCTGCGCACGCGCTTCGGCCTCGAGGTCGAGGGCTTCGGCAATACGAACGTGCATCCGGAAGTGTTGCGCGAGTTCGCCCGTGCGGTCGAGGACATGCTGGCCCGCCATCCCTATATCGATCTCCGGGGCGTATCCGTGGGCCCGATCAGGGACGCGAACGTATTCGCGGTCGCGGTGGACGGTGAGGGCCCCGGCGGCCGCAAGCACACCGATCGACTCGTCCTCAACGAGCGTTTCGCCACCGATCCACAGGAGTTCCACCGCCGCGTCGTGGCCGATGAGGCGGAGGGCATCCGCGTCCCGGGAGCCGGTGAGCGCCCGGTGTATTCGTCCCTGGTGCACGAACTCGGCCACGGCGTCGATTTCGCGGGCGGCGAGGTGGCGAACCAGCGCGCCTTCAATGACCTGGCGGACTACTACGAACAGCGTTACGGCCCCATCCGGGACAACAGCGCCGCCTTCGACACCTGGCTGAAACAGCTCAGCGGGTACAGCTTCCGCGAAGACGGCATGTTGTTGGCGCAGGAGGCCCTGCCCGAAGCCTTCGCCGATGTCGAACTCAACGAGGATGCCGCGAGCGAACCCGCCAAGGTATTGAACCGCACCCTGGTGAATACCGCCCGCGAACACTGGCGCGCCCTGGGCCACGAGATCGAGGATCTGGGCCCGGTTCAGCACACGGAACAACCGCGCGCCCGCCCGATCGAGTCCCCCGAAGCCCCGCTGGGCGATGCCGACGTGCGCCCGATGGAATCCTCGGAAGCCCCGCCGGACGATGTCGACGCCCGAACCGATGAGCCTCCGGAAGATCCTGGTGCACAGCCGGTTCGACCGAAATCCCCGGATGATTCGGGTGACGGTGCGGGCAGCCTGCATCCCGAACCCCTTCCCGAGGACCCGGCTCCCGCGGCCGGGGACAGCGACCGGTCCGATCGGCAGGACCGGGACTCGGGTTCGCATCGGCCCGACGATGGCGTTCCGCCGGAGCAGCGCGCCGTTCGCGACCTGGCCTATCCCCACAACGCGCCCGATACCTGGGCGGGCCGCCCCGCCCGTCCGGAGGTCATCGCGATCTCGGAGGTGCTGGCGCACACCGAGATCGGGCGCGAGGCCCTGGCCGCGCTTCGCGATGCGGGCGTCACCCTCCGCCTCACCGATACCGAGGGCCTGGGCCACCCGGACTCCTTCGACGCGGACACCCGTGAACTCGTCATAGACACCCACGGCCGTGACCAACTGGGGCAGGCGTCCGCGGTGGTCGCCGCCGTCGCACACCTCGATACCCTGACCAGCGCCACCCAGGCCGGTCCCGCCGACCGCGCACCCGACGAGCACGCATCGCGCGAGGACTCCCTCGGATTCGGCAGCGATGCAGTGCGTTTCGGCGACGACAGTCTTTCCGGCGATTCGGTGCGGAACAGCGCGGACGCGACTCGCGTCGGCGCGGACGATCCGCTGCCCCCGGATCATGCTCCGGCCCGCGAAACCGCGCCCACCCGCGAGGAGGCGCTGCACTCGGCCGCCGAATCATTCGGCAGGCAAGCCGAATTCGAGCGCGCCCTGCGCGATGCGGGCTATGACCCGAGCGGTGGTCCACTGCGGGATCGCGCGGAATCGGAATACCGTCGCGGACTGCAGGACGACTATCTGACCGCCGGTGACGAGGCGGCCGCCGCCGCGCGCGCCCGCACCCCGGAGATCTCCGAAGCCGAACTGCGCCGTATCGCGCACGAGGCGGGTATCGAAGCACTGCTCGCGGACCATCGCTTCACCGGCGGCACGGATGAGAACCTCCCGCTCGGCCTGGCGGACGAGCACACCGCCCCGCCCGTGCACGGTCACGAGCAGCCGGACTCGGACCGCATCCCCGGAGCCTGGGCGAATCATCCGGAGCCACTGGCCCTGGATGTCGCCCGCGACCAGATTCGCCTGACCGCGCTCAGCCACGACAGCGGCACCGACATCAGCCGCTGGGCGGTGCAAACGCTGGACCGGCACGGTGTCGATATCCGATTCAGCGGCGAGCCGGAGGCGTCCACCGGCCTCGGACCGGACGGCCGCACCCGCCAGGGTTCGCTGCTCGGGTACGACCCGGCGACGAATACCGTTGTGCTGCCCTACCCGGTGAGCTCGTTCAACCACGCGGTCGGCGAGCTCGTGCACGCCGCGCTGGTGGCGGATGCGATCCATGCGGTCGACGGCCCGCTCGAGCGCTTCGACCTGACCCGCGACGAATACGTGCAGACCATGCTGGGCAGGCATGCCGAGGGACTGGCGCTGTCCTTCGAGAATCACCGTGTCTGGTACGCGAATTCGGGCTTCGAACGCGCGCCGGTGCGCGATCCGCTGGAGCGCGCCTTCCTGGCGACCCGCGAACAGGCGCTCGAAACGGCGCAGCGCGCGTACAAGGGAAATGACAGCGCCACCCAGCGCATGCTGGAGGCCGCCGCCTATCGCGCCGCCGTTCGCGAGGTGACCGCGCGCATCACCACCGACGGCCCGCTGGTATCGCAGCGTGATCTGGGTGTCGTGCACGGCGCGGCATGGGATCGCGCACACGGCATTCCGGCGAGCACCGAACCGACGCACGCCCCGGCCCCGCAGGGCAGGGACACCCCGCAGGCCCGGGATCGCCGTGCCGCCGACTACGCCGTGGAGATCGAGCACCTCCGCCTGCTGCGCGAATCCGGTACCCCGATCCTGGTCGGCCCCGCCGAACGCGCCTATACCGCCGCCTACGACAGGGCGATGGACCGCCCCGGCCGTACGGGTACTCCCGAGTCCCGCGCCTACGAGGCGGGCGTCGACGCCCTGCGCAAATACCTCCGGAAGACCGGCCTGGACGCCGCCGAGGTCGCCTTCGACGTGGTCCGCTCCTACGGCGAGGCCGGCGACCCCCGCTGGGGCAGACCGGCTTTCACCGACACCCCGCATATCGACACCCCCGCCGACACCCGGTCGGACCGCCCGAACACCGCCGATCCGCACCCGGACCTCCCGCGCATCGCCGAACCTCGTTCCGACCTCCCGTGGGCGAACACCCCGGGCTCGGAGGTGCCCCGGCCGATCGACGCCCCAGGCGCAACCGACCCCCGCCCGGAAGCACCCCGCACGGATCCCGCCGCGGATCGCGTCCCCGCCGATGGTAGCGACGAGTCCGATACGCATCCCGCGCGCCCGGATGCGACCGAATTGTCCAGGGACGCTTCGGAAGCGGAGTTGCAGCGGACATATCCCGCGGGGGAGCGGCTTTCCGATCAGGTGATCCGGACGCGCGATACGGTGGGCACCCGGGACACCCTGGTGGTCTTCGCGCCCGAGGGTGGGCATATGCGCGCGCTGCGTGAGCTGGCCGCCGCGGATCCGCGTTACGCGGACGCGCTGTGGGACGGCACGCACCGCATCGAATACCGCGAGGTCACCCCGCACGGTGACGGCGTCCGGATCCGGAACCTGTTCGCGAGCGAGGCCGAGGGCCCGATGCGCAGGCCCAATCACCGTGAAGCGGTGGCCGAGATGCTCGCGCACTATCTGCGCTATCGCGAAGAGGGTTCCACCACACTGGGTTTCGAGCAGTGGCTGGGCCAGCTCGGCGGGGACGCCTTCGATCACACGACGCGCCCGAAATTCTCGCTGCGCCGCGACGGTATGCACGAGCAGGTGCCGACCAGGCTCTCCGACCGGTTCATGGAGGCCGGTCACCGGCAGGCCGAGAACGATCCCGCGGTGACCTATCCACATCCGGCCGCCGTCGCCCGCGACCTGATGACCCGCCGCCTGTCCATGCCCGATCTCCCGGACGAGGCTCCCGATGAGCACCGCGTCCGAGATCGCGACCGCTACAGCCGATTCCCGCTGAAGATCGGCAA
The DNA here is from genome assembly GCF_042266325.1 of Nocardia sp. NPDC056100. Lineage (NCBI taxonomy): Bacteria > Bacillati > Actinomycetota > Actinomycetes > Mycobacteriales > Nocardiaceae > Nocardia > Nocardia sp. NPDC056100. The sequence continues at coordinate 1,499,066 of NZ_JBHJVY010000003.1, forward strand.
GGTCGAACTCAATCTCTGGCTGGAGCGCGACGGTCACGGCGGCTGGCGCGTGCCGCCGCCCACCGGCGCGGGCACCGCCTCGGATCATCTGGCCGCCAGATTCCAGCACATGTCCGAAACCGACCCGCAGCACCTGGTGGACCGGATCGCCGCGCGTGTGCTCGATGGTGCCGCACCGTTGACCGCCGAACCCGAACGCGCCCGCGGACTTTGGGAACGCCTCACCGACCGCTTCGGCGGCGGCCGCGATGCCGACGCGCCCCGCGCGCTGCCCGCGCACGATGACGCGTCCGGGACCCGGCCCGAGGGTTCCGATCGGCCCGGCGGTGAAACCCCGCGTGCCCGACCCGAAGCCGACGGCGACGGCCCGCGCCCCGAAGACGGCCCGCAGCGCCGCATGACCTTCCCGGACGACGCACAACCGCATCCACGGGATTCGCCTGCCCAGCACGAGGATTCGACGCACCCGCACGACGATTCACCGTCGGACGACAGCCATGACCCCGCACCGGACTGGTCGCCGCGCCCGGATGACGAATGGTCGCAAATGGATTCGCGGCAGATCGAGGATCTGCTGACCGAGCGCTGGGGTCTGGAGATCACCGGATTCCAGGACCCCCGAATCAATGTCGAGGTGCTGCGTGAATTCGCGCGCGCGGTCGACGACCGGCTGACCGCGCATCCCGGTACCAAACTGCGCGCTCTGGAGGTCGACGATTTCACCGCCGACCCCGAGGACGGCGAATCCGGCGATGAGGGCGAATCCGGTGGCGGCCTGGAGAACACCGCAGCCTTCGTCGATGACGAGACCGGACCCGACGGCAGGGTGTCCGCCGAATGCATCGTGCTGAATATGGACGTGGCCGAGAACCCGGAGAAGTGGGCGGCGCAAGCCAGGAGCGGCGATGCGGACGGCAGCTTCGCACCGGGTCACGGTGAGCGACCGATCTATTCGACGATCGTGCACGAATTCGGCCATGTGCTGGAGTTGCACGGTGAGAGCAGGGCCCTGGCTCTGGCCGACCAGACGCTGCTCGATCACTACACCGAAACCCGTGGCACCACGGTCGGCTACGCCGTGTGGCTGGATCAGCTGAGCCGGTACTGCTTCGACGAATACGGGCTGCTCAACCCGGAAGAAGCGGTGGCGGAAGCCTATGCCGACGTCACCCGCAACGGCGACGCCGCCAGCGAGCCCGCGAAGGTCCTGCACAAGCTGTTGCTCGACACCGCGGCCCTGCGCGGAACCGAACCGATCGAACCGCCCGCCGCCGCGAACGCCCCCGAACCGGCCGCCGCCATCGCCCCGCCCGCCGACCCGTACACCCCCTTCAATCCGGACGGCACCCTGAAGCCGCCGGAACCAGTCACGCCCGCCGAGGCGTACACCCCGTTCAATCCGGACGGCACCCTCAAACCCCCGGAAGCCACCCCGCTCACCTCGGAGGGCACACCGGAGCCCCCAGGCGACGCCGACTCGAATCCCGATCGCGGTGACGGACCGCAGCGCCGCCAGATGGCCTACGGCCCGAACGAAAATGACCCGACGGTCCCCCTCACCCCGGGTGATCCGGCGGCGAATGACCCGGCCGCACCGCGGCATTCGCCCGACGCGGAAACCCTGGAACTGCCGGTGCCCGCCTCGGAGGCTCCGACTGTCGAGTTGCCCGCGCCGAGCCCGGAGGGGGATAGCGCGAATACCGTCGCGCCCCCGATAGATCCGGCCATCGCCTCGCCCGTCCTGCGCGATATCGCGGATCATCTGCGTCAGCTGCCGCCGCAGCAGGAAACGATCCCGCGCACTCCCGAGCAGCAGGCGCAGATCGCCCGCCTGGTGGACGCGCTGGGCCTGGGTGATGCACTCGGCAGGCATCCGGATCCCCTGGCGGCGCTGCGGGAAATCGCCGAAACCGCGCATGCCCGAGACCTTTTCGGTGATCCGGACCAGAACCGCCCGCCGACGCCCATGCGTCCCGAGGATCTGGTTCCGCTCACCGCCGAAGAACGCTACGCGGGTGAGGAATACTGGCGCACCGAGGCGGATCCGGCCCAGGTAGCGGCCATGGAGGCCGAGCTGCGCCGACTCGGCCTCGATGAACGTCTCGCCCGCGCCGGTGCCGAGGAAGACGCCGCTCAGGCGGCACGTGAACTCGCCGGACAGCCGGACCGCCCCGAGCTGGCTTCGGGTACGAACCGTCCCGAGTCGACTCCCGGCGATCCCGACCTGAACTCCGGCGCGAACCATCCGGAGCACGAATCCGGCGCTGCGCCACGGGAACTCCCACTCAACCCGTGGGACGGCCCCGTCCGCGAGGGTGTCCCGGCGGAGCCGCGCGCGCTGTCCATGTCCGAACTGCGCGACGATATCGCCGCCCGCCTGCACCTGGACGAATCCGATCTGTCCCCGCACCGCCTCGCCGAACTCGCCGGTGAGCTGCAATACCGAAATCTATTGCGCGCCGGTGCCATCGAGGAGCTCGCACGCCTGGCCGAACATCACGACGCCACCACCGATCCGGCGCACCGTGACCGGATCGCCGCCCTCCGTGATGACTGGGCGCGCCTGCTGGGCCGCGACCCGCAGGATCTCGCGCCCCAGCACCGCGAGGCCACCCTCACCGAGCTGCGCGATGAAACCCTGCGCCGCGCAGAGGATGTCGCGGATCTGGTGCGCGCGGCCAATTACACCGGCGATACCCCGACCAGCCGTCATATGGTGCTGGAGGCCGACGGCGAGCGCGTACACGTGCGGGTCAGCACCGATGCGGACGGTCATCAGCGCATCGAGGTCGCCACCCGCCCCGGCCTCCCCGAACAGCCGGGTGCGCCCAAGACGACTCCGGAGCAGCCGCATCGTTCGCTGCTGCGCAAGCTCTGGGATGCCTTCAAGGGCGGATATGGCGGCTACTCACCGAAATACGGCTCCGGCTCCAAACAGGACGGCAAGTATCAGGTCGAAATCGTTCACGATGTCGGCGCCCTGATCCACAGTCACGAGCTGGAGACCCTGAAGGACGGCTTCAACCCCGTCCGGCTGGGCAAGGAGGGCGCGACCATCTGGAAGGCGCGCGAGCGAATGCCGCTGCTGCGCCTGCTGAGCCGCCGGGTCGCGACCATCGCGGGCGACGGCGTGCCCATGCGCACCCGGAACGGCGAGTACCAGCCCTGGCTCACCGAGGGCGACCCGAAGGTGCGCGCGGCCATCGAGGAAAGTCTGCGCCTGTCGGGTCTGGAGATCACCGCGGGACCGACGCATGCCGAACTCCCGCCCGGCCAAGCGCATAACGAACTCCCGCCGGGGGAGGGGCAGCACGAACCGGCTTCCAGCGAATCACCCACCGAACCCCAATCGGCACAGGGTGATCCGTCCACCCCCGAGCACCCTCGGCACCCCGCGGACCTGCCGCAGCCTTTCGCCGACGCCCTCGACGCCCGCGATACCGCACTGGCCGAATTGCAGCGGCACGCCGGTCGCGCCGGTATCGACCTCACGGACGTGGACGCCGCCACCCTGCGCCGCGCCCTGGACGAGTCCAACTACCTCGCCCTGCGCCAGGCCGGTGCCATCGAGGGCCTGCGCAGCGCATCGGAGCGCTACAACACCGAGAATGCCAGCATCGCCTACAGCGATGAGGTCAGCATTTTCGATAACGACCCGCTCAGCGGATTCCTGCGCGAGGTCGCACGCTCCCAGGGTCTGAGCACCACCATGCTGCAGTGGGAGGGCGTCAACAACAGCGCCGAACCCGGCCGTGAATTCGACGATCTCGGCGATGACGCGAACACCTCCAAGGGCGGCCCGCTGTTCGAGCGGTCCCTGTTGCGCGACCAGATTCGCGATGAACGGTCGAATTGGGCGCAGTTGCTCGGCGTCGAGCTGGATGCGCTCGCACCGGACGAGCGACTCAATCGCACCCTTGCCGAACTTCGCTTGGATCTGCGTGACCGGATCGACGCGATATCCGACTTCTCCACTGCCGTGGACGATTTCCTGACCGCGGATGCGGCCGCGCGCGAACAGCGGCAGCTGGTCGTCGACGATATCGCGCACGGCTGGGTGGATGAGCACGGCGGCGTCACCCTCGATCCGAGCGTCGGCGTCTACCCGGGTGACGCGTCCGGCGATCCGCACCGGCTGGTCGTCATGCGCGCCGAGGATGACCACGACACGCATCTGGCGGGCTTCCTCGCCGAACACCCGCATATCGGCGAACTGCTGAATTCCGGTGCGCTGCACCTGGATTACCGCCTGGCGCTGATCGATGACGCGGGCCAGGTGCACATCATGGAGAGCGAGCGGCCCCCGGAGGCGCGCTTCCAGGACGTCGATGTGGACGGCCGTCCCATGCCGGTCACCATGCTGCGCACCGATGACGGTCCCTGGCGGGTGGCCTCACCCGGTCTGGATGCCGTTGCCCCGCACCCGGATTCGGTCACCACGCACCCGGCGACACCGCACGATCCGGACGCGGTGCGCGCGGCTCGCAATGAGATCGCGGCCCGTCTCACGCAGTACCACATGGACCTCAACTCGGCCCGGCTGGCCGACACCATCGCGGCGCTGCATCACGACAATGCCCTGCGTGCCGCGCAGATCGAGGGCATGGCTGATTTCATCCGCAGCAGCGATGCCATCGACAACTTCCACAAGCTGAACGAGGCGCGGGACAACCTGGCGAACCGTCTCGGGCTGGAGCCGGACGAACTCGACCCGGCGCGGGTGGCGCAGCTGCTCGCCGATCCCAAGACTCCCGCCGTGCTGCGCGCACAGCAGGTCAAGGATCTGGCCAACTACGCCAAACTGCTGCGCGGTATGGATGAGCCCGCGGCGCTGGCGGCCCGCGATCGGCTCGCGACGCGACTCGGCATCGAGCCCGAGGAGCTGTTCCCCAAGAAGCACAGCAAGGATCTGTCCACCTACGCACCGGATCCCAAGGGCATTCACCCGCCGGCGCTGCAGGAAGCCATCGCCAATCTGATGCATCGGCCCGGCGACCGGCCGAACCTGCTGGCCGCGCTGACCGAATACGTCGGTGCGCTGGACCGTATCGACCCGTTCACCGACGGCCTGCGCCTGGATCCGAACCTGGATCCGCGCGTCGCCGAAGGTGAACTGCCGATTCACAATTCGACGGACGTCGCATCGCTGCGCGGCCTGATGACCGACCGCGTCGGCGAGCCGCAGACCTCGGACGCGCCGTCCATGGCCACCGACGCGTGGTCGCGACTGCTGGGTGTGGAGCTGGGCAGCGATCCCAAGCGCTGGGCCGAGGTGTACGAGGTCTACCGCGACGGCAGGATCGATCAGCATGAGCGGCTCACGCCCAAGATGCTCGACGAGGTGCTGGGCAAGCTGCGCGAGGAAGTCGCGACCCGCACCGCCGATATCAACGAGCTGGAGCGACTGGCCGCCGCGCATAACGCCCTCACCGAACCCGCGCCCGCGCCGCATGCGGCCGATCCGAGGCAGCTGGCCGCCGAATTGGGCAGGGCGCGAGCGGATCTCGACGGTGCGCGCACCACCAGGGACTACGACCTCGCCCGCATTCCGGCCGATCCGGTGCGCGCCATAGGCGATTCCGATCTGACGCCGGGGCGACTCAACGGCACCCTCGACTACCTGGGCACCCGGGAACCGGTGGGGACGTCGCAGGCGCAGCTCGACCAGCGGGTGGAAGCCCTGCGGGCCTCCGCCGAGGAGCACAACCGGCTCACCGACCGCGTGGCGGAGCTGCAATCCGCTTTGGACACAGCGGTTTCGGAGTCCGCGAATCCGGCGGAGACGCCGATCGAGGCGTGGCGAAGCGAACTCGAGCGGGCGCACGCCGATCTCCGCGAAGCCATCGGCAACCTGCCGCTCGACCCCGCCGACCTGACACCCGACAACTACCTCGCGGCAATCGACGAGGTCGCCGGACGGCGACTGCCGGTGGAGGAGCAGGCCGCCTGGCATGACCGCATACAGGACATCGTCGACGGTGCCCGACGCGTGCACCTGGCCGAGAATGGTTTGGCCGCAGCGCAATCCGACGCCGTCGACGCCTTCCGCGCCGCCGAGACGCCGATCGACACCGCGCGCCGCGCCCTGACCGATGCCGAATTCGACCTCCGCACCGCCGAAATCCTGCGCGATGTCACCGGTATCGGCCGCGACGGCCAGGACCCCTCCCGCCCCCGCCCCAACGATCCGCAGGCCCGAGCCGAAATAGCCGCCGCCACAGATCGAGTGGACCGCGCCCGCGACACCGTCTCCCGCTGGCAGGCGGAACTGGCCCGCCTCGAATCCGCCGCCGCCGTCGCGGCGGAACCCGTCACCGACGCCGCCAACCGCGCCCGCGACACCGCCCGCGATGCCCTGCGCGACGCCATCACCAACCTCCGAGAAGTAACCGGCCTGCACACCTCCGAAGCCGACCTGACCCCCGCCCTCCTCGCCGACACCATGGCCGACCTGCAATCCCGCACGGTCCGCGTCGACCAGGGCGACCCCGTCGCCGCCTTCACCGAACTCCATTCCGCCGCAGCGAATTTCCACCGAGCCGACGCCTTCGCCGACTGGGTCGCCGACAACCTCACCCCCCGCCCCGACCCCACCCCACCCACAGACCCCCGCGCGCAATGGGCCGACTACCCCCGCCCGGATCCCGCCACCCCACCCACCGACCCCCGTGCCGCCTGGGCCGACTACCCGCGCCCGGACTCGGAGACCGCGCCGACCGATCCGCGCGCCGCCTGGGCCGACTACCCGCGCCCGGATCCGGAGACCACGCCGACCGATCCGCGTGTGGAGTGGGCCGACTACACCCGTCCCGATCCGGAAGGTCCCGCTGATCCGCGGGTGGAGTGGGGCAACTACCCGCCGCCGCCCGATGGTGAGGTGCCGCCGCAGGAGCCCGGTACACCGCCGGGTTCCGATCCGGGCGGGGCCTCGCCCGCGCGACCGGGTGGTCCGAAGCCGGGTATGGATCCCGCGGCCGGTCAGTCCGCGCCCGCCGATCCCCGTGCGCGGTGGGCGGATTACCCACGGCCACAGGATGGTGCCTCGACGGACTCGCCGCCGGAGCCGGGTATGGCGGGCGGCGATGAGCCGCCGGGTGAGACTCCGCCTGCTGCGGGAGCTTTCGACTCCGGGGATTCGGCATGGCTCGAACAGCAGTTGGCCGTGCAGGCCGAATGGCGTGCGCGAATGGACGCCGAGCACGACGCCTGGGTCCGGGAATTGGCCGATGGGGGTGAACCCGGCAGTTCGGCTCGGGACGATGACGCGTCGTCGCCGACGGATCCGCAGCCGGAGGCGGGTATGGCCGGGGGCGATGAGCCGCCGGGCGAGACTCCGGTCCCCGCCGCGCCTTTCGGGCCCGACGATTCGCCGTGGCTCAAGCATCAGCTCGCGGTGCAGGCCGATTGGCGCGCCCGGATGGACGCCGAGCATGCCGCATGGTTGCGGGAGATCGCGGATGCGAGCGAGCCCGGCAGCTCGACCGAGAGCTGGGCGCGCTTCCAGGCCGACGCAGCCGAGGATCTGGCCCGCATCGCCGCCGAACGCGCCGACTTCCTCTGGGAGCACGCGGGCGGCCGCCCCGACCCCGGCGACGATTCCGCGCCCCCGGTCGGTCCGCGCCCCGACGGCCCACCGGACTCCGGACCCTCCGACACCGGTGCCGCCGCTCGCCCCGACACCGATTCGGACACCTCGGCCACAGATCGCACACAGTCGGAAACCGCTGAGCTGCCCACCGATCCGCGTATCGACTGGGCGGACTACCCGACGCCGCCGAATGCCGAAGCCCCGCCGACGGATCCGCGTATCGAGTGGGCGGATTATCCGACGCAACCGAATGCCGAGGCCCCGCCGACAGATCCGCGCGTGGAGTGGGCAGACTACCCTCGCCCCGATTCGGAAGCGCCGACCGTAGAGGTCGATACCTCGAAGTTCGCGGTGCCGCCGAGTGAGGCTCCGACGGTTGAGGTCGATACGTCGAAGTTCGCGGTGCCGCCGAGTGAGGCTCCGACGGTTGATCTCGGTGCGCCCGCGAGTGAGGCGACGACGGTTCCGAATCACGGGGAGGCCGGACCGGCGCATCCGGCGACCGCCGAGGTCACCGTGCGGGATCCGGGCGCGGTCGCACCCGCGAATTCCACTGGGACGGAACCGCATTCCGCGCCGACGCAGGCAGCGGAGGTATCCGCGCCCGCGCATCAGCACCCGGTGGATCCGGCGGTGGCCTCGCCCGCGCTGCGTGCACTGGGGGATCACCTGCGGCAGGCTCCCGGCCCGATGGCGGGTCCGCGCGATCCGGCGCGGGAGGCGTACGGGCGGCAGCTCGCGCATGATCTCGGGCTGGGCGAGGCCATGCGGCGGCATGGCGATCCGCTGGGCTCGCTGCGCGAAATCGCCGAGATGGCGCGTGCGCGCGGGCATTTCGGCGATCCGGATCAGGGACGCCCGCCGGTGTCGATGCGCTCGGACGATCTCGGCAAGCTCGGCCCGGCGGAGCGAGACGCGGGGCAGTTCCCGCAGAACCGTCCGGAGCCCGCCGGTCAACCGCGCCGCGATCTGCCGCTGGAACCCTGGTCCAGCGTGCCTCGCGATATGTCGCACGATGACCCGCACGTACTCACCCTCGACCAGCTCCGCACCGAGATCGCCGACCGCCTCGGCCTCACCGATCAGCAGCGCAGCCTGTCCCAGCTGCCCGATGTGGCCGGTGAACTCCAGTTCCGAAACGCGTTGCGCGCCGGTGCGATCGACGCCCTCGACCGCGCCATGCGGCACTACGACCAGGCCACCGATCCGGGCGAACGCGCCCGCCTGGCCGCCGATCGCGACGAATGGGCCCGCCTGCTCGGCGTGACCGATCCGCAGAGCCTGGATCCGAGCCGCCGCGATGCCACCCTGGCCGCGCTGCACGACGAAACCCTGCGTCGCGCAGCCGATATCGCGGACCTGATGGCCGCCACCTTCCACAATCCGTACGCCGAGGACGGCACCCGCCTGGTCTTCGCGGCCGGTGACGATCGCGTGCACGTCCGCATTACCGAATCCCCCGACGGCACCAGGCATATCGAGGCGGTCCAGCGCCCCGACCTCCCGAAACCGGTGAGCGCCAAGGCGGTAGAGGTAGCCAAGCGTCCCGGTCTGCTGCGCCGCATCTGGCAGCGCATGATGGGCGGCTACCACGCCGACACCCCGAAATACCCCTCCGGTTCGGGCTGGGATAAGAAGGGCCAGGTCAACCTCACGCACGGCCTGGGCGATCTCATCCACAACGATTTCCTCGCCCATATCGACGACGATTTCAACCCCGTCCGCGCGGCCAAGGAAATCGCCACCATCTACCAGGACCGCGAACGCATGCCGGTGCTGTGGCGCTTCACCGGCCGGATCGCGGAGATCTCCGCCGACGTGGTCCCCATGCACACCCGTGACGGACAGGAGTACCAGCCCTGGTACACCGAGGCCGATCCGGTGCTGCGCGCCGAGGTCGAGGAGAGCCTGCGCCTGGCGGGCCTCCCGACCGAGGAGGACTACGCCGGAATCGCCGCCGACGAAGCGAATCCGGATGGCGGTCACCCGAACCCGGACCGTGCACTGCCGGATGCCGAGCGCCCGCGCCTGGAATCCCCGGGTGAGCGGAACTGGGGGCCGAACCTGCCGGAGCCGCTGGTCTCGGCTCTCGAAGCGCGCGATGCCGCCCTCGCCGATCTGGTGCGCGCAGCCGCCCAGCTGCACATCGACCTGCCCGACGCCGACCCCGCCACGCTGCGCCGCGCCGTCGACGAGGCCACCTATCAGCTCATGCGCCGCGCGGGTGCGATCGAGGCGCTGCGGGACGCGGCGACTCGTTTCAATGTCGAAGACGAGCGCATTCCGTACAGCCCGGTCAGCATTTTCGACAAGGATCCGCTGGGCCGCTACGTCCGCGAAACCCGGCTCGCCGAATCGATCCGCATCGAGGAGGAGCGCGCCCAGCGCCGCCGCGAGGAGGCCGGAGCCGATCCCGACGACGACTCACTCGAGTTCCGCCCCCGCGAACCGCGCGCCTCCCTGCTGGACGCGGTCGGGGTCAACAATGGCGGCGAATGGGCCAGGCACTTCGAAGATCCGGACGAGCAGCTCTCCTCGCGCCGTGAGGGCCAGCTCTTCGAGGACGCGCTCATGCGCGATCAGATCCGTGATGAACGCTCCAACTGGGCGCAGCTGATCGGTGAGGCGCTCGACGGGCTCGGCCCGGACGAGCTCCGGCACACCCTCGGCGATCTGCGCATGGCCCTGCGCGACAGCGTCGATCAGCTGAGCGAATTCATCGCTGCCGCAGATCATTTCCAGCAACTGGAGGGCGCGGCGCGGGCCCGCGCGAGCGAGCTGGTCGATATCGCCGCGCATGTCTGGCTCGATGCGCAGGGCGGCGTCATGCTGGAGCCGGGCGTCGGGGTGTACCCGGGTGAGCATCCGGGCGCGCCCAACCGGCTGGTCGTCATCAGCGGCGATATCGACCACCACGTCCGCCTCGCAGACGCCCTCGCCGCCCGTCCCGATCTGGGCGCACAGCTCAATCGCGGTGACCTCCAACTCGACTACCGCGTGGTCGGCCTGAACGATGACGGCCGACTCCACATCATGGACCGCGAACCACCGCAGGCCCTCTACCAGGAGGTGAACGCGGCGGGCGAGCGCCTGCCCGCGCTCATGCTGCGCGATGGCGACGGCCCGTGGCGGGTGGTGCAGGCGACCTCCGATCCGGTCGCACCGCACCCCGCGCCGAGCACCGAGCCCGCGGTTCCGCGCGACCCGGATGTGGTTCGCGCCGAACGCAACGAGGTCGCGGCCCGGCTGTCGGTGTATCGCATGGACCTCGGCCCGGGCCGGATCCTCGAGGAGACCATCGCTGCGCTGCGGCACGACAACGCGCTGCGCGCCGCGCAGATCGAGGGCATGGCGGACTTCATCCGCAGCAGCGACGCCATCGATAATTTCCACGACCTGGATCGCACGCTCCAGAATCTGGCGCATCGACTCGGCCTCGACCCGGAGAACCTCTCGCCCAAGCGACTGGCCGAGGCGATGGCCGATCCGAGCATGCGCCAGGTGCGCCGCCTGCAAGCGCTCGGAGACCTGCTCGACTACGCGAAGGTGTTGCGGGACAACGTCGATTCCGGTGCGGTGCTGGCCGCGCGTGATCGGCTCGCGCACCGGCTCGGTGTGGAACCGGACGAGCTGTACTCGTCCAAGCACGTGGTCGACAAGAAGCTGGGCGAGGTCGTCGGCTACGCGCCCGATCCGAAGAGCACCAACCCCAAGGAGCTGCTGAACGCGGTCAACGATCTGCTGCATCGCTCCGGCGAGAATCCGGAACTGCTTGCCGCACTGGGCGAATACGTCAGCGCGCTCAGCGAACTCGATCCGTTCCGGCAGAATCTGCGCTTCGATCCGTTCGCCGATCCGCGCGCCGCCGACGGCGAGGTGCCGATCCACGATCGCGACGCACCGGCGCTATTGCGCGCGCTCATGAGCGAATCCATCGGTGAGCCACCGGTTTCCGACAACCCCTCGCAGGCGGCGGGCGTCTGGTCGCGACTGCTGGGCGTGGATCTCGGCAATATCCCGCGCACCGTCGCGCTCTACGAGCAGCACGGCGGGGCAATGCACGATCGGTTGAGCCCGCACCAGCTGGGCGAGGTGCTGCGCATCCTGGAAAGCGGTGATACGCAGGCCGCCTACGATGCCTACCGGGACAGCACCCCCGACGCGAACAAGCGGCTCAGTCCGGACGAACTGACCGATGTGGTGGATCAGGTCCGCAATGCCCGCTACGCCGAGGTGTACGAGTACTACCGCGACGGCAAGATCGACAAGCATGAGCGCCTCACCCCGGAGAAGCTGGCCGAGGCGGTCGACACCATGCGCGCGGAGGTGGCCGCCCGCGAAGCCGACATCACGGCATTGGAGCGGCTCGCCGACGAGCACAACCGGCTCACCCGGCCGCCGGAACCCACACCGCCGCAACGGAATCTGGACGAGCTGGCAACGGATCTCGCCGCCGCCCGGCACGAGTTCGAGCTGGCGCGGGACGGCCGCGAGCACGCTCTCGGCCGCATGTACCTGGAGAACAACCGGCCGATCCAGGACAGCGACCTCACCCCCGAACGCATCGCGGGCACCGCCGACTATCTCGGCACCCGCAATGCCGCCGAGGCCGGGACGCTGCCGGATCATGAGCAGCGCATCGCGGATCTCGTCGCGGCAGCGGGTGACTACACGCGCACCGAGGCGCGGGTGACCGAACTGGAAGCGGCACTGGCACAGGCGGTCGACAGTGCGCGGGCCGCCGGTGAGACCCCGGTCGATGTCTGGCAGCGCCAATTGGATTCCGCCAGAACCGATCTGCAAGCGCTGATCGACGCCGACCCGAGCCTGGCGCGCGCCGGATTCGATCGGGTCGTCGATCAGGTCGACCGCATGTCCCGCATGCCGCTGGACCAGGCCGACGTCTGGACCGACGACCTCATCCCGCTGCGCGACGCCGTACACCGCTATCAGCACGCGCTGGAAAACCTCGACGCCGCCCACGCCGACGCCGTCCAGGCTTCCCGCGCCGCCGATACCCCGGAACAGGCCGCCCGCCGCGAATTCGCCGATGCGCAGCGAGAGCTGCTCGCCGCCAACGCTTTACGCGACGCGGCGCTGATCGGCCTGCCCTTCACCACCGCCGACCTCACCCCGAACTGGGTGGACGCCACCCGACGCGAATTCGCCGACGCGCACCGCCCCAACCTCCCCGCCGCCGACCGCGCCCGCCTGGACCTCGCCGATGCCGCCGAACGACAGCACCGCGCCCAGGACCGCGTCTCCCGCTGGGAAGCCGAACAATCCCGCCAGCAGGCCGCCGCCGCCATCGCCGCCGACACCCCCGAGGCGGCGGCCCAGCGCGCCCACGACGCCGCCCACACCGCCCTCCGCGAAGCGATCACCAACCTCCGCGAAGCGACCGGCCTGAACGTGGACGAATCCCTGCTCACCCCGGCCCTGCTCGACCACACCATGCAGGACCTGCAGGGCCGCACCATCATCCTCAACGCCACCGCCGACCCCGGCGGGGCCTTCGACCAATTGCGCTCCGCCGCCGAACGATTCCACCGCGCCGAAGCCTTCTCCGACTGGGTGGCCACCCACGCCCCCACCCCGCCCCTCGACCCCCGAATCGCCTTCGCCAACCACAACGAAAGTCCCGCGCTCCCCACCTCCGAGTCGGCCCGCACCCCGCACCCGCAGTCCGAATCCGCACCCGCCACGAAGCCGGTCGATCCACGCATCGCGTTCGCGGATCGCGGCGATACCGCGCACACCCCGGAGCCCGAAGCAGGCGGTGCGGGCGACGGCACACCGCCGAACAAGCCCCCTCGCACCCCCTCGCCCTCCGATCCCGATGAGGGGCCGCACAATTCGTCCGATCCCACCGACCCGGGCGATACCGGCCCCACCGCACCGCCGGACGACCCGACCCCGGGTGGGTCCCCGAGTTCCGGCCCGGGCCCCATTCGCCCGGCGGCCCCGGCGGGGGAAGCCGCGTCCCCGCAGCCCAAGACTTCCGGCTCGGCGACGAGCGAGTTGGGGACCGGGCGGCCCAAGCCGCCCGAGAGCGCCCCGGCCACCCCGGTCGATCCGAATCAGGGTCGTGCACAGGCTGATCCGCGCGCGGGATCGGCGGGGGAGCAGGCCACCCCGATTCATGAGGCGACCCATGAGGCGACGGTGGCGGCTACCGTGCGCGATCCGCTGGCGGCTCCCGCGCCGGTGCCGGAGGCCGAGGTGGATCCGCATACGGCGCAGACGCAGACCATGGAGCTGCCCGCCCAGCCCACCGCGGGTGCGGTCGTGCACCCGGTGGATCCGGTGGCCGCCTCGCCTGCGCTGCGGGCGGTGGCGGACTTCCTGCGGGAGTCGCAGGTCGGACCGGTATCGCCGGTGCGGTCGCCCGAGCGGGATGCGTATGTGCGTCAGCTCGCCGAGGATCTCGGGTTGGGGCAGGCGCTCACCCGGCACGGTGATCCGCTCGCAACGCTCTGGGAGATCGCCGAAATGGCGCGGGCGCGTGAGCATTTCGGCGACCCGGAACGGGGCGATCAGCCAACGGCCATGGGGCGGGACGCCTTCCGGCCGCTCTCGCTGGAAGAGGTCTACGGCGGCGAGCGGTACTGGCGGACCGAGGTCGCGCCGGAAGAACTGCGCGCCATCGACAGTGAGCGCCGCGCCCTCGGCCTGGACGACCGCAGCGCCACCGCCGAGCTGGAAGCCCCCACCCGCCCCGAACTCCCGAGTTCCGAGCCCCGCCCGGAGCTGTCGGAGGCCGAGACTCAGCCGCTGCCCGGACCGGGGCAGACGCTGCGCGACCTTCCGCTCGCCCCGTGGGCCGAGGCGAATCGCCCCGCACCGCAGGCGGAGCCGCGCGCGCTCTCGCTCGAGGAATTGCGCACGGAGATCGCCGGGCGGCTCGGCCTGTCCGATGCCGAGCTGACCCCACCGCGCCTGTCCGAGGTGGCCGGTGACCTCCAGTTCCGAAACCTGTTGCGCGCTGGCGGGATCGAGGCGCTGGAACAGGCCGGTCTACGCCACGAGTCCGAGACCGATCCCGAGGCCCGTGCGCTGCACGCCGCGGATCGCGACGATTGGGCGCGTCGCCTCGGTGTGGACCCGGAGCGCGTCGCCACACCGGAGCTGCTCGATACCGCCGTGCGCGAGCTGCGCGCCGAAACCCTGCGCCGCGCAGCCGATGTCGCGGACCTGGTCGCCGCCACCCTGTACCACCCGGCGGACGGTCCGCGCGCGGTGCTGGAGGCCGACGGCAACCGGGTGCACGTGCGCATCATCGAGCGCCCGGACGGCACCCATCGCGTCGAGCTGGCCACGCGCCCCGATCTGCCGTCGCACCCGGTGCCGAAGACCGACGCGGCCGCGCCGCGGCCGAAGCTGCTCACCCGCATGTGGCGTCGCCTCATGCACGGATTCGAGGATCAGACCCCGAAGTACCCGTCCGGCTCGAGCCAGGACAAGAAGTTCTTCATCAGTGTGGGCAAGAGTTTCGGCACCGAGATCCACCATCACGAACTCGAACACCTCGACGCGGAGCACGACGACCTCAACCCGCCGCGCGTATGGAAGGAGCTGGCCACTCTCGTCAAGCAGCGCGAGCATCTGCCACTGGTGGATTACTGGCCGTGGCTGGCGGAGAAGATCGGCCGGGTGCACGACATCTCGGCGGATGCGGTCCCCATGTACATGCGCGATGGCGAGGAGTATCAGCCCTGGTACTCCGAAGCCGATCCGCAGCTGCGGGCCGAGGTCGAGGAATCCCTCCGCATGGCCGAAATGCCTACCGAGGCAGACTATCTCGCGGAGGCCGCCGAACAGCGGGCCGCGCTGCCGCCCGCGGAGCCCACGCTCCCGGAGCCGAGGCGCGTGACGGACTGGGGCGCGTCGGTGCCCGAACCGCTCGCCGCCGCCTTCGACGCCCGCGATATCGCGCTGGCCGATCTGCTGCGGATCACCGGCGCGCAGCGCATCGAGGTGACCGGCCTGGACCATGACAGCCTGCGGCAGCTGGTCGAGGCCGAGACCGCTCAGCTCATCCGGCGTGCGGGTGCGATCGATGCCCTGCGCGATGCCGCCCTCCGATTCGATGAACAGCATCAGGCGGTCCCGTACAGCGAGGTCAGCTTCTTCGACAAGGATCCGCTCGGCCGATACGTGCGCGAGTCCCATCGGGTGGACGCGCAGGCGATCGAGGACGAGAAGGCCGCGCGCCGAAGGGAACTCGCCGGGGTCGATCCTGATGACACCTCGCTCGAATGGCGTCCCCGGCAACCACCGGTCACCGCGCTCGACTTCCTGGGCACGAACAACGGCGGCGAATGGGCCAGGCACTTCGACGATTTGGATCACGAGCGGCCCGACAGCCGTTCGGGCACGCTCTTCGAGACCGCGCTCAAGCGCGACCAGATTCGTGATGAGCGGTCCAACTGGGCACAGCTGCTCGAGGTCCCGCTGACGAGCCTGGAGACGCCCGAAGGCATCGCGCACACCATTGCCGATCTGCGGATGCGACTGCGCGACAGCTACGACCAACTCGGTGAACTGTCTTCCGCTGTCGATGATTTCGTGCACGCCGATACCGAAGCCAGGGCGCGTGCGACCGACGTGTCCGAGGGCATTGCCCGGGCCTGGCTGGACGCGCACGGAGGTATCGAGCTCGAGCCGGGACTCGGCGTGGTCCCGGGTGCCCATCCCGGCGACCCGAACCGGCTGGTGGTCATTCGCGGCGACACCAACCATGACGTCGGCCTCGCGACCGCCCTGGCCGCGCATCCCGAGCTGGGCGCGCAGCTCAATCGTGGTGAGCTGCAACTGTTCTACCGCTCGATCGGCCTGACCCAGGACGGCCCGTTCGTGCGCGCCGTCGCCGCGCCCGACGCGTTCTATCACGAGCTGAATGCCCAGGGCGATCGTGTTCCCGCCCTGCTGCTGCGGGACGGCGACGGATCCTGGCGCGTCGTGCAGCCGGAACACGTTGCCCTCGAGCCGCATTCCGCGCCGAGCAGCGAGGCGGCGGTCCCGCGCGATCCGGATGTGGTGCGCGAGGAGCGCAATGCGGTGGCCAAACGCCTGAGCATCTACACCATGGATCTCGGCGAGAACCTCGCCCGCACGATCGCCGGACTGGAGCAGGACAACGCACTGCGCGCCGGGCAGATCGAGGGTATGGCGGATTTCATCCGCGCCAGCGATGCCATCGACAGCTTCCACGACCTCGACCGCACGCTGAAGAATCTCGCACATCGCCTGAAGCTGGATCCGGACGTGATGACGCCCGAGACCGTGGCGCAGGCGCTGGCGGACCCCGGCATCCGGCATGCGCGGCGATTGCAGGCCGTCGAGGATCTGCTCGGTTACGCGGAGGCGATCACCAAGTCCGGAGTCGAGGATTCGGTGATACTCGCGGCGCGTGATCGGCTGGCGGAGCGGCTCGGGATACCGCCCGAACAGCTGTACGCGCACAAGCATCAGATCGACAAGGCGACCAGGCAGGTCATCGGCTACGCACCGGACGCGGAGTCCACCAGTCCGAAGGCGATGCTGGAGGCGATCAACAACCTGCTGCACCGCACCGCGGAACGGCCGCAATTGCTCGCCGGGCTCACCGAATACGTGCGGACCATCGGCGATCTCGATCCGTTCCGGCAGAATATGCGCTTCGATCCGTTCCGTGATCCGCGCGTGGCCGATGGCGAGCTGCCGAACCATGACGGGAGATCGCCCGAGCTGCTGCGTGGGCTACCCGCCGAATCCATTGGCGAGCCGAAGATCTCCGATTCGCCGCCGGAGGGCGCGAGCGTGCGGTCGCGGTTGCTCGGCTTCGAGATCGACAATGTCGAGCGACAGGTCCGGCTCTACACCAAGCACGCCAAGGAACTGCACGACTGGGTGACCCCGGCGCAGTTCGCCGAGGTGCTGAACACCCTCGAGCGCGGCACCCCGGAGCAGGCGTACGAGGGTTACCGCGCCGGTGTCGAGGATCCGCGCAGGGCGCTGACCTCCGATCAGCTGTCGGACCTGGTGGAGAAGGTGCGCAACGCGCGCTACGCCGAGGTGTACGAGTACTACCGCGACGGCAAGATCGATAAGCATGAGCGGCTCGAAGCCGCCGAATTCAAGCAGGTCCTGGAGACCATGCGTGCCGAGGTCCAGGCACGTGCGGCCGATATCCGGGAGTTGGCGCGCCTGGCCGCCGAGCATCACGACCTCACCACCCCACCCGAACCCGAACCGCCGGTGGGCACGCCGCGAGAATTGGCGACCGAACTCGCCGAGGCGCGGCAGCGCCTGATGCTGGCGGGCGACGGTCGCGATTACGCCGTCGGGCGCATGTACCTCGAGGACAATCGCCCACTGCGCGCGAGTGACCTCACCCCGCAGCGCATGCCGGGCACCGCCGACTACCTGGGTACCCGTACCGCCGCCGAGGCGGGCACGCTGCCGGGCCACGAGCAGCGCATCTCCGATCTGGTCGACGCGGCGCGCGCGTACTCCGAGGCCGAAACGCGGGTGACGGATCTGGAGTCGGCATTGCGACGATCGGTCGACGCCACCGCCGGTCCGGATGAGACACCCGTGGACGTGTGGCAACGCCAAGTCGATTCCGCGCGAACCGAACTCGAAGCGGTGATCGCGGCCGATCCGGGTTTGGCGCGGCTCGGTGTCGACCGCGTGCTGGACCAGGTCGACCGCATGTCGCGGCTGGCGCACGAGCGCGCCGATGTCTGGACCGATGACCTCATCCCCGTGCGCGACGCCGCGCAGCACTACCGGCTGGCACAGGAATTCCTCGCCACCGCCCAGGACGATGCCGTCGCCGCCTACCGTGACGGCGCGACGCCCGAACAGACCGCACAGCGTGAACTCTCCAACGCGCGAATCGAATTGGAGGGTGCGGCCGCGCTCCGCGACACCCTGCTCGCCTTCGATCGATCGCTGAGCGCGGACGATCTGACCCGCGAGTGGATCCGCGCCACCCGCGCCGAGGTCGGCGACGCCCACCGCCCCAGCCTGTCCGCTCCCGAGCGCGCCCGGCTTGAACTGGCCGACGCCGCCGAACACCACATCCGCGCCCAGGACCGGGTTTCGCGCTGGGAGGCCGAACAGCAGCGCCTGGACGCCGCCGCCCGCGCCGCCGCCGACACCCCGGAGGCCGCCGCCCACCGCGCCGTCGACACCGCTCGCGCCCAACTCCGCGAGGCCATCGCCAACCTTCGCGAAACCACCGGCCTCAACACCAGCGAACGCGACCTCACGCACGACCAACTCGACCGCGCCATGGCGGAGCTCGAGGGCAAAACCATCCGGATCGGCACCGGCGACGCCGCCGAGGCTTTCCGGCAATTGCGTTCCGCCGCAGAGCGACTGCACAGCGCCGAAGCCTTCGTCGACTGGGTCGCCGAACACGCTCCGTCCCCGGCCGCGCCGCTGACCCACGCGGCACCCGCGGCCCTGGAACCCGGTACACACCGAACCGGTTCGGACGGGACCGAGCCGCCGAACCCTCCCACCGGTCCCGATACGGATCCGGGTGAATCCGATGGCGGCGCGACCCCGGCCGAGCCGGGCGGCCCCACGCACCCCGGTGCCGGTCCGGCCCATGCCGACCCGCGCGTGGTGAACGGTCCGGAGTCGGGTGCGCACGCGGCGAAGCCGGCCGGTGCGGAGCCCGTCGGAGATCCGGCGCATCCTGTGCCCGATCCGGCATCCGAGCCCGAAGCGCATGCGGCACAGCCGGTTCCGGAGCACCCGGGCGGCTGGCGGGAAGCCGGAACGGCCCGCGTGCATCAGCCGACGACCCCGCAGGTTCGAGCCCGGATCGAAGGCCATGAGGCGCAGTCCCGGGCCGCGGCCGAGCGCGCTGAGACCGCCCTGGCCGAAGCCGGACGCGTGGCGCGCGAACTCGGGGTCGATCCCACGGGCCTGAACCGGGAAGATCTGGAAAACGCGGTGGGCGCCGTGTTGAGCGCCGAAGCCGTGCGCCTGGCGGAGGTCATGGACCGCACCGGCGTCCAGGGGCATCAGCTCTCGGCCTACATGTATGAACGGGACGCCGCCAAACTGCGTTCCGGCGAACTGTCCAAACTCCGCAGCGCCTTCACCGCCCAGACCCAGCAGCACGCCACCTTCAACCGGCGCTCGATCGACGAACACACTCGAGCCGCCCTGGTCGCGGCCAACGACGTAGTCACCGCTGCCGGAGCAGAGCCGCGCGGCGAGGGTGTCGGCCTGCTCGCCACCGAGCGCCGAGTCCTGGTCGCGACCCCGCTCTCGGACCCGTCCGAGGTCCTCGGCAGCGATCTCGCAGACAGCTTGCGGGCTCAAGGCATCACTGTCGACTACCAGTGGGTCCGAGTCCACGACACGGGCACTCTCCTCCCCGACGGCACCGTCGCCCGCGACCTGACCGTCACCACCACCGCCGTCCTGCCCCCCGACCCCTCCGGCAGCCCCGCGCCCGCCCAACCCCCACACCAGCCACCCGGCGGATCCCCCGGCGCAGCCAAACCCCCGCGCCCGGCCTCCGAACCGGCCGCCCACCAGCTCCCCGCACCTGATCAGGGCCGACCCCAGCAGCCCCCGACGGCCGACCAGAGCCGCCCGCAACAGTCGCTCCCGTCGGAAAAGGCTGTGCCGCAGCCGCATTCTGGGACGGAAGCGGATCCCGCGCCGCAGCCCGCAACCGTCGAGCCGGATGCACCGGTCCAGCCAGCGGTCGAGCAAGCACGACCGGAGCAGCCGCACGCGGTCGAACCGGTTGCGCAGCAAGATCTTCCGGTGGTCGAGCAGGCCGCGCCGCAGGCTGATCACGATGGGATCGTGCTGTTCGAGGGCACCCTGCCCGAGGGGGGTGAACCGCTGTACCGGGGCGTGCCGCGCCTGCTGCCGGACGGTTCGGTGAACCCCTCGTACACCGCCGCCCTGTCCGGGGTGGTGCCCCCGCGTGGCAGCCTGGATCTGGACTACGAAGGCCACACCTCGCACCTCGGCGAACAGAGCGACGCCACCTCCTGGTCCCGAAACCGCGTCACCGCAGGCGTTTTCGCGGGCCGCGACGGTCTCATCCTGGAATGGGCCACCGGCCTCCCGCCCGCCGACGCCGCCTGGCGCTTCAAGCCCATCTACGTCCAGGACGACTTCGCCCAGGTCCTGATCCAAGGCACCCTCACCGGCGCCCGAGCCGTCCGTTTCCTCCCCGACACCCCCGCGCCGATCACGCCGGAAGAGCACCCCACCCCGGAACGCTCGGTGACCCCCGAGTCCGGCCTCCCGGCCAAACCCGTTCCACCGCAGTCGAACACCACCGAGGCAGCCGATGCCGACGCTGACTCGCAGCCGGGACCCTCCGGTTCCGGTCATGACTCCGGTTCGGGAGCCGGCGGCGGCCGACATCCCGGAGACACCGCCACCGGGGACGACGGCAACGGCGACGACAACACCGGTCGCGACAACGGAAATGACTCCGACGCAACGGGTCCGAACCTCGACACCTCCAACCCGGACTCCCCGGGCGTGGATCCCGACGGCGCAGACCCGAACAACTCAACCCCACATGCCTTGAATCCTGACGAATCCGACCCGGACGGCTCGGACCCAGATGGCTCGGACCCCGATGGCTCAGACCCAGAGGGGTCGGATCCTGATGGTTCCGATCCGGATGGGTCCGACCCCGGTGGTTCGGATCCCGATGGTTCGGATCCGGATGGCGCAGGACCTGATTCGGACGAGTCGGATGGTGATGATTCCGATTCATCGGGGGCGCGGCGTCGAGCCGAGTTGAACTGGGCGCATGTGCGGTCGCATCTGCCTCACGTTCCGCATCGGGAACCCGACTATGGACTGCCGGAGTACACACCGGAGCCTTCACGGCAGCCGTATCCGTGGACTCCGCCACCTGCTGACGAGCCGCAACCGCAGCCTCAGCCGCAGCCCCAACCTGAGCCGCAACCTCAGCCCCAACCGCAACCTCAGCCGGAACCCCAGCCCCAGCCGTACCCGCAGCCGGGCGGACCCGGGGGTCCGTCGATGCCGCACCTGCCACAGATCCCGCAGCCGCAGCTACCGGAGATTCCGCAGCCGCAGCTACCGCAGCTGCCGGAAGTCCCGGTGTCGCCGAATATTCCGACGCCTCCGGAGGGTTGGCCGCCGGGCCTGCCCTGGCCCCCGACCGCCCCGTATCCGCCTGCCGGTTGGCCGCCGGAATTCCCCTGGCCCCCGACCGATTCGTGGCCTCCGGGCTGCCCGATGCCGGGATCGCAGCCCCCGGCGGGCTGGCCCGATGGGATGCCGTGGCCGCCTGCCGATGGTCGGCCGGGCGATTCGTGGCCGGGTGGCACGACCCCGCCGTACGGCTGGCCGGGTTCATCCCAGTCGCCGGGTTCTGCCTGGCCGTCGCAGCCAGCTCCGTCGAGCGGGCTGCCGTCCACGTCGCCTCCGCCGAATGGCGCACCCCCGCAGTACGATCCGGCGGAGGCTGTGAACCGCCTGCTGGAATCCCTTGGTGGCCAAGCGAATCCTGGCGGTCCGGGTGCTCCGGGCCTGACACCGCTGCACGGTGGCCCCGGCTCATCTCCGGGTTTCGACCCGACCTCCGGCGGACTCACGGATCCCGGCACCTCGCACGGCGCGACCCCGGGCGACCCGTCCGCGAATGGCGCCGCGGCGCAGAACGGTTCGGGTGCACCGATGGGTGGTTCACCCGCGATGCCGCCGGGCAATTCGGCCGGTGCGGGCAATGGCGCGAAGGGCAACGGCCGCGGCGATCGTCGCTTCCCGCGTGCGGGCGGCGGCCCGGCGAAGAACGGGATGATCTATCTCCGTTCGCATTCCGGGTACGGCGAGTTCGCCACCTTCGATCCCGGTACCGGACTGTTGCAGTCGGCGCCGGTCGCGGCGGGCGCGCTCTCGGGCGTCTATGGCGACTGCGATGGCATCCAGGTGGTCTTCTATCGCGCCTCGCGCGGTCTGGTGCTGCGGGTGGGGGAGCAGGAGATCGAGGTCGATCAGCTGGGCGCGGAAGCCGGCTGGGAGCGCACCGCTCAGGGCTTCACTCGTTTCGTGGTCTCCGCGGGTGGGCACACGCAGTGTGAACTGCGCTATCGACCGGTGGGCGCGGACGCGGATCTGGGTCTGCTGATTCGCGATGTGCTCGCCGATCCGGTGCGACGAGGCGGGATTTTCGGGTGAGCGGGCGATCGAGTAGTTCGCCTGTTGGACCGATTCCGGCAACCGCCCGGTTGGCTCGAATATGCGATGCTGAGGGTTGGGTCGGACGAACGAGGAGGACGGACGTGCGCTACGGCGGCCATCCGAGCAAGGAGCAGTTGCAGCGCAATTTCGACAGCATGCTGCGGCGGGTGTTGTCCGGTAGCGGCCTGCGCACCGAGACGGGCCTCGATCAGCAGACCATGAAGGCGCTGCGGGAGCTCGGATCGGCGTACCCGAACGCTTCGCAGGAGCTCGAAGCGGCGGCCCGCCGGGCCTTCGCCGGGCAATTGGACGGCACCAATGCCGCCCAGCGGCGCGCGGAGCTGGATCGAATGATCGCCGAGCGCGAATAGCCGTGGGCGCCACCGTCTCGAGTGTGACCGTCGAGGGGACTTTTTACGCGTGACCAGGAATCACGAGTTCAGCGAAGCAGTCATCGGCGCATCGATGAGCGAATCGGGCGATATCGTCGAGAATTCCACGGGGCAAAGCGAATTCGTCGAGGATGCGGAGAAAT
The DNA here is from genome assembly GCF_042266325.1 of Nocardia sp. NPDC056100. Lineage (NCBI taxonomy): Bacteria > Bacillati > Actinomycetota > Actinomycetes > Mycobacteriales > Nocardiaceae > Nocardia > Nocardia sp. NPDC056100. The sequence continues at coordinate 1,522,381 of NZ_JBHJVY010000003.1, forward strand.
CCGCCCCCGATGTCGGCTTCAATATCACCCCCGATCCGGCAGACACCCCCGGCGCGATGGATATCGCCGATCAAGCCAGGGGTGTGGCGCACCGGATCGCGCAGGAGCTGATGAGCCTGGGCCCGGACGGCTGGAATTCCGTGCACGCGGCCTTCGCGCTGACCGTGACCGGCCAGCTGTCCCGCATCACCTACTCCGATGATCGGCAACGCCAGGTCCGGATCCTGCCCTCCCCGGAGGTGCTGAACCTGGTCGCAACCCATCGCGCGGTCTCGGCGGAACTCGGCGACGGCCCGTGGTGGCGCTTCGAGATGACATTGACCGCGGCGGGCGAGCTCGAGGTCGATCACGACTACGGTGACGACCCCTTCCCGGATGATCAGCTTTTCGCACCGCAGGAGTACGCGGCCGATCTGGCGGCGTATCCGCGCGCGAGCCTGCCGACCTGGCTGGCCGCCTATGTGCACCACGGCAATCGGCAGGGCCGCACCCCGCAGCAGGCTGCCGTCTCGGCCCGCGCCGATCGTGAATCCGGGCTGCTGCCAACGGTTTCCGAGCAGGACTTCCCCGATTTCGACCTGCTGTGGGCGCGTTGGTCCGCGCTCGCCGCGGCCTTCGTCGCCATCGGCTCGGATTGGGGTCCGCGCGTCCTGCCGTCGTTCGGCTGGTTCGAGGGCTCGCGCCGCTCCGGCTCATCGCTGTACGCCCTGCCGGGTGGTCGCGCGGTGCTTTCCGGTGGTGTCTGGAACGCCCCGGAACTCGAGGCCGCGTACAACGGCAGAACCGAGCTACCGCAGCTGTATTCGGCCGCGCCGGAATGGGTTGCCAACTCGGTCTTGAACTCTCGCGCCAGCGGTGGCCTGCTGACCTTCTGCTACTGGTGGGAGCGCGGCCGCTGGTATCGCGCCGAATCCCCGCGCGCGACCGAGCTGGCCGCGGCCGTTCCCGGCATCTGGACCTCCGGGACCGTGACGGACGTGATCTGCGGTCTGCTCGCGGACAATTCGGGCGATGCGTTGCGCGATGCGGTCACCGCATATGTCGAGGCAGCGGAGCGCGCCGATATCACTCGCGCTCAGCTGGCCGAAACCTTCGGCGGCACAGCTGATCTCGATGGCGCGTACTACCAGCTCACCGTGGCCGGGGTGGCCCGCACGGGTCCGGAGCCACTGCCGCGGGATGAGGCGATTGCCGAGGTGCTGCGCTATATCGATGCGACCGGCCTCGATACGACCGGTTACCCGCTGGATGAACTTCGCGCGGAACGCCTTCCGGTCGGATGGCTCGTTTACGCCCCCGCGGATCCGAATGAGATCTCGGTGCAGCGGGCATTGTTCTACATAGCGGATGACGGTGTCGTCGAGGCGGCGACCTCGGCCACCCCGCCGTCGGTCTATCTTCCCGGTTTCCGGCAGCGTTTCCGCACCAGGCACGCATAAAGGAATCGCTCTGATGATGGCTGAGTTGTATTGGTGCGCATTAGGGTTCGACCAATCCCTGAGGGCAGGAGCGGAACGTGGGTGACGAAGACAATCCGTGGCGGGGGCTGGCCCAGCAGGCGCGCGGGGGCACCCTGCATTTGAGCGAGGGGGCGGGCGCCGCGGCGGCCAAGATCGCCGCCGATGTGGCGAACACGCTGGGTATCGCGCTGACCTATCAACCATTGCTCACCGAGCACAAGGGCTTCGGCGATTACGCGATTCTGCCGTCGGCGGGGAATCTGCAGGACCGCTTCAATACGCAGGGCAAGAACCTCGGCACCGTCCTGAAGCGGTATATCGACCTGGTCGAGGCCATGGCCGACACCATGATCGTGGCGGATAACAATTACAAAGCGACAGAGGAAGATTCGAAGGCCATGTTCACCCGGTTCAAGAATGAATCGACGGTGCACCCGGCCCCCGGAGCCCCGACACTGGTCGGCAACACCAAAATTCCGGTGTGGAACGATGAGACGGCCCCGCCGCTGGACAGCAAGAACGGTAACGGGGGCCTGGCGAAGATCGCCGAGGAGAAGGGCCATTACGACGCCCTCGACCCCGAGAATCCGAACGATAAGGATCGGGTCTGGCTCCATCAGGCGGGCACGGGCATGAATCCGCAGTTGGTGTCCGATATCGGTGGCACCTGGCTATTGGTCGCGGACAAGGTGGATACCAGCTTCGACCAGCTCACCAAGCGGCTGGATGAAATGAAGAACGGCTGGAGCGGTCGCGGCGGAGATGCCGCGCGCCGCGTGGCCGGGGAATTCAAGACCGAGGCCGACGGCCTCACCGCCGATATGCGCGCGATGGCGGCCAATCTGACCTATGTGGCGGGCTGGCTGGACAACACCAAGGTGCGGATGCCCAGCGCGCCAACCGATTTCGATTACGACCATCCGCAGCGCGAGGATCGGATCGTCAAGGCCGCCCGATTGGCCTTTCAGAACTTCTATGTCACCGGCATGATCGCGGGCAGTCCCGCCATTCCGCATCTGATCGACCCGCTGGCGCAGTTGCCCGGGCTGGCCACGAAGACCACGACGGATGGCGGCGGTGGCGGAGACGGTGGCGGTGGTGGCGGCACCAGCCCCAAGAGCAAGCTCGGACTGGCTGCGGCGAGCCTGCCTGCCAACTCCCTGCAGCCGAACGGCACCGGCCCGAACGCCAAACAGTCGCCGGGCACCGATCCGAACAAGACCGATCCCGGCAAGACCGATCCCAACGGCAAGACCGACCCGAACGGTAAGACGGACCCGAGCAAGACCGATCCGGGCAAGTCCGGACCGGGATCGACGGATCCCGGCCAGAACTCGGGTGACGGTACCTCGCAACAGAGTTCGAACGGCTCCTCGGATGCCTCGCAGCTGTCCAGTGCCCTGCAACAGGGCCTGCAGGGCCTGACCTCGACCGCGAATCAGGCCAAGACGACCGATCCCAGCTCCACCCTGGCCGGTATCCCCAATATGCTCAGCAACCTGACCAAGGATCTGGCCAAGGGCGGCGGCGGCCCCGGCGGCGGTGGTCCGGGTGTCAGCCCGGCGTCCGCGCCGAAGGAGCTCACCTCGAAACTGTTCCCGCGCGCCGCGCTCTCGGCCGAGGTCGAGGGTGCCATCGCGACGGGTACGCGGGCTGGAATCGCCACCGCCGGTGCGGCTCCCATGGGCGGTATGGGCGGCGCACCGATGGGCGGCGGCCATGGCGCGGGTGGTCAGGGCGGTCAGGGCAAGGAACACAAGCGACCGGAATTCCTGGACTCCACCGAATATCTGGAGGAGGCCATGGGCGCGGCCCCGATCGTGGCGAAACCCGTGGTGGAGGGCTGAGTTCGGTGCTTCGAACCTTCTCGTTCACCGATCTGGAGTTCATGGTGCTGTGGGCGGAACGCGGCGCGGAATTCCTGCCCGAGCCGCTGCTGTTCTCCAGTCGCGCCCGGCGGTGGAGCGAGCACGTGGAGGAGTTGGCGCGCACCCGCGACGATCTGCGCGAACGCGACCCCGAATGGCAGGACATCTTCGACACCCTGTCACTACCCGATGTCCGGGTGGAGGTGTGCGGTCGTGACGGTCGGGACGCGTCCGATCCCAAGGGCAGCATCCGCCTGCTCGGCGTCCGGCGCGGCGATATCGGCTACGTGGTCGTACAACAACCCGGTGAAACCGTCAGTCACAGTGCGGGTTTCGATGTCATCGCATGTGACGCGCCACAACTGGCGGCCGAATTGATGGCGGTGCTGCCGGATACCGCGCCGGGCCACGGTCCCGAGCTGGTGCTGGCCGAGCCCGCCGATATCGAGGAGCACGACTACGGTTTCGGCCTGTCTCCGGCGCACGAGACCATGGACGGTTCGGTCATCGACCGCGCCGCCGAATTCCTGGCCGCCCCGGCGGTCAGCCGGGGCGTGATCGAAGTGGTGCAGGGCTATTCCCGGTTCGGCCCGCGCGGTATCACCCGGCATCGGGTGGACTGGCGCGATCTGGTCGATGACGGCCGCTATGTGCTCACCGGTGACCATCCGCGGGTGGCGGCTCCCGCCGACCTGCGGCGAATGACCGCGACGGTGCAGGCTCGGATCGCCGAGGTGCTCGTCGCGATCGAGGATGAATGACGAGCGAAAAAGAAGGTGTACCAGTGCAACTGGAGGATCAGTTCCCCACCGAGTTCACCATCGCCTCACGGACCGGAGCGGTGGTCGTCTGCACCACCGAACAGGGTCTGCCGCTCGCGGTGAGCGTGGAACGCGATCAGCTGCGCGGTGATCCGGCCGCACTGGCGGCGGAGGTGCTGCGGTTGTGCAAGCAGTCCGCCGCGCGCGCCGGTGCGCAGCGCCGCGAGCAATTGCGTTCAGCCGGTCTCGCGCCCGAGATGCTGGCCTTGACCGGATTGCCTACGCTGTCGGAGGTGACCCGGCAGGAAATTATCGAGGAACAGGACTTCGACACCGAACCGGACAGCTGGCTGCGGCCCATTTGAGCCAATGCCTCGGCGGAAACGGACGAAAGCCCCAGTGTGGCAACCCGATCCGAGCTGCGAAGATAACCCGCCGCTCACCCGCCGTTAACGCTTTGCGTTTGGAATTCGCTCAGATTTTGATGAGCTCACCGAATATTCGCTCTGTATAGTTCATTTCGAGTTGATCTTCCTGATGGGGGTCTCATGAGCAATCTCGCAGCCAACTCTGACACGATCCGGCACTACGGTGACGTCTCCGCAGCCATGGCATCCACGATCGCCGGCGTCGCCGCCGCCGATCAGGCCGCCACCGTGGCGGCGGTCGTCCCGGTCTTCGGTTTGATCGGCCAGGAATTCCTGCTGAGTTTCGCGGGCGCGCAAGGTAATCACTTCGCCGCCACCGCGGATCTCGCCGCCGTGCACGCCGGTACCGCGGTCACCGCGCACGAGGCCGCCGCGGCCTACGACGCGGTCGAGGAGCGGTCCAGCGTCGACTTCCTGTCGCTGTCGCTGGAGTCATGAGCGCGCCGCAGCCGGATCCCACGGTGGCGGATATCCTGCGCGGCACCGATATCGGTGCGCTGCTGGACCGCCCGGTCAATGACGTCCTGCGTGATCTCGGCCTGTCGGCGCTGCCGCAATTGACCGCCATGCCGCCGCTGCCGGGTATGCCGGTGCTACCGGTGCTCGACCTGTCCACCCTCGCGCGCCCGCTCACCGATCTCGCGCAATCCTTCGGGACCGGCAAGCTCGGCGGTGCGAGCGTGGATCCCACACAGGTGCTGTCGAGCGTTTCCAGTGCGCTGCAACAGATCATGACCATGGCGACCTCGCTCATGTCGATGGCCTCCTCCGGTGATTGGCAGGGCTCCGGGGCTACCAGCGCGCTCGCGAAAGGCACTGCGGCACAAGCGGACGCGGTGCAGCTCGAGACCCAGAACGGGCAGCAGAAAATGGTACTCGGCGGTGCGGCGGGCACCGTGGCGACCGGTGCGGCATCGATGTCCGCGATCATCGCCAAATTCCTTGCCGCCGTTGTCGCTTCGGCGCCATTCCTGGTGACGCCGCCCGGACAGGCCTTCCTGCTGTCCATGGCGGGGGAGACCGCGGCCGAAGCCACCGCCGTGGTCGCCAAGACCAAGGGCGAGCTGGCCGTGCACAGCGCGAATATGACCGCGGCCGGGCAGAAGGTGAAGGTCACCAATGCCCCGAGCGGCGTGGATTCGCTCTCGCAGGTGACCCAGCTGCTCGGGTTGCTCTCGCCGCTGGCGAGTGCGGCGAATACCGGTGTGCAGCAGGTGCAGTCGATCGCGCAGACGCTGACCGCCACCGAGACGGCCGAACAGATCACGCCGGTGGCGGATGCTCTCGATCCGAGCAAGAGCGGCGGTTTCGCACCCGGTGGCATGCCGCTCGGCGCTCTTGGGCTGAGCACTCCTACGCAGCTGAGCGAGTACAGCGGTACCCGTTCGGCTTCCGCGCCTCCCGGAAATGCCGCTGCCGCAACGCAACCGGCGGCGAATTCCCGTGCGGCCGCGACTCCCGGACCTAGCATGATGCCGCCGATGGCTGGTGCGGGCCTGGCTCCGCGGTCGGAGGACGGCGAAGGCGATGCGGAGATTCGCTCGCAGCTTGTCACCGGTGAACACGGCGACGATGTGGTCGGCGACCTCGGCAATACCGGGGTGCCGGTGGTGGGTGCGGTCGGTGCTGCCAGTCCGCGGGTGCCTACGACGAACCTGAACGTCAGTAACGGGTGATCTCGCCGTTGTAGATGTATTGCGCCCGTCGGTCGACATCGAGATCGAGGTAGGGGCAGTCCGCCGCGCCCGTACGCAGCGTGGCTGTGTGGTCGCCCGGTGCGATCCACAGCAGCTTGCCCGCGTCGAGCCAGGGGAGCAGCTCGAAATCCGCGCTTCGGCTGGGCATCTGGTCGGCGTATTCGCGATCCAGGCTGGTCGGATCGAAGATCGGATTGCGGCATTGCCCCCAGATATCCTCGAGTGAGATATCTTTCGGGCGCTTCGGCGCGAAATAGGTTATCGCCCAGCTGATATCGGTGCCGATCGGAATCTGCGCGAGTACGGCCCGGGTCTCCGGTGGTGCCAGCAGATGCGCCGATACGAAGGGCGCGCCGGGACCGGGGCGGCAATCGAAAGGCGCGATCGCGGCGGGCTCGGCAACGCGCACAGCGCCTTTCAAGGCGATCCAGGTCGCGGGCAGGCCGATCGGCCGCCGTTGCACCGGATTGTTGTACTCCCAGTACCAGCCGTCCAGACCGCCGGTGTCCAATGGCCAGCGCACGATGCGATCGGTCATCGGACAGCGCGCGATGACCGTCTCCGGCAGCAGTTGCCGGTACTCCTGGTGCAGATCGGATATTCGGTTGAAGGCGGCCCTGGTCTCCGGTGAGTACGGGGTCTGGCGGTAGTACACCTCGAGCGGAAAGCCCTCGTCGAGCAGTTCGCGTCGCCTCACCAGATCGAAATCACTCATCCGCCGGCACCTTTCGACTCAGCCGGTGATGAGCCGGACGGCGGCGTCCTTGGCCGCCTCATCCACCTCGGCAACGCGGCAGTCACGCGCCAGAATGTGGGTAACCAAATCCATCTCCGGCGGCAGCCCGTGCTTGCGCAGATAATGCGGCACCGAGCCCGACCACACCCACACCCCGTCGGTCCGGAAATTCAACGGCACATCGCGCTGCCCGGGCGCGAATTCGTCCACATCGAAACTGCGTGCCGCCAGCACCACCGGCGCGGATTCGAGATATTCGAGCACCCGCTCGGTGAACCACGGAATCACCGGTGCACGGTCCGCCACCGGCCGTCCGTCGGCGTCCCGGCCGTCGTAGACCCGGGCCATGCGCAAGGAGTGCTCGAACATGAATCGCAGCCTATGCCAGTCGCGCGCCGGACCGCTGCGTTGTTTATCGGTCTCGGCCCGCGATATCCACCAATGGCGAGTCCTGCCCGCCGCCGCGAGGGGTGCCGGTCGCGCCCGCACCGAGTGATAGTGTCCGCCCGGAGAGGAGTTCGCATGGGCGAAGTACCAGGTGCACGGGCCGAACTGGACCGACTCGGAAACGCGCTGCGCACCCAACTTCTCGCCCTGATCACCGAACTGACCCCCGACGCGGACCGCACCCTGCTCTTCCTGGACGAGCCCACCCCCGTCGACGATGAACACCCGTCCGCCCACCACTACGCGACAACCTTCCGCGGCAAACGCCCCGACTCCGTCACCGCCGCCGACACGGTCCGCCACGCCGCATCTCTCCTGGCGAACTCCGGCTGGGAAGTCTCCGAATCCCGCGAAGTAAACCGCACCCTGATCACCGCCTACCGATCCGGCTGCACCCTGGAACTCCGCATCCCCGACCACACCCCCACGGTCCTCTACAGCGCCACCACCCCCGCCTTCCCCCTCCCGGAGTAATTCCCCACCCGGCGGACGGTCACCACCCTGATCTAGGCTGTCCGAGCACCGGATAGATCAGCTAGGGGGAACCGTGGTTCAGCTGAGTGCGGGCCAATCGTTCGCGGAATACACACTCGACGGGATGCTCGGCCAAGGGGGAATGGGCAGCGTCTACCTCGCCCACCACCCCCGCCTGCCCCGCCAAGTCGCCCTCAAACTGCTGGGCCAAGAGGTCTCCACCGACCCCGAACTACGCAAACGCTTCGAACAGGAAGCGAATGCCATTGCCCGCCTGGACCATCCGAATATCGTCGGCATCCACGACCGCGGCGTCCACGACGGCCACCTCTGGATCGCCATGCAATACGTCCAGGGCGTCGACGCCTCGCGCCTCGATCCTCGCCAGGTATCAGTTCAACGTGCCCTCCGGATCATCACCGAGACCGCCTCGGCACTGGATTTCGCACACAGCCGCGGCGTACTGCACCGAGATGTGAAGCCCGCCAACATCCTTCTCTCGGCAGCCGACACCGGCCGCGAAGAACGCGCCATCCTCACCGACTTCGGAATCGCCCGGCTCCTGGACTCCAACACCCAACTCACCTCAACCGGAATGTTCACGGCAACTCTGGCCTATGCATCCCCGGAACAGCTGTCCGGCGAGCAGGTAGACCACCGCGCCGATCAGTATTCGCTCGGATGCACGCTTTTCGCTCTCCTGGCGGGCCGGCCGCCTTTCGCATCCACGAATCCCGGCCAAGTTGTCGCCGCGCACCTCGGCCAACCGCTCCCTCGGCTGAGCCAACTTCGAAATGATGTGCCGCCACAGCTGGATGACGTGATCGCCCGGGCGACAGCCAAGCGCCGAGAGGATCGCTTCGCCAGCTGCACCGAATTCGCGGCTGCTGTATGGAACACCCAGAGCGGCCGATCACCGGCTCTGTCCTCCCGATCGGCTCCGACCGTCATTGCGCAGCACAACATCCCGGCGGCCCCATTCGGGCAGCTGCCACACGGGGGTGACCGCGGATCGATCGTTGATCCGCCCGGAGTTGCCGCCGGTATCAATCGTGCGCTGGGAGGCCAGCTACTGCTTATCGCGGCACTCCTGGCCATTGGCTCCTTCACGGCTCTCGCGACCAGAGCAGAGAGCGGCGACCTATGGGAGGCATGGCGATTCGGTGGTGATGGACCGCGCTTCGGCGATGGTGCCAACCTCAATCTGCTGGGTGTCGTCCTCGCCGCCTGCGTACTGCTCACCGGTGCCGCGGGGATACTCTCGCTGATTCGTGCCGAATTGCCCGGCCGCGCGACGCGGTGGTTCACGGCGTTGGCCGCAGGCTTGGCCTTCGGCGGAAGCCTCACCGCGGTAGTCGAAACAGTCGTGATCTTGAAGCCGGACGACAGTCAGGTCGGGGGTTCGCCGGGTGCCGGATTCTGGCTGTTGATCGCGGCAGCCATCGTCTCGTTGATTGCGGTACTCACCTGCGGAGCAGCCGCCTCAAAAATTTCTGATACCGCGGCGGCAAGGTCCGCGTCCAGTGGCGTAGCGGGTGTTCTGCTGTTGTCGGTCGCCGTGACAGCTTTCGTTGCCTCTAGTATGAAGATAAACACGATGGACTACATGGGACTTCCCACCCGTCACGGAGTATTTGTGGTCGGTGAGTTCCAGTTGCCCAGCGTGGCGCTGATAGCAGCGGCAATCCTGGATATGGCGGCAGCGCTGGCGCTGCTGGCTGGCACGCGAAAACGAGCTCGGGCCCGCTCCTTCGCAATATCGACTGCCGCATTGTCCCTGAGCGTCGCCGTCACACTCGATGTCGAAGCTCTTTCGCAGAACCTGTATTTCGGCAGCTACTTCGAAAGCCTCACTTCCGGTTTCTTCGCACTGGTGCTCACGACCGTGCTGGCCCTGGCAGCCCTCATCACATTGGCTGGAAGGGACGGATCGCCCGCGAGGTCTGCTGTCTAGGATCATCCTCACCCACGAACCAAAGGAGTGCCGGTGCCGGACATCCTCGCCTTTGTTCAAACCAACGCCGAAGCGAGTAGGAGTACGAGATGCTTTACTACCGTGCGGTTTACAAGGGTGAGTATGGGACGACTTCGCCCTTCACCATCTTCGTGACGAGCGATAGGTCCGACGATGCGCTCGTCTGGGCTCAGCGAATTGCCGAGTGAGGATTGGATCGAGTGGTTTTTGCTTGGAAGGGCGATCCGCCGGATCACGAAGATGTCTCATGGGACAGTGACCTTCACATTCGGAAGCTGAAGGAAGACGGAGCGCGCCAACAAGATCCGTAGCATTGGTGGATCCGTCTCGGCTAATACTCGAAGGTCCCCAGTTCCGGCCAGGTCTGGTTCTGGCGATTCGCGTATGCCCAGGATTTCGCGAGGGCTGCTGGCTCGGGGATACCGTGCTCGTTCGTTCGGGAGCGCAGAGTCTTCTTGTCTATCACCAGCTGGAGTTCAGTTGTCGGGTGCGAGGTTTCGAGCAGTGACCGGGTCAGCACGTGGTACTCGATCCCGGTCTGATCTTCCCGGATCCGCTGCACCGTCACACTCCAGCGGAGCGGATAAACCTGGCGACCCTGCACCAGTTGCCCGGCCCTGATCGCCTGGAAGATATGGGCCAGCAATTGCTCCACTTGGTCCCGGGTCCGGTACCGAGTCACCAGTCGTCGGCGCTGATTCGGCTGGGGCGGAGGTCGTCGAGATCTTCGACGTCGGTGAAGACCATGCCTGGGTCGTGTTGTTGGCGTTCGGGGGAGTTCGGGGGTGCGAGGGAGGCGGGGATCAGTTCGGGGAGGTGGGTGTCGAGGTTGGGGAAGTCCTCGATTAGGTCGGACATTTTCGGCATGCGGCCGCGTTGTTGCTGGATGGGGTTCATCAGGTCGGCTGTTTTGCGGGACAGCTCGGCGGCGGCTTCCTGGGCGGCTTCGGTGACAGCCTTGGCGAGTTCCTCGTGGGTGAGGTCGTCGGTGTCGGTGAATCGCGCTTCGATGACGACGCCATCGGCGTTGAGCGTCACCGTGATTCGCTTCTGGGAAGCGGTTCCGGAGGCGGTGAGGCGGGCTCGCCGCTGCTGGACGTCGGCGAGCACCGTCATCTGCTTCTGGAACTCGTCCATCATCGAGGCGAGTTCGCCCTTCAGGAATTCGTTCGCCATGAGCTACTTCTTGAAGGCGTTGGCGCTGTTCGTATCGGTATTGTCGTGCAGCTTCGACGAATCGTTCTGCGCGTTCGCCTGATCCTCGGCCTGTTTGGTGTAGTCGGTAGTGAGTTCTTTGAGGTTGTCGCGCGCGGCGGTGTAACCGTTGTTCGCCTCACCATTGGCGAACTTCGTACCGTAGGTATCGCTGCCCCAGGGCTGGCCCAGGCCGTCGGCCGCCGCGGACAGATTGGCGAACACATCGCGGACCTTATCGGTCACATCCAAGGTCTTGGCGGACGCCTGCCGCAGCAATTCCGCGTTGACCTCTACTTTTCCGGTCATGAAACCGACTCCTCCCCAATCAGTATTGCCGCCGACGATAACCGCTGATCAGCATCGGCGGCAATGCGAACCATGTGTTTTCGCGCTCAGACGCTGCGAGCTCGATAGCGCTGGGTGAATCCCGCGATGTACACGGCGGGCGGAACCGATGACGATGACGCCTCGATGACACCGTCATCGGCGATGTAGTAGATCGCCCGCCCCAGCATGATCTCGCCCGGCTGGGTCGGCACATAAACCATCCAGCCCGATTCGATGCGATCCGCAGTCAGCTGATCGAGCGGATATCCGGTGGTGTCCGAGCCTTTGTCCACAATGTGCGCCCGCACCTGCTCGATAGCGTCGACCCGCGACAGCGGGGGAGCGGTCACGAAGGTGCGCAAACCCGCGAGCGTGAACTGATTGAGCGCCGCATCCACATCGAATCGCGCGGGATCGATTGCGGCGGTGATGGTTTCGAACGTGACAACCCCGGCTTCGGCGGCGGCGACCAGCGTTGCCACCGCACTCCTGTCCTGATCACTCAGCGGCGCACCGGTCGCCTGCGCGAGCGCCCCGGTAATGATCTCGGCGGTGACATCGGAGGTCCAGACCCCGGGGCAGGCCAGAGCCAATCCCGGCCCACTCGGCGACTCACCGCGATACCACCGTCCGTTCTCCCACCAGTAGCAGAACGACAACAGCCCGGACGCCGTACGCGGGTTCAACACCGCATCGGTCACCCAATCCGGCGCTCCCGCATACAGTTCCGGCATCGGAGCCTCGCCGTTGTACGCGGCGTCGAGCTCCGGCGAATTCCAGACCCCGCCGGAGATGACCGCCCGATCACCCGGCAGCACATACAGCGTGCTGCCACTGCGCTTGGTCGTCTCGAACCACGCCAGCGACGGCAGAATGCGCGGCCCCTGTGTCACCTCGAGCGCGGCATAGGTCGCCGCAATCGCGGTCCATCGCGCCCAAAGCAGCGGCAGCACAGGGAAATCCGTTGTGGAGACTTCCCCGCGAACCCCTTTCCCCCGATCGAGCCGTGACTGCTCCGCCGCCACCCGCGGCGGCCGCGCCTGCCGCCCTTCATGACCGACATACGCCGCCAGCCACACCGGCAACCGCCGCCGCGGATACTCCGCGAGATCGGCCTGATAGGCCTCCGGCGGAAACAACTGATCATCGGGAAACGGCTCATCGCCGTAGTCGTAATCGGTCTGGATCTCACCCTTATCGGTGAGCACGATCCGCATCCGCCACCACGGCCCCTCGGACAGCTGCGCGGCGACCTCCCGCTGCTCCTGCACCAAAAGCAATGTCGCCTGCGGAGGTTCGGCCCGCACCCCGCGCCCCTGCGCCGAATAGATCACATTCCAGGCTTGTGTGGCGACCGTCCACGCGAACACCGCGTCGATCCGCTCCCAGCCCTCGGGTCCGTCGGCCGCGAGCGCCCGTGCGATCTCGTGAGTGAGTTCGCGCGCCCGCTCGGTGATCTGCTTCTCATCGGGACCGCTCGGCTGACCGGGATGAGAGACGATCGTCATGCCGACGTCGCCGCCGGCCTGCGTGAAACCGTCCATGAATGTCTTCATGAAGTCGTCCGGGCTCCCGGCCTGCGGATTGTTCACGATATCGCTCCCCTCCTCGACCGGGCGTCAGCGGCCGCCCGTTCGGATACGCCTGCGACCCTACACATTCGTGGGCGGTGTTTCAGGTCCGGCTATTGCGGTAGCGGGAGATTCACTCGCCGGGAAGTCCTATGCGTCCAGCGGCGTCGATATCCAGCCTTGCGAGGGCGTGTAGAGCGGAATCACCGGTGATGGCGATCTGCCAGCCGTTGTCGGCGCGATGAGCCCGCAGCCGCGCGCGACGCAAATCGACGCCCGCTCCCCGGAGGTAAAGTCGCACGCGCGTAAGCGCTTCGGATCGTGCGATGCCACCGGTGAGCGCGACGTGCACCGGCCACTCGCGACTCTTGTATCCGAGACGGCGGACTTCACGCGCGGTGTTCTCCGCGAGATTCGAGTCTCGCCCGCGCACCACGATCCGCCAGCCGGGATCGCGCTTCGCCCAGCGATAGAAGTACGGCCCGGAGACGATTTCCAGTCCGGCGGTTATTCGCTGTTCGCTTGTCTTCTGTAGGAGCGTGATGACACCGCTGTGTCCCCATCGCGCCGCCAGCCGCACGACCAGAGTGCGCCCACGTGCGGTCGTGCGATCGTGGGTATCGCGAACCACGGCATCCGGCATTGCCGCGAACAGCCGCACCAGCTCATCGAATTCGACCGGCGGACCATCGAACCGCGCGGTAATCCAATGCGTCCGCCCGTTGAACCCCTTGTCGAAACGGTTGAATCCCTCACCGACGAAATCGGTCCGCCGCCAGCTTTCCGAACCGTCGAGCTTCGAAACGAATCCGGCCCCTTCGAGTAGCGATACCGCCTCCCGCGCCCGCCGCTGCCCGCGCGCCGAAACAGCCGCCGCCTGCCGCCCGGTGATCGGATTCAACGTTGACGAGAATCCACCCCAATAGGGTGTGCGCCGATCCGGCCCGATGAACGTAATGCCGTGCGGAATGAACCACAGCGACCGCATGGCGTTCCCCCATCCCGGATTCGGCCTGTTCCGGCCGAACATACCCGAGCCACAGGGCTGCTGGCCGATAGCGGACCGCACCGGCCCAGTTGCTGATCGCCCGGTTCTATGGCAGCGTGGCGCGAGATCACTGCCCCGCGTCGGTGAAAACCGCCGCCCGGCAGCGCAATAGCTGACAGTCGGTCGAATCCGGGGGCGGGAGTGGCAGTTCGGGGGGCGAAAGCCGCTGCTGGGTGCGCGATTCCCGGTGCGGGCAGGCAGCGATGATCTGGCGTCCGCCCGGCGCCGACTATTACGGCTGGCTCGTCGGCATGCAATGGCCCGAGGGCAATGAAGACCGCATGTGGGACCTGGCAGACGACTGGAAAGCCGCCGCCACAAATCTCGAGAACGTCAAAGCCGATATCGACGCAGCGATATCGGCGGTGCGCATCGCCTATCCGGAGGGTGATGGCGGCGACGCGATGCTGGTGCAGCTCAACTCGCTCAAGTACGGCGATTTGAGCAAGGACGGCGCCGGATCGATCGACAGCTTCGTGAAATGGTTCGAGAGCATTGCCTCGATGGCGGAGAACACCGGCACCGAGTTCGAATACACCAAGCTGATGTTCCACGCCATGTTGCTGATCATCGCGGCGGACATGCTGATCGCCGGGGCCAGTTTGCTCGCCGCGCCCGCAGCCGAGGCTGCGGTCATCGCCGCGGGCCGGGTGGCCGCGCGGATCATCGCGAAGAAGCTGTTGAGCAAGCTGTTCGCCGAGGGTCTCAAGGCCGCCGAGATTGCCGCGCTCAAGGGAGCGCTCAAGGAGTTGGCGATCAGTGCGGGCAGGACCGCATTGCTGTCCGCCTCGCTCGGCGCGGGTATGGGAGCGGCTCCGGATGCCGCGATTCAGTTGTGGCAGCGCTACAACGGGCGACGCGAGAAGTTCGACTGGGATCAGGTCGGCGTCATGGCGGCCGCCGGAGCCGCCGGTGGACTCGTCGCCGCCGGGGTCGGTGGCCGTCTGCACAATATGTTCGGCATGCCCTCGAACATCACCAAGCGGGTGGTGACGACCGGAGCCACCATGGTGGCGGCCGGTGGTTCGGCCGGTCTGGCCGGTTGGGCCACAGCGGGATTGATCACCAAGCATTGGGAACTCGATCCGCGGATGATCACCGCGGGCATGTGGGGTGGTGCCGCGCCGGGCGCGATTCGAGCCATGAAGCCGACGGCGCACGTGCCGAGCGGGGCCGCCCCGGGCGCCCTTGCCAAGAGCGATGTGGCAGCGCCGAAGCCCGCCGCTGCCGAGCACGTACCGTCCACGCCTTCCGCCACCGCGGAGGGTGCGGCGCCGACCTCGGGTGCACCGCGCGCGGGGGACTCCACCAGCATCGGAATTGAGGCGGCACCCGTCGCACCCGCGGCCGCCCCTGCCGCGGGGCTCGCAGGTGAGCCGCAGGCGGCGGTACCTGCCGGGCGCAACGATATTGCGGGTGCCCCATTGGCCAACGGCCAGAGCGTGGCTCCCGCGCCGGCGCATCCGGCACCCGCCGCACAGCCCGCGGTGGCGCCCAAGATCGACGGCGGCGCTCAATCCGCCGGTGCCGCACACCCTTCGGGTGAACCCAAGACACCGCCGGAGAGCCGTCCGCAGGTGCCTCGCACCGAGAGTCCGGCCACGACCACGCCCCCCGCGGACCGAGTCGCCGGTGCCGCGCCAGGCCGCGAGACTCCGGCGCAGGCGCCGCACGCGCAGGCGAAAGCCACTGGTGTGGAAGCGGCTTCGCGCGCCGAGCGTTTGGACGCCACCTCGAACGACCGCACGAGCGTCCCGGCCTCGGATCGGCCGAAGGGTCAGATCGGCGGCCTTCAGGAGCATCAGCAACCGCACGATTCCGCCCGCGCCTACAACGACGACGCTGCCCACGGGGACCGAAACCCGCAGCGGGACAACGACACAACGCGGGACGGTCACGGCGACCGGGACAGTCATCCGGGGCGCGACGGTCACGCGGACCGGGACGGCCATACGGATCGCGATGGGCACGCCGATCGTGATGGTCAACCCGCTCGCGATGGCCAACAGGATCGCACCGGGCAGCCCGCACGTGACGGCCAGCCGGATCACAACCCGCAGCCGAGCCACGACCCGCAGCCATCGCATCCAGAGCCGTCTAGTTCCGGCGATCACGCGCCGAGACCTGTACTGCCGGTTGATCATCCGATCACCGCCGCCGAGCACCAGCACGCGGCTGATGCTCTGGCCAAGCTCGGTCATGACGCCGAGCCCCGGCAACTCCTGCACGCCGACAACGTCGATCAGGCCGGTGCTCACCAGAAGGCCCGGGAAAACCACGACTGGTGGCAGGAGCTGACGCCTGACCAGCAGTCGGCGATGACCCGCCTGCACCCGCACGAGATCGGTAATGCCGACGGCGTGCCCCCGCACGTTCGCGATCAGGCCAACCGCCTCTCGATCGCCCGCGATCTCGCCGAACTCCGGGACCGCAATCCACGTGTGGACAAGTGGACGAGCCGCTTTTCCGATCCCGAGGGTCGCCAGCAGTTCCAGAACCTGCAGAGCACTATCCACAACCTCGAGCACGCGGAAACACTCGCGGACACTTTCGCGAACCGCGATCGCACCGATCCGAGCGATCCGCCCGGCTACCGCCCGCCGGTGCACGTACTGTCTTATGACTCAACGGCTTTCAATGGCGAGGGACGCGCGGTCGTAGCGATCGGCGACGTAGATCACGCGTCGACCGTCTCCTTCCATATCCCCGGCATCACCACGACCGTCCGCAGCCTCGAAGTGAACCTGAACAACGCGTTCAATCACTTCTGGGCGACCTCGGACAACGTGCACGACCCGAGCATGGTCGCCTCGATCGCCTGGATCGGTTACGACGCCCCGAGTGGTTCGCGCATCGGCCGGGAGATGACGAATCCCGCTCTGGCCCAACGCGGTGGTCAGTTACTCGCGCGAGATGTAGCCGCGTTCAACCAGACTCGAAAGATCAATGCCGGTCTCCCCGGCGGTTCACCGCCCCCCGACGTGCACCTGTTCGGCCACAGCTACGGCTCCACCACAACGAGCTACGCCGGTTCGGGCGGCCGCCTCACCGGCGAAGTCAGCACCATCACGCTCCTGGGTTCCCCGGGCGCGGGCCCGGTCGTGCACGCCTCCGAATTCGGCATAGGCGCTGAGAACGTCTTCGTAGCCAGCTCTTCCCGCGACCCCGTCACCTGGATCGGCTCCAGCACCCCCGGCGAAATCGCCCGAGCCGCACCAGGTCTCAGTATGGGCCTGGGCATGGACCCCTCGGTCGAGGCCTTCGGCGCGCGCCGAGTGATCGCTCAATTCCCCGGCGGCGTACAAACTTTCAGCAATATCGGCACCCACACCGGCTACTACAAGTTCCATGACGAGTCCCACTCGATCCCGAGCGAGTCCCTCTACAACTTCGCCAAGATCGCCGCGGGCGACAAAGCCAACATCATCCCCGAATTCGCCCGCCCCGACCACGAGAGCCTCAACGCCTGGCAACGCAACATAGGCTCCCTCCCCAGCGACCCAGCCCACCTGCGCCCACCCATCTTCGACTCGCACGAGGGCGCCCCCTTCGGCTATGAACACCTCGTAGACGAATTCCGCCACCCCGACCCCGTTCCAGAGCACCCCACCCTCCCCGCAGACCACCAGCCGGTAAACGACTGCGGCCCTCAAGCGCTCCGCCACGCCCAAGAACTCACCGGCAACGAAAACATCCGCATCCCACACGATCCGGAAATCGCCGAACGCGGCATGACGGCGCACGACCTCGAAACGGCCGCGGGCGGCCGCATGCAACGCATGGAAACCCCGGGCGTCCTGGCCGATCACCTCACCCGCCTCGGCGAAGGCGCAACCGCCATCGTCGTCTCCGAATTCCACGGCCCCACAGACACAAACGGCATCGGCGCCCACGCCTACACGGTCACCAACGATGGTGGCCGCCTGGTAGTCCATGACTCCGCCATTCCAGGTGGCCCCCACCCCTTCCCCGCCAGCAGCACCAATGTTCGCGCCACCTACGCGGTTCTCTACGACGCGCACGGAAGTCCCGTGCGTCCCATCGAGTCCGCCACTCCGGTACACCCCGGAGCGCATCCGGAGGTCCGTATCGGCCAGCCGGAGCCTCATGGGCAACAGCCAGGACATGAGCAGCCGCACTCGACACCGCGACATCAGACGGAAACTCCTGCTGTCCAGCATGATTCGATCCGTCGATTCGACACCGATGACGCCGGACTGAAGTTCGGCGACGAGACGATGGGGTCCCATATGGACTCCCTGTCCGAAGCTGAGCGCCAGGAGGTGAGTCGCTACGTACGGCATGCGTGGATCAATGAATTGTTGCGCGATCCCGACCCGGGTGCGAGATTCACACAGCTCGTGGCAGACCGTGCGATTCAGCACCAGCTGTCCCGCTTGAACGAAGGGAAGTCGTTCGAGCCGAGCCTCGAGCTGCTCAAATCCTACGACCGGTACCCGAATCTCGACCCGCCATTGCGGGCTTCCCTCGATAACGTGCTCCGCGACCCGCATCCTCAGCAGCGTTTGAGCGAATTGTGGTCGAACGCCCAGGACCATATGGTCATCGAAGGCATTCTCGACACCGCGCCGACCGGCGAGATTCTCAACCAGCATGTACAGACTCTGGACCGGTTGACGGATAACGCAACACCACAGGGATTCGAGATCCAGCGTGGCATCGGCACCAGCGGTGTCAGGCACCTGACCATCGATAATCACGGGACGATGCTCGGCGAGCGGAGTGTCCTGGAGCTGAAAGGCACGCTCCAGACCGAGCGTGGCTATCTTTCGACCAGTCTGGGCGAGAAGCCGCCGGGTGGCTTCAAGGGGAGCAGCATCCGAATCGAACTCGATGTGCCCGCGGGTTCCAAGGGCTTGTGGATCGGTGGTTCCGAACACGAATTCTTGATGCCTCGCGGCACCCGATACCTGATCACCGATGTCATCGAGAACCCGTCCGGGTCCAAATACGAGGGTGCCCGCTATTTGATCAGGGGCACGGTGGTGGGCGCCGACTATGTGCACGACCCCCGGTCGGCCACGAATCATGTTTCACGCCAAGAAGATCCGTCTCCGCATGCGTCGACTCCACACGAGGTCGAACCAACCCCGCATAGCGCCGAACCGGCCGTACCTCTCGATTCTCTAGACCTTCCGCCACACACGAAGCCGGAACCGGACCCGGTCGACAAGCCGAGCAACCTGAACGACATTCCAGCTCAGGCGGAGCCGAAACCCGCGCACCCCATAGCGCCGGACGACCGCCCGGCGACCCTTACCCCGCATCTGCAGGGGCGATTCGACGAATTGAAGTCGCTGGCAACCGAGATCTCCAGCGCACTGCGGGATCCCGATCGTCATCACGAACTACCGCACCTCCGTGATGATTTCGTCGAGGTTCTCGACAAAACCGGATTCATGGACAAGACGACGGCGGTCACGCCTTGGCGCTTGCTCACCGAGCACGATCCGATGTTCAGGGATTACCTCGGCAAGTACGGCAATGACCTCCTCACTGCCGTACCGGAGCCGAGAACACCCGACCATCAGGGACCCGCGTCCGCGCACTCCGCATCCGAGAACCCTCAGCACCCGAATACTTCTCACCCGCAAGAGAATCCGGCGCACTCGGATCCAGGCAACGCCCATCCCGCCAACGAACCGCATCCGTCCCCGGTCCAGGAAACCGAAGCCGGAGCATCCTTCCACCCCGACGACCCCGTCGTCGCAGACCTAGCCTCCCGAATAGCCAAGGACCCCAACCACTTCACCGCCGATGTCCACATAACCGAAGACGGCCACGCCCGCATCGGCGACCGCACCTACACCCCCGAAGAGTTCGCAAACCTACTACGTGGGACCAGCTGGGACGGTAAGACACCTATCCGACTAGTCGGCTGCGACGCCGCCGCCAACGGTTTCGCAGCCCGACTAGCCCACCACTTGGGCGTAGATGTCATGGCACCCACCAAACCAGCCTGGTCCGACTCGCACGGCCGCCTGTACACCAGCACCGCTGAGCTACACCCGGACGGCACCCGCCGTCCACGCATCCCACCAGATGGCGCATGGGAAACACATCATCCCGATGGCACCAAATCGAAGGCCGCCGAGGACGGTTTCGCCCCGGGGACTCGGGCAGAGGACAAACACCACCTCGATCCGGATGGGGCAAGGTTCCGTGGTGACGACGACAGCGAGGCCACACCCCAGACGAAGCCTGAGCTGCACCCAGACTCCCCATTCGCAGTGCGATTCGATCCTCCGGATCGGGTGAGCGTCCCGGAAACTGCGCCACCTGATATCCCGTTCAGTGCTCGCACAGACTTGGAGCCCAACACCCGATACGACGTCGCGGGTAGGGGCACTTTCTGGACTAATGAACACGGCCGCATCACTCATATCGAGGCTGAGACGCCGAACGCCCATGACAGCCATAACCCAGATGTCAGATACGCACTGCCCAATACGACGTACCGGGTACATACTGACCAAGGTGCGATTACTTTTCATACGGATCATCTGGGAAATCCCCCACGTGCGGCTGTTTTTGATCCTCCTAAGGACCGGCCATTCTTTCAGATTGGGGATCCGGAAGGCGGTCATACTCGAAGTACGAGCGACGTGCAACTTCCTAAGGTGCCGAAACCGGGCGAAGGATTCGCTAATCAAAAGGGATTGCCACACAACGCTGAGATCAAGGTGTATGACACCAGCGGAAATTACGTAGGTACCTTCCATACGAATGACTCTGGCAAGGTAACGCACTTGGGCGTCGAGTCGGGTCGCCAGTATCGAGGCCATCCTGAACTTGGAAAGAATGTCAAGACGAGCATCCAATATCGGCTGAGTCCCGACTTCGATGTCAATACTCCGCACACCGATTCTCCGGGCTTCCGGCCACCGGCTACTGTTCACGAGACTCGGGTGGTTCTGGAGGAACCGAATGCGACTCAGCAAGACTTCAGGAACGCGCGAAGCGATGTCAATCTAAGAGCTCATCTAGACGAGTCGAATCTTACTCGACGTCCGAGTACCACTGATCCGTTCGTAAATAGAAAGCTCGAGCCAAATCAAAAATATGTGGTCGAGGTCCTGCGAGATGAGGAGACGGGGCTGGAGCCATATGGCATCTTCTATACGAATGACTCGGGGAAGGTGGTCGCGGTAGACACCTTCAAACCGTTCAATAGAGATCTCATCAGCCCTCCGCGTAGTGCGCAAATCAATGTCGAGAATGGGCCCACTGTTATCAATACCAGGGAGCCTGTTAATGTACATGCTCCGACGAAAAGCAACCCGGATCGTACTAGGCCTTACGTTGGGCCTCACGCGATAAGTCATGAGCCCGAGTATGCGCATCCCCACAATAAGCTCCGCCGGGATACCGCTGGCCAGACGGCCGTTGGCAACGTTGGGCGTGGTGAATTCCCGGAGGAGGTGTGGGCTGGTGGACACGGAATGCGAAACGCTGAAAAGCTCGGTGGGGAAGACTCGCACCAGGTTCCACAGCTCGACTCTCAGAACAGTGGCCGAAATCTGTCGCCCGAAGAGAAGCCTCAATCGTGGTACGACATGGAAAATGGTCGTGTCGCGCGGCACGATTCGGGAACTGACATCGGGCCCATCAACCTCATCACCGGTAACCAGCCCCGCCTGGGTACTCCGCCGGTGATGTGGCAGGTTTGGACGGAACGCCCAGCAGGCGGTAGCCCCGAGATATGGATCAGGAGTTTCTGGAATGTCTGAATCGCAGGGGTCCGGAGCAGGACTTGATCTCGAACGCAGGCAGACGTTGGAGAGCAGGATCGGATCGTCCTTGCTCGACATCGCGCCTGAAAGTGGCTGGCGGCGAGTGGAGTTGAGGGCTGCGGTGACAGTTCTGGGCTACCAGTTGCGTCTAGCGATCATCATGGATGACGGAAGCACCTATGTGCCCGAATCGTCGGCCATCGACCCGGATGCATTGAGTCGAATTGATGGTGCGTTGCCCGAGCTTCGCCGGGTGATGTACCGGCCGGGTCGAGGTACATGGTTTTCGATGCGACTGTGTTTGAACTCCCCCGAAAGCTATGCGGTCGCATACAACTTCCACCATGATCCCGAATGGCATCCGCCCCTCCCGCCGGAGGCGTACCTGCGGGACTTCGAACAGTTTCCCCGAGATCCCTTTCATATCCCACTGTGGCAACGCGAGCGGCTGGAACAGGCCGATCCAGGAAAATGGGAACAGGGCGGGGTGGTCCACGTCGGCTCGATGACAGCCGAGGATCAGAGCGAACTCGCAGATGAGATCACCGCCTTGCTGATCGAGGACCTGCCACCCGGCTACGTGATGTTCGATATCAGCTTCAACACGGTAGGACGCTTCGTAGATATCGGCTACAGCGTTCTCGATGTGTTTTCGCAAAGACTTGATTGGACGCCAGCAGCTGAGCTGCTCCACATGCTGAGCCGGTTGCGCCAGGGTATGTACCGTCCAGGGCAGGGAACCTGGTTCGGCGTTCATCTGCGCTTGGACTACATCGCCAGACTTGCACTGGAATTCAATTGGACTGAAGAGCCTCGGTGGGAACAACATTCGCCACCTCGAGCGGCTTATCAGCAGGAGCTCGAGCTGTTTCCTCGGGAGGTCGATGCTGTGCCGACGTGGCTCGAACAGAAAGCTACACAGGTCGGTCCGGTGCTTCGGATCGTTGATGTATACGACAGGAAGATCCTTGCCCCAGCGTATCCACACGGCTATCCGATGTGGATTGATCGCCCGAAGCTGTCCGACAGAGAGAGGGCCGAGGTGCTTGCCTACCTCGAACAGGCACCCGTCGTACTGACTCTCGAGGGTTTCGAGCCGGACATGCTCGAACCCGCTCAACCGAATTCGATTCCACGTGAGTTCCATACCGACGGTACGTGGATCTGGCCTGCTTCTGTGTCGTATTACATGCGTGAGCATAACGCCACCCCTCAAGCTCCATTTATCGAACACATCAGAGGCCTCGGATATCACGTTCCTGACGTAGATGAGCAGACCCGGTCGACCGCGGTGACCACCATTGAGCGCGAGTGGAAGCAGTGATGAGTACAGAAGCATCGCAGGGTCGATATGAGGTGTGGACGCGTCGTCCCGTTACGTACCTGCCAATCACGCTTGGAGACAAGCTTGTTGGTTATCTGTGGGGTGCGGAGTCGGGATCCGCGGCGGGCTACTTCGCCCGCATGAATTCAGGCATCGATCACGTCGACTCGTCGATCTATTGGTACGACAAGCTTGGTGAGTCGTATCAGCTCGGCCTGAAACCTGTTGAAGCAATCCGTCATTGGGTCGGAAGGCCCGAGGATCCTCAATACGGCGGAATCTCGAGTGGTGCCGAGCAGGGCGAGGCGCGAACCATTCAGGATCTGGCGCTGCGGCTGAATCCTGATGCGCCACTGGGTGATGGGCCCTGGGTGCAAGATGGAGAATATCCAAGCGGTGCGCCGGTGGATCGTTCCAAGGGCTGGGGCCCGCTGTTCTCGACCCCGACCAAGACCTATCCCGAAGACGCCAACGGCCCCGTCACGTATCTGCCTGTGGCCCGGAACGGTGTGGTGCTGGGTTACATCTGGGCATCTGAAGCCGACAACGCCGCGGGTTATGTACAGCGAACTTCAACCGGGTCCGAAGGCATGCTCGCTGGAGGCCTCTGGCGCTCACGCTTCATCGATACGTTCGGCATGGGCTTGCCGGCACTCGATGCGATGCGCCGAAACCGCTCGTTGCCCGCCCACGCCCCCGAGCTTTTCGGAGTGGTCGACGAGACGGTCACGGAGCAGCGGGCCGCGAGTCTCGCAGACCTCCGCCGCCTGGCCGATAGCGATTGATTACCCGTTGCCGAAAGTCGGCCGTGAAGGAAGGAAAGCCTGCTGTGCCGGCTCGGATCGGGAGGCTGGTTTCCGACTCGGGATATCGGTGAGCGAGCCGACGATCTCATCGAGTTTCGAGTGAATGATGCTGCGCGCCAAGGCTCGACGCTACAGGTGATCGATCCGGCCAGGCGCTTCATCCACTCTTACGGTGAGTTGGAGCTACCGCTGAAGAAGTCTTCGGAAGCGATGCTCATCATCGATCCCACCGTCGGCTATGAGGGCGACGTCGAGGATTTCGCCGAGTGCGCCGCAGGTTTGGGTAGGGCCATCTTCCCGGTTGGAGCCGAGACACATGAGTACGGCCTATGGGTGATCGACGAACTTGGCCGATTCTTCTACCGCCACCATACCGGCTTCTACTTCCTCGGAAACGATGAGCTGGAAGCATTTTCCGCTCTCCTGATCGGCAACCAACTCGTAGAAGCCGAAGAACTCTACATCTGATTACACCTCCTGATCGCCGGAGTAGGAGTCAACTCGGTGTCCTATGTTCATCCCCATGACAGACTGGGGCATCCCCGCCAGTCACAACGAGATCGGGAAGCTCAGTCCAACCTCATCTTGGATTGGGTCGTAGGGAGACTGCTACGGGAGGCTGATGAGGATTGGGTCCGTATCGACTTGAAGGTCGCAATAATCGCAGACCGTCGGGATTTCGTACTTGTGTCCTTGGGCAGCTGTGGCTCGAAGCAGATCCGGGAAGTGCCGCCGGAGATAGTTCGGGCGTTTCTCGATTTACGAAATATCCGCTTCGAGGACGGGATCGGTTCGTGGTTTTCCATGCGTATTCAGGTGGAGCCACCAGATCGATACAAAGCGATATATAACTATACGGTGGACCCGATGTGGGATCCGCCTGCATTGCCTGATCTGTATGTCGCAGACCTGCAGTTGTATCCCAGGCTCAAAGAGAACACTCCCCGCTGGCTCCGGGCGAAGATGAATCCGGATGTCGAAACTCCGGAAATTCGGCCCGGAAACATCTTTGCTATCTCCGAATATGCGAATTCAGCGATTATGCAATTGAAATTGGCCTTACCGCATGGTTGGGTGCATGCGCAAATTCATTTCTCGGAACTCGGCGGATATTTCGAGATAGGTGCCGTGGTGCGGGACGTTACAGGTCGAACGAGTCCGTGGTCTCCTCCGATAGAAGTCGTCAACCGCCTCAGCGAACTGCGGTCGGCCTCGCGGAGCAGGCCGGTTACGTGGTATACGGCAGCGATTGACATCTCTTATGTTGGTGAGGAGGATTTCCGAACATTCGCCGATGAAGAGCCGGATTGGATTTCTGGTCCGCCACCGGAAGCGTACTCGGAGGAGCTGCGCCGCGCGGGCGGATTCGACTGCGGCCTGCCTGATTGGCTGACCAGAGAATTAAATAATCCGCTGAGTGAGTCGGGCAGATGATGCGAGTGAACATCGACGACCTCATCTACTTCGATGAAGACACCGCCTATGTCGACGGTGTCCCGTTCACTGGAATCGCCTACGAGGAAAACGCTCTGGGTAACCGAATAGCTGAGTCGGAGTTCAGGAACGGCATCGAGGAGGGGTGGTCGGCTGAGTGGTACCCGGATGGCATTGCCAAAAGGTCCGAAGGCGAGATTCGGTACGGTTTCGCATGGGGAACCTACCGGGTTTGGTACTCGAACGGTCTGCTCGCAGAGGAGACCGAGTACGACGACAGGGGAGAGCCTCGGGTCATTCGCAAGTGGGACAACGAGGGCATGCTGACCTCGGAAATTGTTCGTTGAGCGCTGGGGGACCTGTGTCCAACGGTTATCACTCTGGCCGGAGGTTGATAGTGGAAGACCGGTTCTGTGACTTCGTCAGCGGCGCACTACATATCGAGACGATCGCCGATTTCCCGACGGTAATGGAGCTGTCCCGCGGTCGCGGCGGGCAGAGCGCGGAGTAAGTTCGCTCCTGTCTTCGAAACTTACTGCAGTGCAAGAACATTAGTGCGAGTGAGTGGTACCACCTGACCTATGTCGAGTTCGAGTATGAGGAGCACCTCCGCCGGTTTCTGGGCGAGCTCTATGAGTACCTCTTCGAGGGACGGTCCGAGCCTCCGGAACTACCGGATGACTGTTAAGAGGGCCACCCAGAGATCAACAGGCCGAGCCTTCGGAGTAGCGCAGAAAATCCCTCCGATCCTGCCGACGGAGTGGATGCGGTTGGTGCTCCGCGCCAAAGTGATTGGCAAGAATGTGAGGCGGGGAACCGGTGGCATGCTGTCGGATGACCCGGAGAGGATTTGTGAATATGACGGAACAGGATTCATCCGACCTTGCTGTGCAGGCTGAGATTCAAGAAGCCATCACACGCGCACTCGTAGCGGCTGCGTCACCCGACTGGCATCAGCTCCGGTACGAGTTCCGCGCGACAATCCAGATCGATGGTGACATGTTCGAGTCGATCTCTTCCGACGGCACAGCGACCCGGATCTCAGCTCCCCTCCTGATCATGGAGAAGTGCGCAGAACTGCGATCGGTGATGTACCAGCCTGGTAGAGGAACCTGGTTCACCGTCAGGTGCGTGATCGATCATAACGCCACTTGGACAATGGATTTCGACTACGAGGGCGAGCCCGCCTTCAACCCGCAACTCACCCCTGATGCGTTCGCATTGGACCTCGAATACTTCCCGCGGGATCCCGCGCACATGCCGCAATGGCTGAGCGAGATGCTTCGGTGAGTGCGCGATGATCAGGTGATAGAACGGCGGCCGCATCGATGACCTTCATGGATGAACTGATCGGGCAGTTGGTCGGACTTGGCCTGGTGGTGACGGATGCCTTGCGTGGGTGCAGCGAGGCGGAGAATCTTGCGGTGCCGGATCCGAATTTCTGGATCTACCTGGGCGACGAGCCCGTTCGGGATAGCGGGCTCTCTTTCAACCAGTGGCTGCGCTCGCTGGCGGACTATCTTCCCGCGGCGATCGAGCTGCGGCAAGAGTTCGGGCTGTGAGTGGTTGACCTCACCGGTCTTGTCGCAGTCCGGATTCCTTTCGCTCGCGTCGCTTGCGCATCCACCTCGCGGCGCGGAATGCGATCCAGCCCAACACAATCAGCAGGATCAGTACCACGATGAACGCCACAATCGGAACAGCCAGCGCTAACACCGTGAGCGCCAGCGACGTTCCGTCCTCGGCACTCGATACAACCGGATTCCCCACTCCCGCAGTGGTTCCCGTCACGAACGGCCGCGCCACCGATCGGCCGACGTGCACACTACCCGCAGTGATCGCCCCGAGAACCGCGGCGACCGCCGGCGGCATATTCGAGGACAGGCTGGTCTCGGCGGTGAAGAGGATCGCGCCGGATGCCGGAGCGATGAGGGTTCCGATGCTGTGCAGCACCGAATCCAGGGCGGGAATCTTGTCTCCGATGAGGTCGAGCAGGAAGACCAATCCGATCGCGATCAGTGCCGGAGTCGAGGACAGCCAGCCGTATGAGCTGCCGAGATCGATCCAGCCGAACCGGTCCGCGATGCCGACCGCGAGCAAGGGCAGCCAGGCGTTGAGCCCGGCCGCGCCCGAGAGGCCGAAGGCGCCGAGGACGGCGCTGACAGCCGATGTGATCTCCATGCCACGAGTGTGAGGCCGGGGCACGGATTCGGCTGTATTTGGATGGTCACATCGGATCGAGCCGGATGCCGAGTGTGATGTAGGTGCCGCGTCTGATCGGCTGGTTCCGGCAGCGCGTGCGGGTTAGGGTCGGTGCGATTGCCGGATTGCAAGGGGGGTTTGTGGAGCAGCACTTTGATCAGGGCGCGCCGTCCGGAAGGCATAGTGCACCGGAACCGCAGAATGCACCGGATCGGCCCGGTCGGCATGCACGGCCCGAGACTGCCCTGGAGGTTTCGTACACCGCTGACTCGCGTACCGCCTTACGGCTCAGCCGGGCGCTGGAGTTGGCGCGATGGCGGACCCCACGACCCTGGGTGATTGTGGCCGTGCTGCCCCTGATCATCATGGCTCGCCGCGTCTTCGAGCTGATCACGGGTGAAAGTCAGTCCGGACAGGGGATTCTCGGAATCCTCGGTGTGTACCTCGTCTTGCTGATTCCGGCTGCGATCACGGCTGCGCTGATCACCGCGATTCGCATGATGAGGCAGAATCCGCTGGTTACCTCCTATGCGGCTGTAGGCATCCAGATATGGGCGCGATATCGCGACGAGTCGATGGATGTGCCGCCCGCGACCGGTTACGCGACTCTCGACTATGACGAACTCGCGGATGTCGTTGTTATCGGTACCGCCGTAGTCATTCGGCCCAAGGCCGGGCAGGCGTTCGCGCTGCCGAGGGAGTTGGTGCCGGACGAGGCGTTGGCGGCACTCCGATCCGGTTTTCGCCCTGCCCCGCGAGCATCCGGTGCCGCAGTCGATGTGCATCCCGATAATGATGATGCCGAGCCAGCGCCTGTCTCTCGTCGGCGCAGGGCCATAATCGCGGTGTGTGCCGTCGGTGCGGCCGTGGCGGTTTTCGCGACGATCGGACTGACTACGGGAGGTGACCACACTCCCGGAACCTCGACGCGGAGAGCCGTGGACACCACCATCCCGGTCGAGCTTCAACCGACGGGCAACCTCGCGATCGATCCCGTCGCAAAGCTGCTCTACGTGGCCAACTCCCCGGCGAGCGATTCCAACCCGGGTTCGGTATCAGTCATCGATCTCGGCAGCAATACCGTGAAGGTGACCATCAACCTGACCTCGAATCCGAATTTCATTGCGGTGGACCCGGGTACGCGTACGGTGTATGTCACGAGCTCATCGGGGACCAGCAGCCGTGACGGTCGCGTGACGGTGATCGACGCCGTAACCAACTCCATCACCGCCAGTATTCCGACCAAGCAGGATTCACGAGTCATAGTGGTGGATCCGATCAGCCACACCGTATTGGTGAACAATCTGTCGGGCAGCTTCGATGTGAACGATCCGAGGTCCGATCCCGCGGAGAGCTCCGTCTCGGTGATTCCCCGCGGTTCCGCATCGGTCAGTGCGACCGTGCCGAGCGGTATCAACTCGATGGGTATCGCTGTGGCACCGGACCTTCGGACCGCCTTTGTCAGCAGTCGCGACGGAACTGTCAAGGTCATCGACCTCGCGACCAATATCCAAACCGGCTCCATTCCGGTGTCGATCGACGCCGGGACCATGATGTTCGACCCGGGCTCCAACAAGGTTTTCGCCGTGGACCGCAAGGGGATGATCGCCGTAATCGACCCGAGCATGCGCAAAGTCATCGGTTCGATCGATGGTCTCGGCCAGGAGATCCATGCCGTGGCAATTGATTCCGGCACCCACGCCATGTATCTGGCCAGTATGACCGATAGTCGGATCAAGGTCGTCGATACCGTCTCCCAAGCGATCACCGGTACTCTGAGTGCTCCGAGTCCGCAGTCGCTCGCGGTCGATCCGAGCACGCATACGCTCTATGCCTATGCCGCGGGCCAGGTTTCGGTGATTCGACGATGACGAAGAACAACAGGGGTGGGATGAATGGCTGAACCCAATGCTTTAACCGGTCTGAAGGACAGCGCTGCGGCCGGAACCTTCCAGTTCGATCGTGCCATAGCGGAATCCATCGCCAATCTCTGCGCCGGCATGATCTATGTTGTCGAGCAGATTGACAGGAATACGGAATCCCTTACGAAAGTCATGGACTTCAGCATCTTCGGCTCCGGTCGAGCCATCGCCTCCAAGTTCGAAAAGGCGGCCCACGACCTGCGAGGCAAGGTTATCGTCGACCAAAAGCGGACACTCGAAGATTTGGCGCAGACATTCATCTCGGCAGGGAAACTGGCCACCCAGACGGAGGCCAACTCGGAGGCCGCATTCAATCGCATCCGAAGCACTTTGCAGTCGAATCCGAGCTTCACCGGGGGGCGGAACTTCAGCCAGGGAGCCGTGACTTTTCCGGGCTGGAAAACCTCGGAAGACTCCAGTGGCATTGATGATGACGGCGAAGGAATCTACGTCGAGAAGCAAAACGGTCAGGGAGGTAGTCATTACTATACTGTCGAGCTGACTCAAGAGTATGAAGACAAATTGAATTCGCTCAAGGAGACGTCGAACCTCGATACATTATTCACCGGGGCGAAAGATGAGAGCCCGGTGGGTCCGGAGGCGGGGTCGTCACTGAGCTGGGATAACCTGCACGCCGACTATATCGAGATGAACGGCCGAATCCCACTTATTGCGGATACCGCTCGTGTCTGGCTGGGTGCAGCGAATCTGCTTGCGCAAGAGCTGTCCACATTTCAAACCCAGACCACGATTCAATTCAATGGAAATGGCGGCTCCGCTTGGGTTGGAGTATCCGAACTGGCGGCCAAGAATGCGATTACAGGCTTTCAGAACAGCACCACGGATCTGATCAACTCTATGAAGGCAATCAGTGCCAACCTAGCGTACTCCGTGGGCTATCTGGAGAAATTGCAGACATATCTTCCGGAAATTACCGCCGAAGCCTATGCCAAGAAGTTCGGTGTGAACACCTTGAATCAGGTCACGCGTCTCTATGCGGCAAAATGGGATGAATGGTACGGCGTCGGTGTCGCGAAGTCGAGCAGTCACATCCCTGTTCTGCAATCCCCTCTCGACAAGGCGTATCAACCGCAGAAGGTAATCGATACCGGTCCGGGTGGTGTGCCGAATACCGGCTCACCGGGTGGTTCGCCCGTCACCACCACCGGTGGCGGTGGCAATCCGAGCGGAACTCAGGATCTGTCGGAGTTGAAGAAGGAGTTCGAGGACCAGCTCAAGACATTGACCACCACGGAGCAGCCCAAGACCCAAACCCCGTCGACGACGACAACCACGGATACGACATCGCAGATCACCTCCCTGCTCTCGACACTGGCGCAGCAGGGTTCATCACTGGCTCAATCGTTGGCCTCGACCGGCTCGTCCCTGATCCAGTCCCTGCAGAAGAGCGCGACGACAACCGATACGACAGCGGATCAGCTGAAAACACAGTTGCAACAGCAACTTGCGGCATTGACGAATCTGCAGACAACGCCGACGGATCCGAACTCGCCGGGTGGCGGATCACCGAAGTCACCGAGCGGTGGCGGGGGCCCCACCGCCGTAAGCCCCAAGGAGAACCCGCAGAGCAAACTCTTTCCGCGTTCGACCGTGTCCTCCACCGACAAAGACGAGAACGTGGTCGCCACGCGGGCAGGCTTGGCGACAGGCGCCGCCTCTACATCGGGTACGGGAACGACCGGATCATCCGGTGCACCAATGGGATCGGGTGCTCAGGCAGGCAGCCAGGGCGCGGGTAAGGAGCACAAGCGGCCCGAATTCCTCAGATCCGGTGAGAACCTCGCGGAGGGTCTGGGTGACCTTCCGATCGCGGTCACACCCGTAGCGGAGAAATAACCGCCATGTGGAGTTTCACCGAGAGCGAGTTCTTTGTCCTCTGGCAGGACATCCTGAAAGAGAACTTGCCGCTGCCGTTCCTGTACACGTCTCGCAACAAGGCGCGTGATGCGTTCGACGAAGAGATGCGTCAGGCGCGCGAAAGTGTCGAGCAGACCCTCGATGCGAGAACTCGGGAAATGATCGCTGCGGCCTCGGGCCCGGATCTGTACCTCGCGGTCAGCGCTTGGAATGAACAGACACCTCTGGAGCCATCGGAGCTGATTCGAATTCTCGCGGTGCGGCAGGGATCCAAAGGCTACGTGCTCACTCAGAAAATCGGCGAATCTTTCTGGTACGGAGCCGGATACAGCGTTGTCGAATGTGATCCGCTGCGAATATCGGACGAGGTGGTTCGCGCTCTCCCCGATGTGAGTGCTGGTCAGCAGGGTGACATTGTCCTTGCCGCGGCCGCCGACGAGTCTTATGAATACGAGTACGGCAGGTCTTCCATCGTCGATGTCTCAGCGCCATCGACGGAGACCCGTTCCGCACGATTCATGTCGGCACCCACCGATCGTGCAGGCGAGATCGTGATCGCACAGGGTCGATCGATATACGGGCCCCGCGGGGTTACCCAGCGAGTGCTGGGGTGGCGTGATCTTCGCGACGATGGGCGATACGTGGTCGCCGATCAGAACCCGTCCCTGGCTGTATCCGCGGATGCCAAACGCCTGGTGACCCTGATCAACTCGCAGGTCGCCGATGTGGTTCGAGCGATCAAGGAAGAGCGGGAAGGTATTAGACGGTAACGCCGTACCCACAGTCGGTGGATCACGACCGCGGTGTGTTGAACTGAAGTGTGTGGCGCCGAATGCCACGGGTGTGGTGTTATGTCAACGACAAACTTGGGAGGGAGTTGTTATGACCGAGGGGGCGGTCAATTCAGGCGCTGCCGAGCAGGGTTGGGCTTCGACGACGATCGCGAATCCGCAGGGTTCGATCAAGCTGCGTACCACCGAGCAGGGGATTCCGCTCGCCGTGAAGGTGGATGTGGCTGAGCTGCATCGGGATCCGGCGCAGTTGGCGGGGGAGGTGCTCAGGTTGTGTCAGCGGGCCGCTATGCGGGCCGGGCTGGCCAAGCGTAAGCAGTACGAGGAAGCCGGGATGAGTGCCGAGATGCTCGCGCGCACCGGGTTGCCTACCGAGGCCGATGTCGCTCGACAGGAGATTGTCGAGGAACAGGACTATGATACTGAGCCGCAGAGCTGGCTTCGGACTGTCTGAGGAGGGGGGGACTCATGGTCGGGTCTATGGATGAGCTCGAGGAGCGGGTTCGGCGGCAGCTGTATCGGTTTCAGGATTTGGCCGAGCAGATGGCGGCGGTCCGGGGGCGGGAGACCTCGGAGGACGGTGCCGTGATGGCCGAGGTCGACGGGAATGGTGCGCTGCGGGATCTGCAGTTCGGGCATGCCATTTCGCGGATGACGCCGGATGAGTTCGAACAGGTCGTGGTCGCGACGTCCGCCGCGGCGGCGCGGGCGGCGTTCGAGCGGCGGGCCGAGGTTGTCAACCGGTTCAACGAGGAAATGGCCGGGTAAAGTCCGGTTCGTTAACGCAATCTTGAGCCAGAGTTTGCGTTTTACTATCTGGCACAACCAATTTCGTACTTGTACTGTCATTCAAGATCGTGTACTTGGGAGGGACCACCGATGGCCGACTACGTGAAAGCGGATTTCGAACCGATTCTGGAGTACGGGACCACGCACGCCGGGATCGCGGCGCAGATCGCGGGGGCGGCCGCGGCCGACTCGATCGGTGCGATGGCTTCGGCGGTGCCGATGTTCGGTCTGATCGGTCAGGACTTCCTGCTGGCGTTCGCGGGTGCGCAGGGCAGCTACCTGTCCTCGGCGGCGGAGATCGCCGGTGTGCACGCGGAGACCGCGATCAGCGCCGCGTCCGCGGTGGGCACCTACTCCACCACTGAACTGGCCTCGGCGACGACCTTCCTCAGCAACCTGTGACTGAATCCGTCGGTGTAGTCACTACGACACCGAGCCCCACCGTGCTGGACGTCATTCGTACCAGTCCGGCTGGGGCGCTGGTGGATACGCCCGTGGCCGATGTGATCAACGGGCTGGGATTGCCGCAGCTGCCGCAGTTTCCGGCGATTCAATTGCCAGATCTGTCGGGCATCCAGATGCCCACGCTGCCGACCATCGATCCCACGACGCTGATTCAGCCGGCGATCAGTCTGCTGTCCGCCATGGGCAACGGCGCGGCCAGCATCGGCACCCAGTTGATCTCGATCTTCGCTTCGGTGAGCAAGGCGCTCACCTCGGCGGCCAGCTCGAGTTCTGCTGCTACAGCGGCGGTTTCGAATAGTTGGCAGGGTGACGCGGCCAAAGCCGCGGAGGTGAAGAGCAAGCAGGTCGAAACCGTCATCCCGACCGTTGACGCGCAGGGGCAGGAGTTGCGGACGATCCTGCTCGCCGCGGAAGCGACTGTCGCGGAGGGGTATGGGCTGCTCTCGGCCCTCATCTCGCGATTCGTCGCGTCGGTGCTGGCGGATCTGCCCTTCCTGGTCACTCCGGTCGGCGTGCCGGTGTTGGTCGCGATGGCCACCGACGCGTTGTCGGAGGCGGGGATCATCACCGCCAATACCCGTGCCCAGCTCACCGTGCACACCGCCAATGTCGCCGCCGCCGGAATCAAGATCCCGGTGCCCGGTGCGCCGAACATCGCCGATGCGGCGTCACTCGCGAACCAGGTGACACAGGCCGTGCAGCCGTTCCTGAACGTCGGCACCACCGCCGTCCAGAAGGTGGTCGAAAAGGGCAGCACGGTGGCGTCTTCGGCGGCATCGTCGGCCAGCAGCATCAGCTCGGCCGGGCAGTCGGTCGTGAGCGCGCTGACCTCGAACACCAGCAAAGACACGACCACCACGAACAAGACCACCACGACCAACCCGGACGACAAGACCACCACCGAGACCAAGCCGGTCGACACCACCCTCAAGACCAACGACACCACCACAACCGGTGGCGGCGGCGGTATCCCGGGCGGCATGCCGATGGGCGCGGGACTCAGCAACAGTCCGCTGAGCCCGTACACCGGCAAAATGCCGACGGCGGAGGGCGTGGGCTCAGGCTCACCGGTCTCACGCGTCACCAGCAATAACAACGAGACCCAAACCCGTTCCACCACAGGCATGCCCGGCGGTATGGGTGCCGGTGCGGGCTTGGCGAACAAGGGCGACACCGAATCGGCGGGCGAGCGCACCGCTCTGGTCACCGGCGCACACGGCGACGAAGTGGTCGGCGTAATCGAAGGCGTCTCCATCCCGGTAGTTGGCGCGGTGGAAGCCGTCGACGAACCGCCGGACAAAGCGCTCACGCTCTGAAAACGCAGGGGTATTAGGAGGATTGCCATGAGCACCAACGATTTCGAAGGCGTGCGGTTCGATGCGTCGAGCGCACTTCAGGCCGCGATGCAGCTGGATGCGCTGGCCGATCGCATTGCGAACGGGCTGAGCGCGGAGCAGTCGAAGCTGGAGATCGCTCCGGCGGGGGCCGATGAGGTTTCCACGCGTGCGGCGCAGACGCTGAATTCCGTTGCGGCGTCGTTCCAGACGTCCGGTGGCACCGGTGTCGACGAGGTGCGCAAGCTGGCCGCGGCGCTGCGCGCGCAGGTCGGTCAGTACACCTCGGTCGAGGAGCAGAGCGTCCTCGGGTTCGCGGTCTGAGGAGCGCCGTAGCCGATGTTGGAACCGACGAGCCCCGGCTTCACCGGTGTGGTCTGGGAAGCCAGGCCACCCGAGCAGCTGGCACGCGATCTGGTGACGGGGGCGGGCGCGGTGCCCGCCGCCGAGGCCGGTCTCGCCTGGGCGCGCTTGAGCGCCGGATTCGCCGCGGCCGCACTCGACTACGAGCGCATTCTCGAAAACCTCGACAGCGCATGGCAATCGAAGAACAGTAGTCAGTTCATCGAGCGCATTCGCACGCTGCGGGACTGGTTCGCCAGTTCCGCGGCCGATGCGGCGGCCAATGCCGCCAAGGCCGAAACACACGCCGCCGCATACGAAATCGCACGCCTCGCCATGCCCGACGCCGACGATGTCGAGAAGCTGAAGCACCTGCGCGAGACGCTGGAGCAACTGGGAACCGCCATCGGCGCCCCGATGCTCGCCCAACTCGCACAGACCGACACCGACGCGGACACGGTGAAAGCCGTCGCGTCACGCGTCATGCACACCTATGAAGGCGCGACCGAAACACTGGCCACGCCTTGGGAACACCCCGCGCCGCCGGAGATCACCGCCGGTATGACCCCGACGCAGAGCGTGCCGCAGGCGGATCCGGAAACGGTGACGCCCGAGCTGCCCGCCGGCATGCCGGGAATCCCGCTGGGCGCGCTCAACATCCCTCCGGTCATCACCGCGTTCCGCCCGCAGGGCGTGGCCGAGGTGAACGCGAGCACCACCCAAAAGGTCACCGTGCAACCGGTTACGGTGCAGCAGGCCGGTTCGGTGCCCATGGCGCCCGGCGGTATGGTGCCGAACAGCCAGGACGAGGGCGAGCATCACACGCGCTCCGGGCTCGCCGGTGCGCCCACCAGCGATGAGGAACTCGGACTCACCTCGGGTATGCAGGTTGCGCCCGCGGTGCTGGGTGGGCTGGATCCCAATGCGCAGCAGCGGGTTCCGGATATCGCGTTCAATGCCGGGACCACCGGTGTCGAGAGTTCCAGCCCCGCACCCGCTCCCGCGACGAGTGAGGAGGCGTCGGCATGACGACCCTCACCAATGACAGCGTCATGGCGCTCGCCGCTGAGCTCGGAGTGCAAACCCTGCCGCTGGTGCTCTCGATTGCCCCGCAGCAGGATTCGCACCGCGAGTGGAACGAGGGGCAGGCCCGGGCGAGGGATGATCTGCGTCGCGGCCGCATCATCGACAACCATGGCGATGTCGAATCAGGAATGGCCACAGCGCTTTTCGTGCTTGCGCAGCCTGATCGCGAACTGGCCGCGCGCATTTACACCGCCAACGGTCAGATACGTGTGTGCCTGGCAAGGCGCGGCGAGGAGTCCGTTCTAGCTGTCCGGCGTGGTGACGATCTGGATATCCGGTCGATCTGGACCAATGACAGCGGTGACTCGCTGGCACGGCCCGTGCTGGAGGCTCTGGGCGCGTTCCCTCCCGCCGATGTCGCCAGCTTCAGCGCCCCGGCGGCGGAGCTGAGTGAACGCTTCGACAACGCAAGAACTTCCGAAGATTTCGCGAGCGCGGTTTACAGCCTCGGCGTCGCCGATACCGATGCCACGGTGTACGGTCTCGCGCTCGCGTCCTGCCACGCTTACGCCGAAGTGGTGGCCTATGCCTACGCCGATGGCGTGACTGATCGATCGCCGGGGGCCGTCGTGGTGTATGACACCGCGCGGGGTCGAATTGTGGCCGCACCCGGGGTCGCTCCGGATCAGCAGGTCTGGTCCACCTTGACACCGGGCACTGATCACCGTGTCGCTCAAGCGATTTCGGGCCTGATCGACATGCTGCCTGGGGGGAGGTGGCTGTCGTAACTCACATCCAGTGACCAGGCAGCTGACCCACTCCGAATCGGGTGATGCAGAGCCGCATTGCCCTAGCGTTCCATCGAATACACCGAAGAGGGAAACATCATGAGCGGCAATAGCGTTCAGTCAGAACACGATGTAGCCAGTAAGGCGCAGGGCCACATGGCCGACGTCGTCGCCTCCGTCAAGGCGATCCTGGCCAAGGTCACCGCCTCCGTCGACTCCTCGCGCCCGGGCTTCAAGGGTGTCGCCGCGGTGGCGTTCAACCAGGCCGCGGACAACTGGGACGCGGAGAACAAGCGCCTGAACGACATCCTCAACCAGATCGAGACCCAGGTTGGCACCGGTGTCGCGTCGTTCAAGCACCTCGATGCCGAGAACGAGGCCGGGTTCAAGACCCTCACCAACCTCTGATCGATCCACTGATCCACCCGAAAACAGCTTTGGAGGACTGACACATGTCGGATGAAATGCTTTATGACCAGGCGACTATCACCACCCTGGTGTCCGATCTCAAGGAGCAGTTCGGTCAGCTGACCGCGGCTGGCCAGGATATGGAAGACGCTGCCAAGCAGCTCGAGGTCGCGTGGGCGAACAACAGCTCGCTGGACGGTTTCAAGGCGGTGCACGCGAACTGGACCGGCGAATACTCGGACTCGCTGCACACGCTCAACCAGGTCGCGGTCGCCGTCGAGAACGCGATGCACTCCGCTCTCGGCGCCGACAAGAAGATCGGCGACGGCTTCGGCGGTATCTAAAGACTACCGGGATTTCGTCCGACAGCGCACCCCGCTGTTTCAGCGGGGTGCGCTGTCGAATGCCCGCCTCGGTAGTCTCCCGCTTGTAGTTCTCGTTCCGACGGAGGTTCAGTGCCAGCCCAGTTGACCACTCGGGCCCAGGTCAATGGGTACCGGTTCCTGTTGCGACGTCTTGACCACGCGCTCGTGCGCCGCGATGTGCGCATGCTGCACGACCCCATGCGCGCGCAGTTCCGGTCGCTGTTTTCGGGTGCGATCCTCGCGCTGCTGGTTGTCGCCGGTTGCGCGATCATGGCGTTCATCCGTCCGCAGGGATCGATCGGTGACGCGAAGATCGTCATGGGCAAGGACAGCGGCGCGCTGTACGTCGTCGTGGCGGACCCGAACGACAAGACCAAGATAACGCTGCAACCAGCGTTGAATCTCGCATCCGCGCGGTTGATCGTGGGTAGTGCCGAATCACCCAAGTCGGTCAAGGACAGCAAACTGAATTCGGTCCCGCGTGGCCCGATCCTCGGAATTCCAGGCGCCCCAGCGGCCTTGCCCGGTTCGTCGCAGGGAGACCGGTCGCAGTGGACGATCTGCGACACCGTGCAACTGTCGGCTTCTGGCGGTGCCGCGTCTTCGGTCGGTGCGACCACCACGGCCATCGCGGGCAAGCTCGAACTGAATGATCGGATCAAGCAGGCCGACGCTGATAGCGCGCTGCTGGTCCGTAGCGTGGCCAAGAAGGGCGACAGCGAGACGGTCACGAAGGACTATCTGCTGTACGACGGCAAGCGTGCCGAGGTGAAGCTCAATGATCCCACCATGATGCGCGCTCTGAATCTTTCCGCGCCCCGTCCTCGGCCTATCACCACCGGTGTGATCGGTGCGGCGACCGAAGTGGCACCGCTGGCTCCACCGGCGATTCCGAACGCGGGCGATCCGGGGCCGGGGCGGCTCAACGGGATTCGCGTCGGCGGCGTCATTCGGGTAGCGGCACTCGGTAGCTCGGATAAGTCGGATCTCTACGTGGTGCTCTCCGACGGCGTGCAGCGGATTTCCTCCTTCGCCTCGGATGTGATTCGCGCCGCCAATTCGCAAGGCATGGATGAGATCAAGTCTGTGCCACCGGATCTCATCGTCGGACTGGATCGCCCCGCGAACCCGCTGCCGGTATCCGATTTCCCGGCCGTGGCACCGAAGATCATTGCCACCGAAGATGATCCGGTTGCCTGCATCACCTGGTCCAAGAACAAGGCCACCGATGTGAAGGACGCCGACGCGACCGAAGGACCGTCGGACCGCGCGGTGGTCTCGATGCTCGTCGGAACCCGTCTGCCACTGCCGGACTCGTCGACCCCGGTGAAGCTGTCGACGGCCGATGGCACCGGCGACCATATCGATAAGGCGTACATCCCGCCCAGCACAGGCGAATTCGTGCAGACCACGGGTATCGCGCCTGGCAGTCGTCGTCGGGACAGTCTGTTCTACATCGCGGACAACGGGATCAGCTATGGCATAGCGGATTTGAAGACGGCACAGCTGCTCGGGCTCGGCACGGCACCTCGAGTGGCGCCATGGGAAATCGTGGGACAGTTCGTCCCAGGCCCGGCCTTGAGCGTGACCGCGGCCCTGACCAGCTTCGACTCCATGAGCATCGTCGAGAAATAACAGCGCGCGGCCCGAACCCCTCGGCCCGTATCGGCTGGCCGCGATCCATGCGAATGGCTCCGGCGGCCGACCGATGTTAGATTGGCGCCGAACACGCGGCCTCGCCGCAGGTTTCGCCGTTCGAGGCTTGAGTGTTCGCGGGGGAATCGCGGGCTAGGGGGGTGCATGCGGTTTCGATTCCGTCGACTCGCCGGGGCTGTGCTGGCCGCTGCGGTCGCGAGCGCCTCCGCCGGTTGCGGGAGTGACAGTGCGACAGCTGATCACGATCCGAAACTTGATGTCGGTTCCTACTCGACGCAGCGGCTCGACAGTGGCTATGACGATCGCCCGAGCCTCGATCGCGGAATTCTGGTGGATTCACTTCGACTGGGCGAGCGCATTGCGTTCGGTAGCGAGGTGGCGGCCGAGTTCGCGGCCGGGCAGGGTGGCCAGGTGCTGGCGAGTGCGCAGGGAATCCGCAACATACCCGGTGTTTCGGAGGAGGCGATGTACCAGTATCACCCGCTGGCGGTGTACTTCGCCCACTCCGCGGAGACGCCGTTCCTCGGGGCACACCAGCACCACTTCGAGCTTTCCATCGCCTTGATCGCCTTCCCGGATGAACAGGCCGCTGCCGCTGCTGCATCCGATTTGGAGCAGCATGACAACGCGGTCAATGGCAGGACTATCAAGAACGAAGCCGTGGCACTGCCGGATTATCCAGCGGCGCTGAGCCATTGGCGACCGGGTGTGCCGAACATGGTCAGTTGGATGGCGTATAAGACGATCGTGGTGGCGGTAGATGTGCAGGCGCGCGAGGCAAAGCTGGACCTGCTGACGGACTACGTGAGCAAGACCTATAAGCAACAGTTGCCAAGGCTGGACGGCTATACGGCCAGTCCGAGAGTTCAGCAGCCGAGCTTGAAGATTGATCCGGACAAGCTGTTGACGAAACTGGTGAAAACCGGTGACGCACACCCGGATCAGCGTGATTTCGCGGTGTACGCCCCGCGCGCCTTCGCGGTACTCGGTACCGATCCAGCCGTCACCGCCCGCGAATTTGACACACGAGGCGTCAAGTCCATCGCCGTGTCGAACAACAAGTATCTGTATCAGTTGCGCGATGCCGCGGCGGCGCGGGACTTCACCGGCTTTCTCGCGAGTGATCCGACCGTTTCCAACTATGGTTCGATGGCGGGTGTATCCGGCGCGCCCGAGATCGCCTGCTTCAAGGCGGCGAAACCGAATCCCACTGTTGTTTCGGCTCGCCGCTTCCGCTGCCTGATTCCGCACGACACCCTCGTTTCGGAGGTGTTCAGCGAGCAGGAGTTGGATGTGCGGCAGTTGGCCGCCGCTGAATACGTGCTACTGAAGGACGCTGGATGATGCGGCGGTCAGCACAGCGGAGCTTTGCGGGAGTGATGGCATGAAGGGTCTCGGTTCGCAGGACCCGCGTCAGCTCGGGCGCAATCGGATGGTGGCCGTGATCGGCCAGGGCGGGATGGGCCGGGTATTGCTCGGCGAGTCTCCCACCGGAAGGCTGGTGGCGGTCAAACAGATCCACCGGCACCTGTCGAGCGATGCTGATTTCCGTATTCGATTCCAACGCGAGGTAGAGGCCAGTCGAAGGGTTACCGGCGCTTACTCGGCGGCCGTCGTCGACTTTGACACCACCTCCGAAAATCCTTGGTTGGCAACCGAGTACATCGCGGGTCCGTCGTTGAACACGGTCATCGAGGAGACCGGTCCGCTATCGCTCGGTGGTTTGCGGCTACTGGCCGCGGGTCTGGCTTCGGCACTGATCGAGATTCATCGCGCCGGACTGATTCATCGGGATCTCAAGCCAGGCAATGTTCTGCTGGCGCCCGATGGGCCCCGAGTGATCGATTTCGGTATCGCCCGTGCCCTGGAGGGGGATACACAGCTCACGATGACCGGGTCGGTCATCGGTTCTCCCGCCTTCATGTCACCGGAGCAGGCACAGGGCCACCAGTTGACTCCGGCCGCCGATGTGTTCTCGGTGGGTGCGATCCTGGCCTTCGCGGCCTCGGGGCATAGCCCTTTTGCCGGGACCTCGACGCCACAGGTGCTCTACAGCGTGATGCATTCCGCACCGGAGACAACTCTTGTGCCGGAACCGTTGCGAGACATTGTCGTACGCTGTTTGGCCAAGGAGCCGGAGCGCCGTCCGACGCCGGAGCAGCTTCTCGATGCGGCTGGTCGAATCGAGCCCGAGCCGGTGTGGCCCGGCGCTGTCCGAGATGTCATTGCCGACCATCGGGCCGATTCCAGCTGGTGGGTTGAAACCACGGCCAAACACGCGAAATACGAAGCGCAGCTGACCGAATTGCGCACCCGCCGCAAACACCGGATCCGTACCTTGATAGCAGCTGCCGGATGTCTGTTGTTGCTCATCGGGATCGGTGTGGTGGCGCAGCAGTGGGCAGAGCAGCCGGGGCATGCCGCGCCGGCTACCGACCTCACGGTGTCGTTGACCGGAGAACAGTGGCGCCTGCTGGATTTGTGCACGCTTTTGGATAAATCTGTGGGCGGCCAATTCGGCCTGCGCACAGGGGATGTACCCAGTACCAGCTCGTACAAATGCTCTCTCAGCTATGCGGATGCAGCCGGAGCGAAGCGTTCTTTCAGCCTAGCCATTGGAAGTACGGTCGCGGTCTACAGCGATATGTACGTCCCAAGTGGCTCGGTGGCGGGCTGGATGCCGATGTACGGCATTTTCAAGGAGAATGACCTCTGCGCCCGCCGCGTTTTCACCCAGACGCGCCCCGTGGTGGCGATCGAGTTATCTGTTGGTTTCCGGGGCGGCGATGGGTGTAAGCCTGCTGAGCAGGTCATGCTTTCCCTGGTCAATCGGCTCGCGGTCAACCCGCCGCAGCTCTCTCTGCCCTCGAACTCGATTCGCCGTCTCGACCCCTGTGCGCTGCTGAGTCCGTCCCTGGTCAAGGCGGTAGTCGGGGATAGCCGAGAGTCCACCGGTTTTCCGTACGATTGTCAGCTGGAAAGTGATGACGCCTTCTTGAGTGTCGACTTCACCGAACGCGGCCGACTTGATAGGGCGAGTCTCAGCGGCACCCAGAATCCCTCGATTCAGGTCGATGGTGCCACCGCGTTCATCGAGGACAATGATCTGACCTACCACACTTGCACGCTGAACTACATGGCTCGTCCGACCCGAGACGATCTCGCCGAGATCGTCTCGGTTCGATCGGAAGTACACGGCCAACCCGGTTCGTGCGAGCGGGCCACCCGGGTCCTTTCCGCCGTTCTAGCGCAGCTGCCGAAATGACGATTCGTGCACTGGCTCAGGGAGATCCACAGCGGATCGGCCGATATCGCATCCTCGGAGTGCTCGGTTCCGGCGGAATGGGCCGGGTACTGCTCGGAGTGGGACCGGACGGCCGGTTGGTTGCGGTCAAGCAGGTGCACGCGCATCTACTCGGCGAGCGCGAGTACCGGGCGAGGTTCCGCCGGGAGGTCACTGCCTCAACTCGGGTTTCGGGTGCGTTCACCGCACCTGTAATCGATTTCGATGTGGATACCTCCGCGCCGTGGTTGGCGTCGGTCTTCGTAATCGGCGTACCGCTGGACAAGATCGTGACGGAGTACGGGCCGTTGCCGCCCATGGCGGTGCGCATGCTCGCGGCCGGGCTGGCATCGGCCCTACAGGCGATTCATCGAGCCGGGCTGATTCATCGAGACCTCAAGCCCGCCAATGTGCTGCTGGCAGCGGATGGCCCACGCGTGATCGACTTCGGCATCGCGCAGGCGGCGGAGAACCAGGGTCTTACCGAAGCCGGATCCGTGCTCGGCTCGCCCGCGTATATGTCGCCGGAACAGGCTCTCGCGGAACCGCTTACACCGGCGAGTGATGTATTCGCGCTGGGATCGCTACTGGTGATGGCGGCGACCGGTGCGAGCCCTTTCGTCGCGGCGTCCATGGCCTACACCCTTTTCAATATCGCCCATGTCGAGCCGGACCTGGGCGGGGTGCCTCCGGAACTGCGCGATCTGGTCGGGCCATGCCTGCGTAAGGACCCTGCGACGCGACCGACGCCGACTCAGATCCTGGACCATCTCGGGCAGCCACCGGAGCACGGTCGTATCTGGCCGGAACCGGTACACGCCGAGATCGATCGTGTGGGTGCGGAATTGGCCATGCTCGCTTCAGATCCGAATGCGACGGTGGTCCTGTCTGGTGGCAGACGTGGAGCTTTCACGCGAAAGCCGACGGAGTTCGCAATCCCGCAGGGCGTTCCACGTGGCCGGGGTACCAGGACGGTGCTCATTATGGTCGCCGTGCTGATAGCACTGGCGACGACGGTTGGGGCCGCGTGGATGCGCTGGAGTGACGGCGGCGACACCCCGCAGGCGACGTTGACCGGGTTCACGTTGGCCCAGATGCGCGAGGTCGACACCTGCGCATGGCTCAGTAAAGCACTGGGTTCAACCATTCCCGCGGGTTTGGATCCTGACTGGCCAACGACGGTCTCGGACTGGACGCTCACAACCTCCGAGACATGGGGATGTACCGTGACCGCGCCGGGCATCCGCTCGATGCTCGATATCGCCCCGGGGGATTTCCTGGTCGGATTCGGGTTGACTGCCAATGCTGTTTCCGGGCAGACGAT
The DNA here is from genome assembly GCF_042266325.1 of Nocardia sp. NPDC056100. Classification (NCBI taxonomy): domain Bacteria; kingdom Bacillati; phylum Actinomycetota; class Actinomycetes; order Mycobacteriales; family Nocardiaceae; genus Nocardia; species Nocardia sp. NPDC056100. Next base: position 1,566,261 of record NZ_JBHJVY010000003.1, read on the forward strand.
TCTCGGCTCCGAGTCCGATGGATACTGTGGACGCGCCGTGAAACCCGCAGGCGCGCAAGTACCCTGGGGAATTTCGGTCGAAATCCATATTGGTGAGAAATGTGCTCTCCCCGAGTATGTAATCACCCGCTTGATGTCTGTGGCCGAACCGCCGCGTCGAGCGGATGCCGACCGCTCGTTGGCGACTGTTGATCCGTGCACTCTGGTCGACCACTCGACCCTGACTTCTTTGATCGGTGCGATCCCCGAGCCTCCCAAGGAGGTCTCGGCCCACTCCTGTGTGTGGGAAGGAGCCGACCAGGTGACAGTCAAACTCGAACAGATCAAGGCATCGGTGTTGGAAGACCCCATGGTCGACCTGGGCGATGGCAAGCAACTAATCGCGCCGAAGAGCACGGTGGACGCCATCTGCACACGCGACTACCCCTTCCGCGAGGTCGGAACCCAGCGCGAACAAGTGGAGATCAAGGTCCACGGCGGCAATGACAACGCGGCGCATTGCAGTGCCGCGGAATCCATTGCCCGAATGGTCATCGAAAAACTTCCGAAGTAGCGAAGAAGAGTTAGCGAACGTAGTGCGATGAATCTTGGGCCGGGAGCGAATATCGGTGGATACCGGATCGAGCGGGTGCTCGGTGCCGGGGGGATGGGGACCGTCTATTTGGGGAAGCATCCCAGTTTGCCGCGGTGGGATGCGGTGAAGGTGTTGAAGGCGGACGTCGCGGAAGATCGGGAGTTTCGGGGGCGGTTCAAGCGGGAGGCGAATCTTTCTGCCGGGCTTGACCATCCGAACATCGTCACGGTCTACGACCGGGGCGACGATGACGGACGGCTGTGGATCGCCATGCAGTATGTGCCGGGGATCGATGCTGCCGAGGTGTTGAAGAGTCACCCTCGGGGGATCGGGATGGAGCGGGCACTGCGGATTGTGAGGGAGGTGGGGAGGGGGCTCGACCATGCGCATCGGCGGGGACTGTTGCATCGGGATGTGAAACCGGCGAACTTCCTATTGTCACCAGGGGAGCCGGAGCGGGTGTTGCTCACGGATTTCGGTGTGGCCAAGGCGATGCAGGACTCCAGCGAGTTGACGGTGACGGGAAAGTTCGTCGCCACCGTTGCTTATGCTGCGCCGGAACAGCTTTCGGATGGAGCATTGAGTCGGCAGACGGATGTCTATGGGCTGGCTTGTTCGTTCTTCAAGTTGCTGACAGGGCGGAATCTCTATCCCGGAGCTCAACCCGCACTGGTGATGTCGGGTCATCTGTATGAACCCGTGCCGAGGATTACCGAGTTGCGGCCGGAACTGCCCCGAGCACTCGATGAGGTGCTGGCGGTGGCGTTGTCGAAGAGTCCCGATGACCGGTTCGGTAGCTGCCGTGAGTTCACGCAGGCGCTCGAACTTGCTTTGGAGCATGGTCTTTCGCCGGTCTCCACGCCTACCGAACCGGGGTCGGTGGCGGCCGTAACAGTTGGTCCCCGTAGGAAGGCGCCTGCGCGGAAGCAAATGTGGATTACGAGTGCGGCTGCGGTTACCGTGGTCGCGGCTGCTGCCGGGGTCGGACTCTGGGGCATCGACAGAGATGGTGCGACAGCTGGACCGGTGGTGACGACAACCGTCGCCCCTGTCATCGCCAAGACGCTTGCCGATGCACGGCAGCAGAATCCATCCTTCCTCGGGAAGAAGATCGCCGCTGTCGATATATCCGGTATCGGCGGCTACAAGGCCGATCTTGCCGTATACCTGAAGCCGAGTGCGCAAGCGGCTTTCTTCGAAGCGCTCGGCTTCAGTTACAACGATAGCTGTCATAAAGACGGGGACGAGACATCACCCCGCCATATCGCAACCAGCGCGACGAATGGCCTGGCCGAGGTCGACGGCCCGAATCGATTGCCGGATCTCAATTCGGGCTATCTATTGGCAGTCCGCACCGATTCTTCCGCCGGCGGCGGCGGACAAACGAACCTGCCGCTGACCATCAGTATGCGGTCCGCCACCGTGTTCGTTCTGGATGATCCGGTCGCGGTCGACGCCCTGCGGAATTGGTCGGATAAATCCGAGTCGATATTGCTAGAGCGGCTGATTCCGATCCTGCGCAAGAATGTCCGGTGATCGGAGAGAGTATGAACATTCCGGGTAGGAGAATCGCCGCTGCCGCGATGGTCGTCCTGACGCTGTCCGCTACCGGATGTGGCGGTGAATCGGATGCTGTGCAGCAGGATCCGACGATCGATCTGAACGCGCTCGACGTCGGAGGTTATCGGCATGAGCCGAAGGATTTCGCGCCGCCGGATCGATCCTTGGGCGGGCGGGCATTCGAAGCGGAACGGTTGGGTGCGGCGGTGCCCTTGATGTCGGAGATCGATGCGGGGCTTGACTACAACCTGGCCGAATCCGTGCATGTCTTTCTCTCGCCCGGCGAGGGCCACAACAGTCCCATGTCCACCTGGCTGAGTACGGACGGATTTGCCGATGATGCGAAGGGATTCATCGCCGGATTCGCAACCTCGGCGCAGTCCGATCAGGATTACGGAATCTCCTATGGGGCATCTGATTCGGTGCTGCTGTTCGATTCCGAGCAGGCTGCGAGTTCCGCCGCGGCGGCTCTGGCGCAACGTGGTTGGAGTTCGGTCAACGACATTCCGCCACGGGTGGAGCCGGTGCATTCGGCGGCGCACCCCACTGCGATCAGCTCCTGGCTACCCGATTCGCAGGTGCTCGCCTCCTGGTACGCCACCGGCAAATTCGTGATCGTCGCCCTGGCCGAAAGCGAGGAGAGCCGAAGCGTGAACCTCTCGGATCGGGATCTGTTGCAGACCCTGACCGATAAAACGATCACGCTCACCTCCGAACGACTGCGGTCGTTCACTCCGACACCCCGCGACCAATTGACCACCGTGCCCTTCGATCCCGATGGCATGCTTCGGATTTCACTCCCCCGACCGGACGGTGACTCCTATACGAATCTGCCCGGTGTGTACACCCCCGCCGCCTTTCTACATCTGGAGAACGATCCGGAGCGGGCGAAGTCCCGATACGACAAATTCGGTGTCGACCGGGTGGCTGCCAATGGCGGGCGGATTTATCGCGCCCGAGATATGCAGGCGGCCAAGCAATTACGTGACGATTTGGTGATGAATAGGTTCACCCGCCCCGTCGAGTCGCCCATCGGTCTGCCGACGGCTCGCTGCCGTCGATACCGCGGGCCGGTGAATGCTTCGACCCAGTTCTATTGTTATGTGGCCTTCGATCGATATGTCGTCATGACTTGGGGATTGCAATTGGCAGATGCACAACAGCGCGTTTCCGCACAGTACTCGATCCTCGCCCGGAGTAAGTAGTGGTTGAACGCAAAGCGCACAACATGTTTCGGTCGATCGCGGCATTGATGTTCGTCTCGGTCGCTGCAGTCTCCCTGACCGGCTGCGGATCAGCGGTCTCGGGAAGTGCTGCGGCCTCGGAGATTGACGTTCGCAAACTCGATACCGGCGCTTACCCCACCGATCCGCTCGACTATCGTGCCAAGTACGCACATTCCAACGCGAACGGCATCAACCTTGCCGTTATGCGGCTGGCGGATTCAGTTGCCAACGGCTGGGAGATCGACCCGACTCTGAAATACGCGAGGCTGGCGAAGCCTCTTACCACGGCAACGCAGGTCGGGGAGCTGCTCGCCGATGTCGACACCGCCATCGTGGCGCGCGAGAACATGATGTTCGGCTTCGCGATGTCGGCCACCACGACCGCTCCGGTGGCCAAGGACTACTCGGTTCAGCGCGATGTAAATTCGAAACCCGACCAACCCCAGCTCGACACCATCGCGGTGAACCTCACCGTGTTGCAGTTTCCGGACGCCGATTCTGCGAGGCGGGCCGCAGCCGACGTCGAGGCGGCCGACTTCGCTGTGGCAGCCGGGTCGAACACCGCTGTGGCGCTCGATACTTATCCGGACGCGAAAGCCCATTGGAGGCAAGGCATTCCGACGATCGGTACGACCATGGCCCGAGGAAGCTACCTGGTCAATGTATTCGTCAAGCGGCCGGACGCTGATCTGGACAAACTAAAGGAACTGACCCGTAAGGTCCTCGCTACCGAGCTGCCGCTGCTCGATGGTCTGGCCCCGCTGACGAAACGCGATGTCTTGCATCTGGATTACGATCCGCAGGCGATGATGCGCAGGACGCTCCACCCTGGAGACATACCCTCGCCGGACTATTCGAATGAATACGTACTCACCCCACGCGGATTTCTGCCTCGCGTCGTAGACACTGACGCCTGGCGGCATTTGATGGATGTCGGCGGAGTCGACTTGTTATCAGCCACGCCCGACGGTGGTTTGTTGATGCGGGCACGAGACGCAGCAGCCGCGGCAGATCTGGGGAATGAGTTCAAACGCGTGTCCAAGCGTCCGGCCGACCCGCCGGCCGATGTGCCGGGCGCATTTTGCAGTGAGAATACCGCCACGGCACCCTACACGCCGGGCGACCGATTCTACTGCACCGTGCGCTATGGGCGATATATCGCCCGGGTCAGCAGTGCACAGCGACTGGACGCGCAGCAACGTGCCGCCGCCCAGTTCGCGCTGCTGGCGAACAGTTCGTGGATGTAGGTTCGATGTGTTGCGGTCCCGCTCGCAACGATTCGAGAGCTCTCGATGTCCGGCAATGTGTTTCGGCGCAGTACGCTCAGCTGGTCAAGGCTAGATAGGCGTAATGGTGTACGTGCACAGGATATTCCGGAAGACGGCGTTGGCGCTGGTGGCGGCGCTGGGGTTGGCGGGGTGCGGGAGTGTGGTTCCCGGGGTTCCGATCGCGGGTGAGGTTGATGTTCGGGGGCTCGACGTGGGCTCTTACTCGACTGATCCGTTGAATTATCGGGCGCTGTCGCTGTCGAAGACCGAATTCGGGGCGGAGTTGGCGATCACGCGGCTGGCGGGGTTCGTGGCTGCGGGGACCGAGATTGATCCGCGGTTGCGAAATGAGCTGGCGGGCAAGGCCATCAGGACCAGTCGAGACGTCGATGACAGGCTTGCGCCGATTGTCGAGCGGAATGGGATGATGTTCGGGTTCGGTGCGGGGGCTGCCGCCGAGTCGGCGACCACCTGGGTTCGGCTGACCGTATTGCAATTTCCGGAGCCGGCCGCGGCGCGAACGGCCGCTATCGAAGTGGAGGCGGCGGGGTTCGGTGCGGCGCCCAAGGCCAATGCACCGGTGACGCTGGACTGGTATCCGGATGCCAAAGCGCACTGGCGGCAGGATATTCCGTCGCTGGACGCCGCGCTGGCTCGCGGGAATTATCTGATCATCGTGAATGTCGCTCAGCCGCGGCCGAATCTCGCCGCTCTGCAGGATCTCGGTAAGAAGACGATCGCGGCGCAATTGCCGCTGCTGGATCAGCTGCCGTCGCTTTCGGTGCCGGAAATGCGGGCGCTGGATCATGATCCGCAGGACATGCTGCGGCGGACGCTGCATCCGAAGGCGGATTTCACGCCGAGTTTCGATCGGGAGGCGGTGTTCAACGCGCGCGGCTTCCGGCATGTGGCGCCCGAACTCTGGCGGCGGCTGCTCGAGGTCGGCGGAATCGATGCCGTCGCACGGGTTTCCGATGTCGGACTGGTCGCGCGCGCCCGTGATCCCAAGGCCGCCACGCTCGTATTGAACGATCTGCGCACAGCGGCCGGACCGACCACCGCCGCACCGGCGGGGGTTCCCGATGCGTTCTGTGTCGAGAACACCGCGGCCGCCGCGCGATTCACCTGCACCGTGCGCGCCGGTCGCTATGTCGCACAGGTCGGCAGCGCGCAGCTACAGGACGCGCATCAGCGTGCGGCGGCGCAATTCGCCATCCTGGTCAACAGCGGCTGGATGTAGCGCCCAGCCCGCCTGTGGCCGGGAAATGGCCTCAGCGGCCCGTCGCACCGATGTAATGCTGTTCGGTCGGTGTGGTGACCAGCTGGGCGGTGGTACGGGTGGCGGGAGTGTGCACGGTGACGGTGTGCGGGGCATTGGGGTGCTGCACGATCGTCACATCGGCGTCCGGCTGGTAATCCTGGGGGAGCCGATCGTGCACGGTGACGACGGTTGCCGAACCCGGCGGTGTGGTCGAGGGGACGCCGTCGAAGACGATCACGGTGGCCGCCGGATGCGGGGTGCGCGCGGTCATGGTGCTGTTGCGCGAACTGTGCGTGATCGACGAGGCCAGCGAAAGCGCGTGCGCCGCACCGACATTGTTGACCATGCGCTGCCAGGAGCCGGGGCGCGCGGTGTGCACCACCGCGCCCGCGCCCAGCGCGATGGCGCGCAGGATGACCTGCTGCGCCAGATGCAGATCGGAGATGATGTCGATGCGCCGTGAACCATCGCCGATCAGCGGAACGGCCACACCGCTGCCGGTGGCGTCCGCGCCGATCAGCTGACCGCAGCCCGCGGTCGGCACCGAGATCTCGGCCAGCGCGCTCACCGGACCGCGATGCGAGGACGAGTGCAGCTCCTGCGCGCCGAACGCCAAAGTATCGGTGAGCGCCCACAATTGACGCTGGGGGAGCTGGCGCAGACCGTCCACCGGCGGTTCGTCCATCGGCTGCTGGGTGTCATAGCGGACGCGGGCGTCCACCTCGATGAACTCATCCTTGCGATCGCTGTCGGCGCTCGCCGCGGCGGGACGCAGGCGCACCGTGACCGTGGTGGCCAGGCTGCGCACCGACCAGACCGCCGCCAGGCCGTCGGGGGTGAACAGGTTCGGATCGATCTGGAAGCTGGTGAGGTGAACGTCGTTGTGCTCCAGCGAATGCGGCGTCTCGACGAACTCCTCCAGCGGGATGCCGCGGGTCAATTCCCTGGTGAACGCGGTCATTTCGGCGGTGGTCAGGATCGAGGCGGTGATACCGCGCGCGGCAAGCCGATTCGCCACGCGCCGGGTGGCGACGATCGCGGCGCGCAATGCGCCCTCCGGTCCGCCGCCGCGATTCTGCACGGCCTTGGAGTTCGCGAGCGGATTGAGCCGCAGCACCAGCCACACCGTGCGATGCGCGATAGCCGGTAGCGGGCCGAGGATTTCGTCGTACAGCCGCCCCAGCGGCGCGATGCTCGCGGCATAGCCGGACAGCACCGCCTCGGTACCGGCGGTGCGGGTACCGGTGCTGATCACATCGGCCGAATCCAGTTCGACATCGTATTGCCGTAGGCAGGAAGCGATTTCGGCCAGCGGCAGCACCTGATCGGTGCTCAGCGAACCGCGCCGCAGCAGCGTCAGGGTGTCCGGCGGGGTGTCGATGCGCAGCATGGTGGTGAGCAGCGTTCCGTCCCAGCGCAATCCGTAGGTGCCGCCGTCGGGCAGCGGCACGTCGAACTGCTTGGACTCCTCGACCGGGCGACGGCGCGATACCCGCCAGCGATAGGCCACCCAGCGGCCCATCCGCATACCGATCGGCTTACCGCCGATCGGGGCGAGACCGATCAGCACCGGCAGCGCCGCCGCCAATCCGACTGCCCACCAGGGCGCTTGACATGCGACCGCCACCAGGGAGGCGAGCACCCCCACCAGCGCGACCGGAATGACCAGGCGCAGCGGCAGCACCCGGAACAGCCATAGATCGTCCGAACGCAGTTCCGTATCGTTCAGCCGCACACCCTCGTTCACAGCCGCATACCTTCGTTCACAGCCAAGCCCCCTCTATACCGGCGAACCGCGTTGCCCGCGGCCACACCCTATTCAGCTGCGGACGACAAACCCAGTGAGCTCAGCAGCGTGGTGAGCGCCGCCTTCATATCGGGCGCCTCGATGCGCATGAGCGCTGCCTCGTCGATATCGCTCAAATCGATGGATTCGTCATTGGCGAGCCGGAATTCGCGTTCCTCCTCGGCCGCCTCGATCAGGTTGCGGATGAAACGACCGTTACCGGCCACGTCCACCCCGCGTCGCGGCTGCCCGCTCTGATCGGTGCTCTCCAGGTCGTAGAGCTTCTGGCAGGTCTTGACCAGCTGCTCCATCGCGCCGTCGGACAATTCCGAATCCCGTTTGTGCGCGATGACCTGACCGATCTCACCGAGCTCGGGCGCGGTGTACGACGGGAATTGCAGGCGCTTGGCGAAACGCGAGGCCAGACCGTCATTGGCGGCCAGGAAGCGGTCGATCTCGCCGTCGTATCCGGCGATGATCACCACCAGCCGATCGCGATCGTTCTCCATACGGGCCAGCAGCGTGTCCACCGCCTCGCGGCCGAACGCGTCACCACCCGAAAGACCCTGCTGGATAAGGGTGTACGCCTCATCGATGAACAGCACGCCGTCCATGGCGGTATCGATCAGCTTCTCGGTCTTGATGGCCGTGGAACCCAGATGCTGGCCGACGAAGTCCGAGCGCTTGGTCTCCACCACCTTCTCGGTCTTGAGAATGCCGAGGCCGCAATAGATTTTGGCGACCACGCGCGCGATGGTGGTCTTACCCGTTCCGGGCGGACCGGTGAACGCCAGGTGCTGACCGCGCGCCGAGCTCGAAAGCCCTTTCTCCGCACGGATTTTCGCCAGCTGCGCACTCGACTGCAGCTTCGCGACCTGGGTCTTCACCGCGGCCAGGCCGATCTGCTTATCCAGTTCGGCGCGCGCCTCGGCCAGGATCACCTTGGCGCGATCCTCGTTCTCGGCCTGCCGCTTCTCCTCCAGCGACGGGGCGGACGCGGGATCCCATTTATCGGTGCGGGCCTCGATCACCTCTTTGGAGGTGACGGTGATCCGGTACGTCCGATCGCGCATGGCGGAGGTGTTGGCCTCGAAATCCGGGGCCTGCGAATACACCTTCTCGAACAGCGCCTGCGCCTCATCGGCCTCGCCGGTCTCGCGCAGGCACAGGCCGCGGCAGAACATGGCGGCGGTGCGGGCGGCCGGAATCGGGCCCGCCTCGGCCTGTTCCATGCGGCGGATCGCCTCACCGAACAAACCCAGCTGCGCGCACGCTGTGCCGACCATCACATGTGCGCCCGCGGCCAGGTACAGATCCTCCCAGGCCTCGGAGCCCGCCAGCACGGTCATCACATCGGACCAGCGCTGGCTGTTGTAATGCAGAATGCCGCGCACGTATTTGGTCACGCGGCCGTCGATCTCGAAGTCCGGTTCATTGGCCCGCGCCCGGCGATGCTGCTCGAGTTCGTTCAGTACGACCTCGGCTTCGCCGTACTGCTTCTCGGCGATCAACTGGGCCGCGTACGCCAGCCAGATCTCGGTGAAACTGGCCAGCGGGTAATCGATGTAGAGACCCGGCAGGAAACGTCCGGCTAACACCCGCGGCGGCAGCCCCAACCGCCGCTGTTCCCGTCCCAGCGAGATGGTGCTGCACTTGTACAGGTTGTGTAGAACGTCCTTGGTTACCTCACCGGCTACCGCCCGGCCGAGCCAGGCGTCACACATGGTGGGATCCCACTCGGTCGCGCGCTGAAAGGCCAGCTTCGCGTACTCGAGATCCTTGTTGGACTCCTGCCCGTCGATGCTCAACCCCAGTGAGAGCACGCCGGCGTCGAAGGCGCGTTGTGCCTGACGAGTGTCGATCATCGTAGTCGAACCCCGAATTCGTTGAACCTGGTTAGGCTTTCGTTCACAATCCCCATCCGCAGGTGCGGATCGCACAGTTGCGGACAGTCGGATACATTATGGTTAACCGCCCTGGGCGGGCAACTGTTACGAGGGTGAGGGAGCAGTTCAGCTAGTGACCGCACAGTCGATCAGCGGTTTGGGAGCCGCTGAACCCGAATTGTGCCGAGTGTCCGTCATCGGGGGGAATACCCAGCTCGACGTCGGTCTGCCGGCAAACGCGCCGATCGCCGCCTTCATCGGCGATCTGGTGCGTCTCATCGAATCACGCAATCCGGATCCGCTGGGCGGCGAAGAAGGGGGAACGCCGCTCCAGCCACAACATTGGACGCTGGCCAAACTCGGACGCGACATGATCGCGCCCAGTCAGACGCTCAATGACGCCGAAATCTACGACGGTGAACTGCTGGTGCTGCGCGCCGTCGCGGCCAAGGAAGCGCCCGCGCTCTTCGACGATGTGATCGACGCGGTCTCGCGGCTCACCTCCGAGGAGTTCCGGGGCTGGTCACCGGCCTCGGCACGGTGGACCGGACTGTGCGGGGCCATTGTCGCGACGCTGTTCGCGCTGTTCCTGGGCGCGGTATCGCGCGGCGCCGGAGATCAATTCGTCGCACCGGCCATGCTGCTCGGCGGCGCGGTCGCGGCACTGGTCGCCGCCATCATCGCCGAACGCAAGTACGGCGATGAGCTGACCGCGACGGTGCTCACCCTGCTGTTGCTATTGCTCACCTTCGGTGGCGCGGCGCTGGCCGTACCGCACGAATTGGGTAGTCCGCACGTATTGCTCGGAGCCAGTGCGACTTTGCTGGTCGCGGTCGTCGGATATCGAATGATCCGGACCGGCGCGGCCATCGTCTCCGCGGCCGTCACGCTCGCGATCTTCATCGGCTGTGCCGCGGCCGCGCGCCTGATCTGGGACACCGAACTGCCGAAACTCGCTGCCGGAGTGCTGGTCGCGTCGATTCTGCTGCTCTCGGCCGTACCGCGACTGGCCGCGATGCTGGCCCGGCTGCCGGTGCCGCCGGTGCCGACCGCCGGTGCGGCCATCGATCCCGCCGATCATGAGCCCCGGCCCACCATCGAGGGCATCGGCGCGATCGGCGCGACCGTGCTGCCGTCGGCGCACGGGCTCGGATTGCGCGCCCGCATCGCCAATCAATTCCAGACCGGCATGGTCGTCGGCGCGGCGATCGGCGCGACCTTCGGTGCCGTTGCCGCGGCGGATCCGCTGGGCGGCGCACGCTGGCAGGGCATCGCGCTGGCCGTGATCGTCGCGATCATCCTGTGCCTGCGCGGGCGCGCCTTCGCCGATCTGACCCAGGCTTCGGTCCTGATCGCCGGTGGCGGACTGACTTTCGTCTCGCTGCTGGTGCTGCTGGCGTTCGAGGACGACGGCATGCTGCTCGTCTCGGCCGGACTGCTGCTGGTTTTCGCGGTGGCCGCCATCGTGTTCGGCGTGATCGGCCCGCACATCGAGGTGACCCCGGTGACCCGGCGCTTCAACGAGATCTTCGAATACGGCCTGATCGTATCGATCGTCCCGTTGGTGCTCTGGATCTCGGGTGTCTACTCGATGGCGCGCAACATATGAGAGCGCTCGGCGGAGGCTGGTCGCGAATCTTCTGTGCCACAGCGGTTCTCGGTGTCGCACTGTTGAGCCCGCAGGGGATCGCGGCGGCCGAGGTCAAACCGCCGACGATCGACGACAGCGCGCTGGCGGACGCGATCGCGCTCAGCGGTAAGCCCGCACCGCCGGAAACCACTGAGAAGCAGCACTTCTGCGCCGAACCGTTCATGAGCGGCACCACGCAGAAGGACGCGCCGGTCGCACAGCGCGTGCTGAATCTGCCCGCCGCTTGGCAATTCAGCACCGGCGCGGGGGTGAAGGTCGCGGTCATCGACACCGGGGTTTCCCGGCATCCGCGGCTGGGCTCGGTGGAAGTGGGCGGTGACTACGTTTCCCCGGACGGGGACGGCACCGTCGACTGCGATGGGCACGGCACCGCCGTCGCCGGAATCATCGCCGCCCGGCCGAGTCCGGATGACGCCTTCGTCGGCGTCGCGCCCGATGCCGACATTCTCTCCATCCGGCAGAACAGCGAGTACTACAAGGCCAAGAACGCGTCCGGTGGCGATGAGCCGGGCAAGATCCACGGGTCCGGCTACGGCAATATGCGGACGCTGGCGGCCTCCGTCGTACGCGCGGTGAATATGGGCGCGCAGGTGATCAATATGTCGCTGGCCGCCTGCTCCAGCGCCTCCGCGACACCCGAGGACGCCGCCGTGGGCGCGGCGGTGAAATACGCCTACGACCGGAATGTCGTGGTGGTCGCCGCCGCCGGAAATGTCGACTCCTCCAGCGGATGTGGACAGAACGCGATCGCCGGGTGGGACAAATTGAGCACCGTGGTCAGTCCGGCGTGGTTCAGCCCCTATGTGCTCAGTGTCGCCTCGGTCATCTCCAAGGACGGCAGTCCGGCCGACTCGTCGATGCATGGTCCGTGGGTGAGCGTGGCCGCGGTCGGCACCCCGATCGTGTCGCTGGACAACAAGCCCGGCGCCACCGGACTCGTCGATGCCAACGGATACGGCCAGGACGGTAAGCCGAACCTGCTCGGTGGAACCAGTTTCGCCGCACCGTATGTCGCGGGACTGGCCGCGCTCGTCCGCGCCAAGTACCCGGATATGACCGCGCAGGAAGTCATGAACCGGATCACCCGCACCGCGCACAATCCGGGCGGGCCGACCGGTCGTGACGACCGTGTCGGGTACGGCCTCATCGATCCGCTCGCCGCGCTCACCGCGCAGCTGCCCGCACAGGCGGTCAATGTCGGCGCCGATAAACCGCGCGCCATCCCCCCGCTCGAAAAGCCCGCCGGGCCGGACGCTTTGCCGCGTCTGGTCGCCGTCATCGGGTCCATCGTCTGTCTCGCCGCGCTGGGAATCGGTCTCGCACTGTCGATTCCATTCCGGCGCGCCCGCCGCGACGACGAGCTGCCCGACCTCGATTCTTAGACGACCGGAGAAACACTCATGGCCACAGAAGGTTTCGTCCGCAGACCGCGTATCGCGCCGCCGCGCGCGCCCGGCGGTGAGATGGCGCTCACGCCGCCGCCGGAGATTCCGCGCGCGGTGCCCGGCAACCTGCTCAGCAAGCTGATGCCGGTGGTCATGGTCGTCGCCATGGTCGGCATGATCGCCATGATGGCGATGATGGGGCGGTCGATTCTGACCAACCCCATGATGATGATGTTCCCGATGATGATGATCATGTCGATGGCGGGCATGTTCATGGGTCAGCGCAGCGGCGCCAAGAGCGCGGGCGAGCTCAACGAGGAACGCAAGGACTACTTCCGGTATCTCGACCAGACCCGGCGCGAGGTGCGGCGCACCGCTTTGAAACAGCTCGAGACGCTGGTCTGGAGTCATCCCGAACCCGCGGATCTGCATTCGGTCGTCGGCACTCGGCGCATGTGGGAGCGGCGGCCCAACGATCCCGACTTCGGGCATGTGCGAGTCGGCATCGGAACCCACCGGCTCGCGGCCAAACTCGCGCGACCCGAGACCGGACCGCTGGAGGATCTGGAGCCGGTGTCGACCGTCGCGCTGCGGCGGTTCGTGCGCACGCATTCGGTGGTGCATCAGCTGCCCACCGCCGTCTCACTGCGCGCCTTCCCCGCCATCAATGTCGAGGGACCGGCCGAGGATGCGCGCAGGCTGGTGTGGGCCATGCTCATCGAGCTGTGCGCCTTCCACGGGCCCGATCATGTCGCGGTGGCGATCGTCTGCGCCGATCCGGACTCCGAAGCCTGGGCGTGGGCGAAATGGCTTCCGCAGCTACAGCATCCGAGCCATCGCGACGGTATGGGCGCGGCGCGCATGATGTATCGCTCACTCGGTGAGTTCGAGACCGCGCTGGCGGACGATCTGCTCGAACGCGGGCGGTTCATGCGCAATCCGCAACCGACGCAGGGACGTCTGCACTTCGTCGTGATCGTGGACGACGGATACGTGAGCGGTTCCGAACGACTGATCAGCGAATCCGGTTTGGACGCGGTCACCGTCATCGATTTGAGCGCGGCGGAGAATTCGCTGGCCGCGCGGCGCGGGTTGCAGCTGGTCGCCTCGGGCGGGGACGTCTTCGCCAAGAGCGCCGCGGGCACCGAGAAGTTCGCCACCGCCGACAATGTGACTTTGGCTGAGGCCGAGGCGTTCTCGCGCAGTCTGGCGCGGTTCCGCGTCGCCACCGCCGCGCAGATCGTGAGCCTGGGGGACAACACCTCCACCGCGGACCCGGGTTTGATGGCGCTGCTCAAGATTCCGGACGCGGCGCAGATCGATCCGGCCAAGGTGTGGCGGCCGCGCTACGGGCGTGAGCGCCTGCGCGTGCCGATCGGCATCACGCCCGACGGCACGCCCGTCGAGATCGATATCAAGGAATCCGCCGAGAACGGTATGGGGCCGCACGGGCTCTGCATCGGAGCGACCGGTTCCGGTAAGTCGGAATTCCTTCGCACCCTGCTGCTTTCGATGGTGGCGACGCATTCACCCGATCAGCTGAACCTGGTGCTGGTCGACTTCAAGGGTGGTGCGACCTTCCTGGGTATGGATCCGCTGCCGCATGTCGCGGCGGTCATCACCAACCTCGAGGAAGAGCTCTCGCTCGTCGACCGTATGCGCGACGCGCTCGCCGGTGAGATGAACCGGCGACAGGAATTGCTGCGCACGGCGGGCAATTTCGCCAATGTCACCGATTACGAGAAGGCGCGTGCGGCGGGTGTTCCGCTGGATCCGCTACCGGCGCTGTTCGTGGTCATCGACGAGTTCTCCGAATTGCTCTCGCAGAAGCCGGATTTCGCGGATCTGTTCGTCATGATCGGTCGACTCGGCCGGTCGTTGCATGTGCATCTGCTGCTCGCCTCGCAGCGCTTGGAAGAGAACAAGATGCGCGGGCTCGACTCGCATCTTTCGTACCGCATCGGTTTGCGTACGTTCTCCGCCAATGAATCTCGCGCCGTGCTCGGTATCACCGACGCCTACCATCTGCCGGGTATCCCGGGCTCGGGTTATCTCAAGAGCGATGCGTCGGATCCGTTGCGGTTCAACGCGACCTATGTCTCCGGGCCGTATGTCGCGCCGCGCGCCTCCCGGCAGCTGGACGGGCGGGCGGTGGCCGAAGCGCCGCCGCGCGAATTCACCGCCGGGCCGGTGGAAATGCTCGCGCCGCCGGAGCCGGAGAATCCGCTCGATCCGCTGGATCTGCTGCCGCCGCCTCCGCCCGCGGACGAGGGCATTCCCGACACCCTGCTCCAGGTCGTGGTGAAACGCCTTACCGGACATGGCCGTCCGGCGCACGAGGTGTGGTTGCCGCCGCTGGATGAATCGCCGACCGTCGATATGCTGCTGCCCGATCCGGAGTGGAGTTCGCCGGTCAACCGGCACGGACAGCTGTGGATGCCGATCGGCATCATCGACAAGCCGTACGAGCAGCGGCGCGATGTGCTCACCATCAGTCTGTCCGGCGCGCAGGGCAATGTGGCGGTGGTCGGCGGCAAGCTCGCCGGTAAGTCCACCGCGCTGCGCACCATCATCATGGCCGCGGCCGCCACGCACACGCCCGAGCAGATGCAGTTCTACTGCATCGACCTCGGCGGCGGCAGTCTCGGCAGTATGGCCGGGATCCCGCACGTCGGCTCGGTCGCCAGCAAGCTCGACATAGATCGGTTGCGCCGCACCATTTCCGAGCTCATCACGCTGCTGCATCAGCGCGAGGAGCGGTTCGCGCAACTGGGCATCGAATCCATGGCCGAGTTCCGGCGGCGCAAGCACGCGGCGCTCGCGGCGGGCGCGATGGACGATCCGATTCTCGCCGACAAATTCGGTGACGTATTCCTGGTCGTCGACGGCTGGCAGCAGTTCCGTGATGACTTCGACACGCTGGAAGGATCGGTCAGCGCCCTTGCGGCACAGGGTCTTTCCTACGGTATCCACGTCATCGTGAGCGCCAACCGCTGGGCGGAGATCCGGCCCAATATGAAGGATATGATCGGTACCCGCATCGAGCTGCGGCTCGGTGATCCTTCCGATTCGGAGATGGGCCGCCGGGTCGCGGTGAATGTTCCGGTGAATCAGCCCGGTCGCGGTCTTACCGCGGATCCGCTGCATCTGCTGATCGCGTTGCCGCGCTTGGACTCCGATACCGATCCGACCACGCTGCCCGAGGGTGTGGGCGCGGCCAAGGAACAGATGGCGGCGCTGTACGGCGATCGCCGCGCACCCGAGGTGCGCATGCTGCCGATGAGCGTTCCGCGCGATCAGGTACTGCGGCTCGCACAGGCACACGGTATCCAGCAGAGCCCGACCAAGGTCGTCGTCGGACTCGGCGAATCCGAATTGCAGCCGCTGGCTCTGGATTTCAGCGCCGACCCGCACCTGATGATCTTCGCCGACGTGGAGAGCGGCAAGACCACCGCGCTGCGCAACATCATCCACGGCATCGCCGAGAGCTCCAATGCCGAACAGGCGCGTGTCATCCTCATCGACTACCGCCGCACGCTGCTCGGTGCGCTGGAAGGCGATCAACTGGCGGGGTATTCGACCTCGTCGCAGACCTGCGGGCCGATGATCCAGGAGGTCGTGAACTACCTCGGCAAGCGCATTCCGGGCTCCGACATCACCCCGCAGCAGTTGCGTGAGCGCAGCTGGTGGACCGGGCCCGAGATCTACATCATCATCGACGACTACGACATGGTCGCCACCAGCGGCATGATGAATCCCCTTGCGCCACTGGTGGAATACCTGCCCCAGGCGCGGGACATCGGCATGCACGTGATCGTCACACGGCGCATGGGCGGCGTCTCCCGCGCGCTCTACGACGGTGTGCTGGGCGCGATGAAGAACATGTCCGTCGACGCGGTGCTCATGTCCGGACCGCGCGACGAGGGCAAGATCATCGGCGAACTGCGCCCGATGAAGCTGCCCCCGGGCCGCGGCATCCTCGCCTCGCGCAGCCGAGGCCAGGAGATGATCCAGTTCTGCGACCTGCCGGGGCTGTAATTGCCGGAAGTCGAGGAGCTGCGGGTCGACCTCTCGGGCGAACGCGGCCATGTAATGCTGATCGGCGGGCCGGACGCCGATCAGCGGGCCGTGCTGCACGAGTTGATCAATGGGATCGCGGTGCGGCACACGCCCGAACAGGTGCAGTTCTACTTCATCGATATCGGGCGCAGGCTGGCGGACCTCGCCGCACTGCCGCACGTCGGGGCGATCGCCGGTAAACGTGACGATGAACTGGTGCGGCGCATCGTTTTCGAGCTCGCGGCGCTGCTGCGTCGGCGTCAGGAGAGTTTCGCCCGGCTGGGGATCCGGGATATCGCGGAATTCCGGGACTGGCAGCACAGCGCCCGCGAGGCTGGGGCGGTCAATGATCCGGTGCTGCGGGACGGATACGGCGATGTCTTTCTCGTCGTCGACTACTGGTCGGTGCTGACCGAGGAGTTCGAGGACCTGGTAGGCAGCGTCGATCAACTCGGCCACCACGGTCTGGCATATGGAATCCACCTAATTTTGGTCGTCTCCAAGAGGTTCCAGATTCGGCCCCTGCTGCATGACGTGATCAAGACCGAGATCGATATGTGGCCCGACTATCCCTCGGATCGTCTGGTGCGCCCGTCGCTCGTGGTCGAACCGCTATTCGGCGAACCCACCTCCCTCGAGTCACAGCGCTCGTTTCATCCGCCCGAAATTCAGCTGCTGCCAACCGATATCACTCGCGCCGAGGTGCTGCGCCAGGCAGAGGCGCACGGAATCACCCAGGGCGCGACCCGGGTCGTACTCGGCATCACCGAATCCGAATTACGGCCGCAGGCGGTAGATTTCGACATCGATCCCCATCTGCTGGTGCTCGGCGACACCGAATGCGGCAAGACCACGCTGCTGCGCAACGTGATTCGCGGCATCACCGACTTCACCGGGCCGGAGTGGGCGCAGATCCTGGTCATCGACCCCTGCCGCACATTGCTGGGTGCGGTCCCCAGCGAATATCTGGCCGGATACGCCACCAAACACGATTCAGCCACCACCCTGATCCAGGACCTGGCCGACTACCTCGCCAAGCGTCTCCCCGGCCCCGACCTCACCCCGCGGCAGATCCGCGAACGGGACTGGTGGACAGGTCCGGAAATCTTCCTCCTCGTAGACGACTACGAACGCGTGACCCGCCCGAACTCCGCCAACCCCTGCACATCCCTCATCGAATTACTCCGGCAAGCAGAACATCTCGGCTTCCACCTGATCCTCACCCGCCGCATGACCCGTGCAGCCGATGCCTTCACCACCGACCCATTCCTGGCCGCCATGCACACCACCGCCCCCGCCGTCCTCCTCATGTCGGGCTCCCGCGACGAGGGCAGAGTAATCGCGAACACCGGCCCCATCCCCCTACCCCCGGGCCGCGCCATCTTCGTAACCCGCCGCACCGCACCGGATCTCATCCAATTATCCAGCCTTCCCGGCGCCTAGCTCACCGAATATCCAGGGGGACAAGTGATCATCGGCCCGGGCAGTATCCTCGGCGGCTACCTCATCGAACGTCAGCTCGGCAGCGGCGGTATGGGTACCGTCTACCTGGCCCGCCATCCTGCCCTCCCACGCCACGACGCCCTCAAAGTCCTCTGGCCGCATTTGGCCTCCGACCCCGAATACCGAGCACGTTTCGAACGCGAAGCGAATATTGCTGCCGCCCTGGATCATCCGAACATAGTCTCGGTTCTGAACAAAGGCGAAGACCAAGGCTGCCTCTGGATCGCCCTGCAATACGTGAACGGCACCGACGCCGACAGCGCGGTCACCCGTGACGCTGCATCGATGACAGTCGCCCGGGTGCTCCATGTAATCACCGAAATCGGCAAGGGCCTGGATCACGCCCATCGCGCGGGCCTGCTCCACCGAGATATCAAGCCCGCCAATTTCCTGCTGGCATCCGGCATCCCAGGTGAAGAGCGCGTCCTCCTGGCCGATTTCGGCATAGCCAAACCATCGGAAGACGCGACCCAACTAACCAAGACCGGTACCTTCCTGGCGACCCTCGCCTATGCCTCTCCGGAACAGCTGTCCGGGCGACCCCTCGACTCCCGCAGCGACATCTACAGCCTCGGCTGCTCCTTCTACCGCCTTCTGGTCAACCAAAACCCTTACCCAGGAACCCAACCACTCAACGTGATGATGGGCCATATCAACGAGCCCGTGCCACGCATCACCGCGGTCCGCCCCGACTTACCCCGTGCCCTCGACGATGTTCTGGCGCGTGCACTGGCTAAATCTCCGGTCGATCGCTACCCCACCTGTTCCGACTTCACCGAGGCCGTCCGGATGGCCGTCGCGCAGCAGGTGGTGGGAAACACTGCGCCCGAGCTCGATTCGGCTGCGCCCTTTGCCCGCTTGGCCGCTGAGAACGCTGCCAAGCGCGAGGCGGCGGCCCGTGCCGCTGCGGCCGCCGAGGTCGCTGACAGGTCAGCTCGTTCCAGTCGAGCCGGAGTCGTTTCCTTCGCGCGACTCGCGGCGCAGCGGGCGGAATCCGCCAGTTCGGCAGAGACTGCCGTATTAGCGCCGGGTCGCGTACGGGACGGAAGTGATGCTGCGGCAGGGCAATCCGCGACATTTGTTGGCGACGCACCGAATCTCGTGTATCCGGCGGTCGGTGGTGCGCGGCCGATCCCTAGGGTCTCGGCCGATCGTGGTGCTGTCGAAGCGGTCAGGATTTCAGCACTGCGGCATCGTCCCTGGATGATCCTGGCCGCGCTGGTCGCAGGTGTTCTCTTGGTGGCGACGGTGATCTACGCGATCGGTCGGGACGGCGATCGGGCATCCGCTGGTCCAGCCGCGGGTTTGCCGAATCCGTGCGAACTGCTTACCGATGATATGAACGGAGAACTTGAATTACGGTCGCCGAGACCATATTCCTCGGCGACCAGCCGGGCCTGCGCCTGGGGGTCGAAGCGGCAGGGTGGGCCCACCGTGGCTCTCGACCTGCTCACGTCGGGAATGATGGTCACCGGAGATCCGACGTATCAGGCGATCCGGATCGGCAACGCGGTTGACGGCAGTCGATGGTTCAACGGGAACAAGGACAGCGCTCCCACGTGTGTAGTGATGTGGCCGACCGGCCACGGCCACGCAAAGTTGAGCGTGGTTATCCCGACGGCCAGGGGCGGTGCGGATGAAGTTTGCCCGATCGCATCACGTCTGGCCGACAACATCTTTCCGAAGTCTCGCGGCTGATCCGATACCGCCGAGCACCTGGGCAGGCGCTGCTTCGGGGAGCCCGACCCGGATCAGCCCGCGTGGAGTTGGGGTTCGGCGGTGAGGGGGATGGGGTCGGGGAGGTGGCGGGTGGAGAGCCAGCTGGTGGTGGGGCGTTCGAAGAGGGCACCGGAGGGGCCGGTGGCTTCGGGGCCCGCGAAGCGGGCTTGGCGGAAGCCGGCGCGGATGTAGTAGGCGTGCAGGTCGGCGTTTGTTGTCCAGGCGTCGAGGCGGACCCAGTCGCGGTTGGCTTGGGCGGCCAGGTGGGCGGCCTTTTCCAGGAGGACGTGGCCGATGCGGTGACCGGCGAAGCGGAGGTCCACGATCATGTAGTGGACGATGACCGCTTCGGCTATTTCGCCGGGGGACCACAGGCCCTCGTCGGCGCGGTCGTTGACCGTGATGGTGCCCGCGGGCTCGCCGTCGATTTCGGCCATCCAGGTCTCACCATTGTCGACCGCGCGCGCCACCGAGCGGACGAAGGTTTCGATGGGCAGCCCACGACCGGCCCGGGTCCATTGATCGCTACCGCGGGCGGCCAGCCAGCTGGTGCGTTGGAGCCGGAACCGGGTGATGGTTCCGATATCGGTGTGCAGGGCCGGGCGTAGGTGCGGGGTCATGACGAGCCGGGTAGGAGCGAGCTCTCGAAGGAGTGCGAATTGCCGGGCGGCGGTGGGGCGCCGAGTGTTTTGCGAATGATGTCCGTACCTGGGTCGTCGCCCAGCTCGTATGCCAGGCGGTTGCGGGCCGCCGTCGAACGATGGCGGGTGACACGCGTGATGCGTTCGTGGTTCGCGCCTATGCGCAGGTGGTCCAGCAGGATGGTGCCTGGACCGACGCCGAGCACGGCGGCCTCCTCAGCGGTGGCCGGGCGCGCGACGACGGTATCCCGATGCGCCGTTTCGGCGAAACCACGCTCGGCGAGTCGGCGTGTCGTACCTTCCGGTATGTCGTACGGATGGTCGATACCGGTGGCCTCGGCGAGGTCCCGCGGATAGAAGCTCACCTCCCAGGACCACGGTTCGTTGTCCAGGTACTGCATGACGGTGCGCGAGACCACCCACGAATCCCGTTGCACCCCCAGCCAATGCGCGACGTCCGGACTGGCCGGTTCCATCCGCGCGCTGAACTGCTTGGACGGCTCGCGACCCGCCGCGCGCGCGATCTCCACGAAGATATCGTGGGCCGCACGCGGCCGGTCCGGCCGAATGTGGTTGGTGACAACCGATTCCAGCACCTCTTGACTGCGCACGATGGTGCCCCTGGAAGTCGCCGTATAGACCAGGTTTTCGGCAACCAGGAGCTGAATCGCGTTGCGAGCGGTGGTGATCGAGACCTGCATCTGATCAGCCAGCTCGTTATGGCTGGGTAGTCGATCGCCCGGTTTCCACTTGCCGGCGCGGATCTCCTCGCGGAGGAGGTCTGCGATCCGTTGGTATCTCGGACCGTCCGCCATCTCGCTCCTCGGTTGTTGCTTCAAGGCCCCGAAGTCTACTCCGGGTGCCGAATCGCCGTGTAAGGCTTGACAGGCACATTCTGAGGTTTATTGTAATGAACGTCCTGAATGCGGTGTTGTACGTCGATGAACGTGAGGCAACGTGGCTGGTTCGGAGACATCAAATACGGTCGTTGTGGCTTTGCCTGATATGTCCGATCAATATGCGGACGTGGATACGCATGCCCTCACGAGCGGCCTATTGCCGACCTCCGATCTACTTTTACGCGCCTGCCGTGGTCACCGTGTGATCGGCGGACCCCTCCTGTGGTTCGCCCATGATCTCGCGGTGCTGCATGAGCGGCGCATAGTCGGCAGGGGTGGTATCGGCGCCGAGACCGATCCCACCGCAATCATCGAAAACAAGCGTCGCCGAATCGAATTGGTGATGGCCATCGATGATTGGATCGTGCGGTCGATTCCCCAGCATCGCCTGGGTGCGACCCTGCACACCGAAACCGTCGGATCGGTCATCGACCGATTGGCGGAGGCGTCGATTCGCGCGCACCACGCGTTGATGACGCTTGACGCGAACGATGAGATGCTGCACGGCGCTTGGCACCATCTAGCCGAATTGTCCGACGCCTACGATGATCTCGTGCGCGATGTACTCGCCGGACGGCGGCGACTGCCCGCCTGGTAGGCGACCCCGGCGGTCCGGGCCCGAGGGTGGCTCGGACCGCGTTCGGGGGCGCGTGGTCAATTCACCTTGGGCAGTTGTCCTATGAGGGCGTTCAGTATGGATACCGCTGTGCCGCACAGGCGTTCACGCTGGTTCTTCTCGCCATCGAGCCGGACGAGCACTGTCTCCTGGAGATCTGCGACGGTGCGATACGCGTAGACCAGCTCGCAAGTCGAACTGAGACTGGATATTTGGGGAAATGCGGACTTTCCGTTCGCCAAATCCATTCCGGCCTCGAGGCGCATCTTCGACATGTCGACGGCCTGCGTATTCACCTCCACCGTGGCGGACCCCTCCCAGTGGCAGCCGTGCGCGGCGGCCTGCGGTGGCGTCTGCGACAGCGGGCCGATCGCACTGTCCAGCGCCGCGCGCGGTACGACCTGGCACGGATCGACCCCGGCGAGGGATGCGGTATCGGCGCGTTCGGGCGGGGCGGTCCGCGTCGCCAGCAACCGGTCGAGGATGTGCACCGCGAGATCGCAATTGGGCGCATTGGAGAGATTGACTGAAATGCCCCAAAGTTGTTCGCGGTCACCGAGTTTTACGCCGCGACTGCAACCGCTGGGACCGGAACCCTCGGTGCCGAGCAAATCGAAGCCGCCGGCTTTTCCGTTCACGCGCTGCGTCGGTGTGATCGCGGATCCCACATCGAGATACAGCCACTGTGTACCGGACTTGGCAACGCAACCCCACTTGTAACCGGTGTCGACGCTCCAATTCCTCGGATCGGCGTCCCAGCCGGACTCCGCCGGAACCGACCCGTCGAGCGCCTGGCGCAACCAGGCGCACACGTCGGCGGCGCGCAGCGTGGCCAGGCTCGTATCGGCCCCCGGCAGCGTCCCAGCCGAAGTTTCGGAATGCTTCCAGGTGAATACGCCCGCCACCAGTGCGACGACCGCCAGCAGCGCGACCAGGCTGAGCCAGGCCAACTTTCGTCGTGAACCCGACGCGGGAGCGGCTGCCGCGGCGGTCCACGACGACCGGGAGGCAACGACGGTCGCGTCCGGATCGCGAGCGATCCCCGCCATACCCAGGCTCTGCCGTTCGATCGCCTGCTGGATCGGCTCGGGCCACGGAGCGGGACCCTCGGGCTGTCTGCCCAGCTGCGCGAGCAACCGGTCGGGTGTGGCCCGATGATGGGGATCCTTGTACAGGCAGGACTCGATGATCGTCCGCAACTCCGGCGGCACCGAGTTCAGCTCGGCCGCACCGTGGGCTATCTGAAACAATGTGTACGCCAACGAGGGCGCCTGGAATGGATTGACCCCGGACGCCGCCGTCGCGAGCACCGAGCCGAGTGCGAACATATCGCTCGCCGCCGTAACCGGTTCGCCCAGCGTCTGCTCCGGTGACATGAACGCGGGCGATCCCAGCGTGGAGCCGGTTTCGGTGAGTCCGCCGGGATTCTCGGTCATGTACGCGATGCCGAAATCGATCACGCGCGGGCCGTCCGCGGTCAGCAATACGTTGGCGGGCTTGAGATCCCGATGCACGAGACCGGCGCGGTGAATATCGGCCAGCGCCACCGCCAAACCTGCCGCCAGTGCGCGAACCGCGGGAACCGGCAGCGGGCCGAAGTTCTCGATGGCCTCGTTCAGCGGTATGCCGACCACGAAAACCGAAGCCAGCCACGGCGTCTCATCGTCGACGTCGAAATCGACGACCGGCGCGGTGAACGCTCCCGATACCCGGGTGCTGGCCGATACCTCGCGCTGGAACCGCGCGCGGTAACCGCGCTGGTTCAGCAGATGCGCGTGCACCTGCTTGATGGCCACCAGGCGGCCGTCCGGTCCCGCGCCGAGCAGCACCCGGCCCATACCGCCTTTGCCGAGTACGCCGAGCACCCGGTAGCGGCCGATCCGGCGCGGCTCATCGTGCGTAAGCGGTTGAACCGTCACGACTTCGGCAGCTTGGTGAGGGCGTCGGCCATCAGATCCTGTGCGCGGGCGCACTTGTCGACCTTGCCCGAGCGGTCGGTGACCGAGAGATAGGCGACCTCGGCCAGCTTTCCGGTGGTGGGCCGCAGCATGTAGGAGAGGGAGCACGATGTGTCTCCGGTGGAGCGGTACACGGTGCGTGATCCCAGCTGAACCTTGTCCGTTCCGCTGTCGGGCCGGTCCTGTTCATTCAGGACGAAGGTGACGATGGTGTTGTCCCCATTGATCGTGCACTCGTGCGGAAACTCGCTGCCGCGCTTGCCGGGATCGCCTGTGATAGTGCGGCTCCGGTCCACGTCGAGTACCGCACAGGGGTCGAGCCGGAGCAGTGAATCCGAGGGCAACGCCAGCAGCGGAACGAAGACTGTCAACTGCCGTACGACCGCCTCCAGGGCTCGTTCGGCGACTCCGCACTGGTCGCCGCTGCCGCCCTGCACCGTGAGTTGCAACGCGACCTGGCCACCGCTCTGGGTGATCACCGAACGATGGCAGATCTCGTAGGACGCGGGGCGGCCGTAGATCGGTGCCCACCCGACGGTGCGCCCGGTGTTCTCGGCGGGGATGAGCGTTTCCGAGAGCAGAGCACCGACCTGCAACGTCACGTTGAAGTTCTTGCCCGCCGCATCGGTGAGTCCGATGCCGCAGTTGTAGAACTTGCCCCGCGACGGATCGGTCTTGCGCGTGCCGACCTTGCCGGGCAACGCCATATCGAGCACCTTGCAGCTGTCGAGGGTGCGCAGTTCGGCCGCCGTAAGCGCCAGCGACGGATCATTCATCGGCACCGGATGCCCACTGCGAGCCGCCCAACCGCTCACCGCGACACCGAATCCGGCCAGCACCAGGACGGCCACTGCGGCGGCCGCCAGCCAGCGCATCAGTTCGCGACGGCGATTCCGTATGTCCGCCAATTGATCCTGGTACTTCGATTGCTTCTCGGCGGTCTCGGTCCACCACTCCGAATCGGCACGATGGGTGTCGACCCGCTCGCGCACCGATTCCGGCCACACCGGTTCGGCGGTGATGTCGGCGGTGGCGTTGAGCACCTCCTCGACCGAGGGCCGCTGCGCGGGATCCTTTGCAAGACAGGCTTCGACCAGTCCGCGCAGCGGGGACGGCACTCCCGCGGTGTCTGGCGCCGAATGTGCGATGGCGTAGAGGATCTGCGGGGTCGAAGTACCCGGGAAAGGTCCCGAACCCGTTGCCGCGAACGTCAATACAGCCCCGAGTGAGAACACGTCGGTGGCCGGGGTGACCGGTCGCCCTTCGGATTGCTCCGGGGAGGTGTAGCCGGGCGAGCCGATCAGTTGACCGGTCATGGTCAGCCCGTCGGCCTGTTCGACACGGGAAATGCCCAGATCGATCACCCGTGGACCCTCTGGGGTGAGCAATACGTTGCCGGGCTTCAGATCTCGATGCACCAGACCGGCGCGATGTATCTCCACCAGTGCCGAGGCCAGCCCCGCCGCCAGCAGGCGCAGCCCGCCCAGATGCAGTGGGCCGCAGTCGGCGACCACCGTCGTCAGATCGGGGGCCGCGATGTATTCGGTGGCCAGCCAGGGATTCTCCGGATCGGCACTGCTGTCGACCACCGCCGCGGTGTACGCGCCGGTGACCATTCGCCCGGCCTGCACCTCGCGCTCGAAACGCGCTCGGAATTCCGGATCACCGGCCAGATGCCGGTGAATCTGCTTGACCGCCACCAGCCTTCCGGTCGGCGTGCGGCCCAGGAACACCCGGCCCATCCCGCCCTGACCGATCACGGTGAGCAATCGGTTCTCGCCGAGCCACCGCGGATCCTGCGGCATGAGCGGCTTCATCGCGAGTCTCCATCGGAAAGCACCGAGTCCTGAGCGGCGGCCAATCGGCGTACATCGATATCGGTATTGCTGAAGACCTTGGCCACGTATTCACCGCGAGTGATCAGGCAGCGGTAGCGGGAGGCATCCGCGGATCGGTTGTTCGGTTGCTTCAATTGCGCGCAGTCGATCGAATCCCGTCCCGCGACACCGTGAATCGGGTCGTATTCGGCCTGACTCGCCTCGATGAAGTGCTTGGTGAACTCGGTGGCGGCGGCGTTATCTCGCAATCGGTACAGCATCTTGTTGTGGGACACCGCGATCGAGGTCAGGCCCCGCGAACTGTTCGCCTCGAAATCCGCCGCGGGTTTCGACGAGGCGGCGGCGAAGGCGCGCGTGCTGTAGACGGCGAAGGTGCGATCGTCGGGGGTGTAGTCATCGGTTTTCACCAGCCGCGGCAGTAAGCCGTCCGGATCCAGCCGCAGGCTGGGCAGCTCCGATGCCGGTGTGGGGGTGAACCTTTCGAGCGCCGCCACCTGCAATTGCAGGGCCTTGGTCGCCTGCTGGGTGAGCTTGCCGAAATCCGGCTCGGTGAGTTCGGCGAACACCCGAATGACCAGCGACTTCCAGGACAGCCAGCTGCCCAGCGTCGGCACACCCGGCCGCCAATGATTGATGGCCGCGGGATAGGCGTCCAGGCCGACCGGAACATTGTCCGGATTGGTCATGAAGTCGGCGTGTTCCATATCGCGGGCGGCGGCCGCGGCGGTCTGCTCATCAGGGAACGCGAGAATCGAGATCGCCAAGAACTTCTTGGAGGTCTCGGCGGGATCGAAGGGCTTGTTCCCGGCCAGCGCGCTGTACCCGCCGAGGATCGAATAACCCTGTAGCGCGGTCCGTTGCGGCCCGGACAGCGTGCCGTCGGTCAGGCCCGTGCTGTCCACCAGCACCCCGCCCCCGCGCCCCGCCGTGAGATCCGGATCGACCTCGTTCCCGAGCACGATGCGCTCACCCAGCCGCAGTGATTCCGCGAGAATGCCGCGTGCCCGGCTGGGCCGCTGATCGAAATCACCGCTGATCCGATGCGTGGGATACGGGCCGTAATCGACCGCATCACCCGAATTGCCACCGCAGCCGCCGACCAGCAGCACCACACCTATTGCGGCAACGGCGAATCGACCCGACCTGAACCGCATAATCCCCCCACACCGCCTCGACGGTGGTTCCCTCCCGATCTATATGAACTCGGACGAACCTAGCATCGGCCGCCCGATGAAGCCATCGGGCGGCCGAGGGAGGGGGACTGCCGGAACTCAGACCAGAGTGCGCTCGGCGACAATGGCCGCGGCTACGCGCTGGCCCATGCGGACCGCGCCGTCGACGTGCTGGAAGCCGTGGCCCGCGAGGTCCGAACAGGCGAAGTGCATGGGGCCGATGGGGTCGCGGTGGTCGTGGCCGTAGCGGGTCATGCCGCCGAAGTCGAAGCTGACGCCGTAGGCGCCGCGGGTCCATTCCTCACTGCCCCAGTCGGATTCGTAGAAGACGACGGGGTTGGCGGCTTCGGGGCCGAGGTAGCGGACCAGGCAGTCCAGGGCGGCGGCCTTGCGCTCGGCCGGGCCCATGGCGAAGTAGGCGTCGGCCTGTTCGTGTGCGATGAAGCCGACCATCGCGCCGTTGTCCACGCCGTGGTTGGTGTTGTCGTAGACCTCCGACACCATGTCGGTATCGCTGAAACCTGTTCCGGACAGGCCCTTTTCGCGCCAGAACGGGGTCTCGTACACCGCGTGCACCTTGACCACGAAACCGAAGGACATGTGCTGGTACATCTGGTGGCGGCGGCGCGGCATCGGGGGATCGAAGCTGATGCCCGCGTACTGGGTCGGCGGCACGGCCAGCACCACTCGGCTCGCGCGCACTTCGAGATCGCCGTCGGCGAAGACGGTCACGCCCGCATCGGACCACTGGATCTTGCGCACCGGCGCGCCCAGGTGCACATCCGCGCCCAGCGAGGCCGCCAGACGTTGCGAAACCTGTTGCATGCCACCGATAACGCGCTTGTCGAGCATGAAGGTGTCGGTGGCGAGCGCGGTGTAGGAGCCCTGCGCGGCGGCCATATGCAGCGCCTGCAGCGTGGAGAAGGTGTGCGCGGGCTTGGTCAGCATGGCACCGGCGACGAAGAACGAGACGGTCTCGCGGGCGTACTCGTTATCGGACTGGCGCTCCAGCCAGATGCTGAACGGCACCGAATCCAGTTCCGCCGCTTGCGGATGCGCCCACGGCTCCCATGCGCCGACCTCGGCCGCGAGGCCGTCCAGCAGCGCGATGAGCCGATCGATCTCGGCCGCGGTCTCGGCGGGGGCGGGGAATACGTCACCGGTGAACTGCTGCCTGGTGCCGTCCGCCGCGAGGTACACCGACTCGCCGTCGCGGTACCGGGAGAAGGTCCGCAAACCGAGTTCCTCGACCAGCGCCAGCGCGGCGGTGTGGTGCGGGGACAGCCACTGGCCGCCGATCTCGATCATGGCGCCTTCGATATCACCGGTCCAGGTCCGGCCGCCGACCCGATCGCGGGCTTCCAGCACGGCCACCGTGAGGCCGGCCTTGCGCAGTTCGGCGGCGGCCGTCAGACCGGACGGTCCGGCACCGACGATCACGACGTCACGAGTGATGACAGCCACGAGAGCTCCTTACCGATACATTCGGAAACTTCGGATAACCCGAAGGTTGCTACTTCAGTATGTGCGCGTGATCACGATTGTGCCCACGCCGTTTCGGTGAGCCGGCCCGCCCCTCATTCGCCACTTCGGCGTGCGCGGGCCGGATCACCTGCTGACCTCGGCGCTGGTCAGCGAGCCGGAAGCGGCTCGTTCTGGGTGATGCAGTGGATGCCGCCGCCGCGGGCGAAGATCTCCCGGGCGTCCACGGTCACAATGGTGCGGCCCGGGTACGCCCGGGCCATGATCTCGGCGGCCTCGGCATCGTTCGGATCGTCGAACCCGCAGAGTATGACCGCGCCATCGCAGACGTAATGGTTGATATAGCTGTAGTCCACGAAGCCCTCCTCATCCCGCAGCGTGCGCGGGGCGGGCACCGGGATCACCTCGAAAGGCGTTCCGGTGGACGAGGTCTCGGCGGCGAACTGCTTCATGAGTTCACGGCTCAGCTCATGATCGGGGTGCTCGGGATCGCGCTGATCGTGCACCAGCACCACACCCGGCGACGGCAGCGCCGCGACGATATCGGCGTGCCCGCGGGTGCCGAAGCGCTGCGAATCCCGCCACAGTCCGCGCGGCAGCCAGATCGCGGTATCGATGCCGATGGTGCGCCGCAGTTCGGCCTCGACATCCGCCCGGGTCAGGCCGGGATTACGGAAGGGGTCCAGCTGTACGGTCTCGGTCAGGATGACCGTGCCCGCACCGTCGACCTGGATACCGCCGCCCTCGTTCACCAGCGGTGAATCGATGACCGGCACCCCGGCCGCCTCGGCGACGGCCCGGCCGATCTTCGAGTCGTTGTCCCAGCGTGCCCAATCCTGTTGTCCCCAGCCATTGAAGACCCAGTCCACGGCCGCGACGGAACCGTCGGCGGCGTGCACGAAGGTGGGCCCGATATCCCGCATCCAGGCGTCATCGAGCGGCGCTTCGAGAATGTCGATCGCGCCGGAGAGCTGCTGTTTCGCGGCACCGATATCGGCCGGATCGACCACCATGGTCACCGGCTCGAATTCGGCCACCGCATGCGCCACCGCGGTCCATGCCGCGCGCGCCTCATCCACCGCCTCGGGGGTCGCGGTGATCTCCGAACCGGCAGGCGGGAACGCCATCCAGGTCCGGCGATGCGGTGCGTGCTCGGCGGGCATTCGCCAATTCGATTGATTACCAGCGGAACTCATCACGCCCTCCCGAACGGGTGCGCGCGATCGACCGGCTCGGTCAGCCGGGCGTAGGTGTCCGGTCGGCGGGTCTCCAGGAACGGGAACAGCGTCAGCCAATCCTTGCGCTGATCCAGATCCAGATCGGCCACCAGCACCGCGGACTCGTCGCGCGGGGCCTGCACCAGCACGCGGCCGTACGGATCGGAGATGAAAGACGAACCGTAGAAGGTGATCTCACCTTCATTGCCGTACCGGTTGGGCACGATCATGAAGGTGCCCGCGGTGATGCCATTGCCGACGATGACGTGCTGCCACAGCGGCTGGGTGTCGAAGGCGGGGAACGACGGCTCGGAGCCGATCGCGGTCGGGTAGACGATGATGTCCGCACCGGCGAGCGAGTACATCCGGGCGACCTCCGGGAACCATTCGTCCCAGCAGGTCGGCAGGCCGATGCGCACATCGCCGAGATCGGGATGGCTGTGCGGCCGGTACGCCTCCTCGGTCGCGGGGCCCGCGCGGAAGTAGGTGTCCTCGTAGTACCCGTCCGTCACCGGAATGTGCAGCTTGCGGGTGCGCCCGACCAGCTCACCGGTGGGGGACACCAGGATCGCGGTATTGAACCCGAGGCCGTCGCCCTGATCGGCGTGCTCGTACAGCGAGGCGTGCACGAAGACGCCGTGTTCGATGGCCGCCTTCGCCGCGAAGGTGAAGGTGGGCCCGGTGGCCAGATCTTCGGCATCCGCACCGGGGTTCGCACCGCCGCGCTCGAAGGCCGGGTACTTGCTGAACGTCACCTCGGGCAGGAAGACCGCCTTCGCGCCCAATTCGGCGGCCTTGGCGATGCCCTCGTTCAGTTCGGCGCGCACGGCCTCGGCGTCGGCCTGCCAGCGGTGCTGCACCAGGGCCACCCGCAGCGGCGTCTGCGCCGGTGCGTCGACCCGCGCGTGCGAGACGGGTGGTTCCAGACAGGTGATGACGTTCATGACTACTCCGGATCTTCTCGAAGTTGACTGGGGGAGAGGTGTTTTCGCTACAGCGAGCTCAGGTGCGGTTCCGGCACCACCGGCATGGGATCACCGGACACCGCGCGTGGCAGCGTCTTACCGCGGAAGTACTCCGGCTGCCGCCAGCGCAGCACCAGCATGAGCACCGCGCCCAGCGCCAGAATCCCGAAGCCCAGGTAGAACACCAGGCCGACACCGAAAATCGAAGCGCCGCTGCCGACTTCGGGCTTGAGGCTCTCGCGCACCGAGATGCAGAAGACGATCAGCAGCATGGAGCCGCCCAGCAGCGGGAACAGCAGCTTGAACACGAAATCGCGCACCGAGGCGAACCAGCGCTTGCGGAAGTACCAGACGCAGGCGAACGCGGTGATGCCGTAGTACCAGCAGATCATGATGCCAAGGGCCGCAATGGTATCCAGCAGCACATGCTCGGAAAGCAGTGCGGTGATGGCGTAGAAACCGCCCGCCACGACCGCGGCCACGGCCGCGCCGAAACGCGGCACCTGATACACCGGATGCACCGTGGCGAACCGCTCCGGCAGCGCCTTGAAGGTGCCCATGGCCAGCATGGCGCGGGCGGCGGGCAGGAAGGTGGCCTGCAGACTGGCGATGGTCGAGACCAGCACCGCCAGGAACAGCAGCAGCTCACCGGCTCCACCCATCACGGGCTGGGCCAGGGTGCCGAAGACATTGTTCTTCGCGTCCGGACTGCCCAGGCCGATACCGGTATCTCCGACACCGGCGTACCACATGAGCGCAACGGCCAGCAGCAGATACGTGCCGAGCACGGTCAGGATGGACAGCAGTCCGGCGCGGCCGGGTGTGCGCTTGGGGTCCTTGCATTCCTCACCGAGGGTCAGCGCGGTATCCCAGCCCCAGTACATGAAGACCGAACCGATCAGGCCGATCGCGAACGCGCCCAGCGTGAGTCCGGTGAACGGGTTGAACCAGTCGATATCGAAGCTCAGGCCGGACGGGCCGTCGCCGGTGATGGCCTTGCTCAGCGCGATGCCCGCGAACAGCAGCAGCACGATGAGCTGGAAGCCGACGAGCACATACTGTGCGCGCTCACTGGAACTGATCCCGCGACTGGCCGCCCACCCGGCCGCGGCCAGGAAGGCCAGCGTCGTCGCGATATTGATCAGCTTGTTATCGCCCAGCGTCGCAATGTATTCCGAGTGCACCAGCCGCCCGATGAACAGGTAGAGGAACTCCGCGCCGACGGCCGCGATATTGGCCAGCACGATGACGACCGCGATCACCGAACCCCAGCCCGCCATCCAGCCCATGTACGGGCCGAGCGAACGAGCGGACCAGGTGAAGGACGCGCCGCAGTCCGGGGTTTCGGCGCTGAATTCGCGATATGCGTAGGCCGCCAAGAACATTGGAATGAAACCCGCGATCAGCAGCGCGGGCATTTTCAGCCCGACGGCGGCGACGATCAGGCCCATGGAGGCGGTGGTGGTGTAGGCGGGCGCGATGGACGCGATACTCAGGATTGCACCGGAGAAGGTACCGACCTTGTTGGTGGCCAGGCCCTTCCCGCTTGCGGGGGTGGTATCACGCGACGGCACTGTCGCCTCGGAGGCATTCTGCACGAGCATCCAAGCTCCTCGTGTTGGGTCTGGTGGTGCCGAAAGCCCCGCTGCTCAGCGATACGGACAGACAACGCCACCGCGCCACGGTGGTGAACCGGAACCCGGCGGGTGAGCGCCGGATTCCGGGTGGGCGCCTAATCCGGCGCAGGGGCCGGGGCGCCGATGACGTCAGCGGGTCAGCGCGACGTATTTGGTATCGAGGTATTCGTGGATCCCCTCTGATCCACCCTCGCTGCCCAGCCCGGACTGCTTCATACCGCCGAACGGGGCCGCCGGATCGGAGATGACGCCCCGGTTCACGCCGACCATGCCGGCGTCCAGGGCATTCGAAACACGCAGGGCCCGATCCAGATCCCGCGTGTAGAAGTAGGCGGCCAGACCGTATTCGGTGTCATTGGCCGCGGCCACGACATCGTCCTCGGTATCGAAGCCGTAGATGGCGGCGACCGGGCCGAAGATCTCCTCGCGGTGCATGCGCGCGCTGCGCGGCACCCCGTCGAGCACGGTCGGCTGGAAGAACCAGCCGGGACCGTCGATGGCCTTACCGCCGGTGCGCACCACCGCGCCCGCCGCGACCGCGTCGTCCACCAGTGCGGCAACCGAATCGCGCTGCCGCTCATTGATGAGCGGGCCGGTGTCCACACCGGACTCGTGGCCGGGGCCGACGCGCAGTGCGCCGATCTTCTCGGCGAGCTTGGTCGCGAACTCCTCGCGGATCGAATTGTGCACGTAGATGCGGTTCGCCGCGGTGCACGCCTCGCCGCCATTGCGCATCTTGGCCGCCATGGCACCGGCGAGCGCCTGCTCCAGATCGGCGTCCTCGAACACGATGAAGGGGGCATTGCCGCCCAATTCCATCGACGTGCGCAGCACATTGTCGGCGGCCTGGCGCAGCAGCAGCTTGCCGACCCTGGTGGAACCGGTGAAGGTCACCTTGCGCAACCGGGAATCCGCGAGCAGCGGCGCGGTGATGGCGGCGGCATCGCTGCCCGGCACCACCGACAGCACGCCCTCGGGCAGACCGGCTTCGGCGAAGATCTGGGCCAGCGCCAGCATGGTCAACGGGGTGTCCTCGGCGGGCTTCACGATCACCGTGCAGCCCGCGGCCAGCGCGGGTCCGATCTTGCGAGAACCCATGGCCAGCGGGAAGTTCCACGGCGTGATGGCCAGGCACGGCCCGACCGGCTGCTGGGTGACCAGAATGCGGCCGGTCCCGGCGGGGGATTCGGTGTAGCGGCCGCCGATGCGCACCGCCTCCTCGCTGAACCAGCGCAGGAACTCACCGCCGTAGGCGACTTCACCGCGCGCCTCGGCGAGGGTCTTGCCCATCTCCAAGGTCATCAGCAGCGCGATTTCCTCGGTGCGATCGGTCAGGATCTCCCAGGCGCGGCGCAGAATCGCCGAACGCTCACGCGGAGCCGTTGCGGCCCAGGCGGATTGAACCCGGACGGCCGAGTCCAGCGCGCGCAGGGCATCGTCGCCATTGCCGTCGGCGACCTCGGTGAGGATCTCACCGCTCGCCGGATTGCGCACCGCGAAAGTGGCTTTCGAGGCGGCGGGCGTGGAGGCGCCGTCGATCCACACACCGGTGGGGATGAGGCCGCTGATCCGGTCGTACTCCAACATCGTTCTCCCTGAAGGTGTTCAGCCCGCGAGGTCGCTGATCGCGGTGCACAGCACCGTCAGCGCCTCGTCGAGTAGGTCGTCGCCGATCACCAGCGGGGGCAGCAGGCGGATGACATTGCCGTAGGTGCCGCAGGTCAGGGTGATGACACCCTGCTCCAGGCAGCGCTTGGCGATGGCGGCGGTGAGCGCGGCATCGGGCTCGGTGGTGCCGGGGCGGACGAACTCGAGCGCCAGCATGGCGCCGCGGCCGCGCACCTCGCCGATGGCCGGAACCTGTTGCGCGAGTTCGGTGAACCGGGCGGTGGCGACCTCGCCGATATGCCGGGCGCGAGCGGGCAGATCATGTTCGCGAATGGCGTCGATGGCGGCCAGCGCGGCGGCACACGCCACCGGATTGCCGCCGTAGGTGCCGCCCAGGCCGCCCGCGTGCACGGCGTCCAGCAGATCCGCGCGGCCGGTGATGGCCGAGAGCGGCATACCGCCCGCGATGCCCTTGGCCATCGTGATGATGTCCGGCACAACGCCTTCCGCCTCACAGGCGAACCAGTCGCCGGTGCGGGCGAAACCGGTCTGCACCTCATCGGCGATGAAGACCACGCCGTTCGCGCGCGCCCATTCGACCAGGGTCGGCAGGAAACCCGCTGCGGGAACGATGAATCCGCCCTCGCCCTGAATCGGCTCGATGATGATGGCCGCGAGCTGATCCGCGCCGATCTGCTTCTCGATGCGCGAGATCGCCTCGCGGGCCGCCGTTACGCCGTCCAGCCCGCCATCGCGGAACGGGTACGACATCGGCATGCGGTACACCTCGGGCGCGAACGGGCCGAAATGCGCCTTGTACGGCATGTTCTTGGCGGTCAGGGCCATCGTGAGATTGGTGCGGCCGTGGTACGCGTGATCGAAGGCCACCACCGCGGTGCGGCCGGTGGCCAGGCGCGCCACCTTGATGGCGTTCTCCACCGCTTCCGCACCGGAGTTGAAGAGCACGCTGCGCTTCTCGTAATCGCCCGGGGTGAGTGCGGCCAACTCCTCGCAGACCCGGATGTACGCCTCGTACGGGGTCACCATGAAGCAGGTGTGCGCGAACCGCTCGATCTGCTCCTGCACCGCCGCAACAACTTTCGGATGCGAGGCGCCGACGTTGGTGACCGCGATACCGGCCGCCAGATCGATGAGCGAATTACCGTCAACGTCCACGATGACGCCGCCGTCGGCATCCGCGGCGTACACCGGCGCGGTGGAACCCACACCGGCCGCGACGGCGGCCTTGCGGCGCGCGGCCAGCTCCTGCGAGCGCGGGCCCGGCAGGGCGGTGTTCAGCACCCGCTGCTGCGGGAGCCGGTAGCTGATCTCGGTCATTGAAAATCCTTCTGCGGAAAGAGGTTCGAGGGTTTGCGAGGCGCGCGGTCAGTCGTGCGCGCTCATCACATGCTTGATGCGGGTGTAGTCCTCCACGCCGTACGCGGACAGATCCTTGCCGTAGCCCGACCGCTTGAAACCGCCGTGCGGCATCTC
Organism: Nocardia sp. NPDC056100; assembly: GCF_042266325.1. Classification (NCBI taxonomy): domain Bacteria; kingdom Bacillati; phylum Actinomycetota; class Actinomycetes; order Mycobacteriales; family Nocardiaceae; genus Nocardia; species Nocardia sp. NPDC056100. The sequence continues at coordinate 1,601,666 of NZ_JBHJVY010000003.1, forward strand.
CGCCACCAGCGGGATATGGCAGTTCACCCAGACCGCGCCGAAGTCCAGCGCGGCCGAAACACGCTGCACCACACCGTGATCCCGAGTCCACACACTCGAGGCCAGGCCGTAGTCCACATCGTTGGCGAGCTGGATCGCCTCGGCCTCATCGGCGAAGGACTGCACGGTCAGGACCGGGCCGAAGGTCTCCTCCTGCACGATCGGATCGTCCTGGCGCACACCGGTGATGATGGTCGGCGCGAGGTAGAAGCCGGTATCGCCGACCCGGGTGCCACCGGTCGCGATGGTGGCGTGCGCGGGCAGCGCCGCGAGTTTGCCGGTGACGGATTCGAAGTGTCGAATGTTGTTCAGCGGGCCGTACGCGGCATCCGGATCATCGGGCAGGCCGGGCTTCACGGACTCGGCCTTCTTCACCAGCGCGGCGACCAGATCGTCATGCAGCGATTCGTGCACCAGGACGCGGGTGGCGGCGGTGCAGTCCTGCCCGGCGTTGAAGAACGCGGCATCGCCGATGCGATCGGCGGCCAGGGCCGGATCGGCGTCACCGAAGACGACCACCGGGGCATTGCCGCCCAGTTCCAGATGCGCCCGCTTGACCTGTTCGGCGGCGGCCGTGGCCACCGCGATGCCCGCGCGCACCGAACCGGTGATGGCCACCATGTCCAGGCGCGGATGGCTCACCAGTGCCGCGCCGCTGACGGCGGTGCCGAGCACCACATTGAGGACGCCGTCCGGGAGGATGCCCTTGGTCAGTTCGGCCAGCACCAGGGTGCTGCCGGGGGTGGTGTCACTCGGCTTGAGCACCACCGTGTTTCCGGTCGCCAGCGCGGGGCCGATCTTCCAGATGGCCATCATCAGCGGGTAGTTCCACGGGGTCACCTGGCCGATCACACCGACCGGTTCGCGGCGCACGTATGAGGTGAAACCGGGCATGTACTCGCCCGCGGACTTGCCTTCCAGCCCGCGTGCGGCGCCGGCGAAGAAGCGGAGGTGATCGGCTCCGACGGCGACCTCCTCGGAGGCCACCAGATGCTTGGGCTGCCCGGTGTCGCGGCACTGCGCCTCGACCAGGCGGTCGGAATTGGCTTCGATGGCGTCGGCCAGTTTGAGCAGGGCGGCCTGACGCTGACTGGGGGTGGTGGCCTTCCACGCTGGGAAGGCGGCGGAGGCGGCGGCGACTGCGGCATCGATATCGGCCTGCCCGGAAATCGGGCTGATACCGGTCACCGATTCGTCCACCGGGCTGATCAGTTCGAACGACTCCGATGCGGTCGCGGGTACGAACCGGCCGTCGATGTAGTTCCGAAGCATCTCAGTCATGTGTGCCCGATCTCGTTCGAAGGAAGTGCTGTGCGGTTGCCAGTCAGTGTGCTGTGCGACACACCCCCGCGTCACCTGCCGGATCGGCGTGGAGGCAGAATCAGGTTTCGACAACTTGTCCAGTTTGCTACGGGAGAGCTGTGAACGCGGGAATTCCGGTCCGATGGATACTGTCCCAACCCGAGCTGGGACTGGTCCTCAAAGGCGGCGGAGACGGACTCGGGCGCGCCGTCACCCTGGTGCTCACCTCCGAGCTCACCGAACCGCAGCAGTGGATGTCCGGCGGGGAACTCGTGCTCACCACCGGAATGGGGTTGCCGCTCAGCCGTCCCGATCGGCTGCGTTATCTCCAGGATCTGTATCGGGCCGGAATCGCGGGACTCGGCTTCGGCGTCGGGCTCTCGCACGAGACCGTGCCCGAGGATCTGGTCGAGGCCGCGGATCAGTGCGGGCTGCCGCTGTTCGAGGTGCCGCTGCCGACGCCGTTCGGCGCGATCACCAAAAAGGTGATGCAGCGGCTCGCCGAACAGGAATACGAGAAGGTGCTGCGCGCCTCCCGTGCGCAGCCGCGCATGACCCGGGCTGCCATTCAGGGAGTGCGGGCGGTGATCCGGGAGTTGTCGGCGGCTTTGTCGGCCACGGTGCTGGTGGTCGGGGCAGACGGTGTGATCGCCGAGGCGCATCCGCGACAGCCTGCCGTCGAGATACTCGACCGCATCCGGGAGTTTCTGGCCACCCGCAGCGATGTGGTCGGCAGTGGGGCGATACAGCTGCCGACCGGGCAATACATTGTGCTGCAAGCCATTACGGCCGGACATACGGTGCACGGATACCTCGCGGTGGTGACCGCCGGTGCGATCGGCTCGGTGGATCAGGTGCTGCTCGGCCATGCCAGCTCACTGCTCGCCCTCGACTTCGAGAAGCCCGCACGACTGCGCATCGCGCAGAACCGCTTGAACTCCCAGGCCATGGCGATGCTGCTGGACGAGCCCGGAGATCCGGACATCATGTGGCAGCATCTGGCGGCCGCCGCCGACCGCACCGGACGCGTGCGCGCGCTGGTCCTGCGGTGCGCCTCCGCGCCGGTGGCCAGGCAGGCGCTGGAAACCGTTGACGCGCAGTTGCATCCGCAGAATCGGCAGCTCTTCGCGCATCTGACCGGGGATCGGGTCGCGGTGCTGCTCCCGGGCTCCGACACCGACGCCACCGCCGAACAACTGCTCACCGGAATTCCCGCTGAAGTCCGGGCCACCTTGCGCGCCGGGCTCAGCGCCCCACATCCATTGCGCCGCTTCAACGTCGCCATCGAACACGCCGAACTCGCCGCCTCCGCAGCGCTGCCCGGTGCGCGCCCGCTCGAACTCGCGGCGCTGGCGGGCCATGCGCTTCTTGCCTTCCCGGAGGCGCAACGCGTCCTGAGCGCGGTCTCCGAAGCCATGCTGCAACCCCTCGTCGACTACGACGAACGGCACGGCACCGACCTCATCACCTCACTGCGCGCGTACCTCGAAGCACACGGCCAATGGGAAACCGCCGCCAACGCCCTTGGCGTACATCGCCATACGCTGCGCAGCCGAGTAGCGAAGATCGAATCCGTCCTCGGCTGCCAGCTGGATCAAGCTCTGGTCCGCGCCGAATTGCTCCTGGCGGTCATCGCCCGCCGTTGATCCACTTGAGCTCGTGCCATCCGGGTGTGGGTCAGCCGCTTGAACACTTTCGCGGCGTTGGACAGCTCTCGGAGATTAGTGTGTTGCGGCCGTGGCCAATTCGGCATTGACCACGCACAGGCGGGCGATATCGACTGTGTCGGAACGTTGTAGTTGGCCGACGAGTTCGATCAGGCGGGTCGCGGCCTGGGTGTCCTTCCATGCGGTGACGTGGTCGCGGGCCGAATCGCCGGGGGTGGCTTCGGATAGGACGGCCGCCACCAAAGCGTGCCAGCGGGATTGGAGTTCGTCGGCCAGGACGGCGGCGGCGAGGGTTTCCCAATGATCGGAGGTGCGGACGGTGGCGAAAGTCGTTGCCAGCCAGTCCAGGCCGATCAGTTCGCCCAGTTCGCGGTAGGTCTGGGCGACCAGGGCGACCGGCAGGCGGGTGCGGCGGGCCGTATCGCTCAGGGGGAGGGCCTGGGCGAGTAGGCGCAGGTTGGCCAGGTCTCGGCCGGAATGGCCGCCCGGGCGGGGGAGTACCGCGATCAGTTCCGCCACAAGCGGTGCGTGGCGATCGATTTCGGTGGACCAGGAATCGTCGGAGCGGTGGGTGAGCAGCCAGGCGGTGGACTGTTCCACCGCGTCCTGGATGCCCTTGAGCACGCCCATGCGGACCTGGGGGGAGACGCCGGGCAGCGCCAGGGCGTCGCGCCACCAGCGGTCCACATCCAGCACCGTGTCGATTACGGTGCAGGCCAGCACGATCTGCGGGGTGCCCGCGCCGATGCGCTCCTCCAGGCGATGGATCAGGCCGGGGCCGACCCGATTGATCACCTGATTGGCCGCTGCCACCGCGACGATCTCGCGCGCCACCGGATGCTCGTTGAGCAGCCGTTCGCCCAGCAGCGTGCGAATGCGCTCCGGGAAATAGCCCGCCAGGGTCCCGGATACGACCGCATCGTCGAGGGCGTCCGAGGCCAGCAGTTCATCGCGGACCAGGTTCTTGGCCGTGGCCAGCAGGACCGCGATCTCCGGGCGCACCAGACCCTTGCCCGCGCGGCGACGGGCGGCGAGTTCGGCCCGGGTGGGCAGGAATTCGGCGGCGCGATCGAGATCGGTTGCCTGCTCCAGGTTTTCGATCAGGCGGCCGTGCCGGTCGATGAGGAAGGGCGCGTGCGCCTCGGCCAGGCTGATGGCAAGGGCCTGGCGATCGCAATCGGCGAGCACCGCGCGGGCCACGGCGTCGGCATTGGCAGCGAGCAGCTTATTGCGCTCGGCGACCGTCGAAAGACCCTCCGCCACCGCGGAATCCAGGGCGATCTTGAGATTCACCTCGCGGTCGGAGGTGGCGACGCCCGCCGCGTTATCGATGAAATCGGCGTTCACCTTGCCGCCCGCGACGGCGAATTCGATGCGGGCCTGCTGGGTCAGCCCCAGATTGCCGCCCTCACCGATGACTCGGCAGCGCAGGCGTTCGGCGCTCACCCGCACCTCGTCATTGGACGGGTCGGCGACCTCGGCGTCGAGCTCGCCGCCGGCCCGCACGTAGGTGCCGATACCGCCGTTGAACAGCAGATCGACCTCCGCGCACAGCATTGCCCGAATCAGTTCCGGCGCGGGCAATTCCGTTGCGGTGACACCCAATCGGCGACGCACCTGCGGGGAGAGCGGAACCGATTTCGCGGTGCGCGGCCAGACGCCGCCGCCCTCGGAGATCAGCGTCGGATCGTAATCCGCCCAGCTGCTGCGCTCCAGGGCCGCCAGGCGGGTGCGCTCCTTGAACGACAGCACCGGGTCCGGATCCGGATCGAGGAAGATGTGCCGGTGGTCGAAAGCGGCGACCAGGCGGATGCATTCGGTTTCCAGCATGCCGTTGCCGAAGACATCACCCGACATATCGCCGATGCCGGTCACCGTGAACGGCTGCACCTCGGGATCGATGCCGAGTTCGGCGAAATGCTGGCGGATCGAACGCCACGCGCCGCGCGCGGTGATGCCGAGCGCCTTGTGGTCATAGCCCGTCGAACCGCCCGAGGCGAAAGCGTCGCCCAGCCAGAAACCACGGTCCACCGCAATGGAATTCGCGAGATCGGAGAAGCGCGCGGTGCCCTTGTCCGCGGCCACCACCAGATACGAATCGGGATCGTCGTAGACCACCGTGTGCGCGGGCGGGGTGCTCACGCCCTCGACGATATTGTCGGTGACATCGAGCAGGCCGCCGATGAACGCCGCGTACGCGCGCTCCACCGACGCCGGATCGGTGACACCGCCGCGCACCACGAACGCGCCCTTCGCGCCCATGGGGACGATTACCGAATTCTTCACCGTCTGGGTTTTCATCAAACCCAGTACCTCCGTGCGGAAATCGTCGACGCGATCGGACCAGCGCAGGCCGCCGCGCGCGATGACGCCGCTGCGCACATGACTGCCCTCCACGCGGGTGGAATGCACGAAGATCTCGCGGTACGGGGTGATCGGACCGGTCAGCGACAGGCGTGACGGATCGATTTTGAACGCGGCGACCGCGCGATCGGGCTGGAACCAGTTGGTACGCAATACCGCTGTGCAAAATGTGGACAGGCCGCGCAGCAGTTGATCCTCGGGGAGTGTGGTCGCGGCTTCCATGCGGTGGCGGACTTCGGCTTCGGCCGCTTCCACCCGATCGGTGCGATCCGGCAGCGCGGGATCGAAGCGGGCATGCCACAGCGTGACGAACGCGCGCACGAAATCCGAATGCGCGGTGAGGATTTCGGCGATGCGCGGGCCGCCCAGGCGCAGGCCCGCCTGCCGCAGGTAGCGGCAGGCCGCGCGCACCAGCACCACATCGCGCCAGGCCAGACCGGCCGTCGCGGTCAAACTGGTGAAGCCGTCGATCTCGAACTCGCCCTCGGCAGCAGCCAGGAAGGCCGCGGCCAGCAGTTCCGCCATCGGCTCGGTGAGCTCGAAAGCGGTGGGGCGGAAGGTGAATCGATGCTCGGCCGCATCGGCGCTCACCTCGTGGGTGGTGACGTGCAGGCCCAGGGCGGAGAAGATCTCGATCAGCTCGGTGAGTGAGGCCGGAGCGCCCGGCCAGACCAGCCTGGCGCCCGGCGGCTGCGAACCAGGATCGAATTCCAGCCGCGGCGCGGCGGCCATCCGATCCTCGTCCAGAACGCCGACGGCTGCTCCGAGATGCATCTGCCTCAACTCCCTGCGCGTGACCCTACGGTTGTGGCAGTTAATCTGCCGCAAAGAGACGCAGGACACAGTGGACGAAAAGGAGCGGTGCGGTTCGTGCGCCGCTCCGTTTCGTCCAGCAGGGTTGAGTCAGCCGCGTTCTTATCAGCCGCCGTAGCGGCGGTGATCGGTGGCGAAATCATCGGCCACGGTGGCGGCGAGCTCCACGTAGGCGCGCTTGGTGTCCTTCGACAGGCGGGTCAGATCGATCTCCGCGCCCTCACCCAGATGACCGTCGTACGGAATGATGTGCACCGCGCGGCAGCGCGACAGGAAGTAATCCCGCAGCTGATTGATCCCGACATTCGGGGCGCCCGGGCGCGGCAGGTTGATCACCACGACCGCATTGCGCACCAGATGGTCGTGCCCGTGCAGGGACAGCCAATCCAGCGTGGCCGCGGCACTGCGCGCGCCGTCGATCGCCGACGACGAGATCAGCACCAGCGAATGCGCCAGATCCAGTACACCGGCCATGGCCGAATGCATAAGTCCCGTACCGCAATCGGTCAGGATGATGTTGTAGAAGCGCTGCAGAATGCGTGCCACATTGCGGTACTCGTCCTCGCTGAACGCCTCCGAGGCTGCCGGATCACGTTCGCTCGCAAGCACTTCCAACCGGCTACCGGCCTGCGAGGTATGCCGCCGCACATCCGAATACCGCGCGATCGTCGGATCCAGCAGCAGATCCCGCACGGTCGAGCGCGTCTGCAACGGCACTCGCTGCGACAGCGTGCCGAAGTCCGGATTCGCGTCCACCGCGATAACCCGGTCCCCACGAATGGACGAGAAGATCGACCCCAACCCCATGGTCGTGGTCGTCTTACCCACGCCACCCTTCAAGGACAGCACGGCAATTCGGTAATCGCCGCGCACAGGCTGCCGAATCCGAGCCACCAACTCCTGCAGCCGCCGCTCCTCCGCGGACATCCCCGGATTGATGGCCCCACCGGTCGCATGGTGCACGGCCCGCCGCCACCCCGACCCGGCGGCCTTCTTCACCCGCCGCAACGGCACATCATCCAGCGAAGGCACCCCTTGCTGCCGCCCCACCCCGAACTGCAAAGGCGCAGCAGGCGGCACATACCCACCCGGCTGCTGCCCATACCCCGGCTGGCCATACCCCGCCGAGCCAGGCTGTTGTCCATACACCTCAGCCCCGGGCTGCTGTCCATACGCTTCAGTCCCGGGCTGCTGCCCATACGCCTCGGCTCCAGCCTGCTGCCCGTACGCTTGCGGCCCAGCCTGCTGCCCCGGCGTCACCGGACCCTGCTGGGCATACCCCGGCGCACCTGACTGTCCGCTACCTGCGCCATTGTCCGCGACTCCCGGCTGCGCAACTCCCCAGTTCGCCTGTCCGGCAGGCTCACCGGTGGCTTCCCGGCCGACTGCGCTCGACACGTCGGCTCCGGTCCGCTGTCCATTCGGAGTCGCCTGCCCCTGGGCCCCGGTTCGCGGTCCTCCACTGCGATCGGCTGACTCGCCCGGAACTGTGCCGGGCTGCTGAGGCGTACCCCAGTTCGGTGCGGCTGGGGTCGGCTGCGACTGTCCGCCGTTGCTCGCGGCGCCATGGGCGGGTCCCTGCGGTACACCCCAGCTCGCCTGCGCTGCGGCGGGATCGGAATGCTCCTGGCCCGTCTGGGGATTGACGCCCATCGGACCGTCCGGGCCCCAATAGGGTTGCGCCGGTGCTTGATTCGCCGGTTGGACGTGGTTGACGCCCGGAAGCTGGTTGGCGGGCGGGAACTGATGGGCGGGCGCGTTCGGCGCGGCCTGATCGGGCTGGGTCGCTCCATCCGGGCGAGCCGGAGTGGGAGTGCCAGCGGGTGATGTTGGGGCGGTCGGGGGGACCGTCGAAGGGCCGCCGTTCGCAGCGGATGCGCCGGAATTCGGTGCGGCGGGGTTGTTTTCGGCGAGGGCGGGGTTCTGTTGCCAGGTGTTCGGACCCGACAGCAAGGGGTTCGGAGCCCAGTTGGCCCCCGGTACCCGAGCCGAGCCGAGCGGTGAACGATCCGATGCCGCGGCAGGTGCGGTGGGCTGGTGCGTCGCGGGTCCCTGCGAACCGCTCTGCGCCGCCTGACCCGGCAGACTCTGTCCGACGGGCTGCGGGCGTTGACCCGGCAGACTCTGCCCGACAGGTTGCGGGGGTTGGCCTGGCAGACCCTGTTCGACGGGCTGCGGGAGTGGGCCCGGCAGACCTTGCCCGATGGGCTGCGGGGGTTGGTCCGGCAGGCCCTGTCCGACAGGTTGCGGGGCTTGGCCTGGCAGACCCTGTTCGGGGGCGTGCTGGGGTGTTTGACCCGACAGGTTCTGTTCGGGAGTGTGGTGGAGCGGGTTGTGCTGCGGCGCAACGTGGGTGCCCTGCTGCGGTGACTGGGGTCCGCGATGCCAGGCGGCCATTCCCGGTGCGTCCGGGGGTGTCAGGACCGGCAGGCCGCCGGTGTGTGCGCCCTGGTGGGCTGGGCCGTGCGGGCCCGGGCCGTGCGGGCCGGTCGCGGGGGCGTGCTGCGCAGCCGGGCCGTACTGCGGTGCAGGGGATCCGTGCGGGCCCGTCGTGGGTCCTGCCGGGGGCCACTGGCCTCCGGTTGCGGGTCCTCCGGGTGTTGTGGAGGGGCCCTGCGGCGGCGGTGTCTGATCAAGCCGCTCGGGTGCGTGTCCCTGCTGGACGTCGGGTTGGTGGGGTCCGTGTCCCGGGCGGGAGGGTTGCTGCGGTCCGGGAGTGGATCCGTGCTGCGGATCCGTTGCGGGAGCCTGTGGTCCGGGTGGGGGAGCGGTGGGGGGACGCCAGGGCGGTGTCGCCGACTGCGATGCGTGGTCCGGTGGGGTGACGGGGGCGGGGCCCGGGTGTCGGCTGGCTTGGGAATCGGCAGGTGAAGTCGGTTGTCCTGGAATGGATTCCGGGGTTCCCGGCAGTGCCGCGTCGATCGCTCGATGTCGGCCGGTGTTCGTATCCTCTTCGCTGTCTACGGGCAGGCCGGTACTGGGTTCTGCGGAAGTCGGTGCTGCGCCCTGCGGTGAAGTCGGCGCTGCGCTCTGGGGTGTGGCCGGGTTGGGCCGCGAGGTGGTTCCCGGGGCGAGCGGGGTGTCGTGCACGGACCCGAGGCTGGGATCGGGCAAGCCGTTCGGTGCGGCATTGTGCGCCGCCGGGTTTCGAGGAGTGCCGTGGTCCGGGCCGGTCGGACCCTGCGCCGTCCCGGGCGTGGATTCACGCGGGGCTTCCGGAGTGGCTTGGTCCGGGCGCGGCGATGCGGGTGAAACCGGTACTCGGACAGTCATATCCGACGCGAAGGCGGGCCGTGCCGGTCCTCCGCCTGAATTGCCTTGTTCAGTCGGCGGATTCGCGGGCGTGGTCGGCCGGGGCGGCGCGAGGATGTCGTCCAAGGGAGTGCCGGGGACCGGGAAAGCCAGCGGGCCGGTGACGGCCGGTCCCTGCGGGAGCGGGCTTCCGCCACCGTGCGGCGGCGGTGGCAGTAGCGGCGACTCGGCCGCCGGGGCCGAGGTGCGCGGCGGAGCGAGGATGTCGTCCACCGGTGTACCCGGGACCGGGAATGCCGGTGGCACAGCGGTATCCGAGGCCTGCCGATCGAGCGGTTCGCCGGGCGGATCGGATTGTTCGGCGTGCGTGGGTGACTCGGGCAGCGGCAGGCGTTGCCGGGTGTCCGGCGCGGGGGTGCGGGGATCGGGCTGCGCGCCGGGCCCCTCGAGCGGGGGCAGCCGCGGCGGGGCGACGGGGGCCGCTGCCTCCGGCTGATGCGGAGGGGGATCGGGAAGCGCCGGTCGCTGCCTGGCGATCTCGCTCGGGGAAGGCGGCAGCGGGGCGCGCGAGCTGGCCGCCGCGCTCGGCTCTTGCGGTGCGGGCGAATCGGACTGCTGCGTGGGTACCTGGGTGCCGGGCTGGGCGCTCTGCGGCGGCGAATCCGGGAGACCGGGCCGCGCCGGTACGGCGTTGGCGGCGGGTGAGGTCGGCTGCGCCGGGGCGGGCGAATGCTGGTGGGGCGCATCGGGGATGGGGGGTGCGCTGTGCGGGGGTGGGGGGAGCGGGGTCGACTGGCGGGGTCGTCCGAAAGACGGCTGGGGTGCGCCGCGATGGGAGTCGGGGGCGGGTGGGGCGGAGAAGCGTGCGCCCGGGGGCTGTTGATCCGGGGCCGCGCCGTTGTTCGGGCGGGCGGGCAGATCGGTGCCGGGGGTGGTGGGGTTCGACTCGCGCGCCGACTGGGGCGACGGTCCACGCTGTTCGGCGGGGGTGCGGTGCTGGGCGTCCGGGGCCGGGGAGTGGTTGTCGCGCTGAGGGTTCGGCGGGGTGGTGAAGCGGCCGTTGCCGTTGCCCGGGGAGTCGAGTTCGGGGGTGATGGGGGGTGCGGGGAGGTGCGGGTCGGAGGTGGACCAGGGCTGGCGGGTGGGAGCCGGGTCGGTTTCCGGGGTGCTGTCCTTGCGGGATTTGCGACGGCCGAAGAGGCGGCGGGGCGACTTCTCCTCGGGGATGAGGTCGTCGTGCGGGAGGTTCTCCACGGGGGCTTCGTAGCCGGATTGGGAGACATCGCTCTCGGACAGCCATGGCGGAAGCATGGGGAGCCCGTCGTTATTGCGGCTCACATCAACCCCCGTGTGTTGCGCGGTCTGGCAGGACAGGCCGTAGTTTAGCGATCTCTCGCCGTGCCGTGCTCGGGCCTGCGCGAGCTCGCACCCACCCAGCTTGGCGGTAACCGATACAGACTGCCCCGTCCTGTGCTTCCCAACCCTGGGCCGAGCGTGTTCCAGCCCACCCCGAGCAGGGCGTATTTGGCCGCATCTGACGCAGCGGGTAGCATTGGTCGGCGGTGCACCTACCTGCTGGTTGTGGCATGTCCACATTCCGTGCGGATGAGCGACGCTCAGCGAGTATCGCACCCGGTCGCATGTAGTGCACGACTAACTACAGAGGCTGAAAGACGTGATGAGTTGAACCAACCAGGTTCAGCCTGAAACGGGATCGCGGAGGATATGGCGAAGAAGGAAGGGGCCATCGAGGTCGAGGGCCGGGTTATCGAACCATTGCCCAACGCGATGTTCCGGATTGAGCTGGAGAACGGTCACAAGGTTCTCGCGCACATCAGCGGCAAGATGCGGCAGCACTACATCCGCATTCTGCCCGAGGATCGCGTCGTCGTGGAGCTGTCGCCCTACGACTTGACCCGCGGTCGGATCGTCTACCGCTACAAGTGATTTGCCCCTAACCGGGCATAAGAGGCTTCCGGAGCTTTTCCGCTCCGGGTCTTCCCCGGCCATTAGGCCGGGGAAAAACTGTGTTCACGGCCAGTGAGCACACGGAACCAGATTGGATCTGACGTGAAGGTCAACCCCAGCGTCAAGCCGATCTGCGAGAAGTGCAAGGTGATCCGCCGTCACGGTCGGGTCATGGTGATCTGCGAGAACCTGCGCCACAAGCAGCGTCAGGGCTGATCTCGCCGCTGATCGTCGTAAGACGCTCAGCGCCGTGATCGCCGGGGGCAACCCCGGTCGCTCACCAGCCAAGCACCGAACGCGATTCGGATTGGCAGCAACACAGAAGTAACTCCCAACGCCAGTCGCCGTTGTCGAGCCCTGTAGAGGGCGGATGGCGGCCTTCCCCCGGTACGGAGGCCGGGGCCCCATTACGAGGGGACGGCCAGGGAGCAGACCTCCGCAACCATTAAGGAAATGCCACATGGCACGTCTGATGGGCGTCGATCTTCCGCGCGAAAAGCGCATGGAGATCGCGCTGACTTACATCTTCGGCATTGGTCGCACCCGCGCCAAGGAGATCCTGGAAGCCACCGGTGTCTCCGGTGACATCCGTTCCAAGGACCTCACCGATGAGCAGGTCACGGTTCTGCGTGACTACATCGAAAGCTCCGCTCTGAAGGTGGAAGGCGACCTGCGCCGCGAGGTTCAGGCCGACATCCGTCGCAAGATCGAGATCGGCTGCTACCAGGGCCTGCGTCACCGTCGTGGCCTGCCTGTGCGCGGCCAGCGGACCAAGACCAATGCCCGCACGCGCAAGGGTCCGAAGAAGACCGTCGCCGGCAAGAAGAAGTAGGGATAGCGCATGCCTCCGAAGAGCAGGACCTCGGGTCCGAAGAAGACTCAGAAGTCGCGTCGCCGGGATAAGAAGAACGTCCCGCACGGCCACGCGCACATCAAGAGCACGTTCAACAACACCATCGTGTCGATCACCGACCCGTCCGGCAACGTCATCTCTTGGGCGTCCTCGGGCCACGTCGGCTTCAAGGGCTCGCGTAAGTCGACCCCGTTCGCCGCGCAGCTCGCCGCCGAGAACGCTGCCCGCAAGGCGCAGGAGCACGGCGTCAAGAAGGTCGACGTGTTCGTGAAGGGCCCGGGCTCGGGCCGCGAGACCGCGATCCGTTCCCTCCAGGCCGCCGGCCTCGAGGTCGGCACGATCTCCGATGTCACCCCGCAGCCGCACAACGGCTGCCGTCCGCCCAAGCGGCGTCGCGTCTAAGCGGGAAGGAAAAGGTAGAGAATCATGGCTCGTTATACAGGCCCCATCACCCGCAAGTCGCGTCGCCTTCGTGTTGACCTCGTTGGAGGCGACCAGGCGTTCGAGCGTCGTCCTTACCCGCCCGGCCAGCACGGCCGCGCGCGGATCAAGGAATCCGAGTACCTCATGCAGCTGCAGGAGAAGCAGAAGGCTCGCTTCTCGTACGGCGTCATGGAGAAGCAGTTCCGCCGCTACTACGAAGAGGCGAACCGCCAGAAGGGTAAGACCGGCGACAACCTGCTGCGTCTGCTCGAGACCCGTCTGGACAACGTCGTGTACCGCGCCGGTCTGGCCCGTACCCGTCGTCAGGCTCGTCAGCTCGTCAGCCACGGCCACCTCGTGGTCAACGGCGTGAAGGTCGACGTCCCCAGCTTCCAGGTTTCCCAGTACGACATCATCGATGTCAAGGAGAAGTCGCTGGGCACGCTGCCTTTCCAGGTTGCGCGCGAAACCGTTGGTGACCGCCCGGTTCCGGGTTGGCTCCAGGTCGTTCCCGGCCGTCTTCGCATTCTGGTGCACCAGCTCCCCGAGCGTGCGCAGATCGATGTTCCGCTGCAGGAACAGCTGATCGTCGAGTTCTACTCGAAGTAATGAGGTGCGCTCAGCGCATCGCTGGTTGGTGCCCTGAATTGTTCAGGGCAGCAACATTTTCCAGTCGTGAGCGTCAAATAGCGGACGCTCGAAGGAGGAGAAATCCATGCTGATTTCACAGCGACCGACACTGACCGAAGAGGTTGTGTCCGAGAACCGGTCGCGGTTCACCATCGAACCGCTGGAGCCGGGTTTCGGTTACACCCTCGGTAACTCGCTGCGCCGCACGCTGCTGTCCTCGATCCCGGGGGCTGCCGTTACGAGCATTCGTATCGACGGCGTGCTGCACGAGTTCACCACGGTTCCGGGCGTGAAGGAAGATGTCACCGACATCATCCTGAACCTCAAGGGCCTGGTTGTCTCGTCCGAAGAGGACGAGCCGGTCACCATGTACGTCCGCAAGCAGGGCCCGGGCTCGGTCACCGGTGGGGACATCGTTCCCCCGGCCGGCGTGACCGTGCACAACCCGGACATGCACATCGCGACCCTGAACGACAAGGGCAAGCTGGAGATCGAGCTCGTTGTCGAGCGCGGTCGCGGCTACGTTCCTGCCGTGCAGAACAAGGCGTCGGGTGCGGAAATCGGCCGGATTCCGGTGGATTCGATCTACTCGCCGGTTCTCAAGGTGACCTACAAGGTCGAGGCGACTCGTGTCGAGCAGCGCACCGACTTCGACCGGCTCATCCTGGATGTCGAGACCAAGAACTCGATTTCCGCTCGGGATGCGCTGGCGTCGGCGGGTAAGACTCTGGTCGAACTGTTCGGTCTCGCTCGCGAGCTGAACGTCGAGGCCGAGGGCATCGAGATCGGCCCGAGCCCGGCCGAAGCGGATCACATCGCTTCGTTCGGTCTGCCGATCGAGGACCTGGACCTGACCGTGCGGTCCTACAACTGCCTCAAGCGCGAGGGTGTGCACACCGTCGGCGAGCTGGTTGCCCGCACCGAGTCCGATCTGCTGGATATCCGCAACTTCGGCCAGAAGTCCATCGACGAGGTCAAGGTCAAGCTGCATTCGCTTGGTCTGTCCCTCAAGGACTCCCCGGCCTCCTTCGATCCGTCCTCCGTCGTCGGTTACGACGCGGCGAGCGGCACCTGGAGCGACAGCGGTTCGTTCAGCGACACCGACAGCGGCGAGCAGGACTACGCCGAGACCGAACAGCTTTAGGCCGTATGGGGCGGGCGCCCCGGCGGTCTTAGACACAGGAGATTCCAATGCCCAAGCCCAAGAAGGGTGCCCGCTTCGGCGGGTCGGCGTCGCACCAGAAGGCGATCTTCGCCAACCTGGCCACGGCGCTCTTCGAGCACGGTCGCATCAAGACCACCGAGTCCAAGGCCAAGGCGCTGCGCCCCTATGCCGAGAAGCTTGTCACCAAGGCGAAGGCCGGCTCCCTTGCCGACCGTCGCGAGGTGATGAAGGTGATCCGCAACAAGGACGTCGTGCACTCGCTGTTCGCGGACATCGGCCCGTCGTTCGAGGGTCGCGAGGGTGGCTACACCCGCATCATCAAGACCATCCCGCGCAAGGGTGACAACGCTCCGATGGCGATCATCGAGCTGGTTCGCGAGAAGACCGTGACCAACGAGGCCGATCGTGCCCGTCGCGTCGCGGCTTCGCAGCAGGCCGAGACCCCGGTCGCCGAGGCTCCGGCCGAGGAGACCGCCGCCGAGGTCGTCGCCGACGCTCCGGCCGAGGCCGCTGCCGAGGAGAAGAAGGAAGACTAGTCTTCCGTCTCATTCCATGAGGAAGCCCGCCGTCCCCTCCGGGTCGGCGGGCTTCCTTCATGTTAACCAGGAGATCGCTGTGACCGTGGAGGATCAGGCGCCGGAGCCGGTTTCGGTTCGGGTACGGCTCGACATCGGCTATGACGGCACCGACTTCACCGGCTGGGCCCGCCAGCCCGGTCTGCGCACCGTGCAGGGCACCCTGGAGGAGGCGCTGAGCAAGGTGCGGCGCGAGCCGATCCAGCTGACCGTGGCCGGACGCACCGACGCCGGTGTGCACGCCGAGGGGCAGGTCGCGCATTTCGATACGCACGGTGAGGTGGACGGTCCGCGGCTGGTGCACCGGCTGGCGCGATTCCTGCCGAAAGATGTGCGGGTCAAGGATGTTCGGCTGGTACCGCCGGAGTTCGACGCCCGGTTCTCCGCCATCCGGCGGCATTACGCGTATCGCCTCACCACCGCCCCGTACGGCGCGGATCCATTGCGGGCCAGGCATATCGTGCCGTGCCGCCCCGGCGTCGATCTGGAGGCCATGGCGGCCGCCTCGCGAAAGCTGCTGGGGCTGCACGATTTCGCGGCCTTCTGCAAGCGCCGGGAGGGCGCGACCACCATTCGGGAATTGCAGCGCTTCGACTGGGAGCGCGAGGGTGAATCGCTCACCGCGTATGTCTCCGCGGACGCCTTCTGCTGGTCCATGGTGCGCAGTCTGGTCGGTGCGGTGCTCGCGGTCGGCGAGGGCAGGCGCACCCCGGAATGGGTCGGCGGATTGCTGAACGAGCGCGAGCGCGCCAGTGCGGTCACCGTCGCGCCCGCGCACGGTTTGAGTCTCATCGCGGTGGATTATCCGGATGATTCGGACCTGGCCGCGCGCAATGCGGAGACCCGCGAAATGCGAACTGTGCCCGATTCTTCCGGATGCTGTGGTGATTGAGTCATACTGGACTCGAATTCGCCTATAGCGGAGCGGGATTCGTGATTTTCCCGGATTCGGAGGAAGATTGCGGGGCGTCGGCGTCGAAACCGGCGGTCGCCGCGAATCCTCAACTCCGCCGTGAGGATTCGTAGTGCAACTCGCAAAGCGCGGGGTTCTTCCACGCGCCATCCGACACTCGGCAGTCGGGACACACCGGTGAATTCGGGCACGTAGCCCGAAAGTTGGAAGTTATGAAGGGATTTCGACTTTCCGCCCGCCCAATGGTGCGACAATCGGCCAATGAGCGGCCCGGAGCCCGCAGTGGTGGAGGTGCGGTCCATGCCGGAGGTTTCCGAACAGGAGACCTTCGAGCAGTGGGAGGCAGCGGTGGCACAGGCGTACGTGCCCCTGGTGGTGACGCCGGTGCGATCCGGCGACTTCCGGGCCCGAATAGTGCAGTCCCGGTTCGATGATCTGGATGTCTCGACGGTCGATGCGAGCGGTCAGCACATCACCCGCATTCCGCGGCTGATCCACGAACCGGACGAACCCATCCTGTTCGCCAGCGTGACCACGCACGGTCGCGGCTGGCTGGAACAGGACGGCCGGGTCGGCGAAATGGCCGACGGCGGACTGCTGCTATACGTCAGCTCGCGCCCGTTCACCGCGCATTTCGAGCAGAGCTGGGGTGTGGTGGCGGTGCAGGTGCCGCTATCGCAGGTGGTGAGCGCGTCCGGCGTCGCCTCGGACCGATTGCCGACGGCGGTGCGCTTTCCGCCGGAGGGTGCGGCGGGCATCGTCGGCCGATTCTTCTGCGGCCTCGCGCAATTGCAGCACACCGCGCCCGAACAGGCCTCGGTGCTGGCGCGGCACGGTACGGGTTTGCTGGCCTCGGTGGTGCAGTTGGCGGCCGGTGCCGCACCGCATGACGAGCCGATGCAGGCGCTCACCAAACAGCAGGCGATGGCGTATATCCAGCAACACTATGCCGATCCGGGGCTCACGGTGGACCGGGTGGCGGCGGCCTGTTCGGTATCGCGGCGCACGCTGTATCGGCTGTTCGAGAATGGTGAGGACGGGCTGGCGGCGATGTTGCGCCGCATGCGAATCGAGCGCGCGCTGGCATTGATCCGGACCGATCCGACCCGGCCGTTGCTCTCCATCGCGCGGGCCGCCGGATTCGTCTCCGAGCGGCAGTTCTATCGCGCCTTCAAACGCGAAATCGGAATGACGCCGGGCGAATTCCGCACCGTGCACGCGTGATTCGCGGGCGCGCAGCCCGATGCCGTTCCGGCGCGATGCATTGTGCGCGATGTGTGCCGAACGGGACTGACGTCAATGGTCAGTGACTTGGCACCGATGGGCAGTCACAGTGTGGCTACCGGTGTGAATACTTGTGGGGCACCCGGTTCGCGCCGGGGGTAGCCCTGTAGCCAAATCGCTGACCCCGTGCACCGGCGGTCTCCTCGTCACGATTGTGCCCCGAGGCGATGCGTTGCCTGCACGTAGCGCTCGACCTCTTTGCGCTGGCAGTCGCCGATGATGCCGACGGGTCGGGTCATGCGATGCGGAGACGCCGTCCGGTCGTTGTCGAGCCGCCGACGACCGGGCGGCGTACTGCCCGGAATTCTCTGGTAACTGCCTGGAATTCTCCGGTAACTGGTCCGTTTCGCCGGGTTCGAACAGGTTCAATACATGTTTGCTGGTGCCCGGGGGATGGGATGATGCTGGGGTGGGAAACGCGGCAACCGCCAGCGCCGAGGTCTGCTCCGGTACGGAAACCTCGGCTCGCCAGGCATTCGAGCAGTGGGAGGCACTCGTCTCCGATGCTGTGCTGCCCTCCACGATCGAGCCGCTGGCCACCGGACATTGGCACGGCAGGGTCAGTACGACCCAGTTCGATCGCTCCAGTTTCACCCTCATGTCCGCCAGCGCGCAGCGGGTTATGCGCACCCGTCGTCAGGTCGAACAGGCCACCGCGGAGTTCCTGCTGGTGAATATCGTTGTGGAAGGCTCGAACTGGACCGAGCAGAACGGCCGGGTGGCCGATACGCCCGCCGGGTCCATCGTCTTCTTCGACAGCGCCCGCCCGATCGAGAGTCGCACCACCGAGAATTCGGTATCGGCGATCGTGCGCGCCCCCATGCATCTGGTGCTCGAGCACGCCGGGCTGGTGCGTGACGAACTGCCGATCGCCACGCCATTGCCGACCACCGGTGCGCTCGGCGTGGTGGCCGGGTTCTTCCGCGGGCTGGCCGAACTCGCGCCCGATGAGACCTCCAGGGCCGCAACGGTGCTGGATTCGGAGATCGCCGGCATGCTGTCCTCCGCGGTGCTGCTGGCCACCGGGCGCAATTCGCCCGCCCCCTCGGATTCGCTGTACACGCGCCAGCAGGTGCTGGCCTACCTCCGCAAGCGCTATACCGATCCCGAGCTCACCGTGGACGAGGTGGCGCACGCCTGCCTGGTGTCGCGGCGCACGCTGTATCGGCTGTGCGAGGGGTTCGGCGGTCCGGCGGCGCTGGTGCGGCGCATGCGGGTCGAACATGCCCGCCGTCTGCTGCGCGCCGATCCGAATCGGCCGCTGGCCGCGATCGCGGCGGCGTCCGGTTTCGCCACCGATCGGCATTTCTATCGCGCGTTCCGCGATGAGACCGGGCAGACGCCCGGGCAATTCCGCGCCCAATTGGACCCAGGCACACCACGTCGGTAGCTCGGCACGGGATGTCGCTGTACCGGGCAGCCGTTCGGCGAAGGGTGATGGCACAGATCATCCCCATCGTGTCGAAGGGAGCCGAGGTGCCGACGAAGGTGCGTGTTGCAGCCGTCCAAGCCGAACCGCGGTGGCTGGACCTGCGGGCGGGCGTCCAGCAGGCCATCGAACTCATCGAGGCGGCGGCGGCCGGCGGTGCACGGCTGGTCGCTTTCCCGGAGACCTTCCTGCCCGGTTATCCGTGGTGGCTGTGGCTCGATTCGGTGAGTTGGGGGCAGGGTTTCTTCGCGCGCTATCGGACCAATTCGCTGACCGTGGGCCGCACCGAGTTCCGCCGCATCGCCGATGCCGCGCGCCGGCATCGCATCCACGTGCTGCTCGGGTTCAGTGAACGCTGCGGAAGCTCGCTGTACATGTCGCAGTGCCTGATCGATGATCGGGGCGTGCTGGCCGGGGTGCGGCGCAAGCCGGAGCTGACGCCGCTGGAGCATCGGATCTTCCGCTGCGGCGAGATCACCGACCCGTATGTGTTCCGCACCGATATCGGGCGGATCGGCGTGCAGGGCGGGTCCGAGCAGTTGCATCTGCCCGCGCGCCGCGAGCTGGAACGCACCGGCGCGCAGCTGCATATCGTGTCCTGGCCCGGTTTCATCATCGCGCGGGATGTGGACTGGGGTGTGCGGGTGAACAATGCCGCCACGCTCTGGTACGCGGTGGTCGGCAATCTGAATGTGATCGCGGCCTGTTCGGTGATGGATGTGGCGGGCAGCGAAAGTCGGCGCGGCGGAACGGAACCCGCGAAACAGCTGGTGCGGGGGCCGGGCGGGCATTCGCGAATTTACGCGCCGGGGGGCACCGAGTTGGCGGCTCCGCTCAGTGGACATGAACAGGGAATCCTGTACGCGGACCTGGAGTTGGATCTGAGTTGCGAGTCCGCGGCCTAGCATTCGCTCCGAGTGGGCGTCGGCGTTTTCCCCGAGTGCCGTGGGAAATCGGCTGATCAACGGCCGCAGTGATTTTCGGTTGTTGGCCGTGTATTGGTGGATCTGGGACACTGCCCGGTATTCGGCCGGACAGCGGCCGTCGAATGTGTCGAGGGATGGGGAGTGGAGCGGTCTGAGCAAGTCAATCGGGTCGAGGTGCGGTCCGGATCGGATGCGTCGACGGTGGAGGCGTTCGAGCGCTGGGAAGCGCATGTGAGTGCGGCCTATGTGCCACTTGCGGTTTCGCCCATGCCCACCGGCCTGTTTCGCGGGCATATCGAGCACGCCCGATATGGCGATATGGAGCTGACCGTGGTCGGGTCGACGCCGCAGTTGATCCACCGCACCGGTTCGCTGATCGCTCGCACCGAGGACGAGTTCTTGCTGGCGAGCATTCCGCTTTCCGGTAGTGCGCGGTTACGTCAGGACGATCGAGTCGCGGAAGTCGGGCCCGGGGGCATCGTGTTCTACAACACCTCGCGGCCCTATGACTGGGAATTCGATCAGGAGTGGGAACAGGTCGTACTACAGGTGCCGATGAGCAAGCTGCGCGAGCGTTACGGTGTGATGGGCGCGGAAGTGCCTACCGCGAAGCACTTTTCGAGGGAAAGCGCGCCGGGCGTGGTCGCGCAATTCTTCCGGAGTGTGGCCCGATTGCGGCGCGATGATCCGGGTGGTGCGGCGCTGCTGGCCGAGCCCGGAATGGATCTGCTGGCCGCGGCGGTGGTGGCGGCCTCGGGCGGTGCGCCGCGGGATCAGTCCGCCGATGCGCTGAATCGGCAGCGGGTGTTGAGTTTCATGCGCGAGAACTGCGCGGATCCGGATCTCGGAGTCGATCGAATCGCGGAAGGTTGCCGAATGTCGCGGCGTACTCTGTATCGCGTGTTCGGTGAGTTCGAGGGCGGTCCGGGGGCGGTGTTGCGGCGTATGCGCATCGAGCGTTCCTGTGAGTTGTTGCGCACCGCACCGCAGTTGCCGCTGTCCGCGGTGGCGAAGGCTTCGGGTTTCCTGACCGAGCGCAGCTTCTATCGTTCGTTCCGCACCGAAATGGGTACTACCCCCGGAGCATTCCGTACATTGCCTTGAACTGTTTATTGCTATAAACACCGCAGTGGCATGAACAGTCGGTAAAGCGGCACACTCGGCCATGGCGTGCTGTGTCGCCATTCCGCAAGCATCCATTCCATGAGGGAAATGGGATGAGAAAGACTGTGCGAGTGGCGGCGATCCAGGCCGAGCCGAAATGGCTGCGGTTATCGGAGGGAGTGGAGCAGGTTGTCGAACTGATCGGCGCCGCTGCCGCGTCGGGCGCTCGCCTGGTCGCATTCCCGGAGACCTTCCTACCCGGTTATCCATGGTGGCGCTGGGTGGATTCCAATCAGTGGAACGTCGAATATTCGACCCGCTGCCGCGAGAATTCGATGACTCGTGACGGCGCGGAAATGCGTCGAATCACCGGCGCGGCAAGGGATCACGGCATACACGTGGTACTCGGATTCGGGGAACGACAGGATCGTCGAATCTATATGGCACAGGCTGTTATCGACGAGAACGGCGAGATCGTTTCGGTGCGGCGAAAAGCCGGGCTCAATCCGATTGAACGCAAGGTATTCGCTTCCGGCACACCGAATCTCCCGGCGGTGCGGCACGGTGTGATCGGGAAGGTGGGCGCGCTCTCCGGACAGGAGAATCAGCGGCCGCTGCTGACCCGGGCGCTGCGCGCCGATGAGGAGCAGATTCATATCGCGGCCTGGCCGGGAAATCCGGAAGGTGAGGCGCCCGGCCCGGATTCGCCCGCGACCGTGAGCCGCATGTACGCGCTGGAGGCGAACGCCTACGTGGTGGCGCCGTGCGCGGTGGTCGGCGCGGCGGCCTGGGATCGTCGAGGGCCGCAGGGCGTCCGGAGCAGCGGGCAGGCGCGGATCTACGCCGCGGGTGGGGCCGAGGTGGTTCCGCCGCTCGCCGTGGGCGCGGAGGGGATCCTGTACGCGGATCTGGAGATCGGTTCGGCCGCACCGGATCGGCGCGAGGTGGATCTGGCGGCGCGGCCGCGCATGCGGCGGGGGCAGCAGGCCGCGCGCACGGCGACGCCGCGTCGGCTGGGTGCGGATCGCTGGGCGGTACCGCTCATGCTCGGTTCGGGGCCGGGCGGTTTGGCCGCCTGCTGACGGGCAATCTGCGAACCGAATGGTCTGTCTAGTCATTCGATGCGAAGATCGGAAAGGTGAGTCACTCGGTATCGGCCATCGTGCGCTCGGGTACAGACACCTCACCGCAACTGGCCTTCGAAAAATGGGAAGCACTGGTCACCGCCGCGTTCGTACCACTCTCGGTGACACCGGCCGACGGTGGGGCAAACGGGCTGCCGCCCGGGCAGTTTCGCGCCCATATCGCCGACACCCAGTTCGAACAGTTCGGCGCCGCCGTCATCGGCGCGACTACGCAGCGCATCGCGCGAACGCGCCGGCACATCGCCCGCTCCGATCAGGACTACCTGCTGGTCAGCATTCAGCGGACCGGTCGAGCGCGGATGGAACAGGGTGGCCGCCGGGCCGACTGGGGGCCGGGCTCGCTGGTGCTGATCGACACCAGCCGCCCCTTCGCCGGTGCGCACGCGGCGGAGGCCGAATCGGTCATGCTGCGCATCCCGCTGGATCGGTTGCTGGCGAGCACCGGCCTGGCGCCCGCCGACCTGCCGATGGCCACGCCCATAGCGGTGCGCGGCACCCTCGCGGTGGTGGCCGAATTCCTGTGCGGTCTCGCCGAATTGGGCGCCGAGGCCGACCCCGCCGCGGAATTGCTGGCCGGGCACGGCTTCGAACTACTCGCCGGGGCGCTCTCGCTCATCGCCGGTGACGCCGGATACGCGCGGAACAGTCCGGCGCTGATACACGAGGTGATCGCGGCATACGTCCGGGATCATCACGCCGATCCGGCCATGACGGTCGAGGAGGTGGCGCACGCCTGCGGTCTGTCCCGGCGATCGCTCTATCGCGCCTGTGAGCAATTCGGCGGCTTCGGCGCGCTGGTGCGCCGCACCCGGCTCGAGCACGCGCGGAACCTGCTCCGCGAGCCGGGCTCCCGCTCGCTGGCCACGATCGCCGGTGCGGCCGGATTCGCCGACGAACGCAACTTCTATCGCGTCTTCCGTCAGGAAATGGGGATGACCCCGAGCGAATTCCGGGCGCAATCGGCGTAGCTCAGGAGCGCACCAGGCGGGCGATGGCGTCGGTGGCTTCCTTGATCTTGGCCTCGGCTTCCGGGCCGCCCGCGACGGCGGCGTCCACCACGCAGTGGCTGATGTGATCCTCGAGCAGGCCCATGGCCACCGCCTGCAGCGCCTTGGTCATGGCCGACACCTGGGTGAGGATGTCGATGCAGTACTTTTCCTCTTCCACCATGCGCTGCAGGCCGCGGGCCTGGCCCTCGATGCGGCGCAGGCGCTTGAGGTAGTCGTCCTTGGCGGTGATGTAGCCGTGCGAGCCGTGGTCGTGGTGGGATGCGTCGGCTGCGGGTGCGTCGACGGATTCGGTTGTGGCGGTCTGTTCGCTGGTCACCGACGATTTCCTCACTCCCGGCATCAATACCCCCCTAGGGTACATGCTCCGATCCGGTAGCACCACTCATGCGCGCATGCGCGAGAATTGCCCGCATGAGTTCGGATCCTCGGGCCACGCTGGCCATTATCGGCGGCAGCGGGTTCTACGACTTCTTCGGCGACGATGCGACCACGGTGGAGCTCGAGACGCCCTACGGCGCACCCAGTGCGCCCATCACCATCGGACAGGTGGAAGGGCGTTCGGTCGCCTTCCTGCCGCGACACGGGCGCAAGCACGAGTACTCGCCGCACACCGTGCCCTACCGCGCCAATATGTGGGCGCTGCGCACCCTCGGCGTGCGCCGGATCTTCGGGCCCTGTGCGGTGGGCAGCCTGCGCGCCGATTGGGGGCCGGGCACCGTGGCGGTGCCGGATCAGCTGGTCGATCGCACCTCCGGGCGCGATCAGACCTTCTACGACGCGGGCGGCGTGCACGTGTCCTTCGCCGACCCGTACTGCGGTGAGCTGCGCACCGCCGCCATCTCGGCGGCCGGGACCGAGTTGCCGCTGAAGGATCACGGCACCATGGTCGTGGTGCAGGGGCCGCGCTTCTCCACGCGCGCGGAGAGCCAGTGGTTCGCCGGGCTGGGCTGGGAGCTGGTCAATATGACCGGGCATCCGGAGGCCGTACTCGCCCGGGAACTCGAAATGTGCTACTCCGCAATCGCTCTCGTGACCGATCTGGACGCGGGCGTGGAATCCGGGCACGGCGTCAGCGCGGTCGACGTGTTCGCCGAGTTCGAGCGCAATCTGGTGCCGTTCAAGGCACTGGTGGCGCGGGCCATCGCCGCCGTCGAGGGCGATGACACCTGCGCTGCGTGCCGCGTGCTCACTGGCACGGGCGTGCAGCTCCCGTTCGAGTTGCCGTAGGCAGAACCCCAGCTCATCGGCCCGGTTCGCAGTGTCGGACCGGGCCTTGGCTTTTCCGCCCCTCACCCCCGCGCCGCGGTCGCCTAGGCTGGGGCCATGAGCGAAGGCGGACCCCAGGCCGACCGGACGCGAGTACTGCTGACCGGCGCGGCCGGCTATATCGGCTCCCATGTGCGGCGCGCCCTCACCGCAGCCGGGCACGAGGTGATCGCCATCGACACCCTGCTCGACTCCGTCCACGGTTTCGATCCCACTGTCCCCGAAGGCGTTTCGCGCGTCGATATTCGCAATCCGGATGCGCTCGAACCGCTGTTGCGCGGTGTCGACGTGGTGTGCCATCTGGCCGCCGCGGTGCCGATTCCGGATCTGCCCGGTCCGGGCCCGGGGCGCTGGGTGCCGCCGCATACGGCGGCCGAGCGCGCCGATGTGCCCGAGGACGGGCGCAAGCTGATCCGGCCGCTTGACGGCCGCGACGGCGGCGCGCTGCGGGCCGCCGCGGGGATGGAATCCGGTGGGCGCGTGCAGACTTCGGCGGGACGCCGGGAGGATGCCGGGCACGGGGCCGGACCCTGTGTGCGCGGGCCGGTGGAGCCCGCGCGTGAGCCCGCGCGCGGGCCGATGGAGATGCAGCGGGCCGCCATCTACGCCACCCACAATGACGCCGGGACGGCGGTGCTGCTCGCGGCGATGGAGCGGGCCGGGGTGCGGCGGCTGGTGCTGGGATCATCGGTCGCGGTCTACGGCGAGGGGCGGTATCGGGCCGGGCGGCAGGGGCCGTTCTTCCCGGGACTGCGGCGGCGGGCGGATCTCGATCGCGGCCTGTTCGACCACCGCGCACCGCGCACCGGGGATCTGCTGACCTGGGAGTCGCTGGGCGAGGACGCGCCGCTGCGGCCCCGGAGCGCTTACGCCGCAAGCAAAGTCGCGCAGGAGCATTACGCGCTGGCCTGGGTCGCCAGCACCGGTTCGGCGGCCACCGTACTGCGCTATCACCACGTGTACGGGGAACCGGCCGATACCGCGCGGACGCTGCGCTCGGCGGAAACCGGTGTGGTGGCGCGCTTCCGGGCCGAACTGCTGGCGGGGCGGTCGCCCAAGGTGTTCGAGGACGGCGGGCAGGTAAGGGATTTCGTGCACGTCCGCGATGTCGCCGCCGCCACGGTGGCGGCGGTGCAACGGCGGCTGGCCGGATTCGTGCCGTTGAATATCGCCTCGGGACAACCGCTCACGCTGTGGGAGGTGGCGTCCACCATGGCCAAGGCCCTCGACGGTCCGTCCCCGGTGGTGTCCGGACAGTATCGGATCACCGATATCCGGCATCTGGTCGCGAATCCCGAACGGGCCCGGCACGCCTTGGAATTCAGCGCCCGCACCGGTCCCGGGGTCGGGCTGGCCGGATATGCCACGGCGGCGGCCGAGCGCTAGCGCGGTTCCCGATGGCCGGGGCTTAGGCTCGGCGGGTGAGCACTCCACTGCGGCTTGAGGTAATCGTGGCCAGTGTGCGACCGCAGCGGTTCGCACCCGTGGTCGCGGACTGGTTCCTGCGCGCGGCGCGGGCGGACGGGCAGTTCGAGGTGGGCGTGCTCGATCTGCTCGATACGCCGCTGCCGCTGGATTTGAGCGAGACCGGCGAATCCCGGGAGTACTGCGAAAGGATCGCCGCCGCAGACGCTTTCGCGGTGGTCACCTCGGAGTACAACCACGGGTATCCGGCCTCGCTGAAGACCGCGCTCGATACCGCCAAGCGGGAATGGCGGGCCAAGCCGATCGGATTCGTCAGCTACGGCGGGCTTTCCGGCGGATTGCGCGCGGTCGAGCAACTGCGGCAGGTGGTTGCCGAGATCCATATGGTCTCCATTCGCGAGACGGTGAGCTTCCACGAAGCCAAGCGGAAATTCGATGCGGCGGGGGAGACGCGGGACGGTGCCGCCATCGACGCGGCTGCCCGTATGCTGCGCCAACTCGGCTGGTGGGGCCGGACTTTGCGCGACGCCCGCGCCACCGACCCGTACCCGGGCTGATCGGCTCGGCTGATTGCGTCGCCGACAGCGTCCCGGCTGTCCCGTGTGCGATCAGCCGGACAGCGCCGCCGCGCGGGGCTGTCCTATGTAGGTGGATTCGCGGGGGATGGAGACCAGGGTCAGTTCCACGCGGGTGGCTCCGGTGCGCAGCGTGATGCGGTTGCCGCCCGCACCGGGTTGGGTGATGGACAGGTCGGGGCGGGCGCCCGGCCAGCCCAGCGGATCTCCGGCCAGGTAGATGGTGGTGATCCCGGCGTGCGGGGCGGGGGCGAGGACGCCGTCGACCAGCACGGCGGTGAATCCGGCGTCGGATTCGTGGGTGTCGGCGGCCAGGGTGAGTCGTTCCGGATTGCCGATGGTGGTGATCAGCTGTTCCCAGACGTGCGGGCGTTCGGTGCGCAGCAGCACGCTCTCGCCGATGGCCAGGGCGCGGAATACCAGCTGTTGCGCCAGATACAGTTCGCCCGCCAGGTAGACGCTCGAAATGCCCTGTCCGACAAGGCGGACGGCGACGCCATTGCCGTCATCGTCGGAGCCGAGCAGCTGTCCGCAGCCCGCCGAGGGCAGTTCGACGGCCCCGATATCGGCGATCTCGCGTTCCCGGGTGGGCACGGTGTCGTCCATTCCCGGTGCGGCGAGCGGAAGTTGACCGAGCAGGGCTTCGCGATGCCTGCCGTTCATGGAGATCATGTGCGGTTGCAGTTGCTCCTGCGGCAGTTCGCGTGCGGTGAGCCGCCAGGCCGCGCCGATGCGCACCGTCTCCGCCGAACTGCCGGGGCGCAGCCGGACCGCGACGGTGGTGCCGCGCGAGGGTGGAATCCACAGGCGCGCAAGCTGTTCGGAATCCAGCCGGGCCGGGGCGACCGCCGCGCCGATGTTCACGCTGTTGCCGAGCTCGGCGTAGCGCCAGTGCTGGGTGAGTTCGCGCGGATCGTTGCCGCCGGTGATCTGCAGTGTGGCCCTGGTGATTTCGGGCGCGGTGAGAATGCGCGCGGGGCAGTCGGCGTCCTCGAGCGTGCGCAGGATGCGCCGGGTGGCGATGGTGACCGCGCGGCAGGCGCCGTCCAGTCCGCCGCCGCGCCGGGCGGCGGCGTCCGGGCAGTTCAGGGGATCGAAGGCGATGGCCAGCCAGACCGTGCGGTGCGCGGTGGCGGGCAGCGGGCCGATCAGTGATTCGTAGATGGCCCCTGCGGGTGTGCCGGAGCGGCTGCGGTGACCGTGCGAGACGATATCGATGCCCGCCAGCTGAATATCGTGCTGGGTAAGGCTTTTCGCGAGTTCGGGTAGCGGCAGCAGGTGTGCGGCGCGGACCGTGCCGCGATCGAGCCGGGTCAATCCGCCCCGGGGCGGGAGTATCTCGACCACGGCCACCACGCGGCTGCCGTCCCGGAAGATTCCGAGGGAGCGGCCGTCGGCGGCGCGGTGGTCGATGAGGTCGGCGACGGGGCGCGGGCGGCGGGCGCGAAAGCGCAGGCGGGTGCCGATCCATTCGGAAACTGGTCGTTTGCCAAGTGGTAAAAACAAAACCAGTCCGAATGCTATGGCGACCCCGAACGCGATCCAGAACGGTGTTCCGCACAGCACCGCGACGCACAGCACGGCCACCGCGGTCACCTCCGCGACCAGCAGGTTCACCATGCCCGTCCGAGCCATAGTCGTCCCCCAACTGCCGGGCCCGGACGCGCCGATCCGAGTCCTGCGCGTGGCCGAGTGCGAATGCGGATTCCCGGGAACTGTACTGTGTGCGGCGAACGCATTCACTGGTCGGGGGAGTTTTATGCCTTCAAAACCGACGACGCGATGGCAGGTCAGCGGCTATCGCTTTCTGGTTCGCCGCATGGAACACGCCCTGGTGCGCAGGGACGTGCGGATGCTGCACGACCCGATGCGCTCGCAGAGCCGGGCATTCAGCGTCGGGCTCATCCTGGCGTGCGTCGCGCTCGCGGGTTGCGGAGTGCTTGCTCTGCTGCGGCCGCAGGACAAGATCGGGTCGAACAAGATCCTCATCGGCAAGGACACCGGCGCGGTCTACGTGGTCATCGACAATGTGGTGCATCCGGCGCTGAACCTCGCCTCGGCGCGGCTGGCGGCGGGGGAGGCCGCCAAACCGGCGACGGTGCGGGAATCGGAGCTGAGCAAGAAGCCGCGCGGGCAGCTCATCGGTATTCCGGGCGCGCCCGCGACGCTGAATTTCGAGGCCAAGAGCAATGGCCGGGGCTGGACCGTGTGCGATGTGCTCGCCAATGACGGCAGCCGGACCCTCACCACCTCGGTGCTCGCCGGTGATCCGGTGCTCGGTGAGAAGGCATCCGCGCTGGAGTCGGGGAAGGCGCTGCTGGTGCAGGGGCGCGATCACACCTATCTGATCTACGACAATCATCGCGCCCAGTTGGATATGAATGATCGCGCGGTGGTGGACGCCCTCGATATTCGCGGGCACACCCCGCGCCCGATCAGCGAGGGTCTGCTCAACGCGATTCCCGAGGTGCTGCCCATCGTGCCGCCGCAGATCGCGAATGCCGGTGCCGCGCCGAACTATTCGATCGGCGACCATCGCATCGGCGATGTGGTGCGGGTGCGCACGGACAGCCGGAACTACGTGGTGCTCGCCGATGGTCTGCAACCGGTGTCGCCGCTGACCGCCGATATCGTGCGCAATGCCTACCGGTCCACGGCCGATGATGATCACATCGCGCAGGCCGATCGCACGGGAGCTCCGGTGTCCTCGGCGCTGCCGGTCGCCGACTATCCGGACCAAGCTCCCGGAATCGTCGACGGCAAGGATCAGCCGGTGGATTGTCTTGCCTGGCAACCGGTTCGGGCCGCCGACAAGTCCGATGGCAGCAAGCATGCCGATCTGACCGTGCTCACCGGCCATGCCGTGCCGATTCCCGATCGCGCCCGGCCGGTGCCGCTCGCACAGGCCGATGGCAATGGGCCGGAAGTGGATTCGTTCTATCTGAAGCCCGGTGCCGGGGCCTATGTGCAGACCACCGGGCTGGAACCGGACAGTCAGCGGCGGGACAGCCTGTTCTTCGTCTCCGATTACGGTGTGCGCTACGGCATCCGGAACCTCGACGCCGCGAAAGCCCTCGGCATGGACCCGGAATCGGTGCGGCCGGAACCCGCGCCGTGGCCGATCGTCGGACTGCTCGCGTCGGGGCCGACCTTGAGTCGCGAGGCCGCGATGGTCGCGCACGATGGGGTCGCACCGGATCCGAATCCCGCCGGGGAACCGGTCAAGACGCAGAACTGAAGGGGCTCAGGCGTCGTCGGAGTGCACGCCGAAACGGCGGCGCAGCGGGAATGAGGCCAGGAAGCCGAGAATGCCCAGCAGGCAGACGATTCCGGTGCCGATGAGCGCCACATCGCGGGCGGTGTTATCCGGCTTCGGCGCGGCGGCGGGAATGGTCAGCTGCCGGTCCTTGGCGGCGCTGGGCTGTTTCGGCGGGAGGTCTTTCGGCGTTTCCGCGGTGAGCGCGGCGATGGGGTCGATCGCGCCGTAGCCGACATATGGATTCCAGCCCTCGCCCGGTGCGTGTGCGGTGGCTTCGATGCGCCTGATGATCTCGCGCGCGGGCATATCGGGGAACCGGGAACGCAGCAGCGCCGCGACGCCGGAGACATAGGGTGCGGCGAAACTCGTTCCGCTGTAACGGTTCACCTGACCCTGATTGGTGAACTTGGCGGTGGTGAGGCCCGGACCGCGCGGGTCGAGGGAAATGACGTCCTCGCCCGGCGCTGCCACCCCGACCCAGGGGCCGGGCACGGTGAATTTCGACGGCTGGCCGAACGCGTCGATGGAGCCCACCGACAGCACGTACTCGTCCCACCAGGCCGGGGTCACGTACGAGGTGATGTGATTCCAGAGATCCTCGTTCGGATGCAGCGGATCGAAGCCCGGATTACTGGCCTTGCAGGTGTCGGTGTTGCCCGCCGACGTCACGATGACGACATCCTTGTCGACCGCCGCGTACTGTACGGCCGCGCCGAGCATGCCCATCTCGGTGCTCTCGGGTTCCGTTGTGGGACAGGCGACCAGGGAGATATTGACGACGCGGGCCCCGGCGTCGGCGGCGCGGCGAATGGCCGAGGCCAGGGCGGAGATCTTGCCGTAGCCGTCCGGCATATCGTCGGGGCCTTTGTCCCGGCCCGCGCCCTCGGCCTGGTACATGGCGCTGGTCTGCCGGATGGTCATGATCCGGGCCTCCGGGGCGACGCCCGCGAAGCCCTCTCCCGCAAGCTGATTCGCGGCGATGAGACCGGCGACGATGGTGCCGTGCGCATCGCAGTCCTCGGTGCCGTCACCGGCATTGGCGACATAGTCACCGCCGGGGATGAGACCGGGCAGGCGCGGGTGCGGGGCGACGCCGGTATCGATGACCGCGACCAATTGTCCGGCGCCACGCGAGAATTGCCATGCGTGGTCGAGGTCCAAGGCGCGCTGCGTCGGTGGAATCGTGGGGCCGTCACCACCCGCCTGGGTGCTGATGCAGGGCGAATTCGCGGGATGCTCGGTCTTGCCCGGTGGTGCGGCCGGACCACCCGGTGGCAGCAGGCCGGGATTGATGGCCGGGGGCCGATCCGCCTGTGCGGCAACGGGATCCACCACCGGGCCCGCCGCGATCGCCAGCACCGACGCAGCGGTGACCACGCGTATCGCGCGCGCCCGGAAGACCCTGACGTTCACGTGCTTGCTGCCCGCGACTTGTAGCCGCTATGCGCGCGAGGGCGATTCGATCCGCTCACAGCCCGCGCACCAGGGAGTAGAGACCGGTCACCCAGAAGACCAGGGGGACGACGGCGGCGACGAAGGCGTATTCGAGGAGTTCCACCACGCGGCGCATGGGCGGGGTGGCCTGCCGGCGCGGGACGATGATGCCGAGCACCAGGGCGGCCACCAGGATCAGCAGTGCCAGGCCGAAGACGGTGAGCGGCTGGCGGATCAGGAAGGCCGCGCCGCCCAGCAGGATCAGCAGGATCGCCGTACCGCCCGCTATGAGGATCACCGCCTGTTCCGCGCCCGCGTAGGTGCGGCTGCGGAACATGAGGACGGCCGCGCACACCAGCGCGAGTGCCAGACCCGGCCAGTAGCGGTTGTCCGCGTCGGGATCGGTCGCGGCGAGCGCCCCCGCCGCGGTCACCAGCGTGGTGGCGGTGACCAATCCGGCCAGATATTCGCGTGCGCGCTGGGATTTGGCGCGCAGGGCGGCCATGGTCGGCAGGGCGCGGTGATCGTCCGGATCGTCCTCGGTGGGGTCGATCGGGGTGCCGGGGGCGGGCACCGGCGGCAGCGGCAGTTTGGCCAGCAGCATGGAAAGCCTTGGGGCCAGGGACAATCCGGCCAGGCCGAGGGCGGCCGCACCCGCGCCGATGGCCTTGGTGGGCACATGGCCGAGCAGCCCGACCAGGCTCGCCGGGATGAGGTAGACCGCGAGGGTGGTCGCGCCGATGAACACCCCGAGGCCGACGCCGCTCACCCGCCACGCGAGAATCGCTGTGGCAGCGGTCAATACGGCTCCGAGCAGCAGATTGGCCCAGCCGTAATGATCGGGGACGAACAGCATGCCCGCGCTGAACGCGGCGGGTAGGGCGCAGCCGCCCAGCACCAGTGCGCTCGCGGTGTCGGAGTACATGCGGCTCAGCACCATGCCGGAGATGACCAGCAGGACCGCGATGAACAGCGCGACCGTGCCGCTCACCCAGCCGGGGATGGCATCGGGTGCGGCGAGCAGGCCGAGGCAGCCGGTCAGCATGGTCAGCACGGCCAGGATCGAACCGGTCAGCCGGGCCGTGCGCGGTGTCCAGCCGCGGAAATGATCGGCGTCCGCGATGGCGACGTTGTACATGATGTCGTCGAACAGCGGGGTGGGCGCGGTGTGCTCGGCGCTCTCCAGCATGAGCAGTTCACCGTCGTGCACGCCCTGTTCGGCCAGGCTGAGCGAATTGGAGAGCGGCGGGCGGCCGATGCGGGCCAGCACCCATTCGTGCGGTTCGAACTGTTCGCCGTCGTTGTCGAAGTCATTGGCGAGGCTGTGCTGGGCGACCATATCGACCACGCTGGGAATGACCAGTGCCACCGGCACATCCACCGGGATGGCCATATCAACCTGGGTGTGCTTGGCGAGCAGTGTGACCCGGGCCAGATCGGGCGCACGAACCAGACCGCGCGCGTCATCGATATGGTCCATGCGCTGCTGGGTCACCGGGCCTCGACTCGCGGCTGGGTCCGATGGCCACTACGCGGCTGGGTCCGATGGCCACTACGCGGCTGGGTCCGATGGCCACTACGCGGCTGTGTCACGCTGCTGCCCCCAAACGTCGGTGCGCTCTGTGAGTCCTCATCGGCGCGCGGGAACACGTGCTGCGCCGGACGGTATTTCTCGACTGAGATGCGTAAATGCTGCCCAGACTGTACGGCATCGAGGTCGCCGGTCGTACACTGAGCCCGCAATTCCAGACACGGGATGGGGGATTCCGCACGCGATGAGCACCGTCCGTTTCCAGCGCCGTCCACGCCGGGAGATTCCGCGCTCACCGGGCGGTGAGGTGACGCTACAGCCGCCGCCGGAGATTCCTCGCAACATTCCGGCGAACCTGTTCGGCAAGCTCATGCCGGTGGTCATGGGCGTCGGCATGCTGGGCATGGTCGTGCTCATGTTCACCTCGGGCAGCGGTCTCGCGAGCAATCCCATGAGCCTGATGTTCCCGATGATGATGGTCTTCTCCATGGTCGGCATGTATGCCGGTCAGGGCGGTAAAGGGCAGAAGGCCGCGGAGGCGAACGAGGACCGCAAGGACTATCTGCGCTATCTGGATCAGGTGCGCCGCGATGTCGAGGAGACCGCCGCGCAGCAGCGCGCCGCGGTCGAGTGGAGTCATCCCGAACCCGGGCTCATCTGGATGCTCGCGGGGACCACGCGCATGTGGGAGCGACGTCCCGGCGACAAGGATTTCTGCCATGCCCGCATCGGTCTCGGCGGCCAGCGTCTTGCCACCCGGCTGGTGGCGCCGGAGACCGGTCCGGTGGAGGAGCTGGAGCCGATAGCTGCGGTGTCGCTGAGGCGCTTCGTCCGAACCCATTCGACGGTTCCGGATCTGCCAACCGCGCTCGCGGTGAAGGGCTTCGCGAGCGTGCAGCTCACCGGAGACCGGGCACAGGCCCGCGAGATGACGCGGGCAATGCTAGTACAGCTGGCCATGTTCCAGGGGCCGGATCAGGTACTCATCGCCGTCGTCTGCGGACCC
This sequence comes from Nocardia sp. NPDC056100, assembly GCF_042266325.1. Classification (NCBI taxonomy): domain Bacteria; kingdom Bacillati; phylum Actinomycetota; class Actinomycetes; order Mycobacteriales; family Nocardiaceae; genus Nocardia; species Nocardia sp. NPDC056100. The sequence goes on from NZ_JBHJVY010000003.1 coordinate 1,635,024, forward strand.
GACACCGCCCGCGAATGGGAATGGGCGAAATGGCTGCCGCACAGCCAGCATCCGGACGCGCAGGACGGTGTGGGCAGCGAGCGCATGGTGTTCGGGTCCATTCGCGAGGCGCACGCGAGTCTCGCGCCGCTGCTGTACAACCGGGTGCGGTATTCGCGCAATCAGCCGCCCAATCCGAATCTGGTGCAGATCGTGCTGGTGGTGGACGGCGGACTGCTGGAGGCCGAGGAAGATCCGTTGCGGGAGAACGGATTCGAAGGCGTTACCATCGTCGACCTGTGCGGGTACGCGCCTCGACTGGCCGCCTCGCGCGGTATTCAGATGCTGGTGGAGAACGGGGAATGCGCCGGGCGCGGACCGTCCGGGGCCATGGAGCGGTTCGCCGTCATCGATCGCATCGGTGCGCGCGAGGCCGAACAGGCGGCGCGTCGGCTCGCGCCGTACCGGGCGGCCGTACAGCGCACCGGGGACTCCGGTGGTGAAGAGGGCGAGGTCATTTCGAGCTGGGCGCAGCTGCTCGGACTCGGCGATATCGGCACCTTCAATCCCGAGAGCGCCTGGCAGCCGCGCTACGGTCGCGAGCGGCTGCGGGTGCCGTTCGGCGTCGGCGCGGACGGGCTGCCGGTGGTGCTGGATATCAAGGAGGCCGCCGAGGGCGGTATGGGACCGCACGGGTTGTGCATCGGCGCGACCGGTTCCGGCAAATCGGAATTCCTTCGCACACTGGTGCTTTCGCTCATCGCCACGCATTCACCCGATCAGCTCAATTTCGTACTGGTGGACTTCAAGGGCGGTGCGACCTTCCTCGGATTGGAGGGCGTAGCGCACGTCGCGGCCATCATCACCAATCTCGAGGAAGAGGCCGATCTCGTCGAGCGCATGCGGGACGCGCTCGCCGGAGAGATGAACCGCAGGCAGGAAGTACTGCGCGCGGCGGGCAATTTCGCCAATGTCTCCGAATACGAGAAGGCGCGGGCCGCCGGGGCGGATCTCGATCCCATGCCCGCGCTGTTCGTGGTGCTGGACGAATTCTCCGAATTGCTCTCGCAGCACCCGGATTTCGCGGAACTGTTCACCATGATCGGACGGCTGGGGCGGTCGCTGCATGTGCACCTGCTGCTCGCCTCGCAGCGGCTGGAGGAAGGGCGGCTCAAGGGACTGGAGAGTCACCTGTCCTATCGCATCGGATTGAAGACGTTCTCCGCCAATGAATCCCGGCAGGTGCTGGGTGTTCCGGACGCCTACAATCTGCCGGGCAATCCCGGCGGCGGTTATCTGAAATCCGATTCCGGGGAGATCGTGCGGTTCCAATCCGCCTATGTTTCCGGGCCTTATGAGGGTGTCGGCGCGCAACGCGAACTCGCGGCGGACGCCTTCGACGGCGATATCGACATCACCGCACGGCCGTTCACGGCCACCCATGTGGATTTCCGTGCGGAGGACCATATTCCGCTGCCGGTGCGGGCCGCCGAGTTGGAGCTGCCGTCGGAGGCCGAACAGGTCTCCAACCTGCAAATGCTGGTATCGCGGGTACGTGAGCACGGGCGGCCCGCGCACGAGATCTGGCTGCCGCCACTGGATGCCGCGCCCACGCTGGATCAACTGGTGCCGCGCTCGGTGCTCACCGGGGACTGGAATCCGATCGCGCTGCTGCGCGCGCCCATCGGCATCGTGGACCGGCCGTACGATCAGCGTCGCGATCCCATGGTGGTGGACCTGTCCGGATCACGCGGCAATGTGGCGGTGGTGGGCGGGCCGCAGTCCGGTAAGTCGACGGCCTTGCGCTCGCTGGTCATGGGAATGTCGTTGACGCACACCGCGGAACAGGCGCAGTTCTATCTGCTGGACTTCGGCGGCGGCACCCTGGTCGGGCTGGAGGGGCTGCCGCACGTCGGCACCGTCGCCAGCCGGATGGAGGGGGATAAGGTGCGTCGCACCGTCGCCGAGATGGTGACGATCGTGCGGCAGCGCGAGGCCCGATTCCGGCAGCTCGGCATCGAATCCATGGCGGAATTCCGGCGATTGCGGTCCGTGGCGGCGGCCACCGGCGCCGCGGCGGCCGGGGCGCACGAGGACCCATTCGGGGACGCCTTCCTCGTGATCGACGGGTACGGCACCTTCCGGCAGGAATTCGAGGCGCTGGAACAGACCGTCATGAACCTTGCGGTGCAGGGACTTTCGTACGGCGTGCACGTGGTGATCTCGCTCGCGCGCTGGCCGGAGGCGCGACCGGCGCTCAAGGATCAGATCGGCACCCGCATTGAACTGCGGCTCGGCGATCCGATGGATTCGGACCTCGGGCGCAAATTCGCGGCGCTGGTACCGCAGGGGCGGCCCGGTCGCGGTATGACCGCGGATCTGCTGCATATGCTCACCGCGCTCCCGCGCGTGGACGGCGACCCGAATCCGGCGACATTGGGAATTGGTGTGGCGCAGGCGGTTTCGGCCATCGCCGAACGTACCCCCGGCCGCCCCGCCCCGCGCGTTCGCATGCTGCCGGAGCGTCTGCCTCGCGAGGAACTGCTGGCGCTGGCACCCGCTGCTGTAAATGACACCGATCAGCCGACGCTGCGCTTCCCGATCGGCATCAACGAATCAGAGCTCGCCCCGGTGTATCTGGACTTCGCGACGAGTCCGCACTTCGTGATCATCGGCGACTCGGAGAGCGGTAAGACAACGCTGTTGCGCTCGATCGTTCAATCCATCTGCGCGAGCAATACTCCCGACCAGGCCCGCGTCATCATGGGTGACTACCGCCGCACCATGCTGGGCACCGTACCGCAGGGCTATCTCGCCGGATACGGTTCCACCGCACCGCAATTCACCAGGCAGATGGCCGATCTCGCGGCGTATGTCACCCAGCGCATGCCCGGCCCGGACGTCACCCCGCAGCAGTTGAAGGACCGCTCCTGGTGGAAGGGCCCGGAGCTGTACGTGATCGTCGACGATTACGACCTGGTCGCCACCGCCACCGGCAACCCCCTGCACGCCCTCGTCGATCACCTCGCACACGCCCGCGATCTCGGCTTCCACCTGATCATCGCGCGCCGCTCCGGCGGTGCGGGCCGCGCCCTCTACGAGGCGACGCTCAACCGCATGAAGGAACTCAACTCCGCGGCCCTGATCATGAGCACCAGCCGCGAGGAAGGCATCCTCTTCGGCAATACTCGGCCGTCCTTGATGCCCCCGGGCCGTGGCACCTACGTCACCCGCTCCGGCGAGGACCTCATCCAACTCGGCTGGCTGCCACCCGCCTGAGGTCGCCCCGGCTTCCTCCCGCGACGACAGCGCGCCCCGACTTCTGCCGGGGCGCGCTTGTTGTTCTGCGGTGGAGCGGGATTCAGAACAGGCCCGCGAGGGCGATGTCCTTGGCCTGGAGTTCGGCATTGCCGGTGCGGACCAGGGTGCCGGCGCCGCTGAGGGTGGCGTTGAGCTGGGCGACGTGGGTGTTCCACATGCGCTGCATATCGGCGAAGGCCTCGTTGGTCGAGCCCTTCCAATTGTTGGTGACGAATTCCTCCACGCTGCGGTGGAAGGCTTCGAGCTGGTCGCGAATGTGCTCGGCACGGCGGATGACCGAGTTGGCGCCGTCGGCGACGCCTTCGAAGTGGGCGGAGATGACCTGGCCGTTGGCTGCTGCCATGGTGGTGTCCTTTTCGGAAGGAGAGGAAAGAAGTGGGGGAGCGATCTAGACCGGGGGCAGGTCGAGGCTGGAGACCTGCGCGTTGATCTGGGACTTGTAGTCCTGGTCGTGCTCTTCGTAATTGGAGCCGACGCGGATCAGGTTCTCGGCGGTCTGCGCCAGCTTGTCGTTGAGCTTGTCGGCCTGGAAGTAGTACCGCTCCATGAAGGCGTTGAAGGCGTCCCGTGCCCCACCCTGCCAATTCGAGCCGACCGTCATGGCGTCCTCATCGCGCTTGAGATCCGCGATGGCGTGCATGAGCATGTCGTGGGTCTTCTTGAACTCCTGGGCCTTGGCCTGGATGAGCTCATTACTGGCTTCGAATGCACCGGCCACCGGTGCCTCCTTTCGATTGTGTACCGCACACTGCGCGAGCGGGAGACCTCGTACAACCTGATTAGACGGAAGTCACGGCCCGGCGGTTCCACCCCTGTTACAGCAATTCGCCAGCACACTACCCAAGGACCGGTCCCTGTGACCAGTGCGTACGTCACAAAGGGGTTACCACGTGCTATTGGCCAGCAATGCGTACTGGGCGTTCGCTCGCTGATGCACATCGGCGAGTTGGTCGCCTTCGACCGTCGCTACGTAGCGACGATATGTCACCGCGCACCGGTAACGCTTGGTGTAGAAATTGTCCTTTTTCGTGCGTTCGCCACATATCGCATTCGGCAGCGCCGACGGTGCGCCGGTCGCCCCGGGATATGCCTTGGTCAGAATCAATCCGGTGAGTGCGCGAGCCTGTGCGGTATCGCGCGCTCGATACAGCAGCGTGGTATTGGACATCTCCGTGCTGTTGGCCACGCGATCCACCCCGTTCTCGTCGAATACGTGCCGCCAATAGGCTTGATCCGTCAGCTGATTCAGGAATCCATGCGTTTCGGAGACGTACTGACTCGTGGTGTCGGGATTGCCCAGGCCACTGGGATTCAGGGTGCGCCGCAACATGTCGTCGGGGTCGTACGGCAGCCGCAGCGCGTCCTCCTTGCTCAGCGCCGCCAGCCCGTCCAGCAGTCCCAGCTGCACGTCGTACGCCCGTTCGGTGAGGGCGGTGAGCTGCGCCAGATCCGGTGCGGGCAGGCCGACCACCAGATCGACGACGTATTTCCCGCGGGCGAGCCGGGATCCGAGCGACGGTTGATCCGGTCGCCAATGTGCGTGCGCCGCCGGATATTTCGACAGTGTGACCGGCTGATTGGCCGCGGCGGCGACCCCGAAATCCGCCGCCTCCATTTCCCGCGCGGCCTTGTCCGCCGCGGCCTCGGTGGCGAATTGCACGACGGTGAGTGCCGCGAAAGTGATGTTATCGGGCAGCTTTCCGTCACTGTCGACCGATTTCTCGGCGGTGCTCGCGGCCGCCCCGAACAGCATGCCATTATCGGCCAGCACCGCTCGCGAGGATTTCGCGAGCAGATTGCCTTTGTCCGGATCGGTGAACGCCCGCATTCCCGTGCCGTAGGTCAACCGCGGATCGATATCCGAGCCATTCGCCAGCTTATCGGCCAGCCGCATGGCCGCCAGATTGAAGCCCTTCCCCAGATCGGGGTAGTAGATGAACCGCTCTTCCAGTGGACCGGTGGCGTATTTGCCGACATCCAGTGTCCGCACATCGATTTCGCTCGGCTGCGCGGAACCGCCGACATTCGATCCGCAACCGGCGGTCAGGAGCGCGGCCATCAGCACTATCGCGCCGCGAATTCGACTGGTGCGCATAACAGTTACCCCCATATCAGTGCGCATTGACCAGTAGCGCGTATTGCGCGGCGATGCGCTGCTGTGCGTCCAGCAATTGATTGGCCGACACTTCCGCGGCATAGCGGCCGTAGGAGACGAAGCAGTAGTGCGCGATTATTCCCACACCCGGCCCGATATATTTGCGGCACTTGGCATTCGGCAGGTTCTTCGGGGATTCCACCGGCCGGAATCGGCGCGAGGTCGCGCTGTGCACGTCGACGATCCGTGCCGCACCCGCCGCATCTCGCGCCCGGAAGAGGTAGTTGCCCCGCCATGCGACGCGGTCCACCCCGGCCTCGTCGAAGAGTTTCTCCTCATCCGCGCCCTGTACCAATTGGAGTCCGCCGTGCCGGTCGTAGATGCCGGGGATGCCCGCCTGCGAGGGATCGGCGAGCACCGTCGGCAGCGAGCGGGCCAGCACCCCGTCCGGATCCACCGGGATACCCAGCAATGCGTCCAGCGGGGTGACCGGGAATTTCGCGAGGGCGGGCGGGATCACATCCAGGCTGCGCCGCACGCGCGCCGCCATTTTCGTGAGATCGCGTTCATGGATTTCCGCCATCACGCTGTCGAAGATATTGGTGAGAATGACGAATCTGCCGGTGGCGTACCAGGATCGGAACGGGCCGCCATTGCCCTTCTCGGCCAGTGCGTACGCCGCCGGATACCCGTCGATCGGCACCCGCTCCGCGCCCGGTGTGCTGTCGAAGTCCGCCTGCCCGAGCACCGGCGCGGCGGCGCTCGCGGACTGCTCGTCGGTGAAGAGCAGCACGATATTCTCCAGCTCGTAGGAGAGCGAGATCTTCTCGTCGGATTTGCCGCTGGTCACGAATCCGCTCATGAATCCCGATGCGGCGGAATTCAATACGGCCGCATCGGCGTGCACCCGGTTGTGGATCGCGGCGGAGCTGAGATCGACGAAACTGCGCACCACCACGCTCATGGCCTGCGCGGGGTACTTCACCTCGGGATCGACCTCGGACGGCAGCGGGATATAGCTCGCCAGCCGCAGCGCCTCCATCAATTTGGCGTGATCCGTGGACACCGGTTTGTCGTAGAACTTCGGTGCGGTGGTGTTGTTACCCACATCGAGGGTGCTCAGATCCACCACCGGCTCCGCCGGTGCGGCCGTATCCGATCCGCAGGCGGCGGTCCCCGCCACCACCATCGCGATTCCGGCGGCCGATAGCGCGCGACCGAACCTTCCCATGGTTCCCCTCCCCGGCCCGCTATGCGGGCGCTCCCTATTTGATCTGGTTGTGCAGCACCGGGACCAGCTTGTTCAGCAGCATCTGCTCCGATTCCGGGGTCCAATTGCGCATGGCCGCGACGGCGGCCGCGTCGTCCAGCGTCACCACGACGGCGTGCGAACCGGTGATCTCACTGGGCAGCCCGAGCTGTCCACCGCCACCGGCCTTGTCATCGCTGCGGACGGCGACGATATAGGAATCGTCTTTCACCTTCAGCGAGCCGTAGCCGGCGGCGGGACGCGGTGAGGTCTCATCGCCTACGGGCTCGTATTCGGAGTTGTAGACGAAGCCCAGGCGCCCCATGAACTTCGCCTGTTCGGTCCCGGTCAGGTAGATGGCGTATTTGGCGGACAGCGTCCCCTGCGTGACGTCGACCAGGGTGATGGATTTGCCCGCGAACGCGGGATTATCGCTGCGCGCCTTGTCCATCGACATGGGCGCGGCGGTGGTGGTGACAACGGCGGCGGGTGTCGACGCGGGTTCGTCGCTATTGCCACGCAAGACGACCGCGCTGATTCCGACGGCCAGCGCCACCACGACCACCGCGGCCGCCGAACCTATATAGAGGGTCCTGCGCCCCGCGCGATCGGCCGAACCGGGTTCGGAAGGTGCTGTGCGGCTTGTCGTTTCATCACTGCGCCCGAACAGCCCGGATATGGCGACCTGAATCGGATGGGTCGGCGAGGTGTTCGTCGACACCGGATTGTGCCCGGGGGTCAGCGCATTCGCGGCCGCCTCGGTGAATTCCCTGGAGCTGTTGAAACGTTCGGCCGGATTCTTGGCCAGGGCGCGCTCGAGTACCTGGTCCAGGGCCGCGGGCAGCTGCGGGTTCACCGTCGTCACGCGGGGCGGCGGTTCGTGCAGATGTCCCATCATCACCAGCGCGGGCTGGGTTGCCGGATAGGGGTTCTGGCCGGTGATCAGCTTGTAGAACGAACAGGCCAGGCTGTACAGATCGGAGCGATGATCGAGCGGCTCCCCGGAGAGCTGCTCCGGCGACGCGTAGGCGATGGTGGCGACGAAACTGCCGGTCTGGGTGAGCTCGACCGTGTCATCGGTGGATTTGGCGACCCCGAAATCGGCGAGCAGCGCGCGCTCGTCCTCCCCGTCGACATGCGACAGCAGGAAGTTGGCGGGCTTGATATCGCGGTGCAGCAGGCCCTTTCGATGCGCGTAGTCCAGTCCGCTGCCGACCTGGCCGATAATGCTCAGTGCGCGAAGCGGATTCATGGCGGCCGGATCGCGTTTGAGTTCCGCGGCGGCATCGGTGCCCTCCACGTACTGCATGGCGATCCAGAGCTGACCGTTCTCCTCGCCGCGATTGTGCACCGCGACGATGTTCGGATGATCCAGTCCGGCAACGAGATTGGCTTCGCGTTCGAAGCGGCGGTGGAACTCCCCGTCGCGGGACAGATCCGCCGAGAGCACCTTGAGCGCGTCCATGCGCGGCAGGCTCGGATGTTTGGCGAGATAGACGGTACCCATCCCGCCGGAGCCGAGTACGCGCTCGATCCGGTAACCGCCGACGATGACGCCCGGACTCATCGCCATGGCTGGAACCCCCCGATCTGACTGCGGCTACTGCACGCCGGAGCTTACTTGCGGGAGGCGCGCCGGGTCACAGACTGTTGGCCAGCAATGCGTACTGCGCGGCGATCTTCTGCCGCACATCGGGTTCGTCATCGCTGCTCACGACGCCGATATAGCGTTTGTAGACGACATAGCAGCGGTTCTTGAACTCGGAATCGGTGTCGCCCTTACTGTTCAATTGCACGCATTTGGCGCCGGGCACGTCATTGGGGGCGGCGACGCTGTCGTAATGGTCGGTCTCATCGGCGAGCAGGGCGGGCATGAGCGCCTGCGCGCCCGCGTCGTCCCGGGCGCGGATCAGCCACGCCTCGCCGACCGTGGCGAGCGCGTCCGCGCCGCTGTCGGTCACGGCCTGCTGGATCTTGGTCTCGTTATTGGCGTTGTGCACGATCTTGGTGCCGCCGTAGACGGCGAACTGCTTGGGATCGGGGACGTGCCCGTTGCGATCCTTGATCACCGCGCGCGCCAGCAGATCGTTCGGATCCACCTTCAGCGAAGTCAGATTGGCCTCGGGGGTGGGGGTGTAGTGGTCCAGCACCGGGACCTGCGCGTCGAAGGTCTTGCGCACCCAGGACAGCAGATCCTGCTGATCGGCGGTCGGGCGCTCGATGAACAGCGAGACGACGTACTGCTTATAGGGCAGGAACGCGCCGATGGTCGCGATGCCCGGCCGCCAGTGGATGAACGCGTCCGGGTACTGGCTGAGCGCGAGCTTCTTGTTCAGATCCGGGGCCACGCCGAAATCGGCGTCCTCCAGTTCGCGCGCCGCGGTTTTGGCGGTCTTGTCGTCCGAGAAGCGCATCACCATATTGGTGACCGAGGTGCCGCCCTTCTGGGTGGGCCCGCCGGGCTGATCCGCGCCGCTGGCGGCGAAGGCGGTGATCAGGTGATTGCGGTCCAGCACCGGCTGGGAGGTCGCGGCCAGCCCGACCTTGGTGGCGTCGGCGGTATCGGTGGTGGCGCGCCCGCCGCCGCCGTACACCAGCGACGGGTCGATCTTGACGGTGGGCACCACGGCTTCGGACATCCGGAAGCCTTCCAGCAGTGGGCCGTTGGAGCCCGCGTCCTGCGCATAGGTGTGCCGGTCGACCGGATAACCGCCCACCTCGAGCTTGCGGACATCGATCTCGCCGGGGGTCGCGGTACCGCTGACGCTGCACGCGGTCAGCGATAGGGCGGTGAGTGAAACGCATGCGGCGAAGAGTGCTCTGCGTGAATTCCGAACCATGAGGGTCCTCGTTCCTCCCGTACGGTGCATTCAAAATAACGGACCGCGCCCGCCGCCGGGCGCGGTCGAAGATCACCGGACCCGGCGCGATGCCGTCCTACCCTCATCGCGCGACGGTGGCTCGGACGCAACGCGGAGCGGCAACGTAACCTGGTCGGTGTGCTGAACATCCCGCGCCGCGCGAACACCGGGGGCCGGTTCCATTGATGGATCGGCAGGTCGAGGTTGTCGCGGGCGCGCATATGGTGCTGCGGGCGGCGGGGGCGGTAATCCTGGTCGCGCACCGGGAACGGGGAGCACTCACGGCGGATTCACGCGCCGCCATCGCCGGACGGGCACTGGCCGACCTGGTCCTCGAAGCCACCGAACAGGCCCCCGACGGACCGGGCCGCCTGATCGCGCGGCAGGCCACGCGCTGGCTCATGAAGGAAGCCGAGCGCATCTCACCCGGGGTTCCCGTGGAATTCGGCATCCTCTCGGCCGCCGAAACCGGCGGGGTCGCGCTCTTCCTGCACGGTTCGGTGACCGCGGTGCTGGCCGGACCGGCCGTCGAGTACTACCGCGGCAGTGATGCCGCGTTCACCGTGGATCGGGTCGCCGCGCATCCGGCCCGCGCGGCCGCGCTCTTCGCCGAGGACGCCACGCGACAGGTGCCCGAACTGCCCGAGCGCGGAATAGGTTCCCTGGTAACGGGAATCGCGCAGGCCGCGGGCGCGATCGTCTGGTTCGAGGGCGAGCCCGCGCGGACCTGGCAGCCCCGCGTCCACATGGAGTTCGACACCCGAGCCGAGCCGATCCCGGTCGAGTTGGAGTCGACGCAGGTCGATCTGCCCGCGCCGACCGCGGCCTTCGATCCGGAGCCGGATCGGATTCCGCTGGACCCCAACCTGACTCCGACCCGCACCTCCAACCGGATTCCGGTCGATCTGGATCGGGACTTCGAATCATCTTCCGGTACCGCCGGTTACGACGACACCGATGAATCCGAGGCCGCCACGGCCGGTTACGACCCGCATCGCGCGCCGACCGAGATGGGCGGCACCAATCCCGCGCCCAAACCCGATCCGGGATTGCAGCGGCGGCTGGAGGCGACCGCCAAGGCGACCACGCTCACCGTCAAGGTGCTCGGATTCAAATGCGCGCGTGCGCATCCCAGCGATCCGCGCTCGGCGTTCTGTTCGGTGTGCGGGATGCCGGTGGATCAGACGCAGCCGGTGGCCGAGGTGATCCGGCCGCCGCTGGGGATGCTGGTGCTCGATGACGGCATGACATACATGCTGGCCACCGACGCGGTCGCCGGGCGTGATCCGGAGCAGTCCGAGGCGGCGCGAGCCGGATTGGCGCCCTTGAAGATCGACGATTCCTCCGGCGGCATGTCCCGCGCGCACGCCGAGATCCGGCTGGTGAACTGGGATGTCACCGTGGTGGATCGGGGTTCCACCAACGGCACCCGGGTGCGGCCGCCCGGCTATCGGGATTGGATTCGGCTGCAACCGAATCAGCCGATGCTGCTGCTGCCGGGCGCGGAGGTCATGCTCGGCAATCGGGTGCTGCGCCTGGAGCCGATCGCCCCGCCGCCCTTCGGCTGAACGGTCTAGGAATACCTGGACGTGCAGGTGTTCTGGTTGCCGAGCACGCCCGCGCGGAAGGCGTCCACGCGGGAGAATCCGCTCGGCACCGTGCGGCCGTCGGTATCGCTGGCCGCGAGGCCGTCGGTGAGCAGGCCCGAGACCGCCTCGTCCAGATCACCGGGGGAGAGGCTGATATTGCCGTTGGCCTTGGATCTGTTGGGGTCCGCCAGTTTTCCGGTGATCACACCCGACAGGCAGGCCGCCCGCAATCCGGTTTTCGCGCCCTTGAGCGCCTGTCCGGCGCTCTGCTGCACGGCCAGCGCGTATCGCGAGATGTACACCACGTAGGCGGTGAAATCGCCGGTCACCTTGACCGGCAACGCATCCTGTCCGTCATCGTCGGCGACGCCGCGATCGTGCAGTGCGGGCAGATCGGTGCCGATGGTGTTGCTGGAGGGGCAGTAGGTGACCGGTTCGGTGTCCTTACCGTTGCTGCAGTTCAGTTTCGCGCCGTCGAAGGTGTATTTGGGTTCCTTCTTGATCGGCATGATGTCGGCCATGGCCTTGGACAGTTCATCGAGATTGGTTCTGTCCACATCGGATTGGCCATTGGTGGTGTCATTGCCGAAGGACTGCGGCAGATTGCCGCGCCGCCGGTCGATCTCCTTGGTGTCGATGCCCTTGCAGCCCTTGCCGCCGTCGGTGAAACCGATCTGCACCGCGGTGACACGTTCGAACGCCGATCCGTGCACGCTGCCCGGATCGCTGGGATTGTCATCGCGAATGGCTACGGTGGCGGCCAGCACGGCGTTCAAACCGTCGGAGGTGTTGATGGTGAAATGCTTCGACTTGCCTTCGGCCACATTGCGAATGAACGCGCCAGCGAAGCAGTCCGCCTGCTGTTCCTTGACCAGGGTCGCGGTCTTGCGGCTGACGATATTGGCCATGGTCTGAATGGCGTGCCCGTACTCGTGGGCCAGCACCATCACCACGGCCATCTTGCCGAAGGTCTCCTGCACGGTGGGCAGCAGCACGCTGCGATCCCAGCCGATGGAGCCGTCCAGGCTGCAGAAGGCGGCATTGACCAGTCGGTAGGTGGATTCCTCGCAGAACTGCATGGCCTGCGCGCGTGGGGCTTTGGCGCTCCAGGACAGGAATTTGTCGACGGGTTTGAAGGCGCCGTCGAAATCGCGCGGATACTCGGCCTGCCAATAGGTCTGGATATCCTCGAGGGCATTGAGCACGAGTTTGTCGATGGGTCCGCCATCGGAGTTCGCGGCGGTGAGCGTGCTGTCCGCAACTCCCGCGCGCGGGCCGTTGGGGCCGCTGGTGGTGGGTAGTCCGGCGACCTTGAAGGGATCGTCGTAGATCGATACCGCGCGCCCGCGCACATCCCGGGTACAGCCGCTGAGCAGTATCGCGATCAGGGTGAGAACGGTGCAGGCCACCGTCAGCCGGCGTGCGCGTATCCCCACGTCTTCTCCCTCACCCGCCGACATTCCACCTCGGGACCGGGTGTGCCGACGTCGTTCCCGGTCCGAGCCCACGCATATTATCCGCCGAATCCGCTGTTCGTTGTCCGGGTTGGCTGCGGCTGGGAAGGGTTGCAACGGGGCTGTAATGCCGGATTCGCGGTGTCTGCCGGAACCTTTACAGACCGATCGGTATCCGTCTGCTTACTCCTGCGGCTCTGAGCGGGGCAGACGGTAGTATCCGGGCCATGTCTTCACCGGGGGCGCAGCAGATCACCGTGCGTCATGAAGGAACCGATCGGGTTTTCGACGCGAGCCAGCAGATCACCATGGGGCGGGCGCCGGAGGTCACGCTGTTCGTGGACAGCCCACTGGTCTCCCGGGTGCACGCCACTCTGGCCTGGCGCGGCAACGGGTGGGTGCTGGCCGACAATGGCAGCACCAATGGGGTTTTCGTCGATGCGCGGCGGATCGGCCAGCCGATTCCGATCGACCGGCCCATGCAGGTCCGGCTCGGCGACGCCATCACCGGGCCACTGCTGCATCTGATCCCACGGGTGGGAATGCAGCAGCCGCCGTCCGGCCAGCAACCCCAGCAGCAACCGCCCTCGGGACAGCAGCCGCAGCAGCGCTGGACGCCGCCGCAGAATTATGCTCCGCCGCAGCAGAATCGGCCGCCGACACCGGCGCAGCAGCAGCCGCAGCAGCGGCCGCCCGCACAGGGGCAGCAGCCGATCAACTATGTGCGGCCGCCGCGTTCGGGTCAGGCCGCGCACGGCCACGCGCAGCCCGCCCACGGTCAGCCGCCGAAGTCCGGACAGCCGCCGCGTTCATCGCAGCCGCCGTCGCAGGGGATGCCGTCGCAGGGCTTGCCATCGCAGGGAATACCCGCGCACGCGCCGCAGTCCGCCGCACAACCGTCGCTGCCGATGCATCCGGACGCACCGGACAACATCAATATGACCGCCAAGGCCAGCGTCGCCGCCGCCCCGCCGGTGCGCGCCCGCGCCTCCACCGGTCCCGCCGCGCGCGCGGACCGAATCCCGCAGGGCGGCTTGCACATCGGCCGCACCAGCGATAACCAGATCGTCGTCAACGATCCGCTGGCCTCGCGCCGGCATGCCCGCCTGCTGTCCGATCGCGGCAATCTCGCCATCGAGGATCTGGGCTCGGCCAACGGCACCTTCGTCAACGGCCGCCGCGAACAGCGCGCGGTACTGCGCGATCGCGACATCATCACCATCGGCAATGTCGACTTCGAGGTGCAGCAGGGCACGCTGGTGCGCCGCGAGCGCCCGGCCGCCGAACAGGGTCTGCACGTGCACGGCGTCGGCTTCACCGTCGAGGGCAATAAGCAGCTGCTCGTCGATGTGAACATGGCCGCCGGGCGCGGCACTCTCACCGCGCTCATCGGCCCGTCCGGCGCGGGCAAGTCCACGCTGTCCAAACTCATCGCGGGAACGACCCAGCCGTCCGCGGGCGTGGTCACCTTCGAAGGGCGCGGGCTGCACGCGGAGTACGAAGCGCTGCGCTCCCGCATCGGTATGGTGCCGCAGGACGATGTGCTGCACCGGCAGCTCACCGTCAAGCAGGCGCTGAGCTTCGCCGCGCAATTGCGCCTGCCACCCGATACCAGCAAGGCCGACCGCAAACGCGTCATCGACGGTGTGCTGGCCGAACTCTCGCTCACCCAGCACGCCGACACCCGCGTGGACCGGCTCTCGGGCGGTCAGCGCAAGCGCGCCTCGGTGGCCATGGAACTGCTCACCGGTCCCTCGCTGCTGATTCTGGACGAGCCCACCTCGGGCCTGGATCCGGCGCTGGACCGGCAGGTCATGACCATGCTGCGCGAGCTCGCCGACGCCGGGCGCACCGTCATCGTGGTCACGCATTCGGTTGCCTGCCTTGACATGTGCGATCAGGTGCTGTTGCTCGCACCGGGCGGTAAGACCGCCTTCGCCGGACATCCCGGCAGCGTGCGCGACTTCCTGGGCACCAGCGACTGGGCGGAGATCTTCACCCGCGTCGCCGCCGATCCGGACCGCGCCTTCGCGAATTTCCGCTCCCGCCAGGCGTTTGCGCCACCGCCACCGGCGGTGCAATCGGTCGAGAAGGCCAAGCCGCCGAAATCCAGTGCGTTCAAACAGTTCTCGACACTGTCCCGCAGACAGTTGCGATTGATCTTCGCCGATCGCGGATATCTGGCCTTCCTGCTGATACTCCCGTTCGTGCTGGGCGGACTGTCACTGGTGGTGCCGGGTAAGAACGGTTTCCAAAAGGGCGGCTTCACCCAGATGCCGGACGGGTCATACGTCATGACCGGCGGCAGTGAGGCACAGCAGTTGCTGGTGGTGCTGATTCTGGGCGCCTGCTTCATGGGCTCCACGCTCACCGTGCGTGATCTGGTGGGTGAACGCGCCATCTATCACCGTGAGCGCGCCGTCGGATTGCGTTCCGGCGCATACCTGATGTCGAAGGTCGTGGTGTTCAGCCTGGCCGCGCTGTTGCAGGCGGGCGTCATGATGGGCATCGTGCTGGCGGGCAAGAAACGGCCCGGACCGGGCGCGGTGCTGTCCGCGGGCAGTGCCGAGCTGTACATCGACATCGCCTTGACCGCCGTCACCTGCGTGGTGGTCGGACTGCTGCTGTCCACGCTGGCCAAATCCAATGAGCAGGTGATGCCGCTGCTCGTGGTGATCATCATGTGCCAGCTGGTGATGGCGGGCGGCATGATCCCGGTCACCGGCCGCGTTGTGCTGGAACAGGTTTCGTGGCTGTTCCCGGCCCGCTGGGGTTACGCCTCCGGCGCGTCGACGGTGAACATCCGGGAATTGTTCCCCAGCGCGCAGGCCGATGCGCTGTGGAAGCACGAGGCGGGCATCTGGTTCCTCGACAACGCGATGCTGCTGGTCCTGACCGTGGTGCTGTCGCTGCTCACCTGGTCGCGGCTGCGGCTGAAGAAGTCCGCCTCATGAGCATGGCCTTCGTGACCGGCCGAAAGGGCATCCAGTGAGTAGGGAGTCGCGCGCTTCCTCCGGCGAGCAGGCACACTGATGGCTGTGACAGCTCGAGTTGGGGCAGTACATCTCGGCTGGGACGTGGTGTCGGTGGCCGCCGGTGGCGGTGGCGCGCCGATCCGTCCCGTCCAGGTCGAAGGAACCTATACGCCGCCCGCGTACCTGCTGGCGGACGCGTCCGGCCGGTTGCACACCGCGGGTGTGGACCGGCGGCCGGACGTCGGCATCGCCATCAGCGATGTGCGCGACATCCTCGGCCATCCGCAGATCGTGGTGGCGGGCGCGACCTGGCCCGCCGATCTGGTCTTCCGGGCGCGCATGCACAATCCGCTGGCCTCGGTGACCGAACATCTGGGCGGACCGCCCGATGTGCTGGCCGTGCCGTTCCCGGACGAATGGCCCGACCCCAAGGTGGACGAGTTCATCCGGCTGGTCGAACAGCTCGGCGTGGTCGCCGAGGCGCTGCCCGAATCGGTGGCGATGTCCGGCTATATCCGGGCGCTCGGACTGGTGCGCCCGCCCGGTCGCGGGGCCGCGGTCGGGGCGACCGGGGTGTACTCGGACGGGCGCGACTGCCTGGTGGTCGCCGTACACGGTGATGATGAGGAGCCCACCGAATCGGTGAGCGTGCCCATCACCGCCGACGCGCTGCACTCCGCGCGCGCCGCCGACAATGTGGTGATCGAGGTGATGGCCGCCGCACGCGGTATCAACGCCGACACCTCCACCGTGCTGCTCGCCGGGAACGTGTGCTTCAACGACGCCCTGCGACTGGCCTTCCAGAACCATCTCGGGCACCGCTTCCAGGTCGCCGAACATCCGATGCACGCGCTCGTGCTCGGGGCGACGCATCTGCTCGTCAACGACAGCGAGCTGAGCGCCGAGGCGATGGCCGCGCGGCCGGAAACCCAGGTGCCACAGCCGGGTCCGGCTCCCGTGACACCCCGGCCCGCCGCCCCGGCCGATACCGCCTCCGGCGCGGGTGAGGTCAGGCCGGTCGAACAGGGACCGCGAAATATCCCGCAGCCCGCCGATTCCGGTGCGCCGCGCGCCGAATCCCAGCGGCCCGCAGCACCTTCCACCGGTCCGCAGCCGCAATCGGTTGCGCCGCCGCAGGGCCCGCCGCCGAGCGGGCAGCAGCCCGGACCGGCCCAGCAGCCGGGACAGGCCCCGCAGCAGTCCGGACCGGCTCCGCAGCCTGCCGCCGCGCAGGCCGGTGGCGACGCGGCCGCGATGGGTGAAACCCGCCGCATCACAGCGGAAGACGTGGCGCAGATTCCGACCGCCTCGCGCGGCGGACTGCCGCCCGGACTGGCCGGGGTGGGTGGCCGATTCACCCGGCCGCCGGGGACTCCGGCCGATGATCAGATGACCGCCATCGTGGGCCGCACGCCGCCGCCCGGTCAGGAGCAGTGGCCTCCCGCTTCCGGTGGACAGTCGAATCCCGCTGCGGGACAACCGCATCCCGGTGCGCAGCAACAGCCTCCGGCGGGTGGGCAGCAGTCCCCGCCCGGTGGACAGCCGAATACCGGTGCGGGACAGTCGAATGCGCCCGTGGTGCAGTACGGCCCCGGCTACGGTCCGCAGGGCGGACAGCAGGGGCAGCCGGGCTACGGCCAGCAGGCCCCGCCGCAGCAGGGACAGGGTGCGCCGCAGCAGGGTTACGGCCAGCCCGGACAGGGCGGATACGGCCAGCAGGGCGGCGGTTACGGGCAGGGCGGTTACGGCGGCCCGGGTGCGAACTTCGCTGGTCCTTCCGGAAACGCTCCTGGTCAGGCCGGTGCGATGTACGGTGGGTCGATGCCGCAGAGTGGGTCGCGTCAGTCGAATCCGCAGATGTCGGAAGGCAGTGCCGGTCAGTCTGATTCGGGCTCCGGTGGCGAGGGGGAAGGCAAGCGCAAGAACAAGCTGTGGAACAAGATGAAGGGCAAACGCTTCGGTGCGCCCATCATCATCGGGGTGGCCGCGCTCAGCGCCATGGGCGTGCACTCCGACAGTGAACCCGTGGACCTGGCCGCGCTGGCGGGCGATTTCACGGCCGTGCACAGCATCCGCGACGTGCTCGACACCCATCTCATCGATGAGCTGTGCGCGATCACGCCCTCCGTCTCCACGGTGCCGCACTCGGGCATCTCCAGAATCGACGAGCCGCAGCACCTGAACTGCCAGACCCTGGGGATAGACACCCTGCGCTACACCATCCCCGGCCCGGTCCGCGGCGTCGACCCGGGCCCGCCGGTCCAGATCTGAGCCCCGCCGGTCCAGATCTGAGCATCGGCCGCCGCGATGTGCGCTCGATCGCACATCGCCCGGTTTCAGGTCGGCGGTAGCGCACTGGTATCGTTCTCCGTTGGCGTTCGGTACAGCCCGGGTTCTCCCTGGCCGTCCCACGAGTCCCGGGTCTCCACCAGCCGCCGGGGTCGCTCGACCGCATGCCTGGCTGGCACCACATACGACAGACAGGGAACGACTGTGCCTACGTACAGCCCGAAGGCGGGTGACGTGACCCGCAAGTGGTACGTCATCGACGCCACTGACGTAGTGCTCGGCCGTCTCTCCGTCGCAGCGGCCAACCTGCTGCGCGGTAAGACCAAGCCGACCTACGCGCCGAACGTCGATGGTGGCGACTTCGTCATCATCATCAACGCTGACAAGGTTGCCATCTCCGGCAACAAGCGTGAGAACAAGTTCATCCACACCCACTCCGGGCACCCGGGCGGTCTCAAGTCCCGCTCCGTCGGCCAGATCCTGGACACCCGCCCCGACCGTCTGGTCGAGCGCGCCGTCAAGGGCATGATCCCGAAGAACAAGCTGGGTAACAGCATCGGCGGCAAGCTGAAGGTCTACGCAGGCCCGAACCACCCGCATGCCGCTCAGCAGCCCATCCCCTTCGAGATCAAGCAGGTTGCCCAGTGACCGCTCCTGAGGAATTCAACGACGACTACGTCGTCGAGGACACCACCGTCGAGGTCGTCGAGGAGGGTGACGGCTACGAGGCCGAGTACACCGCCGAGGAGACCTTCGCGCCGGTTCTCATCGATCGCCCGATCCAGACCGTCGGCCGTCGTAAGGAAGCCGTCGTTCGCGTGCGCATGGTGCCGGGTACCGGCAACTTCGTGCTGAACGGCCGCACCATCGAGAACTACTTCCCGAACAAGGTGCACCAGCAGCTGGTCAAGTCGCCGCTGGTGACCGTCGAGCGCGTCGAGTCCTTCGACATCTTCGCTCGCCTGGTCGGTGGCGGTCCCTCGGGTCAGGCCGGCGCGCTGCGCCTGGCCATCGCCCGTGCGCTGATCGAGGTCACCCCGGACGACCGTCCCGCCCTCAAGCGTGCCGGCTTCCTGACTCGTGACCCGCGTGCCACCGAGCGTAAGAAGTACGGCCTCAAGAAGGCCCGTAAGGCGCCTCAGTACTCGAAGCGCTGATTTTTCGTCGCACGGCTCTACCGTGCCCGCCCCTTTTCGTGGACGGGCACGGTACGGTCTACGCGGCAACCTGTACGAGAGCAGGCTCCCCGCAACGGTTTTCGACCGTCGCACCGGGCGCCTGCTCTCGTGCTGTATCGACCTATCAGGGGTGAGGTTATGGGACGTTTGTTCGGCACCGACGGAGTCCGCGGGCTCGCCAACGACTCGTTGAGTCCCGAGTTGGCGCTTGCCGTGTCGAGTGCGGCCGCGCAGGTGCTCAGCCGGGGCAAGAAGCGTGCGCTGGCGGTCGTCGGCCGTGATCCGCGCGCCAGCGGCGAAATGCTGGAAGCCGCCGTCACCGCCGGCCTGACTTCCGCGGGCGTGGACGTGCTCTCGGTCGGCGTGCTGCCGACGCCCGCCGTCGCCTACCTGACCGGCGTCTTCGACGCCTGCCTGGGCGTGATGATCTCCGCCTCGCACAACCCCATGCCGGATAACGGCATCAAGATCTTCGCGGCGGGCGGGCACAAGCTCGACGACGCCATCGAGGACCGCATCGAAGCCCTCATCGCCGAAGGCGGCTTCCACCGCCCGACCGGCGGGGCCATCGGGCGCGTGCTCGGCAAGCCCGGACAGCTGTTCGGCGCGCACGATCAGTACAGCCTCGAAGGCACCCACGAACGCTATGTGGAACACCTGGTGGAAGCCACCGGGCGCGACCTGAGCGGACTCACCGTGGTGGTCGACTGCGCGCACGGCGCGGCCTCTGAGGTCGGCCCTGCGGCGCTGCGCGAGGCGGGTGCGACGGTTATCGCCATCAACGCCGATCCCGATGGCTTGAATATCAATGACGGTTGCGGCTCAACGCATCTGGAGCAGATTCAGCGCGCGGTGCGCGAGCACGGCGGCGATCTGGGACTGGCGCTGGACGGCGACGCCGATCGCTGCCTCGCGGTGGACGCACAGGGCAATGTGGTCGACGGCGATGCCATCATGGCCATTATCGCGCTGGCCATGCGGGACTCCGGTGAGCTGGCCGAGAACACGCTCGTCGCGACCGTCATGAGCAATCTCGGGCTGCATATCGCCATGCGCGATGCGGGAATCGCCATGCGCACCACCGCCGTCGGCGACCGCTACGTGCTGGAGGAGTTGCGCCGCAGCGGGCTCAATCTCGGCGGCGAGCAGTCCGGGCACGTGGTGCTGCCGCAGTTCGGCACCACCGGCGACGGTGTGCTCACGGGTCTCAAGCTCATGGCGCGGATGGCCGAAACCGGCCGCACCCTGGCCGATCTCGCGTCCATCGTGCGGACGGTGCCGCAGGTGCTGGTGAACGTGCACGTCTCGGACAAGGCCGCCGTCGCCTCCGCCCCGGAGGTGCTGGAGGCGGTCGCCGAGGGGGAGCGGCTGCTGGGTGACACCGGGCGAATCCTGTTGCGCCCCAGCGGTACCGAACAGCTGGTGCGGGTCATGGTGGAGGCCACCGATCCGACCCAGGCGCAGCGGCTCGCGGACGATCTCGCCAAGCTCGTCGCGGCTGTCTGAACGCCGACCCGATCGAATACGTAAGCGCCCCTCGATCATTCGATCGAGGGGCGCTGTGCTGTCGCTATTCGGCCGCGCCGTCGCTATTCCTCGGTGAGCTTGCCCGCGTCGAGGTGCCAGCGGCGGGTGGCTCGGACATTGTCGAGCATGCGGCGGTCGTGGGTCACCAGTAGCACTGTGCCGGTGAAGGATTCGACGGCCTGCTCGAGCTGCTCGATGGCGGGCAGGTCCAGGTGGTTGGTGGGCTCGTCCAGGACCAGGAGGTTGACGCCCCGGGCCTGCAACAGCGCCAGCGCGGCGCGGGTGCGCTCGCCGGGGGAGAGGGTGTCGTTGGGGCGCAGCACATGTGGACCGCGCAGGCCGAATTTGGCCAGCAGGGTGCGGACTTCGGCTTCGGGCCAGTCCGGGATCTCGGCGCTGAAGGTGTCCGCGAGGGTGTCGGTGCCGCGGAACAGGCCGCGGGCCTGATCCACCTCGCCGATGGCGACGCCGGAGCCCAGGTGCGCGGATCCGGTGTCCGGCTTGGTCTTTCCGAGCAGCAGGGACAGCAGGGTGGACTTGCCCGCGCCATTGGCTCCGGTGAGGACGATGCGGTCGCCGTAGTCGACCTGGAGGGTGATCGGGCCGAGGGTGAAATCGCCGCGGGTGACGGTGGCGTGCGACAGCGTGGCCACCACCGTGCCGCTGCGCGGGGCGGCGGCGATGATCATGCGCAGTTCCCATTCCTTGCGCGGCTCCTCCACCGCGTCCAGGCGTTCGATGCGCTTGATCGTCTGCTTGACCTTCGACGCCTGCTTCTCGGTCGATTCGGCGCGGGTTTTGCGGCCCATCTTGTCGGAGTCGTTCTTGCCCTTGCGGCGGGCGTTGCGGACGCCGTGTTCCATCCAATTGCGTTGCATGACAGCGCGTGCCTCGAGTCCGGCCTTGGTATCGGCGAACTCGTCGTACGCCTCGCGGGCGTGCCTGCGGGCGATATCGCGTTCCTCCAGATAGGACTCGTAGCCGCCGTCGTAGACGCCAACCTGCTGCTGCGCCAGATCCAGTTCCACGATGCGATTCACGGTGCGGGCCAAGAACTCTCGGTCGTGGCTGATCACCATGAGCGGCTCGCGGACGCCGGTGACGAACTGCTCCAGGCGGTCCAGGCCGCTCAGATCGAGATCGTTGGTCGGCTCGTCGAGCAGCAGAATGTCGAAGCGGGACAACAGGACCGAGGCCAGACCGGCGCGGGCGGCCTGACCGCCGGACAGCACCGTCATGGGGGTGTCCAGGCCGTGCGGGAGGCTCTCGCTCAGGCCGAGATCGGCGGCGATCTCATCGGCGCGCTGTTCCAGATCCGCGCCGCCCAGGGCCAGCCAGCGCTCCAGCGCGGGGGAGAACTCGTCCTCACCGCCGTCGGCCAGGCGTTCGGCGGCCTCGTCCATGGTGCGCTGGGCTTCGCCGACGCCGGTGCGGCGGCGCAGGAATTCCAGCACCGTCTCACCTTCGACGCGTTCGGGTTCCTGAGCCAGATAGCCGACGGTGGCGTCGGGCGGGCTGAGGGTGATCTCGCCCTCGGGGGCGCGCCCGTCGGCGAGCATGCGCAGCAGGGTGGACTTTCCGGCGCCGTTCACCCCGACCAGGCCGATCACATCGCCGGGGGCCAGCACGAGATCGAGGTCTTCGAAGAGGGTGCGTTCGCCGTGTCCGGCAGCGAGTCCGCGCGCATGCAGAGTGGTGCTCACCTGCGCAATTGTGCCCTGTTCGGGGTTGCACCCTGACTCCGGGCCTACTGAAGTTCAGGGTCGGAATGGGTCATGGGACCGATGCCGGGCCGGGTCGCGACAAGGAAAGTGGAGGTATGACTACTCAGACCACCAAGCGTCTTACCCGTTCCAGCCAGGACAAGTGGATTGCCGGAGTCTGCGGCGGGCTCGCCGAATACTTCGGTATCAGCGCCGGACTCGTTCGGTTCCTGTTCGTACTGTCCTGCCTGCTGCCCGGACCGCAGTTCGTGCTGTACCTGATTCTGTGGGTGGTGATTCCGAAGCGCTGACGCGTGTTTCGCGCGTGGGCGAGTTGTGCACAGCTGAGAGTTATCCACAATCGGTATGAAGCTGCTGCGTGGGTGTTGCGCGGATGACAGGATGGTAACCACGTCATCGCGGAGGAGCGCATATGGTCACATCGGGTGATCTGCCGGGGCTTGACCTGCCGAATTTCGACTCGCACACCGAACTCGGTGCGCTCGGCGCCGTCGAACTACAACATCCCACGCAGGATATCGACGGCGACGGCCTACTCGACACCGTGACCACCACCAGCGATCACGCCATGCATGTGTGGACTGATCTGGATCACGACGGTTACGCCGACCATGTCACCGTCGTGGACAGCGGGGGTGACTACTCCGCCTGGGAGTTCCACCACCACCCGGACGGCAGTAGCGAGTGGGTCCGCACAGACGAAGGCCGCCTGGGCAAATAACCGAACCGGGGGGTTCGACGAGGGGGGATCGATGCCTGGATTCAACGCGCTCGGAGTAGATCTCGACGCCCTGCGCACCACCGTCACCGCATTGCGCGGCAGCGCCGAAACGCTGGGGCGGCAATCCCGGCGCATTACCGAACACCCCCTCGGCCCCGACCACGCGGGCCGCGACTACGCGGCGCAGGGCGCGGCCATCCACGCGGGTCTCGAGCGCATTGCGGCCTGCCTGGCGCACTGGAGCACCGCCACGGGCGCCATCGCCGATGTATTCGACCATGCCGCAACCGAATACGACCGCATGGATCGCGAGCGCGCCGCCCAACTCACGGCGGTGCACCCGTGAGCTTCGACGCCACCGGCAAATCGGCAGACCAAATCCTCGACTACGGCGCGCCGGGCCTGGAGTACTGGGAACAATTCCTGCCCAGATACGCCAAAGCCTTCGATGCCCACCGCGACGCCTCGCTCCCGGCCCTGCAAGCCGCCTACGACGAACAGCGCGGCGCGAACCTGCCCCAATTCGACACCGCCGCCACCGAATTGGCGAAGGCGCTGGCCGAGGCCGAATCCCAATGGTCGGCGCAATGGACAGCCGCCCAATCGCTCCCCACCCTGTGGACCGGCCCCGCCGGCGCCGAGGCGCAAACCACCCTCATCGCCCACTTGCGCCGAGCCAGAACAGATCTCGACGCCGCAAATACGGCCGCCGCCGCTCTCGCCGACCTCATCGAGCCCCTTCGTCAAGCGGTCCTCACCAAGGCCGAGTCCACCCTCGCCCTCCTCGATCACTCACCGAGTGGCACAGGGAAACTCGCGATAGACGGCAAATCCCCCGAAGACGTCGACACCCTGATAGCCGATAACGCCACCTACTGGCTCACCACCACCTTCAAACCCGATATCGAGCACAAACTCGACACCTTCACCGCCGCATGCCAATCCACCGCCGCCACCTTCGAATCCCACTACGCCACCGCCATAAGCGCCCTCACCCAAGTCCTCGACCTCCCCTACCCACATCCCGCCGCCCTCACCCCGCCCACCCCGTCTCCGGAACCCGTTCCCTCCCAACCACATCACTCGGTCCCGCCTCCCGCCGCAGCAGGCTCCGTACCTCCTGCGATGGTGGGCACCGCCCCCACCGCCACCGCAGGGATGGCACCCGAGACAGTGGGCACCTCACCTTCCGCGACGGTGGGCACCGAGCCTTCCCCCACCGCCGCTCAGCCGATCCCAGCCCAATTGCAGTCACCACTTCACCCGGAGACGTCGCAGAACGCGAGCCCGCAGCAGCCCCCGGACGGTGCGACCCGGCCCCAATCAGCTCCTATCCCCGAAGGTGCGGCGCAGCCCCAACCGATCCCCAATAACGCTGCACCCGAAAGCATCCCGCCCGCCCAGTCGGTCCCCACCTCGCCGGGTACCGCGGCCCCCACCCGCTCCAATCCCGCCACCGCGAGCGAACCCACCGCGTCTCCCGACCGCACCGGCCAAGGCAACCACCCGGATCCATCAGCCAGCCCCCTCACGGCCCTGACCGACCTCATCAAATCCCTGATCTCCGGCCTGGACCTCAGCACCCTGACCGATCTCCTCCACCCCTCGACCACCCCCGGTGACCCGTCCACCCCGGACCCGAACAATCCGGACCCGAACGGTCAGGACAATTCAACAGGTGGTCAGCCAAACCACCCGGCTGCCGATCCAGCCGCCCCGCCGAAACACGCAACACCCCAACCCGATACGAACCCGGACTGCGGAACGGCCGAAAACGCCGCTCCGCCGGACAAAACACACCCCGCCCCGAACAATCCGGCACCCGCCCCGAACCCCGAGGGCCAATGCCCTCCCCAGATCCAGGTCTGCCCGACCGCACCGGACACCAAAACCCAAGCACCGCACGAAGGATGTCAGCCACCTCATCCGGAGTGCCTCGACCAGCCGAACCTCAATGGCGCAGACTCGCGGCCCGGATGCCCGCCCCGTAGCGATGACACGACTTCGCCACAGCCCCCGCCGGACTGCGATGACTCACTCCCGCAGCGCGAGTGCAAGCCACTCAACGGCGACTCGCCGGAAATAGGCAAGATCCCGCCCGAAACCGCCGACGCGGCCTCACCTCCACCGGACGGAGTCGCCACACCGCCGATCGATCCCCAGGCTCCCGGCAACAGCTCGCCCGCCCCGACTCCGGAAAACCCTGCGCCGGACAGCAACCCACCCCTCGACGACCACGGCGACACCGCCGTCGAAATCCCCGACTCCGGCCTGGAGATCCCGGAGATTCCCCCAGACGTAGCCGACTAGTGCCGCGCCCAGAAGGTTCATACGCCAACCGGGATGACGAAGAGGGTTCCCGCACAGCAGTTTCGGACGTGCCATGCATGCCACTACTCAGCCGGGGCCGCCGCGCTTGCGCCCGCCTGTGCGTCCGCCGGGTGGGCCCTCCGAAGCTACTTGCGCAGGGCCTGGACCAGTTGGAGGATGGGGAGTTTTTGTGGCTCGGCGGGTTCTTCCTCGACGGCTTCGGGGTCGACGATCTGGGTGTGGGGGATGACGGCTTCGGGGTCGGCGAAGGGTTTGTATTTCTTGTCGCCGAGGAGGGTGTAGTTGAGGAAGCCGACCAGGAGGGCTCGGGTGAGGCGTTCGGTTTTGGGTTCGTGCTTGCCCGCGCCGAGGGCGGCGAGGGCGCGGCGGCCCTCGACCATGCCGTTGTGGGTGGCGCGGTCCAGGGAGCGCAGGGTGGCGGGGCCGCCCCAGGCCAGGCCGAGGGGGATGGCGTTGGAGCTGACCGCGTCGATGTCCTCGGCGCCCGCCAGGATCAGTGCGGGAGCATCGATTCCGGGGGCGAGGGACTCGCCGGAGGGGGCGGTGGGGGAGGGATAGAGGGCCGCCACCGCGGACACCTCGCGCTGCGAGGCCGCGATGATGGCCGCGCCCGCGCCCATACCGTGCCCGGCGAGGGCGAGCTTGTCCGGATGCACGCTGATATCGCCCGAACCCAGCCGCACACCCGTGCAGATGTCCAGGGTGGTTACCAGATCCGTCGCCAGGTTCAGATGCGAGGGAATCGGGCCGCGCTCGGTATCCGGGGCGGCCGCGACGTAACCCCACGACGCCAGATGTTCCAGCAGTCGCCGATAGTTCGCCGCCCCGGCCAGCCAGCCGTGCCCGAATGCCACCGCGGGTAGGTTGAGCCCCTTCTCGGGCGTGTAGACCACGCCCGGTTGCCCGGCTATGCCGAGGTTGCCGCGCAGCACCGCATGCGGGCCGCGGGCGGTCAAGGTGCTCAGAAGCGATTTCACAGACGCCGACACGAGAGTGAACTTATCCGATCGTCGCGTGCTTGGGGCGTTTCGCCCGGTCCCGCGCGCATCCGGATTCGCACACCGCCCCGGCCTCGGTAGGCTGAGCCCCCATGTGCGGAATCGTGGGGTACGTCGGGTACAGGGATGCCCTCGGCGTGGTGGTTGACGCGTTGCGCCGCATGGAATATCGCGGCTACGACTCCGCCGGAGTCGCCATTCTCGACGGCCTGGGCGGGCTCGCCGTCGAACGTAAGGCCGGTCGCCTGGCCAATCTCGAGGCGGAACTCGCCGAAACCGGAATCGACGGATTCGTCGGCACCACCGGTATGGGCCACACCCGCTGGGCCACACACGGCGCGCCGACCGATCGCAACGCGCACCCGCATCGGGATGCGACCGCGCGGGTCGCGGTGGTGCACAACGGCATCATCGAGAACTTCGCGCCACTGCGCCGCGAACTCGAGGACGCCGGAATCGAACTCGGCAGCGATACCGATACCGAGGTCGCCGTGCACCTGGTGGCGCGCGCGTACGCCGCGGGCGATACCGCCGGGGATTTCGTCGGCTCCGCGCTCGCGGTGGTGCGCCGCCTCGAAGGCGCGTTCACGCTGCTCTTCACACACGCCGACCATCCCGGCACGATCGTGGCAGCTCGCCGCTCCACCCCGCTGGTGGTCGGGGTCGGTCAGGGCGAGATGTTCCTGGCCTCGGATGTGACCGCGTTCATCGAACACACCCGGGAAGCCGTTGAGCTCGGCCAGGATCAGGCCGTCGTCATCACCGCCGACTCGTACACCGTCACCGATTTCAACGGCTCGACCGAAGGCGTGCGCACCCGCCCCTTCACCATCGACTGGGATCTGGCCGCCGCCGAGAAAGGCGGCCACGACTACTTCATGCTCAAGGAAATCGAGGAACAGCCCGCGGGTGTCGCCGACACGCTCATCGGGCATTTCCTCGACGGCCGCATCGTGCTCGACGAACAGCGCCTCGCCGATCAGGAACTGCGCGAATTCGACAAGGTGTTCGTAGTCGCCTGCGGCAGTTCGTATCACGCGGGCCTGCTCGCCAAATACGCCATCGAACACTGGACCCGGCTGCCCGTCGAGGTCGAGCTGGCCAGCGAATTCCGCTACCGCGACCCGGTGCTGGACCGCTCCACCCTGGTGGTCGCCATCTCCCAATCCGGGGAGACCGCCGACACGCTCGAAGCGGTCCGGCACGCCAAGGATCAGAAGGCGCGAGTCCTGGCCATCTGCAACACCAATGGCGCGCAGATCCCCCGCGAATCCGACGCCGTGCTCTACACCCGCACCGGACCGGAGATCGGCGTCGCCTCCACCAAGGCGTTCCTGGCGCAGATCACCGCCAACTACCTGGTCGGCCTGGCGCTGGCGCAGGCTCGCGGCACCAAGTACCCGGATGAGGTGGCGCGCGAATTCGCCGAACTCGAAGCCATGCCGAAACTCGTGGCGCGCGTACTGGAATCGGGTGATCAGATCCGTGCCCTGGCCCGTGAACTCGCGCATGTGGAAACCGTGCTGTTCCTGGGCCGCCACGTCGGCTACCCGGTCGCCCTGGAGGGCGCGCTGAAGCTCAAGGAACTGGCGTACATCCACGCCGAGGGCTTCGCGGCGGGCGAACTCAAGCACGGGCCCATCGCGCTGATCGAAGAGGGTCTGCCCGTCTTCGTGGTCATGCCGTCCCCGAAGAGTCGTGCGGTGCTGCACTCCAAGCTGTTGAGCAATATCCGCGAGATCCAGGCCCGCGGCGCGCGCACCATCGTGATCGCCGAGGAGGGTGACGACACCGTGCGTCCCTTCGCCGACCATCTCATCGAAATCCCGGCGGCCCCAACCCTTTTCCAGCCTCTGCTGGCGACGGTGCCGCTTCAGATCTTCGCCGCCGAGGTGGCGCAGGCGCGTGGCTACGACGTGGACAAGCCCCGCAATCTCGCCAAGTCCGTCACCGTCGAATAGCTCGAGTCCAGGGGTTTCAGGGGCGTAAGCCCCTGAAAGCCAGGAGGGTTCGTCTTCTATTCGACGGTGACCGTGCCCTTCATATCCGGATGCAGCGGGCACAGGTAGCGGTAGGTGCCGGGCGTGGTGAAGGTGAAGCTCCACTCGCCCTTGCGAATGATCGGGCTGTTGATGCCGAGCGCGATATCGCCGATGCCCTGCACCGCGTGCGGGGCCTTGTCATCGAACTTCCAGGTGACCTTGTCGCCCGCTTTGACGGTGAGGGCGGCGGGGGAGAACTTCATATCCGCGACATTCACCGTCACATCGGCGGGCTGACGCGGACCGGACGGTGCGGCGGCGGAACTGGTGGCCACCGTCGTCGTGGCCGTCGCCGACTTCGGGGAATCCGAACCGCAGCCGCTCGCGATCAGCGCCCCCGCGACGACGGTCACGAGCAGCAGCACACGGGCGGGCGAGGGGCGGCGGATAGGCATGCCAGCCAGCGTAACCGCCACGATTTGCGGGCAATTCGCAGGTGGTCGCCCGCCCGGAAATGACCGAACCGCCCGGCGGGTCGTGCTGTCGTTCTCCGGTCCGGCGTAGTCTGCGTACGTCGTAGGCAGGCGGGGCTAGCCCGCGAATCTCGGCTGCGGGAGGCGAACGATGACCGGTCCGGCACTGCGCGGGTACTACACGGCCGATGAGGTGCGAGCCGCGGAAGCGGAGCTGTTCACTCGCGTGCCGGAGGGAATGCCCATGCGCCGCGCGGCTTTCGGGCTCGCCGAGGTGGTGGTGCGGGAATTGCGCGAACGGACCGGGGGAGTGGCCGGACGGACGGTGACGCTGCTCGTCGGATCCGGTGACAATGGCGGGGATGCGCTGTGGGCCGGGTCATTCCTGCGGCGGCGAGGCGTCGCGGTGGACGCGGTACTGCTCTCGCCGGAACGGGCGCACGCGGCGGGGCTCGCCGCGCTGCGGAAGGCGGGCGGGCGGATTCGCTCCGATATCGGAACGCCCGCTCTTGTCATCGACGGAATCGTCGGTATCTCCGGGCGCGGTCCGCTCCGGCCGGAAGCCGCGAAACTTGTTTCGGGAGTCGATGTTCCGATCATCGCGGCGGATCTTCCCAGTGGCGTGGATGCCGATACCGGCGTCGTCGCGGGTCCTGCCGTCCGAGCCGCCGTCACGGTGGCTTTCGGGGCGTACAAGCCAGTACACGCGCTCGCGGCTCCCTACTGCGGTCGAATCGAACTGGTGCCCATCGGGTTACGACTCCCCGATCCGAATCTCGCAGCGCTGGAACCGGAGTCGATCGGAACGTCCTGGCCGGTCCCGCACGCCACCGATGACAAATACACCCAGGGCGTCACGGGCGTCTGCGCGGGCAGCGCCAAATACCCGGGAGCTGCAATCCTGTGCACCGGCGGCGCGGTGGCCGCCACCTCCGGCATGGTCCGCTACGCCGGAACCGGCTCGCCGCAGGTGCTCGAACACTTCCCGGAAGTCGTTGCCGCGCCTTCTATTTCGGAAACCGGCCGAGTCCAGTCCTGGGTCTTCGGCCCCGGCGCGGGCACCGATTCCGATGCCCGCGACCGCTTAGCCGAAATCCTCGCCACCGATCTGCCCGTCGTGGTGGACGCCGACGGGCTCACCCTGCTCGCCGCCGATCCCGGCCTGCTGAGCGCACGCCGCGCACCCACCGTCCTCACCCCGCACGCGGGTGAATTCGCCCGCCTCACCGGCTCCGACCCCGCCCCCGACCGAGTAGCCGCGGTTCGCAAACTCTCCGACTCATGGCAGGTGACGGTCCTGCTCAAGGGTCGAGCCACCCTGATCGCCACCCCCGGCCATCCCGTGCTGGTCAATGAGGCGGGCGGTTCCTGGGCAGCCACCGCTGGTGCGGGCGATATCCTCTCCGGCGTCATCGCCGCCCTGCTGGCCTCGGGCCACGACCCCACCTGGTCCGCCGCCGCGGCTGCGCGAGTCCACGCTCTCGCCGCTAATCTCGCCGCACACGCGAACACCGTTGCGGGCGCTCCAATCTCGGCATCCCCGCTGCTGCACCACATCCGCGCGGCCATCGGCACCCTGCGCGAGCTGTCCGGCCGCTGATCTTCTGATTGCCCATTGCTGAAACGCGTTCTAGGTTTGGCGCATGGGAGGGAATGTGAATCACAGGATCGCGCTGCGTAATGTCCGGGTTTTCGATGGTACGAAGGTCGGGGCACCAGCCACGGTGGTGATCGACGGCTCGGTAATCGGCGTTGATGCCACGGGGGCGGAGGTAGTCGATGCCGACGGCGCTGTGCTCGTGCCCGGATTCATCGACGCGCATGTGCACCTGGACGAACTGAATGTGCTCAATCAGCTGGCAGCGCACGGTGTTACGACCGGACTCGAAATGGGCTCGCTCCAGTCCGAGCTGATTGCCGCACTGCGCGCACAGACCGGTGCGGCGACGTTGCGCAGCGCGGGTGTGCCGATCATCGGATCCGCCGGTGTGCACGCGCAGGTGCCCGGTGTTGCCGACCTCGCGGTTATTCGCAGTCCGGAGGATGCAGAGGCGATGGTGGCGCAGCGCGTTGCCGAGGGCTCGGACTACATCAAGCTGATTCTGGAGGCCCCGGGTGAGGGCGGGCCGGACGCTCAAAGCACGAAAGCCGTTGTGGCCGAAGCGCATGCGCGGAACCTGCTGGTGATCGCGCACACCTCGACTCCCGGCGCATACACGCTGGCGGTGGACTGCGGGGTCGATATCCTCACCCACATCCCGATGGGCGCGGTGCTGTCCGACGGTGAGATCGAGCGGATGGCGGCAGGAGGGCACATCGTGGTCCCGACCCTGACCATGATGGAGGGCTGTGCCGAATTGTTCGGCGTCGCACCCGCTTTCGCCGCTGCGCTGACCAGCGTCGGCGCGCTGCACGCGGCCGGGGTTCCGATCCTCGCGGGTACTGACGCCAACCGCACGCCGGGCGTGCCTTTCCATCCGGAACCCGGGCAGAGCCTGCATCACGAGCTGGAATTGCTTGTGCGCGCCGGTCTTTCGACCATCGACGCGCTAAACGCGGCTACTACCCTGCCCGCCCGGCACTTCGGGCTTACCGATCGCGGCATCATCGCCCCGGGTATGCGCGCCGACCTGGTGCTGCTCGACGGCGACCCGATCGCCGACATCCGCGCGACCCGCGCGATCCGCGGAATCTGGTGCGGCGGTGTCGAACACCCGGTTGCCGATGCTCGCTGACCGATCGAGTGCCGTGCGTGCACCGCGCCCGCGCTCACACGGATTGAACGGCCAGGTGCATGGCCGCTCGCCCAGCCGCGACGATGGGGTGATCCGCCGCGCCGCGCCGGTAGGCCAGGCGGGTGCGGCGGTGCGTCGGCAGGGGCGTGAGGACGATGCCGGGCGGGACGAATGACAAGCCCAGATCCGGTACCAGCGCCACGCCCTGACCGGCGGCGACCAGCGCCAGCACCGCGCCGAAATCATCGGCGTGATGACGGATGCGCGGGGTGAATCCGGCCGCGCGGCAGGCCCGAACCGTCATGGCGTGGCAGAGCGTGCCCGGAGTGCTGGCAATCCACGAGGAATCACGCTGCGCGACAAGAGCTTCGGAGTCGACTGGCGATTCGGCCGTGGCAAGGGGCTCGGACGCGACAGGTTTCTCGGACACCGCAACGACTTCGGATGCGGCAAGAGGTTCGGGCGTGGCGGGTTCCGGACTCGTCGGGGGTCTGGGTACGGCCAGGTGGACGGTTTCGGTGAGCAGCGGTTCGGTGTCGAGGCCGGGTTCGGGATCCATCGGGACGTAGTCGTATTCCTGGACCAGGGCGATATCCAGGGTTTCGGCGCGCAGGGCGGCGGGGGCGGCGGCCGGATCCAGTTCTGTGACAAGCAGTTCCAGGTGTGGGTGGGCGCGGCTGAGGGTCACCAGGGCGGGGGACAGGATGGTGCGGACGGCGGTGGGGAAGGCGCCGATGCGCAGGGTTCCGGTGAGTTCGGTTCGGGCCGTAGCCAATTCGGCCGTCGCCTGGGTGACCGTGGCCAGAATGGTTTCGGTGTGCTCGACCAGGCGCAGGGCGGCGGGGGTGAGGGTGACGCTGCGGCCGGTGCGTTCCAGCAGTGGCACCCCGGTTTCCCGCTCCAGCGCCGTGAGCTGTTGCGAGACCGCGGAGGGGGTGTAGGACAGCGCCTCCGCGACGGCCGCGATGGTTTTGCGGTGCGCGAGTTCGCGCAGCAGGCGCAGGCGACGTAGATCCAGCATCAGTACAGCTTATGCTCGGCGGCAGAAACATGAAATGGACGTGACGGTCCAGCGCGACCAGGCTGATGGCATGACACTCACCGGGTTGTTCGTGCCGCTTGTCACCCCGTTCACCGCCACCGGAGCCGTGGCCGCGACCGCGCTGGAGGGGCTCGCGCACGAGGTCCTCGACGCGGGGGCGACCGGAATCGTCGCACTCGGCACCACCGGGGAACCCGATCTGCTCACCGAGGACGAGCGCCGCCGCGTCCTGGACATCTGCGCGAATGTCTGCGCCGAACGCCAGGTTCCGCTCATCGCCGCCGCCGGATCGAATGTCACCGCGACCTCGACGCGCGCGCTCGCCGAACTCGACCTGCGGGTCACCGCCGCCCTCACCGTGGTGCCGTACTACCTGCGCCCCTCCGAAGCCGGTGTGCTGGAACACTTCCGGCAGCTCGCCGCCGCCAGTCCGGTCCCGCTGGTGATCTACCACATCCCGTACCGCACCGGCCGCACCCTGAGCGCCGAAACCCTGTGCCGCCTGGCCGAATTGCCGAATGTCGCGGGCTTCAAATACACCGCGGGCGGTATCGACGACGAGACCATCGCCTTCATGAGCCGGGCCGCCGATGACACCGCGGTGCTGGCCGGTGACGACCTGTACGCCGCGCCCCTGCTCGCCCTCGGCGCCACCGGAGCCATTCTGGCCTGCGCGAATATCGCCCCCGCCGCCTACGCCGAACTGGTCTCGGCCTGGCGCACCGGCCCCCTCGACCGCGCCCGTCGCATCGGCAACACCCTGGCCCCGCTCGCCTCCGCCCTCTTCGCCGAACCCAATCCCACTGTCCTCAAAGGAGTGCTGGCCGCCCAGGGCCGCATCCCCACCCCCGCCGTCCGCCTCCCGCTGCTCCCCGCAGGCGATACCGCCGTCGCCGCCGCCCTCACCGCACTCGAGTCCACCTACGCCCCGCACGCGATCTGAGCGCCGCGCCCCGCTCACGATGCCGGGTGTGACGGGTGTCGCGCCGCCCGGGATGGCAGGATCGGGGGCGTGAACAAGCCCGATCCGCAGGTGGAGACCGTCGTCGACCTAGCCGCCATCGCCCACAACGTGCGCATCGTGGCCGAGCACGCCGGGGACGCGGCGGTCATGGTGGTGGTGAAGGCGGACGGGTACAACCACGGCGCGATCGAGGTCGCCGCGGCCGCGCTCGCCGCGGGTGCGCGCGAAATCGGCGTCACCACCATCGAAGAGGCGCTGAAACTGCGCGCCGCCGGGATCACCGCGCCGATCCTGTGCTGGCTCAACACCTTCGACTCCGATTACGCGAGCGCCATCGCCGCCGATATCGAGATCGCGGTCTCGGATACGGCGCAATTGGAGGCCGTCGCCGCGGCCGCCCGCGCACTGGACCGCACGGCGATCCTCTCGCTCAAGGTCGATACCGGACTGAACCGCAATGGCATCGCCCCGGCCGAATATCCGCGGGTGCTGACCCTGCTCCGCGAACTGGTCGACGATCGGACGGTCCGATTCCGTGCCATCTTCTCCCATCTCGCGCACGCCGACACCCCCGATCACCCGGGCATCGATATGCAGCGCGCCCGCTTCCTCGAAGCCATCGCGACCGCGAAAGAGCACGGGCTGCAACCGGAATTGGTGCATCTGGCCAATTCCGCCGCCGCCCTCACCCGCCCGGACCTGGCCTTCGATATGGTCCGCCCCGGCATCGCCGTCTACGGACTGTCCCCGATCCCGGAGATCTCCGATTTCGGCCTGCGCCCGGCCATGACCCTGCGCGCCCGGGTCGCCCTGGTGAAACAGGTCGCCGCCGGTGAAGGCGTCTCGTACGGCCATCAGTGGATCGCCCCGCACGACACCACCGTCGCCCTCATCCCCGCCGGATACGCCGACGGCGTGCCGCGCCCGCTGAGCGGCCGCTTCGACGTCTGGCTAGGAGGGGAACGCAGACCCAATATCGGCCGCATCTGCATGGATCAGTTCGTCGTCGACCTCGGCGACAACGCGGCCGGAATCAGCGAAGGCGATCCCGCCATCCTCTTCGGCGGCGACGCGGGCGTCCCACACGCCCAGGAATGGGCCGACCTGCTCGGCACCATCAACTACGAAATCGTCTGCGCCCCACGCGGCCGCGTCGTCCGCACCTACATCGGCGGCGTCCGATGACCGCACCCGGTATGCGCACCCTGCCCACCGTCGAGGACACCGAAGCCCTCGGCCGCGAACTCGCCGCGCAATTGCAGCCCGGCGATCTGGTCATCCTCGATGGACCGCTCGGCGCGGGCAAGACCGCACTCACCCGGGGCATCGCCGCCGGGCTCGGCGTCCAGGGCCGGGTCAGCTCACCGACTTTCATCATCGCCCGCCAGCATCGCGCCGGCGACGACCCCACCTCCATCGCCCTGGTGCACGTGGACGCCTACCGCCTCGGCGGTGACCTCGACGAACTCGACGCCCTCGACCTGGACACCGACCTGCACGATGCCGTGGTCGTCGTCGAATGGGGCCTCGGCGTGGTCGAGCACCTGGCCGACCGCCACCTCCGCGTCCTGCTCCGCCGCGAATTCGACTCCGACATCCGCACCGCCGAATGGGAGTGGGTGTCCGCCAACTAGCGCGCGGGCCGCACACCGGGTCGAGTGGCCTCGACCACCCGGTATCGTTAGGCCAATCATGCTTGTACTGGCTGTTGACACCTCGACCCCTGCCGTCACGGCGGGACTGGTGGAACTCGAACCGGCGGACGAGGGCAACAACGCACCTCGCATCACCACGATCACCTCCCAGGTGACCGTGGACGCACGCGCGCACAACGAGGTGCTGACCCCGCAGATCCTGGCCTGCCTCGCCGAATCCGGCCGCACCAGAGCCGAGATCGACGCCGTCGTCGCCGGTATCGGACCCGGACCGTTCACCGGTCTGCGCGTCGGCATGGCCACCGCCGCCGCCTTCGCCGACGCGCTCGGCATACCCGTCTACGGCGTGTGCAGCCTCGACGCCATCGCCGCCGACACCGAGAGCTACCTGCGGGATCCGGCCGAACCGGTGGAACTGCTCGTCGTCACCGACGCCCGCCGCCGCGAGGTGTACTGGGCGCGCTACCGCGCCGAGGGCCGCGTCGAAGGTCCGGAAGTGAGCAAGCCCGCCGATCTCGATCCGGGCACCGCGACCGTCATCGCCGGATCCGCCTCGCACGTCGACTACTTCGATCTGCCCGTGCTGCCGGTGGAAACCCCGTCACCGTCCGGGCTGGTGCGCATCGCCGCCCGCGACATCCTCGCCGGAGTCACCCCCGAACCACTGGTGCCGCTGTACCTGCGCCGCCCCGACGCGGTCGAGAAGAGCTATGCGCAGGTGGGCCGATGACCATCCGCATCGAACCGATGCGGCCGGCCGATGCCGTGCGCTGCGCCGAACTCGAACAGCTGCTCTTCCCGGAAGACGATCCGTGGCATGAGGTCTCGTTCCTGTCGGAACTGGCCGCCTCACACAATCGGTACATCACCGCGCGCGACGCCGACGGCCGCATGATCGGCTACGCCGGAATCGCATTGCTGGGCACCGACGATCAGCCCGAAGCCGAAATCCACACCATCGGCGTCGACCCGGAACTGCATCGCGGCGGCGTCGGCACCCAACTGCTGCACGCCATGCTCGCCGAAGCCGGACGCCGCGGCGGACCGGTTTTCCTCGAGGTGCGCACCGACAACACCGCCGCCATCGCCCTGTACGAGAAGTACGGCTTCCACATCATCGGGCTGCGGAAGAACTACTACCAGCCCAGCGGCGCCGACGCGTACACCATGCGCAAGCCCGCCATGGCCGGGTACACCCAGGACGCCGGGTTCCCGGAGGACACAGAGGTCTTGTCATGATCGTCATGGGTATCGAGAGCTCCTGCGACGAAACGGGAGTCGGCATCGTGCGGCGACTGCCCGACGGCAGCTGCGAACTGCTCGCCGACGAGGTCGCCTCCAGCGTCGATCAGCACGCGCGCTTCGGCGGCGTGGTGCCCGAAATCGCCTCGCGCGCCCACCTCGAGGCCATCGTGCCCGCCATGCGCCGCGCGCTCGCCGCCGCCGATATCGAGAAGCCGGACGCGCTCGCCGTCACCATCGGACCCGGACTCGCCGGTGCGCTGCTGGTCGGCGTCGCGGCCGCGAAAGCCTATGCGGCGGCGTGGGATATCCCGTTCTACGCGCTGAACCATCTGGGCGGGCATGTCGCCGTCGACACCCTGGAGCACGGGCCGATGCCGCCCGCCGTGGCACTGTTGGTCTCCGGCGGGCACACCCATCTGCTGAAGATCGACGATCTGGCCCAGCCCATCGTGGAACTCGGCAGCACCGTCGACGACGCCGCCGGGGAAGCCTTCGACAAGGTGGCGCGGCTGCTCGGCCTCGGCTATCCGGGCGGACCGGTGCTCGATGCCATTGCCGCCGAAGGCGATCCGCACGCCATCGCCTTCCCGCGCGGTATGACCGGACCCCGCGATCCGCGCTACGACTTCTCGTTCTCCGGACTGAAGACCGCGGTGGCGCGCTACGTCGAGGCCGCCCAGCGCGACGGCCGCGAACTCCCCATCCCGGATATCGCCGCCTCCTTCCAGGAAGCCGTCGCCGACGTCCTGACCATGAAAGCCGTTCGCGCCGTACAGGACAACGGCCTCGACACCCTCGTCCTCGGCGGTGGCGCGACGGCCAACTCCCGCATCCGCTCGCTGGCCGAGGAACGCTGCACCGCGGCGGGCATCACCCTGCGCGTCCCCAAACCCCGCCTGTGCACCGATAACGGCGTCATGATCGCCACCCTCGGCGCCCACGTGATCGCGGGCGGCGCAACCCCTTCCGCACTCACCGTCGCCACCGACCCGGGCCTGCCCGTCTCCACCAGCCAACTCTGAGCGGGAAATCCCGCGGGGAGGGCGAACGCTCACCAGGGCCACGGCGCGGTCGACAGCACCGACAGCGCGAGGCTGGCCGCCGCCATCAGCCCGAGCATCACATTCTTGACCCGCGTGTTCCTGACCCGCATCACCACTCCCATCCCCGGGGACCTGTTCCCCGCAGCGACGCTAGTGGCGCGCGAATTCGCCCTCCAGCCAGAGCTTTCCGCGCCCCGAGAAACCGGGGCGAGATTCACCCCGGTGGCAGGGACGGCGATTCGCCACGCCGATAGCCGTCAGGAATTGCAACGGGTCGGGTGATCGGGGCGATGAGAGGGTTATGGGTCGCACCGAATTCGCTCGCATCGCGAATTGCGGGCCGCGTGAATTGCGAGCCACCCAAATTGGGTGGGTGGCGCGGCGGCTAATCGGTGGGGCGAATCAGGGTGGTGGTGCCGGAGGAGCCGGAATTATTGCGGGGCAGACCCGGAGTGGTGGAACCGGGAGTGCTTGTCGGATTGGTCGGCTCGACCAGATCCGAGGGCGGCAGGCTGGTGCCCAGCAGCGGTCCCAGCAGGCGGGGGAGATCCGAGGGGAAGGGAATCTGGGGTAGGCCCGGATCGGGACGCAGCGGCGGCTGGGCGATGCTGGTCGCGGGGGTGGGGACCGTACTCGGGGTGGCACCGGACTGGCCCGGAGTGGGGGTCGTCGCGGGCGTGCTGCGATGCGAGGGGCTCTGATTGGCGGGCGCGGGCGCGCCGGAAGTGGGGCCGCTCGGCGGCGTGGTGGAGAGCACCGGCTGCTGCACGCCGGTGGTGCTGGGCGAGTAATTGGTGCCCTGCGGTTCGGGGACGAGCTCTTTGACGCCGTAGCCGATGATCAGCCCGACCACGACGATCGCGCCGGCGAGGGTGCCCGCCAGCTTGGTGAAGGTGCCCAGCGGCGCGTCCGAACCGCGGCTGATCACCGGGAAGGTGCTCGGCGTCGCCGAATCCGCCACCAGCGCCGCGCCTTTGGCGATCGCGGCCTCGGGTTCGGGCACGGTGAGCACCGGAACGTCCAGCTGATGCTGCAGATTCGCCAGTACCGCGGGGGTATTCGCGCCGCCGCCGATGACGGCCACCACCTCGGGGAATTTCGGGGCCCGCGCGAAGACGGCGCGTGCGAACACGGCCAGCTCGCGCATGAGATCCGAGACCAGCTCGTCGAAATCCACCCTGGTCAGCTTGAGCGGTTGCCCGGCCACATGGTCGATGGTCACCGCGGGCGCGATGGACAGATGCTCCTTGGCCGCGCGCGACCGATTGAGCAGCATGCCCCGATTCGGGCGGGTGCCGCGCCGGGCCAGGTGGCAGTCCAGCAGATGCTGCAGGATCAGCTCGTCCACGGCATTGCCGCTGACCGTTCCGGTGCGCTCGGAGCGCAATACGGTGTCGTCGGCGTGATCGGCAACGGTGACCGTGGTTCCGGTGGCGCCCAGATCGAGGACGGCGACCGTTTGGTAGCGGTCCAGCAGACCGGTATGCCGCAGAAAGGCCAGTGCCGCTGTGCTTTCGGGGATGAGACGCACATCCCGGCGCTGCCGGCCGATGGCCGAACGGATGATCTGAGCCTGTTCCCGGTCCCGGTAGGCGACCGCGATATCACCGGGCGCGCCCGGCGCCGCGTAATTGTGCGCCGCAGCCAGCGCGGCCGGGTGGGTGCCTACGGGATGCACTGTCTCGCGGGGGATCTGGGTGGTCATCAACTCGATGGAGGAGGCCACCAGATCGCCGAGATCGCTGTGGGCCGTATCCGCGGTGACGACTCGATAGTCGAAGTTCTGCAGACCGTTCGGGGTGGTGGCGACCGTCGCCGAGCACACCACCTCGCTCCCGGCGGAGATGCCGAGGGATGTTCGCATTTTCACCTCCCTTCGAGCGGATGGTCCTGGTGTAGACGACCATCTCGAACGGACTCCGACACCGTCACGTTGATGACGGACGATCCGGAGCTACGGATCCGGCGGGGCCCTTGTCCGATGGGGCGTCGGGACCAGCCAGCGATCACTTGCGGTAAGGCTCTCGTCTCAGCTCTGCGCGGTTTCGCGCGCAGTGGGGTGAAGCAAAGCAACTGTGTAACTGTGTTCGACCGGTGTCGTGACGGACTTGATGCGGCCCTGCCACGCGGCCGTCGTCAATGGTGTCACAATCCGTTATCCGAACGTTACAGATTTTCGTATTTCTTTGGAAGCCCTCAGATTCCCCGGCCGTTCCACTCGGCGTGTCGTATTGCCTGCGAGGATGGCGATGCGTCGGCCACGGCCGATAGCAGAGCCTGGCCTTGAGCGCTGGCACTCCCGTGTATAGAGTGCTAGGTGGCACTGGGTCATGGTCCCGGCACCCGCGACGACGGGGCTTATGCGCAGCGTCAGCAAACGTGACCGAAACCGTGAGCCCGGGGAACCGCCCCGGGCGCGAAGACCCTGAAAAGTGGAGGGCTCAACGTGGCGAGCGTGAACATCAAGCCGCTCGAGGACAAGATCCTCGTCCAGGCCAACGAGGCCGAGACGACGACCGCCTCCGGCCTGGTCATCCCCGACACGGCGAAGGAGAAGCCCCAGGAGGGCACCGTCATCGCCGTCGGCCCCGGCCGCTGGGACGAAGATGGCGAGAAGCGGATCCCGCTGGACGTCAAGGAAGGCGACGTCGTCATCTACAGCAAGTACGGCGGCACCGAGATCAAGTACAACGGTGGCGAGTACCTGATCCTGTCGGCGCGCGACCTGCTGGCCGTCGTCACCAAGTAACGCCAAAACCGGGGCCTCACAGGGGCTTCGCCCCCGAAACCCCCGGCTACACCGCCCCGGCGTCGCGCTTAACAGCTACCGACCCGGGGCGGAGTGCGTTCTCCCCCAACCACTTCAGGAGTAGGTACACACATGCCAAAGCAGATCGAGTTCGACGAGAAGGCTCGTCGCGCCATGGAGCGTGGCGTCGACAAGCTCGCCGACGCCGTGAAGGTCACCCTGGGCCCGCGCGGCCGGCACGTGGTGCTGGCCAAGTCCTTCGGCGGACCGACCGTCACCAACGACGGTGTGACCATCGCCCGCGACATCGATCTCGAGGACCCGTTCGAGAACCTGGGCGCGCAGCTGGTCAAGAGCGTCGCCACCAAGACCAACGATGTCGCCGGCGACGGCACTACCACCGCCACCGTGCTGGCGCAGGCGCTCATCAAGGGCGGCCTGAAGAACATCGCCGCGGGCGCCAACCCGATGACCCTGGGCAAGGGCATGAGCAAGGCCGCCGACGCGGTCACCGCCGCCCTGCAGGCCGCCGCCACCCCGGTCGACGGCGAGAAGGCCATCGCCCAGGTCGCCACCGTGTCCTCGCGTGACGAGGAGATCGGCGCGCTGGTCGGCAAGGCGCTCACCACCGTCGGCAAGGACGGCGTGGTCACCATCGAGGAGTCCTCCTCGACCCAGACCGAGCTGGCCATCACCGAGGGCGTGCAGTTCGACAAGGGCTACCAGTCCCCGTACTTCGTCACCGATCCCGAGACCCAGCAGGCCGTCCTGGAGGATGCCTGGATCCTGCTGAACCGCGAGAAGATCAGCTCGCTGCCGGATCTGCTGCCGCTGCTGGAGAAGATCGCCGAATCCGGTAAGCCGGTCGTGCTGATCGCCGAGGACATCGAGGGCGAGGCGCTGTCCACCCTGGTGGTCAACGCGATTCGCAAGACCCTCAAGGCCGTTGCCGTGAAGGCTCCGTTCTTCGGTGACCGCCGCAAGGCGTTCCTGGACGATCTGGCCATCGTCACCGGCGGCACCGTGATCAACCCGGATCTGGGCATCACGCTGCGCGAGGCGGGCCTCGAGGTGCTGGGCAAGGCCCGTCGCGTCGTGGTCACCAAGGACGAGACCACCATCGTCGAGGGCGCCGGCACCGCCGACGCCATCCAGGCCCGGGTCGCGCAGCTGCGCAAGGAGATCGAGAACACCGACTCCGACTGGGATCGCGAGAAGCTGGAAGAGCGCCTGGCCAAGCTGGCCGGCGGCGTCGCCGTCATCAAGGTCGGCGCGGCCACCGAGACCGAGCTCAAGGAGCGCAAGTACCGCGTCGAGGACGCGGTCTCCTCCGCCAAGGCCGCGGTCGCCGAGGGCATCGTCCCCGGCGGTGGCACCGCCCTGGTGCAGGCCGCCGCGCAGCTGGCCGACCTGAAGGCGTCGCTGACCGGTGACGAGGCGGTCGGCGTCGAGGTCGTGCGCGCCGCGCTGCTGGCCCCGCTGTTCTGGATCGCCAGCAACGCGGGCGTCGACGGCGCGGTCGTGGTCTCCAAGGTCACCGATGGCAAGGACGGCTTCAACGCCGCCACCCTGACCTACGGCGACCTGGTCGCCGAGGGTGTCATCGATCCGGTCAAGGTGACCCGCTCCGCGGTCGAGAACGCCATCTCGGTCGCCCGCATGGTCCTGACCACCGAGTCCGCCATCGTGGAGAAGCCGGCCGAGGAGCCGGCCGACGCCCACCACGGCCACTCGCACTGAAAGTGACCGCCGCACTTCGCGGTTGAGCACGGACCGAGGCCCCCGGACACGAAATGTGTCCGGGGGCCTTGTCATTGGCTGATGCCCCGGCTCGCTGCCGGACGCTCGATGCTGTGCTGGGCAACGATGCCCCGCGTAGCGGGGTTCGTCGTCGTATAACGCGACGAGGCCCCCGGACGGGTGTCCGGGGGCCTCGCGGGAGCATGGAGATTTCACGCGGGAAGGGCGGAGCGGTCCGGGGTGGGAACGGACTGGGCGGATGCCCTGGATTGCGGAGCGAACGGGCTAGTCGCGAATCGCGCGGCTGCGGCCGTTGGCGGGGTGGATCGCGGGGCGATTGTGGTGGATTGCGGTCGGTGGCGCCTGGTCTGCTGCTACGGCTGCGAGAAGGCGTTCGCGGAGTGCGGGCGGGGGCGGTGTGGCCGCCGTGTCCGCCAGCTGGGCGAGGGCCTCTCGGGTGTGCTGCACTTCCTGGGTGAAGGCCGCGCGCAGTACCGGATCGTCGGTATCCAGTAATTCCCGCACCGCGCGCTGATCTTCGTCGCCGATCGATCCCAGCGCGACAGTGTGCGCGAGATCGATCTGGCTTTCGTTCATCTCACGTCACTCCCAAACTTTTCTTGAGTCGTGTCAGTCCATCCCGAATACGGGACTTAACGGTAGGTAACCCTACGCCGAGATAGGCTGCCACCTCGGCATATGTGCGTCCGCCGAAGTAGGCGAGCGAAATGGCTTCCCGCTGGGTCTCGGTCAGAGTGGCCAGCCCCTGCAGCACCGCCTGCTGTTCGAGCCGTCGACCCACCTCTTCGGTGACCTCGTCGAATTCGTTACCCAAAGTACTGGTGCCGTAAGCGACTTCGCGTTGCGCGTGCGCCTGTTCGGCCCGCACGCGGTCGACCGCGCGGCGATGCGCCAGCGTCATGAGCCAGGTCACCGCGGAACCCTTGGCCGGATCGAAATTGGCCGCGGTGCGCCAGATCTGGAGGTACACCTCCTGAGTGGTCTCCTCCGCATACCCCGGATCGTGTAGCACCCGTAGGACCAGCCCGAACACCCGAGCGCAGGTGCGGTCGTAGAGCTCGGCGAATGCCGGCTCGTCGGACTGCCCGCAGCGCTGTAGAAGTGCGGCTAGTTCGAGGCTTTCGGCTGCGCGCGCCGTCATCGCAGAGTCGGCTGACGCCGTCCGCCCGTCCCTGGAACTCTGGAACGAGTCGCCCTCTGCGGCCGGCGGCCGCGCTGTCACAACGCTCCGTTCTGTGTCATCGGCCACGAGGGTAGCCTGCCGCTATAACCTCCTTTCGCGTGGGGGTATCGGCTAAAACGGTTGGCGCGCAGCGGTTTTCCGTTTTGTCCCGACTCGCCCAAACCTGCTTGATCGCAGGACACGCGAAGACACGCCGGAGCATTTGAGAATCGCCGAAGCTTTGCCAGTCACAACCGCCTCCGGCTGTACCAGTGGCCGGTTGTTTGCTAGGCATTCGGCACGCCGCGCCGCGCGGATGGGAAAATTTCTGAACTCACACCCGGCGTGTGCAGCGGTAACGAGGTCGCACGCCTCGTGCGCATCGCTGGTGCACAGCCGTCACAGGAGTGCTCGCGGCACTCGGCCGCGGGGTCTAGGCGACCGCCCGGCGGCGATTGCGGCGCGCGTGCATCTCACGCTCGGTCTCGGACATTCCGCCCCAGATTCCGTAGGGCTCACTGACCTTCAGGGCGTGCGAACGGCACTGCAACAGGACGGGGCAGGACCGGCAGACTTCCTTGGCGCGCATTTCGCGCTGGGCGCGCGCCCGGCCACGTTCGCCGTCAGGATGGAAGAACACCGACGAATCCTGTCCGCGGCAGGACCCGCGCATCTGCCAGTCCCAGACATCGGCGTTCGGACCAGGGAGGTGGGTTGGCATGGGCATGGTGAACTCCTCTTGGTGCGAGCTCGTCGGCATTGTCGAGCGGTGCTGGTGGCAAACAGTGGGCCGCATCACCGGGTCCCGGCGATCGCACTCCGCAGGGGCCGTAATTTCACACGGCGCCAACGGCGGCGATGTCGTACGTTAGGTCGGAGAATGAATTCGCGTCAATAGTCCGATCCATCCGGATTCAAATACCAGTGCATTAGAGAATTAACATCGTAGCTATTTACAAAGTAGGGCCACTGTGGTGATACTGATCGGTTGCCCAGTAGCCCGGCCATGCTCCGATAGCCGATGTGACTCGTCAAAATGCCTGATAGGGCGTGCTTTTCCTACGGTAATCCACTCGGCCCCGGCTATGCCCGCATCGGGATCAGCGTGATCTC
Source organism: Nocardia sp. NPDC056100 (assembly GCF_042266325.1). Taxonomy (NCBI): domain Bacteria; kingdom Bacillati; phylum Actinomycetota; class Actinomycetes; order Mycobacteriales; family Nocardiaceae; genus Nocardia; species Nocardia sp. NPDC056100. Next base: position 1,679,239 of record NZ_JBHJVY010000003.1, read on the forward strand.
AGCCATTGCGTCACGCGCATCGACTGCGACCGAGATGGCCACTTCGCGGCGCTCAGGTTAATAACGCGAAACGCCATACGAATTCCTTACGGGCGTGCTAGGCGATAGCGAGCACAGATTTACGGAGTGGAAACACAAAGGCATTGATGAATGCTGAGAGGTAGCTGCACTTCTGTGCTATGTCAGCCCAACGCAACTCCGGCGGCACTGGTTACAGTGCGGCAGTGCCTGTGCTCGAAGTGAACTCACTACTGGCCGATACCGCGTTCGGCGGTACGCCCGCCCGCGCTGCTATCGGATTGCCCGCTCCCGCCGACGCCACCGAGAGTTGGCTGCGCGCGGTCGCGCTCGGCGGTGCGGGGCATTACGCCGCCGCGCGCGCCGAACTCCGCCGCGCCCGCGTGTCGGCCACCGATCCGGTGTTGCGCTCACTCACGCACAGCCTCGAGGGTTCACTGCTGCGCCAGCTCGGCTGGCATGCCCGCGCCGCCGTCGCCGACGGCCGCGCCGCCGCCCTGGTGCTGTCCGCGCCCCCCGCCGCCGGGCGCGCCGAAAACCGCGACACGCCCGCGCGGATCATCCTCGAGTCGGATATCGCCCGCGCCGAAGCGGTTTGCGATGCGTTGACCGGTCTGGCCGCGGACGCCCTCGGCACCGCGCGTCCCGAGCTCGCCGCCCGGCTGCTGCGGCGTTGCCGAGACCGCCTCGAAAGCCTTTCGGGTGAACTCGAAACGCTGTCGCGGAATCCGGAAACCCTGTGGCGACAGCGCATTCGCCTGCACTGGGTGTCCGCCGAGACCGCGCTGTCTGCTCCCGGCGCCGGTTTGATCTCCGCACCCGAAAGCATCGAAGACGGTCCCGGCATCGCGAACCCTCGATCCGATGCCTCGGATCCGGCTCTCGCACATGCCGAGACCGCGCTCGCCCTGGCTGAACAGGCACCCTCGCAACGGCATCGGGTGAAATCCCGGTTATTGCTGGCCGCCGCCAGTGCCGCCGCCGGCGACCTCGATCGATCCCGCGCCCTCGCGGCCCAGGTCGATACGCAGACGCGGGAATTCGAACTGCTGCCGCTGCGCTGGGCCTGCGCCATGCTGCGCGCGGGTATCGATCCCGAATCCGGCGGCGCCGCAGCGGCTTCCGAGTGCGAGCGATTGCTGATATTTCGCGGAGGTCGATTCCGTTCGGCGAGCGACACTCTCGCCCGTCCCTGAGCGGTCCCCGAGAGCTCCCTGAGTCGTCCCCGAGACTGACCCCGTAACGGCTGGCTCGAATACGTCAGCCGCTATTGTTGGACCGTTCCGCCCCTCCGCGGAAGCACCGGTCTTCCAGCCACGGTGCCACTCGTAACGCCAGGAACAGCTCTGACGATGAACAACGCGGGTGAGGAGTTGGACCCAGCTGTCGTCGCTGCCGCAGCGCAGGGCGACCGGTCCGCTCTAGCCCAGGTACTGGAGAGCATCCGCCCCTTGGTGGTGCGGTATTGCCGTGCGCGCATCGGGTCGGCCGAACGAGGTCAGCTCTCCGCCGACGATGTGGCGCAGGAGGTTTGTCTGGCCGTCATGACAGCCCTGCCGCGTTATCAGGACCAGGGCAGACCGTTCATGGCTTTCGTGTATGGAATCGCCTCCCACAAAGTCGCCGACGCTCATCGCAATGCCGCCCGTAACAAAGCGGATGCCATGGCCGAAGTACCGGATGTCATATCCACCGACCAGGGGCCGGAACAGCGGGCTCTCGAATCGGAGACGAGCCGGCAGATGAACTCTCTGCTGGCGACGCTTCCGGAGAAGCATCGAGAGATCCTCATCCTGCGCTTGGTCATGGGTTTGTCAGCCGAAGAAACCGCAGTTGCCGTGGGCAGTACGGCAGGTGCTATACGAGTGGCCCAGCATCGGGCGCTCGCGAAACTCAAGTCTCAAGTGGCGAGGGCAGGTGAAATGTATGGCTAGGGATGGCGAGCGCGGTCGGGGCGACTGGAAGCGGCTTGGATCGCAAGACAGCGGTCCCTACGCCGAGGCGTCCGGTGACACCGGGCCGGTGGATATCGCGGCTGTACGCCGTGACGACGCGCTGATCGATGCCATCTCCGGCGACGGTCCCGTGCAGACGGGCACCACGGAGGAGTATCAACTCGCGGCGTTGCTCGCGAATTGGCGCGCGGAGATTCTGGACGAGCCGATGCCGGCCGGACCGGATCTGGACACCATCGTTGCCGCGGTCAATCAGGAGATCGGCGCCCGGGACGCGCGCATCGGCGCACAGTCGGGCGGGCGACTACGGCTACTGCGACCCATTCTGGGGTCGGCCGCCGCTCTCGCGCTGATCATCGGCGGGCTGTCGGCCTTCTCGTACAACGCGAATCCGGGTGATCCGCTGTGGCGGGTCAAGGAGGTTGTGTTCAGCGAGCAGGCGCAGAGCACGGTGGTCTCGCGTGCCGACAGCGATTTGGCGCAGGCTCAGGATCTGATCAATCAGAACAAGCCGGAGCAGGCCAAGGCGTTGCTGGAGCGGGCGTCGGCGAATGTCAGCCAGGTCAACGACAACGGCAAGAAGGACGATCTGCAGGATCGCTGGCAGCAGGTGGTTGCCTCGCTGTCCAAGATCAACCCGGATCTCGCCACCTCGTTGATGCCGACGCCGACGGGTAAACCGCCGGTCACCAGTCAACCCGCGGTGACGCTTCCGGGCGCGACCGTGGCGCCGACGACGGTGCCGGGCAGCACCGGCGGTGGCAGCACCGAGCCGACGATCGATCCGCGCATCAGCGGCACCGAGCCGGGCACCGGGGGACCGTCCACGGGCGGTCCGACCACCCTGCCGGCCACGCCGCCGGTGACGCTGCCGTCCCAACCGGCGACCGAGCCCACCGATCCGGCCACCCCGCCGGGCGGCGGCGCGCCGACCACCACCGCGGGATTGCCGACGGGGGCCCCTCCGGCCACCACGGCGCCCGCGGGCGGTCAGCAGCCGGTCACCCAGCCTCCGGTGGAGAAGCCCGTGTCACAGGTGCCCGTGCCGCCGACGCAGGTGCCCACGCAGGCTCCGGTCATTCCGCCGCTGTCGGGCGGTCCGCGGTGAGTACGGTGTGCTGCCGAGTGAGCCGGGAAGAGCTACAGGCATAAATGAATGGCCGACCCAGATGGAGTCGGCTTTCTCGTACCGGAAAGGGCCTGCGTTCCATTGGAACGCAGGCCCTTTCGCCGTACTAGATGTCGAAGCCGTCGAAGCCGTCGCCGTGCAGCGCCTCGTTCATCGAGGCATCGGCGTAGCCGCGGCAGTAATCCCAGGTGACGTACGCCTCGGGAGTGGGGTCGTAGGCGGGTTCATGGGGGCGCACCGTGCCGTCCACCAGTAGCTGGAGGAGGTTGGCGCGCAACATATCCCAATCGTGGTAATGGTCCTGCCGGCAGTCCTCGCAGCTGACCACGAGTCCGCGGATTCCGCGGTGGGCCAGCAATGCCTCATATACCGCGAGGTCGGCGAGATCCTCTTCGACCGCTAGGCGCTCGTGAGGATCCAGCGGCTCCCCCGGCTCGATGGCATCGAGCGCGGCCGACGGGTCGGAGGGATCTCCGGCGAATGGATCCGGCGGCAAGCCAGGTGGTAGATGGTCACGCACAGTCCCACGGTACGCAGAAAGAGGGGGTCTGCGCCAGCGCTGTTAAGTATTTGCCCTCAGTTGTCTGGTGTCGAAACACACACCGGGCATTCTGGGACATCACTCTGCCCGGTTCCGGGACATCGCAGCGGCCGGGCGTGGCTGCCGATTGGAATTGTGCGCCGGATACCATGGTTGACCAAAGGCCGGGTGGCAAACACCGGCATTGTCATTCATCCAGTCGTCCGCCGGGATCCGGCGGGGGGACTGTGCCGAGCTCCAGGAGGGGTCGATCCGATGAGCAGTCCCGTTACGGGCGAACGAAACGCCGGCCGCCCTCATACGGGCGGAGACGATCCGAACAAGGTCGCGATGCTCGGCCTCACCTTCGATGATGTGCTGCTGCTGCCCGCCGCCTCGGATCTGATTCCGAGCGCGGTGGACACCTCGAGCCGTCTCACGCGGGAAATCTCACTGCGCACGCCGCTGGTGAGCTCCGCCATGGATACCGTCACCGAGGCGCGGATGGCCATCGCCATGGCGCGTGCGGGCGGAATGGGTGTGCTGCACCGCAATCTGTCGGTGCAGGCGCAGGCGGCGCAGGCCGAGACCGTGAAGCGGTCCGAGGCGGGCATGGTGACCGATCCGGTCACCTGTCGTCCCACCGATACGCTCGGCGAGGTCGACGCCATGTGCGCGCGCTACCGCATCTCCGGTCTGCCGGTGGTGGATGACGCGGGCCAGCTGGTCGGCATCATCACCAATCGCGATATGCGCTTCGAGGTGGATCAGAACCGGCCGGTCGCCGAGATCATGACCAAGGCCCCTTTGATCACCGCCCAGGAGGGTGTCACCGCCGAGGCCGCGCTGGGCCTGCTGCGCCGCCACAAGGTGGAGAAGCTGCCCATCGTGGACGGCAATGGCAAGCTGCGCGGGCTGATCACCGTCAAGGACTTCGTCAAGACCGAGCAGTACCCGAACGCCACCAAGGACCGCGACGGCCGCCTGCTGGTCGGTGCCGCGGTCGGTGTCGGCGAGGACGCCTGGACGCGCGCCATGACCCTGGCCGATGTCGGTGTCGACGTGCTGGTGGTCGATACCGCGCACGGGCATCAGGCGGGCGTGCTGCAGATGGTCGCCAAGGTCAAGGCCGAGGTCGGTGACCGGGTGCAGATCATCGGCGGCAATGTCGCCACGCGCGCAGGCGCTTTGGCGCTGGTCGAGGCCGGGGTGGACGCGGTGAAGGTGGGTGTGGGCCCCGGCTCCATCTGCACCACGCGTGTCGTCGCCGGTGTCGGCGCGCCGCAGATCACCGCGATTCTCGAGGCCACCGCCGCGTGCGCGCCGCACGGCGTGCCGGTCATCGCCGACGGCGGTGTGCAGTACTCCGGTGATATCGCCAAGGCGATCGCCGCGGGCGCGGGCACGGTCATGCTGGGTTCGCTGCTGGCGGGTACCGCCGAATCCCCGGGTGAGCTGATCCTGGTGGGCGGCAAGCAGTTCAAGAGCTACCGCGGTATGGGTTCGCTCGGCGCCATGCAGGGTCGCGGCGAGGCCAAGTCGTACTCCAAGGACCGCTACTTCCAGGACGATGTGCTGTCCGAGAAGAAGCTGGTGCCCGAGGGCATCGAGGGCCGGGTGCCGTTCCGCGGACCGCTGGACCAGGTGATCCACCAGCTGGTGGGTGGCCTGCGCGCCGCCATGGGTTATACGGGCGCGCAGACGATTCCGGATCTGCAGGCGGCGCAGTTCGTTCAGATCACGGCGGCGGGCCTGAAGGAATCGCACCCGCACGACATCACCATGACCGTCGAGGCCCCCAACTACACCACCCGAGCGTGATTGCCGCGCTCTCTTCGCACGTCGCCCCGGTTTCCCGCCGGGGCTTTCGTGCGGAGAGGGCGGTGTGCGGCGCCGTTCGGCGTGACCTTCGCCGAAGTGCTTCGGCGGCAATCGGATACAGAGAGGACTGACTCGCTATGCGCGATATGGTCGAGATCGGCATGGGCCGGACCGCCCGGCGCACCTACGAACTGGACGATATCGACATCGTGCCGTCCCGGCGGACTCGTTCGTCGAAGCAGGTGTCCGTCGCGTGGCAGCTCGATGCCTACCGCTTCGAGATTCCGTTCCTGGCGCATCCGACCGATGCGCTGGTGTCCCCGCGCTTCGCCATCGAGCTGGGCAAGGCCGGCGGCCTGGGCGTCATCAACGGTGAGGGCCTGTGGGCCCGGCACGCCGATGTCGAGGCCAAGATCCAGCAGCTCGCCGAGGTAGCCGAGAAGGAGGGCACCGAGGCCGCGGTGCAGCTGCTGCAGCAGTTGCACGCCGCGCCGATGCAGCCCGAACTGCTCGCCGCCGCGGTCGCCGAGGTGCGCGGCGCCGGTGTCACCACCGCGGTGCGGGTCAGCCCGCAGAACGCGCGCGCGCTCACCCCGAGCCTGGTGCAGGCCGGAATCGATCTGCTGGTCGTGCACGGCACCATCATCTCCGCCGAGCATGTCGGCGATGGTGAGCCGCTGAACCTCAAGACGTTCATCGCCGAGCTGGATGTGCCGGTGGTCGCGGGCGGCGTGAGTGATCACCGCACCGCGCTGCACCTGATGCGCACCGGTGCGGCCGGTGTCATCGTGGGCTACGGCTCCCTGCAGGGCGCGACCACCACCAATGAGGTGCTCGGCATTCGGGTTCCGATGGCCACCGCCATCGCCGACGCCGCCGCCGCGCGCCGGGATTACCTGGACGAGACCGGTGGCCGCTACGTGCATGTCATCGCCGACGGTGAGACGCTGACCTCCGGCCATATCGCCAAGGCCATCGCCTGCGGTGCGGACGCGGTCATGCTCGGCGTGCCGCTGTCGCTGGCCCAGGAGGCCCCCGGTGCGGGCTGGTACTGGCCGTCCGCCGCCGCGCACCCCTCCGTGCCGCGTGGCGCGCTGCTGCCCTACGCCATCGACGAGGAGCGCGTCCCGCTGTCCCAGGTCCTGGACGGCCCGTCCAACGACCCCTTCGGTTCGCTGAATCTCGTTGGTGGCCTGCGCCGCGCGATGGCCAAGACCGGCTATTCGGACCTCAAGGAATTCCAGAAGGTCGGTCTGAACATCCGTGCCTGAGTAGAGCTTTGAAGCTTCGCCCCCGGTCCGCGTATTCGCGGGTCGGGGGCGAAGTCGTTTCCGGGAGTCGAAATCCCTTGTCAGCGGGGCGTTTTGCGGGGGATGGGTACTTCGCCGGTGCGGACTCGGGGGGAGGAGAGGGGGCGGGGGGTGATGTGTTCGCGCAGGAAATCCTGGATGGCGGAGTTGACGGCCGCCGGATGGGTCATGTTGACGGTGCGGTGGCCGCCGTCGAGTTCGAGGTAGTGGGCCGTCGGGAGGCGGTCGGCCAGGGTGCGGGCGTGCGAGCGCGGGATACCGCTGCGGGTGGGGTGGATAACCAGTGTGGGGCAGGTGATTTCGGTTAGTCGGTCCAGGACCGAGTCGCGGCTCAGTAGGGCTCCCGCGGCGATCTCGGTGGCGTGCGGGTCGCGGGCGAGCCAGTGCCGCACCCAGACCGAGCGATACCACCTGTCATCGCCGATGAGTGAGCGCGCCAGATGATCGGCCAGGGCCGCGCGGGAGGCGTCGTCCTGCCATTTGTCCAGGAACTTGCGGGCATTGTCGAGTTCGGTGGCGGTGGGCTCATGCGCCTCGGCGCTGACGAGCACCAGGGCGGAGACGCGTTCGGGGGCCAGCAGGGCGGTGCGCAGCGCGATGAAGCCGCCCTGCGAAATCCCGCCCAGCACGGCCCTTTCCACGCCTAGCTGATCCAGTACGGAGAGCGCGTCGCGGGCGCAGGTCCAATACGTGAACGGCAGACCCTCGTCGCGAGTGTCGCCGTGGCCGCGGGCATCCCATGTGACCAATCGGAATTCCGGTGTCAACGCCGCCTTTTGCGACGCGAACATCGTTCTGTCCATGAGGAATTCGTGCCCGAGAAGCAGTACCGGACCCTCGCCCCCGCTGTCCTCGTAGTGGATCTCTGCATCGATCGCACGGGCGAATGGCACGAGATAGAGGATAGCCAGACGCTCTGACAAAAACGGTCGCTTTGTACGTGGCCGGTGCCGCACGGCCCGCGACCCGGGACAGGAGTGCCCGGAAGTTCGAGGCCGGAAGGCCCTTGCGCCGTCGAAAACGACCCCTCGTCTCGTTCCGATCGAGGCGACTTCTTGCTGGGAGAGGCGGGTCCGCTGTGTCCTATGTCGCTCTTTAGACTATGACGGTGGCAGATACCCAGCGACCAGTCCTAGTTGTCGACTTCGGTGCGCAGTACGCGCAATTGATCGCGCGCCGGGTGCGCGAGGCGAGCGTGTATTCCGAGGTGGTGCCGCATACCGCCACCGTCGAGGAGATCGCGGAGAAGCAGCCCCTCGCCGTGATTCTCTCCGGTGGTCCGTCCAGTGTGTACGCGGAGGGCGCGCCGCAGCTGGATCCGCGCCTGTTCGATCTGGATGTGCCGGTTTTCGGCATCTGCTACGGATTCCAGGCCATGGCGCAGGCGCTCGGCGGCACCGTCGCGCACACCGGGACGCGCGAGTACGGCCGCACCGAGTTGAGCGTCGACGGCGGCATTCTGCACGGCGGCCTGCCGACTCGGCAGCCGGTGTGGATGAGCCACGGTGACGCGGTCACCGATGCCCCCGCCGGTTTCGAGGTCACCGGCACCTCCGCGGGCGCGCCGGTCGCGGCGTTCGAGAACCTGGAGCGTCGCCTGGCGGGTGTGCAGTACCACCCCGAGGTGCTGCATTCGCCGCACGGTCAGCAGATTCTGAGCCGCTTCCTGCATGAGATCGCGGGCATTCCGGCGGCGTGGACGGCGTCGAATATCGCTGAGGCGCTGATCAATCAGGTGCGCGAGCAGGTCGGTGACGGGCATGCCATCTGTGGTCTGTCCGGTGGTGTGGATTCCGCGGTGGCGGCGGCGCTGGTGCAGCGTGCCATCGGCGACAAGCTGACCTGTGTGTTCGTCGATCACGGTCTGCTGCGCGCGGGTGAGCGGGAGCAGGTGCAGCGGGATTTCGTGGCCGCGACCGGCGCGAAGCTCGTCACCGTTGACGCTGTGGACAAGTTCCTGGGTGAGCTCAAGGGCGTCACCGATCCGGAGGAGAAGCGCAAGATCATCGGCCGGGAGTTCATCCGGTCGTTCGAGGACGCGGTCTCCGAGGTGGTCGGCGAGCAGGGCGAGACCAAGGTCGAATACCTGGTGCAGGGCACCCTGTACCCGGACGTGGTCGAGTCCGGCGGCGGCACCGGCACCGCGAATATCAAGAGCCATCACAACGTCGGCGGCCTGCCCGACGATCTGGAGTTCTCGCTGGTCGAGCCGCTGCGCCTGCTGTTCAAGGATGAGGTGCGCGCGGTCGGCCGTGAACTCGGCCTGCCGGAGGAAATCGTTGCGCGCCAGCCGTTCCCGGGTCCGGGTCTGGCCATCCGCATTATCGGCGAGGTGAATCAGGACCGTCTGGATCTGCTGCGTCAGGCCGATGCCATTGCGCGCGAGGAACTTACCGCCGCCGGTCTGGACAAGTCGATCTGGCAGTGCCCGGTGGTGCTGCTCGCGGATGTGCGCAGTGTCGGCGTGCAGGGCGACGGCCGCACCTACGGTCATCCGATCGTGCTGCGCCCGGTCTCCAGTGAGGACGCGATGACCGCGGACTGGACGCGGCTGCCGTACGAGGTGCTGGAGCGCATCTCCACCCGCATCACCAATGAGGTCGCGGATGTGAACCGCGTAGTGCTCGATGTGACCAGCAAGCCGCCGGGCACCATCGAATGGGAGTGAGCCGGGCTCTGTCCGGCGCATAACGAAGGCCCCTCGCCGTACTGGCGAGGGGCCTTCTGCCTTCTCGGAGGGCAGTCCGGTTAGGCGGTGCGCTGCCCCGGCGAGGGTGGGGCAGCGCGTGATTCAGTCTCTGTTCTTCCGGGGGGAAAGCACAAGCACGATTCCGACAACAATGGCCGCGATGACCAGAATCCAGCCGAGTGAGATGCCTTCGGACACCGGCCAGGAGCTGGGTCCGATGAAGGCCCAGACGCTCACTCCGAGGCCGAGCAGGCCCGCCAGCAGCAGTGAGAAGGACGGTTTGCGATTCTTCTGCTCAGCCACGACGCACCTCCGCATTACCCATTTGCACATCCACGGTCAGATTGAGGACCGGACCCGTTGCGGGGCCGGACATTCCACTCACACAGTTCGAATCACCGAGCCGCACCGTGCAGGTGGTGTTCACCCGCAGGTTCTCCGGCAGCACCACGCGGGCATCGCCCATGCGTACCGAGACCTTGGTGGTCTTGTCCTCGGTCAGCGCCAGTTTGCTCAGGTCGAGGGTGGCCGAGCCCATGGAGACGTGATACTCCGGCAGCAGTTCGGTTCCGGCGGCCGCGGACCAGGTGCGATCACCCATCGCGCCCTGATCGAATTGGATCGGGCCGATCAGTGAGGACAGGATGACGAATCCGGCCAGCGGGGCGAGCAGCACCATGAGGCCGTAGCCGCGGCGCAGGAACGCGCCGATGACGAGTCCGAAGGCCAGCACCGCCAGTGCGGCCGCGCCGATTCGGCCGGGCGTCATCCATTCCACGCCCGCCGCGGCCGCCGAACCCGCTGCCGCCGCGGCCAGGATGGAGAGGCCGATGACGACGGGGGTCAGCCGGGAGCGCGGCTTGCGCGGAGCCACCTGGACCGGTTGCGTTTGTGACTGTGCCGGAACGGGTTCGGGCAGATCCCAGGCCAGCGGAGCCACCGCGAGCGGATCCCAGTCGGGCGGGGTGGGGCCGAAGTCGGGGGAGATCGGAGCCGGACCGTAGGCGTAGGAGGGTCGTTCGCCGGTCGGCGGAATGCGGTGCAGGACAGGCGCTTCGGGCGGGTTCGGCGGTACCGCCGGACTGTCGCCGGGCGGGATGTCGAGGGCGGTGCCGGTGGACTCCGATGGCGTCTCCGTGTCGGAGTTCGGATCGTCCTGGGTCGTCGCGCTCTTGGTCAGCACCACCGTGTCGTTGGTGGTGACCGGTGGAATATCCTGTGCCGCAGCGTCTACCGGCGTTTTGGCAGGTACGTCGGTCGCTTCGTCGGCCGGAGCGTCCTTGCGGAGCAGTACGGTCGTGGCCTGCTCGGGCATCGGAACACCCTGGGCGGCAAAGGCTTCGGTGGGGGCTTCCGCGGCCTGCTGGGTCGCCGGGTCCGGGACATAGCTGTCCGGGAGTTTGGTGTACGGCCCGTACGTCTCGAAAGGCGCTGTGGTGCCGGGATATCCGGTCCAGAACGGCGAGTTGGCGACCGGGAATCCGCCGAGCGCGCCCTCACCCGCCTGTTCCAGATATCCGATCGGCGGTTCGGGCTGGCGCTGATGCAGCAGCCACCACCCGGCCAGCATGAGCCCGAAGCTCACCACACCGGATCCGCCGAGTCCGATGCCGACGGGGCCCATCGTGCTCACGGCGATCCCCAACGCCACCAGGAGCACGATGGTCTTGGACGAGGTCTGCGAGCTCTGGCCCTTGCCGAACAGCGATTCCGCCGCCGAGGACTGGTCGCCGGCCTGGTTGAGCAGCAGCCAGCCGAGCAGGTAGAGCACGATGCCCGCGCCGCCGAACAGTGCCGACACCACGAACGCGACCCGGATCAGTACCGGGTCGACGTTGTAGCGGCGGCCGAATCCGGCGGCGACGCCCGCGATCGGTCCCTGCTGGGGCAGGCGCAGCGGCCGGCTCTGCCACATCTCTTGAATCTGTTCCGCGAAGCCGGCACGCCCGGTGCCCCTGGACCAGTCGCTCGTTCTCGTCATGGCTTCCATGGTGGTTGTGCGCCGGGTCCGGGCGCATCGGGGAAGACCCTGAAACCGCACCTGAATTGCCTGTCGGGGCGGGGAATCGCTCAGAGCGTGATCAGGTCTCCGTAGACCGCGCCGCTGCCGCCGTCACCGTCGGAGTTGGCGGTGATGATGGTGTACGGCCGCAGTGTGAGCTGTCCGCCGCAGCCGGTGACATTGAGGTGGAAGTCCTTGTTCATCAGGTATGCGAGGCTGCCGTCGCCGGGCAGATCCTTCTCCCCGGCGAGCACATCGGCGATCTTGCCCGGGGCCAGGTAGATGTCGAGTCCGATACCGCCGTACACGGTCGGCCCCATCGACATGTCGACCCCGGCCTGCGGCCCGTCCAGCCCGACGCCCGCGTGCGCGGTGACGCCCGGGTTGGGATCGAACTCGGGATCGATATGCAGTTTGGCGTCCACGTCGACCTGGCACGCCACGTAATACCCGGCCTTGAGATGCCCCTTGCCGCCCGCCGCGATCTTCCCGTAGGAAGTGTTGTCCAGGAACACTTCCCGATTGGTCGGCATCCCGTTCATGGGCGGCACCGGCCGCACATCCTGATCCTGATTCCCCACCGTGAACTCGAACCCGTTCGGCGTGGAGTAACTCTTCTCATGCGGCGCGGACGTCACCGCGCCCGCCCCGGGCGCGCCCAGCACGCACCCGCCCACAGCGATCAGGGCAGCCACTACCCATGTGCGTTGCATTCTTCTCCCCATCCACCAGGCGACCCGCCCTGCGAGCCAGCACTGATGATCTAGCCGCAACCTCCATGGCTGCTGCGGGATGACTGTGAATCGCCTGTGCGCGCGGTCAGTCGCAGGGTGGGTTGTAGGGGAGTTGTGGCAGGTAGCGCTGCCAGAGTTCCGGGGTCCAGTATTTGCCGGTGATCGTGCACACACGGTCGACGGCGGTCTGTTCGTTCAAGTCCCACAGGCGGATTGCGCCGTCGTCGGTGACGCCGACGAGGTGGTGGCCGTTCGGAGGGAACGTGAGGATCCACGGGGCGGTTCCGGGTTCGATGAGTGGCGCGCCGCTGTGGCGCGGGTGGGCGCGGTCGGTGAAGTCCCAGAGTTGTACCGATCCATCGGTGCTGGAGGTGGCCATGGTTCGTCCGTCGGTGGTGAACACCAGCGATGACACCATTTGTGAGTGCGCGGCGATGGGGTCGCCCAGTTGGGTGAATCGAGTTGGGTCGCTGATGTCCCACAGCCGGATGGTCTGCTGGGTGATGGTGATCATGGTGCGCTGATCGGGGGAGAACTGCACACCGCGTAGAAATTGGTCACCGGCTATGCGAAGCGGGTCGCCTTGGCTGCGCGGGTGGTCCGGATCGGTGATGTCCCAGCGGGTGACGACCATATCCAACTTCGTGGGTCCGCCCGTCTGCTGCTCTGTGATCAGGGTTTTGCCGTCGATACCGAAGTAGACGTCGGTGGCCGCGGCCGATTCCAGAGTCAGCGGTGCGCCCGATGCCCGGGGGTGGGCGCGGTCGGTCAGTTCCCAGAGTTGGACCCGGTCCTTACTGTCCACGGTGGCCAGGGTCCGCCAGTCCGGGCTGAACCGGAAGGTTTGGGTCTGATCGCCCGGTACCTGCCACTGGGCCTGCACCGTGATGTGTGCGGGGTCGGACAGATCCAGGAACTGCAGTGGCGCGGCACGATTCGGGTCGACCAGCAGCAGGGTGCGACCGTCCGGGGACAATTCGGTGCTGTAGAGGCCGGGCGGCACCCGGTATTCGCCGATTCGACCGGGGGCGTTGCGGTTCCGCAGGTCCCAGACGGTGATGCGACCGTCACTGGACTGGGTGGTCATGCGGTCGCCGCTGATGTCGAAATGCGGCGTCGACATACTTCCGGCGTGCCCGGTGAGCATCGACGGCGGCAGTGACCAGGTCAGGATTTCTCCACCTACACCGGCCGCCAGTAGATTTCGCCCGTCGGCGGTGAAGGTGAAATCCAATGGTTGTCCGGTACAGGGAAATTCGGAGCTTCGTACACGGCAGGTGGTGCTCGTGACCGAGAGCTCATCTGTAATCAGCGCCGGGACTTCGGGTTCGGTGACGTTCCACAGCGCTATGCCCTTGGCGCCGGAGAACGCCAGGGTGCGGCCATCCGGGCTGTAGGCCAGGGCCGTGACACCGGTGGTGCCGGTGGCGAGCGGCATCCCGACCTGCTGTGGTTTGGCGGGATCGGTGATATTCCAGAACTGGATGAAGCCCTTGCTGTTGAGCGAGGTCGAGGTCCCGCCGTAGGTGGCGACGGCCAGGGTGCGGCCGTCGGGGCTGAAAACCGGATCACCGATCGAGATTTCGCCGGGAGCGAGCCGATCGACGATGACCCGTGTTGTCATATCGTCGCCGAGGCTCAGCAGTTCGATGGCCGCGGTGAACGCATTTCCGTCGGTGTCGCGCCCGACAGCCAGCATGCGACCATCCGGGCTGACCGCGATGTGGGGGGTCGACAGGACTGTGGTGGGGCTGTGTAATTCATGGGCAGGTCCCGAGATCGGGGCGACGGGATTGCGCAGGTTCCAGAACGTCAGACGGTCGTTGGCGACCAGGACGAGGGTGCGGCCGTCACTGCCCGCGAATCGCATATCCATGACGTTCTTACCGGGTGGCGGTAGCACCGAGAGTTGTCGCGGAGTGGCGGGATCGCGCATATCCCAGATCAGGATCCGCCGGTCCTGATCGCTGGTGGCCAGCAGCGCGCCGTCCGGGCTGGTGGCGATGAAGTCGACGTCGGCGAGTGGCTGGCCCAGAGCCACCGGGTGGCGCGGGTCGGTCACATCCCATCTGCGCACTGTGTTGTCCCAGCTGAGCGTGGTGAGCACATTGCCCGGGCGGTAGTGCAGCTGCCAGATGCCGTCCGGATGCCCCGGACTCGTGGTGACCAGTGGCATGTCCTGGGTGCGCAGCAGCCGCGTGCGCACCTCCTCGTCATGCGGGCGCAGTTGGCGTGCAACCAGATACAGCTGTGCGGCCAGCGACGGATCCGAGCCGCGCATGCGGTCGGCCTCGGCCAGTACCGCGGTGAACGTCTTGTTCTCGCGTTGCTGATCGACCAGCCGGGTCTGAGCGTAGGCGGCGAAGCCGAGCACCAGCAGGGCGGCACCGAGCACCGCGAGGATGGCCTTGGTGCGCGAGGACCGGCGGCGGGTGCGGATGCGAGCCGTGCTCGCGGCGGTAAGGAACTCCTCGGCCAGTGGACCGACGGGCGGTGGATTCACGTGGTCGAGAGCGTTCCGGAGCCGGGTGCCGCGATACAGCAGGGAGGAATCACGCTCCTGCGCAGCCCATTCCGCGGCATCGAGCTCGACGCGCTGACGCACCAGGTAGCCGACTCGGTCCTCGTCGATCCAGGCGCGCAGGCGGGGCCAGGCGGTGAGCACGATCTCGTGGGTGAGGGTCACGGCGTCCGCGTCGAGACTGATCAAGCGGGTTCGGGACAGCAGCTCCAGCACGGCGGTGGCGTCCTCGGGATCGCCTGCTCGGCGGAGCAGTTCCGGGCGCTGTGCGGTACGGCGGGTGTCGCGCGAATCCTGGCTTACCACAACGAGTCCGAGCAGAATATTCTTCGCCGCGGTTTGTTGCTGTTGGGTCAGCTCGTTCCAGGCGTGTTCGGCTGTCTCGGTGACCGAGCCGACCACCCCGCCCGCGCGGCGGTAGCCGTTCGTGGTGAGGCGGCGGCCTTCGCGCTGCTGCCAGGTCGCGGCCATGACGTGGGATAGCAGGGGGAGGGCGCCGGGGTCGTAGGTGGGGCGGCCGTGGTGGTCGCCCGCGCCGCAGAGTTCAGTGATGACGAGTTCTTCGAGGCCGGGTTCGAGTTCCAGGCCGACGGCGCGGGCGGGGGCCGAGATCGCCTGTGCCAGTTCGTCCGGGCGCATGGGGCCCAGGAGGTAGCTGCGCTCCTCCAGGGACTGCTGGAGGAGCTGATAGTTGAGGCAGTGGGCGTAGAAGTCGGCGCGCAGGGCGAGTACGACGGCGATGGGGTCGTCGGTGCGGGTGGCGGCGGTGTGCAGGGTGGTGAGGAAGTCCTCGCGTTCGCGTTCGGTGGCGCAGGTGGTGAAGAGTTCCTCGAATTGGTCGATGATCAGCAGTCGGCGCGGGCCGTCCGTGCGCGGGGCGAGAGCCGAATCGAGCTGTGCGGGTGCTGAATCGGCTTGTGTGGATTCCGTGAGTGCCTCGGCGAGTGCGGTGAGTGGGTGTGTGCCGGGGGTGAGTGCGGTTGTCTCCCAGTCGGTTAGGGCGGGGATTATGCCCGCTGCCAAGAGGGAGGATTTGCCTGCGCCGGAGGCGCCGATGAGGGTGATCGGGCCGGTGGTGGTGCGGATCAGGTCGGTGAGTTCGGTGGTGGCGCGGGTGCGGCCGAAGAAGAGGTTGTGGTCGGCGCTGGCGTAGGAGATCAGACCCGGGTAGGGGCAGGCGGATTCGGTGTCGGCTTCCGGGTTCCAGGTGGTGGCGGAGTGCCAGAGGCGTTGCCATTCCTTGGGTTCGGCGAGTTCCCGGGTCAGTGGTTGTCCGGTTTTGCGGGCCAGGTCGATGAGGGTGAGCACCACCGGGAGCAGGGATTCGAAGCGGGCGGGGACATTTCGGCCCGCTTTCCAATCGCTGATGCGCTGTGCGGACGCGCCGCCCGGGCGGGTGCCCTGCGCGGCGCGCATGCGTTGTTCGGCTGCGGCGGCGACGCGGCGGAGGGTCGGATTGCCCGCCGCCTCATATAGTTCGGCGAAGCGCTGGGCGAAATGCGTTCGGGGTGAACGGACCTGGGGATCGGAGTCGGTGTCCCCGGTCACCATGGTCCGTCCGGCATTCGATCGCTCCCCGCCCGCATACCGCCAATTTAGCCGCCGTCGTGCGCGGATCACAGCGACATCGGGTCGCCGAGAACGTATTCCGTCACGCTGGCCTCGGGTGAGGTCGCCTGGACGACGGTGTACGCCTGCACGGTCAGTGGTCCGCCGCAGTTCTGCACGGTGAGGCGGTAGTCGCGGTTGATGATGTAGCCGGTGCCGCTCGCGGGCAGATCCTTATCGGTGAGCGCGGGCGGCAGGGTCAGATCGATGATCTTGCCGGGCGTGATCGACAGGTTGGCTCCGATGCTCGCCCCGAGCTCGGGTGAGATCGATACGCTGGCGGTCGGTGTCACCTCGGTCAGGCTCGCGCTCGCCCCCACCGAGGCGTTCACATCGATGCCCGCGCTGGCCTTGATATCGAATTTGACGTCCAGGTCGACGGCGCAGGCGATGAACCAGCCCGTGTGCAGGTTGCCGGTGCCGCCGGTGACGGTGCCGTAGGACGTGTTGTCCAGGTACGCCTCTCGACTGGTCGGCATACCGTTCAACGGTGGCACCGGGCGGATGGCGTTATCGGTGTGCCCGACGGTGACGCTCATGCCGTTGGGCGCGGTCACCGTCTTCTCGTGCGGTGCCAGTGCTCCGGCCTGTGCCTCGCCCTGCGCAGCGATGAAGCTGAGTGCGGTGAGCGCTCCGGCGATCGCGGTCTTGATGATCATGTCTGGTTCCTCCCCGAACCTTGTTGCGGGACTCGATGACCCGCTGATCAAAAGGTAGGGAGGAGCACGGCTCCGGACGCCGGAGTTTCGGACCGGACTAGGGAGAAACACCTGGTAGCGGCTGGTGTGACCGGTTATCCGGTCCGGCCGCGCGCGAGCCGGTCCGCTGTCCGGACCGGACAGGAACCGGCTCGTATCGCGTTCAGGCCGAGCGGTATTCGCCCGCCGCATCGAGGATGCCGTCGACGAAGGAACCGATCTCGGCGACGGCGGCCGTGGCCTCCGGCGCGAACCCGGCGGCCGCCTGGAACACATGCACCTGATCGCCCCAGATCTGCAGCCGGCACGGGACGCCGTGCGCCAGTAGCCGTTCCGCCATCAGCACGGCGTCGGGGTAGAGCATCTCCGAGGAGCTCGCCTGGATCAGGGTCGGCGGCAGACCGGTGAGATCGCAGTGCGCGGGCGATTCCGGCACGATTCCGCCGCCCGCCGCGCGCGCCATCACCTCGAACGCGGGTATCGCGCCGGGGGCGAAGATATCGCAGGTGTGCGCGGTGGCCGCGGCGAGCTTGGCGCTGAAATCCCAATCGGCGAGCGGGGCCATGGACACGATGGCGGCGGGCATGGGCAATCCGCGCCTGCGGATCTCCACCGCGGTCATGAAGACCAGATAGCCGCCCGCCGAATCGCCCATGAGGGTGATCTTCTCGGGTGGATAACCCCACTCCAATGCCCGCCGGTAACCGTCGACGCAGTCCGAAATCGCCAGTGGGATGCCGTGTTCGGGCAGCTTGCGATAGTTCACGGCGAGCACCCGGGTGCGCAAGCGCACCGCGAAACGCGCGGTCAGTTGCCGGTGCAGATGCCGTCCGCCGACGACGAAGCCGCCGCCGTGCAGATACAGCACGAAGCGCTCCGGATCCACGACGTCCGGGACGGTAAGTGTCGCACCGCATTCGGGCAGCGCCACCGCGGTGCGGGTGAGCCCGCGCGGACCGGGCAGTGGACGCCCCAGCCAGTCGGCGGCGCGGTAGGGCCAGCGCAGCCGAGGATGGCGCGCCCAGATCGAGATGAGCGGCCGCACCGTACCGCGGATCAGGGCCGATACCAGCCGGGATTGCGGGCTGCCGCCGGGAAAATCGGTGCGGTGCAGGGGATCCGACGCGGTCATGAGGGTGCCTTCCCGCCGGTGCGGTCGTGCCCGGCGGACCGGGGTCCGCGCGCACCGGGGTACAGCTGTTTCCGGCCCCGTCGCCGCCCGGCATCATCGTGTGCCGATGTGCTCGGAGACAAGTATCGAAGGCCGGAACACGCGGTGTCACTGCATGTTCGGGAGAACCCGGCGGTCCGGATTTGTGACCGGAGACTAATTCGGGACGAAGGCGGGTTCGGGTTCGCTGAGCCGGTACACCGTCAGCGCCGCCGCCAGCATCCGCGAATCGTAGGGGTCGGCGGGATCGAATCCGGTGAGTTCGGCGATGCGCCGCAATCGATAACTGAAACTGTTGGGGTGCAGGTGCATCGCCGCGGCCGCGCTCTTGCGATCCCAGCCGTATCGGATGTGGATCTCGAGCGTCTCCAGCAGATGCGGATGCTCGATCAGCGGGGTGATGCGCGACGCCAGCCGATCCCGGGCAGGTCCGGGACGGGTGAGCTGATACTCCAGCATCAGATCGTCGAGGCGATAGGCCCCGGTGGGACGGCCCAGTTTTCGAGCCAGTACGCCGAATTCGGTGATCTGCGTACTGGATTCGGGGAGGTCGGCGCGGACCACCGCGCCGAAGTCGATGATCACGACGGGAACGTTGAAGATCTGCTCGAGATCGGCCGCGAGGGCCGCGTACTGGGCCGCACCCCGGATGGGTCCGGGCGGCAGCAGCGCGATTCCGGCCGCGCCGTCGAAGGTGTGCAGCGCCGTGGTGCCACCGGCCAGTTCCTCCAGCGCATGCTGGGCCCGCTGCATGCGCCGCCGGGCGATGGCATTGTCCACCAGGGGAATCGAATGGTCGGGCGGCACCACCTGGAGCGCGATCATGTCGTAGCTCTCGGCGATGGTGATATCGGCGCGGGCCGCGAGATCGGCGGTGGGCGATCCGCGTAGCAGGGCGGCGCACAGTTCCCGGCGGGCTTCGCGTTCACTGCCGTACAGCGAACGTTCCACATCGGCATGGGTTTCGGCCATCGCGATGGTCGAGCGCTGGAGCACCTCGAGCAGGATCTCCGACAGCGCGATCAGATCGGGCAGATCCTCGGGCGCGGCCGCGGCGGCCGCCTTGCGCCACAGCAGGCGCACGCTGCCGAAGAACGCGGTGATGAGCACGCGCAGCGGGATGCGTTCCTCGGCACGCTGTTCGACGATCGGGGTGATCAGTTCGATCAGCTCGTGCTCGTCCACGTCCCGCCGTTCGTCGACCGCGCGCAGGACGGCCATGGTTCCGCTGATGATGCGCGCCGCGACGTCATCGGCGAAGAGCTCGTCGGGTACCTGTTCCGCACCGGGCACGGTGGCCAGGCCGGCGGCGAAGAGTTCGTCCGCCAGTTCGGAGAGTTTGGGCAGCAATCGCAGCAGGACCGGAGCGTCGAGGGTGAGGTGATGCTGCGTGATGGACATCGCCGAATTGTCACGTGGAACAGGATTCGACGCAATCTTTGTGCAATCCGGTCGTCGATTTCGACAATATGTTTGTCTCCGGAGACAAATTTAGACGCCGATGTTCTACATTTCGTGCACCGAGGGCGCTACCGCGCGGCGGCGGTTCTCAGGGCCGAATCGGGGTGTTTCCCGATGCCGCGTGTCACGGCCGCATGCCAGTATCGAAGGCATGTATCCGTCCGCACCCCTGTTCGACCCTGCCCGTGGGGCGTTCGATCCCGCGCGCGGGTCCGTCGACGCGGCCGGTCCGGCGGGTCAGCCGCCGAAACTGGTGCGGCGGGCGGGCGGCCGGGTGGTCGGCGGTGTGGCGGGCGGAATCTCCGATCACCTCGGCATCGACGTATTCAAGGTGCGCATCGCGTTCGTACTGCTTTCCGGTCTGCTCGGGGCCGGGGTGGTGGCCTACGGCATGCTCTGGATCTTCACCCCCGGCGGTGATGATCAGGCGCGGCCGTCCGCCTCGGAGCGGCGGCAGGCGGGCGGCCTGGTGCTGCTGGGTTTGGCGCTGTCCGTTGGCATGTCGTGGTTGTTCAGCGGTACCGCCGCGCATGTGATCGGCCCGGTCATCGTGGTGGCGATCGGCGCGGCGCTGGTGTGGCGCGAATTCGACGCGGACGGACCGCGATCGGTCATCGGCCTGCCCGCGCGGCCGTCGGTGGTCACCTGGGCGCGCATTGTCGGCGGCGCCACGCTGATCGTGGTCGGGCTGGGCGTGGTGGTGCTGGCGCGCATCAACTGGAGTTCGATGGGGTCGGCGCTACTGGCGGTGGCGGTGACCCTGGTCGGGGCCGGACTGCTCACGGTGCCGCTGTGGCTGCGCATGGTGCGGGCGCTCAATGATGAACGCGCGGCGCGCATTCGCAATGACGAGCGCGAGGAGATCGCCTCGCATCTGCACGATTCGGTATTGCAGACCCTGGCCCTGATTCAGCGGCAGGCCGAGGATCCGCACGAGGTGGTGCGGCTGGCGCGCAGTCAGGAACGTGAACTGCGCCGCTGGCTGTTCGACGATTCCGGTCCGGCCGAATCGAGTCTGGCCGCCGCACTGCGCACCATCTCCGGTGAGGTGGAGGATCAGCACGGGGTGAAGGTGACGCCGGTGACGGTCGGCGATGTCTCCATGGATGTGGACGACAGCGGAATCGGCCTCCCCAAGGAGCATTTCACCGCGGTGCTTGGCGCGTCCCGGGAGGCGCTGGTGAACGCCGCCAAACATGCCGAGGTGCCGTCGATCGATCTGTTCGCCGAGGTGGAACCGCATCAGGTGAGCGTGTTCGTGCGCGATCGCGGTAAGGGTTTCGATGTGAACGCCGTCGAATCCGACCGGCAGGGGCTGAGCAGATCCATCCGCGCGCGGATCGAGCGCCGGGGTGGCAAGGTGGAGATCCTGTCCACGCCGGGGCGGGGCACCGAGGTGCGAATCATCATGCCGCGCAAGGATGGTGCGGACGAGCGCATTGTGGTGCAGCAAGAGAATTCCGCCGCCGAATGAGGAGATGTTGTTGAGCGTCCGGGTGTTTCTGGTCGATGATCACGCCGTGTTCCGGTCCGGGGTGCGGGCCGAGCTGAGTCGCGAATCCGATATGGAGGTGGTCGGCGAGGCGGGCGGGGTGGCCGAGGCCATCGCCGGTATCAAGGCGACCACGCCGGATGTGGTGCTGCTGGATGTGCATATGCCGGACGGTGGCGGCGTGGCGGTATTGCAGGGTATCGAGGCGGGGCCGGTGTGCTTGGCGCTCAGCGTGTCCGATGCCGCGGAGGATGTGATCGCGGTGATTCGCGCGGGGGCGCGCGGCTATGTCACCAAGACGATTTCCGGGCCGGAGTTGGCCGACGGTATTCGCCGGGTATCGGGTGGCGATGCCGTATTCAGCCCGCGCCTGGCGGGTTTCGTGCTCGACTCGTTCACCGGCAAGTCGCAGGTGCCCGAACCGCCGCTGGATCCGGAGCTCGATTCACTGACTCCGCGTGAGCTGGAGGTGCTGCGGCTGCTGGCGCGCGGCTACACCTATCGTGAGATCGCCGAGAACCTTTTCATCTCGGTGAAGACGGTCGAGACCCATGCCTCGAACGTGCTGCGTAAAACCCAGCAGTCCAATCGAAACGCGTTGACGCGCTGGGCGCATCGCCGCCGTATCGACTGAATTACAGCGCCACCAGAATGACGATGATGATCAGCAGGCCGATGAGCAGGCCGATCGCCACCGCGAGCGGTCCGGCGTTGGGGCCGAGCTTGGCGAAGTCGAAACCCTTCGACTTCTGTTGCGGCGCAGCCGGAGCCGAGGCATTGGCGCGCTGCGGCCGAGGCAGCGGGCTGGAGTGCGGGCTGCGCAGTCCGGCGGCGGAATTGCGGGCCGCCCAGGCCGGAATGGTGCCGTCATCGGTGCGCACCGGTGCGCCCAGGATGTAGGGCGCGGTGCCGGGACCGAATGCGGCGGTGAGGATCTCATTGCGCGCCTCGGTCATGGTGGGGCGGCGCTGCGGCGCCGGTTCCATCATGTGCAGCAGCACCTCGGTGAGCTGTCCGCTGCGCTGCGGCGGAATGATCTGCGCCATGGCGGCGCGTTCCACGATCACATCGCTGTCCTCGTGGAAGCCGTACGGCGGCTGGCCCTCGATGGCGGTGTACAGCGTTGCGCCGAGCGAGAATACGTCGCTGGCGGCGCTGGGCTGGGTGCCGCGCGCGACCTCCGGCGGCAGATAGGCGGGGGTGCCGGTGATGACGTCGCCGGGATCGTCGGAGGCGTCGCCCGCACCGCTGGAGATGCCGAAGTCGCTGAGCTTGACCATGCCGACCTCGTCACCGCGATCGGCGACCAGAATGTTGCCGGGCTTGATATCGCGGTGCACGATGCCCGCCGCGTGCGCGGTGGCAAGGGCGTCGGCGACCTGTGCGCCGATCTGCGCCACCTCGATGGGGGAGAGCGCGTTGGCCAGCGAAAGTGCCTTGGCCACACTGCGAGAGGGCAGGTACTCCATCACCAGCCAGGGTTCACCGGCTTCCAGCACCACGTCGTAGACGGCGATGGCGTGTTCATGGGAGAGCTTGGCGGCGACCCGGCCCTCGTGCATGATCCGCTTGCGCACCTCCTGCGCCTCGTCCTCGCTGAGTCCGGCGGTGGTGAGCACCTGTTTGATGGCGACATCGCGGTGGAGTAGGCGGTCGGTCGCCAGCCATACCGCACCCATGCCACCGCCACCGAGCTTCGACTGGAGGCGATAGCGGCCGGCAACCAGGTAATCGGGGCCGACGATGGGACGGGCGCGTTCGGTCACGGGTGCAGGGTAGCGGAAAACCATCCTGAACGGCCTCCTTCGAAGCCGAACGTTTGCGCCACACCCTCTTGACGCGCGGCGACACTCGAGTTCTACTTTGCTTCGATCGAACATATATTCGATTATGTTAGGTAGCTGGATCGGTGCTGTCTCCTCGGGCTCGGACATCGGTTGGGAGAGGTGGGTCGATAGATGAGTGCGGCGGCGGAAGCGAAGCAGGCGCAGCTCGCTGAACTGCGGCGACGCATGGCGGCCATTCCGGCGCGCGGGGTGCAGGCGGCGGTCGCGCCCGGGCCGGGCCCGGTGGCAGCCCCGCGCGCCGGGGCCGCCGCATCGCGACCGACCGCAGCGGGGTTGCGGCCCGTCGGTGCTGATAGCGGGGTTGTGACCGGCGTATCGCCGATCACGCCGGAGCTCCCGGGGACGAGTGCTCCGCCCGCGCGGGTGAGCCCGCAGGTGGCCGAGGAGAGGGGTGCGCGGGCCCTGGCCGAATCGCTGCGGCGGGATGCGCTGCCGGTGCCCGCGGCGCTCGAAAGCCTTTTGCCCGAGGGCGGTTTGGCCAAGGGATCGGTGGTGCGATACAGCGGCGGCAATGCGCTGCTGTCCGGTTTGCTGGCCGCGGTGACCGGTTCCGGCGGGCATGCCGCGGTGATCGGGCTGCCGCGTTTCGGCTTGCTGGCGGCGGCCGAAATGGGTGCGCGGCTGGATCGTTTGGCCGTTGTCGCGGATCCGGGCTCGGATCCGCTGGAGGTCGCCTCGGTGTTGCTGGATGGCCTGGATTTGGTGGTTCTGGGCTTGAACGGCGCTCGGGTGCCCATATCCCGCACCCGGGTGCTCACCGCGCGGGCGCGCAATCGGGGGTCGACGCTGGTGGTGACCGGCGGTTCCTGGGCGGGTTCGGTGCTGTGCATCGACACCCGGGTCGCCGCGTACTCCGGTCTCGGGCGCGGGCGCGGCCGGTTGCGCACCCTGCGGCTGGACGTCTCGGTGCAGGGGCGATCCGCCCAGCCCCGGACCGGGAATCTCGCGCTCTGCCCGAATAACGGCCGGGTCGAATGGGTGGATACGAATCATGTTGTGGCCGAACCGCTCACCGCCGTGCACCATGCCGTCTCCTGACCGCGATCGGCCCGGGCGTCATGCCGCGCAGTAGCGCTCTCGGCGCGTTCTCGCCGAGGCCGATGTGAAGGCGCGGCGGGTGGTGGCGCTGTGGTGCCTGGACTGGCCCGCCGTCGCGGCCGCCGCCGAGGCGGGCGCCGCGGTGACGCGGCCGGTGGCGGTGCTGTCGGCGAATCGGGTGATCGCGTGTTCGGCGACGGCGCGGGCGGCGGGGGTGCGGCGCGGGCTGCGTAAACGTGACGCGCAGGGCCGCTGTCCGGAATTGCTGGTGGCGCAGGATGATCCGGATCGGGACGCGCGACTGTTCGAGCCGGTGGTGGCGGCGGTCGATGCGACGGTGCCCGGGGTGGAGGTGCTGCGGCCCGGACTGCTGGTGCTGTCGGCGCGCGGTGCGGCGCGGTTCTTCGGATCGGAGGAGATCGCGGCGGAACGACTGGTGGACGCGGTGGCGGCGGTCGGGGTGGAATGCCAGATCGGTATCGCCGACGAGATGTCCACGGCCGTGCTGGCGGCGCGCCGCGCCACCATCGTCGAGACCGGTAGGGGCGCGGAATTCCTTGCGCCGCTGCCGGTCTCCGAACTGTCGGCCGAACCGGCGCTGGCCGCCCCGGAGCGCGCCGACCTGGTGGATCTGCTGCACCGCCTGGGTTTGCGCCGCATCGGTGATTTCGCGGCCCTGACCCCGGCCGAGGTGTCCTCCCGTTTCGGCTCCGATGCCATTGCCGCGCACCGGTGTTCCCGTGCCGAACCCGAACGCCCGCCGTCGGCGCAGACCCCGGCCCCCGACCTCACCGTCGAATACCGTTGCGACCCACCGATAGACCGGGTGGACGCCGCCGCCTTCGCCGGTCGCCTGCTCGCCACCCGCCTGCACGAATCGCTCGCCGCCGCCGCGGTGGCCTGCACCCGCCTGGCCATTCACGCGGAAACCGAATCCGGCGAACAGTTCTCCCGCATCTGGCGCTGCGCCGAACCCCTCACCCCCGACAGCACCGCCGACCGCGTCCGCTGGCAACTCGACGGCTGGCTCACCCGCCGCTCCCTCGACCGCGCCCGCCGCGCGCGCAGACCCGCTGGGACACAAGAGGATTCGATACCGGAGTGGGATGACGCTCCGGCTGATCCGATCACTCTGCTGCGTTTGGAGCCTATCGAGGTGGTCTCGGCGGGGGCGCTGCAATTGGGGCTGTGGGGTGGGGTCGGTGAGGACGAGGAGCGGGCGCGGCGGGCGTTGATCCGGGTGCAGGGGCTGCTCGGGGGTGATGCCGTGCGGTTGGGGGTGCTCAGTGGCGGGCGCGGTCCGGCTGAGCGGGTCACCCTGGTTCCGCTCGGTGAGGAGCCGGTCCCGGCGGCCGATCCGGCACAGCCCTGGCCAGGCCGCCTGCCCGAACCCGCTCCCACCGTGGTGTGGGCGACCCGGCCCGAGGTGCGGCTGGAAGCCGCCGACGGCAGCCCGATCTGGGTCACCGACCGCGGCCTTTTCACCGCTGATCCGGCACAACTGCACTGGGGTAGTCGTTCCTGGAAGCTGACCGGCTGGGCTGGTCCCTGGCCGCTGGACGACCGCTGGTGGGTCCATGGGATCCAGCACGGGGTGGCGGCTCGCGCCCAGGTCCAGCTGGATTCCGACAATCGCGTCCTACTGCTGCTCGGCTACGACCGCACCTGGCACGTCGAGGGCCTCTACGAGTGAACACCGACCGGGCGATCTGCACGATCTTCCAACCGGCGGCCGTGTTGACAGTTATGGCGGCCGTGACGATTCATCGGCTATGGCGATGCGCACAACCGGCGGCGAGCTTCAGAGCGGATCCGTAGGCTTGATGATCGTGGAGTTGACGGTTGCGCGCGAGGCGTTCGGGGACGTGCTGATCGCCTATCGGGATTCCGGTCCGGGGGATGCGGCCGAGCCGCCGATCATGCTGGTGCACGGTATGGGCGGGGACGGGCATACCTGGGATCGGTTCGCGGCGCGGCTGGTGCGGCAGGGCCGCCGGGTGATCATTCCGGATCTGCGCGGGCACGGCCGCAGTGCGCATACCGATTCCTATCTCTTCCCGGAGTTCGGGGCGGATGTGCTGGCGTTGTGCGAGCGACTCGGCCTGGATCGGGTCGATCTGGTCGGGCATTCGCTGGGCGGGTACGCGGTGTCGTGGGTGGCCATGCGGCGACCGGAGTTGGTGCGCCGCCTGGTGATCGAGGAGCAGCCGCTGCCATTGCGCTCGGGCGATGAGCAGGTGACGTTCACGCGCCGACTGCCGTCGGTGCCGGAGCTGTGGCATGCCACCACCAGTGTGCTGCGGCATCCGCGCGCGGTGCTGGCGTTCGACCGGTCCATGACCGGGACCGCGCTGGAGCAGTTCCGCAAACCGTATCCGGAGTGGTGGGAGGGGCTGGGCGAGATCACCGCGCCGACCCTGTTCCTGCGCGGCGGGCCGGGCGGCATGGTGGATCCGGCGAAGCTGGAGTCGATGCGCGCCGCGGTGCCCGATTTCGCGGTGCGGGTGTTCGGTTCCGGGCACAGTATTCACCGCGATCGGTATCAGGAATTCGAGGCCGCGGTGCTGCCGTTCCTGCACCCCTGATCGGCAATCGGGCATATTGCGTTTTCCGGGCACCGAACACCGGCGGTTCGGGCGGAATCTACAGTTAGCGGGTGTCCGCACTCGAGCGTCCCACCCTGTTCTTCGCCGATGAGCAGTCGTTTCGGGAATGGCTGTCGGCCAATCACGCCGCAGTGGACGGCATTTGGATGAAACTCGCCAAAAAAGGCTCCGGCCACATCTCGCTCGAGCATGCCGCCGCCCTGCGCCAGGCGCTGTGCTTCGGCTGGATCGACGGTCAGGCCAAACCGGTGGACGAGGAGTTCTATCTTGTCGGCTTCACCCCGCGCCGCCGCCGCAGTCCCTGGTCGCAGCGCAATACCGAACTGGTGGCGGAACTGATCGAACAGGGGCTCATGCATCCCGCCGGACAGGCCGAGATCGATCGCGCCAAGGAAGACGGCCGCTGGGACAACGCCTCGGCCGATGATCTGCCGGAGGATTTCCTGGCGGCGCTGGCCCGGCACCCCGAGGCCGCGGCCTTCTTCGAAACCCTGCCCGTGCAATCCCGCATCGCAGTCGACTATCACCTGGGCAGCGCGGTCCGCCCGGAGGCGCGGGCACGCCGCCTCGAACAGCTCATTCGCAAACTGTCCGACGGGCAACCGCTATGACATTCGACGGTATGCCCTGCTCCGCCGCCGCACTGGAGATTCCGCTCCCCGGCAGCGCGACCCGCATCACCGGCTGGCTGTGTATCGAACAACCCGGGGCCTGGGGCCGCGATGTGATCGGCGATGAGGTGCTCGGGCCGGAGATCACCGCGGATCTGGCCGCCCGCACCAAGGCCGCCCGGGTGCGCCCGACCCTCATCCGCCGTCCCGGGCGCAATGAATTCACCGGTGTGCGAACGGTTCTCATCGCCAGTTCGCGCCCGAGCGGGTCATGGTGTGAGCGGTTCGAGATCGCCGATCTGAAGGAACTGCTGGATCTGGACCTGCACCTGCTGAACGGTCCCGCCCCGGGTATCGGGGCGGCCGTGCCGGAACCGCCGATCCTGGTCTGCGCGCACGGTAAACGCGATCAGTGTTGCGCACGGCTCGGCCGTCCCATCGCCGCGAGTCTGATCGAGGAGTATCCCGATCGGGTGTGGGAGTGCTCGCATACCGGTGGTCACCGCTTCGCCCCCGCGGTGATCCAGCTCCCCTCGGGCCTGACCTACGGTCGCCTGGACGCGGATTCGGCGCGCGCCATGGTCGCCGCCGCCGATCGCGGTGAGGTCAGCCTGACCGGTTTCCGCGGCCGCAGCTGCTACACCCCGGTCGAGCAGGTCGCGGAAGTCGCTGTGCGCCAACTGATCAGCGATGAGAGCTATACCTCCGGCGCGGGACAGCCCGCCGCCGGGGATGCCGATGCCGGGGCGCTGATCGACGATCTCATCGTGACGGCCACCGATATCGACAGCGCCACCGCGCGCGATCCGGCCACCTGCGCGGGCGCGGCCACCGTGACGCATCGGGACGGCCGTCGCTGGCTGGTCACCGCCCGCACCGTCGCCTACGCCCCGCGCCAGGCCAGTTGCGGGGCCGAGCCCAAACCCGCGACCGCGGTGGTGGCGGATCGGATTCGATTGCTGCCCTGAGGTATTCGCCTAGTGTGTGACGGCGGAGAGCGCCTCGCGCAGATCCGTGTCACCGCGCGGGCCCGCATCCCAGCGGGCGGCGATATGGCCGTCGGGGCGGACGAGCAGGGCTCCGTCCGCGCCGAGTCCGCAGCAGTAGGCGTGCTCGCGCAGGATGGGTTCCAGGCGCAGCGGCCAGCGGCCGGTGCGCTGTCCCCAGCGGGCCGGGTTCGGGGTGAACAGGGTGAACCATTCGCCGAGCGCGTCGAGGGTGGAGCGTTCGGGGGTGAGCCACAGATGCGGCATGCGATGTCCGGGCAGCGGTGTCGGCACGTAATCGGTTCCGGTGCTTATCGATGCACTGCCGCCCAGCACGGCGTTCGAGTGGTAGGCGGCGCCGAGCACCAGCCCCAGTTGCGCGAAATACTGTTCCGACCAGGGTAGTTCGATTTCGGCCGAGCCGATGCCGCCGTGTGAGACCTGCTCCTGCCGTCGGCGCTGCACCTGGAGGGTGAGCTGGGTATTGGCCACCGCCTGCCCCAGGGTGCGCTGGGCGACCGGTTGTCGTTCCGCCGCATAGCTTTCCAGCAGTCCCGGTCCGGCCCAGCCGTGCAGCAGTCCGGCCAGTTTCCAGCAGAGGTTGTGCACATCGGCGATACCGGTGTTCATACCGAGCCCCCCGACGATGGGCAGGGCGTGTGCGGCGTCACCGGCCAGCAGTGCGCGACCCCTTTGAAAGTGTTCGGCCACAATGGCATTCATCGACCAGCGCTGGACCCGCACCACCTCGATGGGAACATCGCGGTCCGGTCCGAGCGCCAGCGCGACGAGTTCATGCCAATCGGAACGGTATTCGGGGGTGCGCGCGAACCAGGCCCAGCCGCCCTCGGGATAGAGCGGCGCGAACAATCCGTCCATGGTGAAGTACACCCCGGCGGGCCGGTCCGCACACCAGCGCCGCAGGTCGGCGTCGAAGACCACCGTGGTGAAATCCGCCATCACCCCCGGGCCGGTGACGCCGATGCCGAGCCCCTGTCGCACGGTGGAATTCGCGCCGTCGGCGGCGATCACATAGTGCGCGCGCACCCGCTGCGCCGCACCGTGATCATCGAGCACCGCTTCGACGCCGTCGCCGTGCTCGCGCAGTTCGACGAGTTCGGCCCCGAACCACAGCGGTGTGCGCGCCGCCGCGAGCAGGGTGGGTTCGAGCCGGTCCTGGGAGGTGACGATGCCGATCTCCGGACTCTGCGCGATCGGCGCGTCGACCCCGACCATGGCGGCGCTGGCGAAATCCGGGTGTTGCAGATTGTCTCGGAATCGAATGCGCCCGTATTTCGCCGCGAAGGCGCGGGCGGTCATGGCCGCGCTCAGTCCGAGTCCGCGGAAGATCTCCATGGATCGCACATTCACCAGCCGGGAGCGCGGGAACGGCGAAAGTTCCCGGCGCTTCTCGATGAGCAGCGCCCGAACGCCCCAGCGTTGCAGCAGTGCTCGCGCGGTGAGCCCGACCGGCCCACCTCCCACGATCAGTACATCCACCTCGGTATCCGCCCCCGGCATTTCCCCAGTGTGGCACCGGCGGGGCGGGGTCGATACGGCATCGGGAAATGTGGCGAGCGGCATCATTGCGCCCGAGCGTGTCGCTGGTTACAGTCACCACCCGTTGGGTACGTAAATGTTTCTCAGAGTTCGCGGGGATGAATGAAACTCAGAAAGCTCGGGGGACGTGCCATCGGTGTCCTCGCGCTACTCACCGCGGCGGTCACCGTCGGCGCGCTCGCCACACCGGTCGCCGCCACCGCGCCCGATGGCGGGGAGCTCGGCGTCGCGTGGACCGCCGCGCAGGACGCGCCGCTGTATCCGAATGTGCACATCGACTGGGATGTGCCGATCACCATGAGTGACGGAACAGTGTTGAAGGCCAATGTCTATCGGCCGATGGACGCGCAGGGCCGAATCGTGGACACCCCGCTGCCCACCATCGTGAACCTCACCCCGTACACGAAACTCGTGTCCAACATTGTGGATTCGGCGCTGTCGATTCCGGTGCTGCCGGATATCCTCACCAATTTCCTTGCCGGGTTCGATCTTTCGAGTGCGGGCCTGGGCGGGCTCACCGAACTCACCAAGGTCCTCCCCGGTGGCGGGGCGCGGCTGTTCGCCGCCGATCGCAAACTGGTGCAGAGCGGATACACCCAGGTCGTCGCCGATGTGCGCGGCACCGGTTTCTCCGAGGGCGTCTGGCAGGTCTTCCAGGAGCGCGAACAGCTCGACAGCGTCGAGGTGATCGATTGGGCGAGTAGGCAATCCTGGTCGGACGGCAAGGTCGGGATGAGCGGTATCTCGTACTCCGCCATCAATCAGGTGCATGCCGCCGAACATCATCCCGATGCGCTGAAGGCCATCTTCCCGGTCGAACCGGGCAGTGATCTGGTGCGCGATGTGCTGGCCACCGGTGGTGCGCTCGGCTTCGGTTTCATTCCGCCGTGGTTGCTCGGCGTCAACTTCCTCAAACTCATGCCGGATCTGACCGCGCTGTTCAGCGGTAACTTCGATTGGAAGTGGCTGGCGGATCGTTCGCAGAGCCCGATGACGTTCTTCGACTACATCATTCAGGCCTTGACGGTGCAGAGCGTCCCGGAGATCCCGGACAATCTCAAGAGCTTGCTGGAGACGAACAGCTCACTGCGCCAGGGCTGGCTGGGGCATCCGGATCAGGTGCGGGTGCCGACCATGATCTACGGCGGCTGGCACGACATCTTCACCTATTCCGAACCGCGCATCTACAACGCGATTCCCTTGCCGCCCGGGCAGAAACAGCTCGTCATGGGCGATACCTACCATGCGAATCCGGGCAGCGGTTTCGGTGCGCCGGGCGCACCGCCGCGCCTGGACGTGCTGCAGCGCACCTGGTTCGACAAGTGGCTCAAGGGCATTGACAACGGCATCGACGGCTACGGCCCGGTGACGCTGTTCCAGCAGGGCGGCTCGTGGACCACCGCGGGCGAATTCCCGCGCCCCGAAGCCGATTACCGCCGCCTGTACCTGTCGGGCGCGCCCAGCGGCACCACCAACGCCAGCCTGCACGACGGCAGCCTCACCACCGAACCCGGTGCGGCCCAGCGGCTTACCGTCGGCCCGGGCCTGATGAGCCTGTGCTCCCGCGATTCCGCGCAGAGCACCGCCGGTATCACCGCCATTCTCGATATCTGCGCCAAGGACGCGCGCCCGATGGAGCTCAACGGGCTGACCTTCACCAGTCCGCCGGTGGCGGAGCCGACCATCGTCTCCGGTCCGGTGAGTGTGCACCTGAACACGGTGCTGGACGCCACCGACGGCTACTGGTCCGCGACGCTGAATGATGTCGGCCCGGACGGCAGCTCGAAGGTGCTGACCTCCGGCCAGCTCACCGCCTCGCTGCGAAAAGTGGATGACACCAGGTCGTCCCGCTCGGCCAACGGTGACTACACCGACCCGTATCCCTATCTGACCCTGGACACGCGCGAACCGCTCGTCCCGGGCCAGCCCACCCAGCTCGATCTGGGACTGACCGCGACCGATGCCGTTCTGCAACCGGGCCACCGCCTGCGCGTGGACGTCTTCGCCTTCAATTTCCCGCGTGGTCTCCCGCTGCGTCCGCTGCTCAACGAGAGTCAATTGCTGCCGCAGCACATCGATATCGATCCGTCCGCGCCCAGCTGGGTCAATGTTCCGCTCGGCGGCCGTCCGGGGTGGTGACGCCTGCCCCGGCGCCGCGACAATCCGCAGGTGGAAGCGGTGCCGGTAACGTAGGGCGGTATGACCGTCTCGAACAGTGAGCCGGACCTCGACAGCGCCGGGAAACGCCGGCGCTCGACCGCGGTGCGCCCGACCGATGACACCCTGCTGGACGGGGTCATCGCGGTCTTCGGCAGGTCCGGGTTCGACAGGGCCACAATGGAAGAGCTGTCGGCGGCCGCGGAAACCTCCAAGCCGACGCTGTATTCGCATTTCGGCGGTAAGGAACAGCTGTTCGAGGCGTGCGTGCGCCGCGAGGCCGAGCGGCTGCGCGACTGGATGCTCGAAAGCTACCGGCGCGCAGCAGGTTTGGGCATTCAGCGGCACACCGATGTCACCACCCACGCGCTGTTCGAGTACGCGGCGCGGCACGATCAGGGCTTCCGGCTGCTGTTCGGATCGCTGAACCGGCCGCATGCCCGGCAGATCTCCGATGAGGTGCTGCGCCCGATCGCGGTGCGGATCGCCGACCTGATCCGGGTCGAACACGAGCGGGACGACCGCGCCTGGACGGCCAGCGCGGAATTCTGCGCCGCGATCGTCACCGATATCGCCGTGCGCGGGGTGACCCAGGCCGTCGAGCGGCAGCTCGATTTCACCGCCGCCGCCGAATTGACGGTCTCGATGATCGTCGCCGCCCTGCGCGGACTCGATCCCGAGGCCGCGCGCGCCCTCGACCGCACCGCTCCGCCCGCGAACGGTCCGTCGTCGCGCGATGCCGAGGAATCCGCGGAATCCTATCCGGCACTGGAGATCCGGCGTCTCGCGCCCGCCGGGCGACCGTCCGGCCGCCAGCCCGGAGCCAGCGCCGAGGATGTGCTGGACGCGACCGTGCGCATCTTCCGGACCGCGGAGCGCTTCGAAGCGGGCGCTGTCGCAACGGAACTCGGTATCGGCCGGACCACCCTGTACCGCTGGTTCGGCTCCCGGGAGGGTCTGCTGGGAGCCGCCTTCGCCCGGCAATTCGAACAGCTCGTCATCGGGATCGACGGTCACCGCGACAGCCGCGGCGCACTGCGCATCTCGGAGGTGCTGGACCGGGCCACCCGGGCGGTGGCCGCCGATCCGGCGCTACGCCGCTTCCTCACCAATGAGGCCGATGCCCTGCGGCTGATCACCCGTGCCGACGGGCCGGTCCACACCGGCAGCGTCGCGGTGATCAGCGCCCTCATCGATCGCGCCCGCGAACACGACGGTTACCGCCCTCCCGTGGATTCCGCGGCCCTGGCCTACGCCCTGGCCCGGGTCGGCGAGGCTTTCCTCTACGACGATACGGCCGGTGATATCCGCGGAGACGTCGAACATCTCCAGCAGGTGCAGCGCACCCTGCTCGGCATAGAGGACTCGGGGCCTTCCCAAGAGAAAGGCCCCGGCCCCACGGTGTGACACCACGCGCGGGGCGGTCGTGCTCGGGCCGTTCCCGATGCGGCGGCCGCACCGGCGCGGTTCGACTGTGGCCTAAGCGGTTTCGGCCGCCAGCAGTTCGGCCCGGACGGCCGCGCGGTGCCGTTCGGCATCCGCGCGTCCCGCGGCCGGGCTCCAATGGCCGGTCAGCAACCAGATGGACGGCAGGAACAGCAGTTGGGCCGCGAAGCACAGCCACCACAGTCGTGCCCACTGATCGGGTGAATCATGTGCCGCGTCGCGCACTTCGGCGGCGTGCACGGTGAGATAGGCCAGATCGTCCTTGGGTACCGCGCTCGCCGCCCGTAGTGCGGTGGCGGCCGTCGCCACCCGGTCGCCGGTCGCGGCCAGGAATTCCCGGTCCGGTCCGGACAGTGCCGCCGGATTCTGTTGCCGCTGTAGCGAGAACACTCTGCCGACATCGGCCGCGGGCAAGTTCGCCAGTTGTCCGAGCGCTTCCGCCTGCACCGCGGGATCGTCCGGCCGCGTGGACAATTCGGCTTTGACCGCCGGGCTGAGTCGTTGCAGGGTGGTCAGCTCCGCCGCGTATCGGGTGGCGAGTTCGTGCACCCGCGGTCCCGCTTCGACCAGGGTGTTCGCCGCCGGGATCAGGAAGATCAGCGCGGTGAATCCCGCCGCGACCGCGACCCGCACGCTCGCGCCCCAGATGGCCAAGCCGGTCGCCGTCGCGGCGGGATTGCGCGCCTCGACCGTTTCGGTGAAGGCCGCCATCCAGGCCGCGAAGGTCATGCCCGAACCGATCGCGATGACGAGAATGATCATCGCGAAGGCGTAGTAGCCGGTATCGCCCGCCCGGGTCGCGATGGCGAACCAGGCGACACCGATCGCGCTGATCAGACCCCCGGCCAGCATGAACGGCTTGCGCACCCGGAACAGATCGGACAGCAGCCCGAAGATCACCAGGGTCAGCGCGTTCGCGATCCAATACCAGTTGGCCAGCGCGTTGGCCCGCGCCTCGGTGTAGCCGTAGGTGGTCACATAGAACAGCACGAAGAAGCCGACGGACAGGTAGTAGAACAGCAGATAGCTGCTGATCGCCAAGGCGGGCAACATGATTCGAACATGCAGCAGTTGCCGCCAGTGTCCGCGCAATGCCTGTTCCGGATCGATGCCGCGGGCGCGGGCCTCCAGCAGGGCGCGATCGTGGATGCTGACCATCAGCTGATCGCGCAGCGCCGGTGCGAGTTCGCGCAGCCCGATGAACGCGACGGCGAAGACGATCCAGCCGACGATGCCCGCGACCTGGAATTGGAACTGCCAGCGCGGATGGTCGTCCAGGGTATTGCTCGAGATGGCGGTGGCCAGCAGACTGCCGAGCACCGGGCCGAGGGTCCAGAACCCCATCGCCGAGGCGCGCCCCATTTGCGGGGAGAAATCCCTGATCAGCGCCGGTGTGGCAACGAGTATCACCCCTTCCACGCCGCTGATCAGCACGAACACGATCATGTAAGAGGTTTCGCCGTGCACGTTAGGTGCGGCGAACAGCATCAGCAGCGATACCAGCGCCAATCCGTAGACCACGAGATTGGCCCGGCCCCACCGATCCGCGAGTCCGGCCGCCAGTGAGCCGATCGCGCCGATCGCACCGCCCGCGATCTGGATGACGATGAAGTAGGTCAGCGACATATGCAGGTCGGCAATGATTTTCGTGGCGACGGTGCCCTGGGCGTAGAGCTGGTAGTAGAGCACCACGGTGGCGGCGATGGTGATGGCGAGATAGCGGGTGCGGGCGAAAGTGCCGGGGAATCGGTCCAATTGGCGGCCCCAGATGCCCGTCGCGGCGGGGATGGGAGCCGGGTCGGCCGCGATATGCGTACGAGTCATGCTGTACTTCCGTGATCCATTGGTGGAGAAGAGTTTCCGGAGAACGGGAATTCACCCGTTGCGGGGCCGGCCGAAGCAGTTGACCGGCTGGGCGTGCTCGGGATCCAGCGCGTTCAGAACGTGTTGCAGGGCAACGGGATCGGAGGACGCGCCATTGTGTTCGAAGATCGAGAGCGGGCATTGGTCCTGCACCACGATGTTGGTGACATTGGCCGCGATGGGGCCCAGTCCGCTGGTGTAGGGCACGACCAGCTCGTCGTAGCGGGTCATGATGAACGTGTATCGGATATCGGGTTGGTAGGCCACGCCGGAATTCAGCGCCGCCAGGAAGTTCGATCCGGCGGTCAGCTGCACCGCGGCCCCGGAGCCGTTGTCGATCGCGAATTGCTGTGCGCGGTCCCATAATCCGACGCGGGACAGCAGTGCGCCCAGCAGTGCGCCACCGTTGGCGTGGGTGCCGTTGTTGATGGGGGTCAGGTTCACCGATTTGGCCACCTTGTCGGCGCCGCCGAGGAATTTGATGTACCAGCGCGGCATCACGGTGCCCTCGGAATGCCCGACGAAATCGACGCGTTCGGCGCCGGTCGCGGCGAGCACTCGATCGACGAACGGCGCGAGTTGGTTGGTGGCCGAATCGATCATGTCTCCGAGGCCCGGCACCGTGTTCAGCGGTGCGGGCAGCCGGGATTCCATGCCGTAGTTGAGCGCGAACACGCAGTAGCCGTTATTGGCCAGCAGCGGGGCGAGCGATGCCCAGTCCGCGGCCTGCGTCGCGGTGAGGCCGTGCAGCAGGATGACGGGTTCGGGGTGTTCCGGGGTGGGGCGGCAGGACCAGTCATTGGCGCCGGGCGGGGACGCCGGGTCGAAATAGTGGGTCAGACCTTCGCCGAGGCCGTAGGGCACCGGATAGGCCGGTGCGGCCACGGCCGTGTTCGCGGTGGAAAGCGCTGCGGCACAGGCGAATGCGAAGGCGGTCAGTAGGCGGCGGGTGCGGTTGCGGCGGATCGATGTGGCGGTCGGCATGGGATCTCCTGGAACGTCGTTGAGCCTGTTCCATTCGTAGCAGGCTTTACCTGTTGGTAATGCCTGTTTGGAGAAATAGCAGATAACTTTGACCTTAGATGGAACTCAGTTGTAACTATGTTCCAGTCGAGTCGATGGTGAGCGCATCCCAATCGACCGCGCGCTTGAGCACCTTGCCGGTCGGCCCGATCGGCAGCGCGGCCACGAACGCGAAGCGGTGCGGCACCTTGTACGCGGACAGCCGTTCCTTCGCCCACGCGCGGATCTGCTCCGCGTTCAGATCGTGGCCGGGCATCGGCACCACGGCCGCGGCGACCTCCTCCCCGTGATGCGCGTCCGGTATGCCGATGACCGCCACCGCGGCGATGCCGGGATGCCGGTACAGCACCTCCTCGACTTCGCGCGGATAGACGTTGTAGCCGCCGCGAATGATCAACTCCTTGAGGCGATCGATGATGAACAGGTAGCCGTCGAAATCGAGATAGCCCAGATCGCCGGTGCGCAGCCAGCCACCGGACAGTTCGGCGGCGG
The DNA here is from genome assembly GCF_042266325.1 of Nocardia sp. NPDC056100. NCBI lineage: Bacteria > Bacillati > Actinomycetota > Actinomycetes > Mycobacteriales > Nocardiaceae > Nocardia > Nocardia sp. NPDC056100. The sequence goes on from NZ_JBHJVY010000003.1 coordinate 1,715,997, forward strand.
TCGCGTCCGCCCGCCGCCAGTACCCCTTCATGACGCTCGGACCGCGCAGGTGGATTTCGCCGACCGTCCCGATGCGCACCGGCACGCCGTGCGTATCGCGAATCTCGATATCGGTGCCGGGCAGCGCCTGCCCCGCCGAACCCGGGGGATGTGTGCGCCCCGGGGCCTGATACGTTGCCGCGCCGGTGGATTCGGTCAATCCGTAGCCCTCCAGGATGGTGCAGCCGAACCGGGCCGCGAACGCCTCGACCACCTCCCGCGGCAGCGCCGCGCCACCGGACGCCGCCAGTCGCAGACCGCGCAGATCAGCCGCGCCGAAATCGCCCTCGGCGTGCAGCATGGCGTTCCACATGGTCGGCACCCCGGCCACCACGGTCAGCCGATGATCGCGAATGAGTTCGAGCATGGCGTCCGGGGTGAACTTCTCCAGCAGTGAGAACGGGCAGCCGATATTCAGCGCGGTCAGCAGCGCTACCGCCTGCCCGAACACGTGGAACAGCGGCAGGCCGGTGCCGAGCCGGTCGTCGGGCCGCAATCCGAGCTGTTCGGTGTAGACCCGGGCGGTATGGCTGAGATTGGCGATGGTCAACTCGACGCCCTTGGGTTTACCCGTGGTTCCCGAGGTGTAGAGCAGGACCGCCGTATCGTCCGGCTCGCGCGAGATCGGTTCCGGTAGTGCGTATTCCGAAATCATGCCGATATCGGCGGTGAGTGCCATATACCGGACCCGGCGAGCGGTGGACGCGGCCGCCGCGGCGGAGGCCGCCGTGCCGGTATGCCAGGCCGCGATCAGCGTCGCCTCCGAATCGGCCAGCACCCAGTCGATTTCGGGTGCGGTGGCCATGGTGTTCATGGTGACGACGATGACCCCGGCGAGCTGCGCGCCGAGATAGGCGATCACGAATTCGGGTCGGGTCGGTGCGATCAGGACCATTCGATCACCGGCGCGGAGACCGGAACCGCGCAGTATGCCGCCGAAACGCGCTGCCCGGCTTATCAGTTCGCCGTAGCTGAGGTCATCGGATGGTGTCCGCAGTGCGATGCGCTCCGGCTCGTCGGTGGCGTACTGCCAGATCCGGTCGACGATATTGGCCATGACGGGGTACTCCTCGGGATGTGGACGGCCGTGCCGGGTGGTGGCGGGCGGGGCTCACGGCTGGACGATGACCCGGCCGACGGTCGTACCGCCGCCGAGCCGGGTGAGTCCGGCGGGCAGGTCGGCCAGTGCGATCAGACTGTCGATCACCGGGGCGATCAGGCCCTTGTTCGCCAATTCGGTGAGCGCGTCATGCGCCTCGACCACCGCGCGGTGACGCTGCTCGCGGTACAGCCCCCAGTGCAGTCCGAGAATCGAATAGTTCTTCACCAGTGCGTGATTGAGCGCGGGCGCCTGCACCTTGCCGCCCGCGAACCCGACCACCACGATGCGGCCGTCGAAGGCGACGCATTTGGTGGAGCGCGCATAGGTGTCACCGCCGACCGGGTCGTAGATGACATCCGCGCCCTGTCCGTCGGTGGCCGCGCGCACGACGGCGACGAAATCCTCGGTCGTGCGATCCACCACGATGTCGGCCCCTTGGGAGCGCGCGATCTCGGCCTTGTCCGCGCCGCCGACCACCGCGATGACCTGAGCGCCCGCGGCCTTGCCCAATTGCACTGCCGCACTGCCGACTCCGCCCGCCGCCGCGTGCACCAGCAGCGTCTCACCGCGCTGTAGCGCCGCGCGGTGGTGCAGGCCGAACCAGCCCGTCTGATAGGCGATATGGAACGCGGCGGCCTGCGCGTCCTCGAGGACAGCGGGGGCCAGGAACGCCTCGGTCGCGTTGACGACGGCGAGTTCGGCGAACGCGCCGTGCGGCATGGCTGTCACCCCGATGATCCGATCGCCGATCCGGAACTCGCCGGTGCTGGAACCGGCGGCGATCACCTCACCGCAGAGTTCGACGCCGGGTGTGAACGGCAACTCCGGGCGGACCTGATACTCACCGCGGCACATCAGCACATCCGGGAAGTTGGCCGCCGCCGCGCGCACCCGGACCAGCAGTTGACCGGGCCCGGGGGTCGGATCGTCGAGTTCGGTCCAGCTCAGCGCCGTCGCGGGCTCGCCCAATTGTGTTATCTGCCAGGCCTTCATAGCTGTCTCCGTCGAGTGTGAGCATGTTTGGAACATATCGACTGTAACGTTCCATACGCCTGGAAGCACTGTCAACGGGTATCTGCTGATGGGGATGGCATTTATGTGCGATATCTGGCGCATCGCCGTGATCTATGTTTACTATCAGGTAAAGCTCAGGAGATTCGGAGAACCCATGCGCAGAACCGTGTACGACGCCGACCACGAGACCTTCCGCAAGACCGTCCGCGCCTTCATCGAGTCCGAAGTGGTTCCGGTGCACGAACAGTGGTTCGAGGCGGGTATCGCACCGCGCGAGTTCTATTACAAGCTCGGCGAATTCGGCGTCTGGGGCATCGAGGTGCCCGAGGAATACGGTGGCGCGGGCGTGGAGTCGTTCAAATTCCAGGCCATCCTGATGGAGGAGGCGCACCGGGCCGGGGTCTCCTTCGGCGGCTCCGGCGTGCACACCGGACTGTGCCTGCCCTATCTGAAGAAACTGGCCACCCCGGAGCAGAAGGCGCGCTGGTTCCCGGGTTTCGTCACCGGTGAACTCATGTTCGCCATCGCCATGACCGAACCCGATATCGGTTCCGACCTCGCCGGAATGCGCACCACCGCAAAGCTTTCCGAGGACGGCACGCACTATGTGCTGAACGGGTCCAAGACCTTCATCACCGGCGGCGTGCACGCCGACCGGGTGATCGTATGCGCCCGCACCGCCGCGGCCCGGCCCGATGACCGGCGCTTCGGGATCTCCCTGCTCGCCGTGGACGCCGCGTCCGACGGCTATCGCGTGAATCGCAAGCTGGACAAGCTGGGGCTCAAGACCTCCGACACCGCCGAGTTGAGCTTCACCGAGGTGCGGGTGCCCGTCGGCGATCTACTCGGCGAGCAGGATATGGGCTTCTCCTATCTGGGCCAGAACCTGCCGCAGGAGCGCCTCTCGATCGCGGTGGGCGCATACGCCCAGGCCAAGGCCGCGATCCGCTTCACCACCGAATACGTCAGGGAGCGAACCGTTTTCGGTACTCCGGTGGCCGGATTCCAGAACACCAAATTCGAGCTCGCGGCCTGCAGTGCCGAGGTCGACGCCGCCGAAGCGGTGGTGGATCGCGCCCTGGACGCCCATGACGCCGGTGAGCTGACCGCCGCCGACGCCGCATCGGCGAAGCTGTTCTGCTCCGAGGTCGCGTCCCGGGTGATCGACCGCTGCCTGCAATTGCACGGCGGCTACGGCTTCATCAACGAATATCCGATCACCCGCCTCTACGCCGATAATCGGGTCAACCGAATCTACGGCGGCACAAGCGAAGTCATGAAAATGATCATCGCCAAGGAGATGGGGCTCTGATCAGAGGGCGAAAAGCAGTGCGGCGCTGATGAGTACGACGACCGCGGTGGCGAAATGGATGCCGAAGGCGGCGGCCTTGGTGCCGCCGTTGCGCAGCACGATGGCGCAGTCGCCGAACGGGGTCAGCGCGACGGCCAGCATGAACCAGGCCTCGGCCGAGGCGCCCGCGAAGGCGAGGATCGCCAAACCGATGACGCCCGAGGTGATATCGCGCAGACCCTTGACGGTCAGATAGGGGCCCGCGTCACCGTCGGCGCGCGCCGGAACGCCGAAGGCCGTCGCCGCCGTCTCGGGGATGAGCAGGAACCGCACCCCGATGAAGATGATCGTCAGATCGAGCACGATGGCCAACCCGTAGGCGAGGACTGTCACTGTTTTCTCCCGGTTCCGCGGTCGTGCGACCGCGCCTCCAAGGATTCGGAAAGCGGGTTCCCGGAACAATGGCGGGTTGATCAATCATCCATTAGCCACGCTGAACGATCGGCCGGAACAAAACCCGTGCCCACGGCGTAGTCACTGCGATGGAACGGTACGAGATAGAAGCCTTTCTGGCGTTGGCCGATGAGCTGCACTTCGGCAGAACCGCACAGCGGCTGCGGGTTTCGACCGGCCGGATCAGTCAGACGATTCAGGCGCTGGAACGACGGTTCGGCGCACCGCTTTTCGAGCGCACCAGCCGCCGGGTGGCGCTGACCCCGGTCGGGAAACAGCTACTGGACGATCTGCGCCCGGGGCACGATCTGGTCCAGCGCGCCATCGAACGCGCGACCACGGCGGGCCGGGGTATGCCCGGTGTGGTCGAGGTCGGCTTCGGCAGCGCGGGCGCGGGCGTCTTCCTGATGGAGGCCGCGGACCGGCTCACCGCCGCGAATCCGGGTGTGGAGGTTCGGATTCGGGAATTGCCGCTCTACGGGGGAGCGGCGGCACTGCACGACGATCTGGTCGAGATGGTGCTGGCCTGCCATCCCATGGTGGAGCCGGGGCTCGTCGCCGGGCCGGTATTGCGGACCCTGCCCCGGCTGCTCGCGCTGCCGCGCACGCATCCGCTGGCCGCGCGTGATTCGGTTTCGCTGAACGATCTGGCCGATATCCCGTTGATCGGCGTACCCGATTCGACGCCGTCCGAGGTCGCCGCCGATCGGACGCCGACCCGCACCCCCGATGGCAGGCCGATCCGGCATGTCATGTCCGCCAGCACATTTCAGGAGGCGATCAGCCTGGTCGGCGGTGGCGCGGGGGCGTTCGTGCTTGGCGACGAGGGCTCCTGCTACCGTGCCTACCCCCGCGTCACCTACCTGCCCATCGATGACGCGCCACCCCTGCAGGGCCGTCTGGTCTGGCGTGAATCGCGAGAGAACGCCCGCATCCGGGCGTTCAACGAGGCGGCGCTGGCCACCAGCCGGGGCGATTGCCGCCGACCGCGGGGGACGGAAATGGTTACCGCCTGCTGATGTTCCCGCGGATATCGAGGCCGTCGGCGCTGCGAAGGGCCACCGCTCACCAGTGCGTGCCGGGCACCAATCGCGCGGCTCGGCGCAGGGCCGTTCCGGTGACTCGGATGGCGGGCGGCACCGTGCGACGGCGACGCTGCGGCACCACGATCTCCACCTCGGTGGTCTCCGGTTCGACGACCGTTTCGCCTTTGGCCGCAGGGGAATCCGGGATGGCGCGGTAGTAGCGGTGCAGAGCCCGCTCCTTGATCGCCGGCGCGACCAGATTGCCGTATTCGGCGAGTGTTCCCAGCGGGACGTCGATGCGCCGCGGCCGTTCGCTGAGCGCGCGCACGATGGTCGCCGCGGCCCACTCGGGTGACTGGGTGGGGGTGCCCTGATCGCCGCTCGGGGTGATCATCGGAGTGCGCACCAGTGGCATGTGGATGGTGGTGAAAGTGATGTTGTCGGCGAGCATTTCGGCCGCGGTCACCTCCGCGAACTTGTCCAGCGCCGCCTTGCTGGCGAGGTAGGCGGCGAAGCGCGGTGTCGCCACCTGCACGCCCGCGCTGGAGATATTCACGATGTGCCCGAACTTGCGCTCGCGCATCTGCGGCAGCAGCGCCAGGGTCATGCGCACCGCGCCGAAGTAGTTGACCGCCATGGTCCGTTCGAAATCGTGCATGCGATCGGTGGACCGGTGCACGGCGCGGCGGATGGACCGGCCCGCATTGTTGACCAGCATGTCGACGTGACCGTGCTGGGCCAGGATGAGCGTGATCGCGGCATCCACGGAATCGGCGTCGGTGACATCGCACTGATAGCCGTGTGCCTCACCGCCGTTCGCCTTGATCTCGTCGACCAGGGTGGCGAGTTCATCGCCGCGCCGGGCCAAGAGCAGGACGACCGCGCCCTTCTCGGCGACGGCCAGGGCCGCCGAGCGGCCGATTCCGGAGGACGCGCCGGTAATGACAATGTGCTTGCCGGTCAGGTCGCGGCGGGCGCGCCGACGGGCCAGGTAACCCGAGGTATCGGTCATCACTGCTCCCTTGCAGATCGAATTGCCTAGAACTTACTCCTAAGTAAGTTCCGGTGCCAGAAGAAGGTGGCGGGTGTCTCGGACACGCCGGAGCGGGCGCTATATAGACCGTTCGGTCGGGTCTCCTATACTGCCTGAATGGATCGAATGTATGTTCGATCAACGCTGGTGATCAAGGTGGTGAGGAGGGGCCGTGGGCTGGCATAACGGTCCGCCTACCTGGGCGGAACTGGAGCGCGTGCTCTCCGGCCGCCCCGATCCGGCCCGGCGCGTCGAAGGCGACGGCGGCGACAGCCCGGCCTGGTCCCGCAAACGCGAGAAATACGAAGCCGGAACCCTGGCCCGCACCGCCGGACCCACCGTCCCGTACGCCGAACTGCACACCCACTCCGCCTACAGCTTCCTCGATGGCGCCTGCCCGCCCGAGGAACTCGTGGAGGAGGCGGTACGGCTCGGCTTGGAAGCGCTCGCCCTCACCGATCACGATGGTTTCTACGGCGTGGTGCGCTTCGCCGAAGCGGCTCGCGAATGGGGTATGCCCACCGTCTTCGGCGCGGAACTCTCGCTCGGCACCGCCGCTCGCGCCGGGGCGCATCTCGCCCCACGTGGACGGCGTGCGCGGGGCGCTGCCGTCAATCCCGAAGCTGTGAGCGGCGATGGCGCATCGGTCAAGCGTGGTCCGGGGCGTGCGGGCCGCAGCCGCGAAAGTGGCGGAGGCGCAGGGGAATCCGTATGGGCCGATTCCGCGCCGCGCACCGGTGCGCCCGATCCGGTCGGACCGCATCTGCTGATCCTGGCGCGCGGGCAGGAGGGGTATCGGCGCTTGTCGCGGGAGATGGCAGCGGCGCATATGGCGGCGGGGGAGAAGGGCATTCTGCGGTACGACCTGGACCGGCTCACCGAAGCGGCGGGCGGGCACTGGCATGTGCTCACCGGCTGCCGCAAAGGGACTGTGCGACAGGCGCTCACGCAGAGCGATGCCGCCGCCGAGGGCGCGCTGCGCGAGCTGATCGAGCGATTCGGGACCGAACATGTGAGCGTGGAGCTCACCCACCACGGGATTCCGGAGGACGATGAGCGCAATGCCCGGCTCATCGCGCTCGCGGATCGGCTCGGACTGCCCGTATTGGCAACCACCGGAGCGCATTTCGCCGCACCGCCGCAGCGCCGCCGGGCCATGGCGCTGGCCGCCATTCGCGCCCGCTCCTCGCTGGACGAGATGGCGGGCTGGCTGCCGCCCACCGGCGGCGCGCACCTGCGCTCCGGGGCGGAAATGGCGCGTTTGTTCGCCGACCATCCGCACGCGGTCGCCAATGCCGTTGCGCTGGCCCGGGAATGCGCCTTCGATCTGCGTTTGATCGCACCGCAGCTGCCGCCGTTCGACGTACCCGAGGGGCACGATGAGGACTCCTGGCTGCGCGAGCTCACCATGCGGGGCGCGGGCCGCCGCTACGGGCCGCGCGCGAGCAACCCGAAGGCGTATCAGCAGCTCGACCATGAGCTGGAAGTGATTGCGCGGCTGAAGTTTCCGGGCTACTTCCTGGTGGTGCACGATATCGTCGACTTCTGCCACACCAATGACATCCTCTGTCAGGGGCGGGGATCGGCCGCGAATTCCGCCGTCTGCTACGCCATCGGCATCACCAATGTGGATCCGGTCGCCAATAAGCTGCTGTTCGAACGCTTCCTGGCACCGGAGCGGGACGGGCCGCCCGATATCGACGTCGATATCGAATCGGATCGGCGCGAGGAGGCGATCCAGCACGTCTACGCCAAATACGGGCGTGAGTACGCGGCGCAGGTCGCCAATGTGATCACCTATCGCGGCCGCTCCGCCGTGCGCGATGCCGCGCGCGCACTGGGTTTCGCGCCCGGACAGCAGGACGCCTGGAGTAAACAGGTGAGCCGCTGGACCGGTGTCGCCAAGGAGGAGCACACCGACATACCGCCGGACGTGCTCGGGCTGGCCGGTGAATTGGAGGGTCTGCCAAGGCATTTGGGTATTCACTCGGGTGGCATGGTGATCTGCGATCGCCCCATCGCCGATGTCTGCCCGACCGAATGGGCGCGCATGCCCGGGCGCAGCGTGCTGCAATGGGATAAAGACGATTGCGCCGCAGCGGGTTTGGTGAAATTCGATCTGCTCGGGCTCGGCATGCTCTCGGCACTGCACTACATGATCGACCTGGTGCGCGAGCACAAGGGTGAGAGCGTGGAACTGCATCGCCTGGATCTGACCGAGGCCGCAGTGTACGACATGCTGTGCCGCGCCGACTCGGTCGGCGTCTTCCAGGTGGAATCCCGCGCGCAGATGGCGACGCTGCCGCGCTTGAAACCGCGCAACTTCTACGACCTGGTGGTGGAAGTGGCGCTGATCCGGCCCGGGCCCATTCAGGGCGGTTCGGTGCACCCGTACATCCGCCGCCGCAACGGCCGCGAAGCGGTCGTCTATGACCATCCGGCACTGGAGAATTCGCTCGAACGCACGCTCGGTATCCCGCTGTTCCAGGAACAGCTCATGCAGATGGCCGTGGACATCGCCGGCTTCACCGCCGCCGAGGCCGATCAGCTGCGTCGCGCCATGGGCTCCAAACGCTCACCGGAGAAGATGGAACGCCTGCGCGAACGCTTCTACACCGGTATGCGCGAGTTGCACGGCATCACCGGGGAGAAGGCCGACCGGATCTACGAGAAGGTGTACGCCTTCGCGAATTTCGGTTTCCCGGAAAGTCATTCGCAGAGTTTCGCCTCGCTGGTCTTCTACTCCTCCTGGTTCAAACTGCATCATCCGGCGGCGTTCTGCGCGGGGCTGCTGCGCGCCCAGCCGATGGGGTTCTACTCACCGCAATCGCTGGTGGCCGATGCGCGGCGGCACGGGGTGGTGGTGCACGGACCGGATATCAACCACAGTCTGGCCGAGGCGACCCTGGAGGAACGGGGTATGCGGATTCGGCTCGGGCTGGCGTCGGTGCGTGGTATCGGCACGGAATTGGCGGAACAGATCGTGGCGGCCCGCGAGACCGGTCCGTACACGTCGTTCCTGGATCTCACCGGGCGGGTGGAACTGACTGTGCCGCAGGCGGAATCGCTGGCTACGGCGGGCGCGCTGGACAGTCTCGGTGGCACCCGGCGTGAGGCGCTCTGGGCGGCGGGGGCCGCGGCGGGTGAGCGCCCCGACCGCCTGCCGGGTATGGGCGCGGCCGTCGATGCTCCCGCCCTGCCCGGTATGAGCGCCCTGGAGCTGGCCGCCGCCGACGTCTGGGCCACCGGGGTCTCCCCGGGCAGCTATCCGACCGAATTCCTGCGCTCCCAGCTCGATGCGCTCGGGGTCGTCCCGGCCGATCAACTGCTCGGAATCCGCGACGGCACAAGGGTTCTGGTGGGCGGCGCGGTCACCCACCGCCAACGCCCCGCCACCGCCGCGGGCGTCACCTTCATCAACCTGGAAGACGAGACCGGCATGGTCAACGTCGTCTGCTCGGTCGGCCTATGGGCCCGCTACCGCCGCCTGGCCCAATCCGCCCCCGCCCTGCTGATCCGCGGCCGCGTCCAGAACGCCGAGGGCGCGGTCACCGTCGTGGCGGATCACCTCCAGCGCATGAACCTCCGCATCGAAGGCCGCTCCCGCGACTTCCGCTGACGGCGAACGCTGTCACACCCGGGATGATCACCTCGTCTTACCCGTGTTGCCGCATAGCACCGACCCGAGGAGACAACCGTGACCATCGAACTCATCAACCCCGCCGACCTGCACGATCCGACCGGTTTCGGCTACAGCCATATCGCCCGCGTCAGCGGCGAACTGGTCTTCATCGCGGGCCAATACGATTCCGACGAACACGGCCACACCACCTCCGAGGATTTCGCCACCCAGGTGGATCGCGCCTTCGAGAACCTCGGCAAAGCCCTGCGCACCGTAGGTCTCGACTACGCCGACGTAGCCCAACTCCGCACCCACATCGTCGACCACAACCTGGATAAACTGGCCATCCTGGGCAAAAAGATCACCGACCTCTGGGGCGACCGCCCACCCGCCCAAACCCTCACCGGCGTAGCCGCCCTCGCCCTGCCCGGCATGCTCTTCGAGGTCGACGCCATAGCCGTCCAGTAAGGAGCGCTAATGCCCACGGTGGTCCGGGCGACAATCAAACCCAACAGCAAAAAGGGACCCCTCGTGGAAACCCTCGACGACGGCACCCTCCAGCTCTACGTCCGCCCCCCCGCCGTCGAGGGCAAAGCAAACAAAGCCGCCATAGCCCTCCTAGCCACCCACTACGGCGTCCCCAAATCCGCCGTAACCCTCACCGCCGGAACAACTTCCCGCTTCAAACGCTTCGAAATAGCCGACTGACCAGCCTCAGAATTCGAGCTCGTCCCACGTGATGCGAATGGGGAACGGGAAGTCGAATGCGATGCCTTCGGTGTCTGCGGGGGTCCATTCTCCCGCGATCACGTAGTTGCCCGCCTGGAGCGGGTGCACCCCATCCGGCAATGGGCCGGAGTCGGTGTCGAGACCGAAGATGCGCACCATGGCGATGGCGCTGGTCTCTGCGGCCAGTTTGACCTCCCAGTACCACGGGATTCCGGCGGCGGCGTAGCGGCCGCGCTTGGCATCCATATCGGATTGCGTGTTGGAGGGGGACAGCACCTCACCGACCACGATCGCATCGGTGGCGCGGACGTCCTGGTACGGACCGTCGAGGCAGCGGTGGACCAGGAAATCGGGGGTGAGGAAGTCGGATTTGCCGACCGGGCGCAAGAAGACATTGGTCTCCGTCGTCACACGCCAACACTGGTCGGGCTGCTCTGTGGTGCTCGTGCGTGCGTGCCTGCGCAACGCGTTCCACAGCAGATTGGTGAAGGTCTGATGTTCCGATGGCCCCCTACGAAGCCACACGACTCGCCCGTCCCATAATTCGATCTGTTCCGCGATCTCTTCCGGAAGTCGTTCGAGCTCCTCCCACGTCATGTATTCGGGGAGGTCGGGTTGCGTATACGGAAGTGCCACGTCGTCAGGATATTTCGGCATACCCGCGGCCTCCCGGGCTTTTCGCAGCTAGGACGGTTTCATCCCCATTGTCGCGTGTCCCGGCGGTATGGCACTACACCGCGCCCGGGAAACCCTGTTGGCGCCAGGCTTCGTAGACCGCGACGGCGGCGGCGTTGGAGAGGTTCATGGAGCGGCGGCCGGGGAGCATCGGGATGCGGAGTTGCTCGGTGACCTTGGGGTCGGTGAGCACTTCTTCCGGGAGGCCGGTGGGTTCGGGGCCGAAGAGGAGTACATCGCCGTCGCGGTAGGCGATATCGGTATTGCGGGTGGTGGCGGCCGCCGTGAAGGCGAAGACGCGTTCGGGTCTGATGGAATCCCATGCGGCGGTGAGGTTTTGATGCACGGTCACCGAGGCGAGGTCGTGATAGTCCAACCCCGCCCGGCGTAGCTTGGGCTCCGATAGGTCGAAGCCGAGGGGTTCGATCAGGTGCAGTTCGCACCCCGTCCCCGCGGCCAGCCGAATGGCATTGCCGGTATTGGGCGGGATACGAGGCTCGAAGAACACCAAATGAAACACGCCCACCAGCATCCCAGAGCCCGACAACCGCACTGTTCGCAGCCTGCCACCGGCGCGGCGCGGGAAAACGGCTCGCCTGGTTCGCGTGGTCGCGGACATGATGTGGGCGTGTCGAACATCTTCACGGACTTCGTTCGCGTCTACGCGCATCCGGGTCACCGTATTCAGCACTCCGAGGCGGAGTGGATTGCCGCGATGCTGATCGACTTCGCCCGGGGTGATCACCGTGATGTCGGTTCGTACTGGGTCCCGGTGTGGTTCCGGGTGGCGGAGGATCGAAGCTACGCCGATATTCAGTACGGGTCCGGCAAGAGCCTCGGGATGGAGGACTTTCTCCAGGTGCTCAATACCGAGCGGTATCGCGCGGTATGGCAGCGGCAGAACAACGAGGGCGGCTCCCAGGATGTCATCTCGCGGAACCACCCCGAAGGTGAAAGTAGCCTCTGCCGTTACGGTTTCGACGAAGTCAGGGTGCGCTCGGCGGCTGCGCGGCCGCCGTGTGCACCGGACCAGGACTGGCATCGGAATGCGGATGACATCTGGCGGCTGGCCGTGCCCGGCAGCTATCGGACGGGCAATGAGCGCGCGGATATGAAGATCGGTCCACTCGCCGGGCTGACCAGACCGCCTTCACCGCAAACGGAATCGAGTCTCACCACACCGACCACACCCTGCTATTTCGGCGATCGATTGGCTGCCATCGATCCGCCGTGGCTGGAGCCGCTGGCCGATGAGCCTCCGGATTCGACACTGGTCGAATTCCGTTGGCGGGGAAGGATTGTGCATCGTGCCCGGATGGAGGACACCGAATGGGGCCGGGATTGGGAGCATCGCAGTGCCGATGACTGGGACAACTGCCTCGATGCGGAATTCCTGCGTTTCAACGGTGCGGAGGACACCCTGGTGCCGCCGGAAGTCCGGGCGCGGGATCGCCGGGATCGGGAGGCTGCCACCTGGTAACGCGGGGGTCGTTAGACTCGCCCCGTGAGTCCAGCCCATGCCGCTCCCTCAGGTCCCAGCAGCCGATTCGGTCAGGCCGTGCGTGATCATCTGCCGATGGTGGTGATCGGGGCGGTGCTGGTGGTGGCGGTGGTGTTTCTGGCGTGGGATCGGTGGCGTAGGGGGACGTTCTTCTTCGGGGGGGCGGCGTTGCTGGCGGCGGGGTTTCGGTTGATGCTGCCTACCGAGCGGGTGGGGGTGTTGGCGGTGCGGAGTAAGCCGTTCGATGTGGCGTGGCTGACGGTGATGGGGAGTGTGATCATCGTGCTGGCGGCGACGATCAACAGTCTCGGGGTCACCTAGGCCGCGACGAAAGATTCCCCGGCAGCGGCGAACGCTCCGGGGAATTGCGGTGTACGGGGGAACGTCGTAGGAGCGTCAGGCGGGGGTGAGGCGGCGGCCGAGTTCGCGGCGCAGGATTTCCTGGTCCGGTAAACGGTGTAATACGCGCAGCACGGCGGGACGTAACTCGTGCTGTTCCTCGTCGGAGAGCAACGCGACCAGATCGCGCAGATCCATGTCATCGAAGGCTGCTGTCATGTTGCATACCTTACGACGACGCACCGATTCAGTCACGAAATCGGCGTGTCGGTTACCGAGGTGTCATCGGTGCGAAACCGACAGTGCGTCAAGATAATTCAGACGAAACAGGTATGACTCATGGGAGAACCCGCGGTCATTGCACCGCGGGAATTCCGTAAAGACCCGTCAGCCCCGTGCGTCACACCGTCAGCCGCGCGCCGCGCGCGCCAGCTCCATGGTCTCCGCCATGAGCTTGCTGACCGCCTCGGTTTCGGTCAGGAAGCCGTCGTGCCCATCGCGCGAATGCACGATCTCCAGGCCCTTACAGCCCGGCAGCAGATCCGCCAGCTCCTGCTGATTGCGCAGCGGGTACAGCCGATCCGAATCCACGCCGCCGACCACGACCGGCACCGGCGTACTCTGCAACGCCGCCTCGACGCCGCCGCGCCCGCGGCCAACGTCGTACCGGTTCAGCGCCTCGGTGAGATAGACGTAGGTGGCCGGATCGAAGCGCGAGATGAGCTTGTCCGACTGGTACTCCAGATAACTCTGCACCGCGTAACGCCCACCCTCCCAAGGGTTTTCATCACCCTGGGCATGGTTCTCGAAACGGTGGTCGAGTTCGGCCTCGGCCCGGTAGGTCAGATGCGCCATGCGCCGGGCCAGACCCATACCGGTCATCGGGGCGCGCCCGGTGCCGTAGTAGTTACCGCCCTGCCAGTCCGGATCGGACTTGATGATGGCGATCTGCGTGGTCTGCTGCCCCAGCTGATCCGCGGTGGCGCGGGCGCTGGCCGCGAGCACCAGCGCCGCCCCGACCCGTTCCGGATAGCCGATCATCCACTCCAGCACCCGCATACCGCCCATGGATCCGCCGACCACGGCGGCCAATCGGTCGATGCCGAGCAGATCGAAGAACTGCGCCTCCGCGGTCACCTGATCGCGAATGGTGTACTCGGGAAACCTTCCGCCCCAAGCCTTTCCGTCCGGAGCCAGCGAGGACGGGCCGGTGCTGCCCTTACAGCCGCCGAGCACGTTGATGGCGATGACACACCATTCCCGGGTGTCGACGGCCTTACCGGGACCGATGGTCCCGTCCCACCAACCGGCGGAGTCGTGATGCACATCCGCCGGGCCGACCACATGCGAGTCACCGGTGAGCGCGTGCTCGACGAGCACCACGTTATCGGCGGTCGGGGATAGTTCGCCCCAGCGTTGCACGGCCAGCGTCACATCGGGAATGACGGCCCCGGTCTCCAGCGCGACATCCCCGATGGAGAAGCTGGCGAGCGTCCCGTCCGGCGGCGGTAGTAGCGCCGCCGCGGTCGGGACGGTGGTCTTCGAATCCGTATCGGCGGTCAACTCGCGGCCGCCGTCAGTCCGTTGCGCAGATCCGCCAGAATGTCGTCGATTCCCTCGATGCCCACGGCCAACCGCACCAGACCTGGGGTGACGCCGGAAGCGAGCTGCTCCTCGGGCGTCAGCTGGGAGTGGGTGGTTGAGGCGGGGTGGATCACGAGCGAACGCACATCCCCGATGTTAGCGACATGGCTGTGCAGCACCAGAGCGTCCACGAACTTCTTGCCCGCATCGATTCCGCCGGCCAGCTCGAACGACACGATCGCGCCGACGCCCTTGGGTGCCAGTTGTTTGCCACGCTCGAACCAGGGTGAGTCGGAAAGCCCCGCGTAGTACACCTTCTCGACGCCCGGCTGCTGCGTCAGGAACTCCGCGACCGCCTGCGCGTTGGACACGTGCCGCTCCACCCGCAGGCTCAGCGTCTCGATGCCCTGGGCGATCAGGAACGCGTTGAACGGCGCCACGGCCGCACCCAGATCGCGCAGCAGCTGTACGCGCGCCTTGAGCGCGTACGCCGGTGCGCCCAGATCCGCGAAGACCACACCGTGGTAGCTGGGATCGGCGGTGGTGAAGCCTGGGAAACGCGAGTTGCCGTCGGCGTCGGTGACGGTCCAGTCGAAGGTGCCGCCGTCCACGATCACGCCCGCGACGGCTGAACCGTGCCCGCCCAGGTACTTGGTCGCCGAATGCACCACGATGTCCGCGCCGTGCGCGAGCGGCTGGATCAGGTACGGCGTGGCGACCGTGTTGTCCACGATCAGCGGCACACCGGCGGCGTGCGCGACGCCCGCGATGCCCGGGATATCCAGGATCGAGCTGCTCGGATTCGCGACGGTCTCGCCGTAGAACGCCTTGGTATTGGGCCGCACGGCCGCTTCCCACTGCGCCAGATCATCCGGATCGTCCACGAAACTGACCTCGATGCCCAGCTTGGGCAGCGAGTAGTGGAAGAGGTTGTAGGTGCCGCCGTACAGGTGCGGGCTGGACACGATGTGATCGCCCGCCTGCGCGAGGTTCAGGATCGCGTAGGTCTCCGCGGCCTGCCCGGAGGCCAGCAGCAGGGCCGCCACACCGCCCTCCAGCGCCGCGATGCGCTGCTCCACCACGTCCTGGGTGGGGTTCATGATGCGGGTGTAGATATTGCCCGGTTCGGCGAGCCCGAACAGCGCGGCGGCGTGATCGGTATCGCGGAACGCGTACGAGGTGGTCTGGTAGATCGGCAGGGCGCGCGCGCCGGTGGCGGCGTCGGGGGCTTGGCCGGAATGGACCTGCCTGGTCTCGAAGGACCAGTTGCTGGGATCCGTATCGCCGTTCGCGGGGGAGGCGGAGGGCGCGGTCGAGTCACTCATGTCGTGCTCCAGGTGGAAAGGTCGCCGGAATCGGCGGAGGCGGACGTTATCGGAAGGCGAATTGGCTTCGACAACAACACATCTCGGGTCCTCCTACAGTGCGCTTGCGCTCGGCCTTCGAGCGCCTGGTCTTCACCCGGAGCACCCCGCCGCTGCTGGAGGGTTGCCGATCAGCGAGCCGGGGCTTGGCGCTGATGCTCTTGACCTTGGCGCAGATTCTAACGGGGCGGCGCAATAGCCTCGGCGACGGGGAGGGCGCAGCTGCGAATGAACTCGTTGTAGGCGGCCATCACATTGGTGATGAGGTCGCGGGCCGACGCGGGGGTGGAGCAGTCCGGGAAATTCGAGTCCGCGTCGAACTCGCATTCCATGCCCACGCGCACGATGCCGTGCCAGGTGGTCGAAATGAGCCGCACCGGCATGGAATTGGGGTCCAGGCGCAGGCGTTCGGCCAGCACCGTGGTCATGGACAGGGTTTTGGTGTCGGCGGCGGCCAGGCTCTCGGCGCGGACGGTGGCATTGCTCAGTGAGATGCGCTGCATCTGCTGGAACCAGCGGAAGGGCGCGGGATTGTCGCCCTCGATGACCTGCTCGACGGTGGCCCGGAAGGCGTTGAGCAGGGCTTGCAGTTCATTGCCGGTGATCGGCTGCGCGCGCAGTTGCTCGGCCAGGGCCTTGCCCATGTCCTCGACCGGGGCGATGACGATCGCCTCTTTGCTGTCGAAGTAGCGGTTGATGGTGCGCGGTGAGACATCGGCCTCATCGGCGATCTGTTCCACGGTGGTCGCGTCGAATCCCTGCGTATCGCAGAGCCGCAGTGCCACATCGATGATCCGCGTCCGGGTCTGCTGCTTCTTGCGCTCGCGCAGGCCCGGGCGATGCCGCTCCAGGGTGTGCTGCTGCTGCGGGGAATCAGCGATCGTCGACGACTCGGCCATGCCCTCATTGTATAGCCGTCCGGTGTGATTGTGACGTTAACGGTCAACTGTCTGATTGCGACACTTTTCTCTTGACGCCAAATGTCGGGCGGTGCCACGATGGAGCGAGCTGTTCGAACCACTCCCGAGGAGACGGCATGACCACTGGGACCGCGATCGACGCGCCCAACGAAACATCAAGTCAGGCAGGCGCTTCCAAGCGCTGGCTGGCGCTGGGCGTGATCGCCATGGCCCAGCTGATGGTGGTGCTGGACGCGACCATCGTCACCATCTCCCTGCCCTTCGCCCAGCAGGACCTGGGCATCAGCGATGGCAACCGGCAGTGGGTGCTCACCGCGTACACCCTGATCTTCGGCGGCCTGCTGCTGCTCGGCGGCCGGCTCGCGGATTACCTCGGCCGCCGCCGCATCTTCCTGATCGGCCTGATCGGCTTCGCCGCGGCTTCCGCGCTGGCCGGTCTGGCGCAGAACACCGCGGAGCTGTTCGCGGGACGCGGTTTGCAGGGCGCGTTCGGCGCGCTGCTGGCCCCGGCGGCGCTGTCGCTGGTGTCGGTGACCTTCACCGAAGCCAAGGAGCGTGCGCGCGCGTTCGGCGTGTTCGCGGGCGTGTCGGCGGGTGGCGCGGCCATCGGCCTGATCGTCGGCGGTGCGCTCACCGAATACGCCAGCTGGCGCTGGTGCCTGCTGGTGAACACCCCCATCGCGCTGCTGGCGTTCGCCGGCGCCATCGCGTTCGTCATCAAGGACGTCCCGGCCCCGCGCACCGGCGGGTACGACCTGCCCGGCGCGATCACCGCGACGCTCGGCCTGGTCTCGGTGGTCTACGGTTTCAGCCGCGCGGCCGATGACGGCTGGGGCGCGGCCAGCACCCTGTCGCTGCTGGGTGTGGGCGTGGCGCTGCTGATCGCATTCGTCGCCATCGAGCGGCGTACCGCGAATCCGCTGCTGCCGCTTCGTATTCCGGGTGAGATCAATCGCGGCGGATCGTTCCTGGTCGCGCTCATCACCCCGATCGCCATGTTCGCCATGTTCCTGAACCTGAGCTTCTACCTGCAGATCACCCTCGGGTACTCCGCGCTCAAGGCGGGTGCGGCGTTCCTGCCCTTCCCGCTCGGCATCGTCATCTCGGCCGGTATCGCCAGCGCCGTGCTGCCGAAGCTCGGACCGCGGCCGGTGATGCTGGTCGGTGCGCTGTTCGGCACCGCCGGACTGCTGTACCTCGCGCAGCTCGAGCTCGGCGACAGCTATGCCACGCATGTGCTGCCCGCGATCCTGTTGATCGCGCTCGGTATGGGTGGATTGTTCGTGGCCATGCAGACCACCGCCCTGCATCAGGTCGATGACAAGGATTCCGGTGTGGCCTCGGCGCTGCTGAACGCGGCGCAGCAGGTCGGCGGTTCCATCGGCACCGCGCTGTTGATGACGCTGTCGGTGCAGGCGACCGAACGGTATGCCCGCAATCACCCGACCATCGACAATGTGGTGGCGCGCGCCTCGATCCACGGTTACGACATCGCGTTCTACGCGGGCGCGGGCTTCTTCCTGCTGACCATTCCGATCATCGCGTTCATGATTCGGGATAAGCCGGAGAATCTGCTCGAAGGTTCCGAGCACGTGCACGTCGGAGTCTGATCCGCACGAATTCGCACCCCCGTCGAGCTATGCGCGGCGGGGGTGTTTCGTGCCCTGGATCACGCCATTGCTACCTGTGAGTAACTCGGATGGGGTCCCGCACAGCGGGGGCTGCCCGCGCGGTGAGGTCGGCACCAGCAGTACGCTCGTCTTGTTTGGCGCGCACCGCGCGGACCTGGTACCAGAGGTCCCGAGGAAAACGCCGGGCATATACGTTGTTTGTTGAACAGCCGGGGTTCCCGCTCACAAGCGTGCTCACCTGGCCGTGCAATGGGAGCACCACCTTCCTAGGAGGACACGAAGTCCAATGTCCAAGATTAAGGTTGAAGGGACCGTCGTCGAACTCGATGGCGACGAGATGACCCGGATCATCTGGCAGTTCATCAAGGACAAGCTGATCAACCCGTACCTCGATGTGAACCTCGAGTACTACGACCTCGGCATCGAATACCGCGACAAGACCGATGATCAGGTCACCGTCGACGCGGCGAACGCCATCAAGAAGCACGGCGTCGGCGTCAAGTGCGCGACCATCACTCCGGACGAGGCCCGGGTGAAGGAATTCGATCTCAAGAAGATGTGGCGGTCGCCGAACGGCACCATCCGCAATATCTTGGGCGGCACCATTTTCCGCGCGCCGATCATCATCTCGAATGTGCCGCGTCTGGTTCCGGGTTGGACCAAGCCGATCATCATCGGCCGTCATGCCTTCGGTGATCAGTACCGCGCCACCGATTTCAAGGTGCATCAGGCGGGCACGGTCACCCTGACCTTCACGCCGGAGGACGGCTCCGAGCCGATCCAGCACGAGGTCGTGCGCATGCCGGAAGACGGCGGCGTGATCATGGGCATGTACAACTTCCAGGAGTCCATCCGCGATTTCGCGCGTGCCTCGCTGAATTACGGCCTGCAGCAGAACTACCCGGTGTACCTCTCCACGAAGAACACCATTCTCAAGGCCTACGACGGCATGTTCAAGGACACCTTCGAAGAGGTGTACCAGACCGAATTCAAGAAGGAATTCGACGCCGCCGGCCTGACCTATGAGCACCGCCTCATCGATGACATGGTCGCCTCCGCGCTCAAGTGGGAGGGCGGCTACGTCTGGGCCTGCAAGAATTACGACGGCGACGTCCAGTCCGACACCGTCGCACAGGGTTTCGGCTCGCTCGGCCTGATGACCTCGGTGCTGCTCACCCCGGACGGCCGCACCTGTGAGGCCGAGGCCGCGCACGGCACGGTCACCCGGCACTACCGCCAGTACCAGCAGGGCAAGCCCACCTCCACCAACCCGATCGCCTCGATCTTCGCGTGGACCCGTGGCCTGGCGCATCGCGGCAAGCTGGACAACACCCCCGAGGTGATCGGCTTCGCGCAGACCCTCGAAGAGGTGGTCATCAAGACCGTCGAAGACGGCCAGATGACCAAGGACCTCGCCCTGCTCGTGGGCGGCGACCAGGGTTACCTCACCACCGAGGAATTCCTCGGCGTGCTCGACGCCAACCTGGCGCGCGCACTGCGTTGATCAACTCTCGGGCTCTCAGGGGTTCCCCCTGAAACCCCAGGAGCACAGGGCCGCAAGCTGGTTTCCCTCCGAAACCGCCGGGCCCGAGGGGCGTCTCGACGTCCCGGACGCGCTCATGCGTCCGAATCGCGCTGATGCAACGTGAACAGCGCCGCAGCGGCGAACCGATGGCGGCCGGGACCGATCGTCCCGGCCGAGCCCATCCCTTCGCCCCCTACGCATTCCGGGCACCTGTCCCGCCATTCGGCGGCGCGGGTGCCCGAACTGTTTTCCGGGACTTTCTCCCGACCACTCCTTTTGGGGTCATGAAACTCTCATGAATGGCGGGGGAGGATGGGCCGGTTGGCGGGCGAGTAGGAGTTGTGGTGGGTATCGGGAGCGATTTGCGGCGGGTGGTGCGCGGGCGGGTGCTCGTGGCGGGGGACGAGGGGTTCGAGGGGGCTCGGACGCCGTGGAATGTGGCTGTGGAGCAGCGGGTTTCGGCGGTGGTCGAGGTCGCGGACGCCGCGGATGTGGCGGCCGTGGTGGAGTACGCGGCCAAGGTCGGGGTGGCGGTCACTGTGCAGGGGACGGGGCACGGGGCCTCGGCGGCGGCGGATGGGACGGTGCTGGTGCAGACCGGCGGACTCGCCGATATCGCGGTCGATGCCGGGGCGCGGACGGCTCGGGTGGGGGCCGGGGTGCGGTGGGGTGCGCTGTCGGAGCGGACCGCGCCGTACGGGCTGGCGGGTGCGGTGGGAAGCTCGCCGGTGGTGGGGGTTACCGGGTACACGCTCGGGGGCGGGCTCGGATGGTTCGCGCGCAGTAGGGGATTCGCGGCGAACGCGGTGCGGGCGGCGGAGGTGGTGCTGGCGGACGGCACCCGGATGCGGGTGACCGCCGAATCGGATCCGGAGCTGTTCTGGGCGCTGCGCGGTGGCGGTGGGGACTTCGCGGTGGTGACGGGACTGGAGTTCGAGCTCTTCGAGACCGGGCCGCTGTACGGCGGCCGCATGCTGTGGGATGCCGAGCGGGCAGCGGAGGTGTTCGCGGCATTTCGCGAAGCGACGGCGGAAGCCGATGAGCGACTGAGCATCTGGGTGACGCTGGTGCGCTTCCCGCCCTTCCCCCAGGTACCCGAACCGCTGCGGGGCCGGATCATGATCGCGGTGGATGTGGTTGGTGCGGAAGGGATTACCGGACCGCTACACCGATTCGAGGCGATTCCCGGTGTGGTGCTGGACAATCGGCGACCCCTGGAGGTGACCGAGCTGGGCGGTATCTGCATGGAGCCGACCGCGCCGAGTCCGGCCCGGGTGCGCGCCGAACTGCTCACCGATTTCTCCCCGCATGTCACCGATGTGCTGCTCGGCACGGCCATGGCGGGTGCGGCGGACGCGCCCGGCCCGGAACGCTCGATCGCGCCGCTCGCACTCGTGCAGGTCCGCCAGCTGGGCGGTGCGCTGTATCGCCCGCGTGCCGATGCGGGTGCCGCAGGTGGGATTCGCGAACCGTACCTGCTTTCCATGCTCGGCCCGGCTCCGACGCCCGACCATGCGGCCGCGGTCGCCGAACGACAGCGGTCGATCACCGCGGCGCTGCATTCGCACGTCTCGGGTCGTAAGCCGCTGACATATCTGGACGCGGGTGATTCGGCGGCGCAGGCCTTTTCCCCGGACACCCTGACCCGCCTCCGGTCGATCAAGCGCCGCTACAACGAGCAGGGCACCGTGCGGAGCAGCTTCCCCTTCGCGATCTGACCTCCGATATTCCGCCTCGGGGGTGGGTGAGGGGAGTCACCGTGAAATGGGGATGGGGTATGCCCCGCCCGGTGTTGCGCAATTTCATGGCGAATTCTGTACCCGGCGTGGACGCGACCGTCGAGGCCCCTGAACTGGTGGACTCGGTGGTCGCCGAACGGCGCTGGCCGGTGGCGGCAATACTGGCGCTGGCGCTGGGCGGATTCGGTATCGGCACCACCGAATTCGTGACCATGGGTTTGCTCCCCAATATCGCGGACGATATGAGCGTCTCGGAACCCACTGCGGGACATATTGTTTCGGCGTACGCGCTGGGCGTGGTGGTGGGCGCGCCGGTGATCGCGGCCATGGCGGCGCGGGTCGGCCGCAAGAAGTTGCTGATCGCGCTGATGGTGGCGTTCAGCGTGGGTAACGCGGCGAGCGTGATCGCGCCGACCTTCGCGACGCTGACCGCGGCGCGCTTCGTCTCCGGTCTGCCGCACGGTGCGTATTTCGGTGTCGCCTCGCTGGCGGCGGCCTCGCTGGCTCCGGTGGGTCAGCGGGCCAAGGCGGTTGCCGCGGTTATGCTGGGATTGAGCGCCGCCAATGTCGTCGGCGTTCCCGCAGCCACCTGGCTGGGCCAGCATCTGGGCTGGCGGGACGCCTTCGTGGTGGTGACGATTATCGGATTGGCCACCATCGCGGCCATTTTCAAGTTCGTGCCGGAGTTGCACGGAATTCGCCTCACCGATCCCCGCACCGAGCTCGGCGCGCTACGCCGCTCGCAGGTACTGCTGACCCTGGTGGTCGGCGCGGTCGGCTTCGGCGGCATGTTCGCCGTCTACACCTACATCACCACCACCCTCACCGATGTCGCCGGAATGCAGGTCGGGTTCGTTCCGATCGTCCTGGCGCTGTTCGGCCTCGGCATGGTGGCGGGCAATATCCTCGGCGGCATCCTCGCCGACCGCGGCGTGGACCGCTCGATCTTCATCGCCCTGCTGTCCATGGTCGTCATCCTCGCGGCCTTCGTCGCCGCCGCGCACAATCCGTTCACCGCCGCCATCGGAGCCTTCTTCATCGGCGCATCGGGCGCGGCCCTGGGCCCAGGCTTGCAGACTCGCCTGATGGACGTCGCCCACGATGCCCAAACCCTCGCCGCCGCACTGAATCACGCGGCCCTGAATATCGCCAATGCCGCGGGCGCGTGGCTCGGTGGCCTGGTCATCGCCGCGGGTCTCGGCTATACCGCGCCCGCCGTGGTGGGCTCGGGGCTCGCGGTGCTGGGCACGCTGCTGTTCACCGCGACGGTCGCGATCGCGCGCCGGTCCGGATCCGGGGCCGCCGCAATCGGGCAGTGAACATACACGAATGTATGTAAGTGTAATATCCGTCGTATGACCAGGTCCGATGTCTCGAAGCCGCCGCGCCGCACGCAGGAGCAGCGGAGCACCGAGACGCGGGTGCGGTTGCTGGACGCCACCATCGAATGCCTCGTCGAATTCGGTTATGCCGGAACCACGACGCCGCGGGTGGCCGAGCGGGCGGGCGTGACCCGGGGTGCGCAGGTGCATCATTTCGGGTCGAAGACCGATCTGGTGGTGGCGGCCATCAGCCATCTGGCGCAGCGCCGGACCGAGGCCGCCATGCAGGAGATCGGCCGGGTGCGGGCGGGCGGGGATCCGCTGGGTACGGCGCTCGAGTTCATGTGGGAGCTGCATCAGGGCCCGCTGTTCATCGCCGCCATCGAATTGTGGGTGGCCAGCCGCACCGATCCGGTGCTGGCGGTGGAGATGGAGAAGGTCGAGCCGTACGTCAACAACGCGGTGCTGCTGGCGGTGGCGCAGCTGGTGCCGAATGAGATGCACCGCAAGAGCGTTCGCGATTTCGCGTACACGGCCATGGACACCCTGCGCGGGATCCTGGTCACGAACTTCATCTCCCCGGATCCGGCTCGTGCGCATCGGCGCTGGCTGCGCGCGTCGGCGCAGCTGCACCTGGTAGCCAAGTCCGTCATGCCGGACCTGTATATCGCCGACTGATCCGTCCGGATTCAGCGGCTTTTCACCATCTCACCTGTATGTTCCGCGCCATGCGCGTGAACTGGTGATCTTGTGCGCACATCTGTCTATTCGCCATGCCCTCTTGCCTACTTACATACAGCTTTGTATGTTTGTTTCTAACCGGCCCGATGGCGGGCGGCCTGATGTGAGGAGTTCGATGGCGAACAAGGTCTACGTCGTCGGCGTCGGCATGACGAAGTTCGAGAAGCCGGGGCGACGCAAGAACGAGGACGGCAGCAGCTGGGATTACCCGGATATGGCTCGCGAGTCCGGCACCAAGGCGCTGGCGGACGCGGGCATCGACTACCGGGAGATCGAGCAGGCGTACGTCGGATACGTGTACGGCGAATCCACCTCGGGCCAGCGCGCGGTCTACGAACTCGGCATGACCGGCATCCCGGTGGTGAACGTCAACAACAACTGCTCCACCGGTTCCACCGCGCTCTACCTTGCCGCACAGGCGATTCGGGGCGGGCTCGCGGAGTGCACGCTGGCGCTGGGCTTCGAGAAGATGCAGCCGGGTTCGCTGGGCTCCAGCTATGACGACCGTGAACAGCCCATGGCCAAGCATGTGATGGCGCTCGCGGAGATCTCCGAGGTGCTGTTCCCGGTGGCCCCGTGGATGTTCGGCGCGGCCGGCCGCGAGCATATGGAGAAGTACGGCACCACGCTCGAGCACTTCGCCAAGATCGGCTACAAGAACCACAAGCATTCGGTGAACAACCCGTACGCGCAGTTCCAGGAGGAGTACTCGCTCGAGGACATCCTGAACTCGCGGATGA
Source organism: Nocardia sp. NPDC056100 (assembly GCF_042266325.1). Lineage (NCBI taxonomy): Bacteria > Bacillati > Actinomycetota > Actinomycetes > Mycobacteriales > Nocardiaceae > Nocardia > Nocardia sp. NPDC056100. The sequence continues at coordinate 1,740,386 of NZ_JBHJVY010000003.1, forward strand.
TCTACAACCCGCTCACCAAACTGCAGTGCTCACCCACCTCGGACGGTTCCGGCGCGGCCATTCTGGCCAGCGAGGAATTCGTGGAGCGGCACGATCTGGCGGCGCAGGCGGTGGAGATCGTCGGGCAGACCATGACCACCGATTTCCAGTCCACCTTCGACGGCAGCGCCAAGAACCTCATCGGCTACGACATGAATGTGCAAGCGGCCGAGAAGGTTTACGCGCAGGCGGGCCTGGGCCCGGAGGACTTCCAGGTCATCGAGCTGCACGACTGCTTCTCCGCCAATGAGCTGCTGCTGTACGAGGCCCTGGGCCTGGCCAAGGAAGGCGAGGCCGGTCAGCTCATCGACGCGGGCCAGACCACCTACGGCGGCAAGTGGGTGGTGAACCCGTCCGGCGGGCTCATCTCCAAGGGACATCCTTTGGGCGCAACGGGTTTGGCGCAGTGCAGTGAACTCACCTGGCAGCTGCGCGGCACCGCCGACAAGCGGCAGGTGGACAACGTCACCGCCGCGCTCCAGCACAACATCGGCCTGGGCGGCGCGGCGGTCATCACCGCCTATCAGCGCGCCGACCGCTGAATCACGCAGTACCCGAACAGCTTTCATCACAAGACTCGACGAGGAGCACCTCTCATGGGACATATCGAAGCCAGCAAGGACCTGACCGCCTCCCCGGACGCCCTGTGGGCCGTCGTCTCCGATCCGCAGACCTGGGACAAGTGGTTCTCCATTCACGAGCGCTGGCTGGAGGAGCCCCCGGCCGTGCTGGCCCCCGGCTCCAAACTGGTCGCCAAGATCCTCATGCTGGGCATGGCGAACAAGATCGAATGGGTGGTGGAGAGCGTCGACACCCCGAATCGCCTGGTGCTCAGCGGAACCGGCATGGCCGGCGTGAAGGTGCAGTTCGCCTTCGACATCACCCCCGAGGGCACCGGCAGCAAGTTCTCCGTCTCCGGTGACTTCGAGGGCGCGCTCATCAAGGGCGCACTCGGCAAGGCGGTCGAGAAGGACGGCCTGAACCAGCTCGACAAGACGCTGACCGCGCTCGACGCGCTGGCGACGGCGGCCTGAGATGTCGGGCAGCGCAGTCGAATTCAATGCATCCGGGCTCAATGTCTGGAGCGATGAGGAACCCTTCGAGGTCACCGGCGAGCGCATCGCCGAATACGCGGCCGCCACCAACGATCCCATCGAAGCGCACCTCAAAGGCGCTGTCGCACCGCCGATCTTCGGCATCGTCCCGGTCTTCGAGGCCATGATGATGCCGGTGCTCGAGGTGGTGCCGATGGATATCTTCGGCCGGGTCGTGCACGGCGAGCAGGATTTCCACTTCCACCGGCCGATCCGCCCCGGCGATCAGCTGGTATCGCGGGCCAAGGCCATCGGCTACGAGGGGAAGGACAATGGCTCGACCATCACCATCCTCATCGAATGCCGGGCGCAGGACGGTGAACTCGTCAATGAGCAGTATCTGACGGCGTTCTTCCGCAATGTGAACGCGGGCCCCAAGGTCGGCGACGGCGCGCCCTCGCACCGTTTCGACGCGGCGCTGGCCGCACAGCCCGCGCTGTTCACCGTGCCCGCGCACGTGGATCTGGATCAGACGTACCGGTATTCGCCCGCCTCGGGCGATCCGGTGCCGCTGCACCTGGACGAGCAGGTCGCCAAGGACGCGGGCCTGCCCGGCATCATCGCGCACGGCCTGTGCACCATGGCCATGTCCTCCTGGGCGGTGCTCACCGAAACGGCGGGCTCCGATGTCGGCCGCCTGCGCCGCTTCGCGGTGCGCTTCTCCAAGATGGTCTTCCCCGGTGACGACCTGGAGACCCGGATCTGGCGCAAGAGCGCCGAGAACGGGGAAACCACCTACGCCTTCGAAACCGGCCGCGGTGCAGACCTGGTATTGACCGACGGCCTCGCCGTCATCGCCGACTGAGTTCGGGCACAAGACTTTTCGAATCCGTAAGGGAGCAGGACATGGGAGCACTGGAAGGACGGGTCGCCGTCATCACCGGCGCGGGCCGCGGTATCGGCCGCGAGCACGCGCTGCTCTTCGCGCGGGAGGGCGCGGCCGTCGTGGTGAACGACCTGGGCGGCAGCAATTCCGGTGAAGGCGCGGATGCCGGGCCCGCGCAGGAGGTGGTGAACGAGATCGTCGCCGCAGGGGGGCGCGCGATCGCGAACACCAGTAATGTTGCGGACTGGGCGGGTGCGAAAGAGCTTGTCGAGCAAGCTATCTCGGAATTCGGGCGGCTCGACGTGGTGGTCAACAACGCGGGCATCCTGCGCGACGCCTTCATCGCGGGTATGGATGAGTCGCAGTGGGATTCGGTGGTCGCGGTGCATCTGAAGGGGCATGCGGCGGTACTGCATCACGCCGCCGCGTACTGGAAGGATCAGTCCAAGGCGGGCAATCAGCCCAATGCCGCGGTCATCAATACCGCCTCGGCCTCGGGCACCACGGTGCCCAATGCCGGACAGGCCAATTACGGTGCGGCCAAGGCCGGTATCGCCGCGCTCACCCTGGTGGCCGCCGATGAGCTGGCCCGCTACGGCGTGCGCGTGAATGCCATTGCGCCCATTGCCCGTACACGGCTCACCCTGGCCACCCCGGGTATGGGCGCGATGATGGCCGCCGAGGCCGAAGCCGTGGAGGAGGGCGATTTCGACGCCTTCAGCCCCGCCAATATCTCCCCGCTGGTGGCGTACCTGGCCACCGAGAAGTGCCCGATCAACGGCAAGGTGTTCGCCGTACAGGGCGGTGCGATCTCTGAACTCGCGGGCTGGCACGACGTGAAGACCATCGAAACCGAAGGGCCGTGGCTGGTCGACGATATCGCCGCCCGCCTGCCCTGAGACCAATTGGAGAACAACGATGTTCGAATGGTCCGAGACCGATGAACTGATCCGCTCGGCGGTACGCGGTTTCATCGACAAGGAGATCCGCCCGCAGCTGGACGGTCTGGACAGCGGCGAGGTGTCGCCGTACCCGATCATCCGGAAACTGTTCAGCGAGTTCGGAATCGACGTGCTGGGTGCGGAGTCGATCGAGAAACTGCTGGCCAAGCAGCGTAAGCGGGAGGAAGCGCTCGCAGCCGGAGAACCGCTGCCGGAGAAGAAGGAACGCAAGTCCGGCGACGGCGGCCCGTTCTCCGGGCAGGAATCGATGATGGCGGTGCTGATCGCCGAACTCTCCGGCGTCTGCATGGGTTTGGTCACCGCCATGGGTGTCAGCATCGGTCTCGGCGCGACCACCATCATGTCGCGCGGCACGCTGGCTCAGAAGGAACGCTGGCTCGGCGATATCGTGACCATGAAAAAGGTTGCGGCATGGGCGATCACGGAACCGGATTCGGGCTCGGACGCCTTCGGCGGTATGAAGACCTACGTCCGCCGCGACGGTGAGGACTACATCCTCAACGGCCAGAAGACCTTCATCACCAATGGCCCGTTCGCCGATGTGGTGGTCGTCTACGCCAAGCTCGACGAGGGCGACGGCGCGGACAAACGCGATCGCAAGGTGCTGACCTTCGTACTCGACAAGGGTATGGAGGGTTTCGCGCAAGGCAAGCCGTTCAAGAAGATGGGCCTGCACGCCTCGCCGACCGGTGAGCTCTTCTTCGACAATGTGCGGCTGTCCAAGGATCGCCTGCTCGGCGAGACCGAGGAGCACAAGGGCGGTGACGGACGCGAAAGCGCCCGAACGAGTTTCACCGCCGAGCGCGTCGGCGTCGCCTTCATGGCGCTGGGCATCGTGAACGAATGTCACCGGCTCTCTTTGGATTACGCGAAGAACCGCAAGCTGTGGGGCCAGGAGATCGGGCGCTTCCAGCTGGTGCAGTTGAAGCTGGCGAAGATGGAGATCGCCCGCATCAATATCCAGAACATGGTGTTCAGCGTGCTGGAACGCGGTCGCGCGGGTAAGCAGCCCTCGCTCGCGGAGGCCTCGGCCATGAAGCTGTACTGCTCGGAGACCGCCACCGAGGTCGCCATGGAGGCGGTGCAGCTCTTCGGCGGCAACGGCTACATGTCCGAGTACCACGTGGAGCAGCTGGCGCGCGACGCCAAGTCGCTCATGATCTACGCGGGCAGCAATGAAATCCAGGTCACCCATGTGGCGAAGGGATTGCTCGGGCGATGACCGGCTCCGATCACAGCGTGGTGATCGAGGCCGCGCGGGAGTACGCCGGGGTGCGGACGCGGGAACTGTCGGTCGCGGGGACGGGACCGACAGTTGTTCTCCTGCACGGATATTGCGATAGCGCCGACACCTGGCGCGGTGTGCTGACCCGGCTGGCCGCGGCCGGGCGGCGCGCCCTCGCCGTGGATCTGCCCGGCTTCGGCCTGGCCGATGCGCGGCGGCCCGGGGCGCTGACGCCGCAGTTCGACGCTTTCGTGGACGCGCTCGTCGCGGCGCACGGACCCGTAGTGCTGGTGGGTAATTCGCTGGGAGCCGCCACCGCGCTGCATGCGGCGGCGCGCGATCGGGAGGGGCGCGTGCGCGGGCTCGTCACCCTGGACGAACCGCTGCTGGCGCGCCATCTCCCCGCGCGGGTGGTGCGGCTCGGTGAGTTCCGGCGGCTGTTCGACCTCGCCGGTCGGCTGCCGGTGCCGGATCGCCTGGTGCACTGGACGGTTCGACACGGGGTGCAGCGCTTCGTCTACGGCCCGGGATATCGTGCCGATCCCGCATTCGTCGCCACCGCGCTGCGGTCGGTGCCGAATATGGCGGCGGCGGCCGAACGCGGGCGGGACGCCGTCCGATACGCCCGCGAACACCCGGGCGGGCACGGTGCTCGCACCGTTTCCTGTCCGGTGGCGGTGGTGCACGGCGCGAAGGATCGCATCATCCCGGTGCGCGCGAGCCGCGAACTGCACGCCCTGCTGCCGGGCAGTGAGCTCACGGTGCTGCCGAAAGCCGGGCACTGCCCACAGCTGGACGAGCCGGACAACGTGACCGCACTCGTGCTCGGCATTCTTGCCCGCGCGGACGGGCATCGGGAGCACGCTGGATGACATATCCCCGCTCCGGCATCGAGGAGACGAAATGACGCTGGCAACAGTGATTTCCGGAAAAGTAGTGGTCATCACCGGCGGCGCGCGCGGTATCGGTTTCGCGACCGCCCGCCGCTTGCGCGACCTCGGCGCGCAGGTCGCCATCGGCGATGTCGACGAGGCCAAGGTCAAGGAGTCCGGCGCGGATCTCGGGCTGGAGGTGTACGGGAAACTCGACGTCACCGATCCGGACGGATTCTCCGCCTTCCTCGATGAGGTGGAGCGGCGGCTGGGGCCGGTCGACGTGCTGGTCAACAATGCCGGGATCATGCCGGCGGGGGCCTTCGATCAGGAGCCGGAGCGGGTCACCCGGCGCATTCTGGATATCAATGTCTACGGGGTGGCGGTCGGCAGCAAACTGGCCGCGCAGCGAATGTTGCCGCGCGGCAGGGGAACCGTCATCAATATCGCCTCGCTGGCGGGGGAGGCGACCACGCCCGGGCTGGCCACCTACTGCGCGAGCAAGGCGGCGGTGCTGGCGCTCACCGATACGCTGCGGCTCGAATATCACGAGTCCGGGGTGAATTTCTGTTCGGTGCTGCCGACCTTCACCAATACCGAACTCATCGCGGGGACACAGGGGGCCAAGGGCCTCAAGAACGCCGAACCGGGGGATATCGCCGAGGCGGTCGCCAAACTCATCGCACAGCCGCGGCGGCGGGTGGCGGTCACCCGGCTCGCCGGACTGCTGGTGGCCTCGCAGCACTACATGCCGCGCCGGGCCAGTGAGGCGCTGGGCCGGGCATTCGGCTTGGAGCACGTCTTCCTCGACGAGGTGGATCAGGACGCGCGCCGCGCCTATGAACAGCGCGCCCGCGGACTCGACTGAATCACGCTCGGCGGAAACGGTTCATCACCGGGCGCACCGGATCAATGAGCACCGCGCCATCGGCGCGAACAATCGAATCAGCACGGCCATGCCCTGAGATCAGCACGGCCAGGTCATGAATGGAGCACCGTTGACCGAGCAGCCCAACAGTCTGTGCGCGGCATTTCAAGCCACCGCCGCACGACATCCGGATCAGGTGGCGCTGCGCGGTCCCGGCGGGACGCCGAGCTACACCTGGGCCGAATACGCCGACCGGGTACGCAAGCTGGCGACCGGACTGACCGCCCTCGGCGTGCGGGCCGGGGACACGGTGGCGATCATGCTCACCAATGTGCCGGAATTCCATCTGGCCGATACGGCCGTGCTGCACACCGGTGCGACGCCGTTCTCCATCTACAACACCTTTACGGCGGAACAGGTTTCGCATCTGTTCGGCAATGCGGGCAACAGGGTGGTGGTGACCGAGACCCAGTTCGTGGACAAGCTGCGGGCCGCGAATATCGACGGGCAGGTGCAGCATTTCATCTGTGTCGACGGGCCGGTCGAGGGCGGATACACGCTCGACGAGGTGGCGGGGCTGACCGCGCCCGACTTCGATTTCGACGCGGCTTGGCGTGCGGTACAGGCGGATTCGCTGCTGACGCTGGTCTATACCTCCGGCACCACCGGTCCGCCCAAGGGCGTCGAGCTGACGCACGCCAATATGCTGGCCGAATTCTCGGCCGTGGACGGGGTTTTCGAGGTGCGGCCGCAGGATCGGGTGATCTCGTATCTGCCCGACGCGCACCTGGCCAATCGAGCTTTCGGGCATTACAACAACCTCATCGAGGGGGTGCAGGTCACCGCGGTGGCCGATCCGAAACAGCTGGTCGCCGCGCTCGCGGAGGTGCGGCCGACGCTGTTCCTGGCGGTGCCCGCCATTTGGTACAAGCTCAAGGCCGGTATCGAAAATATTGTGGCGCAAGAGAGTTCGGTCAAGCGCGCATTGGTCGGCTGGGCTATCGGCGTGGGAACCGAAGTGGCGCGGCGCAATTCGGATCGGCGGCCGATCCCGATCGCACTGAGCTGGCAGCACGCGGCGGCGGAGCGGCTCGTGCTGAGCACGCTGCGCGCGAAGATGGGCTTGGATCAGGTGCGCGCCGCCATCACCGGGGCCTCGCCCATCGCGCCCGATGCCATGGCTTTCATTCTGGGACTGGGCATTCCGGTGTACGAGGGCTGGGGGATGACCGAGACCTCGGCCGCCGCCACCCTGAACCGGCCCGGCGGCATTCGAATCGGCACCGTCGGGACGGCGCTGCCCGGTACCGAGGTCACCGTCGCCGAGGACGGGGAACTGCTGGTGCGCGGACCGCTCATCATGCGCGGGTACCGGCATGATCCGGAGCAGACCGCCGCGGCCATCGACGCCGACGGCTGGATGCACACCGGCGATATCGGGACCATCGACGCGGACGGCTATATCCGCATCGTCGATCGCAAGAAGGAACTCATCATCAACGCGGCGGGCAAGAATATGTCGCCGTCGAATATCGAAGGGGCGGTGAAGGTCAGCTGTGCGCTGGTGGGTGCGGCCATCGCCATCGGCGACAATCGCAAGTTCGTGACCGCGCTGTTCACCCTCGATCCGGATGCCTGTGCCGCCTATGCCGCACAGCACGGGCTGCCCGACGCGTCGCCCGCGGTGCTCGCCGCCGATCCGGGTGTGCTCGCGGTCGTCGAAGCGGGAGTCCGCGCCGCCAATGAGCGGCTCGCGCGGGTCGAGCAGATCAAGAAGTACACGGTGCTGCCGGTGACCTGGGAGCCGGGCGGTGATGAGCTGACCCCGAAGATGTCGCTCAAGCGCAAGCCGATCGCCGCGAAGTACGCCGCCGAGATCGAGGCGCTGTACGAGTGATTCCGGCCGTACGGTGTGCCAAAAGATAACTGACGGTCGGTTCGTGCGACTATCGCGGCATGACATCGCTGTCGGATCTGCTCCCCGAAGACGCGATCGAACTGGATGTGCCCGCAGAGGACTGGCGTTCGGCCATTGCCGCCGCCGGTAGCCTGCTGACCGCCACGGGCGTGGCCACGGCCGACTACACCGACGAGATGATCCGCAATGTCGAGGACAACGGGCCGTACATCGTCATCGCGCCCGGGTTCGCGTTCGCGCACGCCCGGCCCTCACCGGCGGTGCAGCGCACCGGAATGTCGTGGGTGCGATTGCGCGAGCCGGTCGCGTTCGGGAGCCCGAACGATCCGGTGGATCTGGTGGTCGCGCTGGCGGCCACCGACTCCGGGGTGCATACCGATGCCATGGCCGCGCTGGCCCGGTTGCTGCTGGAAGCGGGTGCGGATGAACGCTTGCGGGCGGTCGCGACACCGCGCGAACTGCGGGCGCTGATCGCGGGGGAGGATGCGGCGGAAGGGACCATGCCGTCCGTCGTGGCCACCCCCGTCGCGGAGCCGGAGCCCGAGCCGGATACTGAAACCGGTACGGCGGCAACGGCTTCCGGAGCGTCGCGCGGCAGCGGCCCGGTCACCATCCTCACCGTGTGCGGGAACGGCGTCGGCACCAGCCTGTTCCTCAAGAGCACCCTCGAAAAGGTGCTGACCCGCTGGAACTGGTCGCCGTACGTGAATGTCGAAGCCACCGACACCATTTCGGCCAAGGGCAAGGCGAGCGAGGCGGTCGCCATCCTCACCTCGGGGGAGATCGCGAAAACACTGGGGGATGTCGGTATTCCGGTGGAGGTCGTGGAGAACTTCACCAGCACAGCCGAAGTCGACCGCAGGCTGCGCGAACTCTTCGACGTGTAGGAAGGCGAGCCCGCAGTGAACGTCGTACTGGCCATTGCCAAGTTCATCGTCAACGAAATCCTCAGCCAGCCCGCGTATCTCATCGGCATCATCACCGCGGTCGGGCTGATCGCGCTGCGCAAATCGACCGGGCAGGTGGTCGGCGGGGCCATCAAGGCGACGCTGGGATTCCTGCTCATCGGAGCGGGCGCGGGACTGGTGGTGCTATCGCTGAAACCGCTCGGCATCATGATCCAGGGGGCGCTGGGCGCGCACGGGGTCATCCCCACCAATGAGGCGATCGTGGCCATCGCGCAGGCCGAATACGGTGCGCAGGTTACCTGGTTGATGATTCTCGGCTTCGCCATCAGCCTCGCGCTGGCGCGGTTCACACCGCTGCACTATGTCTTCCTCACCGGGCATCACATGCTGTTCATGGCGACCATGCTGACCATGGTGCTCGCGGTGGCGGGGTTCTCCACACCGGTGGTCGTGGTCATCGGCGGCGTTCTGCTCGGCATTGTGATGGTCTCGCTGCCCGCACTGTCGCAGGCGTATACGCGGCGGGTGACCGGCGGTGACGATGTGGCGATCGGGCATTTCGGCACCGCCGGATATATCGCGGCGGGCGCGACCGGGCAGCTGGTCGGCAAGCGCAGTCGCAGCACCGAGGAGATGAATCTACCGGAAGGACTGCGCTTCCTGCGGGATTCGATGGTCGCGACCGCGCTGTCCATGGTGATCCTGTATCTGACGCTGGCGATCGTCTACCTGGTGCGGGTGGGCGAGGACACCGCGTTCCAGGCGTTCGAGACCGGGGCGACCGATGTCGGCAACTACCTCATGAAAGCGGTGAGCCAGGGTCTGCAATTCGGAATCGCCGTCGCCGTCATCCTTTTCGGCGTGCGCACCATTCTGGGTGAGCTGGTTCCGGCGTTCCAGGGCATTGCCGCGCGCGTGGTGCCGGGTGCGATTCCCGCGCTGGACGCGCCGATCGTGTTCCCGTACGCGCAGAACGCGGTGCTGCTCGGCTTCATCAGCAGTTTCGTCGGCGGTCTCGTCATGCTGGGCGTGCTGACCTGGATTCTCAATCCCGCGTTCGGGCTGGCGCTGGTGCTGCCCGGGCTGGTGCCGCACTTCTTCACCGGCGGTGCGGCCGGGGTGTACGGCAATGCCACCGGTGGCCGTCGCGGCGCGGTGCTGGGCGCTTTCGTGAACGGCCTGCTCATCACCATTCTGCCCGCGCTGCTGTTGAAAGTGCTGGGGCCCTTCGGCGATGAGAACACCACCTTCGGTGACGCCGACTTCGGCTGGTTCGGCACGGCCATCGGCACCGCCGCCAAACTGGGCGGCTGGGGCGCGATCGCGCTGTCGCTGATCATCGGCGTGGTGATTCTGCTGGCCGCCATGCTGGTGCAGGTGAAAGTCGTTGCCACGGGCTGGGATCCGGGTGCGCGGCGCGATGCCATCCTCGGAATCATCCCGCCCGCGGCACATTACGAGGTGCCGCCGGAGGTGGGTGTGCGGCGGTACGCGAAGATACCGCCGCCGCAGGGCGCACCCGTGCCGCCCCCGCCGGAATAACCGGCTACCGCTTGCGCGCCATACCGCAGGCTATGAGTTGCTCCCAGACCGTCAATTCCATTGGGCCGGAACCGATTCGCGGCACATCGGCGGTGTCGGTACCGGTCTTCCAGCGGGCGCACGGCACCAGGCCGGGGTCGAGCACCTCGAGCTCGCCGAACAGGTCCTCGATCTCCTCCTCGGTGCGCCAGCGGCCGCGCCCGAAGGTCGCCTGCAGCATTTCTTCGGCCGCCTGCGTCTCCGGATTGTGGCCGGAACGGAAATGCGAGATGTAGAACAGGCTGTCCGGCACCGCCTGCTCGGCCCAGAACCGCACCACCTCGGCGGGTTTCTCCTCATCCTGCAGGTGATGCAGTGTGGCGCTGAAGATCACGCCGATCGGCCGGTCGAAATCGATGAGCCGCTTGACCTCCCGATGCTGCCGGATATCCGCCGGATCATGCAGATCGGCCTGGATGACCTGGGTGCTGGCATCGGTGGCCAGCAGCGCCCGGCCGTGCGTGAGCACGATCGGATCGTTGTCCACGTAGACCACCCGGGCATCGGGGACCAGCCGTTTGGCCACCTGATGCACATTGTCGGCGGTCGGCAGGCCGCTGCCCATATCCAGGAACTGGGTGATCCCCAGCCTGGTCATCTCGTGCACGGCGCGAATCAGCGCCTTCCGGTTGGAGAACGCGATCGCGACCGAGCCCGGCAGATCGTTCTTGAAATAGTCGCCGACCGCTCGATCGGCGGCATAGTTGTCCTGGCCGCCGAGCAGGTAGTCGTAGACCCGCGCGATACTCGGCTTGGACTGGTCCACCGGTATGTCATCAGCCATCTGAACACTCCCCTTTCAGGGCCCCCTTTACCCCGACAATCGTAGTCGAGTGTCCGAGTGTTCCGTTCCGGCCGAATCGATTTCAGACCGCGCGCAGGCGGGTGCGGCTGGCGTAGACGTGCTCGGCGATGAGGGTGGCGATGCGATCCGGGGCCTCCAGCATGGGCACGTGGCCCACATCGTGCATGACGATGCGATCCGCCGACTCGGGTAGCTCACGCAGGAAGCGTTTGGCGTACGCGCGGTACGGGATGATCCGGTCGTTCTCGCACATGAGCAGGCGGACAGGGGTTTTCAGCGTGGACAGATCCTCCAGATCCGGTGCGCGCAGCGCGCCCGCGATCATCGGCAGCATGGCCCGGCAGTGCAGTGCCGAGGTGATGGCCGCCTCGATGGCGCGGCGCGGGGCCGCGGCGGTGTTCTTGCTCAACACCATCGCCACCGCCTGCCGCACCGGCGCGCTGAACGCGATCGCGTCCGGCAGATGTTTGCCGATCTCCACCACCGGCACCAGCGACAGGAACTTCAAACCCACCCGAACCTGCAGCGCGGACGGGGTTTGCCAGCCGCCCGCCGGGGCGATAGCGGTGAGGGTGCGGGCCCGGCCGCGGCGCGCCAATTCGAAACCCACCCAGCCGCCGAGCGAATTGCCCGCGATATGGCAGGTGCGCCAGCCCAATTCATCCAGCTGGTCCTCCACCCGATCGGCAAGGGCACTGACATCGAGGTACCAGCCCTCGAGATCCGGTCCGCCCCAATGCCCGGTGAAGGCCGGAGCGAACACCTCGCAATGACTGGCCATCCGGTTCGCCACCTGCTCCCAGCAGTGCGGCGACATCATGAATCCGTGCAACAGCAGCAGCGGGTCCCCCGAGCCCGTATGAATGGCGCGCATGGGAGCGAGCGGGGCGGTGGGCTTGGCGGTGCCTGACGTCATCGTCATCACCCCTTCCTGGACCTCGATGTCCACGGAGAAGGTTCGGTATCGGCATTGTACGTTTGGGGGGTGCCCAAAATCCTCAGCTCGGTAAACGTCAATGGAGTGCGCGCCGCTGCCCCCAAGGGACTGCTCGCCTGGCTAGCGGTCACCGAGGCCGACATCATCTGCCTCCAGGAGACCCGAGCCACCGATGAGCAAACCCGTAGCGTGCTGGCTCCCGCGCTGGATGCGGGCTGGTTCCTGTCCAATGCCGAACCCGGCGTGAAAGGCCGTGCGGGGGTAGCCATCCTCTCCCGCCGCGCCCCCGATGCCATCCGCATCGGCGTCGGCGCGTTCGAGGGCGAAACCTGGACTCCGGTAAGCGAATTCGCCGCGCTCGGCCGCTACATCGAAGCCGACTTCGACGAGTTGACGGTGGCGTCGGTCTACGTCCACACCGGTGAAGCCGACACCCCCATGCAAGACGAGAAGTACCGCTTCCTCGACGCCATCGGCGCTCGCATGACCACCATCGACCGCGATTTCGTCATCAGCGGCGACTGGAATATCGGCCACACCGAACTCGACATCAAGAACTGGAAGGGCAATATCAAGAACTCCGGCTTCCTCCCCGAGGAACGAGCCTGGGTCTCCTCCATGCTCGCCGCCGGCTACCGAGACGTAGTCCGGGATTTGAACCCCGGCGTCCCCGGCCCCTACAGCTGGCACTCCTACCGAGGCCGCGCCTTCGACAACGACGCAGGCTGGCGTATCGACTACCAGTTGGCCCGAGGCGATATCGCCGCGCGCGCCAAGCAGGCGGTGGTGGAGAAGGCCGCCACCTACGCCGAGCGCTGGTCCGACCACGCTCCCGTGACGGTCCAATACCGGTGAATATCTCGTCCAAGACGCGTGCGTGGCTGGTGCTCGGCGGGGCGCTGGTGATGGTGCTGGTGGCCGTCCTGGTGTCGCGCGGTGGCGGTCATGACACCGATACCGGGAGCAAGACCTCGGTTACCGCGAGTGCGGCCGCAAAGACGACCACCGCGCCCAAACCCGGGCCGCGCACCACTGTGCCTGGGGCGGCGGAGGTTACGGGCACCCGTGCGCCCGGTGTGCCGGATCGCGCGTATGCCACGTTGGTGGAGATCGATGCGGGGCGGTGGCCGGGGTCGGCCAATGCGCCGGGGACGCACGGCGGGGATACCTGGATGAATCGGGGCGGGGATCTGCCCGCCAAGGATTCCGGGGGGAAGAAGATCACGTATCAGGAATGGGATGTGAACCCCAAGAAGGCGGGGCAGGGGCGCGATGCCGAGCGGATCGTCACCGGGAGTGATGGTTCGGCCTATTACACCGGGGACCACTACAACACTTTCACGAGGATGCGCTGATGACCGAGGCGATATCGCTTTCGCAGTTCCTCTCCACCGCACCGGTTTCCGGTGTGAGCGCGGGTGTGGCGACTCCGGTGCTCGGGGTGCTGCCGGTCAGCGCGGCCGAGTTCTCCGGTGTGCGAAGCCAATTGCCGGACAGCTATATCGCGCGCGAGCTGCGGGCTCGCAAGATGCGGACTGTCGCTGAGGTTTTCGATGAGTTCGCGGCCGCGTTCCAGTTCCCCTACTACTTCGGGCAGAACAAGGACGCGTTCGATGAATGCCTGCGTGACCTCGATGAATTCGTCGGCCCGGCACAGGGATACGTCGTGGTCGTCCGCAATGCGGCGCTGCTGCTCACCGATCAGCCCGCCGAACGGGACTGGTTCGCCGAGGCCATGACCGATGCCGCCGCCACCTGGTCGGCCAAGGGTGTGGCGCTGCGGGTGGTGCTTCAGGACGCCGTTCCCGGGGGTATCGACGCGGTGCCGCTGACCTGGTCGGAGAACGCCACTCGCGGTTGAGGTCTCCCGGAGCTACTCGGCGCGGAGCCGGGCGGCCAGATCCTCGCCGAGTAGGACGAACACGTCCGTGGTGTGCTCGATCAGTTCGGCTCGGGTGAGCGGGAGATCACCGTGCAGCCAGGACGTCAGCGTCTGGATCAGGCCGCCCACCAGATATGTTGCGCGGAAGGTGATTACGGGGTCGGGGTCGGCTTCGGTCAGGCCGTAGAAGTCGATCCCCTCCGCCGCTACCAGGTTGGCGAACACCTTGGTGGTGTGGATGGTGCGGGTGCGGAGTTCGGGGGTGGCGGAGCTGACTATCAAGGCCACGTGGGCTTTTCGAGGGTCCTCGGTGAGGAGTTCGATCCCGGCGGTGATGGCGGCGTGGGCCTTGGCGCGGGGCGCGGCGGGGGCCGTTTGCACCGCCGTGATCAGCACCGTCGCCAGCTCTTCGGCGATGGTGTCGAACAGCGCGGACAGGACCGCTTCGCGGCTGTCGAAATTCTCGTAGTAGTAGCGCTCGTTCAGGCCCGCGGCGGAGCAGAGCGCGGAGACGGTGAGCTTGTCCAGGCCCTGGGTGCCGAGGATGTCGAGGGCGGCGTCGAGCAGGGCGGTGCGGCGCTGGGTGCGGCGTTCCGCCGCCGAGATGCCGCCGTAGGTCCGTTGCCCGGTCACGGGTTGATTCTGGCATGGACGCAATTCTGGTAGTAGGTCTTGCCAGAATTGTGATTCTGGGGGACTCTATTTCCAGATGGCGTGGCCTGCGCCACAGCGCACCAGGAGGCAACGATGCCTGCACAGACCGGGTACTTCTCCGATGACTCGATGATCAGGCGGGTCATGCGCAAGCGCGCGGTGGGTCTCACCTACGGGCAGCGCGCACTGGTCATCGGTGCGGTGCACCCGCTGCTCTACGTCGGCACCGCGGAGAACACCCAGCATCGGACCACGCCGTACACGCGACTCGCCTTGACCGGCAAGCTCTTCGAAGCCGTCTCCCTCGGCACCCGCGAGGAAGCCGATCGGGCCCGCGCCTTCACCCGCAAGCGGCACAGCACCGTCAGCGGCGCACTGCCCGAGGACGCGGGGGAGCGCAATCCGGCGGGCACCCGGTACTCCGCGCACGATCCACAGCTCATGTTCATGACCATGGCCTTCACCTTCGACTCCGCCGAGGTCATGCACGATCTGCTGGTCCGCAAACTCACCCCGAATGAGCGCGAGGGGCTGTACCAGGACTATTGCCGCTGGGGCGAACTCTTCGGCATGCCCCGCGAAGCCGCGCCCGCGACCTACGCCGACTTCCGCCGCGTCTACGACGGCTACCTGGCCTCGGACGAGGTCTTCCTCACCGACGAAGCCAAACTGGTCGGCTCCTACCTGATGGGCCAGCGCATCGCCTACCCCATGCCGATGCCGGTGCAGCAGGCCCTCGGCGGCTTCAACCTGCTCGTCCAGGGCAGCCTCCCGCCGCGCATCCGCGATATGTACGAGCTGAATTGGGGCATTCGCGAGGAAGTCGCCTGCCGCACCCTCGCCCAGGCCCTCCGCACCGCGCACTACTCACCACCCCTGGCCCCCAAACTGCTGCGCGCCCAGCTCACCGGCCCCAGCTACCCGCTCTACCGCCTCGCGACACGCCGGGAACAACGCCTGGTCGCCTCGGGCCGCCCGAGCATGCCGGGCGTGGATCCGCTGTCGCTGGCAGCCCGAGCGGGCTGAGCGCCCGCCTGTCGCGGCCGGGTCCGACGGGCCGAGAACGCCCCGGACCGGCCTGTTGGCACCGCGCGGAATTTGGCTCGACCGGCGTGCGAAGATCTGAATATGTCGAGTCCTGCACCTTCCGCCGAACGCAAGCAGCGGGTCCTGTCCGGGATCCAGCCGACCAGCGATTCCTTCCATTTGGGGAACTACCTTGGCGCGCTGCAGTATTGGGTGCCGTTGCAGGACGAATTCGACGCCTTCTACTTCATTCCGGACCTGCACGCCATCACGGTGAATCCGCCGGACCCCAAGGTGCTGCGCCATCGCACCAAGGTCGCGGCCGCTCAGCTGCTGGCCCTGGGCGTCGACCCCAAGCGGGCGACCCTGTTCGTGCAGAGCCAGGTGCCCGAGCACGCCGAACTGACCTGGGTGCTGAGCTGCATCACCGGTTTCGGTGAGGCCAGCCGGATGACCCAGTTCAAGGACAAGTCGGTCAAACAGGGTTCGGAGAACGCGACCGTCGGCCTGTTCACCTATCCGATCCTGATGGCCGCCGACATCCTGCTCTACCGCCCGCACCTGGTGCCGGTCGGCGAGGATCAGCGCCAGCATATGGAGCTGACCCGAAATCTGGCGCAGCGCTTCAACACTCGCTACAAGAAGACCTTCGTGGTGCCCGAGGGGCATATCGTCACCGGCACCGCCAAGATCTACGACCTGCAGGATCCCACCTCCAAGATGAGCAAATCGGCCCAGACCGATGCGGGCCTGCTCAATCTGCTGGACGATCCCAAGGTCTCGGCCAAGAAGATCCGCTCCGCGGTCACCGATACCGAACGCGAGATCCGCTACGACCCGGAGACCAAGCCGGGCGTCAGCAATCTGCTGGTCATCCTGAGCTCGCTCAGCGGCACCCCGATCGTCACGCTGGAGGAGAACTATCAGGGCAAGGGGTACGGCGATCTCAAATCCGATACCGCCGACGCCCTGGTCGAATTCGTCACCCCGCTGCGCGCGAAGGTCGACGAGTACATGTCCGATCAGACCGAACTGGACCGCATCCTCATCGAGGGCTCACAGCGCGCCCGTGAGGTCGCGAGCCAGACCCTGGCCCAGGTGTACGAGCGGGTCGGCTTCCTGCCGCGCTGAGCGATAGCTGTGGCGAAGGTCGCGATTCGGCCGACGCGCACCGCATTTGCCCCGCTCACCCGCCGGGAGATGGAAGAGTAGAGGCCTGACCAGGGCGAACATGTTTACCTCCGCGCGAAAGAGGTAGTTCGCCGGTAGAACTCACGCGCGGGTGCCTGACCGACGGCCAGTGGCCTTCCGGTCCGGCACCGTGCGCCGGGGCATTGCGGAGGTGGCGGTGTTCGGCAAGATACAGGCCAGAATCGAGCGCGAGATCCAGCGCAGGCATTGGCTGGATCATCTGGTGCGCGCCGGTGGCCGCTATCAGCGCCAGCGCGGCGACTACTACGCCGCGGGCATCACGTATTTCACCGTGCTGTCGCTGTTTCCGCTGCTCATGGTCGGATTCGCGGTCGCGGGTTTCGTACTGTCCCGAAATCCGGAGTGGCTGAAGGAAATTCAGGACAAGATCGTCGAGAACATTCCGGGCGCGGCGGGCGACCAGATCAATGACCTGATCACCCAGGCGGTGCGCTCGCGCGCCGGGGTCGGCGTGATCGGCCTGGCCACCGGTGCCTACGCCGGGCTCGGCTGGATCGCGAACCTCCGGGCGGCGCTCACCGAACAGTGGGACCAGCCCAGCAAGGATCGCAATTGGGCGGTCACCAAGCTCTCGGATCTGCTCGCGCTCATCGGACTGTTCCTGGCCATCGGCATATCCCTGGGCCTGTCGATACTGGCGTCGAGCGGATTGATCAGCAAACTGCTGGAGCGCTGGCATATCAGCGAATCGGCCTGGATCACGGTGCTGCTGACCCTGCTGTCGCTACTGCTGGCCGTCCTCGCGAACTGGGCCGTATTCGTCTGGGTCATCGCGCGCATGCCCCGGCATCCGGTGACCTTCCGCAGTGCCGCCCGGGCCGCACTGATCGCGGCGGTCGTATTCGAGGCGTTCAAACAGCTCGCCTCGATCATCCTGCGCTCGGTGGTGAACGGCCCGGCCGGTGTGGCCTTCGGACCCATTATCGGCCTGATGGTGTTCAGCTACTTCACCGCGCGCATCATCCTGTTCGCCACCGCCTGGGCGGCCACCGCGACGGAAAACGAAGTCCCGGCGGATATTCCGGCGCCCGCCCCGGCCGTCATCGAACCCCGGATCTCGGGTCCGGGACTCACGGCCGGAACGGGCGCGGCGCTGTTCGGCGCGGGAGCGCTTGCCGGAGCGGCGATTTCAGCCCTGCGCAGGCGCTGAGGTCAGCGCCGGGGGCGGTTCATCCGGCGCGCACCGGCCAGTAAAACCAGCACCAGGATGACGCCGCCGACAATGAGCGTATTGCGCAGCCCGCGATGGTCGGACGCGGTGTCATCGGCGGGCTCGGTGGACGCGATCACCGGCGGACTCGCCACCACCACGGTCGAATCCGTGGATTTGGCAGAGGCATTCGGCAACTGACCCACATTCGCGCCGGACGGCAGCGCGAACGCGTAATCCAGCAGTTTCGCCGCCTGCTCCCACGGCCGGAACGGCAGCACATCCGCCTTCAACAGCGTCACCGCGAGCCGATGCCCATTGCGCTGCGCGCCCGCCACGAAGGTCTGCCGGGCGTCATCGGTGTATCCGGTCTTACCGCCGAGCGCACCGTCGTATTCGAACAGCAGGTGATTGTCGTTGCCGATCGGATAGCCCGGATGATCCTTGTCATCGGTGTTCTTCGGATCGGCCGGATAGCCGGGGAAGTCCACCTGTTCGGTGTGAATCAACTCCGCGAACAGCGGCAGTGTCATGGCATCGCGGAACAGCAGCGACAGATCGTAGGCCGAGGTGCTCATACCCGGACCGTCCAGCCCGGACGGCGTGGCCGCGCGAGTGTCCTTGGCCTGCAATCGATCCGCCATACTGTTCATCTTCGCGACGGTCGCCTCGTCGCCACCCAGCTGGGCCGAGATGGCATGCGCCGCATCATTACCCGATGCCATGATGAGCGCCTGGAACAGCTGCCGATTGGTGTATCGCCCACCCGGCCCGATGCCCACCCGGGTGCCGTCGGCGTTGGCGTCCTCCTGGGTGCCGATCACCACCTTGTTCAAATCCAGTACGCGCAGCGCCACATCCGCCAGCAGCACCTTGATGGTGGAGGCGGGCCGGTAGCGCCCGTGCGGATCCTTGGCCACCAGCACCTTGCCGGTATCGAGGTCCGACACCACGAACGCGGTCGCGGAAATGCCCTCCGGCAGCCCGGGCGCGCCCGAGGGCAGCACCACACCGCAGCCGCCGAGCCGGTCCCCGCCGATGGGCGGATTCGGAATCGGCAGCGGTTTGGGCGCGCTCTCACCGGGTGCGGGCACCTCGGAGGTGTCGATGGGCGGCGGCGGAGTGGTCTTGTTCGGGCAATTGTCGGTATTCGGCGTGGTGAACGGGGTCGGCGAGGTGGTCGGCGGTTGTGCCGTGGCCAGGGGTAGGGGCGCGTAGGTCACGCCCGTCATCGCGGTCAGTCCGGCCGCCAATGCGGCTGCGGCCATGAGGGATACGCGTCGCCGGGGTGTTCCGGCGGAACTGGGGTCTCGGCGCGAATGCCTGCGGATGATCATCGCCATCGAGCTTAGAGGCGAGCATGACACGACAAGTTTTGACAGACACTAGCAAATGAGAGACGCTCTCATTATCTAGTTGGCATCAACTGATTGGAACTGTCATGAAAGAGCCAGGAGTGCGCCGCTGGCTGGCCCTGGGCGCCCTAGCGGTCGCCATGCTGACCATCGGCCTCGACGTCACCGTGTTGACCGTCGCGCTGCCCACCCTGTCCGTCGACCTGCACGCCGACACCGGCGCGCTGCAGTGGTTCAGCAGCGCGTACACCCTCGCCCTCGCCGCCGTCATGCTCCCCGCGGGCGCGCTCGGCGACCGCTACGGCCGCAAGAAGCTACTGCTCGCCGCCCTGCTGCTGTTCGGCGCGGCCTCCATCGCCTGCGCCTTCGCGGCATCCTCCGGACAACTCATCGCCGCCCGCGTGGTGCTCGGCGTGGCCGCGGCGGCCATGATGCCGCTGTCCATGGCGGTCCTGCCCGGGCTGTTCCCCGATCCGGCGGAACGGCAACGCGCACTGACCATCTGGATCACCTCCACCGCCATCGGGCTCCCGCTCGGCCCCATCCTCGGCGGCTGGCTGCTGCAGCACTTCTGGTGGGGATCGGTCTTCCTGATCAATGTGCCGCTGGTCATCGTCGGCGCCACCGCCGTGGCCCTGCTGGTTCCGGAATCCAAGAGCGGCAGCGTCTTCCGCATCGATCTGCCCGGCATCGCACTGTCCGTGGCCGGAATGCTCGGGCTCACCTACGGTTTCATCCGACTCGGGCAGGAAGGGTGGAGCAATGGTCCGGGCTGGGCGGCAGTGGCCGCCGGAACCCTGCTGCTCGGCGCGTTCGTACTGTGGCAGCGCCGCACCGAACATCCGCTGATCGACCTCGGACTCTTCGCCGCACCCGGATTCCGCTGGGGCACCGTCTATATGGTCATCGTCAACTTCGCCATGTTCGGCCTGTTCTTCACCATGCCGCAGTACTTCCAGTCCGTGCTCGGCACCGACAGCCTCGGCAGCGGCGTGCGACTGCTCCCGCTCATCGGCGGCCTGCTGGTCGGCAGCCGGACCGTGGACAAACTGCTGCCCAGGATCGGCCTGCGGATGGTGCTCTCGCTCGGATTCGCCTTCCTCACAGTGGGACTCGGCGTCGCCGCCCTCATCACCATCGACAGCGGATACGGGCTCGCGGCGGGCGCGCTGGCCCTGGTCGGCCTCGGTATGGGCTTCATCATGCCCGCCTCCATGGGCCTGGCCATGGGCGATCTCAGCGCCGAACGCGCGGGGTCCGGCTCCGCGCTGTTGCAGGCGCTGCGCCAGGCCGCCGGCACCATCGGCGTCGCCATCCTCGGCACGGTGCTCGCCACGCAGTACCGATCCAGCCTGGGCGAATTGAATCGCGATCCGATCTCCGACGGCGTCAACGCCGGTGTGGGCGTGGCTCGCAAACTGGGCGATCCGGCCGTGCTCACCCACGTCCAGACCGCGTTCGTCGACGGTATGAGCGTCATGCTGTGGGTGTGCGCCGGGATCACCCTGGCGGCCACCGCACTCGCCCTGCTGCTCACCCGGTCCCAGCCGGTCGCACCGGAGCCCGAGAACGATGCGGCACAATCGGTTCATGCCGGCTGAGTCCACCCACGCACTGATCTCCGAGGAACCCGCGAGTCGGCCCCGGCCGACCCTGCGGGAACGGAAGAAGGAACGCACTCGGCGCACCATCCGCTCCGAGGCGTTCCGGCTTTTCCGGGAACAGGGCTACACCGAGACCACCATCGAGCAGATCGCCGAAGCCGCCGACGTCTCGCCGAGCACCTTCTTCCGGTACTTCCCGTCCAAAGAGCAATTGGTGCTCGCCGACGACCTGGACCCGGTGATGATCGAGGCCATCGACCGGCAGCCCAAGGACAAACCGATCCTGGCCGCCATCCGCGACGCCACCATCGAAGCGTTCGGTGCGATGGACCCGGAGATCTTCGAATTCGAGAAGAACCGGGTGGCGCTGGTGTACTCGGTACCGGAGTTACGCGGTGCGGTGGCACGGGAATTCGAGCGCAATATCACCCTCATGTCCGGCATCGTGGCGCGGCGGTTGGGGCGACCCGATACCGATTTCGAGGTGCGGGCGCTGGTCGGCGCGCTCACCGGGGCCATGTTCGCGCTGGTCGGGGACGAACCGTTCAGTCAGGAACAGATCATCCGGGTGATCACCTTCCTGGAATCCGGAATGCGCATCTAGACCGGTTGCCGGGTCAGCGCCGCCACCGCCTCGTCATCGACGGTGGCGAAGAAACCGCCCACCACATCCTCGATCTCGGTGATCGATCGCGCGCAGTACAGGATCGGCTGATAGTGCGTGATGTCGTAGACGGCGGTGCCCATCTCCTGGATGCTCAACGGTCGCAGCCGCGCACCGCGGAACTCCTCGATCTCACCGAATGAGGACAGCAGACCCGCTCCGTAACAACGGACTTCGTTGTCCTCCCGGACGACGCCGAACTCCAGCGAGAACCAGAACACATCCGCCAGAAACTTGAGTGCGCGCTCGGTTTCCAGTCGCTGCACCGCCGCGCCCACCGTTTCGTACAGCGCCGCGAAGCGCGGACTCGCCAATTGATTGGCATGGCCCAGGATTTCGTGCACCGCATCCGGTTCCGGGGTGTACAGCGGCGCGGAATGATGCCGAATGTACTGGGTGGAGTGGAAGATTCGATCCGCGAAGGAACCGAAGAATTCCCGCAGCGGCACCAGACCCGCGGCGGGCGCGTAGCGGAATCCGGTGCGCGGGAACAGTTTCGCGGACACCTCGTCCAGCTGCGGAATGTGATCGGTGGGCAGATTCAGCCGATCGGCCGCCTCCACCACCTCGGTGCAGGCGTACTTCGCGCGCTTGAACGCCAATTCGGCGGAGACGATCCGCCACACCCGCTGTTCTTCCTCGGTGTACTCGACCTGCGGCACCGGCTCGCCCGCCCGGTAATTCAACGCCATCGCGGCGATCGCATTGCGGCGCGCGCGGTACTCGGGATCGTGCACGCCGGGATGCTCATCGCTCAGATGCACCAGCACATTGCCGTCATCGACCTGCGTGACCGGCGAGTACAGCTGACCCTCGGTGAACATATCCTGATGCAATCACCACCGTGTGATTCAGACAACAAATGCCCGCTCAGCTGAGCAAATTGCCAAGCTGAACGGGCCGCGTGGGTGAGTCGACGGCGGCCTTGCCGCCGGCCGGTGTGCAGCACGCCCAATGGCCCGAATCGCACCCGGCACGGCGAAGGCCGCCCGCATTGCAGTGCGGGCGGCCTTCGATCGGGTTATCGCTCAGCGGGGCGCGTTGGCCGGGTCGACCAGGGTTGGGGTGCGGCCCTCGCGATTGGCCTTGCGGGCATCCTCGATGAACTCGCGGCTGAACAGCGCCGACAGCACGGCGATACCGCCGCGATGCACGCGGAACTCGCCGCTCTTGACCGCACCGGTCAGCCGGATGACGCGGCCGGAAGCGGTTGCGGGACGGGTGAAGTCCTTGACCCGGCCGCGACCGGTCCACTCCAGTTCGGACTGGTCGATGACCGCGTCGTCCGGAACCAGCAGCTTGACCATGGCGTGGTCCAGATCGGCGTGCACCACGATCTCGTCCTCGCCCTCGATGAGCGGCGAACGCAGATCGATGACGACGCTGCCGTAGCGGGCCTTGACCTCGAAATGCTTCTCGGCGGTCCAGTCGCCGAGGCGCTTGGTGGTGCCGTGATCGGTGTGGATGCGGGTGGTGGTGTTCATTGCGCTGCCTTTCGGGGCGGTGGAGCGGGTCGGGTTCGCCTGCTCCTCAATAGTTGCACAGACACTAGTTGCTTGGCAACTAGTAGTTGAAAATCTAGTTGTCCGGAACCCAGTAGGATGCGGGTATGACAGCATCGCCGCAGTTCAAACGCTCGCCCCTGGCGCTGGCGCTGCTCGGCATCCTGCATATGGAGCCGATGCACCCCTACGCCATCCAGCGCCGCATCAAGGAGTGGGGCAAGGACAAGGTCGTGAACGTGGGGCAGCGGGCCGGGCTGTACAAGACCATCGCGCGATTGCAGGACGCCGGACTGGTGGCGGTGCGCGAGACCGGGCGCGATCAGCAGTATCCCGAGCGCACCGTCTACGAGATCACCGATGCGGGCCGCGCGGCGTTCATGACCTGGCTGACCGAGATGGTCGCGCAGCCGCGCAATGAATTCCCGGAATTCCCCGCGGCACTGTCGTTCCTGATGCTCATGGGGCCGGAACAGGCTCAGGTCGAACTGTCGAACCGGGCCGCCGCGATCCGCACCCGGATCGCCGAAATCGATTCCGACGCAGCGCAATCCGCGCAGTTCGGGCTACCCCGCATCGTCACCCTGGAAGACGAATATCAGCGCGCCGTCGCGGACGCCGAACTCCGTTGGCTGGAAGGCGTTATCGCGGATCTGGCGGCGGGCACGCTCACCTGGTCGTGGGAATCGCTGGCGGCGTTCCAGACGTAACAGCCGGGGCCACATCGTTTTTAAGAATTTACCCCGATGGCCGTTAAGGTCCGCCGGTGATGATCTTTTCAACGAACTCCCAAGGGGGAGTGGGAATGAAAGGTTATCCACCATGACGATCTCGGTGCGTCGCGCAGGTCTGTTCATCGTCGGTGCGGCTGCGGTCGCCATGCTCTCGCCCATCGGCGCGGGTTCCGCCATGGCCGAAGGCATTCCGCTGGATCAGCCCGCCCAGGTCGCGCAGACCGATGACACCCAGTCGGTCGCCCCCACCGCCACCGCCGACGAAATCCGCCTGCTGCACTGCCGCCCCTCCGGCTCGGGCTACGCCCGCTGCCACTGAGCGACTTTCGGGGGATACGAAGAACGCCCGCATCGAATGATGCGGGCGTTCTTCATGTTTCGGCTTATTACCGGGCGAAGAGCAGGGCGCGCTTGACTTCCTGGATCGCCTTGGTGACCTCGATGCCACGGGGGCACGCGTCGGTGCAGTTGAAGGTGGTGCGGCAGCGCCACACACCCTCGACATCGTTCAGGATGTCCAGACGCTCGCGAGCGCCCTCGTCCCGGCTGTCGAAGATGAAGCGGTGCGCGTTCACGATCGCGGCCGGACCGAAGTAGCTGCCGTCGCTCCAGTACACGGGGCACGAGGTGGTGCAGCAGGCACACAGGATGCACTTGGTGGTGTCATCGAAGCGAGCCCGGTCGTGCTGGGACTGGATGCGCTCGTAGGTGGGCTCGTTACCCGAGGTGATCAGGTACGGCTTCACCGCCTTGAACGCGTCGAAGAACGGCTCCATGTTCACCACGAGATCCTTCTCCACGGGCAGGCCGCGGATGGGTTCGACGGTGACGGTGATGTCCTTGCCGTTCTTGGGCAGCATGTCCTTCATGAGGATCTTGCACGCCAGGCGGTTGACGCCGTTGATGCGCATGGCATCGGAGCCACACACGCCGTGCGCGCAGGAGCGCCGGAAGGTGAGCGTGCCGTCCAGGTAGGACTTGATGTAGATCAGCACGTTCAGGAACCGGTCGGTGGGGAGCACCGGCACCTTGAACTCGTCCCAGCGCTGGCCCTGACCGTCCTCCGGGTTGAACCGCGCGATCTTGACATTGATCAGCACGGAGCCTTCCGGCACCGGAGCGGCCTTCTGCGGCGTTTCAGCGACAGCAGTCATCAGTACTTACGCTCCATCGGCTCGTAACGGGTCTGCACCACCGGCTTGTAGTCCAGCCGGATGTCCGAGATCAGCTCCGGGCCGGTCTTGTAGGCCATGGTGTGGCGCATGTAGTTGGTGTCGTCGCGGTCCGGGTAGTCGTCGCGGGCGTGGCCGCCGCGCGATTCCTTGCGGTTGAGCGCGCCGACGACCGTGACCTCGGCGAGCTCCAGCAGGAAGCCGAGCTCGACGGCCTCGAGCAGATCGCTGTTGTAGCGCTTGCCCTTGTCCTGCACGGTGATTCGGGTGTACCGCTCCTTGAGCGCGTGAATATCGGTCAGCGCCTGCTTGAGGGTGTCCTCGGTGCGGAACACGGCGGCGTTCATATCCATCGTGTACTGCAGTTCGGTGCGGATGTCGGCCACGCGCTCATTGCCGTGGTCGGACAGGATCAGCGCCAGCCAGTCCTGCACCATCTGCGCCGGGCTCTCCGGGAGCTCGACGAATTCGGTGCGGGCGGCGTACTCGGCGGCGGCGATGCCCGCGCGGCGGCCGAACACGTTGATGTCCAGCAGCGAGTTGGTGCCCAGGCGGTTCGAGCCGTGCACGGACACGCACGCGCACTCACCGGCGGCGTACAGGCCGGGGACCACATCGGTGTTGTTGCGCAGCACCTCACCGCGAATGCGGGTCGGGATGCCGCCCATGACGTAGTGGCAGGTCGGCATGACGGGAACCAGTTCGGTCACCGGGTCCACGCCCAGGTAGGTGCGCGCGAATTCGGTGATGTCGGGGAGCTTCTCCTCGAGCACGTCCTCGCCGAGGTGGGTCACGTCGATGTAGACGTAATCCTTGTTCGGCCCGGCGCCGCGGCCTTCCAGCACCTCGAGCACCATCGAGCGCGCGACGATGTCACGCGGTGCGAGGTCCTTGATGGTGGGGGCGTAGCGCTCCATGAACCGCTCACCCGACGCGTTGCGCAGGATGCCGCCCTCGCCGCGGACCGCCTCGGAGATGAGGATGCCCAGACCCGCGAGACCTGTCGGATGGAACTGGTGGAACTCCATGTCCTCCAGCGGAAGTCCCTTGCGGAACACGATCGCCATACCGTCACCGGTGAGGGTGTGGGCATTGGAGGTGGTCTTGTACATGCGGCCCGAACCACCGGTGGCGAAGATGATCGACTTCGCGTGGAAGACGTGGATCTCGCCGGTGGCCAGCTCGTAGGCGACCACGCCGGTCGCGACGGTGCCGGACATGATCAGGTCGAGCACGTAGAACTCGTTGTAGAACTCCACGTCGTGCTTGACGCAGTTCTGGTACAGCGTCTGCAGGATCATGTGACCGGTGCGGTCGGCGGCGTAGCAGGCGCGGCGCACGGGCGCCTTGCCGTGGTCACGGGTGTGACCGCCGAAGCGGCGCTGATCGATCTTGCCCTCGGGCGTGCGGTTGAACGGCAGGCCCATCTTCTCCAGGTCGAGCACGGCGTCGATGGCCTCCTTGGCCATGATCTCCGCGGCGTCCTGGTCGACCAGGTAGTCACCACCCTTGACGGTGTCGAAGGTGTGCCACTCCCAGTTGTCCTCTTCCACGTTCGCGAGGGCGGCGCACATGCCGCCCTGCGCCGCGCCGGTGTGGCTGCGGGTCGGGTAGAGCTTGGTCAGGACAGCGGTCCGGACGCGGGGCCCGGACTCGATCGCCGCGCGCATGCCAGCGCCACCGGCACCGACGATCACGACGTCGTAGCGGTGCTCCTGAATCGGTCGAGATTCACTCATCGGAGGCTGCCTGTTCCTAACTGATGTTGGGGTCGAAGGTGAAGATCACGTACGTGCCGGTCACCACGACGAGAATCATGGAGATGACCAGCGCGGTCTTCAGCCAGAAGCGGGTGGAATCCTTGCGCGCGTAATCGTCGATGACGGTGCGCAGGCCGTTGCCGCCGTGCAGCTGCGCGAGCCACAGCATGGTCAGATCCCAGATCTGCCAGAACGGCGAGGCCCAGCGGCCGGCGACGAACGCGAAGTTGAGCCGGTGCACGCCGCCGTCCAGCATCAGCATGATCGTCATATGGCCGATGACCAGGATGATGAGCAGCAGGCCGGAGAAGCGCATGAACAGCCACGCGTACTTCTCGAAGTTATTGCCACCGGCGCGGCGCGGGGCGCGCGGGGCGTCCAGGCTGGCGGGGCGGTCGTAGGACTTACCGAGAACAGGTGCGGTCATGGTCAGTGGCTCAATTCGTCAGCAGGTAGAAGAGCTGGCGGCCGATCCCGGCGCCCGCGACGACAATCCAGATCGCGAGCACGATCCAGAGCATCTGGCGCTGGTAGCGGGGGCCCTTCGACCAGAAGTCGACAAGGATGACCCGGACGCCGTTGAACGCGTGGAACAGCACGCAGACAACGAGGCCCATCTCCATGAGGGCGACGACGGGGTTCTTGTAGGTCTCGATCGCCTGGTCGTAGGTGTCCGGGCTGACGCGCACCAGGGCGGTATCGAGCACGTGGACGAACAGGAAGAAGAAGATGGTTACGCCGGTGATGCGGTGCAGAGCCCAGGACCACATGCCGGGGTCGCCTCGGTACAGGGTCCGCTTCGGCTTGGCCGGAGCTTCTAGCGTGGTCATAGAGTGCGGTGCCTCCAACGTCGTTGATGGACCCGGTCAGATCCGGCGCGGAGCCATTGGACTGTCGAATAACACCAGCTCACGGCCGGAATGACGTCCGGTGGCAGTGCTGCAGGCCCGCAGTCGGGAACCTGAACCGATCTGTTCTGAACTCTAATCCCAGCCATCTTCCGGAACTAATTCGGCGTGCCGCTCGTTGGCCTTGAAATTGCTGAGTTAGGTTTGCCTTTCCTGATTTTCGGGGTGTCGTCCGGGGCGTTTCAGGCGGGTTCCCGCACGGGCATGGAAGGATGGTCCGATATGTCGGATATTGACTGGAACGCCTTGCGCCGCAACGCATTCGAAGTAATGCAGAACGCCTATGCGCCCTACTCCAGATTCCCCGTCGGCGCCGCTGCTCTCACCGTTGACGGGCGCGTGGTGAGCGGCTGCAATGTGGAAAATATCTCATACGGTTTGGGCCTCTGCGCCGAATGTGTACTGGTCGGTAACTTGATTTCGTCCGGTGGCGGACGACTCGCGGCGGTCTCGGTCTGCGATTCCAGGGGCGAAATCCTGATGCCCTGCGGACGCTGCCGGCAGCTGCTGTTCGAGCACGGCGGCGGCGAAGTCGTCATCGATCATCGCGGCGCACCGGTACCGCTGAGCAACCTGCTGCCCGATGCCTTCGGCCCCGACGACTTGGAAGCCGGACAGCAATAACGCGCCGCGCGCCGATCGCCATGGAAGATTTGACGCCATGAGTGTGCACTCGGCGGTAGCGGTGATCCGGACCAAGCGCGACGGCGGCGAACTCGGCGACGCGCAAATCGATTGGGTGGTGGACGCGTTCACCCGCGGCGAGATCGCGGACGAACAGATGTCCGCGCTGGCCATGGCGATCGTGTGGCGCGGTATGAACCGCCGCGAGACCGCGCGCTGGACCGCCGCCATGATCGACTCCGGAAAACGCCTGGACTTCAGCGATCTGACGCGGCCCACCGTGGACAAGCACTCCACCGGCGGGGTGGGGGACAAGATCACGCTGCCGCTGTCGCCGCTGGTCGCGGCCTGCGGTGCGGCCGTCCCGCAGCTCTCCGGGCGTGGATTGGGCCACACCGGCGGCACTTTGGACAAGCTCGAGGCCATTCCCGGCTGGCAGGCCGATATCTCGGCCGAGCGAATGCGGGAGATCCTGGCCGATCCGGCCATCGGCGCGGTGGTCTGCGCGGCGGGCGCGGATCTCGCTCCGGCCGATAAGCGGCTCTACGCGCTGCGCGATGTCACCGGGACCGTCGAATCCATTCCGCTGATCGCCAGCTCCATCATGAGCAAGAAGATCGCCGAGGGTACCGGCGCGCTGGTACTCGATGTGAAGGTCGGGCGCGGGGCATTCCTGAAGGAGCTCGATCAGGCGCGCGAATTGGCCACCGCCATGGTCGAACTCGGCACCGACGCGGGCGTGCGCACGGTGGCATTGCTCACCGCCATGGACACCCCGCTCGGGCGGACCGCCGGAAACGCCCTGGAAGTGGCCGAATCCCTCGAGGTGCTGGCCGGTGGCGGTCCCGCCGACGTGGTCGAACTCACGCTCGTGCTGGCCCGGGAAATGCTGGCGCAGGCCGGAATCGACGGCATCGATCCGGCCGACGCGCTCGCGGACGGTCGCGCCATGGATCACTGGCGCGCCATGATCGCGGCCCAGGGCGGCGATCCGGACGCACCCCTGCCCACCGCGAAGCACACCGAAATCCTGCGAGCCCCGGTGTCCGGCACCCTGATTCGGCTCGACGCCCTCGACGTCGGCATCGCCGCCTGGCAACTCGGCGCGGGCCGGGCGCGCCAGGGTGACGCGGTCCAGCCCGGCGCGGGCATCGAAATGCACGCCAAAGAGGGTGATTCCGTCACCGCGGGCGCACCCCTGCTCACCCTGCACACCGATACCCCGGAGGCGATCCCCGTCGCCCTGGAGACCCTGCGCGACTCCTACGACATCGGCGAGACCGACGAACCCTTCGGCCCCCTCGTGCTGGGCCGCATCACCGCGTCGTGAGATCGGTAGTGGGCGCTTGACCTGGAACGCGGCGGGTGCCGGAAGATCGGCCTAGCCTGGGATCGTGAAGCATAGAAGCGATTTCCGATTACGCGTTTCGATGGCTTGTCTGGGTGCGATCGCCTGCACCGCGGTGCTGCCCGCGGTCGCCTCCGCCGAACCTCGGATCAACAACACCCCGCCGCCCTCCTCGCAGGCCGCGCCGTACCCGTACTACGTCAACTGCGAACAGGTGCGGGCACAGGGCAAGGCCCCGCTGCTGGCCGGACAACCCGGGTATACGCGTCAGCTCGATCCGGACGGGAACGGCGTCGCCTGCGGGTACTGATCCGCCCCGCCGCTCGCCGTCGCGCAATCACGCGGGGCGGCGCGGACATTCGCGCGTGGCTCCCGGGTGAAGATCGCCACCGCACCTAGCAACGGGTGGGCAACGACACGCCTACGAGAGGGTGCACACAGGCGAACTACCATGCCGCAGAACGGGAATGCGGCTACCGTTTCTACATGACTGGACCGACGCCCCTCACCCTCGCTTCCATCCGCCAGGCGCCGAAGGCGGTCCTGCACGATCACCTCGACGGCGGGCTGCGTCCCGCGACCGTGCTCGAGCTCGCCCGCGACTGCGGATACGACCAGCTACCGGCTGGTGACGCCGAAACGCTCGGCAATTGGTTCCGCGACGCCGCCGACAGCGGCTCGCTGGAACGCTATCTGGAAACCTTCGCGCACACCGTCGCCGTCATGCAGACGCCCGAGGGTCTGCGCCGCGTCGCCCGCGAATGCGCCGTGGACCTCGCCGCGGACGGGGTCGTGTACGCCGAATCGCGATTCGCGCCCGAACAGCACCTGGAGAACGGGCTCACCCTCGACGAGGTGGTGCAGTACACCATCGAGGGCTTCCGCGAAGGCGAGGCTTTGGCCGCGGCCGCCGGAACACCGATTCGGGTGGTCTGTCTGCTCACCGCCATGCGCCATGCCGCGCGCTCCCGCGAGATCGCCGAACTGACCGTGCGCTGGCGCGATCGCGGCGTCGGCGGCTTCGATATCGCGGGCGCGGAAGCCGGGTACCCTCCCACCCGGCACCTGGACGCGTTCGAATACATGCGAGCCAATAGCGCGCACTTCACCATTCACGCGGGTGAGGCGTTCGGGTTGCCGAGTATCCATGAGGCGCTTGCCTTTTGCGGTTGCGATCGGCTCGGGCACGGCGTGCGAATCACCGATGACATCACCGATTCACCCGAAGGCCCGAAACTCGGGCTGGTCGCGAATTACGTGCGGGACATGCGAATTCCGCTCGAACTGTGCCCGTCGTCGAATGTGCAGACCGGCGCGGTGCCCTCGCTCGACAAGCATCCGTTCGATCTGCTTGCGCGCCTGCGCTTCCGGGTCACCGTCAACACCGACAACCGGTTGATGAGCGACACCAGCATGAGCGAGGAGATGCACAAGCTGGTGCAGACCTTCGGCTACGGCTGGAGCGATCTGGAGCGGTTCACCATCAACGCCATGAAGTCCGCGTTCATCCCGTTCCCCGAGCGGCTGCGCATCATCGACGAGGTCATCAAGCCGGGCTACGCCGTACTGCTGGGCTGAAAAAGCGGACAGGCCCTTCCGAATCCGGAAGGGCCTGTCCGCAACTGTGTTTCGGTGCGCTACGCCTTGCTGAGGCGGTTCTCGAAGGCTTCCTCGAGCGCGCGCCAGGCATCGGCCTCGGCCTTGAACGGCGGGTTCGGGGCCATCCGGCTCGGGTCCGGGTTCAGCAGATAGGACACGTACCAGCCGAGCGGCGAGGACACCGCGAGCGCGGTCTCGACATTGTTCTCATCGGCGTAATCGGCTGCGTCGGTGAACAATTCGACCGCGAGATCGAGCTGATCGGTATCCACCGCCTGCGGGCCCTCGGCCAGATCGTCGGCCAGGCCGGGCAGTACGTAGACGTTCTCCTCGTCGACCTCGACCTCGAGGCCGCCGTCCACCGCCGCGGTCTGGATATCGCCGTAGGTGCTCACCCGCACCAGATCGTGCTCATGATCGTCGGCGAGATAGCGGGCCAGCGCGCGCTCGGAACCGAACACCGTGATGGACCCGTCCTTGCCGAGGAAGATCGGCTCATCGTCCACATAGCAGCGCAGCGTGAACCAGGTGCCCTCGGAGGTGACGATCTTGACCGGGTCGATGCCGACCTCATGCCAGAACGAGAGCTCCTCGTCCTCGTCCTCATCCTCTTCGTCCAGATCGACCGGCTCGATATCCTCATCGGTATCGGCGGCGTCCTCGGCGTCGACGATGTTCTCTTCCGCCGCAAGCAGTTCCGCCTCCGCGACGGCCACCGCGTCCGCGTCCACGTCCGGGATCTCCACCACCGAGTCGATGGCGTCCAGCACCGCGTCCCAGTCCTTGTTGATGGCCGAGCCGATGGAATCCCACAGCTCCTCGCCTTCCTTACCGGCGAAGGTGCCCACGCCGGTGGCGAGCGCGCCCAGCACCGGATGCGAACCGAAGAACTTGTTGACCACGTCGAGTTCGCAGACGTCACCGATATTGCGGACCATCTCGAGGGTCTCCTCGAGCTCGGACAGGATCTCCGGATCCGGATCGTCGGCGGCCAGTTCGGGCACGCCGACCAGATCGAAGACGTACTGCTCCTCCGGCTCCAATTCGGCGGCCGACAGACCGGCGATGATCTTCCACGCGGGATGGTCGACGAGATCGTTCTCGGCATTGGTCCGGATGAACGCGGCCAGCTCCGCTACGGAGTCGAAACCGTAGAGATCCTCCTCGTGGCCGAGGAATGCCTGCCACTCATCGTCGCCGTCTCGCCAGCGCGGTGCCCACAGGGTGACGAGATCGCCTTTGGTCAGGCCGAGCGCGATCGGGACGATGTCTCCAGAAGCCATGACCGGAAGCCTATCTAGTGGTCGCTCTTGGCACTATCCGGGTCGCCCCCAACATTTCCCGGGGCGAGAGACCGGTTCAGTCCGGCGAGGATTTCGGCGCGTTGCTCGGTCGCGAGCGCGGCGGCCCGGCGGCTCGCCCACAGCACCAATCGGGACACCTCGGCGGGTGGCCGGGAGGTCACCGATTCGGCCAGCCAGAGGCCCGTCAGCGCGCCGTCACCGTCCACTTCGGCGGTGACCGAACGGTCCTCGCTGGTGAATGCGGCGCGGACGCCGTGCAATCCGGCGAGTGCGGATTCGAGCGCTTCGAGCTGGTTGGTGACGCCGTTGACCAGCGCGTCCATCTCGGCGCTCATGAGTTCCGCAGCCAGTTCGCGGGGCCGGTATCGGCATCGTCGAGCCGGTCCAGCGCGTCGACGGCGGCCTGCCGGGTGGGCAGGCCGAGCCGGTCCAATGTCTCGGCCGGGAGTCCGGCCTCGGCGAGCAGTTCGCGGCGGCGGGATTTGGCGGCGATGGCCGAGCGCTTGGTCAGGCGCAGGATCTCGTCCGCCAGAGCCTGTGCGCCGTAACGGTATTCACTCCGCTCGAAGCGGATCTCCACCGGCAGGCCCTGATCGGTGGCGTGCACGGTGACGGTGCCCGCCCGATTGGCGCTGGCCGCCACGGTGACCTTCGGAATCTCGCTCATGCGGTGGGCCTGTAGAAGCCGAGGAAATTCATTCCGCTGTTCTCCGTTCGAATCGGACCCGTCTGCACCGGATCACCCGCCTCCACCAATTGACCGTTGCCGATCACCATCGCCACATGTCCGTCCCATACCGCCAGATCGCCGGGCATCAAGTCCCCTGGACCGATCTGGGTGTGGCCGTAACCCTGTTCCTGCGCCAGACGCGGCA
Source organism: Nocardia sp. NPDC056100 (assembly GCF_042266325.1). Taxonomy (NCBI): domain Bacteria; kingdom Bacillati; phylum Actinomycetota; class Actinomycetes; order Mycobacteriales; family Nocardiaceae; genus Nocardia; species Nocardia sp. NPDC056100. Next base: position 1,773,794 of record NZ_JBHJVY010000003.1, read on the forward strand.
GCGGAACCCCGGCTTGCGCGTACGCCCACTGCGTCAAACCACTGCAATCCAGACCCGAACCGGGCGTGGTGCCGCCCCATACGTAGGGCGTCCCGACCGCGCTCAGCGCATTGCGCACCGCATCGGCGGCCTGCTGGTTCGGGGCCTCCACGGTACTGCCGTCGGGGAGGGTGAGCTTCACCCCGGTCCCGGTGGGCCGGATATCGGGGGTGGGGTGCCGGGTGCGATTCGAGCTGGTCGGCGGTGAATCACCCACGGACGCGGCGGTTGTGGACAGACCGCTGAGCATCGACGCCCCGGACTCGACTGTCTTCCCGCCCGAGGACAGCACCGCCGACCCGATCTGCCCGCCGCCGACCGCCGACTCCGTGCTCGCGGGCACGACCGTCGCGGCGGGAGAAACCTGCGGCGCATCGGTCTTCTCGGGCGCGATCACCGCCGGGGCCGGAGTCTTTGGCGGCGTGACCAATTCGCGCATGGCGGCGTCATCGGCCTCGAGTTCGGCCCGCACCCGCTCCACCACGCGAAGCGCCTGCCCGACATGATCGATGGCCGCGCCGACGAGCAGGGCCGGCGCCGCGGGACTGAATCCGGCCGCCGATACCGCGTCGACCTTCGCGAGGAACGACCGCAGAATCTCCGCGACCTCGCGCCGACCCGACGCCACCTCCGTCTCTGCCCGATCCAGTACGGTCGCCATCTGCTCGCCGCGATCGGAGACGGTCGCGACACCCGTCTGCACCTGGAGCGCCTTGTCCATCGCCGCGTCACCGCCGCGGCCGTTCCAGCTCGGGTACATCGTGTTGATCGCGGTGCGCCCCGTCGCATGGGTCTCGTCCGCGGTCCCCGAGGCGTCGCGCAGTGCCGCGCCCGCGGAAGTTGCTTCACCGGATCCGAAACCGGCCAGCAACTCCACGATCGGCTGCGCCAGACCCGATACGTCCGGCCCGGGGCTCATGACCTCGGCCCTGTTCGGACCGTGCAGGCTGCCCGCCCGGAGGCATCGGCGATCATGCGTCCACCTCTCGGCTGTTCGCGCGCAGCGCTGTCGCGTAGGCGGTGTCGGTCGTCGAGTACGCGGACTCCGCGCCGATGGTCGCCGCGCCGAGGCTCGCCAGGACGGTGGTGAGATCCGCCAGGGCGGTCAGGTGCGTGGCGTGCGCGGCGCGATACGTGGTGAGGAAATCCGCCCCGATGGGACCGAGTGCGGGGGCGAGTAGGAGGGGGTCGGCGGCGGTGGCGCGCAGGGTCGCGCCGGCGAGGGTCGCGGCCATGGCGGCGGCCGTCGTCGCGTACTCGGTGAGACCTGCTGGATCGATCGTGATCCGGTGCATGGATGCCCCCATCGTGCCGGTCGCTGGCTGATTACGTCCTGCATGAGATTGGACGGGGCAGGGGCGAATTCGGTTCCGCCGAGGACCGAAATCGGGCGGCCGTATCCTCGAATCGCCGCACTGACCTATCGTTTTCCTATGCGCACTGACATCGTGGACCACCCGCTCGCTGCCGCATTGCTGACCACCATGCGCGATGCGCGCACCACCAACCCCACCTTCCGAGCGGCACTGCGCGACCTGACGGGTCTGCTGGTCTACGAGGCCATGCGCGACGCCCCCGTCACCCGCTTCCCCATCGCGACCCCGGTCGCCGCCGCCGAGGGCACCTGCCTGGCCGCCCCGCCCCTGCTCGTCCCGGTTCTGCGCGCCGGGCTGGGCATGGTCGAAACCGCCGAGAACCTCATCCCCGACGCCCGCATCGGTTTCGTCGGCGTCGCCCGCGACGAGGAGACCCACCAGCCCACCCCGTACATGGAATCGCTGCCCGAGGACTTATCCACCACACCGGTCATCGTGCTCGATCCCATGCTCGCCACTGGCGGCTCCATGGTCTTCACCCTGGACCTGCTCGCCACCCGCAATGCCCGCGACATCACCGTCATCTGCGTCGTCGCCGCTCCCGAAGGCATTGCCGCCCTGGAGAAGTCGGGTCACCCGATCCGTCTGGTCACCGCGTCGATCGACCGCGGTCTCAACTCCGACGCCTATATCGTCCCCGGCCTGGGCGATGCGGGGGACCGCCAATTCGGCCCCCGCTGAACGCGATTCGGCCGCACCGAATCGAGCGTCCCGCCCGTCGAACTCAGAATCCGAGCGATCCGGTTCCGGGTCCGGTGGGCTGACGCGAACCGCCCTCGATCTGCCAGGTCCCGCAGTGCGAGGTGGCGAATGTGGTGTCGGTGGCCGGAACACGCACCGTCACAGTGCCGTTCCCGCCATCACCGCGTTCGATGATGACCCCGTCCACCCCGAGCCGCGCCCACTGGCAGTCCGGCGCGGCATTGTGCGTCGTGTAGTACCCCGCCGAAATATCGGTGTTCACCGCGTACGGCCCATCCTGTTCGATGACGGACGCCGCGGCCGAGGCCACCCCCGAACTGCCGATCGCCGCCACCGCCGCGATCCCGAATCCGGTGAGCCACAGGGAATTACGCATGCGCAAACAATCCTTTCGTAAGGCTAACAATCACACCCCACGCTAGCGCCGAACCCGCGACCTGAAAACCCCCGAACCCCACCGGCTCTGGAAATCACCGGTGCGCGAACAGCTCCAGATGTCCACAGCCGGTACAGCGAAACGCGTGGATCGCGAACCTTTCCCGCCCTTTTCGTTTCGCATTCCCGAGCGTGCCCAACGTCAATTCACCTTCGGTCCACCGCGTGTAGCCGACAGTGGCGTTCTCGTCGATGAACCCCGGTTCCAGATCCGCACTGCCGCAGTGCGTGCAGTGCGGATCTCGGCTCAGGCGAGGTGCTTTTTCGGGGAGACTTGCGCTCACAGCTTCTCGCAGAAGGCGCGGATCTCGGAGAGTTGCTGTGCGGCGGCGGCTTTGGCGGTGGGGAGGTCCTCCGGTGTGGGGACCGGGTGGACCACTTCGGCGTAGCACTTGAGTTTCGGTTCGGTGCCGGAGGGGCGGATCACCACGCGGAGCGAATCACCCTCGAAAACGAGTGCGTCGGTGCGCATTCGGCCGCGGAGCTGGGACATGTCGACGCAGGTCACCTTTTCGCCCGCGATTTCGGCGGGGGGTGTTTCGCGCAGGCGTTCCACCACCTTGGCGGCTTCGGCGGCGTCGGCGAGACGCAGTGAGATCTGGTCGCCCGCGTGGACGCCGAATTCGATCGCGAGGTCGTCGAGGGCGTCATCGACGGTGCGGCCCTGGGCTTTCAGCTGGGCGACCAGGTCCGCGGCCAGGACCGCCGCCGAGATGCCGTCCTTGTCCCGGACGGTCGACGGGTCGACGCAGTGGCCGATGGCTTCCTCGTAGGCGTAGACCAGGCCGTCGCCCGCGCGCGCCAGCCATTTGAAGCCGGTGAGGGTTTCGGCATAGCGGGCTCCCCGCGCCGGGGCCAGCTTGCTCAGCAGGCGCGAGGATACGATCGTGGTGGCCACCAGGGAATCCGGTGCGGCGGTGCGCAATACGAAATCGCCGAGCAGGACGCCGGTCTCATCGCCGCGCAGCATGCGCCAGCCGTTCGCACCGCGCACGCCCACCGCACAGCGATCGGCGTCCGGGTCCAGCGCGATGGCGATATCCACGTCGAGTCGTTCGGCCAAGTCCAGCAACCGATCCGAGGCCCCCGGCTCCTCCGGGTTCGGGAACGACACGGTGGGGAAGTCGGGGTCGGGCGCGAATTGCTCTGCTACGACGAACACCTCACCGAACCCGGCCGCGCGCAGCGCCGCTGTCGCGAGCTCACCACCGACCCCGTGCATGGCGGTCAGCGCGATGCGAATATCCGCGCGCGGCACCGGGACTCGCTCGGAAGCCGCAGCAACACCCGCGCTCCTATCCGTCGCGCCAGTCGTATCGTTCGCGCCGGTCGTATCCGTCGCGCCGGTCGTATCGGCCGCGTCATCGACGGCCGGGATGGGGTGAGGCGATTCGCGCGGACCGCCTATCGACTCCGGCAAATCGGCAACGCGGGCGAGGTAGCGGCGGACGATCTCCTCGCCCATATCGGTGATCGTGGCGGCGGCGGGGAGGCCGAGGATCGAGGGGTTCGGGGCGGTGGCTGCGGCGTCCTTGCGGGGGATGGCGCCCGTGACCGCGTCTATGCGGGCTTCGATTTCGGCGTCGGCGGGCGGGACGAGCTGGGAGCCGCCGTCGAGGTAGAGCTTGTAGCCGTTATCGGTGGCCGGGTTGTGCGAGGCGGTGATCTGTACGCCCGCGACGGCTTTCAGGGCGCGCACGGCGTAGGCGACCACGGGGGTGGGGAGTGGGCGGGGGAGTTCGAGCACCGTGAATCCGGCGGCCGCGAAGACTTCGGCCGTGACGAGCGCGAATTCGGCGGAGCCGTGCCGGGCGTCGCGGCCGACGATCACCAATCCGCCACCGAGGCAGCGGTTTCGGAGCCAGTCGGCGATGCCCGCGGTGGCCCGCGCCACGGTGTCGGCGTTCATGCCGTCGGGTCCGTCTTGCAGTGGGCCGCGTAGTCCAGCGGTACCGAATCGCAGCATGTGCGCCTCCCGATATCGTTCCGGCGCTCGGCCCGGCGGATATCACCGGGCCATTCGCTCGCTTACAGGCGTCCGGTTACCCGGTTACAGGCGTTCCAGTACCCCGCGCAGCAGTTTGCCCAGTCGCGGCGCGGCGGCATGGCCTTCGGCGAGCACCTCGGCGTGCGAGAGGTGCGCTCCGGTGACGCCCGCGGCCAGATTGGTGACCAGGGAGATGCCCAGCACCTTGGCCCCGCCCTCGCGGGCGGCGATGGCCTCCAGCACGGTGGACATGCCGACCAGATCCGCGCCGATGGTGCGCAGCCAGCGAATCTCGGCCGGGGTCTCGTACTGCGGACCGGTCAAGCCCGCGTACACGCCCTCGGTCAGGCTGGGGTCGACTTCCCTTGCGAGGGCGCGCAATTCGGGATCCCAGGCATCGACGAGATCGACGAATTTGGCCCCGGCGATGGGGGTGCGCAGGGTGAGGTTGAGGTGATCGCTGATCAGCACCGGTTCCCCGACGTGCAGATCGTCGCGGATGCCACCGGCGGCATTGGTGAGCAGCACGGTCTCCGCGCCCGCCGCCAGCGCGGTGCGGACGTTGTGCACCACCTGCGCGGGCTCGTGGCCCTCGTAGAGATGCTGGCGGCCCATGAGCAGCAGCACCGGCGAATCGTTCACCAGGACCGAGTGAATGGTCCCCTGATGACCCTGCGCGGTGGGTGATCCGAATCCCGGCACCTCACCCATGGGGATGGTGCTCGCCGGTTCACCGATTTCGAGGGCGGCTTCCTGCCAGCCCGATCCGAGAATCACCGCGACCCGGTGACGCTCGATACCCGTTCGTTCCGCAATGGCCTGAGCGGCCTGCTCGGCTAGCATGTCTGCCACCCTAGTCCCAGGCGATCACCGACGCTCGGTCACGCCGCCCACCTGCCGTATTCGCCCCGATTTCGCCGAGCCCGCCGGGCTTCGCGCGGCATGCGAACGACACTTGCTACCCGTCAGTAGGAGCCCGCGCGCGCCCCCGCTAATCTGCACCCATGCCGTATTTGAAGCGTGACGGGGACGTGTTCGTGCTGTACCTCGGAGCCGAGGGACAGAACATCGACAGCGAGAACCGCTTCCACCCGGACTGGATCACCGAGGTGCACGCCCTGCTCGACGAGGTCGAGGCGTCCGAGGGCCCGGCCGCGCTGGTGGTCACCTCGAACGGCAAGTTCTTCAGCAACGGCCTCGACACCGATTGGCTGTTCGGCAATTTCGATCAGAACTGCTGGTATCTGGATCGCGTGCATTCGCTGTACACCCGCCTGCTGGCCTTCCAGATGCCGACCATCGCCGCGGTGAACGGTCACGCCTTCGGCGCCGGCGCCATGCTCGCCACCTCCTGCGATTTCCGCCTGATGCGCGCGGATCGCGGTTTCTGGTGCCTGCCCGAGGTGCACCTGGGCATGCCGTTCACGGTCGCGATGAACGCGCTCGTCACCGGCCGCCTCACCAATCAGGTCGCCGTCGAGGCCATGACCACCGGTCGCCGCTACGGCGCGGATGACGCCATCGCCGCGGGCATCGTGGACGGCAAACTGGCCGCCGAGGCATTGCTGGCAGGTGCGGTCGCCCAGGCCGACGCCCTCAAGGGCAATCGCAAGCCGAACCTGCCGGTCATCAAGCGCGCCCTGCACCAGCACATCCTGGCGGGCCTGGCCGTCGAGACCACCCCGGAGAACCTGGGCTTCAGCCCGAGCTGAGCCGTATCGAGAATGTGCGACCGCCCCGCCTACCAGACCGGATAAGCGGGGCGGTCGGTTTTTATCGGCGGCACGCTGTCCGCTGGTCCGGAGGTTGCGGACCGGCGGAAGAGTGTAAGACTGTGGTTTATGCCACCATCGCGCAACGGCGATGACCGGAATTCATTCCCCCCGATAAGTCGGTACGGTTCGCCCCTGCCGTCATGGCATGCTGCGTCGATGAACGCGTCCGTGGCACCCGGGGATCCGTCGCTGTTCGCCACCGCCGACTCGGCCATAGCGAACGCGCGGGAAGAGTTGCTGGCGCTGTCGCATTCGATTCACGCCGAGCCCGAGTTGGCTTTCGAGGAATTTCGCAGCGTCGCCAAGACGATCGAGCCGTTGCGCGAGCGCGGTTTTCATATCGAGTCCGGTATCGCCGATCTGCCGACGGCCTTTTCCGCGACCTACGGCCATGGCGACCTGGTGGTCGGTATCTGCGCGGAGTACGACGCGCTCCCGGAAATCGGACATGCCTGCGGCCACAACATCATTGCCGCGTCCGCGGTCGGCGCGGCGCTGGGTCTGGCCGCGGTCGCGGACGCCTGCGGCATCACCGTGAAACTGCTCGGCACTCCGGCCGAGGAGAGCGGCGGCGGCAAAGTCCTCATGCTCGAGCGCGGCGCTTTCGACGGAATCGCCATGGCGCTCATGGTGCATCCGGGCCCGGACGATATCTCCGGTGCGCATTCGCTGGCACTCGCGGATTTGTCGGTGACCTACCTGGGCCGGGAATCGCATGCCAGCGCCGCGCCGCAATACGGGCGAAACGCCCTGGACGCGGTCACCGTCGCCCAAGTTGCCCTGGGTTTGCTCCGCCAACATCTCCTCCCCGGGCAACAGCTGCACGGTATAGTCGGCTCGGGCGGTGTGGCCCCGAATATCGTGCCCGGACACGCGGAACTGCTGTATTACCTACGCGCAGTCGACTCCGCGACCCTCGATGATCTGATGCAACGCGCATCGGCCTGTTTCGAGGCAGGCGCCCTGGCAACCGGATGTACCCATGAAATCCGGAAGCTCGCGCCGACATATACCGAGCTGACTCCCGACAGCGCACTACTGTGTGCCTATCGCGAGCAGATCCGCGATCTCGGACGCGAGCCGATAGCCCCGGAACTCGAGGCCGCACGCCCACTGGGCAGCACGGATATGGGCAACATCACCAATGTCATCCCCGGCATCCACCCGGTCATCGGGATCGATGCGGGAGGCGCGGTGACGCATCAGCCCGCGTTCGCTGCTGCCGCGGTGAACGCCTCCGCCGACCGAGCTGTGATCGACGGGGCAACGGCTTTGGCCCGCACCGCGATACAACTCGCAGGCGACAAATTTCATAGGGACAGGTTGTCGGAACGAGTCATGCAACGGCAGTTTCTTCGACAGGAGGACATTCGGTGAGCACAACCGGCCGGTCCACGGGCCACGCCAGCGCAGCGTTCGACACTGCGCGCGCCACGCGGCATTCGGCTGCTACGCGTGCGACGCAGGCTGCGAGCATCGCGGCAGGCGGCTCGGTGGGGGTCGATATGGGCTTGGAAATGGGCACGGTGGGTGTTGACATGGATATGGCTGGATTACCGGACGACATCATGCGCGGCCGGGACGTGGTGGACGCGTGGCTCGCCGAGCACGCCGACGACCTGGTGTCCTGGCGACGGCACATCCACGCCAATCCGGAGCTCTCCCGTACCGAGTTCGGCACCACCGAATTCATCGAATCCTGGCTGGTGAAGGCCGGTCTGGAACCGCGCAAACTACCCGGCGGCACCGGACTGATCTGCGATATCGGCCCGGACACCCCGCGCATCGGATTGCGCGCGGATATGGACGCCCTGCCACTGCAGGAGTACACGGGCCTGCCGTTCGCCTCCACGGTTCCCGGTGTGTCGCACGCCTGCGGGCATGACGCGCACACCACGATCCTGCTCGGCACCGCGCTCGCGCTCGCCGAGGTTCCGGACCTGCCGGTCGGTGTGCGGCTGGTGTTCCAGCCCGCCGAGGAGGTCATGCCCGGCGGCGCCATCGATATGGTCGCCGCGGGCGCCATGGAGGACGTGTCGCGCATGTTCGCGCTGCACTGCGATCCGCGCCTGGAGGTCGGCCGCGTCGGAATTCGGGTGGGGGCCATCACCTCCGCCGCGGACACCGTCGAACTGGTGCTGGACTCGCCCGGCGGGCACACCTCGCGTCCGCATCTCACCAGCGATCTGGTGTACGCCATCGGCACCGTCATCACCGGTCTGCCCGGACTGCTGAGCCGTCGCATCGATCCGCGCACCAGCACCGTCATGGTGTGGGGTGCGGTGTCGGCGGGCAAGGCGCCCAACGCGATTCCGCAGACCGGCATGCTCACCGGCACCGTCCGCACCGGCGATCACGCCACCTGGTCGCTGCTCGAGCCCATGGTGCGCGAGATCGTCGAGGGTTTGCTCGCGCCGACCGGCGTGCGCTGGCAACTCAACTACAAGCGCGGCGTGCCGCCGGTCGTGAATGACGAACTGGCCGTGCGCATGTTCGAGGACGCCATCCGCGAGGTCGGTCCGGACGCGCTGGCCGATACCCAGCAGTCCGGCGGCGGTGAGGACTTCTCCTGGTACCTGGAAGAGGTTCCGGGCGCGATGGCGCGTCTGGGCGTGTGGTCCGGTCAGGGCGAACAGCTCGACCTGCACCAGCCCACCTTCGATATCGACGAGCGCGCGCTCGAGGTCGGTGTCCGAGTCATGACGAATATCGTCCTGAACGGCTACTGACCGGCGGTTACCGCCAAAACCCAAGCGTCGGGCCGCCCCGGGGGGGGGGGGCCCGGGGGGGATGTCGGGCGGGGTCCTCATCCCCGGCGCAAGCAAGCCGGGGGGACGCGGGGGGGCCCGGCCGGGGCGCGCATGGCGGGGATGACATGGCGGAGGGCCCGCACATGATGTGCGGGCCCTCCGGGAATGGTCGGGTGGGGCGGCGGCTCAGAGGCCGAAGGTGCCCGGGCCTACGTTCTTGCTGTTGCGGGTGCGTAGGGCGTGCACGTATTCGCTTGGGGCGCCGGCTTTTTCGGCCCCTTCGGCGATGACGCCGATGTAGCGGGCCGAGGGTAGGCCACCCTCGTAGGCGTCCAGCACGTAGAGCCAGGCCAGGACGGGCTGGGTGGCGGCGCCCTGGTTCAGGGTGACGCGGAGGCGGATCTTCTTGTGAATGCCGAAGTCCGAGCCCTCCCAGCGGTCCAGGCTCGCTTCGTCCTCACCCGGGACGTCGTAGAGGACGACGAAAACCCGGGATCCGGGCTCCTCGACCACGGTCGCGAGCGGTCCCTCCCAGCCGATGTCGTCCCCGGCGAAGGTCAGGCGCCAACCCTCCAGCCAGCCGGTTCCGTACACGGGGGAGTGCGGACAGCGCTTGAGCATCTGCTCGGGATCCATGTTGGATCCGTAGGCGGCGTAAATCGGCACCGTTAGAGCGTATCGAACAATCCCGAGCAACCGCCCCTGATCCCGATCCTCAGCGGTTCGTGTGCAACCCGACCGGTCACCCCGGAGCAGCCCTTATCTCATTTACGGCACTCGCCAATTGTGACGAAGCTGTCTTCAGACGCGGTCGGAGCTGTGGGGATACCGCCCGTTAGGGTTTTAGTGCGGCGCCGGAGATCCCGGTTGCCCACCAGAAGCGAGGGAAACAATGACCCGCATTGCGATCATCGGAGGCGGACCCGCCGGATACGAAGCGGCGCTGGTGGCCGCACAGCACGGCGCGCCCGTCACGCTGATCGACAGCGACGGGATCGGCGGCGCCTGCGTGCTCTGGGACTGCGTGCCCTCCAAGACCTTCATCGCCTCCACCGGCGTGCGCACCGATCTGCGCCGCGCCCGCGATCTCGGTATCACCGTGCATCCCTCGCAGGCGCAGGTGCGCCTGGCCGAGGTGAACTCGCGTGTGAAGGCCCTCGCGCAGGCGCAGTCCGCCGATATCAAGGTGAAGTTGCAGACCGCCGGGGTGACGGTGCTGTCCGGTTACGGCGAACTCATCGATCAGGCCCCCGGTCTGGCCACGCACCTGGTGAAGGCGACCCTCGCCGATGGTCAGCAGCAGGTGATCGAGGCCGAGGTGGTGCTCATCGCCACCGGTGCGAGCCCGCGCGTGCTCGAGGGCGCGGAGCCCGACGGTGAGCGAATCCTGAACTGGCGTCAGCTCTATGACTTGAAGGAGCTGCCCGAAACCCTGGTGGTGGTCGGTTCCGGTGTCACCGGTGCGGAATTCGTCTCGGCGTACACCGAGATGGGTGTGAAGGTGAAGCTGGTCTCCAGCCGCGACCGCGTACTGCCCGGTGAGGACGCCGACGCCGCGCTGGTGCTGGAGGACGCGCTCGCCGAACGCGGTGTGGAACTGGTCAAGCACGCCCGCGCCGATGCGGTGGAGCGCACCGCCGACGGCATCGTGGTGAAGCTGTCCGACGGTCGCACCGTGACCGGTTCGCACGCGCTCATGACGGTCGGCTCCATCCCCAATACCCAGAACCTGGGTCTGGCCCGGCTGGGCATCGAACTCGACAAGGGCGGTTACCTTCGCGTCGACCGGGTCTCGCGCACCACCGCCACCGGTGTCTACGCGGCGGGCGACTGCACCGGACTGCTGCCTTTGGCCTCTGTGGCGGCCATGCAGGGCCGAATCGCCATGTATCACGCACTGGGTGAGGGTGTGCAGCCGATTCGCCTGAAAACCGTTGCCTCGGCGGTGTTCACGCGTCCGGAGATCGCGACCGTCGGTGTCAGCCAGACCGCGATCGACAATGGCGAGGTGCCCGCGCGCACGGTCATGCTGCCGTTGAACACCAATCCGCGGGCCAAGATGTCGGGCCTGCGACGGGGTTTCGTGAAGATCTTCTGCCGTCCCGCCACCGGCGTGGTGATCGGCGGTGTCGTGGTCGCGCCGATCGCCTCGGAGCTGATTCTGCCTATCGCCCTTGCGGTGCAGAACAATCTGACGGTGAACGATCTCGCGCAGACGTTCTCGGTGTACCCGTCGCTGACCGGTTCGGTCACCGAGGCCGCGCGTCAGCTGATGCGGCACGACGACCTGGACTGACGGGTTAACTTCCGGTGTAATGACACTCGCCGCCTTGCCTGGAATACGCTGGTGTGATTCACTTCGCGACGGGAAGCGATCGGCAGGGCGGTCGCGAGAACGCCGGGGGGTCAACCCTTTCCGAGGCGGCCGCTGTGCAGCTCGTACTCGCCCCGCTTGCTCGATCGCGGCGATGAGGTACGAACGAATAGGGCGAAAAGTGAAGCACCGCAAGCCGAATCGGATAAAGGCCAGTACCTCCCTGTCGCTGGCCGGCGCGGTCGCCGTGGTCAGCCTGCTGGGCGCACCCGCGAACGCGGCCCCCAATGACCCGGGCGCGGTCCCGGCGCAGCCCGGCCAGCAGCCGGGCGATACCCAGCAGCCGCCGACCACCGATCCCACCCCTGAAAACCCGCAGGCCGCAGTCGTTCCCGCGCCCAAGCCGGAGAATGTGCAGCCGGGCACCACCAAACCGCAGCAGAGCCAGCCGGGTGTCACCACGCCGGGCTCGCCCAAGCCCGACACCACCCAGCCCGGCACCACGGTGCCCTCGGGTGAGACCCCCAAGGCCGATGACACCACCCCGGCCCAGCCCGCCGGTGTGGCACCGCAGGCGAATCCGAAGGATTCCAAGCCGACCCAGCCCGGTGTGACCGTGCCGCGCGTCGCACCGCTGCCGGTGCCCGGTCAGACCGCGCCCGCCATCCCTGTGCAGAACCCGCCCGCGGGCACCCAGACCAAGCCCGATACCCAGGCGACCAATCCGGGTACGGTGCAGCCCGCCGTCACCACCGATCAGGATCAGCCGGACACCACGCTGAACACCCTGACCGGTGAGCAGACCAAGCCGAAGCCGCAGTGGCAGGCCCCGGCCGTGGAGACCGCCCCCGCGGCTCCCGTGGTCGCCATGCAGGGTCCGCACACCGAGATCGGCGCGAATATCGACGGCGGCGCGGCGCTGCCCGGTTTCGCCGCGAACACGCACCACTTCAGCAACCTGGACGGTTACGTCGGCACCATCGGCTACACCACCCCGGGCGGCACCGGTGAGGCCGGTATGTCGCTGGACTTCACCCAGGTCAATCAGATCAAGGTGACGGCCTTCGCGAGCGCCGGTCCGGGCGATGATCGCAAGCTGGAGTTCGTGCTCGATTCCACCGTGGCCAATCAGGCCAAGGCGGACACCGAGAATTTCATTCGCCTGCTCCCCGGTGGCGGCACCATCCTGGACGCGGCCGCTCAGATTGGTAAGCTCCCGCAGGGCGATATCCCCGGGCAGACCACCGACCTCGGCGGCGTGACCACGCAGGTGGGCGGTTCGGTCCAGTACTGAGAACTGCGGGCGCCCGGGAGGCGCCCGGCAAGCACTGAGTTGTCGCGTGGGGCGGTCGTGAGACCGCCCCACGCGTGTGTGGCGAAAGGACGTGTGATGGATTCCGGCAAGGACACCTCGGCCGACCGCCCCGCATCGGGTGCCGGCGCCGGAGCGCCGGATCCGGGGACCGAGCACGACGCGCTCACCGAAGCGCACCGGCGGCCCCCCGCGGAGCAGCCGGATGACGATTCCGGGTTCGGGCCGCCGGTGTCGGAGTTCGGGCCGTCGCTCAATGACTTCGGACCGCCGATCTCCGTATTCGGTTCCGCCGGTGAGGGTTTCGGCGCGCCGAGTGCCGACTTCGGGGCACCGGCGGCGGATTTCGGTGCGGGTGAATTCGGCCCGCCGACGGGTGAGTACCCGGTGGTGCCCGAGGCGTCCGCGTCCGGATGGACGCCCGCACCGGCACCGGCCAGTCCCGAATTGGCCTGGCGGCCCGCCGATGACGGCGCGGTGACGCCGGGCGTCGCACCGGAGTACCTCGCGCCGGATTCCGGTACGCCCTATTCGGGTGACCCGAATGCGTTGTACGGCAACGATTTCGACGGCTCCGAGCAGACGGTGCGGCATGCGACCACGCCCGAGCCGCCCAAGCGTTCCTCGGGCTGGGCCACCGGCGGCGGTATCAAGACCTCGCAGATCGGCCGGGAATCGGCCTGGCTGCGCTCCGCCGAGAACGGTATGCCGCCCGCGGACTCCGCTGCGCCGCAGCAGGAATCGCTGTCCTGGGCGGACGATCCGCTCACCAAGATGCTGATGCCGAAGAAGGCCGAGCCCGGTAAGGGCGGGGCCAAGAAGGAATCGCTGTCCTGGGGCGATGACGAGATCGCCAAGCGGCTCGCGCCGAAAGCCGCCGCGCCGCAACGCAAGTCGAAGAAGCCGTGGATGCCGATCGCGGTCGGCGCGGGCGCGGTGGTGCTGATCGCCGTGGTCGCGCTGGTGGTGGTGTCGCTGACCGGCGGCGAGGACAAGGCCCCGGAACCGGAGGCGGTATTCGGTCCCGGCGGCACTGTCACCACCGCCGCGCCGACCTCGGTGGCCGCGCTGAGCTGCCCCGCCAAGCGCGAGGGACCGCTGACGATCGGGAACGGCGCCGGTGGCACCGATACCGGTGCGAACGCCATTCTGGGTTTCCAGCACGCGTTCTACGCCGATCGGGACGGCAACAAGGCGCGATCCTTCGTCGCCCCGGACGCGTTGAACGTCTCGCCCGCCGACACCATCCAGAAGGCCATCAACGATGTGATCCCCAAGGGCACCAGCTACTGCCTGCGCATCACCGATGTCAGCACCGAGGACGGTATCCGGGACGGCAACAACGCCTATGACGCCGATCTCACCGAACATCGCACCGACGGGACCACGACGGTCTATCGCCAGCGCATCGGCACGGTGACCCGGGACGGCAAGCACCTCATCTTCGCCATCGACGAGCGCTGATCGCTCGGGGACGCCGGAGTCGCATCTCACAATGCGGGATCGGAATTTCATATTCTGGTAGCGCTGTGAAACAGTGGGTTTTGGCGTACCCCGGCGTTCCCTCGGAGGTGTTTCATGTCCGCGATCACTCCACCGCTGTCCCGGCGGCTCGATGGCCTGCAGAGTTCCGCGATTCGCGATCTGCTCAAGCTCACCGCGCGTGCCGAGATCATCAGCCTGGCAGGTGGATTGCCCGATGCGCAGCTCATGCCCCGGGACCGGATCGCGGTAGCCGCCGACGCCGCGCTGAGTGATCGCTCGGTACTCCAGTACACCGAATCACCGGGCTGGGGTCCACTGCGCGAGGTGCTCGCCGCCCGCGAGTCCACCCGCATGGGCCGCACTATCCCGGTCGACGAGGTGTTCGTCACGCACGGCTCCCAGCAGGCGCTGTCCCTGCTCGCCGAGGTGCTGCTCGATCCCGGCGCACTGGTCGTGGTCGAGGATCCCGCGTATGTCGGTGCGCTGCAGGTCTTCCGGGCCGCCGGAGCCCGCATCGTCGCCGTCCCGCTGGATGCCGAGGGTATGCGCGTGGATGTGCTGCGCGAACTCCTCGCGCAGGGTGAGCGCCCGGCCTTCGTGCACACCGTCAGCAACTTCCACAATCCGGGCGGCGTCACCATGAGCCCGCAGCGCCGCCTGGAATTGGCGGAACTGGCGACGGCGCACGGCTTCTGGGTCATCGAGGACGATCCGTACGGTGAGCTCTGGTTCGACCGCCCGTCCCCGGCTCCCGTGGCGACCTACTCGCCCAACGTGATTCGCCTGTCCAGCGCCTCCAAGATCCTGGCCCCCTCGCTGCGGGTCGGCTGGATGGTCGCTCCCACGCAGGTGTGCCGCGCGGTGGAACTGCTGAAGCAGGGTGCGGACCTGTGCGGTTCCGCGCTCACCCAGCAGATCGCCACCACCCTGCTCTCGGACACCGATTGGCTTGCCGCCCATGTGGATTCGGTCCGCCAGGTGTACGGCGAACGCGCCCGCGCCCTGGTGAACGCGGTCCGCTCGGCCTTCGGCGACCGCATCGTCACCACCGACGCGGCGGGCGGCATGTTCGTCTGGGCCGACTTCCGGGACGGCACCGACACCGCCGCCCTGCTGCCCCGCGCCCTGGACGCGGGCGTCGCCTACGTCCCCGGCGCGGCCTTCGCCGTCTCCACCGACTACACCCACTCCATGCGCCTGTGCTTCACCACCTCGGACACGACGGTGCTGGAGGACGCGGTCGCGCGCCTGGCCAAGGCGCACGCCGCGCAGTAGACGACGGGTAGCGCCGGGAGCGTGCTCGAGCGCCCGGCGAACCCGCGGCTACGCCCAGTTGTAGGTGCGCTCGACCGCCTTGTTCCATTCATGAACGAGGTGGTCGCGGTCGGCGTCAGCCATGGTGGGATTCCAGCGCTTGTCCTCGGCCCAGTTGGCGCGGATCTCATCGGTGGAGGACCAGTAGTCGACGGCGAGTCCGGCCGCGTAGGCCGCCCCCAGGGCGGTGGTCTCGGTGACCACCGGGCGCACCACGGTGGCCTCGAGGATGTCGGACTGGAACTGCATGAGCAGTTCGTTGACGACCATGCCGCCGTCCACCTTGAGCGTCACCTTCTCCACGTCCAGATGCTGCGCCGCCGCATCGGCGCGCATGGCCTCGATGACCTCGCGGGACTGGAATGCGGTGGCCTCCAACACCGCTCGCGCGATATGGCCGCGATTGACGAACCGCGTGAGACCGGCGAACACACCGCGCGCGTCCGGCCGCCAGCGCGGTGCGAACAGGCCGGAGAACGCGGGCACGATGTAGCAGCCGCCATTGTCGGCGACGGTGCGGGCCAGCGGTTCGATCTCATCGGCGCTGGAGATCATGCCCAGGTTGTCGCGCAACCACTGCACCAGTGATCCGGTGACGGCGATGGAACCCTCGAGCGCGTACACGGCGGGCTGATCGGCGAGCCGGTAGCAGACGGTGGTGAGCAGTCCGTGCTCACTGAAAACCGGTGTCTCGCCGGTGTTCATGAGCATGAAATTGCCGGTGCCGTAGGTGTTCTTGGTGTCACCGGGCGACAGGCACGCCTGCCCGAAGGTGGCGGCCTGCTGATCGCCGAGAATGCCCGCGATCGGGGTGCCCGCCAGCGCGGTGCTGGTGATCTCGCCGTACACCTCCGAGGAGCTGCGAATGGTCGGCAGCATGGCCATCGGAATGCCGAAGTCGGCGCAGATGCCCGAATCCCATTGCAGCGTGCGCAGATCCATCAGCATGGTGCGCGATGCGTTGGTGACGTCGGTGATGTGCTGGCCGGTGAGATTCCACAGAATCCAGCTGTCGATGGTGCCGAAGCAGAGTTCCCCGGCCTCGGCGCGCTGCCGGGCCCCGGGCACCCGATCCAGGATCCAGCGCACCTTGGGTCCGGCGAAGTAGGTGGACAGCGGCAGTCCGGTGCGGTCGGCGTAGCGATTCGCGCCCTCGGAACCGGCGAGTTCGACGGTCAGATCGGCGGTGCGGGTGTCCTGCCAGACGATGGCGTTGTGGATCGGCTTACCGGTGGCGCGCTCCCACACCACGGTGGTCTCGCGCTGATTGGTGACGCCCGCGGCGGCGATATCGCCCGCCCCGATGCCGACGTTCTCCAGCGCCTCGGCGATGACGAGTTCGGTATTGCGCCAAATGGGTTCGGCATCGTGCTCGACCCAGCCGGGTTGCGGGAATATCTGCTCGTGCTCGCGTTGCGCGACCCCCACGATGAGGCCCTGGTGATCGAACACGATGCACCGGCTGGAGGTCGTACCGGAATCGATGGCAGCCACATATCGACGCATTCGGGACAGGCTACCCGCCGGGTATGCCCGCGCACCGCCATGACGCGCACCCCGTCCGGACACCACGCCGCCGGGTCGTACACCGAACGATTAGTGTGGACTACGGTTGCTTGCGAGTAGCTGAGCGTCGACATCGATACGAACGCCGCGCCGGACATCCGCGGCGAAAGCCGGAGGAGTCGAGCATGACGAAGAACCCGCGATCGCAGTTTCTCGGCCCCGAACAGCGCGAAGAGGCTTGGGCGCGCTTGGGTAAGGACAACTTCGATGTGGTGGTGATCGGCGGCGGCGTGGTCGGCGCCGGTATCGCACTCGATGCCGCGACCCGTGGCCTGGAGGTTGCTCTGGTGGAGGCCCGCGATCTCGCCTCGGGCACCTCCAGTCGCTCCTCGAAGATGTTCCACGGCGGTCTGCGCTATCTGGAGATGATGGAATTCGGGCTGGTGCGCGAGGCGCTGCACGAGCGTGAACTCTCGCTGTCCAAGCTCGCGCCGCATCTGGTGAAGCCGCTGCGCTTTCTGTACCCGCTCACCCACTACGGCTGGGAGCGGCCCTACGTCGCCGCCGGACTCACCCTGTACGACACCATGGGTGGTGCGAAATCCGTTCCGGGACAGCATCATCTGACCAAGTCGGGGGCGCTGCGACTGGCTCCCGGACTCAAGAACAACGTGCTCACCGGCGGGCTCACCTACTACGACACCGTGGTCGACGACGCCCGGCACACCATGACCCTGGCGCGCACCGCCGCGCACTACGGCGCGGTCATCCGCACCTCCACCCAGGTGGTCGGCTTCCTGCGCGAGGCCGATCGGGTGGTGGGCGTGAAGGTGCAGGACAGTGAGGACGGCCGCCGCACCGAGGTGCGGGGCAGCGTCGTCATCAATGCCACCGGCGTCTGGACCGATGAACTGCAGGCTCTCGCGCATCAGCGCGGACGATTCCATGTGCGAGCGTCCAAGGGTGTGCATATCGTGGTTCCGCGCGATCGCATCGCCAGCGATACCTCGATCATTCTGCGCACCCCCACCTCGGTGCTGTTCGTGATCATGTGGGGCACCGATCACTGGCTGATCGGCACCACGGACACCGATTGGAATCTCGACCTCGCGCATCCCGCCGCGACCAAGAACGACATCGACTATCTGCTCGAACACGTGAATTCGGTGCTGGTCACCCCGCTCACGCACGCCGATATCACCGGCGTGTACGCGGGCCTGCGCCCACTGCTCGCGGGGGAGAGCGATCAGACCTCCAAGCTCTCGCGCGAGCATGCCGTCGCCCGCATCGCCCCCGGTCTGGTGGCCATCGCGGGCGGTAAGTACACCACCTACCGCGTCATGGCCTACGACGCGGTCGACGAAGCGGCACAGGACATTCCGCGCCGCGTGCCGCCGACCATCACCGACAAGGTCCCACTGCTCGGCGCGGACGGCTATCACGCGCTGCTGAACCAGACGCCGCACCTGGCCGAGAAGTACGGCATCCACCCGTACCGAATCCAGCACCTGCTCAACAGGTACGGTTCGCTCATCGACGAGGTGCTCGGCCTGGCCGACGGCAAACCCGAACTGCTGCAACCGATCGAGGCGTCCCCCGGCTACCTCCAGGTCGAAGCCGTCTACGCCGCGGCCGCCGAAGCCGCCCTGCACCTGGAGGACATCCTCGCCCGCCGCACCCGCATCTCCATTGAATACGCGCATCGCGGCGTCGACTGCGCCGAACAGGTGGCCCGCCTGGTGGCACCGGTGCTCGGCTGGGACGAAGCCGAGATCACCCGCGAGATAGCGACTTACGTGGCTCGCGTACAAGCCGAGATCGAATCCCAGACCCAGCCCGATGACGCCTCGGCCGACGCCCTGCGCGTGGCCGCCCCGGAGCCCCGCCCGCAGATTCTGGAGCCGGTTCCCGTCGAAAAGTAGTGCGCTGAAAGGGATCCGACGGCGGCCGCCCGATGGTGCGTCGCCGTCGGGTTCGTCGAGCTCGGTATCGGCGTGGGATACCGGTGATCAGCGGTAGCTGCGCGAAGTAGCGGTTCGCGTGATCCCGCGGTTTACGGCCCGGGCGGCTGGGGCTGGCAGCGCGGGCAGAAGTAGATTCCTCTGTCCGCGCGGGCCAGGGCCGGATCATCGGCGAGCAGGTGCACGACCAGGTTGGTGCCGCAGCGGCGGCAGGGGCGGCGCTGGCGGCCGTAAGCAAGTGCGCGCCACGGGGGTTGGTGGGCGGCGCGGGTGAGGACCCGATGCGCCTCGTCCACGAGGGCGGGGAGATCCTCGACCGCTGCCACCGGGGTGGCGGGGTGCACGCGGCGCAGGAAACAGATGTCGCTGCGGTAGATGTTCCCGATTCCGGCCAGATTCCGCTGATCCAGCAGTGCCAGGCCGATCGGCTGGTCCGGATGCTCCGACAGTCGCCGGACCGCTTCGGCCGCATCCCAATTCGGGCCGAGCAGATCCGGGCCGAGATGATCGGTAGCGGTGTGCTCGGCGGATAGCGGGAGCACCTCCACCAGGCCGAGGGAGAAGCCGACAGCCTCGGCGTCCTCGGTGGCGAGCACCAGGCGGGCGGTGAAACCGGGTTTGGTCCAGCGCTGGCCGGGCGTGAAGACCCGGTAGACGCCTTCCATCTTCAGATGGGTGTGAATGCTCAGCTCTGGGGTGCGCACGAACAGGTGTTTGCCGTAGCTGCCTACGCTCTCCACCGGCTGCCCGCGCAGATCCAGGGTGGCATATCTGGGCACCCGGAAATCACTGCGCGTCAGCACCTTTCCGGCCAGCGCTCTGCGCAGCCGGGCGGCGGTCAGGAATACCGTATCGCCCTCAGGCACAGCCGATCCCGTTCACGGGCGGCTCCGCAACCGGAAACCCTTGGGCGTGGCCGCGAACCCGGCCTGCGTGAGAAACTCCGCGAACGTATTGCCGTGCACCGATTCCCCGTCCACCCGATCGATCACCAGCGAATCCACCCGCCGCTCCCGCACCAGCCCCGCCAGCGCCTCGGCCCCCGCCGCACGCAGGGCCGCATCTTCGGTGAACGTGAGCAGCGTCTTCCCGCCCCGCTCCAAATACAGCGCCAGCTCCCCGTTCACCAGCACCACCAGCGCACCCGCCTTCCGCCCCGGCCGATGACCTGCTCCCTCCACCGCAGACTTCGGCCAAGGTAGCGCCGCCCCATAGGCATTCGCCGGATCGCACGCCGCCAGCACCAGCGCCGTCTCCCGAGCGTTGCCGCCCGGCATTGTCGACGAGCCCGAACCACGTCCGCCTACATCCGACCCGCTGTTCTCGAATGCGCGCGGCCTATCCGTTTCGAACGAACGCAGCCGATCCACCACGTCGGTGGTCGAGAACTGCGCTCCGCCCAGCGAATCCACGAAATAGCCGCGGCGGCACCGTCCCCGATCCTCGAATTCGGTGAGCACCCGGTACATGAGCGCGAACCCGCCCCGAATGCCCTCGCTCTGCACCGACCCGCGCGTCAGCACCCCGTACCGCTCCAGCAGCACATCCGCCGTAGCGTGCGCCCGGATCGTATTGTCGGCCACCCGCTCCGGTAGCAGCGACCATCGCCCGGCCGCACTGGGCGGACTGGTCCGCACCGGAACCCCGGTGCGCGGCAGATACATTCGCCCGCGCGGCGCTCGCCGCGGCGTGCGATGCGCGGTGGTCGTCCGCGCGGTCCCGGCCAGCAGCGCCCGCACCGGCGCGAACGTATCCCCGGCCACATATCCGGCCCACACCAGCTCCCACAGCGCGCCGAGCACCGCCCCCTCATCCTCCAGTCCGCTGGCATCGGCCAACTGCCGGAAGAAATACGCCCCGCCACCGGACATATCCACAACCTGGTAACCGGTTCCCCGCGACGATGATTCGCCCGCCTCGGCTTCGAGCTCGGCCGCGGCGATATCGCCGCTTCCCCTGTTCGCGGACGTGGCGTCGGCTCCGGACTCCGCGTCGGTTCCGGGCGAGACGCCGGCGGACGTCGTCGTCGCCCCGGCCTTGGCGTTGGACCGGGGTGCTTGCCCGTTCGTGCCCGGGCCGCCGATCACCGTGGCGCCCAGGGCCAGCAGCAGGCTGATGTGGGTTTCGGTGAGGTCGAGGTCATCGGGTGGGGGGAGGGTGAGGCCCGCTTGGTCGGCGGGGTGCAGGGCTATCCAGCCGTCCTTGGCGGTGATGGAGCCGTGGCCGGACCAGAGGACTTCGCCGGTGGCCATGAGTTCGT
This sequence comes from Nocardia sp. NPDC056100, assembly GCF_042266325.1. Classification (NCBI taxonomy): domain Bacteria; kingdom Bacillati; phylum Actinomycetota; class Actinomycetes; order Mycobacteriales; family Nocardiaceae; genus Nocardia; species Nocardia sp. NPDC056100. Next base: position 1,795,010 of record NZ_JBHJVY010000003.1, read on the forward strand.
CCAGCATGGCGGGGGAGTAGTCGCGGACGCGGGCGGGCAGGATGAGCGATTCCCAGGCCGAGGCCGGGATCGGTACGCCCGCAAGCTGTTCCACCACGGCCGCGACGCCGTCGACACCGCGCAGTTCACCGGTGCCGATGTGCTGCCAGGACGGCAGGAAGCGGGCCAGGGCGGCGGTGGCGACCGGCTCCACCTCCTTGCGGGCCGCCGCGAGCGAGCGGCGGCGCAGGCGGCGCAGCACTTCGCTGTCACACCATTCGGATCCGGCCGCACCCGGCGTGAATTCGCCTTCCACGACGCGCTTTTCGGCGGCGAGGCGATGTAGTGCGGTGGCCGCGACCGCCGTGCCGAGACCGAAACGGTGCGCGACCTGGGTGAGGGTGAACGGTCCGTGGGTGCGGGCGTAGCGCCCGACCAGATCGCCCAGCGGATCGGCGATCGGTTCGATGAAGGCCGCCGGAACCCCGATGGGCAGCGGCACCCCGAGCGCATCACGCAATCTGGCGGCGTCCTCGACCGCGACCCACCACCGCGAGCCCGCGAAGGAAACCTCCAGGGCGCGATGGCTTTTCACCAGTTCGGCATGCCAGGGCCGGGGATCCTCGAGGCAGCGTTCGGCGGCCTCCTCGGCCGTGATCGGCCCGAGCAGGCGCAGCAGATCGGCCAGCCCCTCCATATCGCGCGCCTGCCGCTCCGGGGTGAGCCGCTGCAATTCCCGCTCGGTCTGTTCGAGCACCTCGGCGTCGAGCAGTTCCCGCAGCTCCACCCGGCCCAGCAGTTCCGCCAGCAGACTGGAATCCAGTGACAGCGCCGCCGCCCGGCGTTCGGCCAGCGGACTGTCGCCCTCGTACATGAACTGCCCGATGTAATCGAACAGCAGCGAATTGGCGAACGGTGACGGCGTGGCCGTCTCCACCTCGACCAGCCGCACTTGCCGTCGCGCCACCCGCCCCAGCAGTTCCCGCAGCGAGGGCAGGTCGTACACGTCCTGTAGACATTCCCGCACCGTCTCCAACAGGATCGGGAACTCCGGGAATTTGCGTGCCACATCAAGTAGTTGGGCCGCCCGCTGCCGCTGCTGCCACAGCGGCGCGCGCTTTCCGGGATCGCGCCGGGGCAGCAGCAGCGCCCGCGCCGCACACTCGCGGAACCTCGACGCGAACAGCGCCGACCCGCCCACCTGCTCGGTCACCAGATCATCGATCTCATCCGGTTCGAACACGAACAATTCCGCGCCCGGCGGATCATCGGTGGTATCCGGCAGCCGCACCACGATCCCGTCATCGGACGGCGTCGGCGCGGCATCCACCCCGAACCGCTCCCGCAATCGCGCCCCCACCGCCAGCGCCCACGGCGCGTGCACCGGCAGCCCGTACGGCGAATGCAATACCACCCGCCAGTCCCCGAGCTCATCGCGGAACCGCTCCACCAGCATGGTCCGATCGGTCGGCAACTGCCCCGTCGCCACCCGCTGCTCCTCCAGCAGCGCAACCAGATTCGCGGTGGCATTGGCATCCAGCCCCGCGGCGGAGGTCACTCGCTCCAACTCGGTCGTAACCGGCCCGGCGGATGCGGATGTGCCCCGCCCGGACCCGTTCTTGCCAGCGGTGTCGGCGGTTACCGCCGTGCCGGATGACTGCTCTACCGCCTTGCCCGCCGTGCGGACGAATTCGCCGAGGGCCGCGCCCAATTCGGCGGGGCGGCCGAGGGAATCGCCGTGCCAGAAGGGGAGTCGGCCGGGGAGACCGAAGGCGGGGGTGACCAGGACGCGGTCGAAGGTGATCTCCTCGATGCGCCAGCTGGTCGCGCCGAGAGCGAAGACGTCGCCGACGCGGGATTCGTAGACCATCTCCTCGTCGAGTTCGCCTACGCGGGAGGCTTTCTCACCGACCATGAAGACCGGGAAGAGGCCGCGATCGGGGATCGCGCCGCCGGAGGTGACGGCGAGGCGCTGTGCGCCCGGGCGGCCGGTGAGGGTGCCCGCATCGCGATCCCAGACGATGCGCGGGCGCAGTTCGGCGAACTCGTCGGAGGGGTAGCGGCCGGACAGCAGATCCAGCACCGAGTCGTAGGCCGAACGGGGCAGGGACGCATAGCTTCCCGTACCGCGCACGGTCTCGAACCACACCTCGGCGTCGAGCGGCTCCAGGGCGCACGCTGCCACCGTCTGCTGGGCGAGGATATCCAGCGGGTGCAGCGGAACCTTGAGTTCCTCGATCTGCCCGGCCGTCATGCGCTGCGATGCCACCGCGCAGTGGATGACATCGGTGCGATGCTTGGGGAAGATCACGCCCCGCGAGATCTCCCCGACCTGGTGCCCGGCGCGCCCGACGCGTTGCAGGCCGCTGGCCACCGAGGGCGGGGCCTCCACCTGCACCACCAATTCGACCGCGCCCATATCGATTCCGAGCTCCAGGCTGCTGGTGGCGACCACGCAGCGCAATCGCCCGCTCTTGAGATCGTCCTCGATGATTGCGCGCTGTTCCTTGCTCACCGACCCGTGATGGGCGCGCGCGAGCAGCGGAGCCGCACCGTGAATCACCTCGGTGGACGCCCCCAGCTGCGCGGGCGGCGCATGCTCGGTATCGACCTCTTCGCCGATCCGCCCCGCGTACTCCTCGTTCAATCGGGCCGTGAGCCGCTCGGCCAGCCGCCGCGAATTCGCGAACACGATCGACGATCGATGTTCGAGCACCAGATCCACGATCGCCTCGTCCACATGCGGCCAGATCGATCCGGGCTGATCCGAATCCTCCGCTCCCGCATCGGGTTCGGTCATATCCGCCACCGGCACCCGCACCGACAGATCGAACGTCTTCGGTGCGGGCGGCTTCACAATGGTGATGGGCGCACTCCCCACCAGGAATCGCCCCACCTCCTCGGGCGGCCGCACCGTGGCCGACAACCCGATCCGCTGCGCCGGGCGTTCGGTCAGAGCATCCAGCCGAGCCAGCGAAAGCGCCAGGTGCGCACCGCGTTTGGACCCCGCGATGGCATGCACCTCATCCACGATCACGGTGTGCACCTCGCTGAGGCTCTCCCGCGCCGCCGAGGTGAGCATCAGGAACAGCGACTCCGGCGTGGTGATGAGAATGTCCGGCGGCGTCCGCAACAGCCCGCGCCGATCCGCCGGACTGGTATCCCCGGACCGCACCCCCACCCGAATCTCGGGCGCGTCCAACCCGAGTCGTTTCGCGGTCTGGGTAACCCCCACCAGCGGGGCCCGCAGATTCCGCTCCACATCCACCGCGAGAGCCTTCAGCGGAGAGATATAGAGCACGGACGTCTTACGCTTCTCGGCGACAGCCTTCGCGCCGCCGTCGGCGCTCACGCCTTTCGCGCTCTTCGCGCTGCTCGTCGCCTTTCGCGCCCGGGTGGTGCGCTTCACATCGGCAGGTTCGACCGCCGCGGTTATCTCCCGAGTCGCCAGCCGATCGATCGCCCACAGGAACGCCGACAGCGTCTTACCCGACCCGGTCGGCGCGATGACGAGCGTGTGTTCCCCCGCCGCGATGGCCTCCCACGCCCCCAACTGCGCGGCCGTCGGCGCCGGGAACGCGCCGTCGAACCACTCCCGGGTAGCTGGTGAGAACCGATCCATCGCCCCAGTCTGCACCCGACCACCGACACCCGGCGCTGATGCGCCGGTCGAACCCGGGATCGTCCGCGTTTCGGATGAGCGGGTGATCGCGCGCATGCGATCAAGATCGACCGGGTGCGGGTCGGGAGCGAAGGACGGGCAATCGGATTACGGCTGCGGAGCCCGCGCGTAGGCTGCGAATCGTGCAGAAGGTGCTCCGGCTCGACCTGGTCAGTCACGGGATGACCGAGGCGATGCGCAAGGCACGATTCCCGGTGGACGAACCCTTGACCGAAGCCGGGCGGCGCGCGGTGTCGGCGTGCGGGCGATTACAGGCGGCGCGGGTGCTGACCGCGCCGGAACGCCGGACCGTGGAGACCGCGGCGCTCATGGGTCTCATCGGTAATGAGGATGATCGATTACGCGATCTCGACGCCGGCGCGTGGCGGGGCGGGGAGCTCATGTCGGTGCCGAAGGAAGATCTGTATCTCTGGCTCACCGATCCCGGCTATCGCGGACACGGCGGTGAATCGGTGGTGGATGTGGTCGAGCGCACGGGGGAGTGGCTGGCCGATATCGCGGTCGAAGGTGAGCCCACCATCGCCATCACGCATCCCTCGGTCATTCGCGCCGCACTCCTGGTGACCCTCGACGCGCCCGCGAAGTCGTTCTGGCGCATAGACGTTCCGCCGGTGAGCGTCACCCGCCTGCACTATCGCGGCGAATGGACCCTGCACTTCCGGCCCTGAGCGGACCGGTCAGCTGGTCAGCGCACCGCCGAGCATCGCCCGCACCGCGTCGGTGATGAGCTGAGCGGACAGCGTCGGATCGATGGCACGCAGAATGCCCAGCCCCAACCCGAGACTCAGCACCGAGGTCGCCGCGTCCTCGGCGGGCAACGGCAGGCTCAGCCCGGTCGAATCGGCGAGGGATTGCAGGCTCGCGGCAATGGTCCCGCGCACCACACCGAGACTCGACACCATGGCGGCCTGCAGCGCCGGATCGTCCCGGGCCACGATGGCGAATTCGAATTCCAGCATGGTCCAGCCGACATCGCCGAGCGTGCGCTCGGCCCAGCCCTGAAACCGCGCGAGCCGTTCCTCGAGCGTGCCCTCGGTGCCCAGCACCTCGGTGACCTCCGCGAATTTGGACTCGTGAATGAGCCCGAGCACCTCCAGGCACAGCGCCGATTTGGTGCGGAAGTTCGAGTACACCGCGCCTTTGGAGTAACCGGCCTCCTCGGCGACGCGTTCCAGGCTGGTCTTGGCGTACCCGTCGGTGAGGAACATGTCGCGTGCCGTCGCGAGCAGGTCGGCGCGGGTGCGGGCCTGGCTCTCGGTGCGGGTCAGTCGTGCCATGCGGACATTCTATGTACTCGAAGATTTGGGATACCCCGGGTATTCGAATCTAGACGCGGGGAGGCGGAGTCGATAGTGTTCGAAACTATGAGTAACAGGAACGGGTCACATCGACGTGGCCTGGCCATCGGATGCGGCGGCACGGTCGGCGCGGCGTGGATCGTGGCCGCGCTGGCGGCGGCCCGCGATGTACTGGACTGGGATCCCCGCACCGCCGACGTCATGATCGGCACCTCCGCCGGCGCGGAAATGCTGACCATGCTGGGCAGCGGCATCGGCGTCGACGAGCTGATCGATATGCAGCGCGGCACCTCGACGAATCCGATCCTCACCGCCCATATGCGTTGTGAGCCACCGCGATTCCCGCCGCTGCCGCGCCCGCGCCTGAACGCACCCGCCCGCGCCGCGCGAGAGTTGCTGGCGCGCCCCGGCAATGGCCACGCCCTGCTCACCGCCGGTAGCGGCCTGCTCCCGCGGGGCAGCGGCGACGCGAGCTGGCTGCAGCGCCTCGCGGACCGCCTCAACCCCGGCCGCACCTGGGTCGAACACCCAGCCACCTGGCTGGTCGCCATGGACGACGCCACCGGCGAACGCGTGGTCTTCGGTTCCCCGCATGCCCCGCGGGCGAGTCTCGGTGCGGCACTTCGTGCTTCCTGGGGCGTCCCCGGCTGGTTCCCGGCCGTGCCCATCGACGGCCGGAATTTCATCGACGGCGGCGCGGCCTCCACCGCCTCGGCCGATCTGCTCATCCCGGCACAGCTCGACGAGGTCGTGGTCATCGCCCCGATGGCCTCCACCGGCCGCATTCCGGCGACCGGCGCGGGCCACTTCCTGGAGCGGCAAATGCGAAATCGCATGAGCGAGAAGCTCGATACCGAGATCGCCCAGCTGCGCGCCAGTGGCACCAAGGTGCTGCGCCTGGACGCCACCGCCGAGGATCTCGCCGTCATGGGCCCCAACTTCATGGACGGCCGCCGTCGCCTCGCCACCTTCGAACACAGCCTGATCAGCACCCGCAAAGCCATGGAACAGGGAGTTTTCGCATGAGCGTCCTCGGAAAGAACTATCCGGCAATCGATCTCGCCGGAGCACGGGTCCTGATCACCGGCGCGGGCCGCGGTATCGGCCAGTGCACGGCCGAACTGTTCGCGAGCAAGGGCGCGGAGGTCGCCATCGCCGATGTGGACACCGCCGCCGCCCAGGCCGTGGCAGCCGCCCTGGACGCCAAGGCTTTCGAACTCGATGTGCGCCACCGCGACCAGTGGGACAAGGTCGTCGCCGACTTCGGCCGCATCGACATCCTGGTCAACAATGCCGGTGTCATGCCCGCGGGAGCCTTCCTCGACGAACCGGATGCGGTGGGCCACACCACCATCGACGTGAACGTCTGGGGACTCATCCACGGTATGCGCGCCGTCGCGCCCGGCATGGTGGACCGGGGTAGGGGCCACATCATCAATGTCGCGTCGCTGGCGGGCAAGATCCCGATCGCGGGCCTGGCCGTCTACAACGCCAGCAAGTTCGCCGCGGTCGGCCTGTCCGCCGCGACCCGGCTGGAGTTCGAACCGTACGGCGTCAGCGTCAGCACGGTCATGCCGTCGGCGGTGCGCACCCGCCTGTCGTCCGGCCTGACGCTGGGTGCGGGCATGCCCACCGTCGACCCGGAAGACGTTGCCGCGGCGGTGGTTCAGACCGTGCGCACCCGCCGGGCCGAGGTCGCCGTCCCCAACTATCTCGGCCCCATCGACGCGGTGTTCGCCGCCGCGCCGGAACCCGCCGTGCGCCTGGTCCGCCGCCTGTTCAACGGTGACCGCGCCCTGCACCCGTCCGACGAATCCACCCGCGCCGCGTACGAACAGCAGATTCGCGCCATCAGCACCGACGAACAGGGCTGATCCGAATACTCGACGGCCCGAACCGCATGGGGGGTTCGGGCCGTTGCCCTTCGGTCATCCGGGCGGGTCAGCCGAACTGAATGCCCTGCGCCAGTGGCAGTTCCGTGGAGTAGTTGACGGTGTTCGTGGCCCGCCGCATATACGCCTGCCACGAATCCGATCCGGATTCGCGGCCGCCGCCGGTCTGCTTCTCGCCGCCGAACGCACCGCCGATCTCCGCACCCGAGGTGCCGATATTGACATTGGCGATACCGCAATCGGATCCGTCCGCGGCCAGGAACCGCTCCGCCTCGCGCTGGTTCTGCGTGAAGATGGACGACGAAAGTCCCTGCGGCACACCATTGTGCAGTTCGATCGCGGTATCGAGATCGTGATAGGTGAGCACGTAGAGAATGGGCGCGAAGGTCTCCTCGCGCACCACCGCGGTCTGCGCGGGCATGCGCACGATGGCGGGCCGGACGTAGTACGCGTCCTCGCCGAAACCGTCGACTCGCTCACCCCCGCACAGCAATTCACCGCCGTCGGCCTGCGCCCGCGCCAGCGCGTCCCGCATCGCGTCATAGGAGCGGCCGTTGATCAGCGGTCCGACCAGCACCCCCTCCTCGAGCGGATTGCCAACGCGCAGTTGCCGATACGCCGAGGAGATGCGATCCAGCAGCGGCCCGGCCACATCCGCGTGCACGATCAGCCGCCGCAGCGAGGTGCAGCGCTGCCCGGCCGTCCCCGCCGCCGCGAACACGATGCCGCGCGCCGCCAGATCCAGATCCGCCGACGGCGTCACCACCGCCGCGTTATTGCCGCCCAATTCCAGCAGGCAGCGCCCGAACCGCTCGGCCACCCGCGGGGCCACGATCCGCCCCATCCGCACCGATCCGGTGGCGCTCACCAGTGCGACGCGCGGATCGTCGACCAGCTGTGCGCCGACCTCGCCCGTGCCCTGAATCAACTGGTGCACTTCGGGATTCACGCCGACATCGACTGCCGCCCGGCGCAGCAGCGAATGGCACGCCAGCGCCGTCAACGGCGTCATCTCCGATGGCTTCCACACCACGGTGTCCCCGCACACCAGCGCCAGCGCGGTATTCCACGCCCACACCGCGACCGGGAAATTGAACGCCGAGATCACCCCGACCACGCCCAGTGGATGCCAGGTCTCCAGCAGCCGGTGCCCGGGCCGCTCGGACGGCATGGTCTTGCCGTACAACTGCCGCGAGAGCCCGATGGCGAACTCGCAGATGTCGATCATCTCCTGGACCTCGCCGCGTGCCTCGGCGCCGATCTTCCCGGCCTCCAGGGTCACCAGTTCGCCCAGCTCGTTCTGGTGCTCCACCAGCAGTTGCGCCAGGCGCCGCACCACGGCGGCCCGCTGCGGCGCGGGCACGGTGCGCCAGTCCCGGAACGCCTCGGCCGCGCGCCCGATCGCGGCGTCCACCTCGGCCGCCGAACTGGGTCGCAGGGTGAGCAATTCGCCGCCGGTGATCGGCGTGCGCACCGAGAGCTCCCCGGGTTCGGGGGTTTTCGCGCCGAGCGCGCGTAGTAGCGACTCGGTGCGAGCGCGGGGCTCGCCGGTCAATTCATCGGTCATTACAGGGTTCATCGGCAGCTCCAGTATGGGTTCCGGCCACGAGTTCGGTTCGCTGAGTTAGCCTTCGCTGATGGCGGATACACCGGCGAAACCACAACTCGACGACATCGATAGATTGCTGATCCGTGAGCTGATAGCCGATGGTCGCGCCACACTCTCCAATCTTGCCGAGAAGGCGAACCTTTCGGTGTCAGCGGTGCAGTCGCGTGTCCGGCGGCTGGAGGCGCGCGGCGTGATCCGCGGCTACACGGCGAACGTCGATCCGGAGGCGCTGGGGCAGATGCTGTCGGCATTTGTCGCCATCACTCCTCTCGACCCGTCGCAGCCCGATGACGCACCCGCACTGCTACAGCACATTCCGGGCATCGAGGCCTGCCATTCGGTGGCCGGAGACGAGAGCTACATGCTGCTCGTGCGAGTGGCCTCACCCCGGCACCTGGAGCAGCTGCTGCAGGAAATTCGCGCGACCGCCAACGTCCGGACTCGAAGCACCATCATTCTGCAGACATTCTATGACAAGTAGGTTGCTTTCGTAATTAGTTCGGAACTTACGGACAAAACCGTAAAAGTTCGTTTACGCTGGGGTGGTGACCCTAGAACTCGATCGGCTCGGGGCGGTTGCCGACACGACCCTGGTCACCCCCGCCCGGGTGCATGAAATCCTGTCCGAGAACATCCTCGCGGACGGCTTCGATCTAGTGCTGGACCTGCGAAAGTCTCGCGGCCGCCGACTGGTCGACGCCCGCGACGGCACGGCTTACCTGGATATGTTCGGCTTCTTCGCCTCCTCGGCGCTGGGCATGAACCATCCGGCCCTGGTCGGTGACCGCCGCTTCCTGTCGAACCTGACCGCGGCGGCCCTGAACAAGCCGAGCAACTCCGACGTCTACACCGTCGAAATGGCCAGATTCGTGGACACTTTCGCGCGTGTCCTCGGCGACCCCCGGCTACCGCATCTGTTCTTCATCGACGGCGGCGGGCTCGCGGTCGAGAACGCCCTCAAGGCGGCGTTCGACTGGAAGTCCCGGCACAATGAAATGCACGGGCGCGCAGCGGAACTCGGCACCAGGGTGCTGCATCTGACCGGCGCCTTCCACGGCCGCACCGGGTACACGCTCTCGCTCACCAATACCGATCCGGTGAAGACGGCACGCTTCCCGAAGTTCGACTGGCCGCGCATCGACACCCCGTACATCGGCGACGCGCATCCCGATATCGAGGCCGCCGAACGGCACGCCCTCGATCAGATCATTCGCGCCTTCGCCGAAAACCCGGACGACATAGCGTGTTTCATCGCCGAACCCATCCAGGGCGAGGGCGGCGACCGGCATCTGCGGCCGGAATTCCTGCGCGCCGTACAGGAGCTCTGTCACGCCAACGACGCGCTGTTCATCCTCGACGAGGTGCAGACCGGCGTCGGCATGACCGGCAGCATGTGGGCGTACCAGCAACTCGGCCTGGAACCCGATGTGGTGGCCTTCGGCAAGAAGACCCAGGTCTGCGGAATCATGGCGGGCGGTCGCATCGACGAGGTGCCTGACAATGTCTTCCACGTCAGCTCCCGGCTCAACTCCACCTGGGGCGGCAACCTCGCCGATATGGTGCGGGCGCGCCGCATCCTCGAGGTGATCGAGCAGGACGCCCTGCACGAGCGCGCCCGCGAACTCGGTGCGCACCTGCTGCGCCGACTGACCGAATTGTCCACCGCCCATGCGGAAGTCACCGAACCGCGCGGACGCGGCCTCATGTGCGCCATCACCCTCGACACGGCCCAACTGCGCGATGACGTGGTGACCCGGCTGCGCGAGCAGGAACACATCCTCATCCTCGGCACGGGGGAGCGCGGTATCCGCTTCCGGCCCCCGCTCACCGTCACCGTCGCCGAACTGGACGAGGCCGTCGACGCGCTGGACCGCGTATTGGGCTGAGCCGCTGGACGATCCGGGCCGGACAACGACGTCCGGCCCGGATGCCCACGGCTCCGGATAACCGGGCGGTCGCGCCGGGATTGCCCATGATTTCGGAATCGCCGGATAGGTCCGAGCCGCGCGACACCCGGTGACGACTCGGTGAAACCCCATGTGGCCTCCTAGCATTCGGCCACATGTCAGCTCGCCGCCATGCCGGTATGACACGGTGCATCGCGTGATCGCGTGCGGTACTCGACCGGTTCTGCTTGTTGCCCTGACCCTGCTGGCCGGATGTTCCGGCGGCCAGGCCGCGACCGATGGCAAGGCGTCCGGAACCGCCGGATCATCCACCTCGGTCCCGGTATCGAGTACCGCAGCGCCCACAACCGTTGCGCCGCAGGCGAATCTGCTGCCCGGGATGCCGCCGCCGTTATCGTCCACCGATGTGTACGCGGCCACGCGCGAGCTGAGTCCGGCCGTCGCCGACCATTTGCCGCGCGTCTACGTGCCCAATAGCGAATCGCACACCATCACGGTGATCGACCCCGCCACCTTCCAGATCGTCGACAGCTATCCGGCGGGCGGGTCGGAGCCGCAGCACGTGGTGCCCTCGTACGATCTGCAAACTCTCTACGCCAACAATGATCTGCCGATCGGCGGCGGCAGTCTGCTGCCCATCGATCCGCGCACCGGTAAGGCGGGGGAGCCGATTCCGGTGCGCGATCCGTACAACATGTATTTCACCCCGGACGGCAAATACGCCCTCGTGGTCGCGGAAGCCGACCGGTCGCTCGATTTCTACGATCCGCACACCTGGGAGAAGCTGCACGCGGTCGCCGTTCCCGACTGCGGCGGCGTCAACCATATGGATTTCACCGCCGACGGCCGCACCGCATTGGTCAGCTGTGAATTCAGTGGCCGCATGGCGGTGGTCGATATCGCGGAGCTGCGCCTGATCCGCATGGTCGACCTGCCGCAGGGCCGCGGGGCCATGCCGCAGGATGTGAAGCTGTCCCCGGACGGCCGCACCTTCTACGTCGCCGATATGGCCACCAACGGCATTCACGTCTTCGACGCGAACACCTTCGAGAACACCGGCTTCGTCCCCACCGGCGACGGTACGCACGGGCTCTACATCACTCGCGATTCCACAGCGATGCTCATCACCAATCGCCATGACGGGACCATCTCGGTGTGGGACTTCGCTACGAACCGGCTGGTTCGCAAATGGCAGATTCCGGGCGGTGGCAGTCCCGATATGGGCAATCTCTCGGCGGACGGCCGCGTCTTCTGGGTCTCCGGCCGCCATCACGGCGAGGTCTACGCCATCGACATCGTGGAATGGAAGTTGTTGGCCCGCATCCCCGTTGGCCGGGGCGCGCACGGACTCACCATCTGGCCGCAGCCCGGACGCTATTCCACAGGCCACACCGGGGTGATGCGGTGACCATTCACAAGCGAGATATTTTTCCCGGGCCACAGCTCGCCTGCGGCGTCAAAACGAGTCTCGACCTGCGGGTTTCTACTGGCAGCCAGTCAATAACCATACTGACGAGTAGGCAAGACGGGATTACCAGAGGGCACTGGTACTGGTTACACTCCCGGGCATGACGAGTGTCCAGCAGCAGCCTTCGCCGGGGTCGGCGGGCGCCCCCGATATCCACACCACCGCCGGCAAGCTGGCTGACCTGCGTAACAGGCTGGATGAAGCCAAGCACCCGATGGGTGAAGCCGCCGTCGACAAGGTCCACGCCAAGGGCAAGATGACCGCGCGCGAGCGCATCCTCGCCCTGCTGGACGAAGGTTCGTTCGTGGAGCTCGACGCGCTCGCCCGGCATCGCAGCGTGAATTTCGGCCTGGAGAACCAGCGTCCGCTCGGCGACGGCGTGGTGACCGGTTACGGCACCATCGACGGCCGCGACGTGTGCATCTTCTCCCAGGACGTCACCGTCTTCGGCGGCTCGCTCGGCGAGGTGTACGGCGAGAAGATCGTCAAGGTCATGGATCTGGCGCTCAAGACCGGCCGCCCGCTGGTCGGCATCAACGAGGGCGCGGGCGCGCGCATCCAGGAAGGCGTTGTCTCCCTGGGCCTTTACGGTGAGATCTTCCACCGCAATATCCAGGCGTCCGGCGTGATCCCGCAGATCTCGCTCATCATGGGCCCGGCCGCGGGTGGCCACGTCTACTCGCCCGCCCTCACCGACTTCGTCGTCATGGTCGATCAGACCTCGCAGATGTTCGTCACCGGACCCGACGTGATCAAGACCGTCACCGGTGAAGAGGTCACCATGGAGGAGCTGGGCGGCGCCCACACCCACATGGTGAAGTCCGGTGTCGCGCACTACGTCGCCTCCGGCGAGCAGGACGCCCTGGACTACGTCAAGGACCTGCTGGGCTACCTGCCGAGCAACAACCGCGCCGAGGCCCCGCGCTTCCCGGCCACCGATCCGATCTCGGGCGCCATCGAGGAGAACCTCACCGAGGACGACATCGCGCTCGACACAATCATCCCGGATTCGCCGAACCAGCCGTACGACATGCACGAGGTCATCAAGGCCCTGGTGGATGACGACGAATTCCTCGAGGTGCAGGCCGAGCGCGCGATGAACATCATCGTCGGCTTCGCCCGCATCGACGGCCGCAGCGTCGGCTTCGTGGCCAACCAGCCCTCGCAGTTCGCGGGCTGCCTGGATATCGACGCCTCGGAGAAGGCCGCGCGCTTCGTGCGCACCTGCGACGCCTTCAATATCCCGATCATCACCCTGGTGGACGTTCCGGGCTTCCTGCCGGGCACCGGCCAGGAGTACAACGGCATCATCCGCCGCGGCGCGAAGCTGCTCTATGCCTACGGTGAGGCCACTGTGGGCAAGATCACAATCATCACCCGCAAGGCCTACGGCGGCGCCTACGACGTCATGGGATCCAAGCATATGGGCGCCGATGTGAACCTGGCGTGGCCGACCGCTCAGATCGCCGTCATGGGCGCGTCGGGCGCGGTCGGATTCGTCTACCGCAAGCAGCTCAAGGACGCCGCCGCCGAGGGCGCCGATGTCGACGCGCTGCGCCTCGAACTCCAGAACGAGTACGAGGACACGCTGGTCAACCCGTATGTGGCCGCCGAGCGGGGCTATGTCGACGCGGTCATCCCGCCGTCGCACACCCGCGGTCAGATCGTCTCGGCGCTGCGTCTGCTGGAGCGCAAGATGGTGACACTGCCGCCCAAGAAGCACGGCAACATTCCGCTCTGATCGGACGATAAGCGCTTCATGGGGCGCACACTGAGGTTGGGACTCCGGTACCACTCGTACCGGGACCCGCACACCGCGCAAGAACGCCCCATCCGAGCAAAGATGGTAGGAACGGGCCTTCGACGTTGAGGGCCCACAAATTACCGTTCGCGGATTCGAACCCATTTCCGCGAACAGCCGCGCCACCCGCGCGGAATTGGACAGGAGGACTGGCGCTGTGACGACCATGGCTGACGAAGAAGTACTGCGCGCCGCCGAACTGGATCTAGCCGTCGATGGATTGACGGAAACGGTCGAAACGGCTGTTGCCGAAGCTGACCCGTCGAGCGCCGGTCCGCTCATCCAGGTAATCAAGGGAAATCCCAGCGATCTCGAATTGGCCGCCCTGGTGGCCGTATTCGCGGCCGCCGCGAGCGTCCCGACTGCCGCGCCCGATAACGGCCCGGCCGATATGTGGGGCCGGCCGACCCTGCTGCACCGCGGCTCCGCGCCGTTCTCGCCCTACGCCTTCCCGGCCCTGTCCCATCTGAAGGACTGACACGCCGAAAGGCGACCGACCGCGCCGGTGCGCGTGACCACCGGCCCGACCGGTCGCGGCAGGGCTCCAAATAGGCTGTGCCCATGACCGCTGTGACCGAGACGAACGCTGTGCCCGGGACGACTTTCGTCCTGGCCTCCCAATCTCCGGCCCGGCTCGGCGTACTCCGCAATGCGGGAGTCGAACCGGTGGTCCGGGTGTCCCACGTCGATGAGGACGCGGTGGCCGCGGCCCTACCCGCGGACACCACACCCGATCGCGTGGTGATCGAACTGGCCCGAGCGAAGGCGCGCGAAATCGCCGCCGTGATCGCCGCCGAGGCCGACCCCGCTTCCGGTGAATTCACCGATTCCGTTGTGGTGGGCTGTGATTCGATGCTGCTCGTGGACGGGCGGCTACAGGGCAAACCACTCACCCCCGAGGTGGCGCGGGCGCGCTGGGCCGAAATGGCCGGGCGCAGTGCCGATCTGCTCACCGGGCACTGCGTACTGCGCCTGCGCGCGGGCGAGATCGTCGGCGAGGCGGCCGATTGCAGTTCCACCACGGTGCATTTCGCCAAACCCGAACCCGAGGAGCTGGACGCCTACATCGCGACGGGCGAGCCCTTGCAGGTGGCCGGATCCTTCACCCTGGACGGCCTCGGCGGCTGGTTCGTGGAGCGCATCGAGGGTGATCCGTCCAGCGTGATCGGGATCGGGCTACCGCTGGTTCGTCGACTGCTTGCCCAGGTGGACGTCGGGGCTACGCAGTTGTGGCGCGACCCGGCTCGTTGAGGTCGCCAGGCGCGGCTCCTCGGTGTCGTTCGCGACGCCGGGGATGCCATCGGTGGTCCGGGCCGCCGCGAGCAATTCCAGTCGCGCCACACACAATTCGGGTTCCACGAAGGGATGCAGCCGCACCGTGACGGTGTCGCGCGCGCCATTGTGGTCCAGCACCTCGCGCATGAGTCCCAAATGCACGCCGCACACGACTTCGGAGTGGGTGCGCGCGAGTTCGCGCAGCGGGCACGCGGTGAGCCGAATGAGCGAATGCTCCTCGGTCTCCCCGGCCGGATCGCGTTCGGGTGCGAAACCGAGTTCGGAGGCGACGGTGACGGTGAGATCCCGTGCGTCCTCCAGTGTTTCGACCGGTTGGTCCACCGATTCCAGTTTGGAACCCCAGACCCGGCCCGCGGCAATGGCGGCGTCCGAGCGGCGGCGCGGATCGCTGCCCAGTTGATCGGCGAGCACCTGCGCCAATTCCTGATAGCCCACCGATCGCTGTACGGCGGTATATCCGATTCGCGGGCGGCCGCGGCCGCGCGGGGGCTGTTGGAATTGGCGTACCAGTGATTCCCGGGTGAGCACATCCAAATGGAAACGCACCGTAGTCACATGTTGGCCGGTGACGCGGGCCAGTTCCTGCGCGTCGAGAGGCTCGCTGGCGCCACGTAGGATCGCGAGCAGACGTCGTCGCGGCCAAGAATCGGACATAGCTCACCCCTCCTCTCGAGAGACTTTATCGGATGAAGCTGCGCTTAATTCGCTCAATCATCCGATTCGTGATCTGAAACGAGTTTCGTTACCGCCACTTGCCTACGATCGGTGCTGAGATTCGAACTGCCGATACCCAACCCACCACGCGTGAAGGACCACACTGTGCCCGTTGCCCCGGATCCGCATCCCTCGTTCGGTTCCTACGCACATCCTCACCGACTAGTAACCACAGAATGGCTGTCGGCAAACATCGGCGCGCCGGGACTCAAGATCATCGAGTCCAACGAGGACATATTGCTATACGACATCGGCCATGTCCCAGGGGCCATCAAGATCGATTGGCGAAACGAGTTGATCGACCCCCGAACTCGCGATGTCGTCGACGGTGAAACCTTTGCCGCGCTCATGCGTGCCAAAGGTATAGGCCGCGACGACACCGTGGTGCTCTACGGTGATCGCGCCAATGGCACCGCGGCCGCCGCCCTGTGGGTGATGGACCTCTTCGGACACGAGGATGTGCGCCTGTTGGACGGTGGCCGGGATGCCTGGATCTCCGAGGCCCGCGACACCACCTTCGAGGTCCCGTACCCGCTCGCGAGCGAATACCCGGTCCCCGCGCGCGATGACAAGACCGCCCGCGCCTTCCGCTCCGATGTCATCGCGCACCTGGGCGCACCGCTGATCGATGCCCGCGTCTTCGAGGAGTACACCGGCGACCTCGTCGTCCTGGACCGTCCCGAGGAGCAGGCGCTGCGCGCGGGGCACATCCCCACGGCCGTCAGCATCCCGTGGAGCGCCTCGGTCGCCCCGGACTCGCGTTTCCGGCCGCGCGCCGAACTCGACGTGATCTACGGCGCGGTGTCCGACGGCGTCGCCCCGATGGTCTACTCCCGCATCGGCCGCTGGTCGGCCCTCACCTGGTTCGTCCTGACCTACCTCGTCGGTGTGCAGGGCGTCCGCAATTACGACGGCTCCTGGACCGAATGGTCGAACGCGGTCGGCGCGCCCATCGTGACCGGCGATCAGCCCGGCGCGCTGCCGGAGATCATCCGGCGCGACTGATCCGGCCGTGATCCCGCGCGGGTTACCGGGCTGTCCCGCGTGCGATCCGGTGCTGAGGTAACCCCGGCCGCTCTATGCGCGAATAGTGATGCGAGGGTAGGTTCTTCCCCGGACATCCCCGCGCAGATGCTCCGCCCGGTCATCCGGGGTCCCCCGAGGGTCACGAACGCTGTGATTCTCACCCTTCGGGCCTACCCATGGGTAGCCCTAGCCCGGTTCGGCTGTTGTTGGCAGACTGCCTACACTGCCCAAGACGAAGTTATCTCCAGCACAGGAGGCTCAGTGCCCAACCATGCCAACGCGCAGATCACGAAGGTCCTCGTAGCCAATCGAGGCGAGATCGCCGTGCGCGTGATCAGGGCTGCCAAGGACGCGGGCATCGCCAGCGTCGCGGTGTACGCGGAACCGGACGCAGACGCGCCTTTCGTGAAGCTCGCCGATGAAGCTTTCGCGCTCGGTGGGCAGACCTCCGCCGAGTCGTACCTGGTCTTCGACAAGATCCTCGACGCCGCCGCCAAGGCCGGCGCGGACGCGATCCACCCCGGTTACGGCTTCCTCTCCGAGAACGCCGAATTCGCGCAGGCCGTGATCGATGCCGGTCTGATCTGGATCGGCCCGTCGCCGCAGTCCATTCGCGATCTGGGTGACAAGGTCACCGCGCGCCACATCGCGCAGCGCGCCGAGGCCCCCATGGCCGCGGGTACCAAGGATCCGGTCAAGAACGCCGACGAGGTCGTCGCGTTCGCCAAGGAGTACGGCGTTCCGGTCGCGATCAAGGCCGCCTTCGGTGGTGGCGGTCGCGGTATGAAGGTCGCCCAGACCATCGAGGAGATCCCGGAGCTGTTCGACTCCGCCACCCGTGAGGCCATCGCCGCCTTCGGTCGCGGTGAATGCTTCGTGGAGCAGTACCTGGACAAGGCGCGCCACGTCGAGGCGCAGGTGCTTGCCGACAAGCACGGCAATGTGATCGTGGTCGGCACCCGTGACTGCTCGCTGCAGCGTCGTTTCCAGAAGCTGGTCGAGGAAGCCCCCGCCCCGTTCCTGTCCGATGCCGTGCGCGAGAAGATCCATTCCTCCGCCAAGCGGATCTGCAAGGAAGCCGAGTACTACGGCGCCGGCACCGTGGAGTACCTGGTGCAGGGCGAGACCGTGTCCTTCCTCGAGGTGAACACCCGCCTGCAGGTCGAGCACCCGGTCACCGAGGAGACCGCGGGCATCGATCTGGTGCGTCAGCAGTTCCGCATCGCCGAAGGCCATGAGCTGGAACTGAAGTCGGATCCGATCCCGCGCGGGCATTCGTTCGAATTCCGTATCAACGGTGAGGACGCGGGCCGCGGTTTCATGCCCGCCCCCGGTCCGGTCGTGGTCTACAAGGAGCCCGCGGGCCCCGGCGTGCGCGTGGATTCCGGTGTGGTCGAGGGTTCGGTCATCGGCGGTCAGTTCGACTCCATGCTGGCCAAGCTGATCGTCACCGGCGAGAACCGTGAGCAGGCGCTGCAGCGTGCCGCCCGCGCCCTGGCCGAGTACGAGATCGAGGGCCTGGCAACGGTGCTGCCGTTCCACCGCCACATTGTCGAGAACCCGGCGTTCATCGGCGACGGCACCAAGTTCGACGTCTACACCAAGTGGATCGAGAACGACTGGACCAACACCATCGAGCCGTACACCGGTGGCGTGCCGATCGAGGACGAGGACGAGGCTCCCCGTCAGAAGGTCGTCGTCGAGGTCGGCGGCCGTCGCCTCGAAGTGTCGCTGCCGGGCCAGTTCTCGGTCGGCGCGGCGCCTGCCGCGAACGGCGCGGGCGTCATCCGCAAGAAGCCGAAGCCGCGCAAGCGTGGCGGCGCGGCCGGTGCGGGTGCTTCCGGTGATTCGGTCACCGCTCCGATGCAGGGCACCGTCGTCAAGGTCGCGGTCGAAGAGGGTCAGACCGTCGAGGTCGGCGATCTGGTCGTGGTGCTCGAGGCCATGAAGATGGAGAACCCGGTCACCGCGCACAAGGCCGGTGTCATCACGGGCCTGTCGGTGGAGGCCGGTGCGGCCATCACCCAGGGCACCGTGCTCGCCGAGATCAAGTGATCTCCCGCCGGATCTGACCGTCCGGCAACAGCTTTCCCGTCCGGGCCGCTCACAGCTGTGAGCGGCCCGGACGTTTCTCGAGGTGTCGCGCTAAGGTCTTTGCATGGCTGAACCACCGGACATTCGTATCGGCACCGCGGAGCGGGAAGAGGCCATGAAACGGCTGTCCGACAACTTCGCCGCGGGGCGGTTGAGTGTTGCCGAATTCGATGAGCGCAGCAGGGTTGTGGCCGCGGCCATGACGCGCGGGGACTTGGAGCCGGTGTTCTCGGATCTGCCCGCGGTGGTGCTGGACAAGCCGGTTCCGGCGGCGCAGGGATTGCGGTTCGGCGGGAATCTGCCGCAGCGGATCATGCCGGTGGTGCCGATTCTGGCGGTGATCCTGTTCTTCGTCACGCATCAGTGGTGGGTGTTCCTGTTGATTCCGGTCGCGGGTGCGCTGCTGTTCGGTGGCGGCAATCATGAGCGGCGCGGGCGCCGGGAGCGGAGGCGGGAGCGCTGATGGAACCCATTGAAATCAATGCGGGCAGTTGGTATTTGCGCGCGCTGCGGGCCGATGAGCGCATCGACGATCGCCCCGCACTGGCCGACGGCGGCATCACCGATCCCGGCTATGTCGCAACGCGGACCGCGCAGTGGGCCGATGAGACGCACTATTCGTGGGCGGTATGCGTGCCGACCACCGCCGAGATGGTCGCCGAGATCGGCGTGACCCCGGGAGCCGACGGCACCGCCGCGATCACCGGCTGGGTACGCGAGGGCTATCGCGAGGCCCTCGATGACGGTCTGGTCGCCGTGCACCGATTCACCTCCGGATTCCTCGGCCTGGAACCGGTCGCCGCGTCCTGAGATCCCGGCTCCGGACCGTCGATCCTTTCCGGTCCGGAGAAATCCGGCACCCATGAAACGCCAGTTCAGCGCCCTGTTCCGGCGCTGTTCGGGCCATAAATCATTGGTGCGCAGCCCTTTTCCACGAGACCCTGGAGTGGCATCCGAAGCCGACTACAGGGGAGCGGTTATGTGGGGCTGGAGTACACATCAGGCAGAACGCGCGGCGGTCTCGGCGGTCACGAGCTGGACCATCACCGAGCCGCGGCCGACCATCACCGAACACGAGATCCGGACCGAGACCCGGGGGATCGAGGACAGCGCACCCGCCGCGAACGGCGGGTGCGCTGCCGCGCTCACCGATGACGAAATGTGCGTGGCGGACGCCCCGGCCGCCGATCCGCGCATGCCGGTCGGGGGCGCGGGGATCGTCGCGCCCGGTGGAGTAGCCTCGCGGCATGGACAGGCCAGCCTTGGATATCGACCGACTGCGGAGCAGTCTCGCCGCCTCGCCGGAGGGGTCGTTCTTCACCGGGATCGACGTGGTCACCTCGACCGGGTCGACGAATGCGGACCTGGTTGCGCGTGCGGCCGATTCGACCATCGACCGGGTGGTGCTGATCGCCGAGGCGCAGGAGCGCGGCCGCGGCAGGCACGAACGGCAGTGGGTGAGCCCGCCGCGCGCGCAGATCGCCATGTCGGTCCTGGTGCGGGCGCGCGGTATCGACCCTGAGGTCTTGGGCTGGCTGCCCCTGCTGACCGGGGTTGCCGTGGTGGACGCGGTGCGCGCGTCCGCCGGGGTCAAGGCAATTCTGAAGTGGCCCAATGACATTCTGGTCGATGGCCGCAAACTGTCCGGCATCCTCGCCGAGATCGCCGCGGCGGGAACCGATCCCGCGATCGTGATCGGCGTCGGGTTGAACGTCAGCCTCACCGAGGCGGAATTGCCGGTGCCGCACGCGACTTCGCTGCTGCTGTCCGGTGCGGGCGACGCCGACCGCACCGAACTGGCGGCGGCCATGCTGCGCGAGTTCGCGCGCCGTTTCACCGCCTGGGAGGCCGCGGGCTGGGATACCGCGGAACTGTCCGCCGAGTACCGGGATCGCTGCTCCACCATCGGATCTCAGGTCAAGGCCGAGATTCCGGGCGGTGAGGTGCTCACCGGCATCGCCACCGGTGTCGACGCGCACGGCCGCCTGTTGATCGGCGATCGCGCCGTCTCCGCCGGTGACGTCACTCACCTGCGCGCCGAATACTGAGCGCACCCCGTCATCGTGCGATGACGGGGTGTACGGGTATTCCGATGGGTGCTAGACGATTTCGGTGTTCGGCCTAGACGGTTTGGAGTTCGGCGCGGGCCGCTTCGCGGGCCAGCAGGCGGTCGCGCTGCTCCTCGAATTTGACCGTATCGGCTTCCAGCTTGGCGACGTACGCCGCCAGGATCTCCCGCGCCTTGTCGCCGCGCGGCCCGAAGTCGTTGCGCTCGAAGATATTCCAGTTCTTGAGCACCGGGTTCACGACCTCTTCGAGGTGCTGGCGCAGATCGTAGATGCCGTGCTTGGCCATCAGCACGCCGTTGCGCCGGAAGTTCGGCATGCCCGCGCCCGGCATGACGAAGTTGGTGAGCACCTTGGTGATCGCCTCCATGGCCTGATCGGGTGCCAGGTCCAGGCCCGCGCCGCAGAGGGTGCGGTAGAAGATCATGTGCAGGTTCTCGTCGGCGGCGATGCGCTGCAGCATGCGGTCGGCGATGGCGTCATTGCATACGCGTCCGGTATTGCGATGCGAGATGCGGGTGGCCAATTCCTGGAATGTCACGTATGCGACGTTCTCCAGGAATCCGCCCCAATCATCGGGTGACTGTGCGCCATTGGTCATATGGATCATCCGCGCCTCTTCGAGCGCGACCGGATCGACGCCGCGGGTGACGATCAGATAGTCACGGATGACGATGCCGTGCCGGTTCTCCTCGGCGGTCCAGCGGCCGACCCAGGTGCCCCACGCGCCGTCCTGGGAGAAGTTCTCGGCGATCTCGCGGTGGTAGGAGGGCAGGTTGTCCTCGGTGAGCAAGTTGGTGACCATGGCGATCTTGGCGACCTCGCTGAGTGAGGATTGCGAAGGGTCCCAGTCCTGTCCGCCCATTGCGGCGAAATTGCGGCCCTGATCCCACGGCACGTAGTCGTGCGGATGCCAGTCTTTCGCCATGGACAGGTGGCGGTTCAGGTTCTGCTCTGCCACCGGTTCGAGTTCTCGCAAGATTTGCAGCTGGGTCAACTCTCGGGTCACACACGCCTCCTGTGTCATGCGCCGGTTTTGAATGCGGCCGGAATGGTGTTGCGCGGGACAGCTCGACGAAAGGCAGATCTGAGTCGCCGATGCTACGCGGATGCCGCACGATTGTGCGCCAGACCGGTGTTCGGCGTGAGGCATTCTGTCATCTCCGCGGGATAGGGTGCTTACATGGGTTATCCAGAGGAAGCATTGGCGCCGGAGGAGCAGCTGGTGCTACATCGTCATCCGCATTGGAAGATGTTGTTCTGGCCCGCTGTAACTTTCATCCTGATCACCGCATTGGCCGGATTCGGGTTGGGCGTTGCCGCGCGCAATACCAATGGCAACGTGGCGACCGGTCTGTTGATCGGCATCGGGGTGCTATGGCTGGTGATTGTGTTGTGGCGCAGCGTCATCCCGTTGATTCGCTGGAAGTCCACGCATTTCATCATCACCGACCGGCGGGTGCTGATCCGGCAGGGCGTGCTCACCCACACCGGTATCGACATTCCGATGAACCGCATCTCGAATGTGCAGTTCCGGCATAGGTTGTTCGATCGACTCCTGGGTACCGGCACGCTCATCATCGGGTCCGCGTCGGAGGATCCGTTGGAGTACGACGACATTCCGCATGTGCAGCAGGTGCACGCGCTGCTGTATCACCAAGTCTTCGATGTGGTGCAAAACGATCCGCGCAATCACGGTTCCCCGCCCGCCTACCCGTAGGCTTGCTCCGTGACCGCTGTACTGCTGGCCGAAGACGACGAGGCCATTGCCGCGCCGCTGTCGCGGGCGCTGGGGCGTGAGGGCTATGCGGTGACCGTGGAGAGCTACGGTCCCGCCGTATTGGAGCGCGCCCTCGAGGGCGGCCATGACCTGCTGATTCTCGATCTCGGACTACCCGGTATGGATGGTCTGGAGGTGTGCCGCCAGGTGCGGGCGCGCGGGGCGGATCTCGCGGTGCTGATGCTCACCGCGCGCACCGACGAGGTCGATTTCGTGGTCGGGCTGGACGCCGGCGCGGACGACTATGTCGGCAAACCCTTCCGGCTCGCCGAACTGCTCGCCCGGGTGCGAGCGCTGTTGCGGCGCAGCGGAATCGGGGACGAAACGGTCGAGGTGGGCGGAATCCGGCTCGAACCCGCCGCGCGTCGCGTACTCGTGAACGGCCTCGAGGTGAATCTGGCCAATAAGGAGTACGAACTGCTCAAGGTGCTCATCGACCGCGCCGGACAGGTGGTTTCGCGCGAGACCATCCTGCGTGAGGTGTGGGGTGACGCCGATCTGCGCGGCTCCAAAACCCTGGATATGCATATGTCCTGGTTGCGCCGCAAGATCGGTGACGAGGGACCGGTGGCGGAGCGCCGGATCGTGACGGTGCGCGGCGTAGGCTTCCGCTTCAACACCGATTAGCGGTTCCCGCGACCGGTTTTTCGTATGCTCCCCCCTGCGCCAGAGCGCGCGAGTCAGGCCGCGCCCCGGCGTACCCGCAGGTCCGTGCTGTGGCGTCGGCCGACGCCGTGGCGTATCCGTATCGAACGCCGAGCGAAGCGAGGCATCTCGACGATGAGACGCAGAATCCTGCTGTCGATGGTGGCCGCACTCACCCTCACCACACTGGTTCTCGGTGTGCCGCTGGCCTTCACGGCGTGGCAGTGGGTGGAGGACATCTCGCGCAATGAACTGCGCAATCGCCTCGATCGGATCGCGGTGGAGGTGGTGGCGCAGGAGCGCGATGACGGGCTGGTGCACGGGGAGCTGGATCTGCGGTCGGTGCGGCCGCTGATTCCGCCGGACGGTCGGCTCACCATCGTGTATCCGACGCCGCAGGACAATGCCTCGCGCATCGATGTGGGGGCGGATCAGGTGCGGGATCCGCTGGCCGAATCCCTGGCGATGGGCACCTCCGGATCGCTGCGGCTGGAAACCCCTGCCGCGCCGATGCATTCGATGCAGCGGCAGGCACTCGGCGCGGTCGCGGCGCTGGTGCTGATCTCGCTCGGCGCGGGCATCGCGGTCGCGGTGGTGACCGCGCGCCGGGTGGCGGATCCGCTGCGCGATGTGGCGGCGCGGGCCGCGCGCCTCGCGATGGGTGATTTCCGGGCGGATTCGCGACGGCACGGGATTACCGAACTCGATCGCGTATCGGACGTATTGGACTCCGCGACAGTCGAAATCGCGGGACGGCTGCAACGTGAGCACGCGCTCGTGGCCGATGTGTCGCATCAGCTGCGCAGTCGCCTCACCGCCGTGCGGCTGCGCCTGGACGAACTCTCCACCCATGACGATCCCGCCGTCGTGCACGAGGCGGAAGAGGCCATGGCACAGGTGGATCGGCTCACCGACGCCATCGACGAACTCGTGCGCGCCTCCCGCGACGAGGGCGCGGCGGATCGCGATCCGGTGCCGGTCGTCGCGGAACTGCGTGGGGTGGTGGCGGAATGGCGGCACCCCTTCGCGGAAGCGGGCCGCAAACTGGTGCTGCTCGGCGACCCCACCCTGCGTGCGCCGGTCACCGGTTCTCGCCTGCGTGAAGCGGTCGCGGTGCTGGTCGACAACGCCCTCATGCACGGCGGCGGCACCTGCACGGTCTCGGTCCGCACGGTTACCGGCGGCCTGGCCTCCCGCGAACCCCTCGTCGTGGTCGAGGTGGCCGACGAGGGCGACGGCGTCCGAGATGAATTGGCCCCGCACATCTTCGACCGCGGTTTCTCCGCCGCGGGCTCCACGGGTGTCGGCCTGGCCCTCGCCCGCGCCCTCATCGAAGCAGACGGCGGCCGCATGGAACTCCAGCGCCGCCGCCCCGCCCTGTTCGCCGTATTCCTCGGCTCCAGCGGCGGTTCCCCCCGCCCGGCCCCGAACGGTCCTGTCACCGAACCACGTTGACGTCGCGTTCTCTATCGATTCCCTAACCATTCGCTAGCCGGGGTTGAGAACTTGCTCCATACCTTCGGATTCGTCAGACAGAACGGCGAGAGATCGTCGACGAACCGAAGGAGTTGCCATGCAGAAGACCACAGTTCGCCGCGGCGCGATCGCGGGCGGAATCGCGGGTGTCGCCGTGCTCGCCGCACTGCTTGCCCCGGCGGTCGCCAATGCGGCCGAGCCGGACGCGACCGGCGGCGAGGTGGCTCGCCCCGGCGTGGCGATCCCGGTGGATCCGAATGTGCAGTACCCGTCCGACCCATCCGAGACCGTCCTGGTGACCAAGGACGAGGACGGCAATGTCACCGTGCAGCGCGGCCGCCCGGGCCAGCTGCCGCCCGGCGCGATTCCGGCGACCCCGCTGGAGCCCGGCCAGCACGGCGTCACCATCCTCCCGCGCGATACCTATCCCGCCGCGCCGGTCGTCCCGGCGCTGCCCGCTCCGTCCACCGGTAGCGCGGGCTGATCCGTTCCCGGCGCGCGGGCGAGCTGTCCCGCGCGCCGGATCCATGGCGCTGCCGCATGGTGTGAGCGGCGGAGATATCCACTGATCAATGGGAGATTCGGCCGAATTGTCTTACGGAATCGCGAGGAGTGACCGTCGGCCCGGGGTGATTCACCCGGTGAGCGGACAGCGTGAATTCGTGGCGCGGGTCGGCGATTCGCTCACAGTTTCCGCACGGGTGGCGTCAGTAGGGTCTGGGCTGTGAGTGGTCCGCTGATTCTGGTTGTGGACGATGACGCGCGGGTGCTGGCGTCGGTGGCGCGGGGGCTGCGGCTGTCCGGTTTCGAGGTGGAGACCGCGACGGACGGGGCCGCCGCGCTGGCGCGCATCACCGCGAGCGCGCCGCAGGCGATGGTGCTGGATCTGAATATGCCGCTGCTGGACGGGGTGCAGGTGGTGACGGCGCTGCGGTCGTTCGGGAACGATATTCCGATCTGCGTGCTGAGTGCGCGGGCGGAGGTGACCGATCGGATCGGTGCGCTGGAGGCCGGGGCCGACGACTATCTGACCAAGCCGTTCGACCTCGGTGAACTGGTCGCCCGGTTGCGCGCCATGCTGCGCCGCGCCCCCGCGCCCACACCTGAGGCGGATCGAATCACGGTGGGCCCCCTCAGCATTCAGCCGAGCGCCCGCCGCGCCTACGCCAATGACGCCCGGCTGGATCTCACCAAACGCGAATTCGATCTGCTCGCCGCCCTGGCCGCCGCCCCCGGCCAGGTCTTCACCCGCGCCCAGCTGCTGGATCGGGTCTGGGGCTACGACTTCGAAACCCAGACGAAAGTGGTCGACGTGTTCGTCTCCTACCTGCGCCGCAAAATCGAATCCACCGGCAGCCCGCGCCTCATCCACACCGTCCGCGGCGTCGGCTTCGTCCTGCGAGACGACGCATGAGCGGGTTCGCTCGCATCCGGCAGCTGTTCGGCTCGGTTCGGCGGCGCGGACCCGGTACTCCCCGGCGGCCGCTGTCGCTGCGCACTCGCGTCGCGCTGGCCAGTGCCGCGACCGCCGCCGTGGTGGTGGCGCTGATGAGCACGGTGTTGTTCGCGGTGGCGAGCAGTGATGCCAAGACGCAGGTGGGGTCGGTGGTGGATGCGATCGCGCTGTCTCCGGCGCAGCCGCTGCCCGCGTTGCCGACGGATCCGAGCGCACCGCTGGTCACGACGGATGTGCCGGGCGCGCATGCGCTGCCGCAGCCCGCGACGCCCGGTCCGGAGCTGTATCTGCAACGCGGCCCCGATGCGGATTCCTCGACCGCGGTGGAGTTCGCACGCACCTTCCCGGTGGCGGGCAAGACCGTGGTGGTGGCCGTACCCCGCACGGTCGCAACGGATTCCGCGACCAAGCAGCGCACGCGGATCATCGGCATCGGGGTGGCTGCGACCGCCCTGGCCGCCCTGCTCGGCTGGTATTTCGCCTCGCGCGCGGTGGCTCCGCTGCGCCGCCTCACCGCCGAGACGGCCGGGCTGGGGGATCGGCTGGCATTGGACCCGCCCAAGCGCCCGGTGGCAAGTGAGACAAGGGAATTGGCCGATGCCATGAACACCATGCTGGACCGGATCGCGGTCGAGCGGCGGCACACCAGCGAAGCCCTGGTCACCGCAAGGGATTTCGCGGCGACGGCCGCGCATGAACTGCGCACCCCGCTGACCGCCATGCGCACCGATCTCCAGGTGCTGCGCACCATATCGCTCTCGGAGTCCGAGCGCACCGAGATCCTGGACGAGGTGCTCGCCGGTCAAACCGCGATCGAGGCGACCCTGCATGCCTTGGAGCGCTTGGCCGTCGGCGATCTGACCACCGAATCCGATTGGGAGGACGTGGATCTGGGTCAGCTCATCGATCAGGTGGTCGATGACGCGGCGCACATGCATCCGGGCGTCGCCATCGAAACCGAAGGCGTGGAACCCATTCGCCTGCGCGGCCTGGCGGCGGGCCTGCGCTCGGTGCTCGAGAACGCCATCACCAATGCCGTCCGGCACGGCTCCGCCACCCGCGTCGATATAGCCGCCCGCACCGTCGGCGATACGGTCACCCTCACCATCGACGATGACGGCACCGGTGTCCCCGAGCCCGAACGCGAGCGCGTCTTCGAGCGTTTCCAGCGTGCCAGCCCCAACTCCGGAAGCGGCCTGGGCCTGGCCCTGGTGGCCCAGCAGGCCCGCTTGCACGGTGGCACAGCCACTCTCACCGACAGCCCGCTGGGCGGTGCCCGCCTGACCGTCACGCTGGTCGTGGACCGAGGTTGACGCCGCCGGGCACGGCACCCCGAATACGACGGCGGCCCACAACCGAAAGGTTGTGGGCCGCTATCTTTTCAGGCTCTAACTATGTCCGAGTTGTTCCTCGTTGACCAGATCCTCGAACTCTTCCTCGAGTTCTTTCATTTCATCCGGAAATACCCAGCGCCGCATGGCCCAGAATCGGAATGCCATCTGCAGCAGATTTCCGATGATGAACGCGCTGAAGAAGTCGGCGATGTTCTCGACGGTGAAGCTGACGTTCGGCTGGCGCAGGTCGAACACGTAGCTGGAGATGTACAGCGGCAGACTCGCCAGCAGCACCCCGATGCCGCTGACCGCGAAGAACAGCAGCGCCTCGTGATGCTTCTCGCGCCCGCCGCGCTTGTCGAAGGTCCATTCGCGGTTGAGGATGTACGACACGATGACCGCGATGGTGCCCGACAGGATGCGGGCGATCGTCGGCTTGGTGTCCAGTACGGTCCACTTCAGCAGGTAGAAAATCCCGATATCGATAACGAAGGTCGTCGCTCCGACAATCGCGAACTTCAGCAGTTCGGAATGGCGGTCGGCGAGGTCCCGCAGCGGTGTGGGCAGGACGTTTATGACCTTGTCGACAAATGACACCAGCCGAGTCTACGTCGCTTACCGACTCGGAGAGCAACCCGCGGGTTGTAGGGGGTCGGTGCCATGACAACATTGACGAACGTGAGCGCACGTTCCTTCGATTCCTCCGCGATGCCCACCGTCACCATGATCGGTGGCGGTCAGCTCGCGCGCATGACCCATCAGGCGGCCATTGCGCTCGGGCAGCGGCTGCGCGTGCTGGCCGAGCGGCCGGATGATCCGGCGGCGCAGGTCACACCCGATGTGGTGTTCGGCAGCCATCAGGATCTGGCGGCGCTGCGTAAGGCGGCCGTCGGCTCGAACGCGGTGACCTTCGATCACGAGGGTGTGCCGACCGAGCATCTGGAGGCGCTGATCGCCGAGGGCGTGAATGTGCAGCCGCCGCCGAGCGCGCTGATCTTCGCGCAGGACAAGCTGATCATGCGCCGCAAGCTGGCCGAGCTGGGGCTGCCGATTCCGGCGTTCACCGAGGTGAGATCGGTCACGGACGCGGTCGAGTTCGGTGACGCGAACGGCTGGCCGTTCGTGCTCAAGGCGGTGCGCGGCGGTTATGACGGCCGCGGCGTGTGGATGCCCGCCGATGCCGCCGAGACCGAGCGCATTGTCAACGATCAACTGGCGCACGGTGTTTCGCTGCTGGCCGAGGCCAAGGTGGATCTCGCCCGCGAACTGTCCGCCATGGTGGCGCGGTCCCCGTTCGGTCAGGCGGCGGCCTGGCCGGTGGTGGAGACCGTGCAGCGCAATGGCCAGTGCGCCGTGGTGATCGCCCCCGCGCCCGCCCTGCCCGAGCAGCGCGCGACCGAAGCCGGTGCCCTGGCGCTGCGCCTGGCGGCCGAACTCGGTGTCACCGGGGTGATGGCCGTGGAGCTGTTCGAAACGCACTCCGGTGAGCTGCTGGTGAACGAGCTGGCCATGCGCCCGCACAATTCCGGCCACTGGGGTATGGACGGCGCGTGCACCGGTCAGTTCGAACAGCATCTGCGCGCGGTGCTGGATTACCCGCTGGGTTCCACCGCGCCGCTGGCCCCGGTGACCGTGATGGCGAATATTCTCGGCGCGGCCGAATCCCCGGCGATGTCGATGGACGAGCGCCTGCATCATCTGGCGGCGCGTCTGCCGGAGGCGAAGGTGCACCTGTACGGCAAGGGTGAGCGCCCCGATCGCAAGATCGGCCACATCAATATCCTCGGCGACGATGTCGCCGTCACCCGCGAGAAAGCGGAGCGCGCGGCGCATTGGATGTCGCACGCGATTTGGACCGACGGATGGGATCCGCATCATGACTGAGACCGCACAGGTTGGCCTGATCATGGGCAGCGACTCCGACTGGCCCACCATGGTCGCCGCCGCGGAAGCCTTGGCGGAGTTCGGGATTCGCTTCGAGGTCGGCGTGGTCTCGGCGCACCGCACCCCGCAGCGCATGCTCGACTACGCCAAGGAGGCCGCCGGTCGCGGTCTCCAGGTCATCATCGCGGGCGCGGGCGGCGCGGCGCACCTGCCGGGCATGGTCGCCTCGGCGACCCCGCTTCCGGTGATCGGCGTCCCGGTCCCGCTCAAGCACCTCGACGGGATGGATTCGCTGCTCTCGATCGTGCAGATGCCCGGCGGCGTCCCGGTCGCCACGGTCTCCATCGGCGGCGCGCGCAATGCGGGCCTGCTGGCCGTGCGCATTCTGGCCGCCTCGAATCCCGAACTCCGCGGGCGGATGGAGCAGTTCCAGGCCGATCTGGAGAAGATGGTCCTGGAAAAGGATCAGGCCCTGCGAACCCAGCTGCTGGGCTGACCGAATCCGTGCGCCCACCCGGCTACGGTGGGCAGGTGGCCCCCGACGACGCTACTGCCAGACGCCTGACGGTTGTCGATCATGCCCTGCGGTTGTTCGCCGAAAAGGGTTATGAGGCAACCACTGTCGACGAGATAGCGGATGCGGCCGGTATTTCGCGGCGCACCTTCTTCCGGCAGTTCCGGTCGAAGGAGGATGTGGTCTTCGCGGACCACGAATCGCAACTGGCGCAGGCCCGGGCGTATCTGGATGCCGCGCACGGCGATCCGTGGGACGCGGTGCTCGAAGCCGTGATCGCGGTGTTCGAAAGGTTCACGCAGTGGCGGGAATTGGCGGCGCGGCGGTATCGGGTGGTGCGGCAGGTGCCGACACTGCGCGAGCGCGAGATCGTCACCGTTTTCCGCTATGAGCGATTGTTCACCGACTATCTGCGCGCGCGATTGCGCGGCGAGTCGGATCTGGCACTGGTGCAGTTCACCGCGGCGGTGACCGCCACGCACAACTATCTGCTGCGGCGCATGGTGCGCGGCGAGTCCGATGCGAGTCCGGCGGATCTGCGCGCGGCGCTGGCCACGGTGCCGCGCGGTGATGCCGTGCGTCCGGCGGGTGTGGAATCGGATCAACTGGTGGTCGCGGTGTTCCCGCGCGATATGCCGTCCCGGCAGGTCGCCGATCTTCTGCAGCGTCGTCTCGATACGCTGTGACCGATACGCAGTGGCGTAAATGACACTGCGTGCCAAGGTTTGGTAGGGAACTAAGCGCACGTGGCCGCGATATCGCGGCGTATACTTTGCTTTGAATGGCACTGAGTGCCGAGACGCTGGGAAGGTTGGGCTTCCAGCGGCGATCCGATCCGAACGACCAGGAGACGAATCCATGGCGGGCAATCCCGATTTCGATCTGTTCAAGCTCGAGGACTTCCACGATGAGCTGCGCGGCGCGATCCGCGCGCTGTCGGAGAAGGAGATCGCCCCGTACGCGAAGGACGTCGACGGCAACTCCCGCTTCCCGGAGGAGGCGCTGACCGCGCTCAACGCCGCCGGGTTCAACGCGGTGCACGTGCCGGACGCCTACGGCGGCCAGGGCGCGGACTCCGTGGCCACCTGCATCGTGATCGAAGAGGTCGCCCGCGTCTGCGGTTCCTCCTCGCTCATCCCCGCGGTGAACAAGCTCGGCACCATGGGCCTGATCCTGCAGGGCTCGGAGGAGCTCAAGCAGCAGGTGCTGCCGACCATCGTGAACGGCGGCATGGCCTCCTACGCGCTGTCCGAGCGTGAGGCCGGCTCCGACGCCGCCTCCATGCGCACCCGCGCCAAGGCGGACGGCGACGGCTGGATCATCAACGGCTCCAAGTGCTGGATCACCAACGGCGGCAAGTCCGATTGGTACACCGTCATGGCCGTCACCGACGCCGACAAGGGCGCCAACGGCATCTCCGCGTTCATGGTGCACAAGGATGACGAGGGCTTCGTCGTCGGCCCGCTGGAGCACAAGCTGGGCATCAAGGGTTCGCCCACCGCCGAGCTGTACTTCGAGAACTGCAAGGTTCCCGGCGATCGCATCATCGGCGAGCCCGGCACCGGTTTCAAGACCGCGCTGCAGACCCTGGATCACACCCGCCCGACCATCGGCGCACAGGCCGTCGGCCTGGCCCAGGGCGCGCTGGACGCGGCCATCGCGTACACCAAGGACCGCAAGCAGTTCGGCAAGGCCATCGCGGACTTCCAGAACACCCAGTTCATGCTCGCCGATATGGCGATGAAGGTCGAGGCCGCGCGCCTGATGGTCTACACCTCGGCCGCGCGCGCCGAGCGTGGCGAGAAGAACCTCGGTTTCATCTCCGCCGCCGCCAAGTGCTTCGCCTCCGATGTGGCCATGGAGGTCACCACCAACGCCGTGCAGCTGTTCGGCGGCGCGGGCTACACCACCGATTTCCCGGTGGAGCGCATGATGCGCGATGCCAAGATCACCCAGATCTACGAGGGCACCAACCAGATTCAGCGTCTGGTGATGTCGCGTCAGATCCTGCGCTGATCGTCGCGCAGACCTGAATATCTCCGCGAGGCGGTCCGAGTGTCACTCGGGCCGCCTTCGGCGTTTCCGGGCGGAAATGCGTTCGCGTGGAACGATATTCAGCCTGCGTCTCCGAAACGCAGTGAGCGCGTGATGAGTTCGCGCAGTGCGCGCTGACCGGGTTCGCCGGGGGCGATCGTGTAGGTGACCATGGCGCGGACGCCGGGATCGGCTGTGAGGGGCAGGAATTCGTAGTCGAGGGAGATCGGGCCGACCTCGGGATGCTGGAAGTGGTAGACGCCGTGCGCGACGCCCACGACATCG
Source organism: Nocardia sp. NPDC056100 (assembly GCF_042266325.1). Classification (NCBI taxonomy): domain Bacteria; kingdom Bacillati; phylum Actinomycetota; class Actinomycetes; order Mycobacteriales; family Nocardiaceae; genus Nocardia; species Nocardia sp. NPDC056100. The sequence goes on from NZ_JBHJVY010000003.1 coordinate 1,827,250, forward strand.
TGACTGCTCCAGAGCTCGTCGAATTGCGCACTGGACGAGCGCATTCGGTCGACCAGATCGCGCAGCTCCGAATCGCCGGGCCGGTGCGCCAGCCGCATGCGCAGATCATGGGTGATCTGCCGGGCGATAACGGGTTGTTCGCCCGCGAGCAGCGTCCGCAGCCGCGGGTCGAGCAGCACCAGATGCGCCCAATTGCGTTGCGGGCCGGGCAGGGTGGCGAAGTCGATGCCGAAAAGCACGGTGGCGGCGTGATTCCAGCCGAGGATATTGGTGCGGTGGCCGACGATATAGGCCGGAATCTGCTCCATCGCGGCGAGTAGTGCGTGCAGGGCGGGCCGCAGCACCGGTGCGACGGGTTCATCGCCGGGTGCGGGCGGATGGGCCAGTTGATACAGGTAGCCGCGTTCGTCATCGCTGAGCCGCAGTGCGGTCGCGACGGCGTCCAGGACCGTGAAGGACACATTGTCGAGCCGTCCCTGCTCGAGTCGCGCGTAGTAATCGGCGCTGACCCCGGCGAGCTGGGCGAGTTCCTCGCGGCGCAGCCCGGGCACTCGGCGGCGGGTGCCGTAGTACGGCAGTCCGACATCCTGCGGCTGGAGCCGGGCGCGCCGGGTGCTCAGGAAATCGCCGAGTTGCTGAGAGGTGTCCACGAGTACCGAATCTTAGGGTGGGTTTGCTGGACCGAGGTTGCCCGGACCTCGGAAATACAGGTTCTGGTCCGGATGTTCGTGATCGATGAGGCTGTGTATCGATACAGCTTCGAAGCACGAGAACGGATTTCGCCATGTCTGCCCCCATGACCCGCCGCCCCGGTATCGAGAAGATCGCCACCACCCCCGACTGGTACCACCCGTACCGCATCTCCCAGGCGATCACCGCGAACGGCATGATCTACGTCTCCGGCCAGGCCGGTTTCACCGAGGACGGCCGCACCGTTCCGGGCGGCTTCCTGGAACAGGGCCGCCAGGCCTTCCGCAATGTGCAGCGCGTATTGGCCGAAGCCGGAGCCGATTTCAGCGATGTGGTCAAGGTGGGCATCTTCGTCACCGATATGCCCGCGAATCTCCAGCATGTGATCACCCTGCGTGGCGAATTCCTCAGCGAGCCGTACCCCGCCGACACCCTGCTGCAGGTGGCGGCGCTGGCTCAGCCCGATTGGCAGATCGAGGTCGAGGTCATCGCCATGGTTCATCCCCGATGACCGATCCGGTACTGCTGCTCGGCGGTGCGGGCCTGCCCGGCTGGATCTGGGATGGGGTCCGCGCCGAGCTGCCGGTCGAATCGGTGGTGGTCCGCTATCCCACCGCCGCGGGCGCATCGCTGCGCGAGTACGCCGAGGCCGCTCTCGCGCAGGCCCCGGCTCGCCGCTTCGCCGTCGTCGCGCACTCCATCGGCGGCGTGGTGGCGAGCGAGATGGCGGCGATCGCCCCCGATCGCCTCACCGCGCTCCTGGCGGTGTCCGCGTCGATCCCGGCTCCGGGCGGCTCGTTTCTGCGGGCGCTGCCGTTCCCGCAGCGCTACCTGGCCGATCTCATCATGCGCGTGGCCGGAACTCGCCCGCCCGCCAACGCGATTCGCTCCGGGCTGGGCACGGGCCTGTCCGAGGCCGATATCACCCGGCTCATCGACGAGTTCGCTCCCGAATCCCAGCGCCTGTACCGCGATCGGGTTTCCGAGCGGGTGCTGCCCGCGGCTCGCGGCTACCTCACAACGCTGAACGATCGCGAGTTCTCCGTTGCCGCGCAACGCCGGTACCGCGCGGTGCTGGACCCCGGCCTGCATCGGGAGATCCCCACGGGTCATCTGCCCATGTTGCAGGATCCGGTTCTGCTGGCCCGGACCATCGAGGAGTTCCTGACGATGTGCCGCTGAAGAGACTGGTCCTCCGCCTTATTGGGGCTCGGGTGGGACATCGGCGCGTTTGCGCGTGTCCGATGTCCGAGTTGCCCCCAATTCCCGGGTGTCGCAAGGGTTTGGCCTCGAACGTTGTGTGTTGGTCTGGGAAATAAGAGGTTTCAAGACTGTTCGAAGTGGGAAAGCGGGGGCACTATGGAGCCATGGCCGGAGTCGAAATCACCGACACCTTCGTCCGGCGGACCCTCGCGGACGGACGGGTGGAGGAAGTCGCGTGGCGGGAGCTGGCGGAGGTGCGCATTATCACCACGGCCGATGGGCCGTTCGCCGAAGATGTTTTCTTCGTGCTGATCGGGGCCACCGGTAAGGGATGCGTGGTACCGCATTCCGCCGCCGACACCGCGTTCCTGGCGCGATTGCAGCGGCTACCCGGCTTCGACAACGAGAAGGTCGTCGAAGCCATGGTGAGCACCGGGGATCGGCAGTTCCTGGTGTGGCGGGCGCAGCGACCCGACGGCAATCGGTCGAATTAGCCGACCAGATCGGCGTATTCGGGGTGCGAGCCGATGTACTTCTCCACGTACCAGCAGGTCGGGATGATCGAGAACCCCTGGGCGCGTGCGTCGTTCAACGCGAACTCGACCACCTGCGCGGCCACGCCGCGGCCCCGGAACTCCGGGAAGGTGAGGGTGTGCTGGATGTCGAGGGTCTTCTTGTCGCCGTCCACGCGCTCGGCGTAGTCGGCGTAGCCCGCGAGGGTGTCATCGAGGTAGATCTCGTAGCGGGTGTCGTCGACATTGTGTTCCAGCCGGGTACTCATGGTCGGTGAAAACTCCCTCGCGCGGCGGATTGTTCCGGGCGGCAGGTCAGATGACCGCGCCCGGATTCAGTATCCCGTGCGGATCCAGGGCGTCCTTGACCCGGCGCGTGAGCGCCATCACATCCGGGCCCAGCTGATCGGGCAGCCACGCCTTCTTCAGCCGTCCCACCCCGTGCTCCCCGGTGATGGTGCCGCCCAGCCCGATCGCCAGATCCATGATCTCGCCGAACGCCAGGTGCGCGCGTTCGGACTCGGCCGGATCATTCGGATCGTGCACGATCAGCGGGTGGGTGTTGCCGTCGCCCGCGTGCGCGATCACCGAGATCAGCACCCGGCGTTCGCGCGCGATATCGGCGATGCCGTGCACCAGATCGCCGAGCCGGGGCAGCGGCACCCCGACATCCTCGAGCAGTAGCGGGCCCTTGCGCTCCACCGCGGGAATCGCGAATCGCCGTGCGGCGCAGAAGGCTTCGCCCTCCTCGGGATCATCGGTGCGGAAAGCCTCGCTCGCCCCGGCCTTTTCGCAGGCGGCGAGCATGATGTCGGCCTCGTGCCCGGCGTATTCGCCCGGCGCGTCCGACCGCGCCACCAGCAGCCCGGCGGCGGTGCGATCGAGGCCCATGCGCAATTCGTCCTCGACCGCGTTGATGGCGACCGAATCCATGAACTCCAGCATGGACGGCCGCAGCGCTCCGGTGATGGCGAGAATCGCCTCCATCGCCCCGCCGAGCGTCGGGAAGCTCGCGACCACGGTCGATTGCGGCGGCTGTGCGGGCAGCAGCCGCAGCGTGAGTTCGGTGATGATGCCGAGCGTTCCCTCACTGCCCACGAACAGTTTGGTGAGCGAGAGCCCCGCCGAATCCTTGAGCCGCGGCCCGCCCAGCCGCACCGCGGTGCCGTCCGCGAGCACGACCTCCATGCCGAGCACGTAATCGGTGGTCACGCCGTACTTCACGCAGCAGAGCCCGCCCGCGTTGGTGGCCGCGTTACCGCCGATGGAACAGATCTCGAACGACGACGGATCCGGCGGATACCACAGCCCCTGTTCCGCGACAGCCCTTTTCACCTCGGCGTTCAACAGCCCCGGCTGTACGACGGCGGTCCGGGTGACCGGGTCGACGCTGATCTCGCGCATCTTCTCGGTGCTCAGCACCAGCGCCCCGGCCTGTGCGGTGGCACCGCCGGAGAGTCCGGTGCCCGCCCCGCGCGGCACGATCGGCACCCGATGCTCATGCGCCCAGCGCACCACCGCCGACACCTGTGCGGTGGTGGTGGGCCGCACCAGGGCGAGCGCGAGCGCGGCGTCCGGATCCAGGGCCCGATCCTGGCGATAGGCCCCGAGCACATCGGGATCGGTGACGAGCATGCCGTCCGGCAGTTGGGCGCGCAGGGTGTCGAGAGCTGTGTGCTGATCCACAGTTGAAAACTACGTGATATGCCCATAAATCGGGCGCGTGTCCGATTGGTCGCAATTCTTGGCATTGTTTACCGAGTGTTCTCCGTGTCGGGGTGCCCCGGTGATTGCCGCGCACACTCTGATCGGCCAGCATGCGAACTCATGCCGTCCACACCGCTCAATCCCGCCGGTGACGTTCCAGATACCGGTATCCCCGCGCGGCTCGCCGCCCAGATGACCATGGCCGAGCAGCATGACTGGCATCGCGCCTATCTGCGCCGCCATGCGGTCTCGCGCCGGAACTTCCTGCTCGGCTCCGCGGCCGCCGCGGCGGTGGCCGGGGTGGGCGCCTCGCCGTTCGCCGCCCGCGCCTACGCCGATGACGCCCCGCTGGGCGTGGCCGGTCGCCACGTCGGCTTCGGCGCGGATTCGGCGTCGCAGCTGCGCTTTTCGGCCCAGCTGTCCCGAAATCCGGGTTCGGCCAAGGTATTCCTGGATCACGGACCCACGCCCGCGCTGGGCGGCACCGTCGAGGCCGAGGTGCGCAACCTGGTGACCCAGATCCCCAGCGCCGACGGGGGAGTCCTTGCGGCGGAACAGTTCTACGTGCACGCCCCACTGGACGGCCTGCCCGGCCGGCTGCCGCAGTTCTACCGCTGGCGCAGCTCCGACGGTTTCGCGGGCGATGTCCGCTCGGCGTCCACCGCCATGCCGACCGCGCGCGCGGCGGTGCTGCCCTTCCGCTTCACCATGATGGGCGATCAGGGCGCGGACGACACCCCGGGCCAGCCCGCGGGTCTGGCCCCGGGCGACTACGACGATATGTACTACAAGCCGGACAATGAGCCGGGCGTCCGGCACACCGAGAACGTCATGCGCCAAATCGTCGCCGCGCGACCGGATTTCCACGTGCTGGCCGGTGATATCGCCTACGCCGATCCCTCGGGCGCGGGTAAGAGCCCGCAGTACGTGGCCTCCGGCGGCACCCCCGCGAACGGTTTCGACAAGTTCAACCCCTACGTCTGGGATGTGTATTTCGGCGCGATCGAATCCAGCGCCTCGACCACCCCGTGGATGTTCGCCACCGGCAACCACGATATGGAAGCCGCGTACAACACCCACGGCTACGGCGGACACCTTGCGCGCCTCGACTTCCCGGGCAACGGCCCGGCGGGCTGCCCGTCCGCGTACTCCTTCACCTACGGCAATGTCGCGGTGCTGTCGCTGGACGCCAATGACGTCTCCTACGAGATCGGCGCGAACACCGGCTACTCGGGCGGAGCCCAGAACAGCTGGGTGGAAAGCACTCTCGCGCGCTACCGCTCGAATCCGGATATCGATTTCATCGTCTGCTTCTTCCACCACTGCGCCTACTCCACCACCGATTCACACGCCAGCGACGGCGGTGTGCGCGCCGCCTGGTGCGCGCTGTTCGACCGCTATCAGGTGGATCTCGTTCTCCAGGGCCACAATCACGTCTTCGAGCGCACCGACCCGATTCGCGGCGGTGTGCCCGGCAAGGCGGCGGGCGACAATTCGATCGTCTACCCGGACACCGACGGCACCGTCTACTACACCGTCGGTGGCGGCGGCCGCCCCCGCTACGGCTTCCAGCCCGGCTCGCAGGAAAGCTACCGCGGCAACGAAGTGCCCGACACCGCCGTCCCGAACAGCTACGTCTGGAACTCCGGCGGCGCCAAGACCGACGAAGCCGCCCCTTGGTCGCGGGTGCGCTTCCGCAACTACTCCTTCATCCGAGTCGACGTCCGCCCCGGCTTCTTCTCCAGCGAAATGGACGTGATCGCGGTCGACGAATACGGCCGCGAATTCGACAAGGTCACCTACCGCCGCCAGGTCCGCGGCTAGATCGCGGGACGAGAAATAAAGCAGGGCACGGCATTCGAGCGAATGCCGTGCCCTTGTCCTCGTGCGGACGATTCAGCGTGTGGCCGTACGCGGCAGTGTGAATGCCGCCGCCAGCACCACCGCCACGATTCCCAGCGCCGCGAGCGCCGCGATCTCCATGGCGTGCACGAAGCTGCCGAGATCATGTGCCCCGCCCAGCGCGCTGAAGAAAATGGTGCCGAGAACCGTTGCGCCGATGGCGTTTCCGAACTGCTGCGCGGTGGTCAGCACCCCCGCCGCCATTCCGGCCTGGTGTGCCGGAATCCCGGCGGACAGCACCGCGCCGATGGCCGACGGAATGGTCATCCCATTGCCGATGCCGACCAGCACCATGCCCGGAATCAAAGTCATTGCGGTGATGGATGATCCGTACCAGCCCAGCACGCCGACGGTGATCGCCAGCCCGGTGAAGCTGATGCCCGTGCCCAGCACCATCACCCGATTGCCGATCCGCTCGGCCACCTTGCGGGCGAACAGCGAGCTGGTGGCGAAGGCGATTCCCAGGGGCGCGAAGGTGAGTCCGGCCGCGAGCGGTGACATGCCGAGCCCGTTCTGCAGCAGCAGCGTCAGGCAGAGCATGAATCCCGCGAAGAATGCCAGGTACCCGCCGGAGATCACCATGCCCGCCGCGAACACCCGCTCCCGGATGAGCGCGGTATCGAGCACCGGCTGCCCGCCGCGCCGAGTCAGCGCCGCCTCGTACCGCAGTGTCAGCAGCAGCACCGGCAGCGCCGCGGCCATGGACACCCAGGTCCACACCGGCCACCCTTCGGGCCGTCCCAGCGTGACCGGCACCAGCACCAGTGCCAGCGCCGCCGAGATCCCCAGTGCGCCAACCGGATCCAGCCGGGGCCGATGGGTCTGCTCATGCCGGGGCAGCCACCGCGCCGCCAGCAGCGCCGCGATCACCCCGATCGGCAGGTTGATGAAGAAGATGGTCCGCCACCCCCACCCGAACAGGTCGAGGTCGAGCAGTACCCCGCCCAGCACCTGCCCGGACACCGCGCCCAGTCCGACGGTCGCCCCGAACGCCGCCATCGCCTTGGCGCGTTCGGCGGGCGGGAACATGGTGTTGATCAGCGCCAGCATCTGCGGCACCATCGCGGCGGCCGTAATACCCTGCAGCACCCGGAATCCCACCAGGGACCAGGCACTCCAGGCGAGTCCGCACAGCAGTGAGGCGGCGGCGAACGCGAGCATCCCGATGACGAACATGCGCCGGTGCCCGTACAGATCACCGAACCGCCCGCCGGTGATGAGCCCGCTGGCGTAGGCGAACCCGTACCCGCCGACCACCAGTTCGAGCGCGGCTTCCCCCGCGTGCAGATCGTGCTGTAGCGATGACGCCGCCACATTGATGACGAAGTAGTCGAACATGGCCATGAACATGGCCGTGAGGATCACCGGCAGCACCCGCCACCGATTCGGGAACGGCCCGGGCGGTGCGGAAATGGCTGCGGTGGAACGGCTTTCGAGAATAGTCACGTCGTTCTCCCGAACGTGGAGCAAGGACCGGATCTGATAACCAACTGGTTAGTTGAAAGTAATCCTTCGCCCGCGACCCTGTCAACTACTTAGTTGGTTATCATTGATGCCATGGCAGCTGTCAGGGATCCCGAGGCGACGAAGGCGCGGATCTTCGCTGCCGCCACCGATGAGTTCGCCGCGCACGGCATCGCCGGGGCCCGGGTCGATCGGATCGCCCGCAATGCCAAGGCCAATAAACAGCTCATCTACGCCTACTTCGGCGATAAGGAACTGCTGTTCCGGCAGGTGCTGGAGAAGACCATGCTGGATGTCGCGGCCTCGGTCACCACCGATATCGAGGATCTGGACACCTGGATCGATCAGCATCTGGACTATCACCGCGAGCATCCCGAACTGCTGCGCCTGCTCATGTGGGAGGCGCTGGAGCTGGGCGCGGAGAACGCCTCGGCGGGTGAGCTGCGCTGCGGCCGCTATCTGGAGAAGCGCACCAAAGTCGAAGTGGCGCAGGAGAAGGGGCTGATCCGCAAGGATATGCCGTCCGGTCACGTCATCATGCTGTTGATGAGCATGATCAACTATCCGCTCGCGGTCCCGCAGGTCGCCGAGTTCTCGCTCGGTGAGCACAGCGATCCGGAGTTGGTGCGCAAGTGGACCAAGGACGCCATTCGCCGCGTGGTCGCCCCGCAACCGGATGCCGCCGGCCCCGACGCGAGCGCCTGACCGGTCGGTCCCGGCGCGGTCACCGCACCGCAGTACAGTGTCGCCGTGCCCGATCCCAAGCTCGAAATCCAAATGCTGCACGACCGCGTCATGGTCAAGCTCAACCAGGACGCGGGCGAGCGTCGCAGCAGCGGGGGCATTCTCATTCCGGCGACCGCCCAGGTGGCCAAGCGGCTGTCCTGGGGTGAGGTGTGCGGCGTCGGCTCACACGTGCGCGCCATCAAGGTCGGCGATCAGGTGCTCTTCAGCGCCGACGACCAGTACGAGGTCGAGATCCAGGCGCAGGCGTATTACGTACTGCGCGAACGCGATATCCACGCGGTCGCGAACGAGCAGGCCGAACACGGCACCGGCCTGTACCTCTGATCGAAGGCCGGATCGGAAACGGCAACGGCCCGTGCCGTTCCGGGGACACGGGCCGGTGCGCTCAGAGCGTTTTCACCGTCCCGCCGTCGATTACGAAGTCCGCGCCCATGATGTTCCCGGCCTGTTCCGAGGCCAGGAACGTCACCAGCGCCGCCACCTCGCCGGGTTCGGAGATGCGCCCCGACGCGATACCGAACTGCGTGGGGATCGCGTCCAGGAACTGTTCCTGCGCAATGCCGTTGGCCGCGGCCAGCTTGGCCCCGATATTGTCCGGTCCGCGCCAGATCCCGGTGCCGACCACACCCGGTGACACCGTATTGACCCGGACGCCGTGCGGCCCGAACTCCTCGCTGAGCCGTTTCCCGAATGCGGTCAGGGCGGATTTGGCCTCGCTGTAGCCGACCGGACCGGCCGCCGGGAGTCGCGAGTTGATAGAGGATACGGTCACGATGGCCCCGCGCCGTTCGACAATGCTCGGCAGTGCCGCGCGGGTGGTGGCGACCACTCCGAACAGGTTGAGGTCGAACAGCTTTCGCCACTGCTCGACGGAAGTATCGAGTACCCCGCCGAGTTCGAGCTGATCGCCGTCGCCGCCGCCGACATTGTTGATCAGGATATCGATCCCGCCGAGTTCGGCGAGGGCCGCGTCCACCGCCGAGGTCGCACCCGCGAGGGTGCTCAGGTCGGCGGAAATCGCTGCTTCCGCGACTTTTTCGAGTTCGGGGGTGATGGTGCGGGCAACGCCCGCGACCCGTGCGCCCGCCTCGGCCAGCGCTTCGGTGACGGCGAGTCCGATGCCCCGGCTGGCGCCGGTGACGAGGGCGGTCTTGCCGTGCAATCCGAGATCCATGAGATGCCTTTCTTGAACTTCAGGTCAAAAACTGGGGCAGAAAAATACGGGTCGCTCGCGCGGCCCGTGATTCGGGTGGTTCAGAGGGTGATCAGTGCGGTCTCGATAATGCGATACAGCGTCGAGGCGTCCGCCGTCATAGCCGTAATACGCAGTCCCGCAACGGTGTTCTGGATGAACTCCGCGTACCCGCGCGGATCGATATCGGCCCGGACATCGCCATCGCGCCGACCCTGGTCGATGCGGGCGGTGAGCGCCTCGACCATATGTCGCTGGGCGGCGTCGACCGCGCGTGCGGCCCGCTCGTCTTGTCCGGCGAGCTCCAGGGTGGTGTTCGCGACCAGGCAGCCGCGCCGATTCCGCTGTGCGAGATCGGAATCCACCACGAAACGCAACCAGGCGTGGATCCGGTCCCGGGTACTTCCCGGCTGGTCGAGTATTTCGGTGATGAGCGCGGTTCCCTTTCGGGTGTAGAGCTCCAGCGCCCTGTCGAACAGTTCGCGCTTACTGCCGAAAGTGTTGTAGAGACTGCCTTTTCCGAGTCCGGTGGCCTCGGCGAGCTGTGCCGGTGAGGTATTGGCATAGCCGTTGGTCCAGAACGCCTCCATCGCGCGCTCCACCACGGTGTCCGCGTCGAAGTTGCGTGGCCGTCCCATGACATGAAAATACCCCGTTCTGTACCTTCAGGTCAAGAACGGGGTATTTCAGCGGGAAACCCTAGAGCGCCTTCAGTTCCTCGGTGACCGCACCGACGGACTTCTTGGCATCGCCGAACAGCATGGAGGTGGTGTCGGCGTAGAACAGCGGGTTGTCGATACCGGCGAAACCGGAATTCATCGAGCGCTTGAGCACGATGACCGACTTGGCCTGATCGACGTTCAGGACCGGCATGCCGTAGATCGGCGAGGAGGCGTCCTCACGGGCGGCCGGGTTGGTGACATCGTTCGCGCCGATGACCAGGGCGACATCGGTACGGCCGAATTCGCCGTTGATATCGTCCATTTCCTTCATGGCGTCGTAGGAGACCTCGGCCTCGGCCAGCAGCACGTTCATATGGCCCGGCATACGACCGGCGACCGGGTGAATCGCGTACTTGACCTCGACGCCCTTGGCCTCGAGCAGCGCCGCCATCTCCTTGACCGCGTGCTGCGCCTGGGCGACGGCCATACCGTAGCCGGGCACCACGATGACCTGGTTGGCGTACGCCATCTGGATCGCGGCGTCCGCGGCGGAGGTGGCCTTGGCCTGCTTCTGCTCACCGTCGCCGGACGCGCCGGGAGCCGTTCCGCCGCCACCGAATCCGCCCGCGACAATGGCCGGGATGGACCGGTTCATGGCCTTGGCCATCAGGTTGGTCAGAATGGTGCCGGACGCGCCGACGATCATGCCCGCCACGATCATGGCGGTGTTGTTCAGCGCCAAACCCGCTGCGGCGGCGGACAAACCGGTGAGCGCGTTGAGCAGCGAGATGACGACCGGCATATCCGCGCCGCCGATGGGCAGCACGACCATCAGGCCGAGGATGCCCGCGAGCACCAGCACCAGGATCATCCAGTACTGCGGCACACCGTCTTTGGTCGCGCCGATACCGATGACCACCGCGGCCGCGATGGCGCCCGCGAGCAGCAATAGGTTCAGCGGCTGCTGTAGCTTGCCGACGCTGATCGGCTTGCCGGACAACAGTTCCTGCAGTTTGGCGAACGCGATGACCGAGCCCCAGAACGACACCGAGCCGATGACCGCCGCGAACAGCGAGGCGATCACGATGTGCGCGGTCGGCTGCTCCCCGGCCGGGAAGTCCGAGAAGCCCTTGGTCTCCAGGAATTCCGCCCACGCGATGAGCGCCACGGTGCCACCGCCGACGCCGTTGAACGCGGCGACCAGCTGCGGCATGGCGGTCATCTTGGTGAAGCGCGCCGGGGGCACGCCAAGGCCGATGCCGACCACCAGACCGGCGATGATGATGATCCAGTTATTGGTGTCGCGAATGGAGATGAACGTCGCGATGACGGCGATGAGCATGCCGACCGCCGCGATCTGGTTACCGCGCACCGCGGTCTTCGGGCCGGTGAGGCCCATCAGACCGTAGATGAACATCGCAAACGCGACGATGTAGAGAATATTGACCAGATTGTCCATGGCTTACTTGTCCGCCTTCTCTTGCGCAGCAGGCTTCTTGGCCTTGAACATGCCCAGCATCCGGTCGGTGACCACGAAGCCGCCGATGACGTTCAGCGTGCCGAATACGACCGCGACGAACAGGATGATCTGCATGAGCACCGACGGGTGCTCGATCTTGCCGAACACCACCAGCGCGCCCAGCACGACGATGCCGTGAATGGCATTGGTGCCGGACATGAGCGGGGTGTGCAGGGTGTTGGGCACCTTGGAGATGACGGCGAAGCCCACGAACCCGGACAGCACCAGGATCGCGATATTCGCGAGAAGTTCGGTGTACATCAGGCTTCCACCTCACGGGTGACGCAGGAATCGGCCAGCACCTGATCGGAGAAGTCGGGCGCGAGCGCACCGTCCTTCAACATCAGTTCCAGCAGCGCCGAGATGTTCTTGGAGTACAGCTCGGACGCGTGCTCGGGCATGGTGGCCGGGAGGTTCAGCGGCGAGGCGATGGTGACGCCGTGGCGCACAACGGTTTTGCCGGGCTCGGTGAGCTCGCAGTTACCGCCGGTCTCACCCGCCATATCGATGATGACGCTGCCGGGCTTCATACCCTCGACCGCGGCGGCGGTGACCAGTCGCGGTGCGGGACGCCCGGGCACCAGCGCGGTGGTGACCACCACGTCGAAGCCCTTGATGGCGTTCTCCAGCGCGGTCTGCTGCTGTGCGCGTTCCGCATCGGAAAGCTCACGGGCGTAACCGCCTTCACCGGCGGCGTCGATACCCAGATCGAGCCACTGCGCGCCGACCGAGCGCACCTGATCGGCGACCTCGGGCCGCACGTCGTATCCGGTGGTCCGGCCGCCGAGGCGCTTGGCCGTGGCCAGCGCCTGCAGTCCGGCGACGCCGACGCCGAGCACCAGCACGGTCGCGGGCTTCACGGTGCCCGCGGCGGTGGTGAGCATGGGGAAGAAGCGGGTGGACTCGGAGGCCGCCAGCAGCACGGCCTTATAACCGGCGACATTGGCCTGCGAGGAGAGCGCGTCCATCACCTGGGCGCGGGAGATGCGCGGAATCGCTTCCACCGCAAAGGCTTGCACGCCGGCGGCCTTGAGCGCGCCGATCTTGGTGTCGGCATTGCGGGGTGCGAGGAAGCCGATGAGCGTCTGACCACTCGAAAGCTTGGCGATCTCGGCGTCATTGGGGGGCGCGACCTTGACGACCACATCGGTGTTCCACGGATCGCCGATGGTGGCGCCCGCGTCGACGTAGGCTTCGTCAGGAATGAGCGCGCCCAGACCGGCACCGGATTCGACGATCACTTCCACGCCCTGCTTCAGCAGGGACGGAATGATCTTCGGCACCAATGCGACACGTCGTTCGTCCGCGTTGGTCTCGCGAACCACGCCGACACGCGCACCGCGGGGCGCAGCTGTCTGTGCGCTCTGCGTTGTGTCCACTTGTCAAACTTCCTTCTCGTGGTGAGCCCGGGCCACCCGGTACTTCCTGATGGGCCGTGTCACCGGTCCAAACGGTGGGCCGAACTTACTTGTGAGTAAGTTCGTGAGAATTCTCGCAACTGTACCTGCTTCGCGGTGAGCGTAGCGGAGATAGGCATCACATGGGGTCGCGGGAAAACTGGACAACTCCATGGTCGGCGGCGCTGCTACCGGCCACAAGAGCGCACGGCCCGGTGCGCTACCTACTGGTAGGTGTGTATCCAGGTGAACGGGCACGCGCCGCTCGCAGGGGTGTCGCGCATCACTTTTACGCCGTAATGTCTGCGAGGTGAGCGGCTGCGTATTCTGTCGGATCGTGTCGGGCGACGCGCCCGCGACCAAGATCTTCGAGGACGACATCCTCCTGGCGTTTCTCGATATCCGCCCGATCACCCGCGGCCATACGCTGGTGATCCCCAAAAGCCACGCCACCGACCTGGACGAACTGAATCCGGCGCTCGGCGCGCAACTCTTCGCGGGCGGGCACCGGCTCGCCAAAGCCATGCGGCGCAGCGACTTTCCGGCCGACGGCGCGAACCTGCTGATCAACGACGGCAAGGCCGCCTTCCAGACCGTGCATCACGTGCACCTGCACGTGATCCCGCGCCAGACCGGCGACACCTTCACCTTCGCGAAGGGGTTCGTCCTGCGCCGCCCGCACGATATGGAACATACGGCCGCCGCCATTCGCATCGGACTGGACCGGCTCGCCGCCGAGGAAAGGGAAACCCACGCATGACCGACACGGTGCCGGACCAGCGCGCGATCATCGCCGCCCTGTCCGACCAGTGGGACCGGCTCACCCGGCTAGTGGACGGACTCCCCGAAGACCGCTGGCGGACGGCCTCGCCGCTGCCCGGCTGGACCGTGTTCGATGTGCTCGCGCACATCGCCGGCACCGAATCGCTGCTGGCGGGGGAGCCGACCCCGGAACTGGAGGTCGATGGCGACCACATTCACAATGCGATCGGCGCGCTCAACGAGAAGTGGATCGCCTCGCTGCGACCGCTGTCCGGCGCTGAACTGCTGACGCGCTTCCACGAGGTGACGGCCGGAAGACTGAAGACGCTCGCGGGGCTCAGCCCGGAGGCCTGGGCCGAGCCCGGGCCGTCCCCGGTGGGCATGACGCCCTACGGCCGGTTCATGCGCATCCGGGTCTTCGACTGCTGGATGCACACGCTGGATATCGCCGATGCGCTGGGTGTTTCGATCGACGAGGGCGGGACGCAGGCCGAAACCGCCTTCCCCGAAGTGATTTTCGGCCTCGGCCGCGCGGTGGTGAAGGGCGGCGGCGCTCCCGAGGGCGCGCGCGTCACCTTCGAACTCACCGGACCGGTGACGCGCACCCTGCACGTCGCGGTGGTGGGCGGGCGCGCGAACCTCGTCGAAACCCTGGACGGTCCGGCCGATGTCGTGCTCACCCTGGATTCGGGACTGTTCGCGCGCCTGCGCGGCGGGCGCACGACGGCGGACGCGCACCTCGGCGAATTCACCATCGCCGGTGACACCGAACTCGGCAACCGCCTGGTTCGCGGCCTCACGTTCACCATCTGAGTTCCGGTGCGACTGTTCCTGTCCAGCTACCGATTCGGGGCGCACGCGAATCGGCTCCTCGACCTGACCGGCGAACCCGGCCGGGTCGCGGTGATAGCCAATGCCTGTGACGCCTGGCCCTCGGCCTGGCAGAGCGCGGTCACCAGCGATCTGGTTCCGCTGCGCCGCATGGGTTTCCAGCCCGAGGTGGTGGACCTGCGCGAATACATCGGCCGGGCCGAGGCGCTGGCGAACACCCTGTCCGGCTTCCCCGCGGTGTGGGTGCGCGGCGGCAACACCTTCGTCCTGCGCGCCCAATTCGCCCGCAGCGGAGCCGATCTCATCCTCACCCGGCTGCTCCAGGCCGACGCCCTGGTCTACGCGGGCTACAGCGCCGGAGCCTGCGTCATGACACCCGACCTGCACGGACTCGAATCCACCGACGACCCGGCCGAGGTGCGCACCGCCTGCGGTATCGAACCGCTCTGGGACGGTTTGGGTTTGGTCCCGCGCCGGATAGTCCCGCACCTGGACTCACCCACCGACCCCGAGGGACACTCGCGCAAACTGGTCCGAGACTACCTCGCCGCGGGCACCCCGCACTGGGCGCTCACCGACGACCACGTCGTCGTAGTGGACGGCGAACGAACAGAAGTGCTCACTTAGAAAATGGCGAAAGCCGGTCGACCATTGATCGACCGGCTTTCGAATGTTCTTGTCCTGACTGGTTACTCGCCGCCGTGGCGAATGCCGTGCACCACGGCGATGATCGCGGCCAGCGCGGCGGCGATACCGAGAATGGTGAAGCACAGCACGTACGCGCCCAGCGTCGGCACATGGGTATGCGCGATGACCTGCGAGGTCAGAATGGATCCGGTGATCGCGCCCGCCACGCTGCCGCCCGCGGTGCGCACCAGCGAGTTGATACCGCTGGCGATACCGCTCTCACTCATCGGCACATGCATCACCGCGAGCGTGCCCAGCGCCGCGTAACCGATACCGAATCCGGTGCCCTGCAGGATATTCGAGATCACCATCTGCCAGCCGTGATCATGGAACGCCGCGGTCCACAGCAGCGCCGCCGCCGCGAATCCCGAACCGATGGCGAGGGTGTACGCCGCGCCGATGCGGGCCGCGATGCGCCCGGTGCGGAAGGAGAACAGCGTCATCAGCAATGCGCTGGGCACACCGTAGAGTCCCACGGCCAGCACCGATCCGGACAGGCCGTAGCCGACCTTGTCGGCCGGGGTCTGCACGAAATTCGAGACCAGCGTGAAGGATCCGAACAGCGCGGCACCGAGGAGCAGCGAAATCAGGTTGGCGGTCAGCGATTTCGGCCCGACCAGCAGCGGCAACCGCACCAGCGGCTGACTCACCTTGAGCTCCACGAACACCCACGCCACGGTCAGCGCGATGGCCGCGCCGAACAGTCCGAGCACGCTGCCCGAGGTCCAGCCCCAGCGCGGGCCCTCGCTGATGGCGAGCAGCAGTGTGACGAGCAATCCGGCCAGCAGTGCCGCGCCCGCGTAATCGGGGGAGCCGCCGTGCCGCACGCCGGTGTCTTTGGCGCTGAACTGAATCAGGATGGCCGCGACCACGCCGAGCGCCGCGGTGACCCAGAAGACCGGATGCGGGTTGGTGGTGTGGTCGGCGATGACGCCGGTCATCAGCATGCCGATGGTGCCGCCGACGCCCATGGTGCCGGACACGATGCCGATGGCGGTGACCATCTTCTCCGGCGGGAAGGTATCGCGCAGAATGCCGATGGCCAGCGGGATCATGGCCGAGGCGGTGCCCTGCAGCGCGCGGCCGATGATGTAGACGCCGAGCGAGGTGGCGAAGGCGCAGACCACCGAACCGATGATCAGCAGCCCCATGGCGATCAGCACCATGCGCTTCTTGCCGTACATATCGCCGAAGCGGGACAGCAGGGGAGTGGCGACCGCGCCGGACAGCAGGGCGGCGGTGAACAGCCACTGGATGCCGGCGGCATTGGTGCCGAGCTGCACCATCATGTGCGGCAGCAGCGGGATGACCACCGTCTGCTGGAGCGAGACGACCAGACCGGCGGCGCCGAGCGCGAGCAAGGTGAGCCCGAGATGGGCCTTGGGGCGGTCGTCGGTGGTGGTTCCGGCGACCTGACCGACAGCGGTCGTAGTCATGCGGCAATCCTTCAGATTACTTACCAAAATTAAGTAAATGGGTTACGTAAGATAACCACATGCCGCCGCCGGAAGCCACATCCGTCCACCAAGTTGACGCAGCTCACATCGTGGAACTGGAAGGCGCGCTCGCCCGTGTCGCCTACCTGCTCACACGCGTCCGCCGCCACGATTACGCCATGATCAAATGCGGTGTCACCATGGATCGGGCCAGCGTCCCGCTGCTGCGCGTCCTGGCCGACGCCGACGAACCCATGCGCCTCGGCGAACTCGCCACCCGCCTCGACGTCGAGGCCCCGCACGTGAGCCGCCAGATCCAGCGCCTGGAAAAAGCGGGCTACGTCGAACGCACCCCCGATCCGGCCGACGGCCGCGCCCAGCGCGTCCGCCCCACCCCCGAAGGCCGCCGCGCGGTCGACGCCGTCCGAGACGTGCTGCGCAACTGGATGGCCGAAGCCCTCGCCGACTGGTCCACCGAAGACCTCAAAGCCCTCGCGGTCCTGAACCACCGCATGGTCGACGGCTTCCTCTCCCACGCCGAACAGATCGGCGACCTCGGCGCCACCGCCCGCGAAGCCCGCGTCCCCCGCGCCGACTGACCGCCCCCGGCCACCCCGGCATAGTTGGGGCAGGGGATTCACACGCGCAGAGCCGCAACCCGATTCGACAGATGGCGTCCCCGCGGCGCTAGGTCCGCTCCCTCGTCCCCACGGCACCCGCGGCCCACGCGCAAGCGAGCAGCGCGACGAGTGGCACCACCATCGCGGTCGTCAGCGGCACCAGTTTGGTGAGCCAGCCGATGATCGCGGGCCCGGCGAGCAGGCCCATGTAGCCGAGGCCGAATACCCGGGACATGTCCGTGGCGGCGGTCGCCGAGCCCAAATTGCCTGCGGCCGTGAAGACCTGGGGCACCGCGCCCGAGAGGCCGATGCCCACCAGCGCCCAGCCGAACAGGGTGAGCGGCAGCCAGCCGGACAGGGCGATCAGGCCGAATCCGAAGGCCCCCAATACGGTTCCCCAGCGCACCACCGCGACGCGGCCGATCCTGCCGCTCACCCGATCGGCCACGAGACGGCCCGCGGTCATGGTTGTGGAGAACGCGCCATAGGCCAGTGCGGCCGTCCCGACATCCACGCCGAGGCGATCGCGCAATTGCAGTGCGCTCCAATCCGCCGCCACGCCTTCGGCCATCAGTACGGCGAAGGCGATTATCCCGAGTACCAGCACTTTTCGTGAGATACCCGAACGCTTGGCGGTGGCGATCTCCGTGCCGGATACCCCGGGGTGATCGACTTCCGATGGCGGTGTCGCGGCCTGGTCCGGTTCGTGGGGGAGCAGGCGCGGGGTGCAGAGTGCCACGGCGGCCAGGCCGAGCGCGGCCGAGACCAGCAGGGTGGTGTGCACCGGCCAGTGCGCGCGCTGGGCGGCGGCCCCGCCGAGCGAGCCGAGCAGTCCGCCGAGGGAGAAGAAGGCGTGGAAGGCGGACATGATCGGGCGGGGGTAGGCGCGTTCGATATGGACGGCCTGGGCGTTCATCGAGACGTCCAGCATGCCCATGCCGATGCCGAAGAACGCCAGGGCGGCCGCGAGGGTGGCGGGGTTGGTGGCCAGTCCGGGTCCGATGAGGGCGAGTGAGAGCAGGGTGGCGGCGGTGGCGGTGAGGGTGCGGCTGCCGAAGCGGTCGGCCAGCGGTCCGGCGGCCTGCATGCCGATGATGGCGCAACCCGCCATCAACAGGATGAGCATGCCCAGCAGACTGTGCGACACCCCGGTCCGTTCGGTGACGGCCGGGATATGCACGATCCACAGTGCCGAGAGCATGCCGTTCAGGCCGAAGACCACGAACAGGGCGATACGGGCGTTCCGGATCGGAGGAGCGGGCGTCGCGGCGGCCATCGGCACGACGCTACCTCTCAGGGCAGCTCCTCGTCAGCCACTGCCCTTCGCGGCTTCCTCGACGCTCCGGGCGGTGCTCCGAATTCGGTGTACTACAAGCTCTTTCACACCAATTGTAGGCCCCGCCACCGACAGATCAGGCATCCGCCGTGACCGACCACACACCGGAATTCGCCACGTCACGGGCGTAGTCCGCGAAATCGCGGGGTGCGCGCCCGAGCGCCCGGAACACCCCGTCGGTGGTCGCCGAATTGCGCCCGTCCAGCACCGTGCCGAACAGGTAGTCCAGCAGGCTCACCTCATCGCCCGGTACCCCGTAAGAGGTCAGGGACGCAACGAATTCCGCGCGGGACAGTGGGATGAACGCGATCTCGCGCCCGGTGGCCCGGGCGATCTCGGCGGTGGCCTCGGCGAAGGTCAGCGCGCGCGGACCGGTCAGCTCGTACACCTGCCCGGTATGCCCGTCGCAGGTCAGTGCCGCCACCGCCACCTCGGCGATATCCTCCGCGTCCACGAACGGTTCGGGCACATCCCCCGACGGCAGCGCCACCTCGCCGGCCAGAATGTAGTCCGCGAAGGCGCCCTCGCTGAAGTTCTGCGCGAAGAACGCGCACCGCACCACGGTCCATTCGAGTCCCGAATCCCGCACGATCGCTTCGCATTCCAGGGCTTCGGGCTCACCGCGTCCGGACAGCAGCACGATGCGCCGCACGCCCGCCGCGACCGCCTGCACGGTCAGCGCCTTGATATCGGCGGGTGCGCCGGGCACCGCCAGATCCGGTTGATAGGACAGGTACACCGTGCCGATTCCGGCCAGTGCGGGCGCCCAGGTGGCCCGGTCGGTCCAGTCGAACGGGATTGCGGCGGTGCGGGAGCCGATGCGCACCGGCACGCCCGATGCTGTCAAGCGGGCTGCCACCCGGCCGCCGGTCTTTCCGGTGCCGCCGAGGACCAGGATGGTGTTTGCGCTGTTCGCGGTGTCTTTGTTCGTCATGAGACAAGTACACCGAGAAACCGTGAGAGCGAACATGGTTGAGAAGCGCGCGAGCATTTGCCATCGTCTTAACCATGGATGCTCTGGCCAGCCTGCTCGAAGGACCACGTGCGCGGGCGGCTTTCGTCATGCGCACCTCATTCGACCCACCGTGGTCCCTGCGCATTCGCGACGAGTCCCCGCTGACGCTGGTGGCCATGGTGCGCGGCGGCGGCTGGATCATGCCGGATCCCAAGGGCGGCAAGCCGACTCCGCCGCGGCAATTGCGCGCCGGCGATATCGCGCTGTTCCGCGGACCGGATCACTACACGCTGGCCGATGATCCCGGCACCGAACCGCAGGTGATCATCCACCCCGGTCAGACCACCACCACGCTCAGCGGTGAGGTGCTGTGCGAGACCCTGAGCCTGGGCGTGCGCAACTGGGGCAGCAGCGCCGACGCGCAAACCGTCATGATTACCGGCAGCTATGAGCAGGAGTCCGCCGCCAGCCGCCGACTATTGCGCGCGCTGCCGCCCATTGCCGTACTCGGTCGCGGCGAAGTGGATTCGCGGGTGCTGGATCTGCTGGTGGAGGAATCGGCGAAGGATCTGCCCGCCCAGGGCGCCATGCTGGACCGCCTGCTGGACCTGCTGCTGATCGCCACCCTGCGCGCCTGGTTCGCCCGCGCCGACGCCCCCGCCTGGTACCACGCCTACGGCGATCCCCTGGTCGGCAAGGCGCTGCGCCTCATGCAGCACAATCCCGCGCACGCCTGGACCGTGGCCTCCCTGGCCGCCGAGGTGGGCGTCTCCCGCGCCGCCCTGGCCCGCCGCTTCACCGAACTGGTCGGCGAACCCCCGATGGCCTTCCTCACCGACTGGCGACTGGCCCTGGCCGCGGACCTGCTGCACGAATCCGACGCCACCCTGGAATCCATCGCCCGCCGCGTCGGCTACGGCAGCGCCTTCGCCCTCAGCACCGCCTTCAAACGCCACCACGGCATCAGCCCCCGCGACCACCGCAACGCCCCCGACCAGCGCACGGCCTGACCCGCCAACCCCGCGCGTAACGCCGCTCACCTCGGATTGGACACTGTGAGCGTGAGCGATCTGGATTACCCGGTGCTGTGGCCGGTGCCGACCCGCTGGGCGGACAACGACCACTACGGCCACGTCAACAACGTGACGTATTACAGCTACTTCGATACGGCCGTGAACGCGTGGCTCATCCATGCCACCGGCACCGATATCCGCGACCTACCCGCCATCGGCGTGGTGGCGCAGACCTCCTGCACGTTCATCGGGTCGATCAGCTTCCCCGATCAACTGCTGGTCGGCATTCGCATTGCCCGCCTGGGCAATTCGAGCATCAACTACGACCTGGCCATCTTCCGCGACAACGGCGACTCCCTGGACCTGGCCGCCACCGGCACCTTCGTCCACGTCTACGTCGACGACGCGACGCGCAAACCGGTCCCGATCCCGCCGGTCATCCGCGCGGCGGCCGAACCCCTGGTGGTCACGGCCGCCGAACACTGATCCGCCGGTCAGACGCGGCCGAGCAGGGTGAGCGGATCCTCCAGCAGTGCGGCGACGCTGCTCAGGAATCGTGAGCCCTGTTCACCGTCGATGAGGCGGTGATCGAAGCTCAATCCCAGCGTGGTCACCCAGCGCACCGCGAGTTCGTCGCGGTGCACCCACGGGCGTTTGCGGATCGAGCCCAGGCACAGGATGGCGGCCTCGCCCGGATTCACCAGGGGCACACCGGTATCCACGCCGAACACACCCACGTTGGTGATGGTGAACGTGCCCGAGGTGAGATCGGCCGGGGTGGCCGAACCGTCCCGGGCGGCGTGCGCGATATCGCCGATCTCCTGGCACAGATCCCGAAGGCTGTGCGAATGCGCGTCTTTCAGGTTCGGCACCAGTAGCCCGCGCTCGGTCGCGACCGCGATACCGAGATTCACGTAGTGCTTGGTGACGATCTCCTGGTTCTCCTCGTCCCACGACGAGTTCAGCTCCGGGAACTCGCTGAGCGCCACCAGCAGCGCCTTCGCCACCAGTGCCAGCGGGGTCAGGCTCAGCCCGGCGAAGGTGGGGGTGGCGCGCAGATGATCCAGCAATTCCATGGATCCGGTGAAATCGGTGGTGACGAAGGTGCTCGCCTGCGGAATATGCTGCGCGCTGGCCACCATGGCGGCGGCCGTGCGCTTGCGGATTCCGGCTATGGGCGTGCGGGTTTCGCGCTCACCGGCGATGCGCGGAGTGGCGGCTCCGGTGTGCATGGGCGGCACCGGCGGGGCGGTGTGAATCGGAATGTGTTCGCCCACACGACTGTCCGGTCGCGCACCGCGCAGATCGTCAACGGTGACAGCGCCTTCCGGCCCGCTGCCGGTGATCGCGCGCAGATCGGCTCCGATCTCGCGGGCGAGTTTGCGGGCCCCGGGTGTGGCGGCGGGTCGCCCGAGGTCGGTCCCGAAGGCGGAGCCCGCCGTCGAATCACCGGCGGGCGCAGCGAGTTTCGCGGCGGCACTGCGCGCCCGCCGGGACACCGTCTCATTGTCCGGGCCGTAGCCGACCAGGACCGACTGTCGTTCGGCGGGTGCGGCCGAGTCCCGGGACGGCTCCTGGGTCATGGCATTCGCGTCCATCGCGGGCTGTGCGGCGGTCGCCGGGCTCCGGTAGAGCCGTTCGGCTCCGGCGTCCGCGTGCACCTGCTGTGCGGTGGCCGCGGCGGTGCCGATGCGGATGAGCGGTGCGCCCACCAGCACGGTGTCGCCGGGCTCCGCGAGCAGTTCCAGCACCGTCCCGGCGTAGGGACTGGGCAGTGCCACCTGAGCTTTCGCGGTTTCCACCTCGGCGATGACCTGGTTCAATTCCACCGCATCGCCGATTCGCACCGACCAGGACACCAATTCGGCGTCGGCCAATCCCTCACCGAGATCCGGCAAAGCGAATTCCATTACTTGACGCTGTTCTTCCACCGAGCTTCCTCCGAAGGCATGGACCGTTAGGCGGCGAGCGTGCGATCGACCGCGGCGAGAATGCGGTCGGGGTCGGGCAGGTGGTGCCGTTCGAGCTTAGCCGGGGGATAGGGGATGTCGAAGCCGCCGACCCGCAGGACGGGCGCTTCCAATTGATAGAAGCACTTTTCGGTGATGCGCGCGGCGATCTCGGCCCCGAGTCCGCCGAATACCGGTGCCTCATGGGCGATAATCAACCGACCGGTTTTACGCACCGACGTTTCAATGGTGTCGAAGTCGATCGGCGACAGACTGCGCAGATCGATCACCTCCAGCGAATGTCCTTCCGCCGCCGCGATATCGGCGGCCGTCAGCGCGGTGGCGACGGTGCCGCCGTAGGCGACCACGGTGGCGTCTTCGCCCTGCGTACAGACCCGCGCCCGATCCAGCGCGAGCCCGCCGCCCTGATCGAGCAGGTCGAAATCCACCTCGGCCCTATCCCAATACCGCCGCTTCGGTTCGAAGAAGATGATCGGATCGTCGAGCGCGACCGCCTGCCGCATCATGAGATACGCGTCCGCCGGATTACTCGGCGATACCACACGCAACCCCGCGGTATGCGTGAAATACGCTTCCGGCGATTCCGAATGATGCTCCACCGCGCCGATCCCGCCGCCGAACGGAATGCGAATGGTGATGGGCGCGACCACTTTCCCCTTGGTCCGATAGTGGATCTTCGCGACCTGGCAGACGATTTGATCGAACGCCGGATACACGAATCCGTCGAACTGAATTTCACACACCGGCCGCAGCCCGCGCAGCGCCATTCCGAAAGCCGTTCCGATGATGCCGGATTCGGCCAGCGGGGTATCGATGACGCGATTGTTCCCGAAATCCTTCTGCAGTGTGTCGGTCACCCGGAACACCCCGCCGAGGCGTCCGATGTCCTCACCCATCAGGATCACCTTCGGATCGTCCTCCAGCGCCCGGCGCAGTCCGAGATTGATGGCGCCCGCGAATGTCGTCTTCATGGCCGGACTCCCTCCAGATAGGCGGCGTACTCGCCGCGTTCGGCCTCGATCAGGCGGTGCGGGGTGGCGTAGACGTGATCGAAGAGTTCCATCGGATCCGGATCGGCCATGGCCAGGGTCGCGCTGCGCAGCCGGGCGGCGATCTCATCGGATTTGACCGCCGCCTCCTGCTCGAAATCGCTGTCCCACAGGCCCTCCCGCTCCAGCAGCCGCCGCAGCCGGTCGATCGGATCGCGCTGCCGCCACAGTTCGAGTTCGGCGGCGGTGCGATACCGGGTGGGATCGTCGGAGGTGGTGTGCGGTCCCATGCGATAGGTGATGGCCTCGATGAATGTCGGCCCGCCGCCGCTGCGGGCGCGGGCCAGTGCCTGCCGGGTCACCGCCAGCACGGCGAGCGCGTCATTGCCGTCCACCTGCACGCTGGGAATCCCGTATCCGACCGCGCGCTGTGCGATCGGCGTCGCGCTCTGCACCCGCACCGGCGCGCTGATGGCCCAGTGATTGTTCTGGCAGAAGA
Organism: Nocardia sp. NPDC056100; assembly: GCF_042266325.1. Lineage (NCBI taxonomy): Bacteria > Bacillati > Actinomycetota > Actinomycetes > Mycobacteriales > Nocardiaceae > Nocardia > Nocardia sp. NPDC056100. The sequence continues at coordinate 1,851,343 of NZ_JBHJVY010000003.1, forward strand.
ACACGACGGGCGCACTCCAGGAGGCCGCGAAACCGAGCGCCTCGGCGATATCGCCCTGACTGGTGGCCCCGTCGCCGAAATAGGCGATGGTCGCGATCTCCGCGCCCTCCAGATGGGCGGCGTAGGCGTAACCGGTGGCGTGCAAGCCCTGCGCGCCGACCACGATCGCCGGATTGGTCATCCTGTATTCGTCGGCGTCCCAGCAGGAATGCGCGATACCGCGCCACAGCGGGGTGATCTGTTCGGGCGGTACGCCGCGGCAGTACGCGACCCCGGCCTCGCGATAGGAGCAGAACACGTAATCGTCGGGGAGCAGCGCGTGCGCCGAACCGATCTGCGCGGCCTCCTGGCCCAGCAGCGGCGGCCACAGGCCGAGCTGGCCCTGCCGCTGCAATGCCGTCGCCTCGGTGTCGATCCGGCGGGCCACGACCATATCGAGGTACATGGCGCGCAATCGGTCGCGACCGGCGTCCTCGACCAGCGCGGAGTGCGCGCGATCGAATACGCGGCGGCCGTCGGGCTGGACGAGCTGCACCGGGTAGGTGTTCTTGTCGGGCATGGGTATCGCCTCCTCGAAACACCGGGTACACCGTTATCGCCGTGGGATTGTGTCCCGTGAGCAACGATGTGTGTCCTGTATCACCCAGCATCCTCCATCGAGCTATCTGCGCAAGTATTGCGGGCGAAACTGTGCAGAATGCTCGGTCAACGCGGTATCCGGCGTGTCATACTGCCTTGCATGTCCAGTAGGGAGCCTTTGACCGGGTCATTGGACGCCACCGACGCCCGGCTATTGCTGGAACTGGTGGCCAACCCGCGCGCCACCGGCGTGGAATTGGCTGCGCGACTGGGGCTTTCCCGCAATACCGTGCAGGCCAGACTGGCGCGCTGGGAGGCGAACGGGGTGCTGGCAAGCGTCGAGCGGCGGGTACAGCCCCGCGCCCTCGGCTATCCACTGGCAGCCTTCGTCGCGGTGGTGGTGGATCAGCATCGACTCGATGACGTGGTGGCCGAATTATCGGAGATTCCCGAGGTCACCGAGGTGTGCGGAATGACCGGGCCGACCGATCTGACCGTGCGCGTGGTGGCGCAGGACGCCGACGATCTGTACCGGATCGCCGGGGCCATATTGAAGATCCCGGGTGTGGAACGCACCAATATGGCGCTCATCATGCGTTCCCTGGTCGGTCCGCGCACCGCACCCCTGCTCGACCGCCTCGCCGGTGACGGCCCGCCGGAGCTCTAGCCTGAATTTCAGTCCAGTTTCGGTGGATTGGCTGGTGACCCGGGGTCCACTGGACCGGGACCATGAGCCGATGAGCACCACCGCCGCCACCGAGCCGCCCGTCATCGCAGATCCACCCGAGGCGGGGCTCGGCCAGCCCATCGGCGCGGGCATCGTCACCGCGCTGGTCGGGTTCACCAGCTCGTTCGCGGTGGTGCTGGCGGGGCTCAATGCGATGGGAGCGACTGCGGCACAGGCGGCTTCGGGGCTGCTCGCGGTATCGGTGACCATGGCCGTCGGCATTCTGGTGCTCAGCCTGCGCTATCGGATGCCGATCACACTGGCCTGGTCCACGCCCGGCGCGGCGCTGCTCGCCAGCACCGGGGCGGTGTCCGGCGGGTGGGCGGCGGCGGTGGGCGCGTTCGCGGTGGCCGGACTGCTCATCGTGCTGACCGGATTCTGGCAGCGGCTCGGTGCGCTGATCGCGGCCATTCCGGTGGAGATCGCACAGGCCATGCTCGCCGGGGTGCTGCTGCCGCTGTGCCTGGCACCGGTGAAGGCGCTGCCCGTCAGCCCGGCCGTGGTGGTGCCGGTCATCGCGACCTGGCTGATTCTGCAGAAGTTCGCGGCGCGCTGGGCGGTGCTCGCCGCCTTCGCGGTGGCGGCGATCGGCGCGAGCATCGATATCGCGGTCACGCATCGCAGTCTGGCGTGGTCGCAGATGGCCCCGCGCATCGAATTGACCATGCTGCACTGGAGTTTTCCCGCGCTGATCGGTGTGGCGATCCCGCTGTACGTGGTCACCATGGCCGCGCAGAACATTCCGGGCACCGCGGTGATGAGCTCCTTCGGCTACCGGATGCCGTGGCGTTCGGCCATGACGGTCACCGGTCTGGGCACCATGCTCGGGTCGGTGGCGGGTGGTCACGCCATCAACCTGGCCGCCATCAGCGCGGCCCTGGCCGCCGCCCCCTCGGCCCATCCGGATCCCAAGCGCCGCTGGATCGCCGCGACCACCGCGGGTATCACCTATCTGCTGCTGGCCCTGGCCTCCAGCGCCCTGGTGATCTTCATCGCCGCCGCCCCCGCGGGTGTCCTGGAAACCGTTGCGGGCCTTGCCCTCATCGCCACCCTGGCCGCCGCCCTCACCGCCGCCCTGACCTCCGCCGAACACCGCACCTCCTCCACCCTCACCTTCCTGGTAGCCGCCTCCGGCGTCACCCTGCTCGGCATCGGCGCGGCCTTCTGGGCCCTGGTGGCCGGACTCCTGGTCCGCTGGCTCCTGCGCCCCCGCCCCGCGCAGTAAGGTGGGGCCGTCTGGTTCCGGCGTGGATTCTGCGAAGAGGAGTTGGGTTGAGCGCGGTGCTGATTTCGGCCGAGGAGCTGCGGGAGCGGCTCGCCGACGGGGATGCGACGGTGCGGCTGCTGGATGTGCGGTGGGCACTGGGTGATCCCGATGGGCCGCAGCACTATTTGGACGGGCATATTCCGGGCGCGGTCTTCGTCGACCTGGAAACCGAACTCGCCGATCCGCCCTCGCCCGCCAAGGGCCGCCACCCCATGCCCGAACTCGCGCACCTCCAGAAATGCGCCCGCAGTTGGGGTCTGCGCACCGGTGACACGGTCATCGCCTACGACGCGACCGGCGGTATGGCGGCCGCGCGCGCCTGGTGGCTGCTGCGCTGGGCCGGGCTCGCCGACGTCCGCATTCTCGACGGCGGCCTGCCCGCGTGGGAACGCGCCGGCGGCAAGGTGGTCGCGGGCGAGGAAGCCGCTCCCGAACCCGGCGATGTGGCCTTGACCCCGGGCGGTATGCCGGTCATCGACGCCGATGCCGCGGCCGACTGGTCCGGCCTGCTGCTCGATGCCCGCGCGGGTGAGCGCTACCGCGGCGAGGTCGAGCCCATCGATCCGCGCGCGGGCCATATTCCGGGCGCGGTCAGCGGCCCCACCGCCGAAAACCTCACCGCCGACGGTACTTTCAAATCCGCCGGCGAATTGCGTTCGCGTTTCACCGAACTCGGCTCCGGCCCGGTCGCGGTCTACTGCGGTTCCGGCGTCACCGCCGCCCACCAGGTGGCCGCCCTCGCGGTGGCGGGCATCGACGCCGCCCTGTACCCCGGCTCCTGGTCGCAATGGTCCAACGATCCGAAGCGCCCCGTCGCCACCGGCAGCTGATCCGGCATACGAAGCTCGGCCGCCCATCGTGACGGGTCACGTCCGCCGCCGCGGGGGCATCCGCTGCGGCCGCAGGGGTGGATGCGGCTCTCGACTCATCCGAAAACCGCTCGGCGGCAAGGATATTCGCCACCGCAAGGTTCAGGGGCAGTTCTTCGCGATACGGCGCAGGGCCTTCTGGTCGCCGTTGGTGAGTGGTAGGTCGTATTCCAGCGCGACGGTGAGGTATTTGCCCGCGTAGAAGCAGTGGTTGGCGCGGGCGGGCGGGAGCCAGTCGGCGGGGGTGCGATCGCCCTTGTCCTGGTTGGCTTTTCCGTCAACGGCGAGCAGTTCCAGGTCGAGATCATTGGCGAAGCGCATGCGGCGCTCCAGGGTCCAGCCGGAGGCCCCCAGATCCCAGGCCGCGGCCAGCGGGAAGACATGGTCGATCTGCACGGCCTTGGCATCGCCCTTGTCGAAGACGATGTGCGTGCCCGTATACGGATCGTCCAGGGTGCCGCCCACCACCACGCACGATTTGCCGCCGGGGCGGAAGGCCGCGCCCGAGAGCTGGCGGGCGAGCACGTTATTGCGGGTATCGCAGCCGTCGCGCCCGCCGGGACCGTCCTGCGCATCGCTCCACGCGGGCCCGAACACGCAGCGCTGCCCGGATTTACAGCTCCGGTCGTAACCGCCCGGGCGCACCCGCGCGGGCACGGTGCGCACCCGATCCAGCATGGTTTCGAGGTAGGCGCGCGCGGGACTGCCCGGCGCGGGTGCGACCGGCGGGCTGATCACCTCGCACCCGGTGGTGCTCAGCACGACGATCGCGGCGCCGAGCGTCGCGAGCACTATCCGAAATGCCGACCCGATGGACCGCACATCCCAGATTTACCGCAGCGCGCCGGGGCAGTCGCGCAACCACGCGACTTCGCACCCCGGCGCGCCGGAGAAATCGGGTTACAACCAGGCGTGCGCGAGCAGATCGTCCGCCGCGGTCTCGGTCAATTGGGGTGGGAACCGCATGGCGGCAATGGATTCGGCATTGATCCCGTCATGGCCGATGAGCCAGGAGCCGCCGCGCTCTTCGCATTCGGCGATCTTGGCGAAGGTGGTGAGTAGAAATGTGATGGCGTCGCGCGCCTCGGGTGTGCGCGCCAGCCGCTGGGATTCTCCCGGCCGGGACAGATCGAGCCACACCCCCGCCTGTCCGTCCAGGCGCATGTCCACGATTTTGGTCGTGTCCACGAACGTGAATTTGCGTCGTTCCCACGGCGTTGTCGGCGTGAAGGACTGCTCTAGCACTTGGAGCAGAATCGTCATCTTCACGGCCTCCCTCGGTATCGAAAGTGCCACGGCTCCGGATTGAGTCGCGGTTATCAGGGTGCGTCCCCGCCCGGCTGTGAAGCGCGCATGACAAACATCGCAGCCATTGCGCACAGCCGACCCCGCCATATGCGGTGACCAGGGGTTATTCCAGTATGTCCCGGTTCGCGGCAGAAATAAAGACCCGGTAGGGGTCGTGATTCGCGAGATTACGAATCGAACCCTCGGTAACCGCTCCGTGCCCCGGATCACGGTCTCGAGCAGGGCGGCACGGATCTGTCGGCGGGGACTGGTTGGATGGTCGGATGCTGCACGGACTGTGGACGCCGGGATCGGGCTTGGTGCTGTGGCACGACCCCGATCGGGATGCCGTCGACGCCGCCGCACTGCCCGATCCGCTGGGCCGGATCGTGGGGGCCGCGAAATTCCGGCATCGGGCGACGGTGCTGGTGCGCGGCGCGTACGGACAGGAGAAGGCTCAGGTCAAAGCGCATGCGCTGGCTCCCGAGGCGGCCGCGAGCGTGCTGTTGCAGCACCTCCCGGACGGGTTGATCTCGGCCGAGCTGCGCTATCTCGGCCATATCGCGCGCGGTATCGACCGCTGGGTGCGGGCGGGCCGGATCGTGCCCGAGGTGCGCCGCGACGACGGCGAGTGGTGGGTGCGCTGGCGGCTGGTCGGGGGCCAGCGGCAGCGTGCCTGGCTGGCCGAACTGGCCGTCGCCATGCCCCCGGCCCTTCAGGTCGCGGGCCGCCCGGCCGAACTGCTGGACAATCTCACCGCCGAGCTCACCGACCCGATCACCCGGCTGCACCTGATGCCGAAGGTGCCGGACGGATTCGGTGAAATCGATACGCGCGGTGCGGAAATGGACGCTGCGGCCCGGGCGCGGCAGACGCTGCCGGAGGCGTGGGCGGAGCTGGCGACCGCCGATCGGCAGCCGGGGTTCACCATCGCCGATGACAATGAGTTTCCCGAACCGCGATCGCATGAGCTGGTGACTTCGCTGCTGAAAGCCGTTCCGCTGGAGAGCGGTTCGCATCGGGTGGCGGCGGTGCTGGAGGATTGGCGCACGAGTTTGACGGCGGGGGAGCCGGAGTTGGTGCTGCGCCTGCTCGAGCCCGATGGCGAGGACGCGGCCGAGCCGGGGGCGCTGTGGCGGCTCGAGGTGTGCCTGCGCGAGGAGGGGGAAGCGCCGCAACCCGTGCTGCTGCCCGGTGATCCGCATCTGGTGCGGCTCGCGGGGGAGAAGCTGGCGGCGGCCAAGGCGGCGTATCCGAGACTGCGGGATCTGCCCGGCGACGGCCGCAGCATGGATATGTTCCTGCCCACCGAGGTGGTCATGGATCTGGTCGCGCACGGGGCGAATGTATTGCAGGGCACCGGGATTCGCCTGATGCTGCCGCGCTCGTGGCGGATCGCCGCGCCCACCCTGCGGTTGCGGGTGCAGAGTCCGCCCGCCTCGGAGAGCGCGGTCGGATTGAACGGCCTGGTGTCGTTCCGCTGGGAACTGGCGCTGGGCGACACCACGCTCTCGCAGGCCGAGATGGCGCGCCTGGTGCAGGCCAAATCGGATCTGGTGCAGCTGCGCGGTGAGTGGGTGCAGGCCGATCACCGCATGCTGGCGGCGGCCGCGGACTATGTCGCGGGCCGCACCGACGCCACCGAGACAACGGCGGGTGCGCTCTTCGCCGAACTCGCCGCGCATCCGGCTATCGGCGTCCCGATCGAACCGGTGTCCGCGACCGGTTGGGCCGCACAGCTTTTCGATGCCGAGCGCAGTGACGAACCGGTCCCGGACCCGATCGGGCTGAAAGCTCAGCTGCGCCCGTATCAGCAGCGCGGCCTGGCCTGGCTCGCCACCATGAGCCGCCTCGGCTGCGGTGCGATCCTGGCTGACGATATGGGCCTTGGAAAGACCGTTCAGGTGCTGGCGCTGCTCGTGCATGAGCGCGAAATGGCGACGGCGACAACAGATTCCGGAGAATCAACGCGCGTCGGTCCGACATTGCTGGTGTGCCCGATGTCCGTGGTGGGCAACTGGCAGCGAGAGGCGGAGCGGTTCGCGCCCGACCTGCGGGTGCTGGTGCATCACGGCCCGGGACGGCGCTCCGGAGCGGAATTCGATGCGGCGGTGGCGGATTCGGATCTGGTGGTGACCACGTACGCGCTGCTGGCGCGCGATGTGGAGGAATTGAAGCGGCAGCCGTGGGCGCGCACGGTGCTCGATGAGGCGCAGCACATCAAGAACGCCGGGACCAGGCAGGCGCGCGCGGCGCGGCTGGTGCCCGCGCGACATCGGCTGGCGCTCACCGGAACCCCGGTGGAGAACCGGCTCGAAGAGCTGCGCTCGATCATGGATTTCGTGAATCCGAAGCTGCTGGGCAAGCCCGCGGATTTCCACGCCCGCTTCGCGGTGCCGATCGAGCGGGAGCGCGATGAGCTCGCGGTGAGCCGATTGCGCGCGCTCACCTCACCTTTCGTGCTGCGCCGGGTGAAGACCGATCCGGCGGTCATCTCGGATCTGCCCGATAAGATCGAGATCACCATGCGCGCCAACCTCACCGTGGAGCAGGCGGCGCTGTATCAGGCGGTGCTGGACGATATGTCCGCGAAACTGAAGGCCGCCAAGGGAATGGAGCGCAAGGGCGCGGTGCTGGCCGCGCTGACCCGGCTCAAACAGGTCTGCAATCACCCCGCGCACTATTTGCGCGACGGCTCGGCGGTGCTGCGCCGCGGCCATCACCGCTCCGGGAAATTGGCGCTGGTGGAGGACATTCTGGAATCGGTCATCGCGGACGGTGAGAAGGCGCTGCTGTTCACCCAATTCGCCGAATACGGCGATCTGGTCGGCCCCTATCTGTCCGAGCGGTTCGGTGTGGAGGTCCCGTTCCTGCACGGCGGGGTGAGCAAACAGCGCCGCGACGATATGGTCACCCGCTTCCAGGAGGATCCGGACGGCCCGCCGCTCATGCTGCTCTCGCTCAAGGCGGGTGGCACCGGCCTGAACCTGACCGCCGCCAATCACGTTGTGCACCTGGACCGCTGGTGGAATCCGGCGGTGGAGAACCAGGCCACCGACCGTGCCTTCCGGATCGGCCAGCGCCGGGATGTGCAGGTGCGCAAGCTGGTCTGCGTGGACACCATCGAGGAGCGGGTCGACGATATGTTGCAGGGCAAACGCCAGCTCGCCGATCTGACCGTCGGCGCGGGCGAGAAGTGGATCACCGAACTCGGCGATGACGAATTGCGCGCGCTGTTCGCGCTCGGCGCGGAGGCGGTGGGCGAATGAACACCTATATCGATGTCGGTGAGTTCGGCGACCGCCGCCCCGTCGAGGGCGGCGTCTCCTCGCGCAGCCGTCGCGGCGCGGCCTTCGCCCGCACCTGGTGGGGCCGTTCGTTTTTGCAGGCCATCGAGGATGTCGCCGATCCCGGCCGGCTCACCCGGGGCCGCTCGTACGCGCGCACCGGCCAGGTGATCAGCTATCACCTGGAGCCCGGTGCGGTCGCCGCCGAGGTGCAGGGCAGTCAGCCGCGCCCGTTCATCTCGGTGCTGACCCTGCGCCAGCTCCGCGATGAGCGCCTGCGCGAACTCGTCGACCTGGTGCGCGCCACCCCCGGCATGCTCGGTGAGATCGCCTCCGGCTCCCTGCCCAAATCCCTGGGCCCGCTGCTGCTTCCGAATACCGCCCCGGAATTGGATTTCTCCTGCACCTGCCCCGATGTGGGCTGGCCGTGCAAACATGTGGCGGCCATCTGCTACGTCATCGCCGAACGCCTCGACGAGACGCCGCGGGATCTGCTCACCCTGCGCGGCGTCGAACTCGACGATCTCATCGGCAGCGTGCAGCAGGACGGCAATCCGGCCGATGCGGCCGACCTGTACGGCGAGGACATTCGCCTGCCCGCCCTGCCGAAACCCGAATTCCATCCGGCCCCGGCGGATCTCGACGCGGTCCTGCTCCGCCGCGCCCTGCGCATGACGGCGGAGGACGAGCGCAGCGCCGAGATCGGCTACCGGCACCTGCGCACGCTGTACTCCCTGCTGGAGCCCTGAGCTATCGGACCGTTGTTCTCGCGGCCGCCTCGACCGTGCTGCCGGAACGTGTGCCCAGCGCGGTGAATCGATAGTCCGCGAAGTCGAAATGGCCTGCGCGCCAGAAGCCTTCGGGTGTGGTCATGGCGCGGAGCGGTACATCGCCGTTCTTGTCGAAGTAGTAGCTGTTGGCGCGGGTGCAGGAGTCCTGCCAGAACACCTGTGTGCCACGGCGATTCAGCATCTCCTCGAAGAAGCGTTCGTTCGCCTCCTCGGTGACTTCGATCCGGGTGGCATGGCTCCCGCGCGCCTTGCGGAGCAGCCGCAGGATATGCCGGGTCTGCATTTCGATCAGCGCGAAATACGAGGAACCGTTGTAGCCGTACGGGCCGATGATGGTGAAGAAGTTCGGGAAGCCCGGCACGCTGACGCCCTCGTAGGCTTGCAGCCGGTGCTCATCCCACCAATCCTCCAGCCGGACGCCGCCGCTGCCGTGCAGATCGAAGGTGGGCATATTGCCCGATTCCATCACCTTGAACCCGGTGGCCATGATCAGCACATCGACCCGATGGTGTCCGGCGGCGGTGCGCACGCCGGTCGCGGTGATCTCGGCAATGGGCTCGGTGTCGAGCCGCACATTCGAGCGATTGAACGTCTTCAGATAGTCATTGGAGAAGGACGGCCGCTTACAGCCGAGCGCGTAGTCGGGCGTGAGTTTCGCGCGCACCTCCGGATCGTCGACCTGATCCCGCAGATGCGCCAGCCCGGTCCGCTCGCCCAGCTTGGACATGGGCAGCACCCCGTAATAGTGCGCCGCCAGCGGGAAGGTGAGCTCCACGAATGCCTGGGAGAGCCAGCGCGTCACCAGTTTTCCACCGGGCAGTCCGAGCAGCCGGTGCACCACCGGGGGCAGTGCGGTATCGGGTCGCGGCAGGCACCAGATCGGGGTGCGCTGGAAGACGACGAGTTCCGCGACCTCGGGCGCGATCTCCGGAATCACCTGTACCGCCGAGGCCCCGGTGCCGATGACGCCGACCCGCTTACCGCGCAGATCCTGATCATGATCCCAGCGCGAGGTGTGCATGGTGACGCCGGTGAACCGTTCCACCCCAGCGATTTCGGGCAGTTTGGGCCGGGTGAGCACCCCGGTCGCGCCGATCACATAGCGCGCGGTGAGTTCCTCGCCGTCGCCGGTGCGCAATCGCCACAGGTGCAGCGCGTCATCGAAATCCGCGCGGACGATACTGGTGGAGAAGCGAATTCGCGGCCGCAACCCGTACTTGTTCACGCAGTGCTCGGCGTACGCCTTCAATTCCCGTCCGGGTGCGTACACCCGGGACCAGGTGCGCTGCTGTTCGAACGAGTACTGGTAGCTGAATGACGGAATGTCCACGCCGATACCGGGATAGGTGTTCCAGTGCCAGGTGCCGCCCGCCCCGTCGGCGTCGTCGACCATGAGGAAATCGTCGAAGCCCGCCTTGCGCAACGCTATCGCCGTCCCGATCCCGGCGAATCCCGCTCCGACGATAATGATCTCGTGATCGACCACGGTGCTGTTCACAATGCGTCCTCCGCGTAGATGATGCAGTCCACCCGATGTTCGACACCGTCCACGGTGCGAATCCCGAGCGGGGCGAGCCGGGCGATCGGCCAGGTGACGAGCTCGCAGTTGGGCTGGTTCAGCGCCCGGTAGTACCCGCCGTGCAGGCGGACACCGGTGGCGGTATCGGGGGTGAGCTGCCGTCGCACCCAGGAATCGCGCACCGAGACGAACAGATTCGCGGTGGCGGCCAGCCGCAACAGGGTCGCGGCGATACCGTGCGGTGGCTGGGCCGCGCCCGGCAATGGCTGGGAAGCGGGGTCGCCGGGCAATGGTCGCGCACTGTCGCTGGGCAGCAGTCCGAGCAGATCATCCGGTAGTCGGCGCAGCAGTTTGCGCCCGGGAATGGGCGGTGCGGGCAGTATCCACACCGGATCCCGCTGGAAAACGGTGACTCGTCGGGCCTGCGCGGTGATACCCGGCAGCACCTGGGCGATCGCCGTTCCGGAGCCGATCACCGCCGCGTGCCTGTCCCGCAGCTCGAGTTGCCCTCGCCAGCGCCCGCAGTGCACCTGCGGTCCGGTGTAGCTGTCCGCGCCGCGCGGTCCGGCGGCGCGAACCCTGCCCGAATCACCCTGCCTGGCAGTGGCGTTCATTTCGCCACCGGATCGTAGGTCAGCCCCTGCGACCAGGTCGGCGGCTTGCCGAGCACCCGCACCGGGAAATAGTCGATGGCCTTGTTCAGCACATCATTGATGCCCTGGATCGGTTGCCACCGGTTGATGGTGGCCTTCCCGTGCATCCGCACCACGTGGAAGAGCGGTACGCGCTTGATGCTGGGCGCGCGATCACCCGCTTTCTCATACCGCCGCACCGCGTTCCAGAGCTTCTCTTCATCCAGGCCCATTGCCATGATGTTGGTGGACATGCGGGACAGCAGCGGTGTGTACAGCAGTGCTCCCATGAGCAGTGTCGGCCGCAGTGCGAAACCCGCCGTCTCGATGGCGATGCGCCGCATCGGCCCGGCCCCGAGCTGTTCGAGCACCTGGAATCCGACCGCCAGATGCCGGGACTCATCGCTGTTGATATGCCGGAAAACCTCGTGGCACAGCGGATCCCGCACCTCGTCCAGCAGGAATTTCACCAGCGCGCCGTCGAGCGCGCACTCCAGTGACGGAATCACCGTGCCCAGCACCGGCAGCGTCAGATCGTCGCCGTACCGGTCCACCCACTGGATGACCATGCGAATGTTCTTGTTGGGCAACGGCATCTGATCGCCCTCGAGCATGCCCCAGCGCCGCATGAGCGCCAGTTCGGCATTGGCGTGCTTCTGCTCCTCGGCGTGGAAGTACCGGTAGATCTCCTTGAGCGGCCCCTCCGGCGCGCGTTTGGTGAGCGCCGCGAAACCGCGCGCGCCCACATGTTCTATCCACACGAGATCGGCCATGAACGCGGTGAGCGCGGGCCGCTGTTCCTCGGTGATGAGGTCGGCTCCCGGTGCGTCCCAGTCGATATCGACCAGCGCCCACTGCCGGTCCTTGATGACCGTGAGCATGTCGGAATACGCGAACGCCATTGTTCACTCCTTCTCGTGAATGGCCGTCGTGCTACCGCACCAGCCGCTCCAGCAGACCGGCGGCGCGGGTGTAGGGCTCCGGCAGTAGTCGTTTGGACTGCCAGATCAATTTGGCTTCGATTTGCGGGACGACATAGAGCTGACCGCGGTCAACGGCGTCCAGGGTGGTGCGCGCGATCGAGGCGGGCGGGCGGCCGGTCCAGCGCAGCAGCCGGTCGCCCCATTCCGAGATGTTCTCGTCGCCGATCGAAACGTCCTGGAGGATATTGGTTTTCACCGCCGTCGGGCAGAGCGCGGTGACGCTGACGCCGGTGCCGGAGAGTTCCGCGGCGAGGGTTTCCGAGAGCGCCAGCACGCCCGCCTTGCTCACGTTGTAGGCGGCCATGCGCGGTGCGACGCCGAACGCCGCGGCGGAGGCCACATTCACGATCGCACCGGTTCCGGCGGCGCGCAGGCGGGGCGCGAAGACGTGGCAGCCGTGGATGACGCCCCACAGGTTGATATCGAGCACCTGATGCCATTCGTCCAGGGGCGCATCACCGATGACCTCGCCGCCGCGGCCGATTCCGGCATTGTTGACCACCACGTCGGGGGTCTTGCCGAACCACTGCTCGGCGGTGGCGGCGAGCGCCTCCACCTGGTCGATCCTGCTCACATCGCATACCGCGTCGAATGCCTTGCCGCCGGTGGCGCTCACCAATTCGACTGTCGCGCGGGCTCGTTCGGCATCGATATCGGAGCAGATCACCCGCCCGCCGCGGCGGCCGAGTTCGACCGCGAAGGCGCGGCCGATACCGCTGCCCGCGCCGGTCACCACCGCGTCCGCCTGCTGGGTGCGGCGGGAACCGCCGAAGGGGTTGAGTCGCATGGGAACTCCCGGATCCGAGGTGTCCGGTGCGGCAACTGGTGGCATCTGCCACCATTGGCCGCGCCTGCCCCCAATTAGGCGCGCGATAGGGCAAAATGTCAATGATGAACGTGCGCGCACCCGCCCGGACCTGGGGTGGGCGAACCCAGGAGGAACGCCGGACCGAACGCCGTGCCCGGCTGATCGCCGAGGCGCTCGCGATCTGGCTCGAAAACGGCTGGGCCGCAGTCACTATGCGCGGGGTGTGCACCCGCGCCGCGCTCAACGACCGCTACTTCTACGAGCACTTCGCCGATCGCGACGAGCTACTGGCCGCGGTCTGGGACGAGGTCTGCCTGGAGGTCTTCGGCGAATTGTCCGGCGTGGTCGCGGAGCACCTGCACCTGCCACCGTTGGAGATCCTGCACCGTGCGATCGCCCGCGCCGTCGCCCTGCAATTGGACAGTCCGGCCCGCATTCTCTTCGGTGATCACGCCGGATCGCGCGTGCTCGAGGAGCGGCGCAAGGCCATGCTCACCGAGGCGACCGACCTGCTCATCGCCACCGGGCGGCCCTATCTGCGGCCCGGTTTCGACGAAGCCGATCTGCGCATGGGAACCCTCATGGGCATAGGCGGTTTCGTGGAACTGCTCACCGCCTGGCGCACCGGGGCCATCGAATCCGACACCGACCGCATCGTCGAACACGTCAGCCGCACGGCGCGACTATTGGGCACGCAGTACCTGGCCGTGCCCGACTGAATCGCACCCGCCGCGCGACCGCCGGACCTCGCCGACCCGGTCAGAGGTTGTCGATGCGATAGACCCGCTGGGCATTGCCGCGGAACACCTGTTCCAGCGCCTTCTCATCCGCCCCGTGCGCGGTGAGCGCGGTCGCCACCGCCTCGGCCGCATTGCCGATGCTCGTAATCGGTTTGTCCACCGGGAAATTCGAGCCCCAGATGAGCCGATCCGCGCCGAAGACGTCGAGGGCGTGCTCGAGCAGCGGTGAAATGCGCTCCAGCAGTACCGGTACCGGTGTCGGATTACCGCGCGGTGGCACCGGATGCCCGAGGATCGGCATCATCAGCCCGCTCACCTTGGCCACCACATTCGGGTGCGTGGCCAGTGCGCTGAGATCATCGCGCCAGCGCACGAACAACTCCCGCCGCTGGCCCGGATTGTGCCCGGTCTCCTTGCCGACGGGGCCGAAAATGCCCGCGGGCGTGCCCAAATGGTTCAGCACGATGGTGGCGTCCGGATAGTGCCCGGCCAGCGCGGTGACCTCGGGCAGCTGGTTCGAGAACACCCACGCCTCGAAGCCGAGCCCGCGTTCGGCGAGCGCGCCGAAGCCATCGAGGAACGCGGGCGCGGTGAGCGCGCCCGGAGCTTTGTTGTGCGCGCGCACCTTCGGATCCGGGTGATACTCCACCCGGGTGCGGATGCCACGGAACAGCGGTGACGCCGCGAGATGCGCGTCCAGCAGCTCCGCGAATCCCGGTGCGGCCGGATCGCCCGCGCCGATGATCGCCCCGAGCGCGGGCGTGTCCACCCCGAACGGCAGACTCGCCACCCAGCGTGTCTCCCCGACGGGCGCGAGCGGACCCTTACCGCTCCACTCCACCTCGATGTGCACGATGCCCTCGACCGGAACATCCCCGGCATTGGTGCGGTAGTCGGCGGGTAGATACGGATGGACGAACGGTTCCGGGTCGCCGACGAATTCGCGATCCCGCTTGGGAGCCAGTCGTTTGGCCCAATCGATGGGAACGGGCACGTAGTGGAACAGTTTGGCGAGCCCGCTGAATTCGCGCGGTGTGGTCAGCGGATCCCACTGGTGGATATGCGCATCGACGACTGTCATGCCCGCAAGGTCCATGATGTCCCTTCCGTCCGGATCGACCTGCAGCGGATTGTTTCACGCGCCGCATCCGGAAACGCCGAAATCGGGTAGCGGCACCGGAAACAGCCGGAGGCGTCCGGGTGCCGGGCGGTCACAGTCGCAGCCCGGCTCCGATCGATTCGCCGGACGCGATTCCGGGCGGCATGGCGAATATCGCGCTACCGGTGTGCTGCACCACGGTATTGAGCCGATCGCTCGCCGCCAGCAGGCGCTGCGCCCGGATGAACTGCTCCGGCGGATTGTTCATATACGCCGCGAACAGCAGTCCGGCATCGAGCTGGGCATGCCCGCCGTGCGTGTGATTCGGGGCGGTGCCCTCGGGATGATCGTGTGCGGGAACGGCTTCCGGGGCCGGTGCGGCGGTGGTCGCACTGGTGGCCACCAGCGTGCCGTAGTCGTAGCTGTAGCCGCGCCGCAGCATGGGGATACCGTGCACCAGCCGCACATGCGCGTCCGCCGGAATGATCGGCTCCCCGTTCGCCGCGCGGGCGTTCAGATCCACCGGATCGAATTCGGCACCGCCGGTCAATGGCGATCCGTCATCGCGCCGCCGCCCGATGATCCGATCCTGCTCCGGACGCGACAGCATGTCCCATTCGGCGGTGCTCATGCGGATCTTGCGGAACACCAGATACGTTCCGCCCCGGAACCATTCGGGTTCCTCGGGCGCGTTCGCCCAGACGGCCGCGTCGAATTCGGCGGTACCGGCCACCGGGTTCGCGGTACCGTCCTTGTGCCCGAACATATTTCGTGGGGTGCCGCCGCCCGCGGGCCGACTCAGGAAACCGTGCTGGGTCCAGCGCAGATTGCCGAGACCGGGCATGCGGGCGCGCAGCGCGCGAAAGGCGTGGCTGACAATCTGCGGATCATCGGCGCAGATCTGCGCCATGATGTCGCCGCCGGTCCAGCTGGGGCGCAATTGATCTCCCGCGAATTCCGGCAGGGTCGCCAGATGCCGGGGCCGCCGATCCGCCAGCCCCGACCAGTCCTCGAAGAGCGCCGGACCAAGTCCGAAGGTGATGGTGAGCCGGGCCGGATCGAGCCCGGTGGCGAAATCGGTGTGATCGCTGAATCCCGGTGCGCTGTCCGGCTTATCGGGCACCCGGGCGCCCGCCGTCAGCGCGGCCGCGGTCTCGGTCCAGGCGGCGAGCAGATCCCGCAGCACCCCGCGATCCCGGCTCGCGAGATCGCAGGACAGGAACAGCGCGTGCGATTGTGCCGTGGTCGCGATGCCCGCCTGTCGCACGCCGTGGAAAGCCACTGTGCGGGAATCGTTTTCGGCAGGTGCGGTAATGCGTCCGGCTACCGCGCCCGCGGTGGCCGCACCCGCCGCCACCAGGGCTGATCCGAAAAGTCCGCGCCGGGAGACCCGGGGCATGCCCATAGAATTACTACGATCTGTAGTAGATCCGCTCATGGTCACGAAGGATAGCCCGCTTCCGGCTCACCTTCAACCATACTGAAGGTCGGCGAAAAGTGCACGGCTCCCGGGCCATTACCGGTCCATACGCGAGACTGGAGCCGTGACCACCGAGAACGGCCGCCCCCGCCCGCGAATAACCAGCGCGGGCATCGTCCTGCTCACCCTGGCCAAACGCGTCGAGACCGAACTCAACACCGCGCTCACCCCGCTGGGCCTCACCGTCGCCAGATTCGGACTGCTCGCGCATATCTCCGCGCGGCCCGGAGCGTCCTTCAGCGACCTCGCCCGCATGTCCGGCGTCAGCGTGCAGAGCGTGCACACCGGCGTGAAAACCCTGGTGGCATACGGCCTGGTGCACGATCGCACCGCGCGCGCCGGATCCGCCTCGATCATCGAACTCACCGCGGAGGGCACCCGCGTACTGCGCCGAGCCGAACAGGTGGCCGTCGAGGTCGACGCGCAGATGTTCGGCCCGGAGGCGGATCCGATTCAACGGCAGATCGGGCAGAGCGTGCTCGCCGCCTTCGTCGAACCGGAGTCCTGACCCGCCGCGATCAGGGGAGTTCGTACTCGAAGCTGATGTGATGGGTGCCGTCCGCGTCGACGGTGATACTGCCCGTGCCGGTGATGCCCGCCAGCTCGCCGGTGCCGCTGCCCGGCACGATGATGAAGTACTCATTGCTGCGATCGGTGCCCGAGGTGGTCGCCGAATGCGCGAAATTGAACGCGCCCGCCCGGCCCGCCAGCGCGCCCTCGAACGATTCCATGGCCACGTAGGTCCCGACTCCGGCGGCCTGATCGAAGGCCGAGGTGAACAGGGTCGCCGCGCGGCCCGCCACCTCACCCTCGAACTGCTTCTCCATCTGGACGACGCCCACGGGCACGGCGGTGGCGACGGCCGGGTCCGGGACGACCTCGGTGGGTACGAATGACTTGACGCTGAAAGTTCCTGTTACCTGCACGAATCCGAGCGTATCGGCGGCGGCCGACCTGCTCTTGTAAATACGCGTCAGGCCGGTCGCCGCACCTCAGACATTGCGCCGATACTGACCGCCGACCATGAAGAAGGTGTCGGTGACCTGACCCAATGTGCACACCCGCGCGGCATCCATGAGCGCGTCGAAGACATTCGCGTCCGAACTCGCCGCCTCGGCCAGCCGGGCCAGCGCGGCGGGGGCCTGCTCGCGATGGCGGTCGGTGAACTCGCGCACCCGGTGCAGCTGCGACTGCTTCTCCTGTTCGGTGCCGCGCGCCAATTCCAGGACGCGGTGCTCCTCCTCGTGCGGATTGCGGAAGGTGTTCACCCCGATCAGCGGCAGGCTGCCGTCATGCTTGCGCCGCTCGTACAGCATCGACTCATCCTGGATGCGGCCGCGCTGATAGCCGGTCTCCATGGCCCCGAGCACACCGCCGCGCTCACTGATCCGATCGAATTCGCGCAGTACCGCCTCCTCGACCAGATCGGTCAGCTCATCGATGATGAAACTGCCCTGCAGCGGATTCTCATTCATCGCCAGTCCCCACTCGCGATTGATGATGAGCTGAATGGCCAGCGCGCGCCGCACCGATTCCTCGGTCGGGGTGGTGACGGCCTCGTCATAGGCATTGGTGTGCAGGCTGTTGCAGTTGTCGTAGACCGCGATCAGCGCCTGCAAGGTGGTGCGAATGTCGTTGAAGCTCATCTCCTGTGCGTGCAGTGAGCGGCCCGAGGTCTGCACGTGATACTTGAGTTTCTGCGACCGTTCGTTCGCCCCGTACCGATCCCGCATGGCCACCGCCCAGATGCGCCGGGCGACCCGGCCGATCACCGAATACTCCGCGTCCATGCCATTGGAGAAGAAGAACGACAGATTCGGCGCGAAATCGTCGATATCCATACCGCGCGCCAGATACGCCTCCACATAGGTGAATCCGTTGGCCAGGGTGAAGGCCAGCTGGCTGATGGGATTCGCCCCGGCCTCGGCGATGTGATAGCCGGAGATGGACACCGAGTAGAAATTGCGAACGGTGTTGCGTACGAACCATTCCTGGATATCGGCCATCATGCGCAGGCTGAATTCGGTGGAGAAGATGCAGGTGTTCTGGCCCTGATCCTCTTTGAGAATGTCCGCCTGCACGGTGCCGCGCACGGTGGACAGCGTCCGGGCGCGCAGGTCCGCGGCCTCCTCGGCGGTCGGCTCGCGACCCTGCGCGGCCGAGAACTGTTCCAGCGCTTGATCGATCGCGGCATTGAGGTAGAACGCCAGAATCGTCGGCGCGGGACCGTTGATGGTCATCGATACCGAGGTGCTCGGGGCATCCAGATCGAAACCGTCGTACAGCGCCTTCATATCGTCCAGCGTGGCGATGGAAACACCCGAGGTGCCGACCTTGCCGTAGATATCCGGGCGTTCCGCCGGATCGTGCCCGTACAGCGTCACCGAATCGAAGGCCGTCGAAAGTCGTTTGGCGTCAGCGTGTTCGGACAGCACCTTGAATCGCCGATTGGTGCGGAAGGCATCGCCTTCCCCGGCGAACATGCGCGCGGGATCCTCATTGTCCCGCTTGAACGGGAACACCCCGGCCGTGAACGGGAACCGGCCCGGCAGATTCTCCGCCCGCAGGAACCGCAGCAGCTCACCGTGATCGGTGAAACGGGGGAGCGCGACGCGGGGAATCGAACTGCCGGACAAGGTTTCCCGCCGCAGCCGCGTGCGCAATTCCTTATCCCTGATGCGCACGACCTGCTCATCGCCCCGATAGGATTCGGCGACCGCGGGCCAGGCGGCCAGCAGTTCGGCATTCTCCGGGGACAGCGCTTTCCTGGAATCGGTGAGCAGATCCGCGACGGCGGCGTCCTCGGGCAGTTCCGCGAGCACCTGCTCCACGCGCTGAACCCGTTGCGCCGCAACGATCTGCCGCTCCGTCGCGGCGTGATAATCGCGGATGGTCTCGGCTATCTCAGCCAGGTACCGCACGCGCGCGGGCGGGATGATCTGCGCGAACCGAGTCGAGGACCGGGTGTCGACGCGGGGCAGCACGCCCGACTCCAAGGGCAGGCCCTTTTCGCCGAGCAGACCGCTCAGATGCTGGTAGAGCGCCGTCACCCCGTCATCGTTGAAGGTCGCGGCGCTGGTGCCGAATACCGGCATATCCTCCGGCAGGGCGTGGAACGCCTCCCGGTTGCGCACCAACTGCCGCGACACATCGCGCAACGCGTCTTCCGCGCCGCGCCGCTCGAACTTGTTGACCGCCACCACATCCGCGTAATCCAGCATGTCGATCTTCTCCAGCTGGGAGGCCGCGCCGAACTCGGGCGTCATCACGTAGAGCGAGACGTCCACGTGTTCGGCGACCGCCGCGTCACCCTGTCCGATACCCGGCGTCTCCAGCACGATCAAATCGAAACCCGCTGCCTTGCAGGCGATCACCATCTGATCGATATTCTGCGGCAGCTCCCGCTCACCCCGGGTGGCGAGGGAACGGAAGTACACCCGCTCCCCGTCGAGGGCGTTCATGCGAATGCGATCACCGAGCAGCGCACCACCGCCGCGCCGCCGCGTCGGATCGACCGCGAGCACCGCCACCCGCAGCTTGTCCTGCTGATCGGTGCGCAGCCGCCGAACGAGTTCATCGGTGAGAGAAGACTTTCCGGACCCGCCGGTGCCGGTGATGCCCAGGACGGGCACCCGCCGCGCACTCGCCGCGGCGGTCAACTCGGCCATATCCGCCGAGGGTAGCGCGTCCTGCTGCAAACAGGTGAGCGCCCGTGCCAGCGCCGCCCGATCCCCGCTGAGCACCGCCTCCACCGGTGCGGGCGTGGTGGACAGATCCACATCGCAGCCCGCGATCAGCTGATTGATCATGCCGGGCAAGCCGAGTCGCTGCCCGTCCTCCGGGGAGAAGATGGTGACCCCGGCGGCCGCGAGCCGTTCGATCTCCGCCGGAATGATCACCCCGCCGCCCCCGCCGAAGATGCGCACGTGCCCGGCCCCGGCCTCGCGCAGCGCGGTCGCCAGGTACTCGAAGTACTCGATATGCCCGCCCTGATACGAGCTGACCGCGACGCCCTGCACATCCTCGCTGACCGCCGCGTCCACCACCTCACGCACGGCGCGGTTATGTCCGAGGTGAATCACCTCGGCCCCCTGCCCCTGCAGGATTCTGCGCATGATGTTGATGGCCGCGTCATGGCCGTCGAACAGCGCCGCCGAGGTCACGAACCGCACCGGGTTCGCTGGAACATGCAGATCGGCCATGGGAATCCTCCGCGTCTACGGCCGCACAGTTGATACCCCAATAGTAGGACGTCAAATCAAAAGTGACGTGAGATCCGCCACAGCAACATCTCTGGAAATAGATGGATGTCCAACTATATGGTGACCTAAGACCGCGTGGACCACGCGGTGACATCGAGACAGGACTGGCATGGTTCGCGAACTCACGCACTTCATCGGCGGTCAGCACGTGGCCGGGACCTCCGGCAAATTCGGAGACGTCTTCAATCCCAGCACCGGACAGGTGCAGGCGCGGGTGCCGCTGGCCACCAAGACCGAGGTCGAGGCCGTCATCGCCAATGCCGCCGAGGCGCAGCAGGTGTGGGCCGCGTACAACCCGCAGAAGCGCGCCCGCGTGCTGATGAAGTTCCTGACCCTGGTGCAGGACGAGATGGATTCGCTCGCCGCACTGCTGTCCAGCGAACACGGCAAGACCATCCCGGACGCCAAGGGCGATATCCAGCGCGGCCTCGAGGTCATCGAATTCGCCACCGGCATACCGCATCTGCTCAAGGGTGAATACACCGAGAGCGCGGGCACCGGTATCGACGTCTACTCCATGCGCCAGCCGCTCGGCGTCGTCGCGGGCATCACCCCGTTCAACTTCCCGGCCATGATCCCGCTCTGGAAGGCCGGACCGGCGCTGGCGTGCGGTAACGCCTTCGTGCTCAAGCCATCCGAGCGCGATCCCTCGGTACCGCTGCGACTGGCCGAACTGTTCCTCGAGGCCGGACTGCCCCCGGGCGTGTTCAACGTGGTCAACGGCGGTAAGGAAGCCGTCGACACACTGCTGAACGACGATCGCATCAAGGCCGTCGGCTTCGTCGGGTCCACCCCGATTGCGCAGTACATCTACGAGACCGCGACCGCCAACGGTAAGCGCGCGCAGTGCTTCGGCGGGGCCAAGAACCACGCCATCGTCATGCCGGACGCCGATCTGGACGATGTCGCCGATCAGCTCATCGGCGCGGGCTACGGCTCCGCGGGCGAGCGCTGCATGGCCATCTCCATCGCGGTGCCGGTCGGTGAGGAGACCGCGGATCGCCTGCGCGACAAGCTGATCGAACGCATCGCCAAGCTCAATGTCGGCCTCTCCGATGATCCGGGCGCGGACTTCGGTCCCCTGGTCGGACAGGACGGCGTGGACCGCGTCAACGACTACGTGCAGATCGGCGTCGACGAGGGCGCGGAACTGGTCATCGACGGGCGCGGCCTGGTGGTCGAGGGCGGCGAAGAGGGATTCTTCGCGGGTGCGACGCTTTTCGATCGCGCCACCCCGGACATGCGCATCTACAAGGAAGAGATCTTCGGTCCGGTGCTCACCATCGTGCGCGCCAAGGATTACGAAGAGGCGCTGCGCCTGCCGAATGAGCACGAATACGGCAATGGCGTAGCGATTTTCACCCGCGACGGCGATACCGCCCGCGACTTCGCCGCTCGCGTGCAGGTCGGCATGGTCGGCATCAACGTCCCGATTCCGGTGCCGATCGCGTACCACACCTTCGGCGGCTGGAAGCGGTCCGGCTTCGGCGATCTCAACCAGCACGGCCCGGACTCGATCCGCTTCTACACCAAGACCAAGACGGTGACCCAGCGCTGGCCCTCCGGCCTCAAGGAGAGCAACGCCTTCGTCATCCCGACCATGGACTGACGATGTTCACACTCGACGAAGACGAAAAGGCGATCACCGCGACCGCCCGCTCCTTTGCCGACGAGCTGCTCGCGCCCAATGCGCTGGAATGGGATGAGCGCAAGCACTTCCCGGTGGACGTACTGCGCAAGGCCGGGCAGCTCGGCCTCGGCGGCATCTACGTCCGCGAGGATGTGGGCGGATCGGAACTGCGGCGGCTCGATGCCGTGCGCATCTTCGAACAGCTCTCCACCGGCTGCCCCGCCATCGCCGCCTACATCTCCATCCACAATATGGCCTCGTGGATGATCGACAGTTACGGCGATGCGGCGCAGCGCAATCGGTGGCTGCCGGGGCTGACCTCGATGGATCTGCTGGCCAGCTACGCGCTCACCGAACCGGGCGTCGGCTCGGACGCGGCGGCCCTGAGCACCAAGGCCGTTCGCGACGGTGACGACTATCTGCTCACGGGCGTCAAGCAATTCATCTCCGGCGCGGGCAGCAGTGATGTCTACGTGATCATGGCGCGCACCGGAGACAATGGGGCGCGCGGGATTTCGGCCTTCATCGTGCCCGCCGACACCCCCGGACTGTCCTTCGGCGCGAACGAGCGCAAGATGGGCTGGAACGCGCAGCCCACCCGGCAGGTCATCCTCGACAATGCCCGGGTGCCCGCGGCCAACCTGCTCGGCTCCGAGGGCAATGGCTTCCGCATCGCCATGAACGGGCTCAATGGCGGACGGCTCAATATCGCCGCCTGCTCGCTCGGCGGCGCACAGGCGGCCATGGATCAGACCGTCAGCTATCTGGCACAGCGCAAGGCGTTCGGCGCGCGGCTGCTCGACAACACCGCGCTGCAATTCGAACTCGCCGATATGCGCACCTCCCTGGAAGCCGCCCGCACCCTGCTGTGGCGGGCCGCCGCCGCCCTGGACGCCGACGCCGACGACAAGGTCGAACTCTGCGCCATGGCCAAGCGGTTCACCACCGACGCCGGATTCGAGGTGGCCAACAAGGCCCTGCAACTCCACGGTGGCTACGGTTACCTGGCCGAATACGGGATCGAGAAGATCGTCCGCGACCTGCGGGTGCATCAGATTCTGGAAGGCACGAACGAGATCATGCGGGTCGTAGTCGCCCGCTCGGTGGTAGGAGCAGCATGAGTGACAACGCAGAACCCGAGGTGCTGATCGGTAAGCGCGACGGCCTCGGCCTGATCACGCTCAACCGGCCCCGGGCGATCAACGCGCTGAATCACCCGATGGCGCTGGCCATTCTGGACGCGCTGCGTGCCTGGGAGACCGATGACGAGGTGCGCACCGTGGTGCTCACCGGCGCGGGGGAGCGCGGCCTGTGCGCGGGCGGCGATATCGTCGCCATCCACACCGATGCCAAGAACGCTGTGGCTCATCATGATTCACCGTGGACCGCCGCCGATTCGCCCAGCGGGCGGTTCTGGCGGGACGAATACATCCTGAACGCACTCATCGGCGGCTACGCCAAGCCGTACGTCGCGATCATGGACGGCATCGTCATGGGCGGCGGCGTCGGCCTGTCCGGGCACGCCTCGCACCGCATCGTCACCGAACGCTCCAAGATCGGCATGCCCGAGACGGGTATCGGCTTCATCCCGGATGTGGGCGGCACCTACCTGCTCGCGCACGCACCCGGCGAGATCGGCACGCACGTCGCGCTCACCACCGCGCGCATGACCGCCGGTGACGCCATCGCCGCCGGATTCGCCGACGCCTTCGTACCGTCCGAACACCTTCCGGCACTGCTGGAAGCGCTCGGCACCCTGAGCGCGGATGACGCCATCGCGAAATTCGCACAGCCCGCACCTGTGTCGGAATTCATCGCCCAGCGCGACTGGATCGACTACTGCTACGGCGCGGACACCGTCGAGGAGATCGTGCACCGGCTGCAGACCGACGGGCGTGCCGAGGCCGCCCAGGCCGCCGCCGATGTGCTGTCGAAATCGCCTGTGGCGCTGAAAGTCACGCTGCGGTCGCTGCGCGAGGCGCGCAAGGCCGACAGCCTCGAGGCGGTGCTGAACCGGGAGTACCGGGTCTCGGCCGCCTCGCTGAACACCCATGACCTGGTGGAGGGCATTCGCGCCCAGGTCATCGACAAGGATCGCAACCCGAAGTGGCAGCCCGCGACACTCGCGGATGTCACCGACGCCGATGTGGACGCCTACTTCGGCGCGCTCGGCGATCGCGAATTGGGTTTGGCCACACCGAAGGATCAACAGTGAGCTCTGAAAAGATCAGCAGGGTAGGGTTTCTCGGCCTCGGCCATATGGGCGGCCCGATGGCGGCCAACCTGGTGAAAGCCGGATACGAGGTTCTCGCATACGATCCGGTGCCCGCCGCACAGGATCAGGCGCGGGCCGACGGTGCCACCGTCGTCGCGACACCCGTTGCGGCCGTGGCCGAATCGGAGATCGTCATCACCATGCTGCCCAACGGCCGCATCGTGCTCGACCTCTACAACGATGTGCTGTCCGCCGCCAAGCCGGGCACGCTGTTCGTCGACTGCTCCACCATCGACGTCGGCGATGCCAAGGCCGCCGCGGAACTCGCTGTGGCAGCGGGACATCGGGCCCTGGACGCCCCCGTCTCGGGCGGTGTCGCGGGCGCGGCGGCGGGCACCCTCACCTTCATGGTGGGCGGCGCGGACGCCGATTTCGCCGCCGCCCTGCCGCTGCTGGACGTCATGGGTGGCAAGGTCGTGCACTGCGGCGGTGCGGGCGTCGGCCAGGCCGCCAAGATCTGCAACAACATGATCCTGGGCATCTCCATGATCGGGCTCTCCGAGGCCATCGTGCTCGGTGAGAAGCTGGGGCTGACGCATGACAAGTTCTTCGATGTGGTGTCCACCGCGTCGGGGCAGTCGTGGGCGCTCACCTCGTACTGTCCGGTGCCCGGTCCGGTGCCGACCAGCCCGGCCAACAACGATTACCAGCCCGGTTTCGCCACGGCGCTGATGAGCAAGGATCTGGGCCTCGCGGCCAATGCCCTGCAGGCCAATGGGGTTGACGGACAGATCGGTTTGCTTGCCGCGGAGATCTACCAGCGCTTCAACCAGGACGAAGCGGGCAAGGATTTCTCGGCTATCGTCACCGATATTCGTACCCGATCTGGAGGAGAACAGGCGTGACCGACTTCGAGACGATTCTGCTGGAGCGTAAAGGCCGCGTCGCCCTCATCACGCTGAACCGGCCGAAGGCTCTGAACGCGCTGAACTCGCAGGTCCTGACCGATATCTCGGCGGCCCTCGACGAGCTCGAGAATGACAACGAGATCGGCGCGGTCGTGCTCACCGGCTCCGAGCGGGCATTCGCGGCCGGTGCGGACATCAAGGAGATGTCCGAGAAGTCGTACATGGATATGTTCCTCACCGACCACTTCGCCGGATGGGACCGCCTCGTCGCCTTCCGCAAGCCCATCATCGCCGCGGTCGCGGGATACGCCCTCGGTGGCGGCTGCGAACTCGCCATGATGTGCGACATCCTGCTTGCCGCCGACACCGCCAAATTCGGCCAGCCCGAGATCAAACTCGGCGTCATCCCCGGTATGGGCGGCTCGCAGCGCCTCACCCGCGCCGTCGGTAAGGCCAAGGCCATGGATCTCATCCTCACCGGCCGCAATATGGACGCCGAGGAGGCCGAGCGCGCGGGCCTGGTCTCGCGCATCGTCCCGGCCGCCGACCTGGTCGCGACCGCCCTCGAGGTCGCCGAGACCATCGCGTCCATGTCGCTGCCCTCGGTCATGATCGCCAAGGAAGCGGTCGACCGCGCCTTCGAAACCACCCTCACCGAGGGCCTGCGCTTCGAACGCCGCGTCTTCCACTCCCTGTTCGCCACCGAGGATCAGAAGGAAGGCATGGCGGCCTTCGTCGAGAAGCGCCCGGCCAACTTCAGCAACAAGTAACGGAACCGGTTGGGGCACAGCCCCACCCGGGACATGGCCGGGGGTTTGGGGGGCGGGCCCCCCAAACCCCCCACAATGAACCCCCCGGGGGGGGGCGTGGCGGGGGGGCCCCCCCCCCAACCCCGGCGGGGGCGTTACCTACGGGTGGGGGGCCCCGG